>NZ_CP126889.1:0-1390000 GCF_030246845.1 Enhydrobacter sp.
CGGGCTCGCGGCAGGGGATCGGCCCGATGGTTGGGATGTCGCCGGGCTTGGGGGAGAAGGCGAAGGTGGCGCGGCAGCGCTGGCCGTTGCGGCGCTCGACGACGAGCTCGTTGCGGGGCTGCAGGTCGACCAGGTAGACCTCGCCGTCGTAGCCGACCGGGGCGGTGGCGCGGCTCGACTGCAGGGTGGCGATGCTGCCGAGGGGGATCGGCCGGCCGGCCTCGTCCTTGAGCCGCACCAGAGCGCCGTGGCTGGTCTTGATGGGGAAGCGCACGACGACGCCGGAGCGGTCCTGCGGGCGGACCTCGCGGGTGGTGTAGGGCACGGTGGCGTCGACCGGCACGTCGGTCGGGTCGATCGAGAGGTGGTTGAGCTCGAAGGCGCGCAGGTCGGGCACCAGCACCTGGCCGGCGGCGTTGGTGACGCCGGCGTCGCGGTTCTCCTGCTGCACGTGCACGCCCGGCACGCCGTCGGTGTCGACCACGGCGAAGCTGTCGTCGATGCGGTTGGAGGCGAACAGCCCGCCGCCGGCCCAGGAGACGGCGCCGCGGGCCTCGGCCTGGAAGGTGGTCTGGCCGGCCAGCCGGTCGACGCCGCCCAGCGCCAGGCCCCAGGGCGACTTGTACTGCAGCTCGGCGAACTCGTGGTCGGCATTGACGTCGGAGCCGCCGCCGAACAGGCGCCAGCCCCAGTCGCCGATCACGTCGGCGGTCTGGCTGGCCTGCAGCTGGGCCGCGCGCTCCTGGTTGGTGGCGCTGGCGCTCAGCCCGGCCGAGCTGCGCCGGCCCAGCGGCACGGTGAGGCCGACCATCACGCCGCGCCCGCCGTAGCCGGCGAGATCGTCGTAGGCGGTGGCGTAGAGCGAGACGTTGTCCAGCACCTGGGCCGACCAGGTGGCGGAGACGAGGTGCGTGCTCTGGGCCGGCTGGAGATAGAAGAACTGGCCGTAGGCCGAGACCGTCTGCACCATGGCGGCGGCGCGCTCGATGCCGTTGTAGGCGACGCTCAGCGAGCCGTACTTGCCGAGCGCCAGGCCGGCGCTGGCGTTGATCTGCAGCTGCGCCGCCGGCTGGCCGTTGGCCGCGGCGATGTCGGCGAAGTTGAAGCTGGCGAAGGTCGCCGAGGCGGCGAGGTTCAAGGGCTGGCCGAGCCGCTGCAGGCCGACCGTGACCTGGCCGCCGGTCCCGCCCGAGCCGCCGCTCACGGCGGCGGCGAGGTTGACGGCGGCGAGGTCGAAGGCGTTCCAGACCAGCCCGGCGCCGCCCATGAAGACGCCGTCGGTGCCCTCGGCATGGGCCTCCACGGTGAAGGCGTCGGACAGGCCGCGCCGCCAGGTGGCCGCGCCCGCGGCGGCGCCGTAGTCGTTGCTGATCAGCCCCCAGTTGCGCCGCACCAGCCCGCCCTCGAGCGAGAAGGTCTGCAGGCCGGGGGCCAGCAGCGAGGCGCTGGCGTAGAACGGCAGCTCGGTCGTCACCTGGCGGCCGAGCGCATTGGTCACGGTCATCATCACCGTGCCGGCGCCGGTGATGACCGGCAGCTGCGGCACTTGGAACGGGCCGGGCTGCACCTCGCGGCTGAGCACGCGGTTGCCGTTGACCAGCACGTCGACCGTCGAGGGCACGGCCACCGTGCCGCTGACCACCGGCAGCGGGAAGGTGACGAGGTCGGGCCGCATCGAGAAGTCGGACGTGACCTGGCCGCCGCCCAGCCGCACCGGGCGGGTCCAGCTGAGGCCGCCGCTGATGAAGTCGCCGGCGCGGTAGCGCATCAGGTCGTCGGGGTCGGAGTAGACGTAGGTCGAATCGAGGCGGATCGCCGAATAGCCGCTGAGCCCCGCCGGGTTGCCGCCGACATAGGCCAGCAGGCCGTTGGACAGCACCCCCCAGGGCGAGAAGGCGCGGAAGTCGAACAGGCCGCTGCCCACCCCCGGGGTGCCGGGGCCGAGCCCCAAGGGATTGGTCGAGCTGGCGGTGACGTCGTAATTGAGGGTGGCGCCGATGCCGCTCTCGACCGTGCCGCCGCTGCCCGGCGTCGTGCCCGCCACCTCGAGCAGCTCGGGCAGCAGCCGCTTGGGCCCGGCCGTGACGTGCAGGGTCTGGGTCGGCGCATCGAGGCGGGCGGCGAAGTCGGGGAGGTCGGCGAGCTTCACCAGCTTGTCCGGGGTCTCGGCGGTGGCCGCGGGGACGCGAAAGCCCAGCTCGCGCAGCGCGTCGCGCCGGGCGTAGAGCGCGCCGTCGCGCTGCACGAACTCGCCGATCTTGCCGGTCGGATAGCCGTTGACCACCACCTCCAGAAGCAGCGTCTCGTCGGCCAGCGCCGGCCTCGGCCGCGCCATCACCGCCGACAGCACGACGATCGCCGCCACCAGCGCCGCCCGCAGGATCGCCCCGCCGTCACCGGCCATTCACGTCACCGGCCATCCACGTCACCGGCCATTCACGGCAACCGGCTGGTCGATCGCCCCGTCCGCGCCGCTGCCGGTGAGGCGCAGGGCGCCGCCCGGCGGCCGGCCGGCCAGGCGCCAGCGCCGCGTCGTGCCGGCCAGCAGATAGGGCGAGACGTTCTTGGTCTCCACCGCCACCGTCGCGCCGCCGGCCGCGCGCAGCGCCAGATCGTGCACCTTGAGATGGCGGGTGCCGTCGTTGACGCCGACCAGGAAGCTCTGCCCGCCCGCGCTCTCGACGTGCCACGTCACGTGCGGCGCCACCCGCGCCTGCGGCAGGACGAAGATCGGGATCGAAAGACGCAGCGCCACCTGCACGATGCCCGGCGCCGCCGGCGGCGGGATCTGGTCGACCAGGATGCGGTAGGTCGCCTCGCGCTCGGCCGGCAGGCGCCGCAGCACCAGCCGGATCACCTGGCTCGCCCCCGCCGCGATCGTCCCCAAAGGCGGGCTGGCCAGCAGCGCGTCGGTGTCGTCCAGCTCCACCTCGCCGTTCTCGTTCTGGCGCCATCCGTACGCCCGCACCTGAAACGACGTCTGACCCGCGCTCATCACCCTCAGAACCGCCGCCTTCTGCCCCGGCGCCAGCTCGATCGTCACAGGCAATACCGTCAGCGCCTGCGCCTGCGCAGACACTGCACCCGAACCCAGGACAAGCGGCGCAGCCATGAGGGCGAGCGCCATCGCACGCAAAACTCTTGCAAGCGCGTTCATCGACAGGCTCCTCGAGAGGGGAAGGAGCTTCGCGGCCTCGTTGGGCCGCAGCGGCAGTTGTGTCGCCTAGAAGCTCACCGTGGCCGTGATGGTATCGGTATACGCGCCCGGTGCGGGGAACTGGCCGGCCGGAATGCGACCGTAGACGGTATTTGCCTGCGCAGCACCGTTGCCGGTGCCGGTCAGCGTGTCGGTGCCGACCGTCTGGCCCCAGTTCTGCGTCCGCGCGGAATCGCGATAAAGGGCATAATTGAGCTGTGCCGCGCCGTTTGCCATGCAGCGCGTGGTCACTGTCGCACCACAGGTTCCGGCGTTGAGGCCGACATTCCACGCCGTCGTATTGGTGCAGGTGACCGTCACGGTGGAAGTGGCGTCCGTCTGCGCCCCGGCATAGGTGCCGAAGGCCAGATTGGTCGCCGAGATGTTGCATGTTGCCTGCACAGTGGCAGTCACCTGGAAAGTCGCCGTCGCCGTGCCGGCCGCTTCCGCGAGCTCCGCCGGCAAACCGACCGCCGCAATGGCGGTCAACGCCAAGCCCGTACGCATAAACCCTTTGCGCAATATGCTTATCATGAGATTAACCCCAAACACCCTGGTCCAATGGTTTGGGGAGTAACATATATCGCACTTTCGCCGCAATACCTTTTTCTGCACTTAGACAGCAATCTTAAAGTGCCGTGGCAGGAATGCCACGGCCTCATTGTGCGGTATCGTACGGGCTGACACCCCCGACCGGGCCCCCAACTCAACCGGACGATCTGACCGTCGTCGTTTCGCAACGAGTGTTTCTGCACTTCTCGTCGCCCACGTGAACGACATCCACTTCCTCCAGGTCCATGTCGTCCGTTTTATGCAACGCTCTCGCCATAAGCGAGCATCCACCCTCCATCGACTTTCAGCCGCTCGAATCGAATGCCGAACACTGCGTCGAGCCGTGGGTCGTGGATCAGGCGGTCGGCGCGCTCGTCGGCCACCACCCTGCCCTTCGCCAGCAGCACGACGCGCTCGAAGAAGCGGAAGGCGAGGTCGAGGTCGTGCACCGCCACGACCGAGAGCCGCTCGCGGCCGCGCGCGGCGAGCGTGCGGATCGCCTCCAGCCGATGGCGGATATCGAGCGCGGCGGACGGCTCGTCGGCGATCAGCACCGGCGGATCGACCACCAGGACGGTCGCCAGCAACACGCGCGCCCGCTCGCCGCCCGACAGCGTCGACCAGCGCCGCGCCTCGAGGCCCGAAAGCTCGAACGCCCTTTTCGTGCGTTCGACCGCACCGGCCGGCAGCGTGTCGGCCCGTGCCGCGCCCAGCGCCAGCAGATCGGCGACGGAGAGATCCCAATGCGGCTCGAAGCTTTGCGGCAGGAAGCCGACGCTGCGCGTCCGCTCGCGGCTCGCGAGCCGGAAGAGGTCGCGGCCATTCAGCCTCACCTGCCCCGCGGACGGCGCCGCGATTCCCGCCAGCGTGCGCAGCAGCGTCGACTTGCCGGCGCCGTTGGGGCCGATCACTGCCACCGAGCCGCGCGGCCCCAGCGCCAGCGACACGCCGTCGATCAGCGTCGCGCCGCCGCGGCGCACGACCAGCGACTCGGCGGCAAGCGCGCTCATGCCCTGAGCCGCCGCGCCAGCAGCAGGATGAAGAACGGTCCGCCCGCGACGGCGGTCACCAGCCCGAGCGGGATCTCGGCCGGCGGCAGGGCGGCGCGGGCGATCGCATCGGCCAGCGTCACCACGATCGCGCCCACCAGCGCCGAAGCCGGCAGCAACGGCTTGTGCAGCGGGCCGACCAGCCAGCGCGCGATGTGCGGCGCGGCGAGTCCCACGAACGCGACCAGCCCGCCGAACGCCACAGCCGCCGCCACGATCACCGACCCGGCCAGCACCGCCTGCGCCACCACGCGGCGCGTGTCGAGGCCGAACGCCGTCGCCATGGTCTCGCCGAGGCCGAGAAGATCGAGCCGGCGCGCGAACAGCAGCGACAGCGCGAGGCAGGCGATCGCGATCGCGGCGAGCAGCGCGATGCCCGGCCAGCTCGGCGTCTGGATGCCGCCCAGCACCCAGCTCATCACCACCTGCAGGCTCACCGTCTCGTCGGACAGCGCCAGCATCAGGAAGGAACGCAGCGCGCCCAGGATCGCCGCCATCGCCACGCCCGCCAGCAGCAGCCCGGCCGCATCGACCGCGCCCGCGACGCGCGCGATCCCCAGGACCAGCATCGTGGCGCCCCAGGCCCCGGCGAAGGCGAGCAGCGGCAGCAGCAGGGCTTGCGGCAGCGCGAGCGGCACCAGGAGCGCGACCGTCGCGCCGACCGCGGCGCCGCCCGCCGAACCCAGCAGGTAGGGCTCGGCCAGGGGATTGCGGAACACGCCCTGGTAGATCGCGCCGCCCAGTCCCAGCAGCGCGCCGACCAGCGCCGCCGCCACGACGCGCGGCAGGCGCCACTCGATCAGCAGCCGGCTCGCCATCGAGGGATCGCCGGCGAAGGCGCGCCAGAGATCGGCGGGCGAGGCCCAGCTCGCGCCGGCGCAGGCCGCGAGCGCGAGCGCGGCCAGCAGGCAAAGCGCGAGGCCGGGCCAGGCTCTCATCGCCCCGTTCTTGCCGGATGGAGAAGCGCCGCGAGATGCTCGATGCCGTCGACCGTGCGCGGCCCGGGGATGAGAAGCTCGGCGCGGTTCACGGCATGGGCGCGGCCGGCGCGCACGGCGCGCAGATCGGCCCAGCCCGGCTCGGCGATCAGCGCCGCGAGATCGCGCGCGCCGCCCGCCCACAGCAGGACATCCGGATCGGCGGCGAGGATCGCCTCGGGCGAGACCTGCGCCAGCATCGCCGTGCCTTCGAGCGCGAAGCGTCCGCCGGCGCGCACGATCGCGTCGCCGGTATAGGTGCCTTCGCGCGCCACCAGCATCAGGCCGTTGCCGAGCCGGCCGGTGATCATGATGGTGCTCGGCGCCGGCTCGGCTGCGAGGCGCGCCGCGACGCGCGCGAGCCTGTCGGCGAACTGCATCGCCACCTCCTCGCCGCGCGCCGTCACGCCCGTCATCCGCGCCACCAGGCGGATGTTGGCGAGGATCTCCTCGACGCTGCGCGTCAGCAGCACCAGGACCGGCACGCCGATCCGCTCCATCGGCTCCACGAGCTGGTGCGCGGCCTGGCGCGCGGGTGTCACGATCACGAGATCGGGCCGGAGTGCCGCGATCGCATCGACCGAGAAGCCGAGCCGCCCGCCCACCGCCGGCCGGTCGAGCACCTGCGGCGGATAGCGCGTGTAGGCATCGATGCCGACGATGCGGTCGGCCAGCCCCAGCGCCGTCACGATCTCGGTGTTCGACGAGAAGATCGGCACGATCCGCCGCGGCGGCGCCGCGAGCGTCACCGCGCGACCGAACGCATCGTGCACCGTGACCGGCTGCGCGTGCGCGAGCGATGCGAGAGACGCGAGGAACAGTGTCATCCCGAGGCGAAGCCGAGGGATCTTTGGCAGTTGCCGACCGAAGATCCCTCGCTGCGCTCGGGATGACACAGTCGTTGTGCTGCCGACAGAGGCGATCAAAACCGCACCCTCACCCCCGCCACCACCTCGCGGCCCATCATCGAGTTGCCGCACGAGCCGTTCTGAGCGGCGAGGTTGGCGCGGCAGGGATTCTGGTCGAGGGCGATGAAGACCGGGTCCTGGTTGACGTCGAGGATGTTGTTGATCGCGGCGAAGAAGGTCACGCCCTTGTGCGGCTCGATCTCGAGGCGCGTGCTCCACACCCAGAAGGCGCTCTTCTCGTACACCGTCACGTTGCGCACCTGGCCCGGGAAGTAGACCGGCGACAGCGCCTCCTCGGTATTGTACCACATCGGTCCGCGCAGCACGCCGAGGAGCTGCACGCTCCACGGCAGCTCGCCGTCGAGCCGCTCGTAGCGCGTGCCGATCGAGAGCCCGTAGCGGTTGATGCGCGTGGCCTGGCTCGAGTTGGCGCCGGTGAGCTCGGCGCCGTAGTCGGTCATGGTGAAGTTGTAGTAGCCGTTGCCGTAGAGGCTCCAGCGCTCGCCCTCGCCCACCGACAGGCCCAGCAGCCGCGGGATGTCGGCCTCGGCCTGCAGCTCCAGCCCCTGGATCAGGATGTCGCCGGGGTTGTTCTGGTACTGCGAGACGACCACGCCGCCCTGCGAGGAGATCCGCACCGACTGGATGCGGTTGCTGATCACGTTCTGGAACAGCGCCAGATCGAGCCGCGCGTTCTTCGTCGCGATCGTGCCGCCCAGCTCGAGCTGATGGCTGGTCTCGGGACTGAGGTTGGGATTGCCGAAGATGGTGTTGCCGATCGGCGTCGTCGTGAAGTTGGCGCCGAGCTCGGTCGCGGTCGGCGCGCGGAACCCGCTCGAGGCGCCGAAGCGGCCGGTCAGCCAGCCTGTGACCTGCAGCGTCGTGCCGACCGACCAGGTCGTGGCCCGGTAGTCCACGCTGCCCGGGATCAGGGTCGGCGCGTTGGGCGTGGCGAGCAGCGAGGTCGTGCCCCAGGTCTGGCGCACGCCGGCGCGCACGGTCAGGCGATCGTCGAACAGCTTCTGCGCATCCTCGGCGTAGAGCGCCCAGACATTGTCGGTCTCGTTGTTGTCCTGCGGCGAGAGCTGCGTGACGGCCGGGCCGCCGGCGCGAAAACGGTACGAGATGATCCAGCTCCGCTCCCAGTCGACGCCGGCCAGCAGCTCGTTGGACGGCCAGAACCTGTAGCGCGGCTGCACGCGCACGCCCTCGATGTCGATCCGGCGATGGTTGTGGTCGGTGAAGGTGCGCGCGGGCGGCGCGATCAGGCTGGTGAGCGGCGACGGGTTGTTGAGGTCGTCGACGTCCTGGACGTAGTAGCCCTGCGCGAAGAGATGGCCGCGTCCGTCCGGCGTCTTGCCGTTGTAGCTCACGTCGATCGACTGGTTGTAACGCGTGTCGAAGGCGAAGATGTTGGCGCTCGAGCCGCGGAAGCCGGCGCCGTAGACGCCGTCGGTGCGGATCGTCGTGTCGATGCGGTTGTCGTCGTCGATCTGCCAGCCGACGGCACCGGTGCCACCCATGCGGCTCCACGCGGTGTTGAGCTCGACCTGGCCGCCGCCCACCTGATAGTCGTCCTGCTTGCCGCCGGAGAGGCCGAGATACCAGTCGACCCCCTTGTAGGTGCCGCCGTTCTGCAGCCTGCCCTCGATCAGGCCGAACGAGCCCGCGTCCATCTCGGCCAGCGTGCCGGGCGCGGTGCGGCCGGTCTTGAGGATGATGTTGACCACGCCGCCCATGTTCTGGCTGCCGTAGATCACCGAGGCCGGGCCGCGCACGATCTCGATCCGCTCGACGTCGGCGACCGAGAGCTTGGAGATGTTGGCGGTGCCGGCGCGATGGCCGTTGATCAGGATCAGCACCTCGCTCTTGTAGTCGCGACCCTGCCCTTCCGTCGCGCCGCCGCGGATGTTGAGCGAGGTCTGGCCCTGGGTCCACTGGCTCATGAAGCCGACGGCATTCTCGGACAGAAGATCGGTCACCGACCTGGCCGTCGACCTGGTGATCTTCTCGCCATCGATCACCTGCACCGTGCCGGCGACGCTCGTCACCGGCTCCGGCCGGCCGGTCGCCGTGACCACCGTCTCCGGCATCACGGCCGCGTCCTGCGCGACGGCAGGCGACAGCCACAGCACACAGCCGGCCAAAGATGCGCCGGCCAAGCGGAAGAAAGACGACGAAGATGGATTCGACAAGACGGACTCGCGGCACAATATCCGTCACCGCAAAGCCCATCAGGACACCCCGCCCGATGCGTTCGCGCGTGACCGCGGTGCGTGGCAGGTCTCCTGGCTCGCGGGTCCTCGCTCTCGACCACCTTCCCGGAACGTCGGACGTTCCAGTGGCACAACGGTCGAGCGCTCGCCGCTTACAGTTGCGGGGGCAGCCGCGGCTTGCACCGCGTTCCCTTTTGATCCCTTGCGGGAACCACGGCGCACTTTCTGGCAGCGGCCATGCACATCGTCAAGGCTCGCCTTCTTTTTCTCGCTCCACACATGGTGTCATCGCTCCGCTGGGGATGACACCGCCCTGTCGATGAGTTCCGCCCGCGCTGCGATGAAGAAGATTGCCATCGCGCGTCGCGCGGCAAACAATGAAGCGATGGAGACGAAAGACATGATCGACGAGCCCCGGCGGCTGATCGCCCTCGTGTCCCTCGCCGCCCTGGCGGCCCTGCCGATGGCCGGCGCGACCGGCACCGCGCACGCACAGGCGCCGCGGCCGCAGATCGATGCGACGGCGCAGCCGATGCCCAGCGAGCCCGCCTTCCGCGATCCCAGGACCGGCCAGGTGTGGACGCCGTCCAATGTCGGCGAGGACGGCAAGCCGGTCGCGCCCGACGACCGCGCCTTCGATCCGCGCAACCAGGCCGCCGCCGCGCGCGGCGTGATCGACCAGACGGTGCCCACGCATCGCGTCGGCTCGGTGCCGATCGCGGCCGGACCGAAGGTGCCGCTGGTCGATATCGACAATCTCTCGCTGCACGTGACGCCGGGCCGCCGCTGGCGCGCCGTGCTCTACCTCAACAACAACTCGGCCAGCACCGTCTCGCCCGTCGTCGCCTGCCAGTTCGAGAATGGCGGCCGCGCCGTCGAGCGCACGCGCGGCCTGCTGCCGCCCACCTCGGGCGGCGAGCGCGTGGGCTTCGCGGTCTACGGTCCGCGCAGCACCACTTTCGTCGACTCGGTCCATTGTCGCGTCGAGCAGCCCTGAGCGCGCCGCCATGCACCCGATGAGCGTCCTGCTGCCGGTGTTCGGCGTCTTCATCCCGGCCCTGCTGCTGCCGGGGCCGGATTTCGTCGCCGTCGTGCGGTCCTCGCTGACGCGCGGCACGCGCGGCGGCTTGCTGACGACGCTCGGCGTCTCGACCGGCCTCGGCCTCTACGCGACGCTGAGCCTGCTCGGCCTTTCCGCGGTGCTGGTCGAGTACCAGTGGCTCACCTGGGCCGTGCGCGTGGCCGGCGGCGCCTACCTGATCTATCTCGGCATCCGCCTCCTGCGCGCGAAGCCCGCGGCATTCGACGAGGGCGTCGCGCGCGGTCCGGTGCGCGGCAATGCGCTGGTCTTCGGCTTCCTGGTGACGCTCACCAACCCCAAGGCGATCGTGCTGTTCGCCAGCGTCTTCGCCACCGCGGTGACCGCCAGCACGCCCGCCTGGCTGATGGTGCTGATGATCGCGCTTGTGGTCGCGAGCGCGCTCGCCTGGTACGCGACCGTGTCGCTTTTCATGTCGTCGGCCCCGGTGATGCGCCGCTTCGCCCGCGCCCGCCACTGGATCGAACGCGCCGCCGGCGCCTCCTTCGTCCTGATCGGCGGCCGCATCCTCGCCGACGCCGGCAAGCCGGTCGGAGCGTAGATGCACCGCCGAACCTACGGAACCGTCAGTGCCGACAAGCGCCGGGAGATGGACGGGCTCGCCTTCGTCCGGGGGCTCGCCGACGGCACACTGCCGCTCAACACCATGGCCGGCACGCTGGGCTACGAGATCGTCGAGGCGGAGAAGGGGCGCGTGGTGGCGACGGCGGAGCCGAGGGACAGCCATCTCAATCCGTCGGGCACGGTGCATGGCGGGCTCGCCGCCACCATGCTCGACAGCTGCATGGGGCTCGCCATCCAGTCGACACTGGACAAGGGCCTCGGCTCGACGACGCTCGAGTTCAAGATCTCGTTCGTGCGGCCGATCACGCCCCAGACCGGCACGATCCGCGCCGAGGGCACCGTGCTGGCGCGCGGCCGCCGCACCGGCACCGCCGAAGGCCGCGTCACCGACCGCGACGGCCGCCTGCTCGCCCACGCCACGACGACGTGCCTGATCTTCGAGAGCTGATGGGCGGGCTCGGCAGCGCCTGCGTGCTTTAGAACGCCTTCGGCAAGCCTGCCTGTCTCAGGATTGCATTCGCCGTGTGTCGCGAAAGGATCTTGCTGTCGACCGGGAAATTGCGGTTCGTGATCGGGCTGTGCCAGATTTCGTGGTCGCCCTTGCCCTTCCGTACTGGAGTCCAGTTGTTCGCTCGCAGAATGCGAACGACCTCTCGATTGTAGTCGGCCACGCGGAGTTACGCGTACAAGCGTACGCGCTGCTCTTCGGTATAATGGATCACGAACTCGGAACTCCGCTCCGAGTCGGCAAGCAGGTGTGCATTGAGGGACAACAGCTCAGGCACCAGTTCCCGCAGCTTCTCGACAAGACGCTCTTTGGTGTCCGCTTCCGTTACGAGACCGGGAACGTCGTCGCTGGTCGCCACCCAGACTCGCGCCTCGTCATCCCATTCGGCGACGACTTGATAAGCACGCATCGCGTCGCGCTCCTCCACTGCCAGATCGCATGTGTATTAAATATCCCACCTGGGCAAATGTTTGACAATTCGGGATTTTCTGATGCGGCGGTGCTGCCCGCCTCTCACACGATCCCGCGCCTCAGCCGCGAGAAATCGACCGTCCGTCCCCGCTCGCGCAGCACCGGCTGGGCGAAGGTGAGGGCGAAGGCGTCGGCGTCGTCGGGCGAGTAGCCGAGCTTCGCCTTCACCTGCTCCTTGGGCTCGAGCAGGAGCTGGTCGCCGCGAAAGCCGTAGGTGGTCTGCGTCAGCGCGGCGGCGAGCTCGGCGAGGCCGGGCGTGTCGCGCGCGGGCAGCGCGCCGCCCGCCCTGATCCATTCGACTGCGGCGAAATACATCTCGGCGCGCTTGTTGGCGTACTTGGCCGGATCGCTCGCCGCCGCCGCGAAGCCGACGCCGATCGGCCGGCGGCCGAGCAGGCGGAGATTGTCGAGCCAGGCCGCGCCGAAGCCGCCGGTGTCGTCGATGAAGCAGGCGTCGGCATTCCAGTCGGTCCATTTGCGCGCGACCGCGCCCGCGCCCTGCGGGCCGTCGAGGTTGCGCAGCCGGATCGGCGCGAAGGCCTGCAGGCCCTGGCGCGGGAAGATCACCGAGGCGTCGTCGCCGAAGCGCGCCACGTCGACGCCCAGCACGCGCCCCGCCTCGCCGTACGACGCGGGCTCGTGGCGCCGCGCCGTCGCGTCGGCGATCTCGTCGGGCCCGATCAGCGCATTGAGCGAACCGGGCGGGAAGCGGCCGAACACGTTGACCAGCACCCAGGGATTGTCGCGGCCGTATTTCTGGATCTGCTCGCGGGCCCATTCGACCCCGACGCGCGAGGCGCGGCGCGGATCGTCGGGATCGGCGGTGATCTCGGTGAGGTGCCAGAGCGTGCGCTCCGAGGTGCAGGCGCGCCACAGCGGCCCTTCGAGATGCGTCGGATTGCCGGCCTGCACGATATGGCCTTCCTTGCAGGAGGAGAGCGCCGCCTCGGCCGAGGCCATCACCGCGTCGGGAATGCCGCCCGACTCGTCGAGGATGAACAGGATGTAGTCGGCGTGCAGGCCGGCCAGCGCCTCGCCCTGTACCCGGCGGTCGGCGCTGCGCGCCCACGAGCTCGCGCTCATCCACCAGGTCTCGGGCGCCTCGCGGGCGAAGATGCGCGTCTTGGTCCACTCGAACGCGGCCTGCAGCAGCGGCGAGCGCTGGCGCCACTTCGCCATCTCGGCCCACAGATTGTCGGCGAGATTGTCCGACGAGATCGAGGTCGCGGCGATCTTGGGATGCGGGCGCGTCAGCAGGAAGTTCCAGCCGAGCCACGCCTCGACCGCCGTCTTGCCCGGCCCCTTGCACGCCTTCATCGCCAGCCGCTGGCGATGCGGGAAGGCCGCCAGCAACTCGTCCTGCCAGGCATCGGGCGTGACGCCCAGCACGTCGCGCACGAACACCGGGGGCTTCTCGCGCCACAGCCTGATCCGGTCGGCGGCGGCCTCCATCGGCGTTTGGACACGCGCTTTCCTTTGCCGTGCCGTCCTCATTTGTCGCTCTCCTTGATGCTGGCGAGAACCAGCGCTTCGTACGACAGCGGTCTTTCGCCGGCTGCCTTTTCGCCGGCATCGGGACGCTCGCCCCACAGGCCCGGCAGCGCCCGCGCCAGCAGCCATTTGCGCGTCTCGATGCGCAGGCGCGCGCACTGGACCGCGTCGGTGCCGGGCCGCCCCCTGCCCTTGTCGTTGCCGGAGCCGCCGGCCAGGACCGCGTCGGCAATCTCCAGCAGCTCGTCGGCGAGCGTCGCGTAGCCGAGCTCGCGCGCCCGCCGGAGCTCGCCGGCGAAGGCCGGCCGCTGGGCGGCCCAGCCGCGCACCACCGCCTCGCGCGGCATCGCCGGATCGCGGCAGATCGCGCGCAGGGTCTCGCCCGCCGCCAGCCGGGCGCCGATCGCCTTCGCGATCGCCGATGTGAATTGTGTGGGTCGTCTCGTCGTGCGCTTCGCCATCCCTCCAGTTGCGGAAGTTGGCAAGTGCAACGTCAAGAGCCTTCACTCACGCCATACGAGCGCATGGCCCACAACAAGCAAATTGCTCTCGACCACTGCCGTGTCTTCCCGAGCGGAGCGAGGGATGACACAGGCTTGCGTGCTACGCGCCCGGATCCCAGAGACGCTCCGAGCCGCGCACGATGCGTCGGCGGCCGCGCGGCGTGATCACGGGCCAGCCGTCCTGCAGGGCGACGAGGTCCCGCGCCGCGAGCCGCTCGAAGGCATCGGGGGGCAATGCGGGACGTCGCGGCTCGGGCGCGCCCAGCGCCTTCAACGCTTCCCACTGGGCACGGTCGAGGATGCAGTCGATGTCGTCTTCCATGGCCGTCTTCTAGAGCCGGACCATGACAGTAGCGTGTTCGCCCGTATCGGATGTGTCGCGCGCGGCCTCGCCTTGTATCCATTGCAACAGGCGCGCGCGCCAAACAGATGAGCCCGAACCGCGAGGGACCGGGCTCCAGTGAAAGGGGGTATGTGGGCTTGCTGGCCGCGCGGAGGTGAGGGAAGCAGCCGCGAAGGCCTGCCGTCTGAGGCGGCTTGTCGCCATTGAGACCGTGCCGCGGCCGGAATTCAACCGCCTCCCGCAACTTGGCTGTGGAGAAGGCGGCGAACCCGCTCGCCACGCTCCAGGATCGGGCGATGCCTCGGCGAGGCGCTGCTCGCCCATGGCCGCTGGTACGACAGAAACGCCGTCGCCGAATTGCGCCGCGCCTTCCGCTGGCTGCTCGACCGTTCCTGAGTGATCGCCAGGGCGAACCCCTTCGCCCTGGCAAGCCCCCTCCGCCTTCGCACGAGGCGAAGGCGAAGGCGAAAACCCACACACCGATATCCACGCCGGCCGGGACCCCTCCCGAACGGCAACCGCTCTATACACCAACCGTCGGTAACAAATATTTCGGATCGGGGGTCGTTTGGTGTCAAACGCAGCAACGAGGACCAATCACCGAATGGTCCCGGGCTTCGATCAGCGGTGACCGCCGGGAGGACCATAGGCGGAGCCCGGCCCGACCGGCTCTCCGCAAGCAGCCACGACAACCGGCACGACGATCGCTGCGAGCACACGAGACCCACGCATGTCTGGACGTGGCCGCGCGGCAGCGACAGAGCAAGCCTCGCAAGCGAGCGTGATGGCGCGTGATCCGCGACGGCGCGCGCGTGCCGCAGGCAGCGATTGGCGCAACGATTGCGATCGCCATGGGGAGGGCGCGCTTTTGCCACGATTGCCTTTTCGATTCGCTTGAGAGAGAATCGCCGCAATGATCTCGCGCAGAAGGATATTGGGGGGATTGGCCGGGGTGGCGATGCCGGCAGCCTTGGCCGGATGCGGGACGCGGCGCCAGGCGGCGGCCGTTCCCTACTACACGGCGCCCGCCGGCAGCGTGCCGTCCTACTACGTGCCCGCCGAGACCGCCGCCGCGCCACAGCCGGCCGGGCCGCCGGCCCCGACGGCCGGCCTCGATGCGGTGATCGACATCAGCCACATGGTCGAGGTCAGCGACTTCGCCTCGATCCGCAACAGCAACATCCTCGCCGTGGTGCACAAGGCGACCGAGGGCGGCGACTGGACCGATCCCTCCTATGCCGAGCGGCGGCCGCAGGCGGAGGCGGCCGGCCTGCTGTGGGGCGCCTATCACTTCGGCACCCGGCAATATTCGGGCCGCGATCAGGCCAGGGCGTTCCTGGCGGTCGCGCGGCCGGGGCCGAACACGCTGATGGCGCTCGACTTCGAGCCCAACGATCCGAACCCGCGCAACACCATGACGTTGGCGCAGGCCGAGCAGTTCGTGCAGACGATCCACCGCGAGACCGGCCGGCTGCCGCTGGTCTACACCCATCCGTCCTGGGCCAACGGCGCGCCCTACGGCCGCCACCGCCTCAGCCTGCCGCAGCCGATCGCGCCGGGCTCGCGGCTGGCGCGCTGCGACCTGTGGCTGGCCGACTATCGCGAGCAGCCCGAAATGCCCTACGCTTGGGCCGACCGCGGCTGGCGGCTCTGGCAGTACGTCGCCGACCAGCAGGTGGGCGACGGCGCCTACGGCGAGCCCTCCCGCACTGTCGCCGGCGTCACCCATTGCGACCGCAACCTGTTCGCCGGCAACGCCTCCGCCCTCTACCGCTTCTGGAAGACCCGCCACGGCAACGGCATGGCCTGAGCGCAACGGGCGAGAAGCGAAATCAGGTCTTCCCCTACTTGCCGTGTCATCCCTCGCTGCGCTCGGGATGACACCCACTTTGCGGCAGGCAGCGCAGTTCGTTCCTGAGGGTCGGCACGGCCGGTAGCGAACTCCAGTGGCGCTCATCCTGCTCGAGCCCCGAGCGCGCTCCCGAACCAATTGATACACTAGCCGCGTGGCCGATGCGCCGCGCGCTCCCTAGACTTCCGCGCTTCGCGGCTCGGGGGAGAGCGAATGCTGTACGAGTTGAAGGCCGCGCGGCTCGAGCCGCTGCAGCCGGTGCGCGCCGTGCGGCGGCCGCGGCTGTTCGCGCATCTCGGCTCGTCGACGGCACTGGTGCTGGGCTTCTTCGGCCTGATCGGCGAGCTCGGCTCGATGTCCAAGGGCGCGGCCCCGTCCGGCATGCTGGTGGGCGCGCCGATCATGATCCTGGGCGCGCTGGCCTATCGCTCGGCGAAGAAGCGCGCGCTGGGCGAGCTGCCGTCGACGCTGGGGCGCTGGCTGTTCGAGGGCACGGCGATCCTGCTGATCGTCCTGCTGCTCGCGCTGCAGCCGCGCCTGCCGGCACTGATGGCGAGCGACCCCGCGCCCTATTTCGTGATCCCCTTCTGGGCGATCGTGGCCTGGCTTGTCGCCGCGGCGCGGGCGGTCGCGCGGCGTCGCGAATAGACCAGCCGTTCCGAGGCCCGGCCCCGGCTCGTCCACCCGGCGACGGCGGTGCGCGCCAGGATTGCTTTCCGCGATCAGTCGTAGTCCAGTCCAGTCGAGCGTCCTTGTCCGCACCAACGAGGTGATGAATGAGGCGGCGCCCCATGATTGCCGGGCTGGCGAGCGCGGTCCTCGACGCGCCGACCGCGACGCGCGCCGCACCGCGCCCCGGCATGCCGCCGGCGACCATCCTGGTGGTGGGCGTCGGCCCGGCGAACCTCGCGCCCCGCGGCTTGCGTCATGGCATGGCCGAGCTGGGCTACGTCGAAGGACGGGACTTCTCGATCCCGTTCTATGCCGGCAAGCTCGCCGAGCTCATGCCGGAACTCGAACGCCGGCCTGTCGACGTGATCTTTGCCGTCGCGTCCGGGGCCGTGGCGGCCGCGCGCCGGGCGACCAGGACGGTGCCGGTCGTCGCCGTGGATCTGGAAACCGAACCCGTCGCCGAGGGACTGATCAAGAGCTTTGCCCGCCCGGGCGGCAACCTGACGGGGCTTTTCGTCGAACAGTCGGCGCTGGCCGAGAAATGGCTGGAGCTTCTGAACGAGGTGATCCCAGGCATCGCCCGCCTCGCGGTTCTTCGCGATCCGGACCTCGGTTCGGGGCCGTGGTGGGCAATCGAGAGTGCGGCCAAGAGCCGGAAGCTGCAGCTCCACGGCTTCGCCCTGAACGTCGCCCGGCTGGAGCGCGTGTTCGCCGACATCGAGGACTTCACGCCCAACGCGCTGGTCCTTCTGTCCTCGCCGCTGGTCGTCGAGAGGCGCGCAGCCCTGGCGGCGCTCGCCCTCAAGGCCGTCCTGCCGAGCATCACCCTGTTCAGGGTATATGCCGAAGCCGGCGGGCTCATGACCTACGGCCCCGATCCCTTTGCCTTGGGCAAGCAGGCGGCCGGGCACGTCGACAGGATTCTCAACGGCGCGCGCCCCGCCGACCTGCCGATCCATCAGCCGACGAAGTTCGAGCTGGTCATCAACCAGAAGACCGCCGACGCGCTCGACATCGCGATCCCGCCCGCGCTCCTGGCCCGTGCCGACAAGGTGATCCGATGAGCGATCCGGCTCGCCGGCCGAGGGCAGACGCCGCGGGCTATCGTGCCGCCACCGTGTCCGCGGCGAAGTTCATGCCGTATTGGGCGCACTGACTGGCGGCCACTGTCCCGCGGGCACCGCCGCCGCCCATCGTGGCGAGCCGGGCGGAACTGCCGGTGACCAGCACCAGATACGTCCTGTCGCCTTCATGGCCGCCGACGCCGCCCCCGGCCCTGACCAGGCCGCAGACGATGACCGAACCCACCGGCGTTCTCACAGCGGCCATCTTGCCGAAGCGTGCCGGCGCCGTGCCGTCATCCAGGGCGGCGGTCACGGCTTCGCGGACCGCCGCCTGCTGCTTCTGCGTCAGCGCTACCGGGCCGGCGGCCGACGCCGGACCGGCAGAGGCCGCGATGCCGGCCGCGGTCGCGAGCAAAATCATCACCCTTCTCATGGCATCTCCCTCCCCACACCGAGCGGCCCGCCGCTCGATGCTCCCGGCCGGGTCATACCAGTTTGTGCGGGTGGGCGTCGACTGCCTCGTCGTGACGAGGTCGTGACGGACCTGTCGCGTCAGATGTCGTGCGGAACGCAGTCGGCTGGAAGCTCGATCTTCGGCAGGTCGGACCAGCCGTCGAGCACCAGCCCGTCGAAATCGATCAGGCCGCCCTCGTGCTCGCGGGCATAGCGGCAGTAGGTCGGCGCCCAGTCGGGCGACCAGGCGATGCTCCTGCCCGATCGATCGTGGACCAGGCAGGGCTTCGAGGGATCGAACCGGCTCATGGGATGCAGGGTCATGCCCGATAAACGCCGGGCGGGCCGAAAAGGCTGCACACGGAGATTGCGCCACTGGAGTGGCGCGCTCCGATGAAGCATTCAAGGGAGCGCGCAACTCCAGTTGCGCTCATAGCTGACCTCAGCGGCCGAATACCTTTGCCGCGGCTGCCTGGACGGCGGCGTTGTCGAACGGCTTGGTGAGGCGCGGCGCGTGGCGGAACTCCGGCGGGATGATCGCGCTGTTGTCGTAGCCCGTCACGAAGACGAAGGGCACGCCCTGGTCGACGAGCCGCAGGGCGGACGGTCTCGCAGCCGCACTCCTCGAGCAGGTCCCGCACCTGCTGGGCGACGAGGAAATTGTCCTCGACCACGAGGACGCGCAGGCCGCGAAGCGCGCATGGCATCGAGGAACCCTCCCGGCCACGTAGGGCCGTCGCAGATGGCGAAAAAGCCGGATACAGAAGACAGTGTCATCCCGAGCGCAGCGAGGGATCTTTTGCAATGCCGACAAGGATCCCTCGCCATGCTCGGGATGACACCGTTTCCTGCAACGACCTTCTTGCCCTACGCGACAGGCCTTCCTGGCTACGAGCCCTGGACGTTTCCCTTGGTGGCGAACTCGATCGTCCACCGCACGCCGACGGCGTCCGTCTCCGCCGTGGCCGAGCCCAGCAGCTCGAACCGCACCGCGTTCCGCACGAAGTTAACGCCGAAGCCCTCGGTGAAGGTTTCCTTCGGCTTCGGCCCGCCGCGCTCGGTCCAGGTCAGCACGACCCGCGGGTCCTGTCCCGGCTCGACCTTCCATCGCACCTCGACGCGGCCGTCCGGCGTGCTCAGCGCGCCGTATTTCACCGCGTTCGTGTCGAGCTCGTAGATCACCATGCCGAGCGTCGCCGCTGCGTTCGGGGTGAGCCTCAGCTCCGGGCCATCGATCGCGATCGCGTCGGGCGCCGTGCTCTGGCCGCGCACCGTGCTCTGCACGAGCTCACGCAGGTCGACACCGGTCCAGTTGCCGCGCGACAGGATCTCGTGCGTGCTCGCCATCGCCGACAAGCGGCCGAGGAAGGATTCGGCGAATTCCTGCGGCGCCGGCTCCTCGCGCAGCATGCGGGTCGCAAGGGCGCTCACGGTGGCGAGGATGTTCTTGACGCGATGCTGCAGCTCGTAGAGCAGCACCTGCTGATGGGCCTCGCCGCGCTTGCGCTCGGAGATGTCCACCACGGCGGCGATGCCGCCGCGCGGCCGGCGCTCCTCGTCCAGCAGCGGCGTCGCCATCATCATCACGTCGACGCGACTGCCGTCGGGACGCAGGATCTGCCCCTCGAATGCCGGGACGGCCTCGCCGGAACGGGATGCCCGCATCAGCGGATGATCGGCCGGAACGATCTCGCGCTCGCCCTCGAACAGGCGGGCCGGCGCCAGCGGCCGCGGCGCGAGGCCCTCGCCCGGCGGCTCGCCGAGCAGCGCCGCGCCGTAGCGGTTGACGCGGATCTCGCCGGTCCGGTTGTCCTCGATGATCATCACGCCCACCGGCAGGAGGTCGAGCAGCGCCTCCAGGCTCTGGATGCGGTCGTGCAGGGCGAGGGTCAGGGCGTCGATCCGCGCCTCGGCCGCCGTGATCCGCGTGACGTCGGCGAAGGTGATGACCACGCCCGCGATCACGTTGTCGACTGTGCGATAGGGCATCATGCGCATGATGTAGCGGGCGCCGTCGTGGCTGCTTTCGACCTGGCGCTCCGTCGTCGACAGCGTTCGCAGCACGCGCTCGGCATCCTCCTGCACCGTGTCGGCCCGGAAGCGCGCGCGCACATGGGTGATCGGCCGGCCAGTGTCGCTCTCGACCAGCCGGAACAGGTCCTTGGCCGCCGGCGTGAAGCTCTTCACGGCGAGGTTGCGATCGAGGAAGACGGTGGCGATCTGGGTGCTCTCCAGAAGGTTGGCGATGTCGCTGTTGGCGCGGCTCAGCTCCTCGACGCGCGCGTTCAGCTCGGCGTTGACGGTCTGCAGCTCCTCGTTGATCGACTGCAGCTCCTCCTTCGAGGTCTCGAGCTCCTCGTTGGCCGACTGCAGCTCCTCGTTCATCGAGGACAGCTCCTCGTTGCCCGATTTCAGTTCCTCGTTGGAGGATTCGAGCTCCTCCGTGGTGGCCTGCAGCCGCTCCCGGGTGGCCCTGAGCTCGGCCTCGACCTGGCCGATGCGCGAGCCCTCGAGCTCCTCCTCGCTTTCGGCCATCTCCGGCTCGTCCAGCCCCTTGATGCCGCCGATGTCCTGGAACACGACCATGTAGAGCGCTTCCTGCGACGCCGCCGGCTTGAGCGGATGGACCACGAGATCGATCGTCTGCCGGCCGCCGTTGGTCCCGACCACGACGTTGCGCTGGATCGCGATCTGGCCGCTCGCCGTGGCCTTGTGGACGGCGGCGCGCAGGTCGGGACGCAGGCCCTGGCGCGCCATGCTGAAGATGTCGATGCGCGGCACGCCGGGCGCCAGCTCGAGGTACTTGCCGGTGCGCGCCGAGCCGTGCAGGACGTCGCCGTCGGCGTTGATGACGACATAGGCCGGCGCGTAGCGGTCGAGAAGCTGGCGCTCGGCCAGGCTCTGCAGCGGCTCCTGCTCGGCCGCCGGCCGTTCGGCGGACGCGATCCGCCGGCGCGCGCCTTCGGGCGCGGTCAGCGGGAACTCCGGCAGCCGTCGCTCGAGCTGGGCGCGCCGCCGGAAGATCCGGTGCGCCTTGTCGACGGTGCTGAACAGGCGCGAGTGACGGGTGACGTTCTCCGACGTGCCGAGGAACAGGAAGCCGCCGTCGTTCAGCGCATAGTGGAAGAGCGGGATCAGCCGGTTCTGCAGATCGGGCGTCAGATAGATCAGCAGATTGCGGCAGGAGATCAGGTCGAGCTTGGAGAACGGCGCGTCGCGCAGCAGGTTGTGGGCCGAGAACAGGCAGATCTCGCGCAGGTCGCTGGCGATGCGGTAGCTGCCGTCCTCGCGCACGAAGTAGCGTTCCAGCCGTGTGGGCGGAACGTCGCGCGCGATGGTCGAGGGGAAGCGGCCGATGCGCGCGAACTGCAATGCCTGCTCGTCGATGTCGCTGGCGAAGATCTGCAGCTTGGGCGCCTGCCGGTTCGTGGGCACGTGCTCGCGCAGCAGGATGGCGATCGAGTAGGCCTCCTCGCCGGTCGAGCAGCCCGGCACCCAGACGCGCACCGTGTCGTCGGCGCCCTTGCCCTCGAACAGCCGGGGGATCACCTCGCGCTCGAGCGCCTCGAACGCCGGCGGATCGCGGAAGAAGTTGGTGACGCCGATCAGCAGGTCCTGCAGCAGGATGTCGAGCTCCTGCGGTTCCTTGCGCAGCCGCGCGATGAAGTCCGGCATCTCGTCGATCTGCAGGACCTGCATGCGGCGCTGGATGCGGCGCGCCACCGTCTTGTCCTTGTAGCCGCTGAAGTCGTGGCCCGTGCGCAGACGCAGGAGCGCCGTGATCTGGGCCAGGTGATCGGCCGCTTCCTGGCGCACCCCGTCCGGCCCCTTGCGGCCGTCGATGCTTGTGAGGTGGCGGAAGTAGTCGTTGAGCTTGGCCGGGATCTTCTCGACCGGCAGGACGAAATCGACCATGCCGGTGCGCACGGCGCTACGCATCATGCCGTCGTACTCGGCGCCCTCCTGGGCGATGGTGAGGCCGCCCTCCTCCTTGATCGCGCGCAGGCCGAGCGTGCCGTCGCTGCCGGTGCCGGAGAGGATGACGCAGGCCGCGAGCTCGCCCTTGGCGCGCGCCAGCGACTGGAAGAAGAGATCGATCGGCGTGCGCCCGCCGCCGCGCTGCTGCATCGCCGGCCCGAGCTGAAGCTGGTCGTCGACGATGGTCAGCGTCTTGTTGGGCGGGATGACGTAGATATGGTCCTTCTCGATCGGCATGTGGTCGCTCGCCTCGACCACCGGCAGCTCGGCCGCCCGGTCGAGCAGGCCGGTCAGGAGGCTGTCGTGGGTGGGATCGAGATGCTGGACGATGACGAAGGCCACGCCCGCGCCGTCCTCGAACAGCGGCAGGAGCGTCTCCAGCGCGCTGATCCCTCCGGCCGAGGCGCCGATGCCGACGACGGGAATGGTCGTGGAAGGAGGCTGGTCCAGCAGGTCCTTCCCCCTAGGCTTCTTGCTCATCTCGCGGCGCGCCCTGCTGCTGCGGGCTGGTTAGCACTTCCCCACCACCTTCGCCATTGTGGATGAGTGCCTCGAGCAGGCGCACGCCGTCGTCGTCGTCCCGCGCGCGCCGCGCGAGCTGGTCGGCGAGGCTGGTCCGGCCCGACCGGCGTTCGTGCTCGGCCATGCGCCGCGCGAGGCCGGCGCGCTCCTGCTGCGCACGCAGCAGCGTGTCGAGCAGGCGGTCCACCTCCTCGCCCTGCGCTCCCGCCACCGCCGGCAGATAGGCCGGCAGGTCGCCCAGCAGGACGGGCAGGGCATCGATCCCGCCCGTCGAGGCGCCGATGACCACGATGTCGCGGCTGGCCGCCGCTCCGTCCATGAGCCCGGCCTCCCGCTCCGCCGCATTGTCAGGACTGCGAGGTGAACGTCCGACGCGGCGACGATGTTGCACGCACGCGCAACGACCCTCGCCCGGCCGGGCGAGGGTCGCTACGGACGGTCAGGCCGACCGCTCAGTGATAATAATAGTAGTCGCGGCGAGGCGTGGTGGCCGCACCGATGGCCGCACCGCCCAGGCCGCCCACGACGGCGCCGCCCAGCGGCGCGCCCATCGTCGAGCCGACCACGGCGCCCGTGCCGGCGCCGATCGCGCCGCCGGTGAGCGCCCGGTCCGTCGGGTTGTCGCCGCAGCCCGCGAGCAGCAGCCCCAGGGCGGCGATCGCGGCGAAGTGCGCGTGTCGGATGGTCATGGGGTCCTCCAGAGCATTGTCGCTGCATCTAACGTGAGACCCCGGCCCGCGTTCCCCGCCTGCCGCGGGTTCTTCGTGGCCGATATGTGGCATCCAGCGGGACACCGTTCGCCAAAGGACCGGTGTCGTCCCGAGCGCATGCGAGGGATCTTTCGCGGCGTCCGACGAAAGATCCCTCACGTCGTTCGGGATGACACTGCTTGCGTTCGGGATGACACTGCTTGCGTTCGGGACGACACCGTTCTCGTTCGGAACGACGCCTTCCCCCTGTCTTGACGCCCGCCTTCATACGGTTAACGTGTTAAACAACAGGCGGAGAACGGCATGGACGATCTCGACACCGGCACCGGCTACGAAAGCAGGCCGCCGAGCTACATCGCGGCCCTGACCGAGGTCGGGCGCGGCACGCCGATGGGCGAGCTGATGCGCCGCTACTGGCATCCGGTCGGGCTCGCCTCGCACGCGACCCGCACGCCGCGCGAGGTGCGCGTGCTGGGCGAGGACCTGGTGCTGTTCCGCGACGGCCGGGGCCGGCCCGGCCTGGTGCGGGCGCGCTGCTGCCATCGCGGCACCACGCTCTACTACGGCAAGGTCGAGGAGCGCGGCATCCGCTGCTGCTATCACGGCTGGCTGTTCGACGTCGAAGGCCGCTGCCTCGAGCAGCCCTGCGAGCCCGAGGGCGGCCGCCTGCGCGACCGCGTGCGCCAGCCCTGGTATCCGGTGCAGGAGCGCTACGGCCTCGTCTTCGCCTACATGGGACCGCCGGCGAAGAAGCCGGTGCTGCCGCGCTACGAGTGCCTGGAGGTGCTGGAGCCGGGCGAGTTCGTCGACGCCGACGACACCAGCATCGGCAGCGGCGGCGACGCGGTCGCGCCCTGCAACTGGCTGCAGCATTTCGAGAACGTGCTCGACACCTTTCACGTGCCGATCCTGCACGGGAACTTCAGCGGCACGCAGTTCACCGAGGTCATGAACCAGATGCCCAGGGTGACGTGGGACTACACGCCGCGCGGCGTGAAGGCCTTCTCTGTCCGCACGCTCGACGACGGGCGGCTCATGCGGCGCACCACCGAGGTCGCGTTGCCGACCCTGCGCGTGGTGCCCAACCCCTATGTCGGCGGCTACGGCCGGGTCGAGAGTCTGGGCTGGACGCTGCCGATCGACGACACCCACTACCGCATCTACACCGCCGGCCGCGTGCGCGAGAAAGGCGTGTTCCTGCCCAGAGGCCCCGGCGCGGCCGCCAACCGCAGGCGCTGGAAGGACATGACGCCGGAGGAACGGCGCGACGCGCCCGGCGACTGGGAGGCGCAGATCGGCCAGGGCGCCATCACCTTCCATTCCGACGAGCACCTCGCCACCAGCGACCAGGGCATCCTGCTGCTGCGCCGGCTGCTGAACAGCCAGGTGAACGCGGTGCAGCGGGGCGAGGACCCGGTCGGCGTGAGCTTCGATCCAGCCGCGCCGCCGATCGCCTTCGAGGCCGGCAACTTCGTCGTCGATGCCCGGGACGCCGCCGCTTCATGAGCGAGCGCAAGCGCATCGTCGATTTCCCGCGGCCGCGCCTCATGGACGACACGCAGTCGCTGCCGATCGCGCTCCTGCGCGCGCGCGAGGCGGTGATGGCCTGGTTCCGGCCGCACCACCGCAAGGGCGGCGTCACCGAGCAGCAGTGGCGCGTGATCCGCGTCCTCTATTTCGGGGGCGAGATGGAAGCGGGCGAGCTCGCCCGGCGCGCCTGGCTGCTGGCGCCGAGCCTCTCGCGCATCCTGAAGGACCTCGAGGCGGCGAAATACATAAGGCGCCGGCCGGGCGAGTCCGATTCGCGCCAGAGCCTGGTCTCGCTCTCGCCCAGGGGCACGGCCATGGTGAACCGCGTCGCGCCCTTCCTCGACGGCATCCATCGCGAGATCGCGCGGCGCGTCGGTCCCGATCGGGTCGAGGCGCTGCTGGCGCTGCTCGACCAGCTCGAACGCGCGCTGGCGCCGGCGCCCGAGGCGAGACGGAGGTCGAGAAAGTGACGCTCACCACCGGCCGGTCCATCCTCGCCGCGGCGGCCGCTCTCCTGTCGATGCTCGCGCTGCGCCCCCTCGCCGCCCAGACGCCGCCCGAGCCCGGCGTCACCGCGACCGCGATCAAGCTCGGCCAGACCGCGCCCTACAGCGGTCCCGTCTCCGCCTATGGCACGTTCGGCCGCGCCTCGCAGGCCTACTTCGCCATGGTGAACGATCAAGGCGGCGTCAACGGGCGGCGGATCGACCTCGTGGTGGCCGACGACGGCTTCAGCCCGCCCAAGGCGGTCGAGCAGACGCGCCGGCTGGTGGAAGCCGAGGGCGTGTTCGCCATGTTCGCCTCGGTCGGCACAGCGACCAACCTCGCAGTGCGCAAGTACCTCAACCAGCGGCACGTGCCGCAGCTCCTGCTGCAAAGCGGCATCGCAAAGTTCAACGACCCGAAGGAGTTCCCGTGGTCGCTCTCGGGCCTGCCCAACTACGAGACCGAGGTGAAGGCGTTCGCCCGGCACATTCTGGCGGTGCGGCCGCATGGCAAGGTGGCGATCCTCTACCAGAACGACGATTTCGGTAAGGAGTACCTCGCCGGCCTGCGCATCGGCCTCGGCGCGCGGGCGGAGGAGATGCTGGTGGGCGAGCAGAGCTTCGAGCTCAGCGATCCCACCGTCGAATCGCAGGTCATCGCGCTGCGCGGCAGCGGCGCCGACGTGCTGCTGATCGTGGCGACCCAGAAGCAGACCGTGCAGGCGCTGCGCAAGGCGCGCGATCTCGACTGGCATCCGCTGACGCTGGTCGCCTTCCCCGCCGCCTCGATCGCCCGCACCTACATCCCGGCCGGGATCGAGGCGTCGAAGGGCGCCGTCTCGTCGTCGGTGTTCGTCGATCCGTCCGATCCCGCGGTGCAGGACGAGCCGGAGGTCAAGGCCTACAAGGCGTGGATGGACAAATACTACCCGTCCGGCGACAAGGCCGACGGGCTCCATGTCGCGGCCTATGTCGAGGGCCAGTTGATGGTCGAGATGCTGAAGCGCTGCGGCACTGCCGTGACGCGCCGATGCGTGATGGACCAGGCGGCCCACCTGCACGACCTGCACGTGGCGATGCTGCGGCCCGGCATCACCGTCGGCACGTCGCCCGACAACTACAACCTCTTCAAGACGCTGCAGATGCTGACCTTCGACGGCCACCGCCTCGTCCCCACCGGCGTCCCCATCGCCGCGGAGTGACGCAATAATGTTGGTGTCATCCCGAGAGAAGCGAGGGATCTTTGGGCGCCCGTCGTTATACGCTATCTGCGGGAAACGTATAACCAGCTTGATCGTCCAGCGCAAAAGCGTCAATCTTATACGTTATTCGCAATTAACGTATAAATTGGATGCCGCCCGCTCCCAAGCCGCTGTCGCTCACCTTCCAGACCACCTACGCCGAGCTTCTGGACCAGTGCGCACTCGATGCCTTCAACGAGGCGTTCCCCGAGGCGGGCACGTTCGTCGCGAAGGAAGTCGGCGGCCGGCGCTACTGGTATTTCCAGCTCCCCGCCTCGCAGGGACAGAAACAGAGATATGTCGGCCCCGAGACCCCGCAGCTCCTGAAGCATATCGAGCAGCATCGGCAGGCGCGTGACGCCGAACGCACGCGGCGCTCTCTCGTCTCGACCCTTGTCAGGTCGGCGGCGCTTCCCCGCCCGCTGCCCCGCATCGGCGAGATCGTCGCGGCGCTGGCACGGGCCGGGGTCTTCCGCCTGCGCGGCGTGCTGGTCGGAACCGTCGCCTACCAGACCTACCCGGGCCTCCTGGCCATGCGCCTCCCCGCAGCCTCGCTCGCGACCGGCGACGTCGACATCGCGCAGTTCACCAATGTCTCGGTGGCGGTGAAGGACGCGACCGCTCCAATGCTCGATGTTCTCAAGGCCGTCGATGCGAGCTTTCGCGCCGTGCCCCATCTGCACGACAGCCGCCGCTCCGTGACCTACCGCGCGGCCGACGGCGTGCGCGTGGATTTCCTCACGCCCAACGAAGGACCTGCGACCGACAAGCCCAGACGCCTTCCGGCGCTCGGCACCGACGCCGAGCCGCTGCGCTTCCTCGATTTCCTGATCCATTCACCCGAGCCCGCCGTGCTCCTGCACGACATCGGAGTTTACGTCCTGGTGCCGACACCGGAGCGCTATGCCGTACACAAGCTCATCGTCGCGCAGCGCCGCGTCGGCCCGGGCAACGTCAAGCGCGGCAAGGACCTCGTCCAGGCGCAGGCTCTGCTCGACCGGCTCGTCGCGGCGAGGCCCAGGGAGCTGCGCGCCGTGTGGCGCGAGGCCGAGCGCCGCAGCGCCAAATGGTCCGGATACATGCGCAGAAGCCTGGCCGAGATCGACCCCGCCGTGCGCGACAGGACGCTGGCGCTGGTCGGTGGGACTCGCAGGAAAGATCCCTTGTGTCTTTGTGATTTGCGAGAATAAGCGAACGGGCGGCCGTTTGAGCAGCCGCCCGTCGCCGGCCCTGAGCCCGGAGATCCCTAAGGCAAGAGCCTGCCAGCGAGCGAGGGCCAGGGCCGGTGTCTTCCTTAAACCCGAACAGTTGCCTGGGCGCGAAGCCCGGACGAGCAAGGAAGGGAGACGGAGGATGACACAGAAGCGGACGCTTGTCGGCCTCGACATTGCCAAGGGAAAGATCGATGCGGCGATCCGGTCGGCGGGCGCGGAAGCGTCGTTCGCCCATGACGCCGCGGGGCGTCGGCGGCTGCTGGAGTGGCTGGCCGAACATGGCGTCGCCACGGCGGTGATGGAGGCCAGCGGCGGCTACGAGAGGAGCTGGGCCGGCCTGTTGCGCGAGGCTGGGCTGGCAGTGGTGATCGTCGACCCCCAGCGGGTGCGCCACTTCGCCCGGTCGGCCGGACAGCGGGCCAAGACCGATGCCATCGACGCCCGCATGATCGCCTGGTTCGGCGAGGTATTCGAGGATCTTACCGGCCAGGCCCGGGACGAGGAGCGCCAGGAACTCGACCAGCTGGTCACGGCCCGTCTCGGCATGGTGCGGCTGAAGGGGCAGATCGAGAGCTGGAATGAGCACGAGCAGCCCAAGGCGGTGCGCAAGATCCATCAGGCGCTGCTCGAGGCGGTGGGCGCTCAGCTGGCCAAGCTCGAGGCCGTCATCGCCGCCAGGATCGCCACGGTCGAGCGCTTCGCGCGGCAGGCCGAGATCCTCCACAGCGTGCCGGGGCTGGGCGACGCGGCGGTTGCCGGCCTGATCGCCTTGCTGCCCGAGCTCGGCCGCGTCGACCGCCAGGCCGCGGCCGCCTTGCTCGGGGTGGCGCCCTTCGCCGACGACAGCGGTGAGCGGCGCGGCCAACGCCATATTCAGGGCGGGCGTCGCAAGCTGCGCACGCTGCTGTACATGCCGATCCTCAGCGCCATCCAGCACAATCCGGTGCTCAAGGCCCACTACCAGCGGCTGCGCGCCAGGGGCAAGAAGCCCAAGGTCGCCTTGATCGCCTGCATGCGCAAGCTGATCGGCATCCTCAACACCATGCTGCAGCGCTCCCAGACATGGGACCCAGTCAAACACGCCATCGCCTGAGCCCGCCGTCGGCGCTCCGCGCCGACGGCCTGAAAGCCGATCAGCCCGGTGAGCGGGCGGGGTCAAGGCCGCAGCCGCCGAAGGCGGAGGCGCATAGCGCCTGCCTTGAGCCCGAACGATCACCGGGCTACCTCAACATCACAGTTGCTCGCTGCGCTCGGGATGACACCAATTTTTGTGTCATCCCGAGGCCAAGCCGAGGGATCTTTGTTGCGGCGACTCAGGCCGCGGCGAGATTGACGCCGAGGGATTGCAGGCCGGGGGCGATGCGGTCGCTCAGGAGGCCGACCTTGCGCAGGTTGCGCACCAGGCCGCCATGCAGGTCGCGGCGGAAGAACTTGCGGAAGGCGGTCTCGTCGCCGCCGGCAGCGCGCTCGCGGCGCAGGCGCTTGATCTCGCCGATGTCGGCCGCCGAGAAGCCCATCTCCTCGTAGGCGGCGAGCGGGAAGATGCCGGTCAGCGTGCGCGCCAGCGCCCACACCGCGAAGTCCTCCATCTCGCGCCGCTCGGCTTCGCTCGCCTCGCGCACGATCTCGGGCAGCGACAGCATGGCGAAGCCCATGTGCCGCGCCTCGTCCTGCAGGATGCGCCGGCAGACCTGGCGCAGCAGCTCGTCCTTCGACGATTCGGCGAGCATGCGGAACAGCGACACCGCGAAGGTCTCGGCGATGAGCTGCAGCCCGATCGTCTTCATGTGCCACGAGGCGGTGGTGAGCAGGGTGTCGAAGATCTCGCGCACATTGCCGCCCAGCGGATAGATGCTGCCGTCGAGCCGGCAGTCGAGGTAGCGCTGCAGCACCTCGTTGTGCCGCGCCTCGTCGGCCACCTGGCTCGACTGGAAGAGCTTGGCGTCCTGGCCTTGCACATGCTCGACGAGCTGGCTGCAGAGCAGCATCGCCCCCTGCTCGCCCTGCACCAGGGTCGACAGCCGCCAGCAGGCGACGCGGCGGTTGAGCTCGACGCGCTGCCCTGGCGAGAGCCTGTCCCAGTAGGGCGTGCCGAAAATGTCGACCAGGTCGTCGGAGATCAGCCCGCCGTCGCCCTCGAGCGGCGCCTGCCAGGCGATGTCCCTGGCCGCGTTCCATTGATCGATCTTGGCCTGCTCGTAGAGCCGGCGCATGTCGGCGTGATCGCTGTCGTAGCCGTGGCGGAAGTACGCGGTGTTGCGCGTCTCGACCCGATGGCCCTGTTCCATGACGTGCAGCTCCCTCGGCTGGGATGTCGGGAGGTACGCCTGTACTGTCCCTCCCCTATGCCACAATCGCCGCCGGCCCGCTACGCATCGGCCTGCATCCCTGGTCTGGCGCGCGATACCGTCGGCGGGGCCGCAGTGGACCGCAGCTCGGCGAGCGCCTGCCGCAGGATCCGCCAGGCGCCGCTCAGCGCAAGCGCCGCCATCACCGCGCCGACGATGAAATCCGGCCAGCCGATGCCGGTGCCGAGCACGCCGAGCGCGGCCGCGAGCACCATGAGATTGCCGATCGCGTCGTTGCGCGTGCAGATCCACACCGACACCATGTTGCTGTCGCCATCGCGATGACGATAGAGCAGCCCCGCCACTGTGAGGTTGGCGGCGATGGCGAGCAGCCCGATCGCTCCCATGGTCGGCGCGTCGGGCAGTGCGCCGGAAACCGTGTGCTGCACCGTGGTGACCACGACCCAGAGGCCGAAGGCCAGCATGGTGGCGCCCTTGAGCAGCGCGGCCCGCGCGCGCCAGCGCAGCGCCAGGCCGAGGACGAGCAGGCTCACGCCATAGTTGGCGGCGTCGCCCAGGAAATCGAGCGAGTCGGCGAGCAGCGAGACCGACCGCGCGCCGAGACCGGCGCCGATCTCGACGGCGAACATGGCGAGATTGATGGCGAGCGCGGCCCACAGCACGCGACGGTAGGCCGGGCCGCCGCCGTCCCCTCCTTCGTGGCAATGATCGCAGCAGGAAGCGCCCATCCCCGAAGGTTAGAAACCGCGCACCTGTTATACAATTGCGGCAGCTCGATCCCGGGCCGTCACCCGGCCGCCACCGGCGTCGGGATCTCGGCGCGCGAAGGTCCGGCGGCTGCCGTACCTTCGGCCGAAGCATGCGGCGCCTGCAGGATCACAGTCGCGCCTTCCTTCGCGAACTCGATGCCGAGTCCGGGGAAGATGTTGAACATGCGCTTGACCGCCTCGCGCTGGATCATGGCCGGGTTGCCGGGCCGCGCCGTGAACTTGAAGCGGACCAGCAGCGCATTGTCGACGATGTCGGCCACGCCCTGCATCTTGAAGGGCGCCAGGATCTCCGACTTGATCTCCGGCACCTCCATCATGTCCTGGCCGATCTTCTTCGCCGCCTTGCGCAGCTTCTCGATGTCGGTGTCGCGCGCGAAGCGCAGGTTGAACTTCACCGTGATCCAGTCGCGGCTGAAGTTGGTGATCTGGCCGAGCTGGCCGAACGGGATGGTGTGGACCTGTCCGTTCTGATGGCGCAGCCTGATCGAGCGCAGCGTGAAGCCCTTGACCGTGCCCTTGGCCTTGCCGCAGTCGATATATTCGCCGACCCGGAAGGCGTCGTCGGTCAGATAGAAGATGCCCGAGACGATGTCCCTGACCAGCGTCTGGCTGCCGAACGAGATGGCGATGCCGAAGATCGAGGCGCCCGCGATCAGCGGCATGACATTGATGCCGAAATCCTCCAGCGCGATCACGACGGCGAGGAAGACGATCAGGATCGCCGCCGCCATCCGCAACAGCGGCATCATGGTACTGATGCGCGAGGCCGGTGTCGCCGCAGCGTCGCCGTCGCCGGCCGCCCCGACAGGGCTCCTGGGCGCGGGCGCCATGTAAGGCTCGGTGGCGTACTTGAACAGCTCCCACAGCACGAAGGCCAGGAACAGCGTGATCGCGGCGGTGCGCGAGGAGCGCGTGATCTGCTCCCACTGGTCGGGGCTCGCGAGCCCCAGGACCTCGACCACCCAGCTTTGGGCGATCGTCACGGCGACGCCGATCAGCACCGCGACGCGCACGCAGCGCGCCACGACGTCGGGCAGCTTCGGTGCATCGCTCGCGGCGGTGCGGCCGAGGAGCTGCGAATCGAGCCGCCGCACGAACGCCTGCATCAGCGTCTCGAAGAACACCAGGCCGACCACGAGGACGAGCGTGAGCAGCATGGCGCCGCCGACCTGCACGCGCCCGGAGATGGCGCTGTAGGCCTGCGTCGCCCCCAGCACCACGAAGAAGGACGAGGCGACGCCGACCCAGTGCCGGCCCGCGAGGCCCGCCAGCGGCGCGGCCGCTCCGAGGCCCGCCAGCCACTGACGCGCGGCCTCCCGCGAGCGGGACACCAGCCACAGGAAGGCCGCGAGATAGATCGCGACCCCCGCGACCTGATAGGCGGCGAGCGCATCGGGCGGCGTCCCGACCGCGAACAGGACACGGCCGACGACGCGCCCGATGACGACCACCAGCACCGTGGTCGAGAGCCGCGAATACATCGCCCGGGCGTTCTCGCCGCTCACCTCGCACAGGCGCGCCGTGGGCGTCGCCGGCCGCAGCACGAACCGGAACAGTAGCATGCAGAGGCGCCAGTCGAAGATGCCCATCAGCACCGCCTCGGCGACCCTGTCCTGGGCCGTGGCGCCGGAGAACCATGCGCTCGCCGCGTTGCAGATCAGCCAGACCGCCAGCAGGCCGATCCCGTCGAGCGCCAGCAGCGCCGCGAGGTTCAGCAGCGAGCGCATCCCGTGCTCGGGACCGGCGCGGGCCGCAAGGCGCGCCCGCACCTTGCCCAGCAGCCGGCGCAGCGCCCCTTCCGCCATCACCGCCGCCGCGGCGGTCAGGCCCAGCACCAGCACGAACGCCGCTATTCCCCAACCTTCGTTCGAGTCCTGCCCCAGGCCGCCGGCCACCGTGGCGAGTTGCCGGCCCAGCGCGGGGAACGCCAGCACGACCCTCCCGAGACGCTGCAGAAAGAGTGCGAACTCGCTCGGCCCCTGCCCGGGCGTCGTCCGCACGATCTCGGGTTTGGGCGACGGCGCACCCTTGCCGGATTTCGGCTTGGCGACCGCGTCGGCAGCCGGTGCGGGAACGCCTTCGGTCCTGAGCTTCTCGACAACGGACCTGCTGATGGCGTCGACCAGGGAGTCGAACTGCTCCTGCGTCATGCCCGACGGCGGCGCCGCAGGCGTCTCGGCGCGGATCGCGCTCGTACCCGCGAGCACCAGCGACATCGTCAATGCCAGAACACGAAGGATCAGCATGGCGGGTATTCCTTCGCCCGGCCGATCGCGATTTCCTTGACCTGCGTCAAGGGAAGTCGCGACGCCTCAGAAACGTCGTGGCGATTGCATCGACAGTGCTTTCACCGCCACAGCGTCTGACGCCGCATTGTCCGTCCCTGGTTGGCCGACACTTCCTGCAACCCGGACTTCAGGGTTCGGTCGCCGTCGGCCGTTCGGCCTCCAGCCAGGCCACGACGAGGTCGTAGGAGACGGCGAGCACGACGGGGCCCACGAACAGCCCGATCAGGCCGCCGACCAGCGTGCCGCAGACGACGCCCGCCACGATGACCACCATCGGCGTCTGCAGGCCGCGCGCCATCACGATCGGGCGCAGCACGTTGTCGAGCAGCAGCAGCGGGACGGTGTAGGCGGTGTAGATCGCCGCCGTCGTCGTGGGGAAGGCGCTCCACACCCAGATGATGACGGGGATCATGACGAGGTTGGGGCCGATCTGCACGATCGCCAGCACCAGGGCCACGAAGGTGATCGCGCCGGCGAAGGGAACGCCGGCCGCCAGCATGCCGACGCCGAGCAGCGCCGACTGCAGCAGGGCAATCCCGATCACGCCTTGCGACACGTTGCGGATGGTGGCTCCGGCGATCTCGAGGAAATGGCCGCCCCGCCGCCCCGCGACGCGCGCCGCCAGCCGGCCCGCGGCGTCGGCCAGGCGATGGGAGTGCGCGAGCATGACGCCCGCGATCACGATGGCGGCGGCGAACTGCAGCAGCTCGAGCATCACGCCGGCCGCGATGCGCGCGATCCAGCGCCCGGCGGACGCGATCTCCGAGACATGGGTCCTGAGCACCGCGCGGATGTTGTTCGCGGCATCGAGCCAGAAATCGTAGACGCGCTGCCCCACCAGCGGCCAGTCGCGGACGGTCTCCGGCGGTTGCGGCAGCAGCGCCTGCGTTCCCGTCAACTGGCGCGCATACTGGTCGAGCGTCTCGACGGCCGAAGCGCCCAGCATCGCCGCCGGCACGACCAGCAGCGCGAGCAGCAGGACGGACAGCAAAGTCGCCGCCATCCCCTTCGGCAGGTGCAGGCGGCGACATGTCACCATGAACAAGGGAAAGGCCGCCACCGCCAGAATGACGGACCACAGCAGGATGCCGGCGATGGGGCGCAACAGCAGCACGCTCGCGTAGAGGATGGCGGCCACCAGAGCGAGACGGACCACGAGGTCGATCGCGAACTGCGACAGCCCGGCCCGGTCGTGGTCGTCGGCCCTCATCGATCGCTCAGGGCGCCGTCGCCTGCCAACGGCACACATCGTCGTTGGTGCTGACGAGCAGGCGCCTGGGCCGGACCGAAAGGTCGGCCCGGATCTTGAACCGATAGCCGCCCGCGTAGACGTTGGGAGCGACGCGATCGAGGCCGTAGTGGATGCCGCCGTCGGTCAGGAGCTCGGCCTTGTTGTTCCTGACCGTGAGCGTCATCGGGCGCGTCATGCTGGAATCCGCGAGCGTGCAGTCCGTGACGCTGCCGCGCTGCACGGCCAGCGTGAAGACGGTCGAGGAATCGGGATCCACCGGTCCGCTGCTCGCGGACGTGGCCGGGTTCCGCGGTTGCGTGCATCCCAGCAGGGAAGTCGCCAGCACCGCGAGCGAGGCCTGTCGCCAGACCGAAGCGGCCCGTTCCACGATGTCACCTGCCTTCCGCCTCTTCGCGAGGCACGAAATAGTAAACTATCGCAACCGGGCCGGCACCCTCGACGTGACTCGATGCCCATAGAGGCGCCGGTTGATCTGGATCAAGCGATCGAGGTGCCGGTTTGCTCAATATCATTCAATGGCAATGCACAAGCGCATACTGGAATGGCAGGCGGCGCATCCGACGATCACATGGATCTGCTGGCTCATCGTCTGGATCGTCGTTCTCGTCCTGCTTTTCAGGCCAAGCAGCACGGGCGGCATGACCTAGACCGCCCCGCCCGGCCACCTGCAGTCCAGCGGTTGGGGGCGGCGTGATCCTACTCTCGGCACTCATCGTACTGCTTTTCGGCTACAACCTGCTTTCGCGGCGGCTCGAGAAAACCGTCGTGACCGGGCCGATGTTGTTCACGACGGCAGGCATTGCGATGGCGCTCGCAGCGCCTGCCGAACTCGCCGCCCCGATCGACGCGAGCCTTCTTCTGCATCTCGCCACCGACGCTGCGGGCACGGATCTGCCGTTGCTGTGGGACATTCGCGCGTTGCCCTTGCGCCTTCTGGGTACCTCGAGCATGAGGTCCGACTGCGGGGTGAAGCGACCATTCGGGCGGCAACCATCGCCACCGTCCTGCTCAGCATATTCGCCCATGGCCTGAGCGCCCGGCCCGCCATCGACTTCTGCGCCACGGGCTGGAAGTCGCCAGCGGAGCGACGGCGCGGCCAGCGATGAACCCTTCTGCGAATGGGCCGGCCAAGTGCGCAGCCGGCCATTCACCCGCGCAGGATCGGCCTCGCCGATCCTCAGCTCCGCTTCGGCAGCGGAACCCTGTTGTCCGTGAGGATCTTCTCCAGCACCGGAATCGAGCTTCCCGGACTGCTGTCGCACTGGTTCATGGCCGCCGCGGCACCGCTGTCGACCTGGCCGCTGCGGGCATAGTCGCGATAGGCCGAGCTCAGCGAATTGCAGTATGTGACGTCAGCGGAAGCCTGGGCGAACGCGACGGTGGCGAGCAGCACCGCGGCGCCGGCCAGCGGGAGAGTACGGAGCAGCATTGGTCTTCTCCTTGAGGTGCGGTTGACGGCATTGGCGACCTGCCAATGCAGCCTCAGGCTGCTTCCTCCCTGGCGCCGCCTCCTTGATACAAATCAATTTCGCAACCATGGGTGCCCCGGTCAGGGGCGGTTGTCCTGGCCGTGGTCGTGGGTCGCGTATTGGCCATTGGCGCCCGGCGCGTTCTTGCAGCTCGCGACGTGGACAACCGCGACCAAGACGAGCGCAAGAGCTGCCAGCCTTCTCATGACCGCCCCTTGGATCACACATCCGACGGCCGAAGATGACGACAACCCGCACGACCCCGCACGTCACGACTGCGTGACGGGCGGCGCGCCCGCATCGCTGGAGTTCGTCACCAGCCAACGGCAGACCCTCGGGAATGAAACCGCGCTGCCTGCCGCAAAACGGGTGTCATCCCGAGCGCAGCGCGGGATCCTTGATCGGCGCCAACCAAAGATCCCTCGCTATGCTCGGGATGACACGGAAGTGGCTGCAGCGCATGGCCTGTTTCTTGTTGAGCCAGTGAGCAGGCGATTTCAGGCTGCCATCATGTCGAACTCGACATGCACACGGTCATAGGGAAACTCCACGGCTCCCTTGTCTGTCCGCTCCAAGATCCCCGCATTGACCAGCAGCGTCACGTCCGAATGAACCGCCTTGAAATCGCGGCCGACGCGACGCGCCACTTCTCGGATCGTCAGCGGCCCGGTTCGTGTCATGGCGCGCACGATCTCCATGCGCTTGGGCGCCAGCACCCGCCAAAGCTCGCCGACATTCTCGAATGAAATCCGGTCGTCGCCCGCCTTACGCTGACCGCGCGCCGTCGCCAGGATGCGGCGCGTTACGTCATTCTGCGTCTCGATGCCAAGGATAACCGTCCGCATGTCCTATCTCCGTTCGTTCACATCGCGCCAGAAATCCGACAACAACCGCTCCAAGCCACGAAACACATAGGGCTTTTCCACGTCATCCAAATGTCGGTGATCGCCCTTGCCGCGCTCGTTGTCGTAACGCACACGGCAAATGCCATCCACGACATAGGCCAGCCGGTATTTGTAGCTATGCGTGCTGCCGGGGACCGGCTCAGGTACCTGCCACACAACCAACTCTGCAAAGCCAGGGCCAACGACAAGCCGGGTCCGGGTGATTTTTCGCGCCTCGGTCACTGATGGAGTAAATTACATCATTGGTGAAGTGATGTCAATAAATCCATCACGTGGCCAAATCGGCATACCGTCATCAACATGCAAGCCATAGGGCCGCAATGCTACGCAAGCCAACTGAACGATTTGGCGAGCTGAGCATGGCCGTTGGAGCGAATCCATTCGCCGTGCGCGACAACGACTCTTTCGCAATGCCATCCAAGCACCTTGTCGCGAGCCGCACGGGCTGGCGCGCGGTCTATGAATGATAGTCGCAGGTCTATGGGGGCTTTGCCCTGGTCCCTGGTGAGGCCGGAAAGCCGGGCCAGAAAGCTCCACCGTCCCCATTCTTCCCGGAGAAATTCAGGGCTGAACGTCTGGATCAGGTCGGCAACAATAGCGGTGGCCGAAGGACGATGACAAAAGACAATTTCGTCCATGGCAAACGAACCGCGGAACCACGCCTGACCGATATCGGGCAACCACTCGGCGGGCGGCTCGTCACCCAACGCCCCGTGAAAAACGAGCTCGGGTCGTTTTCGAATGGTCGATGGCGGTCCCCACAACCGTGCCTCCGGATAGACAGCCTTCCAATCCTGCAAGTAGAGGTGATGCAGCTTGTTGGGGCTGACAAGATGGCGGACGGGGCCCAGCGCCTCCACGCGTTGCCGGAGATCAGGCGTCAGTTCGATCGGCGACCAGATCCATAGATCGCCGTTGCGCAAACGAACGATCACCGAGCGCGTCGGATACGGGAAGCCGTGGAAGCTCACGGTCTTTCCATCGACCAGCCAAATCGCCTCGTCCACTTGCTCGATCATTCACTAACCCTCTCTGCGGCTGCCCGTCACGACTGCGTGACGGGCGGCGCGCTCGCGTCATTGGAGGCCGGTGAGCAGACGGCGCCAGGCGGCGGCCTCGCGCGCCGGGCGGAACAGAGGGGCGCGGCGCGCGACGGCGCGGGCGAGCTGCCTCACGAAGCGCGGCTCGTCCTCGAGCCGCCGCAGCAGCCGCGCCAGCGCGCGCGTGTCGCCGACCGGGAAGTAGCCGGGATAGTCCGCGCCCAGGAGACCGACATTGCCGTCGATGCGCGAGGCCAGGATCGGCACGCCGGCGACCGCCGCTTCGGAGACGACGTTGGCGCCGCCTTCGCTCAGCGACGAGATCACCATCGCATGGCAGCGCGCCAGCAGCCGGCGCACCTCGGCCGCCGGCACGTCGCCGCGCCAGACGTAGCGCGGGTTCGCGGCCATCTCGGCGCGCGCCCGCCGCGCCCACCGCGGCGTGTAGGCGCGGCCGACCTGCTCGATGCACACGCGGCTCTCCGCCGGCAGCAGCCGCGCGGCCCGGGCGGCGCGCAGCGGATCCTTGACGTCGCGCAGATGGCCGATCACCGCGACGAGCGTCGCCCGCGGAGTCGGCCGGCGCGCAGCGGCGGGCGGCGTCGCCGACTGGTAGATCACCGAAAGCCGTGCGCGCAGGCGTTTCGGCACGACACGCCAGGCGAGCGCATTCAGCGCCACCAGCCGGTCGGCCAGCGCCATCGCGCGCAGGGTCGGGACAGGATCGGTCTCTATATAATGGTAGATGTCGGTGCCGCTGAGCTGCAGCACGGCCGGCCGGTCCGGCCAGGCCGCCTTGAAGCGCTCGATCGCCCGGGCGCTGCGCCAGGCATGCACCGCCACCATCAGGTCGGCCGGGTTGCCGTCGTAATCCGAGGCGACGCGCACGCGATGGCCGAGCCCGCGCAAGAGACGCGCCCAGCGCACGGCCGCCACCTTGTTGCCGGTGCGTGAAGTCGGACCCTGCGGTGTGATAAGGACGATCTTCATGGACCATGGCCACGACCTCGCGCATCCCCGGCGGCCGACCAGCGGAGCATCCGCGGCCGAGCTCGTGGCGCAACTGCGCGAGGCCCGTCATCGCACCCGGCGCTTGACGGAAGATCTGTCATCGGCCGAATTGATGGGCCCCTATCTCGAGATCGTCAATCCGGTGCTGTGGGAGATCGGCCACGTCGCGTGGTTCCACGAATACTGGACGCTGCGCCACGCCGCCGGCCGCGCGCCGCTGATCGAGCGCGGCGACCGGCTGTGGGATTCGAGCAACGTCGCGCACAGGACGCGCTGGCATCTCGATCTGCCCGACCGCGCCGGCACATACCGCTACATGGCCGACGTGCTCGCGCGGCAGGAGGATCTGCTGTCGCGCGGCATCGACGACGAGGCGCGCTATTTCCACGACCTTTCCATCCGCCACGAGGACATGCATGTCGAGGCGCTGGCCTACATGCGCCAGACGCTGTCGCACGCGCCGCCCGTCGATCTCGGCGGGTCCGGCCGGCCGGCCGGCGGTCCTCTGGCCGGCGATGCCTCCGTGCCCGGCGGCACATGGCGGCTGGGCGCGACAGAGGACGAGGGCTTCGTCTTCGACAACGAGAAATGGGCGCACGAGGTGACGCTCGCCCCCTTCCGCATCGCCCGCGCCGCCGTGACGAACGCCGAGTTCGCGGCCTTCGTCGAGGCGGGTGGCTATCGCACGCGCGCGTTCTGGAGCGACGCCGGCTGGGCCTGGCGCACCGAGCGCAACGCCGAGCGCCCGGTCTACTGGCAGCCCAAGAGAGACGGCGTCTGGACGGTGCGCCGCTATCGCGACATCGAAGAGCTGGCGCCCGACGAGCCGGTCGTCTTCGTGAGCTGGTTCGAGGCCGACGCCTGGTGCCGCTGGGCAAAGCGGCGCCTGCCGACCGAAGCCGAGTGGGAGGCCGCCGCGATCGGCGCGCCGGCCATCGACGGATCGCGGCTCGCCGAGCGCCGCCGCCGCTGGCCGTGGGGCGACGAGGCGCCCGACCGCTCCCGCGCCAATCTCGACTTCGCCTTCGACCGTCCGGTCGATGTCGGCGCGCTGCCCGCCGGCGACAGCGCCTTCGGCTGCCGCCAGATGATCGGCAACGTGTGGGAATGGACGGCCTCGGATTTCCTGCCGTTCGACGGCTTCGCGCCCGATCCCTACAGGGACTACTCGCAGCCCTGGTTCGGCACCCGCAAGGTGCTGCGCGGCGGCGGCTGGGCGACCAGCGCGCGCATCGCCCGCCCCGCCTACCGCAACTTCTTCACGCCCGACCGCCGCGACGTCTTCGCCGGCTTCCGCACCTGCGCGGTATGAGCCTGCACCAGGGTCTGTCGAGATTCAGGATTGAACTAAACCGCTGGCGCGGTGTTTGGGGTTCTGTATTGGCGTGAGAGCGCTCCTGTCTGAAGGATTGCGGGTTGTCGAAGCCCACCCTTGCAGACAGGAGAACCCCGATGGCCGAGTTGAGCCCTCTTCGCCGCCGCATGACCGAGGATATGACGGTCCGCAATCTGTCGCCGGCGACGCAACGATCGTACCTCCATGCGGTGGCGAAGTTCAGCCAGTATTTTGGTTGCTCGCCGGATCGATTGGATATCGAAGATGTGCGCACCTATCAGGTGCAGCTGGTTGCCCGCGGCATCTCCTGGCCGGCACTCAATCAGATCGTCTGTGCGCTGCGCTTCTTCTACGGCGTGACGCTGGGGCGGAGCGAACTGCCGGAGCGCATCCCGTATGCGCGCGAGCCTCGCAAGCTGCCGTTGGTGCTGAGTGCGGACGAGGTTGTCCGCTTTCTTGAAGCGGTGCCTGGCTTGAAGAGCCGCACGGCGCTGACCACGGCGTATGCCGCCGGGCTGCGGGCCTCGGAGGCGGTGCGGCTGAAGGTCAGCGATATCGACAGCAGCCGGATGATGATCCGGATCGAAGAGGGCAAGGGTGCCAAGGACCGCTATGCCATGCTGTCGCCGCAGCTGCTGACGATCTTGCGAGGTTACTGGCGCCTGGTGCAGCCGCCCCATTGGCTGTTCCCTGGCCGTGATGAGAACCGGCCGATCGATCCGCAAGTCCTGCATGCCGCCTGCCGTTCAGCCTGCAAGGCAGCGGGCTTGGCCAAGCGGGTGACGGTGCACACGCTGCGCCACAGCTTTGCGACTCACCTGCTGGAGGCTGGCACCGACATCCGCATCATCCAGGTCCTGCTCGGCCACAGCAACCTGTCGACGACCGCTCGCTACACCCGAGTGGCTTCCACGACGATACGCAACACGGCCAGCCCGCTCGACCGGCTGCGCCTGGACGTGGTGCCGCCCGGCTGACGGGCACACCTCGTGGCACCTGGGCTGGAGGTGGCGGAGATCTTCCGCCGCCACGGCGAAGCCTATCGTCGAGCCTATGCCGGTCACCTCGGACTGACCGAGCGACGCGTCATGAGCGCCATCGAGCTCTGCCGGACGGCGGCACTTGGCGGTCATGTCGAGCATTGTGCGGACTGTGGGCTGGTCCGCATCGCCTACAACTCGTGCCGCAACCGGCACTGTCCCAAGTGCCAGGGCCTGGCCCGTGCCGCGTGGCTGGCGGAGCGGCAAGCCGAGTTGCTGCCGGTGCCGTACTTCCACGTCGTGTTCACCCTGCCGGCTGCGGCGGCCGAGATCGCCTTCCAGAACAAGGCGACCGTCTATGCCATCCTGTTCCGGGCGGCTGCCGAGACGCTGTGCACGATCGCCGCCAATCCACGCCACCTGGGTGCCGAGATCGGCGTGGTCGCGGTTCTGCATACCTGGGGTCAGAACCTGCAGCATCACCCCCATGTCCACTGCGTCGTTCCCGCCGGCGGGCTGTCGCCCGATGGCACGCGTTGGGTTGCCTGCCGGCCGGGCTTCTTCCTGCCCGTGCGCGTGCTCTCGCGGTTCTTCCGGCGGCTGTTCCTGGAGAAGCTTCGCACGGCATTCGACGCCGGTGACCTCGGCTTCTACGGTGATCTCGCCGGCCTGGCCGATCAGGCCGGCTTCGAGCGGCGTCTCGACGAGCTGCGCCAGCTCGAGTGGGTCGTCTATGCCAAGCCACCCTTCGGCCACCCCGACCAGGTCCTCGCCTATCTCGGCCGCTACACCCATCGCGTGGCCATTGCCAACAGTCGGCTTGTCAGCCTCGAGCAGGGACAGGTCAGCTTCCGCTGGCGGGATTACCGACGCCACGGCAAGGCCAAGATGATGACCCTTGCCGCCAGCGAGTTCATCCGCCGCTTCCTCTTGCATACCCTGCCAGACGGCTTCCACCGCATCCGCCATTATGGCTTCCTGGCCAATGGCCATCGCCGCGCCAAGCTCGTTCACTGCCGACAGCTTCTCGCCGCCCCAACTCCTGAGTCTCCTACGCCAGCCGACTACCGCGAGCGCTATCGACAGCTCACTGGTCGTTCTCTCGACCTCTGCCCATGCTGTGGTGGCACCATGGTGCTGCTCGGGCCGCTGCCGCGCCCTGCTCGACAACGCTTGCTCAGCTGGTTCGACAGTTCATGAGACGCCATCGTTCTGTCGCCATCATCCAAACCCGCACAGCGTTCCATCAGTCGATGGGCGCTCGCCCTTGCGCGCAGGCGCCGATCCTGCACCTCGTCAGCGCGTCGTCCTCGCCGCTGGCGCGGCGATGGCCGCCGCCTGCGCCGCTCCAAACCCGCCTTCCACCGCGTCACCGTCCCCGCCTGCTGTCGCATTCGTCTGCCACTATCGCGGCGGCCTCGACACAATACCCATAGCTCGTGGGTTCCCAGCGGTTCAGTTCAATCCGGCTTCAATGAGGTCGCGACCTGCTGTGACCCAACCATCGGCCTGCGCGACCTCACAGAAGCCTCTAGATTCCCCGGAGAGCTCGAATGTGATTCAAGCTTGCGATGGATCATCTTTTACTGACCGACGCCCAATGGGCGAAGAGGAAACCGCACTGTCTGGGAAAGCCGTCGGCCCCCGGGTGACAACCACCGCTTCGTCGAGGCGTCCCAGCTATAGGTGCGCTGGCCGTCCGAGGTCAGGTTGCCGACGGCGTCGAAGGTAAGCGCCTGGCCCGAGAGGTCGGTGAGCTGGTTGAGGTTGTTGTAGGTCGCGGTCTGCGTGCCGGCGGCAGGATAGACAGAGGAGGCGTCGCTCGTCTCGGTGATGCCGCTGATCAGGTTCTCCGGCGTCGTCGTGAAGGCGTAGTTGGAGTACTGCCCCGCCGTGAGGCCGGTGTTGTCGATACCCGAGAGCCGCCGGTCGCCGGAATTGGGCAGGTAGCTCCAGGTGGTGGCGAGCGTGCTGCCGGCCAGCGTCCGGCTGGTGAGCTGGCCGGTCTGGCCGAGATAGGAGAGCGTGAAGGAGCCGAGGTCGTTGGTGTGCGTGATCAGCCGGCCGATGGCATCGTACTGGAAGGTCTCGGCACCCTGCCCGCCGACGGTGCGTGAAGCGAGCCGGCCGAGCTGCCTATCTTCCCCATGCTCAGAGCGAGGCGCAGTTGAGTCGTTTAGCAACTTCGGCGATGCGCGACTGCCAAGCGCCAACTGCTTTCTGATGCAGATAGGAAAGAAGATTACAGCCGGCTGTAGCATCGCCGAGGAGATTTTCCAGAATAGCCAAGTTGATGATTGGCGGTAGATATCTGCGCTGCACCACCTTTGTTTCGATCAACCATTGCCTCATCGCTTCACGTGCGTGCATTCGCTCAAGAAATGGAAGCGCATAGGCGGTTGCTGTGCGACCAATGTCCTCGATGGCGCCTTCATCATTGATACTCCACCACCTATCCCTACCATCGATCAATTCGCCAATGCGCACGGCAACGGTGCAGGTGGGTTGCTCAACAAATCGAGGCCGCGGCTCGCCCCATAAGGTTGAATGAATATCTGGATCGAGCACACCTACATTAAGCGTACAAGCATCACCGCCTTTTCTCATCTGTATATCAGCCACGTCCACGAAGGAAGAAACCTCACGGTTCCAAACGTTCTTGTGGCGTTTGAAGCCAAGCGGTTCAAATACCTTGTCGAGCTGTGTAACGAATGCGTTCTTCATTGTGGTGGCTCGTAGTAGATTACGCGACCTCGCATGCCTAGTTGCTCTTCATAGATTTGAATTTGCCGAGCGCCAGAAGCTCTGCCTGAAGGTGTATTGGGCTTCAATTCGAGAACTCTTCCATGCGGCGTAACAACATCTGGCCGATAGATTCTGCCATTGGCACCGACTAACCGAGGTTCGGACTGCCATCCTGATTTCCCGGCGATACGTTCTGCTAGTTCGCGGTGGGCCTGTCTGCCAGCGGCAGCCGCAGCGCTCTCGCCGCCGCGAGCACCGATAGTGGTGCTCGCCTCCCCAAGTGCTTGCGCCGCCGTCTGTGCCGCTCTTCTCGCTGCCAACGCTGCAAAAGCGCGTCGGAAGAGCATATCGACGTAACCGCCACCGGCTCCGCCGACCGCACCAAGAGCGGCCGAAATGCCAACTGAGCCCCAATTGATGCAGCCGAACTTGCCGCCATTTATCGCGAGCTGAATGGCAACGTCCGAGGCGGCACCGGCCGCTGCGCCGACCAAGAGCGGGACAAAGTCGCCATTCGGATCAGTAAGGCTGATCGGATTGCCGCCGGCATAGGGATAAAGGTTGCCAACTGGGTCGCTCCCCTCGCCGAAAGGATCCCGCGATAGCCATCGTCCTGCGACTGGGTCATACGCGCGGTACCGCGTCAGATAGAGCCCGCTGTCGGCGTTGTAGAACATGCCGCCATAGACGAAGTCGGTGACGGGTGCGGTGCCTTGCAGCGGCACGCCGTAGGGATCGTAGCTGTAGGCCGGCGCGCTCGAGGTGCTGGCGAAGGCGCGGCGCACCGAGCCGATCTGGTCGAGGCCGTAGTAATAGGGCTGGGCGGGCGAGCCCGGCACGACCTCGCCCTCGTCGTAGTAGCCGCGGATCGGCGTATTGCCGGCATCGCGCGCCTGGCAGAGGGCCGAACCGCACCAGAGATAGGAGGTCGTGGTCGCACTGCCGCCGCCGGGCGGCGTGCTGGCGATCGACACCCGCCGGCCCAGGCCGTCATAGGTGAAGGCGGTCGCCTTGCCGGGCTGGCCGGGATAGGCGATGCCGACCAGGCGGTTCTCGGCGTCCCAGCTGTAGGTGCGCTGGCCGTCCGAGGTGAGGCTGCCGTCGGCGTCGAAGGTCAGCGTTTGCCCCGAGAGGTTGGTGAGCTGGTTGAGGTTGTTGTAGGTCGCCGTCTGCGTGCCCGCGGTGGGATAGACGGCCGAGGCGTCGCTCGACTCGGTGATGCCGGAGATGAAGTTCTCGGGCGTCGTGGTGAAGGCGTAGTTGGAATACTGCCCCGCGGCGAGGCCGGTGTTGGCGATGCCGCTCAGCCGCCGGTCACCGGAATTGGGCAGGTAGCTCCAGGTGGTGGCGAGCGTGCTGCCACTGAGCGTGCGGCTGATGAGCTGGCCGGTCTGGCCGAGATAGGAGAGCGTGAAGGAGCCGAGGTCGCTGGCGTGCGTCACCAGCCGGCCGAGGGCGTCGTACTGGAAGGTCTCGGCGCCCTGGCCGCCGACGGTGCGCGAGGCGAGCCGGCCAAGCTCGTCGTACGCATAGGCGATGGCGCCGTTGGCCAGCGGCCCGCTCTCTTGCTGGAGCTGCAGCGCCCCCAGGGAGCCCACCGGTACGTAGCTGTACTGTGTCGTGCCGGTGCCGGGTCCCACTTGCTCAAACACCTATGGCTTCCACCACTCAGCCACTCTCGCTTCCTTTTGGAAGGGCAGCTCCGTCCCAGAAACCGAGATGATTCCGCCATCTTCATAAGGAACGATTAGAAATTCATCTTCTGTAGCGGACGATTCTACTCTCGAAACCGCCTGCGGCAGTGCCAATCGCGGCTGATCCGCAGATTTCGAAACAAAGAAGTAATAAGGAAGCTTTGCTCCCCACAGCGTTTGGGTGCGTTCGAGCGTTTTTGCGATTTCATTTACATCTGATGTAACCGACACGGTCCCCTGCGTGCATTTGGTAATGACGAGATTGAGGGCCTCGACATATCGACGAATTTGATCGGATGAACCATGAAGGTACCGCATCAGCATATCTCTCAGTATCTGCACCAGGGCGCGTACCATGGACGATGTCCGCCCCAATCGCCCCCTGCGCTAAGTGGACCGAAATGAAAGTGAAGGAGCGTGGGACTTGGATTTGGCCCGTAGTCTATACGAAAGCCATATCCGCCACAGATGATGCCACAAATTCTGGTTCCCTGAGGTCCAAGGAGCTTGATCTGCAGTCCTTGTGGATCGATCTCCGAAACCGGATTTGACGTCGCGTAGTCATATAGATTTGTCGCAGTGTCGAAATCGTATGAGTCGCCAGCGATGTCTATTGGCGGCGTGTTCTGAGGTGGCAGTCGAGCCGAAACAGGCAAAGCGCGCAATATCAGTTCGTTGCGCATGTCCTCTGAACGAGCTGCTGCGTCTTTGGAAAGGCCGTCAAATGGAGAACCTGAAGCTGTCTTGGAGAGGTTCGCGTTTTCCGCTAGCGCGACCGTAGACCCGAAGGTTGTCGAAATAGATGCCGTCCCAGACCTTGCGGTCAAACTAAACTCCCCTAACGGATCCCTCGATAACCATCGACCGGCCACAGGATCATAGGCCCGATAGTTCGTCAGATAGAGCCCGCTGTCGGCATTGTAGAACATGCCGCCATAGACGAAGTCGGTGACCGGCGCGGTGCTCTGCAGCGGCACGCCGTAGCGATCATAGCTGTAGGCCGGCGCGCTGATGGTGCTGGCAAAGGCGCGGCGCACCGAGCCGATCTGGTCGATGCCGTAGTAGTAGGGCTGGCCCGGCGAGCCCGGCACGTACTCGCCCTCGTCGTAGTAGCGGCGGATCGGCGTGTTGCTTGCGTTGCGCGCCTGGCAGAGGGCCGAGCCACACCAGAGATAGGAGGTCGTGACCGTACTGCCGCCACCTGCCGGCGTGCTGGCGATCGCCACCCGCCGGCCAAGGCCGTCGTAGGTGAAGGCGGTCGCCTTGCCGGGCTGGCCGGGATAGAAGATGCCGACTATGCGAAGCCTGTTGATAGCGGCGTTGGTGTCGCTTCCGACGGCAGCGATCGCCCAGACTCCGACCGTCGGTGCGGCGATGGCGGAGCGCTGGTGCATGGGCTGCCATATCGTCGAGCCGGGGCCGTCTTCCGACCCGAACAGCCGCGCGCCGACCTTCTCGGCAATCGCGTCACGGCCGGGCACCACGGCCGCCTCGCTGCAACGATATCTTTCGGTCGGCCATACGCGCATGCCGGACTTCGCGCTGACGCGCACGGAACGCGACGCACTCGTCGGCTACATTCTGAGCCTTCGCCGCCGGCCCTAGACCGTCACAGGCGAACGGCGGCCGCCCCCGCCCAGGCGGCAAGGGCCACGAGAACGAGGCCCGGGACGACCGCCAGGGCAAAGGCCCGGCCGCCTCTGACCGCGGCCGCGATCTTGCCGAGGCCGTTGGTCGAGAAGGCCACCAGGATCAGAACCACGGCGTCGTCCACGCCCAGCTTTCCCGCAGCGGCGAGCGAGGCGATCGAGACCGCGGCGGCATGGCTGTCGGCCAGCCCGCCGACCGCGGCGGCCAGGACCGCACCGGTGCTTCCGAACCGTTCCTGAAGGGCCGCGGAAGCGACGACGATGGCGGCGAGGATGGCGGCGAACGCCAGGGCCGCCGGGAGGCTGAAAGCGCGGTCGGGGCGATGCGCGTCCGCCGTTTTCTCGCCGAGCGCGCGCGCCGTGAAGATCGCGCCATAGCCGATCGCCGCGGCGCCGGCGCCGAGCAACGGCACCTGGAGGGCGTCGAGGACGGCCATGCTGGTCGCGGCCAGCACGACGGCCATCTGCACGATCGTGGCCACCGTCGAAAGGATCGCTGCGGCCGCGGCCGACTTCAGCACGCGAGGGGCATCGCGGGCGCGCTCGCCCATCGCGGCGATGGTGGCGATGCTCGATATGAAGCCGGACGCAAGACCGGCGAGCGGCAGGCCGAACCGCGCGCCGACGAGTCGCGTCAGGACATAGCCGAGGCTGCCGGCGGCCATGACGAGAATCACGATCAGCCAGAGCGCATGGAGGTTCAGCACGCCATAGGGCCCGATCGGAGCGGCCGGCAGCAGCGGAAAGACGACCAGCGTGGCGCCGGCGAAGATCAGCGCGTCGCGGATGTCGGCCTCGGAGAGGATGTCGCGGACGAAGCCGTGCAGGGGCGATCGGGCATGGAGCAGCCCTGCCACCAGCGTGCCGAGGCCCGCCGCGACCAGCGGCTGGCGCATGGCGAACGCGCCCAGCAGCGTCGTCAGGATCAGGGCGATCTCGGTGGTGATGCCCGGGTCGTCGTCCCGCGTTCGCCGGTAGGAGAAGGCCGCCAGGAGGGCGACGCCCGACGTCACCACGGCGAGCACGATTTCGCCTCCGATGTCGGAGCCGACGGCGCCGGCGACCGCGGCCGCGGCGAACGTCCGCAGGCCGGCCGCCGCCCTCGACGGCCCCTCGCCCTTGCGGCGCTCCCGGTCGGCGCCGATCAGCAGGCCGATGCCGAGGGCCACGGCAAGGCCGACGAGAAAAGAAGAGGAAGCGATCGGCGTCACGGCAAGCGGCAATCCGAAAGACCGCCACTGAAGCACAATCCTGCGCCGACCGAACGCTGGAATTCTCAGGCCCGCACCGCGCGTCCTTCGTACATGTAGGTCATCGGCCGCGGGCCCTTGGCGTACTCGTTCCTGAGCTCGGGCAAGTCGAAGCCCGCCGCGCGGAAGAGATCGTCCATCTTGCGGTCGAGATGGCAGCCGCCGGTGAAGCGGCGCCAGATCGGCGTCAGCCGGTGCTGCCAGCGCGCGACGGCCGGCTCGGGCGACAGGCCATGCTCGATGAAGAGCAGGGCGCCGCCGGGCTTGAGGACGCGCCGCATCTCGCCGAGCGCCGCCAGCGGGTCGGGAATCGTGCACAGCGTCAGCGTCCAGGTCATGACGATGGTGTCGAAGCTCGCATCGTCGAGCGGCAGGGACGTGGCGCTGGCGCGCGTGAGCGTCACCGGCCGGCCGGCCTCGGCGGCGCGCCGGCGCGCCATCTCCAGCAGCTCCTCCGAGGGATCGACGCCGACCACCTCGCGCACGTCTTCGGCGTAGAACGGCAGGTTCAGGCCCGAACCGACGCCGACCTCGAGCACGCGCCCGCGCGCTTCGGGCACGAGCCCGCGGCGATAGTCCCGCATCTGCGGCTGGCGCATCGAGAGCTCGATCAGCCTGGGCACGACGAGGCGCCGGTACAGGGTCATGGCTTGCACTCCTCCTTCATGGCGACGGCGGCCACGGCGCCCGACGCGAAGGTGAGAACGCCGATGGCGCCGATCGCCGCGGCAGCGCCGAACAGGTCGGTGATGATGCCGGCCGAGAGCGCGCCGATCGCGTAGCCGAGGTCGCGCCAGAAACGGTAGACGCTGAGCGAGCGGGCGCGCCACGACGGATGGGAGGCGTCGGAGACCGCGGCGATCAGCGTCGGATAGACCATGGCGGTGCCGAGCCCCAGCAGGATGCTGGCGCCGAGCCACCAGCCGAAGCTCCGGGTGACCGCCGTCGTCACGAGACCGGCCGCCTGCACCCACATGCCGGCGACGATCAGGCCCTTGCGGCCCCAGCGGTCGCTCAACGGCCCGGTCACGGTCTGCAGCACGCCCCACACCGCGGGATAGACCGCCTTCAGGATGCCGATGCGCTCGACGCCGAGCCCGAAGCCCGCGAAGAACAGCGGGAAGATGCCCCAGCTCATGCCGTCGTTGAGATTGTTGACGAGCCCGGCCTGAGACGCCGCGAACAGGTTGCGGTCGCCGAACGAGGTGCGGTGGAAGATCTGCCGGAAGGTCGGCCCCTTCCCCGCCGGTTCATGACCGCGCATCTCGAGCGTCACGTGCGCGCGGGTGTCGCGCACCAGCAGCACGGAGAAGGCGAGGCCGAGCACGGCATAGCCGATGCCGAGATAGAACGGCTGCGGCCTCAGCCCCCAGCGCTGGGCGATGTAGCCGGTGAGGAACGCCGTCACGCCGACCGACAGGTAGCCCGCGAACTCGTTGAGGCCGACCGCGAGGCCGCGCGACCTCGGGCCGACCAGGTCGACCTTCATGATCACCGTCATCGACCAGGCGAAGCCCTGGTTGATGCCGAGCAGCGCATTGGCCGCGACCACCCAGCCCCAGTCCGGCGCCCAGGCGACCATGAAGGGCACCGGCAGGCCGACCAGCCAACCCGCGATCAGCATGCTCCGGCGGCCCAAGCTGTCGGCGAGATGTCCGGAGACGAGATTGGCGATCGCCTTGACGATGCCGAAGCTCACGATGAAGGAGACGACGACGGTGGTCGAGGCGATCCGGAACTCCTCGGCCCCGATCAGCGGCACCACCGTGCGCTCCAGCCCCACCATGCCGCCGACGAAGGCATTGACGAGCACGAGCAGCGCGAACTGCTGCCAGTTCTCGCGCAGCCCGAGCCGCACGGCCGCCGACGGTTGCTGCTTGCGTCTCATCACTTATTCAATGATTATGTTGAATGATCCTTGGTGAACCGGAAGCATGTCAAGCGACAACCCCAAGCGCGCGCTGTTCGAAGGCTTCGCCGAGGTCGCCAAGGCGCTGGCGCACGGCCGGCGGCTGGAGATCCTCGAGCTGCTGGCCCAGGGCGAGCGCAGCGTCGAGGCGGTGGCCGGGCGGATCGGCCTGCCGGTCGCCAACGTCTCGCAGCATCTGCGGCTGATGCGCCGCAACGGCCTGCTGGCGTCGCGGCCCGACGGCAAGCGCGTGCTCTACCGGCTGAGCGATCCCGCGGTGCTCGATCTCGCGGGGGCGCTGCGCCGCGTCGCCGAACGCAACTTCGCCGAGGTGCGCGACGTGATCGGCGGCTATTTCCAGCGGCGCGACACGCTCGAGCCGGTGTCGCGCGCGGAACTGGCGCGGCGCCTCCGGGCCGGCCTCGTCACCGTGCTCGACGTGCGGCCGCAGGACGAATATGCCGCCGGCCACTTGCCGAAGGCGATGAACATCCCGCTGGCCGAGCTCCAGCGTCGCCTGCGCGAGCTGCCGAAGGCGCGGGAGATCGTCGCCTATTGCCGCGGCCCCTATTGCGTGCTGGCGTTCGAGGCGGTGGCCCTGCTGCGCCGCCGCGGCTTCAAGGCAAGGCGCCTGCAGGACGGCTTTCCCGAGTGGAAGCGGGCCGGACTGGCCGTCCGCACCTCGCCTGCGCGCTGACCCGATTTTCCCGCCGTTCCCGGCAACGCACGGTCCTGGCCGGGCGTTGCCGCAGAAAGCCTCCCCTCTCGAAGGAGCCGCGCATGACGAGCCACGACAACGACCTTCCCGACGGTGCGCTGGCGTACCGTCAATACGAAGTGCCCATGCCCGACGGTTCGACGGCGAGTCTCGCCTTCACCCTGGGCGACATGACGGCCGACTCCGTGCCCGCGAACTACGCGCGCCAGCACGGCGTGGTCGCCTACGGCCTGGTGTCGGTGACGGACGTGCCGGACCCGCCGCGGTTTCCGCTGGTGTGGACGCAGGACCGCACCCAGATCGCGCTGGCCGTCGCCGAGGAGGACAAGGACATCGGCGACGATCTCAAGGAGACGATCGGCCGCTGCATGGCCCTCTTCTTCAACGACATCGCCGCCGAGCTGGCGGCGCAGGAGCTCGGCGTGTCGCCGCCGGCGAACGACCGCTCGGTGCACTGACAGGACTTTTCGCGTCTACCGCAGCCGTGGTCGGCAGCCTATAGAGTGCGATGTCGGGCACGGGCGGAGGGCGATGGCGGACGACGTGCGCAGCTTGCGCGCAAGGCAAGCTCGGGAGAAGACCAGCGCGGCGGCCGACGGCGCGCTGGCGCTCGCCCTCGAGGCGGCGACGCTGCTGTTCGCCAACGGCCAGACGACCGAGCGCGTCATCCTGGCCGTGGAGCGGCTGGCGAGCGCGCTCGGCTGCCATGCCGGCGTCTTTCCGCAGTGGGGCCAGCTCAATATCTGGATCTACGACGCTCGGGGATCGCACGAAGATGCGCGCGCGGCCCTGCCCACGGGCGTCGACATGGGCAAGGTCACGGCGACGCTGGATGTGATCGACGGGCTCTGCGACGGGCGCCTGGCGCCGGACGCCGCGCGATCGCGCCTGGCGGCGGTCGCGGCGCTGCCGCCGGTGCCGCTGGCGCGCTTCGCCCTGATGGCGGCGGTCGGCGCGGCGGCCTTCGGGGTGATCTTCGGCGGCGCACATCCGGCCAGCCTCGCGGTGATGGCGTTCAGCGCGGGGGCGGGTGCGTGCCTGCGGCGCTGGCTCGCCGGCTTCAGCCGCGGCCCGTTCCTGCAGCCCTTCTCCGCCGCCTTGCTGGCGGGCTTCGTGGGCGCGGTCGCGATCCGGCTCGGCCTCGGCACGGCCCTGCATCTCGTCGCTCTTTGCCCGTGCATGGTGCTGGTGCCCGGCCCGCACTTCCTCAACGGCGCGCTCGACCTGGTGCGCCTGCGCATACCGCTCGGGCTGGCGCGTCTCGCCTATGCCTTGATGGTCGTGCTGATGATCTCGGCCGGCCTGCTCGCGGGCCTCACGCTCGGCGGTTCGACCTTGTCGGTGTCGGGACCGCCGGTCGCCGTGCCGCTCGTCTACGAGGTCGTCGCGGCGGGCGTTGCGGTGGCGGCAATCGGCACCTTCTTCGCGATCCCGTGGCGGGCGCTGCCGGTGCCGATCCTGATCGGCATGCTGGCGCACGCGGCGCGCTGGACCATGATGGCCGTCGGCGGCGCGGGCGTCGTGGCGGCGGCGCTGGCCGCCTGTCTCGTCATCGGCGGCATCGCCACGCCGATCGCAGACCGCATGCGGCTGCCCTTTCCGGCGCTCGCCTTCGTATCCGCCGTCTCGTTGATCCCGGGCGTGTATCTGTTCCGCGCCGCCGGCGGCATCGTCGGCCTGGTCGCGCTCGCCGGCAAAGCGGCGCCCGACCTGGCGGCCGACACGCTGGCCGACGGCGCCACCGCATTCATGATCGTTCTGGCCATGGTGTTCGGCCTGGTCTTTCCGCGCGTCTGCCTCGAAAGCCGCCGCCTCGCCCGCAAGACGAAGAGCCCGTGAAGGCCCCGGCTGGCCTCGTCGACCGCCTTGGCGGGGCGCGGGAGGATGGTAAGCTCCGGCGACGGGCGCGCTCGCGCGGGCAACACCCGCGCGAGAAATGAAAAAGGGAGATCGGGGGAGCGCTCATGAGGCTGTCACTGGTGATCGCGGCCCTCGTGCTGGGGCTCGTGGCCGGCATCGCGCTGGTCCGCGAGTGCGACGCGCGCGGCCTCGCCGCATGCGCCTCCCAGCTCACGGCCGAGCGCGCGCTCGCCTGCGCCACCGTGGTGCTGGCGCTGCTGATCCTGATCCTGGCGCACGCCACCTGGCGCTCGGCGGAGGCCGCGAAGCAGGCCGCGACCGTGCTGCCCAACCTCGAGCGCGCCTATCTGTTCGAGACAGTGGCGATGGCGGCGCCGTTCGCCGAGCTCGCCATGGGTGTCGAGCTCGGCGAGAAGCCCGCCTTCGGCTACAGCGTGACGCTCACCAACTTCGGCCGCACGCCGGCGATCGTGCGCCGCCTCTCCTGCGGCGCCGACCACGCGCCGCCGATGCCGGCCGAGTCCGCCTATCCGCGCCTCGATATCGGTCCCGAGCTGGTGCTGATGCCGGGTGCGCGCCACGTCTTCGAGGTGCACGACGAAACGCCGGTCGACGCCGAGCTGGTGGCCGAGGTCCATCGCGGCAACGTCTATCCCAAGCTGTTCGGCCGCATCGACTACGACGACATCTTCGGCCAGCCGCACGTCACCGCCTGGCACTGGGCCTACAACGGCAAGGACGACACCTTCCGGCCCTTCCCCTGGAAAGGCCGGCGCGCGAACTACCGGCGGTGAGATCGTCCCCTTCTGCGATCGATCCTTGATTTTGCAGGCAGCCCGCGCAAAATCAGGACGCGCGTACCGGTCTGCCGCTTTCATAAAAGAATTGCTTCGAGCCGGTGTCTCCCCGGCGCCGAAGCGGGGGAGGAAGAACGATGCTTCGACGGAAGCCGTGCGTCGCCGCGGCGATGATTGGTGCACTCGCGAGCCAGGCGCCGGCGAACGCCGGCAGTCCGGCGGTCGAGCGCGGCCAGTACCTGGTCAACATCGCCGGCTGCAACGACTGCCACACCCCGGGCTATTTCCTCGGCAAGCCCGACATGACCCGCTATCTCGGCGGCTCGGAGGTCGGCTTCGAGCTGCCGGGCCTGGGCGTCTTCCACGGGCCCAACCTGACGCCCGACAAGGAGACCGGCCTCGGCGCCTGGACGGACGCGCAGATCGTGGCGGCGCTGCAGACCGGCAAGCGGCCGGACGGCCGCGAGCTCGCCCCCATCATGCCGTGGCATGCCTTCGCCAAGCTCACCAGGCAGGATGTCGATGCCATCGTCGCCTTCCTGCGCAGCGTCCCGGCGGTGAAGAACAAGGTGCCGGGCCCGTTCGGCCCGAACGAGACGCCGACCGGGTTCGTCATGAAGGTCGTGCCGCCCGCCAAGCCGAAGTGACGCTAGAGGGCGCGGGCAGCGGCGCTGATCGAGGTCACCGCTTTCGCCGCCTGCCGCGCGGCCCCGGTATCATCCCGCTCAGGATGTCGCGGGCGAAGGCCTGCGCGGCGGGCGGGATCGCGCCGGCTTCGCGGTCGCTGCGGGCGAGGCTCGCGAACTGCTCGGCCCGGCCGTTGACGACCGCCTGGATGGCGGCGAGGCGCAGGCGGTGGTCGGGAGACATCTCGCCCAGGCCCGCGACGCGGCAGCCGGGAATGTAGGGCCGCATGTGCAAGGGCGATTCGCCGGTGAGGAAGGCGTTGCAGAACGCCCACAGCGCGCCGGCCTGCCGCGCGGCCCGCGCCTTTCCGGGCGGGCGTCGCAAGAGCCGGTCCTCGGCGTTGTTGAGCGGATTGGCCGGATCGGACTCGACCCACATCAGGGGATAGGGATCGCCGCCCAGGATGCCGCGCAGGCGGGTCCGGCCCTCGTAGCCGACCTCGGGCATCGCGAGATAGGCACAGGCCGCGCGCTCGCGCGCGTCGCAACCGCGATGCGCATGGCACAGCAGCCAGGCGAGATCGGCCGACACGACCAGCCGGCGCGGGTCGGCCAGCTCGCGCAGCCGGAAGCCGAGATCGATCGACGGGCCGATATAGTCGGCATGGAAGGCGGTGCCCTTCGCCGGCGCGCTATCGCGCAGCGCCACCAGGCGATAGTTCTCCGCCACCGGATCGTCGAGGGCGTTCGCCGCCGGCCGGCCGTCCTTCGCCGGCAGGATGACCTCGGCATTGTTGATGGGGAAGCCCGCGAGCCAGGCCGCACCCTTGACGTTCAGCCTCTGCCACTGCGGCTTGGCGGCGAACTGCCGTCGCTGCTCGCGCATCAGCCCCAGCAGCGCGTGCAGCGCCGCCGCCGCATCGACCGGCGAGCGCACGATCTTGGTGAACAGGACCTCGTCGCCCACGCCCTTCCAGAAGGTCGGGCCGTCGCCGAGCTCGAACCGGCCGTCGCGGTCGCCGCGACCGACCGCGGCGATCGCCTCGCGCACCGCCGCCCATTGCGCCGCCATCTGCTGCACGGCGATCTGGTAGAACGAGAGGAACGGCTCGACCCACGAGTCCGCGTCCTCGGCCGGCTCGGCGCCGCGCTTGGCCTGCTTGAACTCGGTGGAACCCACGATGTCGAGGCTGAGGAACATCCTCAGTCGCGACTGCACCGCGATGGTGCCGCGCCCGCCCTTCGCCATGATCGGCGCTTCAGAGCAGGCCGAGCGCCTTGGCCCTCGCCGTCGCCGCGGCGGTCGAGACCCGGAAGTGCCGGGCCACGCCCGCGATGTTCCCGGGATGGCGCGCGAACTGCTTGCGGAAGGCGGCCTCCGGCATCAGGAAGCCGGCGGCGAACCAGTTGGCCTCCCATTCGACGCGCGTCGAGCCGAAGCGTCGCGCGATCATCGGCTCGCTGGCCAGCGGATAGTGGAGGATATAGTGGCCGATCTCGTGCGCGATGGAGAAGCGATCGCGCTCGGCGCTGGTGTAGTCCGGCAGATAAATCTCGAAGTTGCGGTCGCCGAAGATGCGGATCGAGGCGTCGAGCGACCGGCTGAGGTCGGCGAAGGTCTGGTAGATGATCTTGCCGCCGAGCTGCCCGACCACGGGCTCGAGCTCGCCGCCCGCCCGATAGCCCACCTTGCGCGCGAAGTCGGCGGCGAACGTCTCGATCGTGGCCTTGCTGGCATGGCAGGGTCCGGCCTGGCGGAACGATTGCTTCGACATGATGCCTGTCGCTGTCCTCGACCGAATGACGTAGTCCGCGTCGAGCGCTTCGACAAGAGCGCCCGACGCGTCTTACGCAATATCTTGCCGCGCGCCGGCGTGGCCGCGCAACATATATGTGGCTCAGGCGACAGCGTGCAGGCCAACCGTCTCGCCATGCTGGCGGCGCAGATGGGCTGCGTCCGTGCGCACGCCGGGCAGGCCGCCATAGATCGCGAGGTAGTCGCGCGCCATCCGCTCGACGGTGAAGCGGTGCTCGAAGACGGCCCGCACCCGGCGGCGGTCGATCGTATGGAGACGGGTCACGGCATCGACGGCCTGGTCGACGTTGCGCACCACGAAGCCGGTCAGCCCGTCGTCGACCACTTCCGGCACCGCGCCCGCCCTGAAGGCGATGACGGGCGTGCCGCAGGCCATGGCCTCGATGGTCACGAGCCCGAACGGCTCGGGCCAGTCGATCGGGAACAGGAGCGCGCGGGCATTGCCCAGGAAGTCCGCCTTCTGGTGCTCGTTGATCTCGCCCACGAACTCGACATTGGGATGGGCCGCGACCATGGGCGCGATCGCCTCGTCCCAGTAGGCCTGGTCGGCGCGATCGACCTTGGCGGCGATCTTCAGGCGCAGGCCGGCGCGGGCCGCGATCTCGATGGCGCGGTCGGGCCGCTTCTCGGGCGAGATGCGGCCGAGGAAGGCGAGATAGTCGCCCGCCGGATCGCGCTCGAACGGCAGCAGGTCGCGCGGCAGGCCGTGATGGACGTTGCCGACCCAGTTGAGATGGCGCGGAAGCGGCCGCCGCTGCTCGCGCGAGATCGAGACCAGCGGGACGTCCTGGAAAGCGGCGAAGAACGGCTTGAGGTCGGGCAGATCGAGCCGGCCGTGCAGCGTCGTGACGGTGCGGTCGGCGAAATCGTGGATCAACGGGAAATGCAGAAGGTCGGTATGGAAATGCAGGACGTCGAAATCGTCGGCGCGGCGCCGGACCTCGTCCATCATCACGACCTGGTAGGGCAAGGGATCCTTGACCACCGGATTGAGGCGCAGCGCCATATCGCTGCAGCGCACCAGCTTTGCCGCGGTCCTGGAATCGCCGCTGGCGAACAAGGTCACCTCGTGTCCCTGCCGGACAAGCTCCTCCGTCAAATAGGATACCACCCGCTCCGTTCCGCCGTAGAGCTTCGGCGGAACGCTTTCGCCGAGCGGCGCGATCTGAGCGATCTTCATCGGCAAAACCTCCTCACATGAGCGAAGCATCGACAAGGCGGCCGATCGGCCCGCCGCGTGCGGAGATAGGGGCGGGCGCGGCAAGTTCAAGGCCGGTTGCGACGCTTTCGCCGATGCACGTTATGCGATGCGATACGATGCGGATGCGATACGATGCGGATGCGACAGGAGGGGGCGTCGCGCCGGAACACTTGACGCCGCCGCGATCGCACCTAACTCGACGGATGCGGGATGCCGAACCCTTCGGGTCCCGCACGATTGCATCCGCATGTTGCTCCACGGAGGACGTGATGATTCAATTGAACGAAGCCTACCGGCCGGCCGACGATCGATCCGACCGGACGGACATCGGCCTGCAGCCGCGCCCGGCCGCGCCGGCTGATCGCAAGACGCAGGACGTGTCGGAAGCGGAACAAGCGATGCCGTTCGTTTCGCCGCCGCCGGTCGCCTGGCCGCGGGTATTCCCTCAGCTCTAGCCCGCAGTCCGGCCAGCGGTGCGCGATCGCGCCCGACGCAGGTGACTGGGCGACGGCCGGTCCCCGAGAAAATGCCGCCGCCGCCCAGCGCCTCACGACGCGTCGGCCACCACGGCATCCACCACGCATGCGGGCCGGCCGACAACCAGGACATACCAAGCGCCGAAGGAGCGCGAGCGGCAGCTAATGTTTCAGTTGTAAAGGACGAAAATTTCAGAGATACGGAAAGGAGTTGGCGGCCCAAGCCCAACTTGATCCGCGAAAGATCTGGCAAAAGACTGAAAAGACGGTTGTTTTCACAGGTTCAGACGGAATCCAGACCGCCGATACCTGCATATCTGCCTTCGCAGGGTTCGCGCGTTTTCAAGTGACTAGCGTTTCGCTCTAATGCGAGATATGCAAACTTGCAGATCACGGCCGGCTGCGGCCGATGGTAAGAGTCCAGTCCATAAGCTCAGTCGTTCTTTTGATCGAAAGGTATTCAAGCTCTGCACCGCGCCATCCCACACGGCGCCTCGACAGAAACCCAGAGATCCCAAGCCCGCCCGCGGTCACCCAGCCGCGTATCCCCGAAGCCCCCTTCCCACACACCCACAGGCTTCAGGTTGGCGAGCTCACTAGGAAGGCCGGTCGTCCCCAAGCGACCGGCCTTTCGTGTTTCTGGGGACAGGTTCGCGACAATGGTCCCAGATTGATCACCGTTGCGCCCTTGTGTGGCGCGCTTCGTTGCAAACATTCGTTGCCGTTTGGACTAAGAATTATTTTGAAGGTTCGGGGGTCATGGCTGGCGATCGAAGCATGGGCAAGGGCACGGGCCTGCCGCCGCTCACACCGCGACCGGTCCACAAGCCGACGCCTGAGGAAGTCGATCGCCGCGGCGACGAGATCTTCAAGAAGTCGATCGCCGATCTCGCGCAACGCCTGAGCGAGCGCGCCAGGGAGCAGCCGGTCGATCTGCGCACCGAGAACGAGAAGCGCCGCGCCGCGCTGCTGGCCTACGAGCTCGCGCGCAAGCGGCGGCTGAAGCTGATCGCGGGAGCGAGCGGCGCCCTGGTCGCCGTCGTCTGCATCGCCTGGTTCGTGGTGACGATCAGCGCGCCCGGGCCGGTGGCGACGGCAAGCGCCGCGCCCGAGCCATCGCCCGCGACGCGGGTCGAGACCGCGAGCCTCGTGCCCTCGGCCGCGCCGCCGGTGGCGACGGCCCCTGCCCCGGCTGCGCCGGCGCCTGCCGCACCGATGGCGTCTCCGCCGACGCCTCCTCCGTCAGCGCCCCCTCCCTCGACGCCGCAGGCAACGACCTCGCCCTCACCTGCGCCGACTCCACCGGCGCCGCCTGCAGCCGCAGCGCCGGCCGCGACGCCCGAAGTGACGGCCTCCCCGCCGTCATCGCCGCCGCAACCGCCGCCGGCATCGACAGCGGCATCGCCGCCGGTATCGACAGCGCCGGCATCGACAGCACCGGCATCGACGGCGCCGTCGCCGGCCTCACCGCCGGCCAGCGCGCCGCCGCCTGCCGTCGCCGACGCGCCGGCTGCGCCGGCCCAACCGGACACCAGGCCGCTGCAGCGCGCGGAGATCCAGGAGATCCAGACGAAGCTCTACACCTTCGGCTTCAATCCCGGCCCGATCGACGGCGCGGAAGGACCGATGACCAAGGCGGCGGCGATGCATTACGAGGCCGATCGCGGCCTGCCGCAGAGCGGCGAGATCGATCGCGCGCTGCTCGAGACGTTGCGCCACGACCCCGCGCCGCAGGTGGCCCAGGCGCCACCGCCGCCGCGGCGCTCGCCGCGCGCCTATGCCCAGCGCCGGTCGGACGATCCCTTCGCATCGCTTCGCGCCGCCGGCGACCGCCTCGGCCGCTGGCTCGAATCGCTCAGCCGCTGATTTGCGTCACCGGCTATGTGTCCGATACGTCGACGCCGAGCTGCTTCAGGATCTCCGACTGCTCGCTCTCGCTGATCGTGACGCCGGCATAGTCGGCGAGCCGCGCGAGGTTCAGCCCGGAGAGGCGCGAGCCGCGAAGGTCCGCCTTGGCGAGCCGGGCGCGGTCCCAGTCGATCCGGTCGAGCGCGCAGGCGAGCATCGTCGCATGGCTGAGATCGGTGCCGATGAACGACGCCTCGGACAGGCGGCACGACAGGAACTCGCAATTCTGCAACACCAGGTCCGAGAGATCGGCGAAGCTGAGGTTGCACTTGTCGAACAAGGCCTTGGTCACCGTCGATCGCCGCGACAGCGCCTTGGTGAAGGACGAGCGATGGAAGCGCGCACCGCGGAAGCTGCATTCGACGGCGCGCAGATTGTGGAGATCGCAGCGCTCGAAGGAGCTGGTCGCGAAGTTGCACTTCTCCGCCTCGACCGCAGCCATGTCGCAGAACGCGAAGCTGCATCCCGTCCGATGCTGCACGTCGAACAGGTCGCAGCCCTGGAAATGCGCGTTGCCGAGCCTGCAGCTGGCGAAGCGTGTCTGCTCGAAACGACAGTCGCGAAAAGCCGCCCCCGAGAAATCCGCATTCTTGATGACCGGCAAGCGAAACAGGCAGCGCTCGAACCGGCTTTCCGTCAGGTCGAGATCATCCAACGCAAGAGGTACCGCGAACAGGAAACCGATAAACGTCCTGCCCCGTGCGATCGTTGCCTGTAATTCTTCCCGATCGATCGAGCGATATGCCGGCGCTGCGCCCCTCTCTTCGCCTATCATATGACCGTCACCGCGAGGAAGGAGGAATGCCGGAGGCGCCGCCTCTCTACGTCTTCCAATGTCCTGTCACGAAGACGAACGTGAAGGTGCTGGCCGACGATGCCCTGCCGGTGGGTGGCTGCCGGCTGCGCTGGCGCGTGGCGTGCGTGGCCTGCGGCGGCTGGCACCTCGTCAATGTCGCGACCGGCCGCGTGCGCGTGACGGTCGCGCCGGAGCCCGCGGCCCCCGGACCGTCGAACGATCAGGCGGCGAGCGCGCGATAGCGCCGCGCCTTGCCCTCGAACTCCTGCGCCAGCCGCAGCATGGTCTCGATCGTGGCGCCATCGTTCACCGCCATGGCGAGCCGGCGGCATTTCTGCGCCTGGCCCTGATGGAAGGCAGCCAGCTCGGCGAAGGGAAGCTCGACCAGCGCGTTCACCGCGCCGATCAAGGCGCGCGAGCCGTCGACGATCGGCGTCGGGCAGGCGAGGAAGCCGAGCCGCGTGCCGTCCGGCCGCTCGGCGATCGCCGCCAGCCCGCGCACGCGGCGACGCTCCTGGATCGCGATCGCCATCGGGCATCGATCGTGCGGCAATGCCGCCCCGTCCTCGGTGTAGAGCCGCCACGTCACGCACCAGCGGTCGCGCCCCGCCGCGGGCCGGCGTCCGGCGAGGCCGATGCAGGCCGCGTTGAAGTGCGTCAGCAGGCCCGCCGCGTCGGTGGCGTAGATCGCCGTCGAGGCGCCCTCGATCTCGCGTGGCAGCACCGCGCCTGCGCGCATCAGCGCCTCGGTCGCGGACTGGAGGAGACGTTCGGCCGTGTCGAGCCTGGCGGCAAACATGGGAGGGAAGGATTCTCGCGCCGCCGCCGCATTGTCGAGGCCGGAATGATCGCGCGCCGGCGCAACCTCGACCCCGACGCCGGCGTTTTACGGGCCCTGACAAGGAGCCTTTGCATGACGCCGACCGATGCCCGTCCCGCCCTCGCGTGCCTGCTGGCCGCCGCCTCGCTGGCTACCGTCTTGGCCGCCTGCAGCGTGCGCACCGAGGAGCGGGTGGTGAGCCCGCCGCCTCCGCCGGTGCAGCCCACGACCGTCTACGTGCCCGCGCCCGCGCCGCCGCCGCCGGTGCAGCCCGACACGGTGAGCCCGAGCCGCGACGAGTACGGCTTCCGCTACGACGCCAAGGGCAACCGCATCGACAGATACGGCAACATCATCTCGCCCCACTCCACCACGCCGTGAGCGATGTTTGTCTCGACATCGCATGAAGGCGCAACTGGAGTTGCGCCTGTCCTGAGCGAAGCCGAAGGGCGCTCCTATGAGCGCTCAGCGGAGCGCGCCACCAACAAGAAGCAAGAGAGGCGCCCAATCAGTGTCGTGTCATCCCGAGCGAAGCGAGGGATCTTTGGTTGGCGCCGATCAAGGATCCCTCGCTACGCTCGGGATGACACCCATCTTGCGGCAGGGGACGGAGTTTCATTCCCGAGGGTCTGCCTCTGGCCGGTGACGGACTCCGGTGGCGCAATCATGGCCGCGGGCGCGGCGCGGGAAAGAGCGGCGCACGACTCGCGCGTCGAGCCAGGTGCCGGCCCATGCCTCGATGTCGGCGATCGGGTCGTCTGCGCCGGGAAAGTCGAGGATGCGGCTCATCTCGATGGCGAAGATCGGGATGTCCTGCGGACCGATGGGATCGAGGCGGCTGCGCGCCTCCAGGGCGGCGTGGACCGCCGCCCGCGCTTCGCTTCGGGTCAACATGCCTTCCTTGTCGTCCAGCGCCGGGCGCGGCCAAACAGGCTTTGTGCGACCCCGAACGCCGTGCAGCGAAACCTCCATATCTTGCCGCCGGCCCGGCCTTGGCCCCAAGCCCTTGCAAGCAACGGTGGTCCGATACAAACCTCCGCATTCTGTGATTGAACATCGCGTGTCATGGCGATAAAGCGGGAGCATTGTGGGAATGGGAATTCATTTGGGGATTTCGCATGAATCGCCAATTCGAGCTGACGCATCGGGGTCGTGCGTTGGCGGTGCGGGTACGCCCGATCGATGATGCATGGGAACTCTGGCTTTACGAGAACGGGCGGGAGCTGGCGCTGGCGGACGTGCTGTCCATCGATGACGCCACCCTCGCCCGACGCAACGGCTCGGCCGATCCGGTCGCCGACGCCGTGAGCCGCATCCGCCTGCGCCTCGACGCGGGCGAGATCCGCCTCCCTTCCTGACGCCTTTTCCGTCTTCTTCCGACACTCCGTACGATCGGGCAACCGCGCGATGCGCGGTCGCGTTCTTGCGTATGGATGCCGAACCCTTCGCGCGTTCTCCTCATCGCCGGCCTGACGGCGAGCTGCTGGCTCCTGCCGTCGCCGGCCTTCGCTTGGGCGTTCACGGCACCGCACGCCGCCACCTTTTCCCTGCTCGAGACGTCGCACGCTGACGCCAACCTTCTGCAATGCCGCGGCGGTGGAGGTGGTGGGGGCGGCAGTGGTGGCGGCAATGGCGGTGGCGCCGGCGCGGCCGCCGGTGCGAGCGCGGGCGCCGCAGGTGCCGGTGCAGGTGCGGGCGCCAGTGCCGGAGCCGGTGGCGCCTCAGCCGGCGCAGGGGCGGGCGCGAGTGCCGGCGGCGCCAGTGCCAGTGCGGGCGCCGGCGCCAGTGCCGGAGCCGGCGGCGCAGGCGCGAGCGCGGGCGGTGCCGCCAGTGGCGCGAGCGCGGCTTCTGCCGGAACAGGAGCCGCCGGCGCAGGCGGCACGAGCGCCGGCAGTGCCGGTACCGGCGCGGGCAGTGTCGGCAACGGCGGAACCGGAACCAGCGCTGCATCGGCGACGAGTGCCGCGGACCCGGGCGGGACGGCGCCAGGCGCGGCAGCGACGGCGGCATCGCTCGGACCGGCATCGCCGGCTGCCGCAAACGATGCAGCGGCCGCCGCCGCTACATCGGCCGGCGCCGGTGCCGGCGGCGCGGTCGAAGGCTCGGAGGCTCGTGCCCGCGACGATCGCTACAGGCAAAGCTATCCTTCGACCGCGCGAAGCGCGCCGGGCGGCTCCTACTCGCTGCGCGGCGTCTACTTCCGGCGCGAGTGGTTCCAGAGCACCGCCGACTGCCTGACGGCGGCCTCGGCGCGCAACCTCCCGCTCGAAGTCTGCCGGTGATCGCCACACCCAGCCGCATCTCGCCGGTCGCGCTCGCGACGTCGGCCTTGATGCATGCCGCGCTCGCGGCTTCGTTGCTCTCGGCCCTGCCGCGCATGCCGGTCCACCTGCGACCGCAGGCCATGGAGATCGCCGTCGACGTTGTCGCTGCCGAGCCTGCGACGGCGGCGCAATCGTCCCGGAACCTCGCGATGGAACTGCCGGCGCCGCCGCCTCCGGCGATCGCTGCGCCGGCCGGGTTCGGGTCGCCGCCGCCCGATCCCGCCGCGCCCGAGATCGCGACGCGGACGATGGCGCCGCTCGCGCCGCCTGCGCCGCCGGGACCGCGCGCGCAGCAGGCTGCGACCGCACGGACCGTGCCGCCGCCGCGGCCCGCGCTCGAACGGATCCTGCCGTCGGTCGAGGCGCCGCCTGTTCCTTCCGCGCAGGACTTTGCCGGCAGCGGTCCCCACAGCGCGCCGCCGCCCGTGGCGAAGGCGCCGAAACCGCAGGCGCCCATCCCGAAAGCGCATCTGCCGCGCGCGGCAGCGGCCGCGGCCGGCCACGCGGCCCGCTCGTCATTGCCGCTCACCGGAAGCGACGGCGGCCGCCGCCTGGCGCGCGAGGATTATCTCTGGCAGGTCATCCGCAAGCTTTCGCAGTACAAGGTCCAGCCCGTTTCGCGTGCGGCGAGCGAGCAGGGCCTCGTCGTGCTGCAGCTCACGCTGGCGCGGAACGGCCGGCTGGTCGGTCTCGCGCTCGCGCGCTCGAGCGGCTTTCCCGATCTCGATCGCGGCGTGATGGATGCCGCGCACGCCGCCTCCCCCTTCGCCCCGCTTCCGCCCGGCATCGCCGACGCGAGCACCACCTTTGTCGTGCCGATCCGCTACGTGCGCGACCGGTAGGCTGGCGGCACAGCTTTGTCGCGGGAATGTTCCGCCGATGCCCTCGCCGACGCGCGACGATGGCCGCGGGTGCACGACAAGGCGGAGAGAAGCGCGATGTCGCTCCTGCGCAGCAAGATCACGATGGCGGCGGCCGCGCTCGCCGTCGCCGCCTCGATGGCGGCCCGGCCGGCGGCGGCCGGGGACGACGGCACCGCGGCCTGGGGCAGCGTCGGCGGCTGGCAGATCCGCGTCGACCGCAGCATCGGCAACGGCTGCTTCGCCCTGCAGGGCTATCGCGACGGCAGCGTGCTGCGGCTGGGCTTCGACATGACCCGCAAGGCGATCTATCTCGTGCTCGGCAACGCGAGCTGGCGCTCGATCGAGCTCGGCAAGCTCTACCGCATCGACTTCGTGTTCGACGGCGCGACGCGCTACAGCGGCGACTTCCGCGGCGTGCGGCTGGGCGGCAGCGCGTTCCTCGCCGGCACCAGCCTCAGCTTCGACTTCACGCGCGACTTCATGGAGCGCAACGAGGTGCGGATCTACTACCGCGGCGCCCTGGTCGGCGACCTCTCGCTGCGCAACACCTACGCCGCCGTGGCCGAGGTGGTCCACTGCCAGCGGGAGATCGCCGCCAGCGGCTCCGGCGATCGTCCGTCCGGCGCGTACCGCAACACCGCCGGACCGTTCGCCGGCGCCTCCGGCGCCGTCCGCGATCCCTTCGCGCGCTGAGGCACCGCCGCCGGAACTGCCGGTCGTCGGAACTGAAAGGGCGGCGCCGCGCGTTGTCGTTCGGGCAATGCAGGGCGAGGCACCCGATGACGAGCTCCGACACCCCGCCACCGGCGACGATCCTCGTGGTCGAGGACGAGGTCCTGATCCGGACCGCCGTCGCGGGCTATCTGCGCGACTGTGGCTATCGCGTTCTGGAAGCGGGAACGGCGGAGGAAGCGCAGAGGATCTTCGCGTCCGACGAGCCGGTCGACATCCTCTTCGCCGACGTCGACCTCGGACCGGGCGCCAGCGGATTCGTCCTCGCCACCTGGACGAGGCAGAAGCGTCCGGCCGTGCGGATCCTGCTGACCTCGGGCGTGGATCGGATGGCGGAGAAGGCCGGCGATCTCTGCGACGGTCCCTTTCTCGCGAAACCCTACACGCACGAGAGGCTGGCCGAGGAGATCAAGCGCCTGCTCGGCCGCGCCGGAGACCGGTGACGCTCAGCCGCGCCGCCGCCTGGCAAGGACTAGGGCCTCGATGTTCACCGCCAGCTCGACGTAGGAATAGGGCTTGGTCATGAACGGCCCGTCGGAGAGACGCTCGCTCTCGCCGACCGGTCGTTGCCCGCCCGAGACGAGAAGGATCCGGATATCGGGATGGTGCTCGCGGATCCGGCGCGCGAGCGCGAGGCCGTCGGCCTCGCCACCGAGATCGATATCGGAGAACACGACCTCGACGGGCTCGCCCGCCGCCAGCAACCGCTCGGCGTCGTTCGCCGTCACCGCCTCGAGGACGCGATAGCCGCAATCGCGCAGATAGTCGGCCGCCGTGAGCCGAGTCAGCGTCTCGTCCTCGACCACGAGGACCGTCGCCGGACGCCGCTTCGCCGCCCGACGTTCGCGGGGCGTCGCTGCCAGAATGCCGTCGTCCTCCGTCCCGGGCTCCGGCGCAAACGCCGGGCCGATCGTGCTCCCCTGTTCGACTGCAACGCCGAGGCCCCGGCAATCGTTCCGGAACGGCTGCCTCAGCGCCGCTCGCAGGCGGCCAAGGGTACGTGATCGGCATAAGCGGCCGTCAGGCAGTCGGCGGTGGTCCGATAGGCGCCGCGGTCGAAACGGGCCTCGCGTCCGGCCTGGGCCAGGCCCAGCGGGCCGCCCGTCGATTCCGGCCACAGGCAGGGCAGGCCCGCCATGCGGCGCGCCTCGCAAAACTCCGCCGATGGCATCGCGGCGCCGGTGCTCGCGGCCGCCGACGATCCTGCGCTGCCGGCCGAACCGGCCGATCCACCCGACGCGCTGCCGCTTGCGGCGCCGGCGCCCGCAGCGGCTCCGGTCGCCCCGTTGGCCCCGCCGCCAGCCGCCGCCCCGCCGGCACCTGAAGAACCCGCCGCGCTCGCGCTGCCTGCGCCACCGCCGGCCGCGCTGCCTCCGGCGCCACCCGCGGCCGAGCTGCCTGCGCCACCGCCCGCACCTGAGGACGCGCCCGCGCCGCCTCCCGCTGCTCCGCCAGCCGCGCCGCCGCTGGCACTTCCGCTGGCGCTTCCCGCGCCACCACCGGAAGAGCTTGCCGAGCCCGAACCGCCGCTGCTGCCGGAGGCGCCGGCGCTACCACCGGCTGATGCTCCGCCCGAGCCACCGGCCCCGCCGCCGCTGGCACTTCCGCCGGCGCTTCCCGCGCCACCACCGGAAGAGCTTGCCGAGCCCGAACCGCCGCTGCTGCCGGAGGCGCCGGCGCTACCACCGGCTGATGCTCCGCCCGAGCCACCGGCCCCGCCGCCGCTGGCACTTCCGCCGGCGCTTCCTGCGCCACTGCCGGAAGAGCTTGCCGAGCCCGAGCCGCCGCTGCTCGCGGCCGCACCGGCCGCGCCCCCGCCCGCGCCTCCACCGCCCGACGCGCCGCCATTGCCTCCACCACCACTACCACCACCACCGGCGCCCGAACCGTCGCTGCAGCCGCCGCTCCCGCCGCCACTGCCACTGCCGCTACTCCCGCTGCTGCCGCCGTGGACCTTCACGAGCGGCACGGTGGCGGAGCCAGGCGCGACAGGAGATCGTGAATCGACGACGCCGGACCGAGGCACGACCAGGATTGGCCCGGCCGCCGCACTCGTCGTCGCGAACGAGAGCACGGCAACGGGCGCCGCAAAACTCGCGGCAAAAAGACCACGGACAATCATTCCACACCCACCTTCAATGACCCACGGCACCGTCAACGCAGGACAGAGCCGCGGGATGCACAGGGGGTCGACCTCACGGTGCAGCTGCAACCGTCCACGCCTCTGGCCGTTTACGTACCGAAGACGCCGGAAACAGCCGATGATTCCGAGGGCGAAGGACACCGATACGCGGCCTCAGGACACCGTCCTGCTGGCGCTCGCGGCGTCGTCGGTCGCCCGCCGCATGGCTGACTACCTGCGCGCCCGCGGCTTCCGGGTGGAGCAGGCGGAGAATTCGGAGCAGGCGCTGGCGCAGTTGCGAAGGCACCGCTTCAACGCCGTGCTCGTCGATGCCGAGATCCCCGGGCCGCTCGACGGATTTTCCGTTCTCCAGCATGTGCGACGCCAGGCCGCCGCGTCGGACGTGGCCTTGATCCATGGCACGGGGCATCTGCTGAGGGCCGTCGCGCGCTTGTGCGAACGCGCGCTGGCGCGGCGGCCGCCGCTTTCGCGATCCTCGATGCTCGACGCCAAGGCCTAGGCGGCGCGGCGCCGCCTTTTCGTCAGCGTGCCCGCTCGCGCAGGGAATCGGCGACCATCGCGAGGAGATCGCCATGGTCGACGGGCTTGCCCATGTAGCGGGCCTCGCGCAGCGCCGGCGGGAGGTATTCGCGGTCGTTCGCCGCGACGACCACGAACGGCACGCCGCGAGTCGCCAGCAGCGTCGCGATCGGCTCGGCCGAGCCGTCGGCCAGCTCGGCGTCGAGCACCGCGCCGTCGAACGGCTCTCCGTCGACCAGCAGCAGGCCGGCAGCGCGGCTCCAGGCCGGACCGACCACCGTGCCGCCGGCGCGTTCGATTCGCCGGCGCAGCATCGTCGCCTGCAGGTAGTCGTCCTCGACGATCAGGATCCGGCGACCCTCGAGCGACATCTTCTTGTTGGTCATGACGGAGCGCGGCGTGCGGCGAACCGCGGCGCCCGGGATTTTGCGGGCCGGCAAGTTGAACTACCCCCTTCCCCTACAACAGCAAATACCCCTCGCCTCCAATGCGCAGCAGGCACCGCCCTGTCGAGCCCTTGTTATTCACAGGCTGGGGAAAATCGGACTGGCCTGCCCGTAAAGCCGATCGCGGTGGACAGGATCGCCGCCCGTCTGGCAGCGTGGTCGAACCGACAGCCTCGTTTTCAACCCGCGGAGGCGATCATGGGTCTGATGGACATCCTGAACGGCATGCAGAACGGCCCGCGCGGCGGCGCCGCGCGCTCGGAAGGCGGCGGCATGTCGCCCCTCACCATGGCGCTGCTCGGCCTGCTCGCCTACAAGGCGATCAAGAGCTTCGGCGCAGCGTCGGCTCCCGCGACGGCTCCCTCGGCGACGCCCACCGCTCCGGCCGGAACGCCGGCGGCGGGCGGTCCGTCTTCCGGCGGCGGCCTGACCGCGGGGCTCGACGATCTGCTGCGCGGCGGCGCCGGCGCGGCATCGACCGGGCTCGGCGGATTGCTGGGAGGCCTGCTGGGCGGCCTCGGCGGCGCGGGTGCGGCCGGATCGGGCGCGGGCGGGCTGGGCGGCCTGCTCACCGGCGGCCTGGGCGACCTGCTCGACCAGTTCCAGGGCGCCGGCAAGGGCGCGGCCGCGACCTCGTGGGTCGGCACCGGCCAGAACCATGCGATCTCGGCCGACGATCTCGCCCAGGTCCTGACGCCCGATCAGATCGATTTCCTGACGCAGCACAGCGGCATGTCGCGCCAGGCGCTGCTCGACGGCTTGAGCCAGCACCTGCCCGGCCTCGTCGATCAGCTCACGCCGGGCGGCCGCCTGCCGACCGCCGACGAGATGAACCGCGCCGTCTGAGGGAGGCCACCATGGGCGGCTTTCTCTGGATCGTGCTGATCGGCTTCGTGGCGGGCATCATCGCCCGCCTGCTGTCGTCGGCGCCGAACAAGCCCACCGGCTTCATCCTGACGACGGTGCTGGGAATCGCCGGCGCCTTCCTCGCCACTTTCGTCGGCCAGGCGGTCGGCTGGTACGCGCCCGACCAGGGCGCGGGCTTCATCGCCGCGACCGTGGGCGCGATCGTCGTCCTCTTCATCTGGAACCGCATCGCCGTCGCCCGGGCGCGGTAGTTGTGCAGCATTGGTATCATCCCTCGCTTCGCTCGGGATGACACCTTTTCCGTGTGGGCCATGAAGCGACCGGGATAGCGCCGCCTACAGGTCGACGCGGTCGACGCCCCAGGTGATGCCGGCGATGTCGGGGAGCTCGCGGCCGTCGTCCTTGCCGATCTCGCTCCTGATCAGCGCCTCGAGCTTGCCGTTCATGGCCGCAAGCAGATCGGCGTTCTTCGCGCGATCGATCGCGAGATTGGCCATCTCGCCCGGATCCTCATCGAGGTCGTAGAGCTCGACGTCGTTCCATTTGAAGAGCTCGTCGAGCGTCGTCGGGCTGTTGTGGTCGAGCGGCGAGAAATAGCGCGTGAATCGGTACCGCCCGTCGAACGCCGAGCGGACGTGGCCGCGCTTCGTGAGGTCCGGCTTGTAGCCCACCCGCTTCGCTTCGGCCTTCGGATCCTTGCCGGCCATGACCGCCCTGGCGGCGAAGTCGAAGACGCCGCCGTCGTTGCTGGCGAGTCCCGAATAAGTGAAGAGCGTGGCCGGCCGCGCCGCGTCGACCGTCCGGCTGCCGGGATTGGCGAGCAGCGGCGACAGGTCCTTGCCGGGAAGCGCGCGGCCGGCGAGCTCCGCCGCCCGATCGGGCGCGACGCCCGCCATCGAGAGCAGCGTCGGAACGAAATCGATGTGGCCCGAGAGCGAGCGGCACTGCTGGCCGCCTTGGACGTCGGGATGGACGATATGGAGCGGCAGGTGCGTGGTCTCGCGGTAGGCGAACGGCCCCTTGCCGCGCAGGCCGTGGCTGCCCGCCATCTCGCCGTGGTCGGCGGTGAAGACCACGATCGTGTCCTGCGCGAGCTTCAACGCGTCGAGCTCGGCCAACAGCGCCTCGATCTGCTGATCCACGTTGCGGATGCAGTTCATGTAGTAGTCGTTGAAGCGCTTCCAGCGCGCGTCCTCGAGCGGCACGTTGCCGAGGATATAGTCCCAGATATGGTCGAACTCGCCATGCGCCCCGGGCCGTCCCGGCGCATCGAACGGCTGGCGCAGGCTCGCCGGGATCGGGATGTCCCAGCTCGCCCTGTAGAGGGCGTGCTCCGGCGCGCGCGCCGCGCGCAGACGCAGCCGGCCGGTATCCTGCACGCTCTCGCCCGGCGCATCGGTGTTGAAGTACATGACGTCGTGCGGATTGACGAAGCTCACGAACATGCACCACGGCTTGCCGTCGTCGCTGAGCGGCCGGCCCTTCGTGCGCAGCCAGTTGATGGCGCTGCCGGCCGTGATCTGGTCGAAGCTGTAGCCGCCCAGCGTATGGCCGATCAGGTCGCCCGGCGAGAAATTGTCGGCGAAGCCGTATCGCTCCATGCCCGGCGTCATGAACTTCTCGACCGAGTGCGTGTCGAAGTCGCGGCTGAGGTGCCACTTGCCCTTGTAGGCCGTGTAGTAGCCGGCCTTGCGCAGCATGTGGCCGATGGTCGGATGGCTGGTCGACAGGTCGCGCATCCACGGCACGTCGAGATTCTCGAACATGCCGTTGTCGGCCGTCTGCAGCCCGGTGACGATCACCGAGCGCGACGAGGTGCACATGGTCGCCGGACACTGGTGATTGGTGAAGGTGACGCCGCTCCGCTGCAGCCGCTCGTGGCCGGGCAGCGTGAGACCCTTGGGCCAGCTCGCGTGATAGCGCTCCTGGTCGGTGAAGACGAACAGGATGTTGAGCCCGGCCCGCGCCTTCGCCGGTGAGGGCGCCGCCGGCGTTTGCGCCCGCGCCGTGCCGATCAGGCCGGCGGCGAGAACCGACGCGGCGCCCGCGGCCTTCAGGAAATCGCGACGTATCGTGCCTTCCTGCACCGACAGGTCGTCCGACATCGTCTCCTCCATGATTTCTGATGCGTCGATGCAATCTTATAGGCTTTGCCGTTTTTTAAACAACAGCTAAAAAATGGAACGGTGCGCCGAACCCTGTCCCAGCCGCTGCCGCCCCTGCCCGCCGTCCTGGCCGACGGCCCGCTTGCCGGACCGCGCCCGCGCAAGCGCGAGCGGACGCGCCGGAACCTGATCACGGCGGCGGCGCGCGTCTACACCGCGCGCGGCGTGAGACGGGCCACCATCCGCGAAATCGCGGCGGCGGCGGAGATGACGCCGGTCACGATCTACAACCACTTCCGCTCGGAGGCCGAGATCGTCCAGGCGGTCGGCATCTGGATCGCGGACACGTTCTGCCGGCGCATCGTCGAAAGCTATGCCGACGTCGCGCGCGGCGCCGAGCGGATGGCGATCGGCTGCCGACGATTCCTGTGGCTGGCCGAGCAGAGCCCGCCCTGGGCGCTGCTGATCGCCGACGTGGCCGCGACAACGCCTGCCCTGATGGAGAAGATCGGCCACTACGTGCTGGCCGACCTGCGGCTCGGCCTGAGACAGAGGGAATTCCGTGCCGTCGGCGAGGCGGCCGCGCTCGACCTGGTGAGCGGCGCCATCCTGCAGGCGATGCGCCGGATCGCGAGCGGCCGGGCGCCGGCCGGTCACAGCACGGCGGTGGCGACCACGATCCTGCGCGGCCTCGGCCTGCCTCCCGCCCGGGTACGCGCGATCCTGCGCCGGCCGCTGCCCGCGATGCCGCTTGCTCGCGGGGAAATGTAGGCAGCGGATCGCAGAGAGAAGGTCCCCCGACCTCACTCCTGTAATGGCCTCTTCCTTCTCCCTTTCCGCTGCGAAACACCCTTCGTGTCATCCCGAGCACAGTGAGGGATCTTTCACAGCGTCGATCGATGATCCCTCGCTCCGCTCGGGATGACACCGTTCTTGCAACCTGCGTCTCTCGACCTCGCGGCGCCCGGGACGACGATGACATCGTCCTGGACGCGGCGCGCTCTACGCGAACCCGGCGACCGGCACCGAGGGGCGGCGCTCGGGCTTCTGCGCGGCGACGAGCTTGCGCGCGGCGGGGGCGCGGCCGGCCTTGATGTAGGCGGCGATCAGCGTGTTGCGGATCAGGTCGCGCTGGGCGCGGCTGCCGCCGATGCGGACCGTGCCGGCGAGCGCCGCTTCGAGCTCGGCGACGGCGCCCGGCCAGTCGCCCCTGCCGTAGGCGGCGAGCCCGCGCGCGAGCTGCGGCACGACCTCGCCGGCCGGCGATCGGCCGGACGCCGCCCGTTCCTCGAGCTCGGCCACGATGCGCGCGAGCGTCTCGCTATCGCCCGCCGCCACGGCGGCGAGCGCGCGATGGACATCGACGAAGGCGACGCCCGCCCTGGGAAAGGATTTCTGGGTGTAGCCGTGCACCGCCTGCCACGCCTCGGCCTCGTGCGGCTCGCCCGCCAGCTCGGCGCGCCACAGGAAGGACGGCGCATCGGTGGCGACGTTCAGCGCCGGTCCCCAGGCCCCGCCGGGACGGACCTGCGCCTGGTAGATCCGCCACGCCCGCGCCGCGTCGCCCAGCGTCAGCGCGAACATCGCGATGTGCCAGGAGATGTGGCAGTGCATCAGCCCCTCGCGCGGATAGTCCGGCAGCCAGGCGTCGAGATAGTCGAGCGCGGCGCGGTCCTCGCCCTGCTCATAGAGCACATGCGCCTTGATGTGCGCGCCGTGCGCGTTCCCGGGATTGGCCGCCATGCTGCGCTCGATCAGGTCGCGCGCCTCGTCGAGCCGGCCGACCTCCTCCAGCGCGAAGGCGTAGACCGACTGGAACCACCAGTCCTCGGCGAGATGGGGACGCAGCGTCTCGAGGAATTGGACCTGCTCGGGCTCGCGTTCCTGCCGGCCGCTGAAGCCGATCAGGCCGAACACGCCGGTGGCCGGCGCCGCCACCATGGCATCCCGCGGATGCTCGGCGAGATGCGCGCGCGTGGCGGCGAGCGCCTCGACCGGCTTGCCCTCGATCGCGAGGCAGAGCGCCTCGACATGGCTCTGCTCGCGCGGCGTCGCCGCGGCGGCGAGCGCGCGCGCCTTCGCCGCCGCCTCGCGCGCGCCGGCGACATCGGCCATCAGGAACAGCGCGCGGGCGAGCGCGGCATGGGCGAGCGCGAAGCCGGGATCGGCCTCGACCGCCCGCCTGAGCCGGGCCTTGTCGCCGGCGCCGGCGGCGAGCACGCCGTCGCAGCCGGCGATATAGGCCTCGCGCGCGGCGTCGGAGGCGGTGCTGATCGAAAGTCCGTAGCGGTCGGTGAGCATGGCGGTCACTCAACCGCAAAAAAGACCCCGCCGCAACGAGGGCAGCGGCGGGGCAAGTCTTCGCTCATACGATCGGGGACCCCTCTGATCGCTGGCACAGCGGCGAACCACACCCGGATTTTCGCCGCCCGCGAAAGTTGCGCGAGGCGCCGGCGCGGAGCCAGTGACCGTTCGGCCACACGCGCGGCCAAAGCTGTGGCCGTGCTGTCGGAACACGACAACGGTGTCACGGCTTTCCGCTCGGATGACACCGTTCGTCGCCGCGCTATAGTCACAAGGAAACAGCGCGGCAGAAGGAGCAAGAACATGGTGCAGTTGAACGAGGTGCGCGCCGGCGAGCGCACGGTGGCGCTGCCCGCGCACACCGACGCGGGCATCTACTTCATCGGCACGATCCGCACGCCCTGGACCGACCGTCGCGCCGCGCCGCGCCAGGGCTGCACCGATGGACCGCCCTGCCGCATCGAGGTCGCGCCGCCGTGGGACCAGGGCCTCGACGGCATTGCCCGGTTCGCGCGACTCGAGGTGCTCTACTGGCTGCACCGGTCGCGCCGCGACCTCGTGCTGCAAAGCCCGCGCGACGACGGCGCGGTGCGCGGCACCTTCGCGCTGCGCTCGCCGGCGCGGCCCAACCCGATCGGCAGCGCGATCGTCGAGCTCGTGACGGTCGAGGGACCGGTGCTGGTCGTGCGCGGCCTCGACTGCCTCGACGGCACGCCGCTCGTCGACCTCAAGCCCGACCGCAGCCTGTTCCGGCCGCCCGCGCGCGAAGGCGGCGCCTGAAAAAAGCCCCGCCGCGAGGAAGCGGCGGGGCAGTTTCTCATCGGGACACATGATCGAAAGCACGTGCGGCAGTCACACCCAGAAGACCTGCCGCGCCCACACCCTGCGCCGGCCCCTCCCGCCCCGCCAGTGACCGTTCGGCCACACGCGCGGCCAAAGCTGTGGCCGTCTGTGCTAAGCTCGGGCGCGGCGATGGAGGCGGCCATGGACCGGCAGACGTTCGAGGCGGAACTCAGGCGCGAAGGCTACGATGTGCTGACCAGCACGACGGCGGCGGCGAAGGTCAATCCCGAGCACAGCCATCCGTTCGACGTGAAGGCGCTGGTGCTGAAGGGCGCGATCACCTTGACCTGGAACGGCAGGAGCCAGACCTTCAAGCCGGGCGAGACCTTCGGCATGCCGCGCGGTTGCCGGCACTTCGAGAGCTACGGCCCGGCAGGCGCGGTGCTCCTGCTCGGCCGCCGGATGTGACGGCGATCAGGGATCGGTCGCGCCGGTCCTATCGGGCCGCGCCGGCATGGACCACCGCGCGGCCCTTGAGCCGCTTGCCCTTGTCCCACAGGAAGCCGGTGAAGACGCCGATGTCGCGCCGGGCGCCGGTGCGCGCACAGTAGTCGGCGAACTCGTCGGCCGTCACCTCGACCAGGCGCACCTCGTGATGACGCGCGACCAGCCGCGCGATCTCGCGCTCCTGGCGCTCGCGCCAGCGCGCATAGGGCTCGGCCGGATAGAGCCTGATCGAGCGCTGGAGCGCCAGATGCTCCGCCTCGTCCCGGACATCGGCCAGATAGCGGGTCGCCATGAACCACCCTCGGGGTGACAACGCACTATCTGCAACCATATGACAAATTCTCAAGAAAACGGAATAAGAGACTGATCCAGCTACATCTTTGTCACCACAGTGTGGCCGCCCGGCCACAGCCTCCGAACGTCAGGTCGAGGCCAGATACGCTGCCGGACCAAGAATCTGCACACCGCGCCATGGGTTCAGGATCTGGAGATCACTGTCGCTGCTGACGATGATGCCTGCACCGGCGGCGAGGGCCAGTTCCAGATACATGTTGTCCTTCGGGTCGCGGCACTCGGCAATTCGCACGGAAGGCTCGAACCAGATCGCCGTGCTCCTGAGAGCGTCCAGGAAGCGTTGACGCCGTTCGGCAGAAAGCGCGCGGGCGAACTTTGATCTTCCGAGAACGGCGGCTATCTCTGCGGCGACATCGGCCGACAGCGCAAGAAGATCGATCTCCTCGGCACGCATAGCGCCCGTTCGGGAACGCTGTCGGATTTCAAGGCGGCGCCGACAAGGGTCGAGGCGTCGAAGATGATCAAGTCTTGCGGCCGCGATCATTCTTGTGGGCCGCCAGCTCGGCGTCGATCTCCATATCGCTTAGCCCGCCCTGGCGCGCCTCTGCCTTGAGGTCGGAGATCGCCCGCGCCAGCGGGCTCGGGCCAGCTCGAGGGCGCAGGACGCGGCTTACCAAGCGGCCGACCGCTTCCCGGTTGCGCGCATCGGCCATTGCCGCCGCCACCTCGGGCTCGACCGGGATGGTTACGTCCACTGTCTTGTTCATCGCCGCCTCCAGAATTGTAACCATAACAATCCGACAATCTCCTGCATATCGGCTGCGACCGCTGCCCGGACCGGCGCGTCCGAGATACACAGAATATGACCTCGCTGGTCAGAGATCCGACATGTCTTTTTCGGATCCGAATCGGATAAAAATCGCATATTTTCGTCCAATCGTCCGACGGCAGAGCGTCATCGCCCTGCAACATCCTGGCCTTAAGACGGCAGAACCAATGCCGTGTCGTTCGTCTCCCGGGGAGAACGCGCCATGACGATCCGTGCCCTGCAGGAAATGCTGCTCCTGGGCGGCCTCGCGCTCATCGCGACGGGCCTGCCCGCCCTGGAGATCTTCCTCAACCGGAAGTATCCGCTCCCGCCCGAGCAGGAGGAGCAACGCCGGCGGGCGATCGCCGCCGCCCGCGACCGCCGTCCGCACGCGCCGGCAACGCCGGTGCGCGGCCCGGCGCCGATCGCGGCCGGACGGCCTGCCTGAGACTCGCTTCCTTTCCGCGACTCAGCCGTCGCGGGCGGCGGCCATGGTCGCGGTCCAGCGCGCCAGCGCCGGGAGCACGACCCGGTCGTAGATCGCCTGTTCCCGGGCGCTGAGCGACGCCAGGCCCTGGTGTGCGGCCTGTTGCGCAATGGCGTAGGCCGGCGTGCCGCTCTCGATCTCGCCGTCCGCCAGCAGGCCCTCGATTGCCCAGAGCAGATCGCTGTCGGGTTGATGTCCGCTGACTGATGCCATCCTCGCCCCCTTCCCGCGCAGATGGTGTCGGCTTTCGCCGGCAGTGCACGAACCGCATCGATTGTAGGTCGCGGCCCGGGCGGGGCAAGGCAAAACGGACTCTTTTCGTCAACCGGCCGGCGTCCGGCGGGCCATCAGCTTGTCGATGCGGCGGCCGTCGAGATCGACGATCTCGAAGCGCCAGCCCTCGTGGTCGAAGGTCTCGCCGACCTCGGGCAGATGGCCGAGCCGCATGAGCGCGAAGCCCGCGATGGTATGGTAGCCGCCGTCCGGCTCGGGCATCCGCAGCCCGAGCCGCTCGAAGGCGTCGTGCGCCGGCATCATGCCGTCGATCAGCAGCGCGCCGTCCGCGCGCTCGACGATGTCGGGCTCCTCGCCCTCCGCCTCCGGCAGCTCGCCCGCGATAGCGCCGAGAAGGTCGCTGCGCGTCACGATGCCCTCGAGGCTGCCGTACTCGTTCACGACCATGGCGAGCCGCATCGGCGCCTGCTTGAACAGCTCCAGCACCTGGAAGACCGGTGCGCCTTCGTGGACGACCGGCGGCGCACGCACGACGGCCAGCGGATCGACCGGCTTGCCGTCGAGCACCTGGTCGAGGAGATCCTTCTTCAGCACCATGCCGAGCGGCTCGTCGATGTCGCCGCGGCCGACCAGGAGCTGCTCGTGCGGACAGGCGCGGACGTCGCGCAGCATTTCTTCGCGGTCGTCGTCGGCGTCGATCCAGTCGATCTCGGGCCGGGGCGTCATGACGTCGCCGATGCGGCGCTGGCCGATATTGAGCGCGCGCACGACGACCTCGCGCTGCGCCTGCTCGAGGATGCCGGCTTCCTGGCTCGCGCGCACCAGCAGCTTCAGCTCCTCCGGCGAATGCAGCGTCCCCTCGCCGCCCGTGCCGGGCCGGAGCCCCGCGGCCTTGAGCACGAGATTGCCGAGCCCGTTCAGGGTTACGATCGCGGGCCTGAGCAGGAAGAGGAACAGCCCGAGCGGCCGCACGACCCAGAGCGCCGTGCCTTCGCTTCGCTGCAGGGCGAGGCTCTTGGGCGCCAGCTCGCCCAGCACGATGTGCAGCGCCGTGATGACGACGAAGGCGATCGCGACGGCGATGGTGTGCGCGCCGGCGGCGGCCAGCGCGCCCGGCAGGCCCGCCAGCAGCGGCTCGATCAGGTGCGCCAGCGCCGGCTCGCCGATCCAGCCGAGCGCCAGCGAGGCGATAGTGATGCCGAGCTGGGTGGCGGCGAGATGGGCGTCGAGCCGGTCGAGCGCGCGGCCGAGCGCCGCGGCGTTCATCCGGCCCGCGGCGGCCAGCTCGGCGACGCGGCTGCGGCGCACCGCCACCAGGGCGAACTCGGCGGCGACGAAAAAGCCGTTGGCCAGCACCAGCGCGAGGACCGCAAGCAGTCCCAGGATGTCGGCCGGCATGATCTTCTCCTCTAAGAGCCTATCCGGAAAGAACTTGAGTCGGAAGAATCTGTTGTGATTCATTGTTCGGCACTCTGTGGTTTGAGACAGGTGCCAGATGTGGACGACAGAGCATCGTCGGGCTCATGAGCGCAAGGCGCTGCGCTACCCCAGCGATTTGACGGATGCGGAATGGGCACTGGTGGCGCCGCTGATTCCCCCCGCCCGCCGTGGCGGGCGGCCGCGCGACGTCAATATGCGGGAAGTGCTGAACGCCGTGTTCTATCTGCTGTCGACCGGTTGCCAGTGGGACGCCTTGCCCAAAGACCTGCCGCCCAAGAGCACGGTGTACGACTATTTTGCGCTCTGGCGCTCGGATCGGACTCTGCTGCGCCTGCATCAGGCCCTGTATGTCCAGGTGCGCGAGGCGGCGGGACGCAAGCCCGAGCCGACAGTAGCAATCCTCGACAGTCAGAGCGCCAAAGCGGCGCAAAAAGGGGGGCCTCGATCGATCCGCAAGGCTACGACGCGGGCAAGAAGGTGACCGGTCGCAAGCGACATATCGTCGTCGATACGCTCGGCCTGTTGCTGAACGTCGTCGTCCATCGCGCCAATGTGCAGGATCGCGACGGCGTCCGCCGGCTGCTGCGCAACGCAAGACGCCGCTTTCCCTCGATCCTCAAACTCTTCGCTGATGCCGGTTATCAAGGGCCACGCGTCGCCCAAGTCGTTGCCGATATCGGCTCCTGGCAGATCGAAATCGTCAAGCGCACCGAGGCGCACAACTTCAGCGTTCTGCCCAAGCGATGGATCGTCGAGCGAACCTTCGCCTGGATCTCTCGCAACCGCAGGCTCGCTCGTGACTTCGAACGCTACGCCTGCACCGTCGTCGCCTTCATTCGCCTTGCCATGATCCGACTCATGCTCAGGCGCTTGACCAGGCCAATACATTGTTCCTGAATCACAACTTCTCGGATCGGCTCTAAGGTGACCTGTAGGACGAGCGACCACAAAGATCCCTCGCTCACGCTCGGGATGACACAGCATTGTTGTTCTGGACAAACCGTCGCGCGCAGCCAAAAGAAGCCGTGTCATCCCGAGCGTGAGCGAGGGATCTTTTGTGGGGTGTCGATCAAGGATCCCTCGCCACGCTCGGGATGACACCATTTCCCGAAGCCCCAATGCGCGCGGGCTGCGATAAAATGCGCATGACGGAGCCTTCGGGCGGGCGTAGCGTTAGCCCACCATGCCCAAGTCATCCTGGTCGGTCCTGGCTCAGGAGTCGAAGAGCCATCATCTGGTCGTCGTGCAGGTGCCGGCCGGAGTGGCCGAAGATCCGCTGGCGCTGGTCGGGCGCCTGATCGAGGAGCTCGCGCCGGTCGGGATCTACGCCCTGACGGCGCAGAAAGAGACGGCTTCGACCACGGTGTTCTGCGCCTTCGGTCTCGCGACCGACGCCGACCAGATGATCGACGTGCTGAATGCGCAGGAGGACAACCTGCATCTCGGCTGGGCGAGCGAGCACCACTGCGTCATCGACAAGTCGATCGCCGAGGCGATCGCGGGCCTCGTGCCGATCGTCATCCGGCCGCCGGGCGATCCCGCCGCCGACCCCGCCCTCTCCTCCGACTGACCGCACGCGACGGCGGAGCGACAAAAAGACCCCGCCGGGTTTGACGCCGGCGGGGCGATGTCTCTTGCGAAAGGGGAGAACTCACGATTGAAAGCTACGACCGCGGCAAGCGTATCCGACCGATTGCCGCAGCATCATCATGCGCCTGCCTGCACCGCCGCGCCAGTGGCCGCGCGGCCCCGGCCGCGGGCAAATCCGTGACCTTTCGCGGCAGGGACAGGACGGCGCCGAGGATGGGGAGAACGGACAGGTGGTGGCCGAAGGGATCGCGCTGGGCGCGACCGGAATGTTCGCGGGACTCGCGCTGCAGGTGTCGCTGGCCGAGCAGCCGGCGCGGCTCGCGCTGCTCGCGCGGGCGCGGCTGCAGCACTGGCAGGCCTCGGCCGGCCGCGCGCAGACGCTCGCCCTGCCCTTCGCCCTCGCGGGCTGCGCCGGCGGGCTCGCCGCCTGGGCGCAGTCGGGCGGGCCGCTGTGGCTGGCCGGCGCGCTGCTGGTCGGCGCGACGGTTCCCGTCTCCCTTCTGATGATCGCGCCCACCGCCCGACGACTCCGCGCGCTCGATCCCCGCGAGGCGGGCCCGACCAGCAACGCCCTGATCGCGCGCTGGGGCCGCCGTCACGCCGCCCGCACCGCGCTGGCCGTCGGCGCCGAGGCGCTGCTCGCGCTGGCGACCTTCGCGTAGTGGCGCGGAGCGAACAGCGAGCCTCAAAGAAACCGGTGCAACCACGCGGCGAAGGCGGCGATGGCAACGAGCACCGGTCCGTTGCCCATCCTTCGAGACGCGCTTCGCGCTCCTCGGGACGAAGTGATCCAGGTCGACCGGAATGCGGCTCTACCGCGCCGCCTCGATCGCGCTCAGCAGCTCGGCGGTGGTGAGGGTGCGGCAGTAGCCCTTGAAGGCAGCGAGCGCGTTGTCGTGGCGCGCCTGGCTGTGGGTCGCGCAGGCGTCGGCGATGCACACCGGATAGAAGCCGCGGTCGGCCGCGTCGCGCACGGTGAGGTCGACGCACTGGTCGGTCAGGAAGCCGGTGACGACCAGCGTGTCGATGCCGATGTTGCGCAGCAGGTACTCGATGCTGGTCGAGTTGAAGACGCCGGACGAGGTCTTGGGCAGCACGATCTCGTCCGCGCCGGGCGCGACCGCGTCCAGCACCTTCGCCTCCCACGAGCCCCTGGCGACGAAGAAATCGCAGATCTTGTAGTCGAGGCTCCTGTCACGACCGTCCTGCGTCAGGTTCTCGATCACCGTGTACATGACCTCGCCGCCGGCGCCACGAAAGGCCTCGATCAGGCGGCGCAGGTTCGGCAGCACGACCTCGCGCACCTGTTGGTCGAAGTACGGCAGCCTGCGCGCGATCTCCGGATTCCAGGTGTAGTTCTGCACGTCCACCAGCAAAAGGCAGGTACGGCCGGCCTCGAACGGCCGGATGCGGGTGAACGGACCCTGTTCGCTCTGGCGCATGCCGACCGCTCTCTGTCCGTGTCAGAACTTGTAGAAATGCTGCGCGAGCTCGAAGGCCTGGTCCTGGGCGGCGAAGGCCTTCGCCTCGGAGCGCTTCACGGCGAGGAAGGTGCGGCCCAGCAGATCGCCCAGCGCCCCCATCAGCACCGCGTCGTGCTCGAGCGCCTCGAGGGCGGCGGCGAGACTCTCCGGCAGGCGGCGGATGCCGAGAGCGGTGCGCTCGCCCTCGCCCAGCGCGCCGGGATCGACGGTCACGGGCTTGCCCGGATCGAGCCCCTTCTCCACGCCGTCGAGTCCGGCCGCGATCAGGGCGCCGAGCGCGAGATAGGGATTGTTGCTGTTGTCGGACGGCTTCAGCTCCATGTTGAGCGACGGCGTCGCCTCGTCCCACAGGCCCGAGGCGATGCGCACGGCGGCCTCGCGGTTGTCGAAGCCCCAGCAGGTGAAGGCCGAGCTCCACATATGCGGCTTGAGCCGCCGGTAGGAGTTGCAGCTCGCGGCGGTGAGCGCCACCAGCCCCGGCAGATGCGCCAGCACACCCGCGATCCAGCGGCGCCCGAAGTCGCTCAGCTCGTTCGGCTTGCCCTCGGCCGCCATGAGGTTGCGCGCCCCGTCCGCATCCCAGGCGCTGAGATGGATGTGGCAGCCGTTGCCGGCCTGGTCGACGAACGGCTTGGGCGCGAGCGAGGCGACGAAGCCGTGCTTGCGCGCGACGGCGCGCACCGTGTCGCGATAACGGACGTGGTTGTCGGCGGCGCGCAGGGCGTCGGCGTGGCGGATGCTGAGCTCCTGCTGGCCGTGGCCGAGCTCGGGATAGAACTGCTCGACCGGCATCCCCTGCGCCTCGAGCGCGGCGACGATGTCGTCGATCACCGCGACCGAGGTCTCCCAGCCGACGGTGCTGAAGCAGAGGCTGCGGTCGGCGGGCGCGAACGAGCCGTCCTCCCGGGCGACGGCCAGCGTCCATTCCGGCTCGAAGGCCGCCTGGATGGAGACGCCCGCCTCGCGCGCCCGCCCGATCATGCGCTGCAGGAAGGTGCGGGCGCAGGCGTCCCAGGGCTTGCGGCCCAGCGTCACCATGTCGGCCATCATGCCGGCGCTGCTGGGCGCATAGGGCAGCGGCGCGTAGCTCCCGGGATCGGGCACGAGGCGGATCTCGCCCACCGGCCCCAGCCCCTCGACCGGCTGGAGCTGGTCGAGCATGTTCATCGCCGGCATCGCCACCGTGAGGCCGATGCCGCCCTGCATGCGCTCGACCAGCTTGTCGACATGCACCGCCTTGCCGCGGATGATGCCGCCCGGATCGCAATAGAGGAACCGCACGAAGCGCACGCCGTCATGGCGGACCTTGCGTTCGAAGGCGTTGAGATCCATCGGCCGGCCTTTCGCGGATGCGCTCGGGGGTTGCAGCGATACCGCGCGGCGCCTGCATTTTCAAACCGGCGTTTTCAAACCGGCGTTTTCAAATCGGCGATGGACCGAGGCGAAGCGTCAGCAGGGCGGCAGCGCCGGCTGGCCGGCGATGGTACCGGGATAGCTGCGGCACGCGCCGGGCGACGGCGGCAGCGGCGGCTGGCGAAACGGCGCCTGCGACGGGCCGGCGGACGGCGGCGGATCGACCGGCGCGGGCTTGGGCGCGGACGCCGCGGGCGGCTGCATCCCGGGCACCGTCACAGGTGAAGGAATGGTCACCGGCGACGGGACATAGGGGCCGGACGCGGGTCGTCCAGTCTGCGCCCAGGCCTCTGGCCACGGCGCCGCCCACGCCAGCGCAAGGCAGGCGCCGGCCGACACGAACGCGCGACGCATCGTCATTGCCCTCGCTTTCCGAGCCGGCAGCATGCCCGGACACTGGCCCCGCCGGCGACGCTTTCCATGTGGCTCGACACGGCGTCGCTTTCCAGGGGCGCCAAATCCGATCATCGTCGATCCCGGGCCGCGCGCCGTCGGGCCGGTGCCGGCCCGGACCGATCGGGGGAGCCGCTCCATGTCCAGATTGCTGTTCAAGGATTTCCGCGGGTGGCGGAACGGCAGGGACTTTCCCGACGTGACTCTCACACGGGTATCCTTGGACTCGGCTCCGGAGAAGGCGCTGGCCTTCGTGTTCTTCGGTCACGTGAACCTCGATTTCGACGGCTCTCCGACCGCCTACGGTCCGCTCCGCCTCAATCCCGACGACACGCTGGGAAACGCCGGCAACGCCGCGCAGGGCTGGTTCGGCGTCGCGAGCGCCGCCCCCGGCCATCCCTTCGTCGTGCGCAAGCTGGTCGAGATCGACCAGACCGCGCCCGGACTTCATCCCAACGGCGACACGAAGCTGGCGGCCGAATTTCCCGTGGTGCAGCAGGCGAAGTTCGGCGATCCGAGGCCCGGCTTCTACGTCTCGACCACGCCGCGAAATCTCGCGCACAGGCTGGGCGCGATCACCGCTTTTCGCCAGAACTCCTTCGTCGATGCCTCGAAAGTCGCGTTCGGCGCGCTCGACCGGTTCCTGCGCAGCGAGCACGACGTTCAACTGGGCGATTTCGGGCTGGCGGTCCGTCACGATCAGAACCGACAGTGCGGCTTCTGCTTCGTCGACGTCGGAGGCTGGAAACATGCGCTCGGCGAGTGCTCGCACCGCGTCGGTCTCGACCTCGGCGTCCGCAAGTTCGGTCCGGGGCGGTGGGACAACAACTTTCCGGTGAGCTTCATCGTCTTTCCGCGAACGGCGATCTCGACTTCCTTCGATGCGGTGTGGGGCGACGAGCGGATCGAGGCCAGCCTGAAGGCCGTCCTGCGCGGGCTGGCCGAAGCGGAGAACGCACACGATCTGCCGCTGCTGATGGCGACCAACGAACGGAGCCCGGCGGGCGTCGCCAAAGGCAAGGCGGGCCTCGACGCCTTCCTGAGGGCCAAGGGCGCTCACGTAGGCAGCGTGGCGACGATCAATCTCGGCCTCGCGACCTTCGGCTTCCTGAAGCCTGGAGCACGCCCTCTGATCATATGACGGCGGTTCGCCATCGTCGCGCAGCCGGTCGGGCCGGCGCGACGCCCGACAAAAAAGCCCGCCGGGCATGAGCTCGGCGGGCAGGTCGATCGCTCGTCACGATCGAAGGGAAATATGATGAAGCGGCGCGACGGCCTGTACATCCGAGGACCGCCGCACCAAGGCCAGCATGACCGGGCGCTCCGATCCGCACCAGTGACCGGACGGTGTTTTCGCCGGCGCAAAAGGGGGATCGCCCGATATTGGCAAGGCGCTCGCGATGGCGGACCATGCACATTCCTTGGGGGAGATCGACATGAAGCTTCGATATCTCGCGCTCGCCGTGGCGCCGCTCGTTGCGTCCGCGGCGCCCGCGCCGGCGCAGTCCACGAGCGCGTTCGACGGACAATGGTCGGTCACGCAGGAATGTCCCGCCTCCGGCACCGCGCGCGGCTACACCATTCACTATCCCATGACCGTGACCAGAGGCGTCGCCCGCGCCCAGCACGGCAGCGAGGGCAAGCCGGGCTCGTGGACGGTGAGTGGCCCCATCGCCGCCGACGGCAGCGCGACCTTCTCGGTGCGCGGCCTCACCGGCGCCGCCGATCTCACGCCGCGCAATCTGGTGGAGGGCAGCCCGTTCTCCTATTCCTTCCCGGCGCACTTCGAGGCGCGGCGCGGCATCGGCAAGCGCACCATGCAACGCCCCTGCACCTTCACCTTCGAGCGGATCTGAAGCTTTCTTCTTCCGCTTCGTCTCCGCTTCGCTCGGCACGACACTGCCGTACGCGAAGCGGGCAGGGCAGCGCCGAGAGCGATCCTGGAACCCGATCCTGCCGGTCGCTTGGCAATTCGGGGCTCGGGATGGTAACGCGCATGATGTCCTACGAAGTGCTCGTGATCGCCGCCGTGGCACTTCCCTTCGCGGGAAGCGTCATTGCCGCGCAGTTCCGCACCAACGCCCGCAATGCGGAAGCATACCTGGCCGGCGCGATCGCACTGACGGACCTGATCCTCGTCGCGGCGTGCTACCCGCAGGTCGTCGACGGCGGGATCGTCGATTTCGAGGCCGGGTGGGCGCCCAGCCTCGGCCTTTCCTTCGCGTTGCGCATGGACGGCCTCGCATGGATGCTCGCCGCGCTGGTCAGCGGCATCGGCTTTCTGGTCGTGCTCTACGCGCGCTACTACATGTCGCCGGCCGATCCGGTGCCGCGCTTCTTCTCCTACCTGCTGGCCTTCATGGGCTCGATGCTGGGCATCGCGCTGTCGGGCAATCTGATCCAGCTGGTCTTCTTCTGGGAGCTGACCAGCCTCTTCTCGTTCCTTCTCATCGGCTACTGGCATCAGTCGGGCCAGGCCCGGGAGGGCGCGCGCATCGCGCTGACGATCACGGCGGCGGGCGGCTTCTGTCTCTTCGCCGGCGTGCTGATCGTGGGGCACATCGTCGGCAGCTTCGATCTCGACCGGGTGCTCGCCTCGGGCGCCTTGATTCGCGCCGACGACCTCTATGTCCCGGCGCTCGTCCTCGTGCTCCTCGGCGCCTTGACGAAGAGCGCGCAGTTCCCTTTTCACTTCTGGTTGCCGCAGGCGATGGCCGCGCCGACGCCGGTGTCGGCCTATCTGCACTCCGCCACGATGGTGAAGGCCGGCGTGTTCCTTCTGGTCCGGCTGTGGCCCGCGCTGGGCGGGACCAACGAATGGCTGTGGCTGGTCGGATCGGCCGGCCTCGTCACCTTCATACTCGGGGCGTTCCTCGCCATCTTCCAGCATGACCTGAAGGGCCTGCTCGCCTACTCGACGATCAGCCATCTCGGGTTGATAACGCTGCTCACCGGGCTCGACAGCCCGCTCGGCCAGGTGGCCGCGATCTTCCACATCATGAACCACGCCACGTTCAAGGCGTCGCTGTTCATGGCGGCCGGCATCATCGACCACGAAAGCGGCACGCGCGACATACGGCGCCTGAGCGGGCTGCGCCGGTTCATGCCGATCACGGCGACGCTGGCCATGGTGGCGGCGGCGGCCATGGCCGGCGTCCCGCTGCTCAACGGGTTCCTGTCCAAGGAGATGTTCTTCGCCGAGACGATCGAGATGCACGACAATTCGCTGGTCGACCGCATGCTGCCCTACATCGTCACCGCCGCCAGCATGTTCACGGTCGCCTACTCGCTGCGGTTCATCCTGGACGTGTTCTTCGGGCCGGCGCCGACCGATCTTCCGCGTACGCCGCACGAGCCGCCGGTCCTGATGCGGCTTCCGGCCGAGCTCCTGGTGCTGGCCTGCCTGATCGTCGGAGTCGCGCCCGCCCTGTCGATCGGGCCCATTCTCGAGAACGCGGTGCGCGCGGTCCTGGGGCCGGCGATCCCGCACTACAGCCTCGCCGTCTGGCACGGCTTCACGCCCGAGCTGCTGATGAGCGCCATCGCCATGGCGGGCGGCGCCGGCCTGTACTTCATGCTGCGGTCGTACCTCGCCGGCAGCGACGGGCCGCCCGTCCTGCGGCACATCCGGGGGCAGCGCATGTTCGACCGCGGTCTGGTGTTCGTGTCGTGGCGACTGGCGCGGGGGCTCGAGCGAACGCTCGGCACGCGCCGCCTCCAGCCGCAGTTGCGGCTTCTGGCGGCGGTCGCGCTGCTGGCCGGGGCGGCCCCGATCTGGACGCTGGGGCTCGTCTCCGCCGGCTCCGCGACAACCGGCCTCGATCCCGCCTTCGCGGCGATGTGGGCGGTCGGGATCGTCTGCGCGCTGGCCGCGGCCCGGCTGGCGAAGTTCCATCGCCTCGCGGCGCTCGTCCTGGTCGGCGGCACGGGCCTCGTGACCTGTCTCAGCTTCGTCTGGCTGTCGGCGCCCGATCTCGCGCTGACACAGCTCGTCGTCGAGACGGTGACCACGGTGCTGCTCCTGCTCGGCCTGCGGTGGCTGCCCAAGCGCGACGAGCAGATCGCGCCGCCGCGCCGCATCCGGTGGTACCGCGCCGTCGACTTCGCCATCGCCGTGGCCGCCGGAGCGGGACTGGCCGCGCTCTCCTGGCTCGTGATGACGTACCCGGCGCCCGACAGCATCGCGCGCTACTTCGTCGAGAACGCCTACGTCCGGGGCGGCGGCACCAACATCGTGAATGTCATCCTGGTCGACTTCCGCGGCTTCGACACCTTCGGCGAGATCACGGTGCTCGGCGCCGTGGCGCTCACGGTCTATGCGCTGCTGCGGCGCTTCCGCCCGGCGCCGGAAAGTCTCGCCGTTCCCGAGCAGCAGCGCGCCGGGGACATGGGCGCCGCGCTGGTCGTGCCGGCATTCATCATGGCGCTGCTCTTCCCGGTGATCGCCGCGGTCGCCGTCTTCCTGCTCCTGCGCGGGCACGACCAGCCCGGCGGCGGCTTCGCCGCCGGCATCACCATGGCGGTCGCCTTCATCGTCCAGTACATGGCGCGCGGAACGGCCTGGGTTGAGACGCATCTGCGCATCCTGCCGGTGCGCTGGATCGGCGCGGGCCTGCTGCTGGCCGGCGGCACGGGAATGGCGGCATGGCTGTTCGGCCATCCGTTCCTGACCTCGTCGTTCTCCTATCTCGACCTGCCGCTGATCGGCAGCGTTCCGCTGGCGAGCGCCCTGCTGTTCGATTTCGGCGTCTTCTTCCTCGTCGTCGGCGCCACCGTGCTGATGCTCGTGGCGATCGCGCACCAGTCGATGCGAAGCCATCGCGCGGCCCGTGGCCGGCCCGGTGCGGCGGCGGAGGCCCCGATGGCCGAGGCGCCGTGATGGAGATCGTGCTCGCCATCGGCATCGGCGCGCTCGCGGGCTCGGGCGTCTGGCTGCTGCTGCGGCCGCGCACGTTCCAGGTCATCATCGGCCTGTCGCTGCTGTCGTACGCGGTGAACCTGTTCATCCTGGCCATGGGCCGGCTGCGCTCGGGAGCGGCGCCGATCCTGCCGGCCCCCGGCGTCGGCGACCCGGCGCGGTTCGCCGATCCCTTGCCGCAGGCGCTTATCCTGACCGCCATCGTCATCGGCTTCGCCACCACGGCGCTGTTCCTGGTGCTGCTGCTGGCCTTGCGCGGGCAGTCGGGCACCGACCACGTGGACGGCCAGGAGCCCGAGGCGTGAACGGTCTCGGCGCCCACCTGATCGTCGCGCCGGTGGTGCTGCCGCTGGTAGCCGGCGCGGCGATGCTGGTCGTGGGCGGCGAGCGCCAGCGCGCCTATCAGATCGCGATCGGGCTCGTCTCCACGTTCGGGCTGGTCGGTATCGCGCTCGCCCTGGCGATTGGCGCCGATGCGGCGCCCGACGGGCTGCTGGATGTCTATCGGCTCGGCAACTGGCCGGCACCGTTCGCGATCGTCCTCGTGGCGGACCGGCTGTCCGCGCTCATGCTGCTGCTGGCGAGCCTGATCGCGGCGGCCGCCGCGGTGTTCTCGATCGCCCGCTGGCACCGGGCCGGACCGCATTTCCATCCGCTCTTCCAGTTTCTCCTGATGGGCCTGAACGGCGCGTTCCTGACCGGCGACCTGTTCAATCTGTTCGTGTTCTTCGAGGTCCTGCTGGTCGCCTCCTACGGCCTCGCGCTCCACGGCTCCGGACCGGCGCGCATCAGGGCCGGCCTGCACTATGTCGCGGTCAATCTCGCGGCCTCGCTGCTGTTCCTCGTCGGCGTCAGCCTGATCTACGGCGTGACCGGGACCCTCAACATGGCGGATATCGCCGCGCGGATCCCCGCGGTGCCCGCCGAGAGGCGCGCCCTGTTCGAGGCGGGCGCGGGCATCCTGGGCATCGCCTTCCTGGTCAAGGCCGGCATGTGGCCGTTGTGCTTCTGGCTGCCGTCGACCTACGCCGCCGCGAGCCCGCCCGTGGCGTGCGTCTTTGCGATCCTCACCAAGGTCGGCGCCTACGTCGTTCTGAGGCTTTGGCTGCTTCTGCCCGGCGCGGAGACGGGGACGCTGGCGCAGTTCGGCGGCGACTGGCTGCTGGTGGGCGGCCTTGCGACCGTGGCCTTCGGCGCCATCGGCAGCCTGGCGTCGCAGGACATGGCGAGACTCGCGTCCTTCTCCGTCCTCGTCTCGTCCGGCACGGTGCTCGCGGCCATCGGCATGGGAGGGACCGACGTCACGGGCGGGGCGCTCTACTACCTCGCCAGCTCGACGCTCGCGATCGCCGCGTTCTTCCTGCTGATCGAGCTCGTCGAGCGGGGGCGCGAGCCCGGAGCGGACATGCTCGCCGTCACGCGCGAGGCGTACGGCGACGACGATTCTCCCGAGGGCGACGAGACGGAAGCCACGATCGGCATCGCCGTCCCCGCCACGATGGGCCTGCTCGGTCTCGCCTTCGTCGGTTGCGCGCTCGTGATCGTCGGCCTGCCGCCGCTTTCGGGCTTCGTCGCCAAGTTCGCCCTTCTCAGGGCCGCGCTCGACACCACGGGCGGGCCGGACACCGCCGTTCCATTCGCCTCCTGGGCGTTTCTGGCCATGCTCCTGACATCCGGCCTGGCGGGCCTCATCGCCATGACCCGCGCCGGCATCAGGGTCTTCTGGGCGGCGCCGGACCGGGCGGTGCCCCGCGTCGGTTTGATCGAAATCGTTCCGGTCGCCGCACTTCTTCTTCTGTGCGCGGCCCAGACGGTCGCCGCCGGGCCGCTCATGCGCTACGCCGAGGCCGCCGCCCAGTCGCTGCATGCGCCTCACGATTACCTGCGCGCCGTGCTCGCGCCGGCGACCGACCGACCCCCGCGCCCGACGGAGGGAAGATGATGCGGCTTCTCCGCTTTCCCCTCGCAACCGTGGGCCTTCTGCTCCTTTGGCTGGTCCTCAACCAGAGCCTCTCGCCCGGCCACGTGCTGCTCGGCATCGTCGTCGCGGCGGTCGGAGCCTGGACGCTCGGGACATTGCGGGTGCCGCAGGGGCGGGTCCGGCGACCCGTCGCGATCCTGCGTCTCGTGGCCCTGGTCCTCGTCGACATCGTGCGCTCGAACCTCGCCGTGGCCCGCATCATCCTGGGCGGCCGACGCGGGATGACGTCCGGCTTCGTCCGCATCCCGCTCGAGCTGCGCCATCCGTACGGGCTGGCGACGCTCGCCTGCATCATCACGGCCACGCCGGGGACCTTGTGGGTCGCCCTCGACGAGGCGGAGGGGATCCTGACGATCCACGTGCTCGACCTGATCGACCACGATGCCTGGATCCGCACCATCAAGGGCCGCTACGAACGCTCGCTGCTGGAGATCTTCCCATGAACCTCGTTCTTTTCTGGTCGATTGCGTCCGCGCAGGTGATGCTGGGCCTCGCGATGGCCTGCGCCACGTTCCGGATCCTCCGGGGACCGCGCGCGCAGGATCGCGTCGTCGGGTTCGACAGCCTGTACGTCAACGCCATGCTGCTGATCCTGACCTTCGGCATCCGCTCGGGCAGCCCGGTCTACGACGAAGCGGCGCTGATGATCGCCCTGCTGGGCTTCGTCGGCACCGTTGCGCTGGCGAAGTTCCTGCTGCGCGGCGAGGTGATCGAATGAACGAGGCGGCGGACATGTCCGCTTTGGCGACGATCCTGGTGTCGGTCTTGGTGGTTGTCGGAGCGGCATTCACCCTGGTCGGGACGCTCGGCCTCGTGCGGCTGGACAGCTTCTACCAGCGGATCCATGCGCCGACGCTCGGCACGACGCTCGGAACCGTCTGCATCGCCGTCGCGTCGATGATCTGCTTCACCGCCACCGGGACGCGCCCCGCGATCCATCAGCTGATGGTGATCGTCTTCATCACCGTGACGACGCCCGTCGGCCTCGTCATCCTGGTTCGCGCCGCCCTGTTCCGCGACGGCTCCCGGCCGCCCGGCGCCGACCCCGCACCGGACGGTCGCTAGTGCCCGGCCCCGCCGACGGCAATGTGACGATCGAGACTTTGCAGCGCGCCGTGGCGCCCGTCGGCCGCAAGGTGCAAGTGGAAATCGTCCGACGTTCTTTCGTCTCGGCACCACACGAACGCAACCGGGCTTCCCTGGGCCATAGGAATTGGAGTGTTTCATGATAAGAATCCGTATTGCCAAGGGATCCCGGTGAACCATGCGGTCTGACATTGGAGAGAAGCGCGACGATCTTGCCGCAATCTGCCGCCTCCATGGCGTTGCACGGCTGGAGGTCTTCGGTTCGGCTGCCCGCGGCGTCGATTTCGACCCGGAGCACAGCGATGCGGATTTCCTCGTGACCTTCGCCTCCACCGCCCGGAACGATCCCGGTGCGTTCGGCGATTTGAAGGACGCACTGGAAAGGCTGCTGGGACGCCCTGTCGATCTCGTCGAGCGGGAAGCGATCGAGACCAGTCGCAACTTCATCCGCCGCCGTGCCATCCTGAGAGAAGCCGAAACAGTCTATGGCTGACTTGCCCGAGCGGGATGCGGCGCTTCTGCTCGATATGCTGCTGGCGGTACGCGACGCGAAGGCCTTCGTCGAAGGGCTCGACGAAGCGGCCTTCCTTGCGAGCCGACTCCATCAGAATGCCGTCATCCGGTCCCTGGAGGTTCTCGGCGAGGCAGCCGGGAAGATCTCCGCCACCACGAAAGCCAGCCATCCCGAGATCCCTGGCGAGAAATCACGGGCATGCGCCATCGTCTCATCCATGGCTATTCCGAAGTTCGCCTCGACATTGTCTGGGTGGTGCTAAGCGACCGTCTCGATCCGTTGACCGCGATACTGCCCGGCCTCATTCCTTTCGATGACGATAGCAATGCGTGATCCGAGGCAGGCGGGCGCCAGCTACGAATGCTCTCCGCCGACGCTGAACGTGCAGCAACTACCTGCTAAAATGAGTTGTCGGTGTGCGCAAACTTGGGCGTGGTGACGACGCCTGTAGCGAGGGAGGTCGGTATGAGGGCTTCGATCCGGACGATCCTGGCGACGGCGACGACCGCCGTCATGCTGTCCGCCTGCACCAGCACGCAAAGCACGCAGACGACGACGCAGAGCGGGCAGACGGCGCAGCTCGCGCAGGGGGTGCCGATCGAGTTCCGGCTGGTGCCGGCCTCGGGCAATCCGGCCGGCTGCACCCAGCTCGATGCCGCGATGTCGCGCGTTCACACCGTCACGCCCATGGGCAGCGACGCCACCATCCGGTCGGCGGGCGGCATCAACGACACGCTGAAGCAGACCTCGCCCAACATCTACACCACGCAGTTCCGCCTCGGCGCCGTGACGCTCGACGTGGTTGCCGACGCCTCGAGGATGCCGCGGACGCTGAACGTCACCGAGCCGAAGATCGGCTGCCGCTGGAACGCCATCGCGCGGTGACGGCCCGGTCGCCCACCAGTTCGCGCGGGCGGATGTAGAGGAAGGTCGCGAGAGCGAGCGCCATCAGGGCCGCGACCAGCGTGAAGGCGATGCCCCAGCCGAGCGGCGACATGCCGCCCGAAAGGTCGAGCGCCCAGCCGACGGCCAGCGGGCCGATGAAGCCGCCGGCATAGCCCAGCATCGAATGCACCGCGAGCGTGGCGCCGCGGCGCGCCGGGTCGGCGGTGCCGGCCGTGCCCGCGGTCAGCGACGAGGAATCCAGCCACACGACGGCGCCGTAGGCCAGCAGCAGGGCGACCGCTGCCGCGTAGGAGGCGGCGCCGACCGAGGCCAGTGTCAGCGCCAGCACGATCGACAGCAGCATCGCACCCGCGACCAGCCGGCGGCGGCCGAAGCGGATCGCCGCCTCGTTGCCCAGCACGCTCGCCGCCGTGCCGATCAGCGCCAGCGTCGTGACGATGACGGTGGGCGACAGGATCCCTTCCGCCGCGCCGGTACGGGCCGCAACCCAGGCGAGGAAGGCCACGCCCCAGCCGCGCAGCGCGTTCATCTCCAGCGTGTGCACGCAATAGGCCAACGCGTAGGCCATGGCCGAGCGGTTGGCGAGCACCGGCCGGAAGTCGAACGGTGTCCCACCTTTCTCCTCGGCCTGCGTCGGCGCACGCGGCGGCACCGCGAGGGCGACGGCGAGCCAGGCGATGGCCGCCGCGCCGCCGGCGAACAGGAACGCGGCCTGCCAGCCGAAGACCGACGCGATCGAATCGCCCAGCACGAACGAGACCGCACCCGAGACGCCGATGCTGGCGGCATGACCGGTGACGGCGCGCGACATCAGCCTGCCATCGACCTGATCGGCGAGCAGTTTCAGCCCGGTCATGTAGGTGCCCGCCCAGCCCATGCCGGCGAGCGCGCGCAGCGCCAGCGCCGACCAGAAGCCGTGCGCGGCGAGGCCGAAGGCGAGGTGCGCCAGCACCGTGCAGCCGACACCGAACAGATAGACACGCCGGGCATCGACGCGGTCGGTGAGCGTCACCAGCACCGGCACGGCGAGCATGTAGGCGGCGTAGAAGGCCGAGGTGATCCAGCCGGCCTCGCTGTTGGTGAGCGACCAGCGCCCCATCATCTGCGGCAGCAGCGCCGGCCAGAAGAAGGCGCCGATCTGCACGAACACCTGGGCGGCGCAGACGAGCGCCACCAGCCGCGCCGGCGCGAGCCTCCGCCCGGACACGGCGGCGCGGTCAATCGGCATGGACGGCGGCCCCCGCCGGACGTCTGAGCAGGCAGAGCGCGCCGCAGGCGGCGAGGCTGAGCGCCGAGGAGACGACGAGGATGCCGGTGCCCATCTGCTCGATCAGCAGGGCAAACCCCAGCGGCGCGGCAGCCGACAGAAAGCGCGCGGGCATCCCCAAGATGCCGAGACGATAGCCGTAGTTGACCGGACCGAAGATCGCGAGCGGGACCGTTCCTCGCGCGATGGTGATGATGCCGTTGCCGGCACCATGCAGCACCGCGAACGCGCTAGCAGCCACACCGCCGCCGGCGGCGAGAATGACGGCGGCCCCGATCGGATGAGTGAGCGTTGCCAGGCGGGCCGAGACCAATGGATGGAAGCGCGCCAGGAAGCTGGCCTCCAGCATTCGGGCGCCCACCTGTGCCGGGCCGATCAACGCGCCGGCGGCGATCGCCTGGGCCTGCGACGCGCCGGTCGCCTCAAGAATGCGGGGAAAGTGCGCCGCCATGCCCGCCGTCACGATCCAGGCCGCCGCAAAAGCAAAGCCGAGCAGGATCATGGGCCGATCGATCGGCACCGGCTGATCCATCGTCTTCTTGTCCTCGCTGGTGACGGTCGGCCGCGGCAGCGCCCAGTAATTGAGCGGCAGGGCGACGAAGAGATGCAGCGCCGCCCAGGCAAGGCAGGTGTCGCGCCAGCCGATCATGGCGGCACCCCACGCCGTCAGCGGCCAGCCGACCGTGCTGGCGAAGCCCGCGATCAGGGTGATGCCGGTGATCGCGCCCCGCGCGTTGGTGCCATAGATTCGCCCCAGCACGGCGAACGCCGCGTCGTACAGCCCGAAGCCCATGCCCACGCCGAGCACCAGCCAGGCGGCAGCCAGCATCGGCATGGAATGCGCGAACGCCAGCAAGACCAGCCCGACCGTGAACAGGAGGTTGGAGCCGGCAAGCATGCGATTGCCGCCGCCGGCGTCGCTCATGCGACCCATGCGCGGCCCGAGCAGTGCCGAGATGATCAGGGCTCCGGAAAAGATGCCGAACAGCCAGTTTGTCGAGACGCCGGTATCGTGCGCGATCGGATCGGCCAGAACTGCCGGCAGGTAGTAGCTCGACGCCCAGGCGAGCGTCTGCGTCGAACCCAGCACGACGATGGTGGACAACCGGCTCCTGTTCATGGAGGGGCGATTCCGAGCTCGTCGGAGCGCTCGACTGACAGGAAACAACTCACGCTCCAAATACTCCTGTGTCATCCCGAGCAAAGCGAGGGATCCTTAACTCGCGCCGCGAAAGATCCCTCACTGCGTTCGGGATGACACCAGGTATATGGATCCGGGACTCCACCACTAGGCGCAGCCGCAGCCGCTGCGGCCTGCGGCCCTCGCCTCGACATCGGCCACGCAGCAGCCCTCGGCCTTGGCCGGCGCCGGGCCGCCGCAGCAATCCTTCTCCTTCGCGGCGAGCGACGGACCCGGACCCGAGCAGACGCCGGTCTCGGACAGCACCAGCTCGACCTTTGCGGCGGCCTCATGGTCGCCCGCGATCTCGGCGACGATGGAGCGTACCTGCTCGTAGCCCGTCATCATCAGGAAGGTGGGGGCCCGGCCATAGCTCTTCATGCCGGCGAGGTAGAAGCCGGGTTCGGGCTGGCCGAGCTCGCGCGCGCCGTGCGGCCGTACCGTACCGCAGCTATGGATGTTGGGGTCGATCAGCGGCGCCAGGGCCGGAGGGCATTCCACGGCCGGATCGAGCGACAGCCGCACCTCGCGCAGGAAGTCGAAGTCAGGGCGGAAGCCAGTAGCCACCACCAGCTCGTCCGCCAAGACATGCCGGCCACAACAGGTGCCACCGGCGCCAATGCGGATCTTGTCTCCTTCACGGCTGAGATGGGAGACGCGGAAACTGCTCTCAACACAGATCACGCCAGTTGCCACAAGCTTGGCGAACGCTTGGCCAAGGGCGCCGCGCGCGGCGAGCTTGTCGTTGGCACCGCCACCGAAAGCCTTCTCGGGCTTGTCGCCGCGCAGCAGCCACATGATCTGCGTGCCCGGCACCTCTTCCTTGAGGCGCGCAAGATCAATCAGCACACCTACAGCCGAATGACCCGCGCCCAACACGGCGACCGCGCGGCCGGCATAGCGGGCGCGTTCGCGACCCAGCACGTCCGGCATGCCGTAGGCGATACGCTCATGCAGCTCTTTCTCGCCGACCGCCGGCAGGCCGTCGGCGCCCGCTGGACTGGGCCAAAACCAGGTGCCGGTGGAGTCGATCACAGCATCAGCCTTTAGCTGCTCGGACCCCTTGCCGTTCAGATAGCGGATGGTGAAGGGTTCGAACGCACGCCCATTACTCTTCATCTTGTCGAAGCCAGAACGACCCACGGCGGTAACCAGGCTGCCGGTGCGGATGCGATCCTTGAGCGGCGTACGCGTCGCCAATGGCTCGAGATAGCGCTCGACCAGCTCATCGCCGTCCGGGTAGTCGCCGGGGACGGGTGCATTCCAGCCGGTCGCCTCGAGCAGGCGCTCTGCCGCCTTGTCGATGTTGTATTGCCACGGCGAGAACATCCGGACATGCCCCCACTGGCGCACCGCATGCGCCGCTTGCGGTCCCGCCTCGAGGACCACCGGTTCAAGGCCGCGCTCCAGTGCATGGGCAGCCGCCGCAAGGCCGACAGGGCCGGCGCCCAGAATGACGATGGTCTTGGGCTTGGTCATCGAGTCGGGCATCGCACTTCCTCTCTTTCGACAATCATCGAAATAGGCGGCTAAATTTTTTTAGGCGACCTTCGGCAATCTGACGGGTGGACATCCGGAGCCTTCGACGCAGCACTCCGCAACGAGGTATTCCAGCAGCTTTCGCATCAGATCGTAGTTGGTATGGCAGATGAGGGTCGTCCCCTCCCGGGTCTGCGTCACCAGCTCCACGCTCACCAAAGTCTTCAGGTGGTGGGAGAGGGTCGATGCGGCAATGTCGAGCTTCTCCTGAAGCCGACCGACCGGCAGGCCTTCCTCTCCAGCGCGCACCAGGGCGCGATAGATCTTGAGCCGGGTCGGATTGCCCAGCGCTTCCAGCCGGGCGGCGGCAAGGTCGAGCTTCATGGAAGTGAACCTAGTGAACTCGAAGCAGAAATCAACTATTATTCTAGAAATATTGAAATAATGAATCAGGGTACACCGCCATCTGAAAAGCCTAGAAGATCGCGTCGATGACCGCCGCGCGAAATGCTGCCGGTTCTTCGAAGGGGCCGTTGTGCGCCGAGTTTTCGAGCCAGATGAGGCGCTTGCTCGGGGCTCGGAGCGCCTCGAGATAGGCGACGGCGAGCGGCGAGGAAGTTCTCTGGTCGAATCGTCCGAGCACAAAGGTCACGGGAACGTCGAGCGCCGGGACGGTCTCCGTCAGATCCAGGCGCGCGAAGGACGGCCATAGCGCGCGCTGGGAGAACTCGATCCCCCGCCAGAGCCGGTACAGGTCGCCGATTCCCGCCTCCGGCACCTCGGACAACGCTTCGAACACAATTCGCCACTTGTCGGGCGGCCGGTGGAAGACGCCGCCATACTCCTCGAGCAACCGGTCGCGGACCATCAGGCGATCGAACGTGTAAGGCGGCGGACCTATCTTGCCGAGCCTTGCCAGGGCGGCGCGATCGCCGCGGCGTCGTGCCTCGTCGAGCACGAATCGATAGGCATGTACCTCGTCCTGCGGATTGGACGCGACCTGCCCGGTGCCGATATAGCCCGCCACCTTGGCGGCGTTCCGACGGGCATAGAGCATGCCGAGCGCGCTTCCCCAGGAGTGGCCAATAAGCCAAACGCGTTGCTGGCCGAGGCGCTTGCGCAAGTAGTCGACAACCTGGTCGAGGTCGTCGACGAACTGGGGAATGGTCATCGTTTCCGGCGGGATATTCGGATCGTATGACCGCCCGGTGCCGCGCTGGTCCCAATAAGCCATCGTCAGATGGTCCTCGAGCGGTGCGTTGTACAAGCGCATTGGCGCTGTCTCGCTGCCTCCGGGGCCGCCGTGAAGGAAGATGGCGACCGGCGCCTCGCGGTTGAGCCCGCGCACCAGCAGATACTCGCGTGCGCCCTTCATCGGCAGCAGCACTTCTTCCGCGATGCTGTCCGGCCGTCGCTCGCCGCGGCTGTCGGTAAACGGCGGCGTAGGACGCGCGCAGGACGCGAGAAGAGTGGCGCCGGCACCCAGGAGCATGCCGCGGCGACCGAGAGAGCCCGGGCCTTGCGCGAGGTGGCTTCTGCTGCTACACATTCTATCCGAATGTATATACATGTGGAACGCATGCAACCGAATAATCCCCGGCCGCACCTCGAAAGGCGTGAGCGGAAAACAAAAGCCGCCCAGGCCGAAGCGACCCGCAGCGTCATTCTGGAAGTGGCCGAGCAGCTGTTTGCGGAGCGCGGCTACGCCGGGGCGCCTGCCGACGATGTCGCCGACTACGCGGGCGTGACCCGCGGCGCGCTGCAGCATCACTTCGGGGACAAGAGAGGCCTCTTCCGCGCGGTCGCCGCGCGCGTCTCGGACAGGCTTCTGTCGCGCATCGTCGCGGCGACGTCGCGGGAGCAAATCGATGCTTTGCAGGCAGTCGAGGCCGGGTGCCTCGCCTACCTCGACGCGTGCACCGACCCGGCGACAAATCGGATCCTGTTTCAGGATGCGCCGAGCGTGTTGACGCCTGCAGAAATCGACGGCCTGTCGATTTCGGCAGGCTCCGGTTTGCTGGTGTCCGGCATAGAGAAGGCAATCCACGACGGCTTCATCGACGCGGTCTCGGCGGAGGCATTGGCCTGCATGCTGCTGGGCGCGTTGAACTGCGCCGGGCTGGAGATTGCACGCTCGGCCAAAGCCAAAGCGACCCATCGCGCCTACTCGCAACTCCTGTCGCGCCTGCTTCGCGGTCTTCGCCCGGATCGCGGGGTTGGAGCGCCAGGTTCACGAACCCCCGCCGGCGAGCCTTCGCGCAGGAGGCGGGCGGCCGGTTCTTCGCGCTCGTAATGACGGCGGCCCCGGATCGAACAGCACAGGAGCGTTGCAATGCCTGCAGATAGTCTCGTGGACTTGTACGACTCGACAACGTGGTACTGGGATTCGCTGCTCTATCGCAGCGTCTACCGGCAATCCTATTCGGCGCTGTTCGACAAACTCGATCGACGCGGATGGCTGCAGGAGCGCGGCTCCCCGCTGCGTGTCGCCGATTGCGGAATAGGCACCGGGCTTCTCGCCACGTCGTTGATCGGCTCTGTCGACAGATACCTCGATCTCTCCGGAGTCGATACGTCGCCGGGCATGCTCGAGCACGCCCGAACGCGGTCACGCCGCACCGGAACGGAGTCGCGGCTGATGCTGGCCGACATCACCCATCTTCCGTTTCAGGATCGGGAGATGGATCTCGTAATGGCGGCCCTCGTTCTGGAACACGTCCCGCGGCCGCTCGACGCGCTTCGCGAGATGGTCCGGGTCGCGGGCCCGAATGCAACTGTGCTCCTGATCGCCACGCGCAGAGGCGCGCCCGACTGGCCTTTCCGGCTTTGGTTTCGCTATCGGCCGTTCGCAAGGGACCAGGTGGTCCAATGGATGATGGAAGCGGGCATCCGCAACGTCTGCGTGGAGCCGCTGTCGGGCGCGGCGCGTCCGTTCGCGCGCGCCTATATCGGCCATGTCGGCGCCAGCTCCGGCAGAGGTTGACTCCATTCGATTATTCCATATATATTAAAATATGGAATCGATCGAAGCCGTCGCCGCGCTCGGAGCGCTCGCCCAGGAAAACCGTCTCGAGGTGTTCCGGCTGCTTGTGCAGGCCGGTCCCGAGGGACTTCCGGCCGGACAGATCGCCGAGCGGTTGAAACTCGCGTCGCCGACCTTGTCGTTTCACCTCGCCCAGCTCAGGCATGCGGGCCTGGTGACGGCCAAGCGCGATGGCCGTTCGTTGATCTATGCCGCCGATTACGACGGCATGGACGATCTCATGAGCTTCCTGACCGAGAATTGCTGTGGCGGGAAGGCAGAAGGCTGCGGCATCCCCGCCTGCGAGCCCGCTTCCCGCACCGTCATCCATCGCAGAACCAAGAGAGGAGCATCCAGACAATGAAGCGCCTTCACGTTCACATGTCGGTCGAGGACCTCGACCGGTCCATCCGCTTCTATTCGACGCTGTTCGCCAGCGAGCCGACGGTCGTCAAGCCCGACTACGCGAAATGGATGCTGGAGGATCCACGCGTCAATTTCGCCATCTCCACGCACGACGGCCAACCTTCCGGAATCGATCACCTCGGCATTCAGGCCGAAGACACGGCCGAGCTGCAGGAGGTGTACGGGCGCCTGCAGGCCGCGGACCGGCCGGTGCTGAACGAAGGCATGACGACCTGCTGCTACGCCAAGTCCGAGAAGAGCTGGATTTCCGATCCGGCCGGCGTCATGTGGGAGACGTTCCACACAGTTGGCGATAGCACGGTCTATGGCACGGCCGCTCCGGTCGAGGAGATCAGGAAGGCCGGCGCGCGCCGCAGCGCTGCGCACGAGGAGGCGACCCCGCCGCCAGGCAAGGCCTGTTGCGGGTGAGCCCGCAGATGCGCGCCTTCAATGTCCTCTTCCTTTGTACCGGCAACTCCGCGCGCAGCATTCTGGGCGAAGCGATCGCCAACGACATCGGTCAAGGCCGGTTGATCGGCTTCAGTGCCGGAAGTCACCCCAAAGGCGAGGTCCATCCGCTGGCCCTCGATCTGCTGCGTCAGATGAAGCCGCCGGTCGAGGGCCTGCGCTCGAAGAGCTGGGACGAGTTCGCGGTCCCCGGGGCCCCTCAAATGGATTTCGTCTTCACGGTCTGCGACAGCGCCGCCGGTGAAGCGTGTCCGGTGTGGCCCGGCCATCCCGTGACTGCGCACTGGGGCCTCCCCGATCCTGCGGCCGTCGAAGGCTCCGAGGTCGAGCGGCGCCGTGCCTTCCGCCAGACCTTCGCTGCGCTCGGGAATCGCATCAGCCTGTTCGCGAGCCTGCCCTTCGAATCGCTCGACCGTCTTTCCCTGCAGAACCGTCTCGACGCGATCGGCCGGCGCCCGGATCGCCGTGATACGGATCAGTGCCATCCCGAACGGCGTGAGGGATCTTTCGCGGCGCCGATCAACGATCCCTCGCCGCGCTCGGGGTGACACTGCAAATGGAGAGCCGAGTCCCATCGATGTCGCGCTTCGAGCGCTATCTCACGCTCTGGGTGGCGCTGTGCATCGCGGCCGGCGTGGCGCTCGGGCATTTCCTGCCGGCGGTCTTCCGGGCCATCGGCTCGGCCGAGGTCGCGCGCGTCAACCTGCCGGTGGCGGTGCTGGTCTGGCTGATGATCGTGCCCATGCTGGCAAAGATCGACTTTGGCGCCCTCGGCCGGGTGCGCGCGCACTGGCGCGGCATCGGCGTGACGCTCGCCGTCAACTGGCTGGTGAAGCCGTTCTCGATGGCGGTGCTGGGCTGGCTGTTCATCGGCCGGCTGTTCGCGCCCTGGCTGCCGGCCGGGCAGATCGACAGCTACATCGCCGGGCTGATCCTGCTCGCGGCGGCGCCGTGCACGGCCATGGTGTTCGTCTGGAGCAATCTCTCCGACGGCGAGCCGCATTTCACGCTGACGCAGGTGGCGCTCAACGACACCGTCATGGTGTTCGCCTTCGCCCCCATCGTCGGTCTGCTGCTCGGGCTCTCGGCCATCACCGTGCCGTGGCAGACGCTGGTCCTGTCGGTCGGACTGTACATCGTCGTGCCGGTGCTGATCGCGCAGGGCCTGCGCCGGCGGCGGCTCGCGCGCGGCGGCCCGACGGCGCTCGCGCGCCTGCTCGGGGCGTTGCAGCCGCTGTCGCTGGCCGCCCTGCTGACAACGCTCGTCCTGCTGTTCGGCTTCCAGGGCGAGCAGATCATCGACCAGCCGCTCGTCATCGCCCTGCTCGCGGTGCCGATCCTGATCCAGGTCTACCTCAACTCGGGACTCGCCTATCTCCTCAACCGGATGGCCGGCGAGGCGCATTGCGTGGCCGCGCCGTCGGCGCTGATCGGCGCCAGCAACTTCTTCGAGCTCGCCGTCGCCACCGCCATCAGCCTTTTCGGCTTCAACTCGGGAGCGGCGCTGGCCACCGTGGTCGGCGTGCTGATCGAGGTGCCGGTGATGCTGTCGGTTGTGAAGATCGTGAACGCGAGCAAGCCCTGGTACGAGCGCGCCGCCGCGAGGTAGCGATCCCGCGCCTTCGTCTCCTCCCCGGCGGAGCCGGGGAGGCAGGGCCTACGCCGTCGCCTTGAGCTCGGCGACGGGGGCCGGCGGGGAGACCGGCGCCGCGTCGGGGCCGGTGTTCAGGAACACGCGCGCGGGCTCGCGGGCGAACTCGATGCCGAGCTCGGGGAAGGTGCGGTACATGCGCTTCACCGCCTCGCGCTGGATCGCGCCCGGATTGCCCGGCCGCGCCGTGAACTTGAAGCGGACGAGCAGCGCGTTCTCGGTGATGTCGGCCACACCCTGCATCTTGAAAGGCGTGAGCACCGCCTCCTTGATCTCGGGGATCTCGAGCATCTCCTGGCCGATCTTCTTCGCCGCCTTGCGCAGCTTCTCGAGATCGGTGTCGCGCGCGAAGCGCAGGTTGAACTTCACCGTGATCCAGTCGCGGCTGAAGTTGGTGATCTGGCCGAGCTGGCCGAACGGCACGATGTGCAACTGGCCGTTCTGGTGGCGCAGCTTGATCGAGCGGATGGTGAAGCCCTCGACCGTGCCCTTGGCCTTGCCGCAATCGACATACTCGCCGACGCGGAAGGCGTCGTCGGTGAGGTAGAAGATGCCCGACACGATGTCGCGCACCAGCGTCTGGCTGCCGAACGAGATCGCGATGCCGAACACCGAGGCGCCGGCGATCAGCGGCGTGACGTTGATGCCGAAGCTCTCCAGCGCCACCATCACGGCGATGACGCCGATCAGGATCGCCGTTGCCATGCGCAGCAGCGGCATCATGGTGGTGATGCGCGAGGCGGGCGGCGGCGTGGCGTCGCCGTCGGCGATCGCCTGCGCCGCGCTCTTCTGGCGGTGCGCCATGTAGGGATCGGTGACGTACTTCAGGAACTCCCACAGCACGAAGGCGAGGAAGAGCGTGATGCCGGCGGTGCGCGAGGCGCGCGTGATGGCGAGCCACTCGCTTTCGCTGGCGAGGCCCAGCACCCGCACCACCCAGCTCTCCGCGATCACGATCAGCGCGCCGATCAGCACCGCCACGCGCACGCAGCGCGCCACCACGTCCGGCAGCCTGGGATAGGCGCTGGCGGGCGTGGCGCCGGCGAGCTGCGAGTCGAGCCGCCGCACGAACGCCTGCAGGAAGGTCTCGAACACCAGCACGCCGACCACGATGCCGAGCGTGAGCAGCATCGTCTGGCCGATCTTCTCCTGGCCCTCGATCGCGCCGTAGAGCTGGGCGAGCGCCAGGATCACGATGAAGGTGACGGCGCTCGGCACCCAGTGCCGGCCCACCGCGCCGGCCAGCCGCGCCGCGCCGCCGAGCCCGCCGAACCACTGCCGCGCGGCGATCCGCGAACGCAGCACCAGCCACAGGAAGGCGGCGAGCAGAATGGGCAAGACGCTGATGCGATAGGCCGCGATCTCGTCGGCCGAGGCGCCGATCGCCAGCAGCACCTTGGCGAGCAGCGTCCCCAGCATGATGAGCAGCAGGATCGCCGAGATGCGCAGATAGAGCGGCCTCGCCTCGCGGTCCTCGGCCTTGCAGAGCCGCGCCGCCGGCATGTCGGGCTGCAGGATGATGCGGAACAGCAGCACGTCGAGGCGCCACGCGAAGATGCCGACCAGCACCGCGGCGGCCAGCCGGTCCTGGCCCGTGGTGCCCGCGAACCATGCGCCGGCGGCGCCGTTGCAGACCACCCACACGGCGAGCACGCCGATGCCGTCGAGCATCGCCAGCAGGCCGAGATTGCCCAGCGAGGCCAGCCCCCGCTCCGCGCCGGCGCCCGCCGCGAGCCGCGCGCGATACCGCGCCAGCAGCGCGCGCAGCGCCGCCTCGACCAGCACCGCGACGACCGCGACCGCGCCCAGCAGCAGCAGGAAGGCCGACGTCCCCCGCCCGCCTTGCGCGCGCTGGTCGAGCAGGCCGGGGATGGAGGTGAGCCTCGCGCCATAGGCGGGGAACGCCGCGGCGACCGCGCCCGCGCGATGCAGGAAGGCGGCGAACGCGCCCGGCCCCTCCTCGATCGGGCGCTCCGCGAGCGGCGTCCGTACGACCTTCGGCGCGGCAGCGGCATTGCCCTTGCCGGACTTCTTCGCCGCGGGCGCGGGCGCGGCAGGCGCCGGCGGCGATGCCGTCATGCCTTGCGCCTTCAGCTTCTCGGTGACGGAATTGCTGATCGCCTCGACCAGCGCGTCGAACTGCTGCTGAGTGAGGCCGGCGGGCGGAGTCTCAGGCGCCTGGGCGCGGCCGATGCCCATGCCGCCGATCAGCAGCAGCACGGCCAGCACAACCGAACGGAACATCGTCATCGCGCCCTTCCGTGACTCGACCCATGACGGCGAGCATGTGGGCCGCCCGCCGTCGGGTCAAGCGCGCGGCGGCCCTGCCGGACGTTCGACAGCCCCGCCGCCTGCACCTGCTGCGCAGCCTGCCGGCCCTTCGAGGGATCGCCGGTAACGCACGGTCGATGCTCGTCGCCAGCCAAGGGGCAGACCCTCGGGAATGAACAAGTACTCAGGACTGTGTCATCCCGAGCGGAGCGAGGGATCCTTTGTCGACGCTTGCGAAAGATCCCTCGCTCCGCTCGGGATGACACGACGCTGATTGGGGGTGCGCTTGTTTTTTGTTGGCGGCGGCGTCCGGGCCTCATGGCGGACGCTGTGGACAGTCGGCGGAAAGAGGTTGAGGCTGCCGCCGCCCGCCGTTATTGGCGTTGGCCATATTTCGCGAAATCATATCGGATCCCGCCGCCATGCCCGTTCGTTTGCACATCTCGCATGGCGACCGACTCGCGACCATGGTGGCGGAGGGCAAGGTCGAGGCGGCCGATCTCGGCGCGCTGGTGGCGCGGCTGGCGCAGGAAGGCGCCATGTCCTACGGCAAGCTGTTCGATATCCGCGGCGTGCCCGTCGACCTCGTGGACAGCGGCCTGCAGATGCATGCCGGCAGGCTCGCGGCCCACGGCCAGGAGAGCGAGATCGGCCCCCTCGCGCTGGTCGTCGACGAGGCGACCAGCATCGATCCCGCGGCGCTCGCCGCCCTCGCCGCCGCCTCGCGGCGGCCGTGCCGGACGTTCGACGGCATTGCCGCCGCCCGCGCCTGGCTGCGCAGCCTGTCGGGCAGGCCTGCGCGGGACCGCCGATAAGGCGCGATCGATACCCGGACGAAGATGTGCCACTGGAGTGCGTCACCGGCCAAGGCGGACTTGCCAAGGCTGTGTCATCCCGAGCGCAGCGAGGATCCTTTGTCGGCGCCGCGAAAGATCCCTCGCTGCGCTCGGGATGACACGGAAGTGGCTGCAGCGCGTGACCTGTTTCTGTTGGTGGCGCGCTCCGATGAGCACGCCACTCCAGTTGCCTACGGCTCCTCCTCCGAGGGGCGGGCGCGCACGGCGCGTTCGGAGCGGCGGTCGGGGACGATCCAGAGCGCCGCCACGGCGACATAGAGCAGGCACGAGAGCCACGGCCGGAAGAAGGCCACCGCGATGGCGCTGCTGTAGAGGACTGGCGAGATCCTGTCCTTGAAGGTCGCCGCGAGCTCGCGCCGCAATGGCGAATCGGCGGGCTCGATGGCGAGGATGGCGCGCTCGAGGATCACGTAGGCGATCGCCGCCATGAACAGGATGGCGCCATAGGCCGCGGTTGGCGCCGGCGCGAACGCGTTCTCGCCCATCCAGCCGGTGACGAACGGGACGAGCGAGAGCCAGAACAGCAGATGCAGGTTCGCCCACATGATGGCGCCGTTGACGCGCCGCGCCGCCGCCAGCAGGTGATGGTGGTTGTTCCAGTAGATGCCGACATAGATGAACGACAGCAGGTAGGAGAGCAGCACCGGCAGCACGGGCAGCAGCGCATGCCATTCGGCCTCGTGCGGCACCTTGAGCTCCAGCACCATGATCGTGATCACGATGGCGAGCACGCCGTCGCTGAACGCCTCCAGCCGGCCCTTCTTCAGAACGGGTTCGGGTCTGCGCATGGCGTCATCGTATCGGCCCGACGCCGCGCGCTTCCACCACAAACGACGCCGGCCCGGCGGCTAGCCGGAAGCAATCGCCTGCGCCTGCAGGACCTCGGCCAGCAGCTCGGGCGCCTTCGCGCGGGCGGCCTCGAGGAAGCGCTCGACCACCTCGGGCCGCGACACGTCGCCGGGATTGAGCCAGCCGATGATCGGGTCGATCGGCCCGGGCGTGCGGCTTTCGCTGAAGCGGCGGTTGAAGTCGGCGATCGCCTTGGCCGCCTTGGCGATGGCCGCCGCCTCGTCGTCGAAGAACTTCTGCGGCACGTAGGTGAGCTGGCCGTTGACCGGGATCGGCAGCGCCGTGTGCATCACCTGCCCGCTGCCGATGAACTTCTCCTCCAGCACGAGATAGACGACGTAGTTGCGGTCGGCCGGGTCGTTGCGCAGCGTCACGTGCAGCCGGTCGGCCTCCCAGTCGAGCTGATAGTCGATCGTGATCGACGCCTCCTTCACGTCGCGATGCTGGCCGTCCCAGTCCTGCGCGCCGCTCTTCCAGAAGAGCTCGGGGATGAGATCGAGGAAGGAACTCCGGTAGGCGAGCGAGGGGCCGAGCAGATCGTCGTTCGACATGACCTGCATGGCGCCGTCGTCCCCGGGCTCGACGAAGGTCTGGCCCGCGCCGGCGCGGACGGCCACCCGGCGCAGGACGTCCGGGCCGGCAACGCCGCCCGGCACCTGCTTCAGCATGCCGCCGCCCACGCCGCGCAGCTCGGCCAGCGTGACCTTGAAGTCGTCGTGGATGGTGAAGGGCGACTTGACGGGGATCCACCAGTCGAAGGTGTGGGCCTTGAGGTTGAGGGTCCCCTCGGCGCGCAGCGGCGCCTCGCGCGGGCTCGCGTTCCAGCCGGGCAGCAGCAGCGCGTCGTCGAGCGCCGCCGAGGTATGCGTAATGGCCAGCCGGAAGAAGCCCGGGTTGGCCGGATCCTGCTCGTACTGCGCCCACTGGTACTGGTCGTAGGTGGTCTCGTTCCAGCCGTTCCTGCCCGACAGCGAGTGCAGCGTGCGCAGGCGGACCTGGTACTGGACCGGCCGCGGCCGCTTGATCGGCTGCGTCCATACCGTCGCGTAGGCGGCGCACTTCTGCGGCTCCCGGGTCGCGCTCGAGGTGATGATGCCCGTGCCGAGGATGTCGTTGCTCGACACGGTGGCCGGGCTCGACGGCTGCGGATCGCGGTACAGCACGGGCTTCTGCGGCTGCACCGTCTGGCTGCGGTCGGGCTCGGTCGCCTCGTGATGGAACAGCGCCGAAAGCTGCAGCAGATCGGTGTAGCCGCTGACCGACAGCAGGTCGGCATAGTCCTTCTCCGCCTGCGCGTTGGCCGCCGCCGCGCATTCCTCGGGATTGCTGATCACCCAGTTGCCGAACGGTCCGGCCTCGAGCTTCGCCGGCGGCGTCCAGCGGAAGTCCATGCCGGCGTGCCGCGTCTCGTGCGGCCAGCCGAACGCCTCGCCCTTCCACAGGGCGTCGAAGAAGTCGTGGAAGAAGGCGTCGTCGTGATAGAGCAGGTCGAGCGCGCCGACCGGCCAGCGGCTGCACTTGGGCGAGACCATCGGCTGGCCGAAGCCCGGCAGGATGCCGCTCCACACCACGTCGTAGGGCGCGACCATCACCGGATAGGCGAAGTCGGACGGCTTGTAGACGGTGCGCGCCAGGCAGCTCTCGCGCATCGCCTGGGCGATGTCGTCGAGCTTGCGCGCCAGCCCGCGCAGCTGGTCGCGGAAATCGCCGGAGGTGCGGTACTCGGGCGAGATGCCGCGCAGGCAGGCGAGATAGGTCTCGGCCGCCATCGACGCCAGCGGCACCATCAGGCGATGGTCGAAATGGGGCGTGCCCTGCGCCGGCAGCGGCGCCGGCACGGGCGCCGACGGCCCCTTGGGCAGGGTATGGAGCCAGGGCGCCAGCGGCCCCCACGACTGGCCGTGCAGGTTGCGGTCGAACACCGACAGCCAGGTCTGCTGGTCGAGCAGCTTGGAGATGCCGCCGATATGCTGATCGTGCATGCCCCACAGCATGGTGCGGTCGGCCTCGAGCTGGGCCACGCTCGGGTTGCTGTTCTTGAGCTGGTTGACGTAGGTCTTGACCGCGTTGCTGAAGTTCTCGACGTCGATGCGGCCGTCGCGCAGATCCTGCGACACGATGAGCTGCGCCACCGCCTGCACCGTCGTCTCGAGCTCGTCGAAGCGCTGCTTCACGAGCAGCTCCAGCGCCGACGGGCCGTCCTTGAACACGCCGAACAGCTTCAGCGCGTCGACGACGAAGGAGGCGACCATGAAGACGGGCGCCACCATGCCGGCGATCTTGCCGACGCCGGACAGGATGTCGAGCACCTTCAGCGGCAGGCCGAAATCGTCGAACTTCTGGATGACGTCGGGATCCTTGTTGATGTCCTTCAGCGCCTTCTTGACCCCGTCGAGCGCGTCCTTGACCTTCGACGGCTCGACCGGGAGTTGAAAGGGCGGGCTGTAGACGGGTGCGTTCTGCGGCGCGCCCTGGATCAGATTGCCCTTGCTGTCGAGATAGAGATTGCCGGTGAGATGAACGGCAAATGCAGTGTCGGCCATGGAGTATCTCCCAAAAAGGCGGGTTGCCTGGCACCACGCTTGAAAAACATCGAAAATATCGACGGCGCGCGCGGCAAAGTCCGCACGCCTATGGCCCCCTCTTTACGGCATTCCCGGCCGCCTCGCCATACCGCTCTGCATGGCGGCGCCTCGCCCTTGCGCCTTGCGACCACGGGGATAACCGGCGGTTGAGACTCCATGTCGTGATGCGATATAAAAAGGCACTGAAAGAAGTCGGGGAGTACCGGGGAGTGACCCACCATCGCGTCAAGTGGTACCTGTTCTGGTTCGTCGTGTCGGTTCTGGTCGTCATGGTGGTCGGCTACGAGGCCGAGCCGTTCCTGGGAATGACGGGGCGCTGCGTGCATTCGGACGGCGACTGCTGATCGGCGCGCGCGCACAAAAAGACCCCGCCGTTCGGAGGAGCGGCGGGGCGATGTCTCTTGCTGAATGGGGAGAACTAACGAATGAAGATCACGACTGGCGGTGACCTCAATCAAGTCACCGTGTCGCCATCCTGCGCCTTCGCCCGCCGCCTGACCAGTGACCGTTCGGTAGCCGTCCCCGCCAAAAATGTCTCGATTGTATTGGCCCCGCATGAGCCCTTCGGCAGACCTCAGGGCTGGCGCAACTGGAGTTGCGCGCTCCGATGAGCGCGCTCGGGGGAGCGCGCCACTCCAGTGGCGCAATCTTCCGTTTCGTTTCCTCGGCTCAGTTACCAGCCCAGCTCCCTGAGCGCCCAGCCGGAGTTCCAGATCTTGGTCATGTGGCGGATCTTGCCGTTGCCGTCGAACTCCATCGAGTAGACGTAGTCGGAGCGCGTGCTCTTGCCGGTGGGCGGCGGGCCGCCCTCGCCGGTGTGGGTGGCGCTGAACACGGCGTAGGCCGTGACGTTGCCGCGCTCGGCGTCGGTCGCGAAGGAGCGCAGCTCGTAGCGCCCGTCGGGCATCATCTTCATCAGGCCCTTCATCCAGTCGGCGTATTGCTGCAGCGTCTTCAGGTCGGCCAGCGGCTCGGCCTGGCTGGCGAAGGTCGCGTCGGGCCGGCAGTAGGCCTTGCAGCCCTCCCATCCCTTGCCCGCCTCGCAGGCGACGAAGAACCGGGACGCGACATCGGCGATCTGCGACATGAACCCCTCCCTCGCACACGGTTGGAACTCCAGAAGACCTCGCCCGCCTCTGCATGACCCGTTTGGGCTATGCGCCTCGTGACTCCGCGCGCGACTGCAGCAGCGCGCTGAGCATCGCCACCAGCTCGGGCTGGCGGTGGGTGCCGGTCTTGGCGAAGATGCTCTTCAGGTGGTTGCGACCCGTCTCCTTGGCGATCCGCAGGCGCTCGCACGTCTCGTAGAGCGGCTCGCCCGCGCCCAGGAACGCCGCCAGCCGCGCCTCGGCGTCGGTGAGGCCGAAGGCGGAGCGCAGCAGCGCGGCGTCGGGCCGTCGGTGGGCGTCCGGATCGACCAGCACGACCACCGCCTGGCCGTCCGCCAACGGATTGGACGTCATGGCCGGCAGCCGGCCCGGATAGGCGAGCAGCGGACGCTGGCCGAAGCGGGGCAGCCCGACCGGCGGCGCGAGACCCGCCGCCGGACGCCGGAAGATCATCTCGTGCAGGGCGCGGTCGAGCGCCAGCGTCGCCGCGGCGTCGGCGGCCGCGATCCTGCCGCCCCGGAGGCGCACGTCGCCCTGCAGCAGGGCCTCGGCGGAGGCGTTCGCGCGGATGACCTTGCCCTGCCGGTCGATCAGCACCGCCGCCGTCCGGCCGAGCTCGAAGGCGTCGAGGACGCTGGCGCCGGTCGCGGCACCGAGCGCGCGCGCGATGGCGACGCTGGTCGGCAGGGAATGCGCCAGCCGGACGAGGCGCTCCTTCTCCGCGGGCGAGAACGGGCCCTGCCGGATCGTCCGCTGGATCGAGAGCACCCACAGCTTCTCGCCGCACAGGATCCGCACGCCCGCGAACCAGTGCAGCCCGTGCGGGCGCAGGAACTCCTGGTAGTAGGGATGGCGGGCCATGCGCTCGCCGCTCATGGCGTCGAAGTCGTCGGCGACGCCGGTCCGCATCATCGTGGCGATGGCGTTGTGGCGCTCGTCCCGCCGATACCAGCCGTCCCGGAAATAGGTGTCGGCCGAGGGAGCCATGCTCTCGGTATGCGGCATGTCGGGCAGGACGTCGTCCGGCGCCGGCAACAGGACCGCGCCATGCGCCCCGGTCTCCGCCGTCACCACGTCGAGCGCGCGAACCCAGAGCGACGGATCGAGCGCCGCCTCGGCGAACGCGGCTTCCACGCGATCGAGATTCCAGGCCGACATCGGCGCCTCCCCCTGCCCCGACGTTCTCTCGACTCTCCGGCGCCGCCGGCTCACACGGCGCGGGTATCGAACACCAGGATGTCCACGCCGCCGGTGGCGAAGCCCTGCAGGTCCGCCACCGCCGCCTGGCCCTCGGCGCTCGCCAGCGCCTTCTGGATCGCGGCCACGTCGTCGTAATGGAGCAGCGCCACCAGGTGATAGGCCGACGGTCCGGCCGGCGTCGTGACCGGCCCTTGGCTCACCTCGTATTTCCTGAGCCCCGGCGTGCGCTTGGCGAGCGGCACATGCGTCTCGAAATAGTGCCTGTCGAAGGCGGCCGGATCCTTCGGCGCCCGGTACATCACCACGAGCTGGGCCATCGCGATCCTCCCCTTGTCGAAACCGCGCGGGCGGGCGCTACGGCGACTGCAGCACCGCCGCCAGGCCCTGGTCGTCGACCAGCGGCCGCGTATCCAGGATCAGCAGGTCGTTCCAGGCATTGGCCCAGCGGGCCAGCGCCTGCGCGTCGTCGGATTCCGAGATCGCGAAGCCGAACTCGCCGTCCGACGAATGGTAGCGCGCCAGCATCCTGACGCCGGCCGGCGGCGCGCCGCCGGTCTCCATGAAACGCTGTATGGCGGCCTTCCGCGACACGTGCGGGACCGTCCACCGGGTGATGAACAGCATGATCTTCCCCCAGAGTGCATTGCGGCGTACGCGGTACGGCACGCACGGGACCACGCGGCTCGACTGTGCCGAAATCGGCTACAACTGACAGTATAGCAAACGGACACGCCACCCGCATCACACATTCGGGTGACGCGCCTCGTCGAAGCAACGACCGACACCAGCGCGAGGAGCCGGCACCGGCGCAATCGAAGAAGGAGGGGGTGGCGCAGCAGCCTGTACATCCGAGGACCACCGCGCCGAGGCCAGCATGAGCCGTCCGTCGGCGCCGCTCCAGTGACAGATGCGTGTCCCCGGTCGCGATGCGTCGGCGGCGCGCCGCCGCGCGTCAATGGGGATGGAGGGCGCGCCAGTCCTGGGGCCAGGCGCATTTCCGCGCGTGGACGCCGAGGCCGTCGAAACGGGCCAGCCACTCCTCGGGCAGATAGCGGACCGAATAGGCCGACCACGCCAGACCGCGCCTCACCATCGCCGCGCCGATGTCCTCGCCGTTGACGCGGCAGATGGCGACCGTGCGGCCGTAGCGATCCGTCGTCACCCGTTCGCAATCGGGTCGGCCGGCCGCCAGGAGACCGGCCAGAGCATGGCGCGCGGCCGCGCCGGCCTGCCAGCCGTCGGCGCAGGCCTGTCCCGATTCGGGCGCGTCGATGCCATCGACGCGGATGCTCTCCCGGCCGATCCTGAAGGTGTCGCCGTCGACGACGGTCACCGCACCCGAGACCGATCCGGTCACGATCGGCGGCGGCGTCCAGGCCAGCCCGGCCGCCGCGAGCGCGGCGAAGGCGAGGATCAGCAGCGTCGACCGCCGCGGCATCCGCAAGCGCTGCCATGGGCGCGGCCGGCGCCGGCGAAGATCCGTGTCGAACCTCCGCCGCCCGGCCTTGCGCCATCGATCGAATGAAACGGACATCGCGGGTGTCTCGCGCGCTCCCCTGCCGGCGTCATCTCACGTCGCGGGGAACGCCTGCAACCGGCGCGCCGCAAACGATCGACTGCAACAATCGCAACGTTCGGCGATCGGGCCCTCAGCCCGGCGCCCGGGCGAACTGCTGCGCGCCGGCGGTGCGCGGCGTCCAGGGCTGGGCGCTGTCGCAATAGATCTCCATGTTGGGCCTGAGCCAGCCCGTGTCGTCGAGCGTCCCCGCCTTGAGGATCGCGAGGCCGGGCATGGCCTCGACCTCGGTGACGACCGGCGAGCCGCACTCCGGGCAGAACCGGCGCCGCACCGGCTTGCCGCTGTCGCCTTTGTCCTGGAAGGTCTTGATCGGCCCGGTCAGCGAAAGCGCGGCAGCCGGAATGCCGACATTGAGCGAGAACGACGCCCCCGCCTGCTTCTGGCAGTTCTTGCAATGGCAGATCGCGGTGAAGACCGGATCGGCGTCCGCGGTGTAGCGGACCTTGCCGCACAGGCATCCGCCCGACAGATGTCGCATGCTTTGCCCTCCCTTCTCGCGGTTGAAGCGGTTCCGGTCAGTTCGACCAGTGGATGGGCGCGTAGTGGCCGTTCTTGCCGGAGTTGTCCCAGCGCAGGCCATGGTCGGCGAAGGTGCTGTCCCTGCCGCCCACGGCAAGGGCGAGCTTTTCCGGTGCGACCGGATGGCCGAGCGCGGCCCAGATCTCACCGGACGGATGCAGGGTAGGCAGCGGCTCGACCGTCATGTTCATGACGCCAGGAATCTCGACCGTGCGCCTCTTCCCGTTCACGGCATATTCGATCGGCACTTTTTTGGCGCCGAGATTCTTGCCGACCAGCGGCGCGAACACCGCCATCGGCCCGCCCGCGGCGCCGCCGAAGATGGCGCCGAGCGCCTCGGTCTGCTTGTCGTCGGCGCGCTGGTCGACATAGGCGGCGAGCGTCCAGTTGCCCTCGCCCATGGCGCCGGGCGTATGGGCGACGACCACGACGTTGAGACCGTCCAGGGACACGTCGCCGTACTTTCCGCTGTCGACATGGAAGGCGAGCGCCACGTCGCAAACGCCCTGGGTCGGCCGCGCCGTCATCGGCGGCCCGGCCGAGACCAGGCACGGGCAGACCACGTCGCAGTTGCAGTTCTCGAAATAGTCGCCGGACAACTCCCACTTCGCCTGCGTCGCCATCGGTCCCTCCCCTGCGCGAGACGAAAGAGGCGTCGAGCTTACGCCGATGCCGCGCCGGCGGCCAGTGCGCAGCGGCGCGCCGCACGACAGGCCTGCGTCATCCCGAACGAACGCGAGGGATCCGCGAGCGCATGAGCGCAACTGGAGTTGCGCGCTCCGATGAGCGTTCGGAGGAGCGCGCTTCGGGATGACACAGCCTTGCCCAAGAACTTGTTCATTCCCGAGGGGCGACGCTGCCGGTGACGAGCGGCCCGCCTTGGTGGCGGCCGGGCGACCCTGTAGGCTCGCGTCGAAAGCGGCAGGGAGATTTCGCATGACGGCGCTCGGAATCCCGAAGACACCGGAGGCGCTCACGCCGGAATGGCTGGGCGCGGCCCTGCGGACCGAGGTCGTGTCGGCGGCCTACGAGCCGATCGCGGCGGGCGTGGGCTTCCTGGGCAAGCTCGGCCGCCTGCGTCTCGGCTATGCCAATGGCGGTGCCGGCCTGCCGGCGACGCTGATCGCCAAGCAGCCGACGCTCGACGAGAAGTCGCGCCAGCTCGCGATTATGTTCCGCTTCTACGATCGCGAGGTCGCGTTCTATCGCGACATCGGCCCGCAGGCGGGCATCCGCGTGCCGAAGCTGCACCACGGCGCCTCCGATCCGGCGAGCGGCGACTTCGTGATGCTGCTCGAGGATCTGGCGCCGGCCGCGCTCGGCGACCAGGTCGCGGGGTGCAGCACGGAGCAGGCGCGGCGGGCCATTACCGCGATCGCCCGATGCCACGCGCGCTGGTGGCAGGATCCGAAACTCGCGGCCTTCGCCTGGCTGCCGGTCACCAACGATCCGATCCACCATTTCGCGCAGCCGGCGTTCCAGCAGTGCTGGCCGGCCTTCGTCCAGTTCGTCGGCGACAAGCTCACGCCCGAGCTCAAGCGCACCGGCGAGGCCTTGGGCGGCAACGTGATCCGCATGCTCGACGGCGTGGCCGGCTGGCCGCAGACGCTGGTGCACGGCGACTACCGCGCCGACAACCTCTTCTTCGGCGGCGCGCAGGGCGGCGAGTCGCTGGCGGCGGTCGACTGGCAGGTCAGCAGCCGCGGCGGCGGCGCCTTCGACCTCGCCTATTTCCTGTCGGGCAATGTCACGCCGCAGACGCGGCGCGCGATCGAGAAGGACGTGGTGCGGCTCTACGTCGACACGCTCGCGGAGGCCGGCGTCCGGGGCTACGGCTTCGACGAGTGCTTCGAGCACTACCGCTTCGGCGTTCTCTACTGCCTGGTCTATTCGGTGATCGTGATCGGCACGCTCGACCCCTCCAATGCGCGCGGGCTTGCGATGTTCCATGCCAACTTCGAGCGCGTCGCCGCCGCCATCGCCGACCTCGACGCCGCCGCAACGATGCCGCGGTGAGGACTGTCGGCGTGAGGACCGTGTCATCCCTCGCTGCGCCCGGGACGACACCAGTGCTCAGTCGCCTGCGCCGGCAGCGGTCGCGGTCGGGGCGCGCGCACCGGCGGTCTCGGCGAGCAGCTTGTAGGCGAGGCCGGCGATGACCGCGCCCGCGATCGGCGCCAGCCAGAACAGCCAGAGCTGGCCGAGCGCGCCGTCGCCCACGAACAGCGCCGGGGCGGTGCTGCGGGCGGGGTTCACCGAGGTGTTGGTGACGGGGATCGACACGAGATGGATCAGCGTCAGCGCCAGCCCGATCGCGAGCGACGCCGCGGCGGCCGGGGCGCGCCTGTCGGTGGCGCCCAGGATCACGGTGACGAAACCGAAGGTCATCACCACCTCCGACACCAGGCAGGCCAGCAGGCCGTACTTGCCCGGCGAGCGGTCGCCGTAGCCGTTGGTGGCGAAGCTGCCGATGTCGGCGCCCGCCTTGCCGGTCGCGATCACGTAGAGGATCGCCGCGCCCACGATGCCGCCCAGCACCTGGGCCACGATATAAGGCACCACATCGCGCGCCGGCAGGCGGCCGGCCGTCGCGAGCCCGACCGTCACCGCCGGGTTGAAATGGCCGCCCGACACCGGCCCCAGCGCCGCCACCATGGTGAGCACGGTGAGGCCGAAGGCGAAGGCGACGCCGGCGAAGCCGATGCCGAGCCCGGGAAAGGCCGCCGCCAGCACGGCGCTGCCGCAGCCGCCCAGCACCAGCCAGGCGGTGCCGATGAACTCCGCGTAGAGACGATTGGTCAAAGGCATCATGGTCGTTCTCCCTCGAGTCATGGATGCGTGCGCCCGGACCGTTCTTGTGCGAGACCAGGGCAAGGATAAGTAGAATATCGTTGCCGGGCGATGAACAACCCTCGAATGAACGGCCCGCCACTTGACAAACCCTCAGTGCACCGGACGCACAGGCGCCATCGGCGCGCCATGCCGATTGCGGCCAGGTACTGAAGACATATATACAAAGCGAGTATCTATCTCGCGGGAGTGGCGCCATGTCCAAGGAAGCCGTGTTCACCATGAAGCTCGAATCGGAGCTGCGCGATGCCTTCATGGCCGAAGCCGAAGCGGCGCATCGGCCGGCGTCCCAGGTCGTGCGCGAGCTGATGCGCGACTTCGTCCGCCAGCAGCGCGAGACACGGGAATACGACAAGTTCCTGCGCCGCAAGGTCGAGGCCGCGCGCTCATCGGTGCGGGCCGGCCGTGGCCGGTCGAATGACGAGGTCGAGGCCGAGTTCGCCGTCCGGCGGACGAAGGCGACGCGCCGGGCGTGAAGGTCGTCTGGACGCCTGAGGCCGAGCAGGACCGTGCGCACATCTGGACCTACATCGCCGCCGACAATCCGCGCGCGGCCGCCCGAATGGACCAGCTGTTCAGCGACGCCGCCGCGAAGCTGGCCGATTTTCCAATGCTCGGCCGGGCCGGCAGGATTCCCGGCACGCGCGAGCTGATCCCGCACGAGAGCTACCGCCTTGTGTACGGGATCGAAGGCGATGTGGCATGGGTGCTGGCCTTGGTGCACACGGCCCGCCGCTGGCCGCCGCTGCCCGAAGAGTCGCGCAAGAGAGCCAGGAAAAGCCCCTCCGATCGTCAGACGGATCGTCGCCGGAGGGACAGAAGGAAATGAAAGATCGGGACAGGCATCGGCGCCATCCCCTGCTGCGCCGAGCGTAACCGGGGCCTTCGCCGGGCTGCTGATCTTCCGTCGGTCTACAGGAGGACACCGGTCAAGTGGGCGAGGTCATGACCCGGAATATCGTGAACCGCTGCAACCAGGCTCCCGGGCCGGCATTGATCGGCATGAACCGATGAATCGGATTGGACCGGAAAGGAGAGCAGCATGCTCAATCGTTCGATAACCCTTCTCGTCGCCGGCGGGCTGTCTCTCGGCGCCCTCGGCGTGACCACGGCCGCGACCGCTCAGACACAGGACTCTCCGTCGAAGTCGCCGCAGGGACAGGAAATGATGAACGGACACGGCGGCATGATGGGAGACGGCATGATGGGAAACATGGATTCGGAGCACATGAAGCAGATGACGAAGATGATGGAGAACTGCAATCGCATGATGGAGCGGGCCGATTCCTCCAACGGCACGCCGACACAGCAGTAGCATCACCAGTCGATTCGCCCAGTCGATTGGCATCGATCCGATCAGTCGCCCGTGACGGATGCCGTCGGCAGGGGCATGCCATAGGTCAAGGCCGCCTGCAGGTCGATCGCGGCGAGATCGAAGTCGCGCCGCGCGTCGAGGGCAGCGGCGTTGGCCGCGATCCGCGCCCGCTGGTCGGCCAGCACCCTGAAATAGTCGACGCGCATGCTTTCGTTCGCCAGAACGGCGGCGCCGTAGCGCAGCGCCATCTGCTTCGACACGACCTGGCGCAGGGGCAGCACACGCTTCTCATAGAAGCGGGCGATATCCCAGGTGCTGCGATAGGCATCGTAGGCGATGCGCGCCTCGGAACGGGCATTCACCGCCTTCGCGGCGAGCCGGTTGACGGCCCGCATGTAGGTCTCGCGCGCCTTGCGTTCCCGCGCCTCGCCGGTGTCGAAGATCGGGATCTCGAACTCGAGCGCGCCGCCGCCGCGGGTGATCGAGGTGTTGGTGGTGGTGAGCGGGTTGGCGTTCTCGTTGTTCACCAGCCCGGCAAGCTGCAGCATCGAGACGTAGCGCGTCGCCTGCGTGAGCTCGAGCGACTTGGCGAGCGCCACCACATCGTGGCGCGCCATCACGAGATCGACGCGGCGCTCGATCGCCTGCGCCTCGACATCCGCCCTCGCCCGGGGCTCGCCGGGCAAGGGCGGCAGATCGTCGGGCAGCCTGAAGTCGACGTCGGCTCCCCACAGGCCCATGAGCCGGGTGAGGGTTTCACGCTGGCGCCGGGCGGCAAGCCGGGCCTGGCCGAGGCGCACGCTGAGCTCGGCGTAGAAGGCCGCGATCTCCGCCTGCTCGAGCTGGTCGCCGCCGCCCGCCTCGCCGAGCTTCGCCATCAGCCGGGCGGACTCGTCGGCCGTGCGCCGTGCCTCCTCGAGGAAGCGGACCTGACGCTCGGCGGCGATCGTGCGCACCCAGGCGCGCCGCACATCGCCGGCTAGGGCGAGGGTCTTCTGCACGGCGCCGTGTCTCGCGTGCTCGAAATGCTCGGCGGCGATGCGACTGCGCCGGGGCAGCGTGATCAGGCTCAGGATGTCCTGGATCAGCCTCACCTCGAAGTCGGCGACACCGGTGCCGCCGTAGGTCATGAACGAGAATGTCGGATTGGGCGGCAGGCTTTGCTGGACATAGTCCGCCTCGGAGATGCCGAGATCATTGTAGGCCGCCTGCAGATCGCGATTGCCGAGGAGCGCCACCTGCACCGCCGCGTCCGCCGACAGGGGCTCGGCAAGCAGGGCGCTCACCTGTTCGTGCGCCCTGCGCGCCGCCTCGACGCTGTCGATCTTGACGGCGTTCGCGCCCGTTTCGCGCTTCACGTCCTGCACCACCTCGCCCATGCCGCCGTCGGGCGAGAAGGAAGCGCAGCCGGCCAGCAAAGCGGGCGCCACGAGAAGCGACAGGATGGTCCGCGCGCTCATGGCCTGTCTCCGATGCCGTGATACACCGTGCCCGCCATCACGGGCCGATAGGGCTGGGCCGCGGCCGGCGCCGCCGGATCGTCGGGGTTGGGAAAGGCCGATACGGTCGGCAGCGATGGGCCGTTGCCGCAGGCGGCCAGCAGCGCGAGGAGCGCGGCCAGGACGACGATTCTCACGTATGTGCCTCCCTGGCCGGCGCCGGCGCCGGCCCGGCGCGGAGCTGCCAGCCCTTGACCAGGCTGTAGATCACCGGAATGACGACGAGGGTGAGCAGCGTCGAGCTCGCCATGCCGCCCACCATCGGCACGGCGATGCGCTGCATCACCTCGGAGCCCGTGCCGGTGCTCCAGAGCAGCGGCAGCAGGCCGGCGACGATCGCGGTCACGGTCATCATCTTGGGCCGCACGCGCTCGACCGCGCCTTCGATGACGGCGGCGCGCAGATCGGCCGCCGTCGGCGCCCGACCCTCGGCGTCGCAGACCGCCCGGCGGTGCGCCAGCGCCGAGTCGAGATAGATCAGCATCACCACGCCGGTCTCGGCGGCAACGCCCGCCAATGCGATGAAGCCCACCGCCACGGCGACGCTCATGTTGAAGCCCATCAGCCACACCATCCACAGCCCGCCGACCAGCGAAAAGGGCAGCGACAGCATGACGATCAGCGTCTCGGCGATGCGGCCGAAGTTGAGGTAGAGCAGCACGAAGATCAGCAGCAGCGTCGCGGGGACGACGATCTGCAGCCGCGCCTCCGCCCGCTGCAGATATTCGAACTGGCCGCTCCAGAGCGCGACGGTGCCGGGCGGCAGCACGACCTTGTCGCGCACCGCCTTCTGCGCGTCGGCAACGTAGCCCGCGAGATCGCGGTCGCGGAAGTCGACGAAGACGTAGACGGCGAGCCGCGCATCCTCGGTGCGGATCGAGGTCGGGCCCTGCGTCAGCCGCACCCCGGCCAGTTGTCCCAGAGGGACCTGGCCGCCGTTCACGGTCGGCACCAGAACCTCCTGCGCGATGGCGCGCGGGTTCGAGCGCAGGTCGCGCGGATAGCGCACGTTCACCGAATAGCGCTCGCGGCCCTCGACCGTGGTGGTGACGGTCTCGCCGCCCAGCGCACTCGCCACCGCCTGCTGCACGTCGTCGAGCCGGACGCCGTACTGCGCCAGACGCTCGCGGTCGGGCACGACGTCGAGGAAGTAGCCGCCAGTCACGCGCTCGGCATAGGCCGAGGTCGTGCCGGGCACGCCACGGATCGCCGCTTCGACCTCGCGCGCGGCTTTCTCCAGCTCGCCGTAGTCGTGACCCAGCAGCTTGACGCCCACCGGCGTGCGGATGCCGGTCGCCAGCATGTCGATGCGGGCGCGGATCGGCATGGTCCAGGCGTTGCTGACGCCCGGGAACTGCAGCGCCTTGTCCATGTCGGCGACCAGCTTGTCGACGGTCATGCCCCGCCGCCATTCCGACCTGGGCTTGAGGTTGATCACCGTCTCGAACATCTCGAGCGGCGCGGGATCGGTCGCGGTCGCCGCCCGGCCCGCCTTGCCGAACACCGACGCGACCTCGGGGAACGACTTGATGATCTTGTCCTGGGTCTGCAACAGCTCGGCCGACCTGGTGACGGACATGCCGGGCAGCGTCGTCGGCATGTAGAACAATGTGCCCTCGTCGAGCTCGGGCATGAACTCGGTGCCGACATGCATCGCCGGCCAGGCCGTCACGGCGAGGACCGCCGCGGCGAGCGCGACCGTCAGCCACCGGGCGCGCAGCACGAGGCCGATCACCGGCCGGTAGAGCCAGATCAGGACGCGGTTCACCGGATTGCGGCGCTCGGGCAGGATGCGGCCGCGCACGAACAGCATCATCAGCGCCGGCACCAGCGTGACCGAAAGCAGCGCCGCCGAGCCCATGGCGAGGCTCTTGGTCCAGGCGAGCGGCTTGAACAGCCGCCCCTCCTGGGCCTCGAGCGCGAAAATCGGCAGGAACGACACGGTGATGATCAGCAGGCTGAAGAACAGCGCCGGCCCCACCTCGACCGCGGCATCGATGATGGCCCTCATTCTCCTCTCCCCCGATCGGGGGAGAGGTTGGGTGAGGGGGTTGCCCGCAGTGTCGGCTTCCCCCCTCACCCCGCCTCTCCCCCCGACGGGGGGAGAGGAGTTAGAAGACGAAGCGAGCCGCTCGAGGTGCTTGTGCGCGTTCTCGATCATGACGATGGCGGCATCGACCATGGCGCCGATGGCGATCGCGATGCCGCCGAGGCTCATGATGTTGGAGCCGACACCCAGCGCATGCATGGCGATGAAGGCCATCAGCACGCCCACCGGCAGGGTGACGATCGCGACCAGCGCCGAGCGCACATGCAGGAGGAAGACGACGCAGACCAGCGCCACGACGATGCTTTCCTCGAACAGCGTCGATTTCAGCGTGTCGATGGCGCGATGGATCAGCTCCGAGCGGTCGTACACGGTCTCGATGTGGACGCCTTCGGGAAGACTGGCCGCGATCTCCTTGATCCGCGCCTTGACGTGGTCGATCACGTCGAGCGCGTTCTGGCCGAAGCGCTGCAGGACGATGCCGGCCACGACCTCGCCTTCGCCGTCGAGCTCGGTGAGGCCGCGCCGCTCGTCCGGCCCCAGCGACACTTGCGCCACGTCGCCCAGCAGCACCGGCGCCCGGCCGTCGGCGCGCAGCACGATGTTCCGGAGGTCGCCCGGCCCTTTGAGGTAGCCGCGACCGCGCACCATGTACTCGGTCTCGGCCATCTCGACCACGCGGCCGCCCACTTCGCGGTTGCTGGCGCGGATGGCGTCGATCACCTGGCCGAGGGGAATGCCGTAGGCCCGGAGCTTCACCGGATCGACCACGACGTTGTACTGGCGCACGAAGCCGCCGACGCTCGCCACCTCGGCGACGCCCGGCGCCTTGGCGAGGCCGAAGCGGATGTACCAGTCCTGCAGCGAGCGCAGCTCGGCGAGGCTTTTGTCGGCGGCGGTCACGACATACTCGTAGACCCAGCCGACGCCGGTCGCGTCCGGGCCGAGCGCGGGCTTGACGTCAGGCGGCAGCTTGGCGGTGCCCGAGTTGAGGTATTCGAGCACGCGGCTGCGCGCCCAGTAGATATCGGTGCCGTCCTCGAAGATCACGTAGACGAACGACACGCCGAAGAAGGAGAAGCCGCGCACGGCCTTGCTGCGCGGCACGGCGAGCAGCGCCGTCGTGAGCGGATAGGTCACCTGGTCCTCGACCACCTGCGGCGCCTGTCCCGGCATCTCGGTGTAGACGATCACCTGGGTGTCGGAGAGATCGGGAATGGCGTCGAGCGGCAGCCGGCCGGCCGAGTAGAGTCCGCCCGCGACCAGCGCCGCGGCGAGGATCAGCATCAGCAGAATGTTGCGCGCCGACCAGCGGATGACCGACGCGATCATTGGCCGTCGCCCGCCGTGAAGGCAGCCAGCGCCGCGCGCAGGTTGCTCTCGGCGTCGATCAGGAAGGTCGCCGACGTCACCACCCGCTCGCCGGCCCGGAGGCCGGCGCGCACCTGCACATAGCCGCCGGCATGGGCGCCGAGCTCGACGCGGCGCGGCTCGTAGAGCCCCTGCCCGCGCTCGACCAGCACGACCTGGCGCAGGCCGCTGTCGATCACGGCCGACTCGGGGACGGCGACGGCCTTGCCGAGCGGCGACTCGATCTCGACCGTCGCCGCCATGTCGGCGCGCAGCAGGCCGTCTGGATTGGCGACCTCGATGCGCAGCCGGGCCGTGCGGCTCTTCGCGCCGACACTGGGATAGATGTAGGCGACCCTGCCGGCGATCGGCCGATCGGGCCAGGCGTTGATCGTGATCTTCGCGCTGTCGCCCGCCTTCACGAAGGCGAGATCCTGCTCGTAGACGTCGGCGATGACCCACATGGTCGAGGTGTCGACGATGCGGAACAGCACGTCGCCCGGCTGGAAGCGCGCGCCCTCGATCGCCTTCTTCTCGACCACGGTGCCGCTCGCGGGCGACGGAAAGCCGATGACGCGCGGCGGCAGCTCGCCGCGCCGCAGCTTGTCGAACTCGGCCTCCGGATAGTCGAGGTTGCGCAGCCGGTTGTCGGCCACCTGCTGGCGGCCCTGCACGCCGCGCGCCACGAGGTATTCCTGCTGCAGGACGTTCAGCTCGGGGCTATAGACCTCGAACAGCGTCTGTCCGCGCCGCACCGGATCGCCGGTCGCGTTCACCAGCAGCTTCTCGATCCAGCCACCGAACTTGGGCGCCACGACATACTGCCTGCGCTCGTCGAACTGCAGGGTCGCGAAGGCGCGCACCGTGCGCGACAGCGCCATCTCCTCGGCGATCGCGCTGCGCACGCCCAGCCTCTGCACCTTGTCCAGGCTCAGCTTCACCGTGCCGGCTGCCGGCGCGGGACCGGCAGGGTCGTCCTCGGCGCAGACCGGGATGTAGTCCATGCCCATGGAGTCTTTCTTCGGCACCGGCGAGGTGTCCGGCGCACCCATCGGATTGCGGTAGTACTTGACCTTGCCGCCCTTGCAGGCATCGTTGGCCGCCTGGGCCTGCGCAACGGCGCCCAGCGAGAAGGCGGCCAGAAAGACGAGGAAGGCGAGCGCGATCCGCGCCCGATGACGGTCCATTGACATGAGAGACTCCTGTGCGAAACGCACGCACGGGCGCAGCCGCACGGACGGGCGGGCACGCGACCTTCGTTTGTCAGGAGCTCAGGATCGGGGCGGAGACGGGTCGGGCGGCGGCGAGAGACCGCGCAAGGTGGCCAGGCGGACCGGCCAGATCTCGCCGCGGCCGGCGTGAAGCGGCAAGGCTGCGACCGCCGCGACCAGCGACGGCATCGTGCCGATGCAGGCGACCACGCAACCGGCCGCCGTCGGCGGGCACGGCATGCCTTCGCACTCCGGACAATGCTGGCTGCAGAGAGCGCTGACCGTCGTGTGCGCATGGCTTGCAGGCGAGCCGGACGGCATCCAGGCATAAGCCACCGTCGGCAGCCCCGCCGCCACGACGGCGAGGCAACCGAGGAGTCCGGCCAGGAGACGCAGGCGCTTCATGCGTCGGCCAAGATGCCCTGCCCTGCCGGCCTTGCCAACGCCCACGGTGTCACATTCGGGCGATCCGCCCGACCCGCACACCGGCCCGCGCGGATGCAACCGGCCCCCTCGCCGGGTTGTTCACCTTCTGTCGAGAGGGAACCAGGAGGACGCCATGCAAGTGAGCGACGTCATGACCCGGGGCATCACGACCGTCTCGCCCTACGCCAGCGTCTGCGGCGCGGCGCGCACGATGGATCGGCTGAACGTGGGAGCGCTGCCGGTATGCAGCGGCGAGCGGCTGGTCGGCATCGTCACCGACCGCGATATCACGGTGCGCTCGACGGCGGCGGGCGATTCGCCCCATGCGACGCGGGTATGCGACGTGATGAGCGACGATGTGTGCTGGTGCTACGACGACACGCCGGTCGACGCGGCCGAGGACAGGATGGGCCGCCTGCAGGTGCGGCGCCTGCCGGTGGTCGATCGCGGCCGGCGGCTGGTCGGCATGGTGAGCCTGGGCGATCTCGTCACCTGCCAGTCGCCCAACGTCGAAGGCACGCTGCGCGCGATCTCCGAGCCGTCGGAGCCCGACCGCGGCGGCGGGCCGATGCCGCTCGGCGGCCGCTACACCGAGGACTGACCGGCCGAATTGCGTGCCACCGAATTGCGCGCCATCGTCGCGGCGTCGAGGCGCTTCTCCCAGCGCAGCAGCTCGCCGAAGATGCCGTCGAAGTCGCGCTCGAACTCGGTCCTGATCAGCTTCCAGGAGAGGCCCTGCGTCAGCGCCGCGTCGATGCGGCGGATGATCGCCGCCTGGCGCGCCTTGAGGTCGGCGACGAAGGCGTCGCGCAGCTCGGCGAATTCGCCGCGGGTCTCGAACTCGCGCGCCTTGGCGCCGATCTGCCGCTGCAGCGTCGCCAGCGACTGGAGCAGGGCGTCATGTTCTTCCGGGGTCATGGAGGGGTCCTCGCAGGTTGGCCGATATCCGGCATTGGACCACGTCCGCCCGCTTCCCTCATTAATCTAGATGAAAGCCCGCGCGCCGGCGGAACCGCCGCCGCAGCCGGACGTTGCGTTGAGGTCCTCCCCGAAAAAGACAGGAGCGGCCCATGTTCTCCAGACTCTTCGCGATCACTGCGCTTTCCGCCGGCCTCGCCGCGCTGCCGATGCTCGCCTCGGCGCAAACCAGCACCACGACGACGCCGACGCCCCAGACCACCATGCCCCGGACCGCCCAGCCGATGAACCACGGCATGAACACCGGCTCGGGCACCATGGGCTCGGGCAACATGGCGCAGTCGGGCATGCACTCGGGCGGCATGAACATGGGCTCCACGGGCGCGAGCGGCTTCGACGCCCGTCACTACCGCACCGCCGCCGACTGCCTGAACGCCGCCACCGCCGCGCACGTCGATCTCAGCGCCTGCAGCAGCCTCCACAACCGCTGACGCGGAAGCCGGCCGACACAGAACAGCCCGCCTGCCCTTCCCGGGCAGGCGGGCTCTCTGTCGTCCCGGCCCTCAATCCGCAGCGGCGCCGGCGCGGCTCGCGACGGGCTTGCCCTGCTCGAGGTGATGCCCGGTGAGGGAGCGTGTCCGGATCGTGGGCAGGCCCTGCGTCTCGATCTGCTCCACCGTCTTGCTTCGTCTGGGTCCGCTAACCCGGATATCTCAAAGGAGAGAGGTGCATCGGAGGGCTGACTCTGAGAAAGTTGTTTTGCGACAACGACTTTATCCGAGAAAGGAAGCCGCTCCGATGCCGACAGAGTGTATTGCGGATTTGTTTGGATTTGCACCTGTTGAAAGGCGGGCGGTGGTTGCGTCGTTCGACGGCGGGTCGATCACACCGGACGCCGGCGGGCTGTTGCTGGGAGCGACGGATCGGGCGCTCGGACTGATCGATCGGTTAGCCGGCTGCTTTAGGGACTTTCGAGACCCGTCGCTGGTCGAGCACGCGGTGCGGACGCTGGTGGGGCAGCGGGTGTACGGGCTGGCGCTGGGCTACGAGGACCTCAACGACCACGACCATCTGCGCCACGATCGGCTGTTTGCGGTGCTGGCGGGCAAGCTCACGGCGCGCCGCCGGGACTGCGCGCCGGTGGCCGGCAAGAGCACGCTGAACCGGCTGGAACTGAGCGGGCCTGGGCGCTCGCTGTACCACAAGATCGACCACGACCCGGCGGCGATCGAGCGGCTGTTCGTGGCGGTGTTTGTGGAGGCGCACAAGCGGGCGCCGTCGCAGATCGTGCTCGACCTGGACGCCACCGACGATCCGCTGCACGGTGAGCAGGAGGGGCGGTTTTTCCACGGCTACTACGACGGCTATTGCTACCTGCCGCTCTACATCTTCTGCGGCCGTCATCTGCTGGCGGCCAAGCTGCGACGCTCCAACATCGATGCCTCGGCGGGGGCGGCGGAGGAGGTGGCGCGGATCGTGGCGCAGCTCCGCCGACACTGGCCACGGGTGCAAATCCTGCTGCGGGCCGATTCGGGCTTCGCTCGCGAGTCGCTGATGGCCTGGTGCGAGGCCAACGGGGTGGACTACCTCTTCGGCCTGGCGCGCAACGTTCGGCTGGCGGGCGAGATCGAGGCCGAGTTGGCGGCCGCCCAGGCCGAAAGCCGGCGGACCGGTCGGCCGGCCCGCCGCTTCAAGGACTTCCTGTGGTCGACGCGCGACAGCTGGAGCAGCAGGCGACGGGTCATCGCCAAGGCGGAATGGACGCACGGCGAGGCCAACCCGCGCTTCGTGGTGACCTCGCTGAAGGGCGGCAAGGCCCGGGCGATCTACGAGAAGCTGTACTGCGCGCGCGGCGACATGGAGAACCGCCTCAAGGAGTGCCAGGGCGAGCTGTTCGCCGACCGTACCTCGGCCGCCACCATGTGCGCCAACCAGCTGCGCCTGTGGTTTGCCTCGATGGCTTATGTGCTGCTCTGCGCCTTGCGCCGCATCGGGCTCAGGCACACCCGCTTCGCCCAGGCGAGCTGCGGCTCGATCCGCCTGGCGCTGCTCAAGATCGGGGCGCTGATCACCATCAGCGTGCGACGCATCAGGCTCGCCATGGCCTCGGCCTGGCCCAACCAGCGCTCCTTCAAGCAGGCCTGGATCTCACTCGCTGCCGCCGCCCGCTGACGACCCAGACAGCGCATAGGCCACATTCGCCCAGATAGCGTCGCAGCCCGCGGCGTGTTGCCGCTCGCCCGCGTTCACGCCCGCTCCCTCTTCGCCGCATCCACGCGGGCCACCATCTTCGACTGCCCGCCGATCATGACGTCAGAGATGATGGTTTGAGAAATCCGGGCTAACGTCGCGCAGGCGATGATCGTTGCGCGAGGTCGCCGCGCGACAGCGAGCCGCCGCCGGTCGCCTGTCATCCCGGCTGGATGGGGCCCGGCAGCCGGCGCTCGGCCTCGTCGGCCAGGCTCTGCTCGTGACGGCGCAGGAACAAGAGGCCGGCCACCAGGACCGCGGCGGCCAGCACGGTGGTGACGGCGCCGATCGGGCCGGACAGGCGCTCGAACTCGTTGCCCGCGGCATAGGCGGCGAGGCCGTAGAAGGTCGCCCAGGCGGCGCCGCCGCCCATGTTGAACACCAGGAAGCGCCGCCACGGCATGCGGTTCATGCCGGCGAGAAAGGCGCCGATGGCGCGCAGCAGCACCACGAAGCGGGCGAAGAACACCACCTTGGCGCCGTGCCGCCAGAACAGGTACTGCCCGAGCTTGATCCGCCGTTCGGTGAAATGGATGCGCCGGCCGTAGCGCAGCGCCAGCCTGAGGCCGATGCCGCGGCCGATCCAGAAGCCCGTGTTGTCACCCACCACCGCGCCGAGAAAGGCGGCCAGGATGACGGGGCCGATGCCGAGCTGGCCGGTCGAGCCGGCATAGATCGCCGCCCCCACCAGGGTCGCCTCGCCGGGCAGCGGCAGGCCCATGCCCTCGAGCGCGACCACGGCCGCCACGATCCAGCAGCCGTAGAGCTGCAGGAGGTGGGGGAATTCGAGCGCGATCAGCCGATGCATGTCAGAGGATAACAGCGCGCCCGAGAGTGCGCGCGCCACTCCAGTGCCGCCCAAACGGCGCCGAGGCAAGCGAAGATTGCGCCACGGGCGCCGCGCGCCCGCGAGCCGGCTCCGCCGGACGGGTCGGCGCGCGCGCGGGAAAACACAGAATTCCAACATCTCGGCCTGTAGATTTGTATATGCAGTCGTGGTGATAATATCGTGGCGCGACCTTCTCCCGGCCGATCGGGAGGCGAGTTCGTGCCAGCAAGCCGAGGTCCCCGAATGGTCAGGCGCATGCACACGAGTTTGCTCACGGAAACCTCCTTGTCGACGTCGGCCTTGCGCCTGATACCGGCAGCGCTCGTTGCGGCCGGCGCTCTCGCGGCGGCGCTTCCGGCCCGCGCTGCCAATTTCAACGTCGCCAGCGACGCACAGCTTCGCAGCGCCATCGCCAGCGCCGCGAACGGCGACACCATCACCTTCACCGCGAACATCACCTTGAGCTCCAACCTGCCGCAGGTGCAGCGCCATCTCGTCATCGACGGCGGCAACTTCACGCTCTCCGGCAACAACCAGTATCGCGGCCTGATAGTGCAATCGGGCAGCGTGATCATCAGCAACCTCACCATCGCCAACGCCCGGCCCCAGGGCGGCAATGGCGGAACCGGTGGCCAACTGGGTGGTGGCGGCGGCGGCGGCGCGGGACTGGGCGGAGCGCTTTACGTTGCCCGCGACGCGCAAGTGACGCTGAACAACGTCAGCCTGCAAAACGATACGGCGCAGGGCGGCAACGGCGCCGGCACGTCAGTCGCCGGCGGCAATTTCGTCGGCGGTGGCGGCGGCGGCATGTTCGGCGATGGAACCGCAGCAAAAAGCGGCACGGCGGGCCAGGGCGGCGCTGGTGGCGGCGGCAACGGCGGCAGCTTTGCCGGAGCGGGCACGGCTGGCGGCTTCGGCGGCGGTGGCGGCGGCGGCGAGCGAAGCGGAGGCGCTGGCGGGTTTGGCGGCGGCGGCGGCGGCAGCGGCGCTGGCGGCGGCGGCAAATCTCCGCCGGCAAGTGGCGGTTTCGGCGGCGGCAACGGTGGCACGAGCGTCGGTGGAGGAGGCGCCGGTCTGGGTGGCGCGATCTTTGTTCAGGAAGGCGGCATCCTGACTTTGGGGGGCAACCTCACCATCTCGAACAACAAGGTCGCCGGCGGCGCCGGGTCGAACGCCGAGACCGCCGGCCGGGGTATCGGATCAGGCATCTTTCTTCACGGCAACGGCTCCCTCACGTTCGCTCCCGGCGCCGGACAGAGCCAGACGGTAGCCGACACAATTGCCGACCAGACCGGCGTGACCGGCAGCGGCGGGAGCTGGTCGCTGGTGAAGAACGGGGCGGGCACGACCATTCTCACCGGAAAGAACGCCTATTCAGGCGGCGTTACAGTCAACAGTGGCGTCCTGCAGGGCAACACGTCGAGCCTGCGCGGCAATATCGTCCTGGGATGGCCATCGCAGTCTCCAGCCCCCGGAGCCGTCGTCTTCGACATTGCCAGCGTCGAGACCTATGGCGGCAACATCACCGGTAGCGGCAGCTTCACCAAGGCCGGCACCGGCACGTTGGTCCTCGACGGGACCAACACCTATACCGGCGGGACAACCGTCAGGGCCGGCACCTTGTACGGCACGACGCGGAGCCTGCAGGGCAACATCCTCAACGACGGCGCGCTGGTCTTTCGGCAGGATTTCGACGGCACCTATGGCGGCAACATCACGAGCGGCGGCCCCCTCACCACATTCACCAAGCGCGGCAAGGGCAAGCTCAATCTCACCGGCACCGTCGGCGCCGGCCTCACGACGCTCTAGCCCGGATATCTCAAAGGAGAGAGGTGCATCGGAGGGCTGACTCTGAGAAAGTTGTTTTGCGACAACGACTTTATCCGAGAAAGGAAGCCGCTCCGATGCCGACAGAGTGTATTGCGGATTTGTTTGGATTTGCACCTGTTGAAAGGCGGGCGGTGGTTGCGTCGTTCGACGGCGGGTCGATCACACCGGACGCCGGCGGGCTGTTGCTGGGAGCGACGGATCGGGCGCTCGGACTGATCGATCGGTTAGCCGGCTGCTTTAGGGACTTTCGAGACCCGTCGCTGGTCGAGCACGCGGTGCGGACGCTGGTGGGGCAGCGGGTGTACGGGCTGGCGCTGGGCTACGAGGACCTCAACGACCACGACCATCTGCGCCACGATCGGCTGTTTGCGGTGCTGGCGGGCAAGCTCACGGCGCGCCGCCGGGACTGCGCGCCGGTGGCCGGCAAGAGCACGCTGAACCGGCTGGAACTGAGCGGGCCTGGGCGCTCGCTGTACCACAAGATCGACCACGACCCGGCGGCGATCGAGCGGCTGTTCGTGGCGGTGTTTGTGGAGGCGCACAAGCGGGCGCCGTCGCAGATCGTGCTCGACCTGGACGCCACCGACGATCCGCTGCACGGTGAGCAGGAGGGGCGGTTTTTCCACGGCTACTACGACGGCTATTGCTACCTGCCGCTCTACATCTTCTGCGGCCGTCATCTGCTGGCGGCCAAGCTGCGACGCTCCAACATCGATGCCTCGGCGGGGGCGGCGGAGGAGGTGGCGCGGATCGTGGCGCAGCTCCGCCGACACTGGCCACGGGTGCAAATCCTGCTGCGGGCCGATTCGGGCTTCGCTCGCGAGTCGCTGATGGCCTGGTGCGAGGCCAACGGGGTGGACTACCTCTTCGGCCTGGCGCGCAACGTTCGGCTGGCGGGCGAGATCGAGGCCGAGTTGGCGGCCGCCCAGGCCGAAAGCCGGCGGACCGGTCGGCCGGCCCGCCGCTTCAAGGACTTCCTGTGGTCGACGCGCGACAGCTGGAGCAGCAGGCGACGGGTCATCGCCAAGGCGGAATGGACGCACGGCGAGGCCAACCCGCGCTTCGTGGTGACCTCGCTGAAGGGCGGCAAGGCCCGGGCGATCTACGAGAAGCTGTACTGCGCGCGCGGCGACATGGAGAACCGCCTCAAGGAGTGCCAGGGCGAGCTGTTCGCCGACCGTACCTCGGCCGCCACCATGTGCGCCAACCAGCTGCGCCTGTGGTTTGCCTCGATGGCTTATGTGCTGCTCTGCGCCTTGCGCCGCATCGGGCTCAGGCACACCCGCTTCGCCCAGGCGAGCTGCGGCTCGATCCGCCTGGCGCTGCTCAAGATCGGGGCGCTGATCACCATCAGCGTGCGACGCATCAGGCTCGCCATGGCCTCGGCCTGGCCCAACCAGCGCTCCTTCAAGCAGGCCTGGATCTCACTCGCTGCCGCCGCCCGCTGACGACCCAGACAGCGCATAGGCCACATTCGCCCAGATAGCGTCGCAGCCCGCGGCGTGTTGCCGCTCGCCCGCGTTCACGCCCGCTCCCTCTTCGCCGCATCCACGCGGGCCACCATCTTCGACTGCCCGCCGATCATGACGTCAGAGATGATGGTTTGAGAAATCCGGGCTAGGAGGGCGGCCTCGCCGTCAACGGCAGTCTGAGCGGCAACGTGCTGCTGAACGGCGGCATCCTGAGCGGCGTCGGCAACGTCACCGGCAACATCACCCAGAACGGCGGCGAGATCGCGCCGGGCAACTCGATCGGCAACCTCACGATCAACGGCAACCTCACGGTCAATCGCGGCGCTTTCGAGTTCGAGATCAACCCCAGCGGCGCCAGCGACCGCATCACCATCGTCGGCGCCGGCCACACGGCGAATCTGACAGCCGGCGTCCTCCAGGTCGTCGCGCAACCCGGCACCTATGCCCCGAACACGCGCTATACGATCGTCTCGGCGCCGGCCGGCGGCATCGCCAACTTCGGCAGCCTGACCGGCAGTGTCGGCTTGCTGACCCCGACCCTCAGCTACGATGCCAACAACCTCTACCTCTCGCTGCTGCTGCCGCCCGGCGCCTTCTCCGCGGCCGGCCAGACGACCAACCAGCGAGCGGTCGGCGGGGCGCTGGATGCGATCGCCGGCGGCGGCGATCCGGGAGGCCTCGTCACCGCCGTCGCCAACCTCGATCCGCAGCAGGCGCCGGCCGCCCTGCAGGCGCTGAGCCCCGAGGCCTATGCCGGGTTCGGCACCGCCAACGTGCGCGCGGGCCAGCTCTTCATGAACGCCGTCGGCCAGCGGCTCGCCTCCGGCCGCGGCCCGGTGGCCACCGGCGGCGGCAGCGTGGCGCTGGCCGAGCCGTGCGTCGCCGCCTGGGATGCCGGCGCCGACGCGCCCGCGCCCGCGCCGCTGCGCGCCTGGATCAGCGGCCTCGGCGGCGCCGGCAGCGTGCCGGGCGACGGCAACGCCTCCGGCCTCACCTACAATTTCGGCGGCACCGCCGTCGGCCTCGACTACCGCCTCGACCCGCGCTTCCTGGTCGGCCTCGCCGCCGGCTACGCGCACGGCACGCAATGGACCGGCGGCTTCCAGGGCAACGGCACTTCCGACACCTTCAGCGCCGCGCTCTACGGCTCTTACACCGAGGGCCGCTTCCATGCCGACGCACTGGCGGGCTACGCCCATGCCGACAACCGCCTGACGCGGCCGGTGTCGATCCCCGGCCTCGCCCCGCAGGCCGCCACCGGCCGCACCGGCGCCGACCAGTTCCTCGGCCAGCTCGAGACGGGCTACGGCTTCGGCGTCTATGCGCCGGCCCAGGCGACGCTGACGCCGTTCGCCCGCCTGCAGGTGGCGAGCGTCAGCCAGGCGGGCTTCACCGAGAGCGGCGCCAGTCTGTTCGACCTCGCCGTCGCGCCGCAGACCACCACCTCGGTGCGCGGCACGCTGGGCGTCGACCTCGCCGGCGCGATCGAGGTCGGCGCGCGCGCGCCGCTCGCGCTCCGGCTGCGGCTGGGCTGGATGCACGAATACGCCGACACCGGCCGTCCCGTCACCGCCGCCTTCGCCGGCGCGCCGACCGGCGCCTTCACGGTGCTGGGCGCCGCGCCGCCGCGCGACAGCGCCCTCGTCGGCCTCTCCGCCAGCCTCGCCGTGTCGCAATCCATCTCCCTCTATCTCGGCTACGATGGCGAGCTGGGCGGCGGCGCCGACAACCACGCCCTCACCGCCGGCCTCAGCATCGTGTGGTGAGCGCGCGATGGAGAAGACTGCAAGTGCTTTTGGCAAGGCTGTGTCATCCCGAGCGCAGCGAGGGATCTTTGGCTGACGCCGATCAAGCATCCCTCGCTATGCTCGGGATGACACGACACTGGGCGTCTGCTCTTGTTGTCAGTGGCACGCTCCTCCGAACGCTTATCCGGCACCACCTCATCCTGAGGAGCGCGCGAAGGACGGGCGACGGAGACGGTGCTCGTGCCCACCCTTCGAGACGCATCGCTGCGCGATGCTCCTCAGGGTGAGGTCTGCTTCTTGGTGACGCGCTCCGATGAAGAGCGCGCTGCCGTGTCGGCTCAATCGATCAGCCGCACGCCGCGCCACGTCCGGTTGCCCACTTTTCAAGTGCGATCGACGCCTTGAAGGTTGCCTCACTTTCCGGATCGCCGAGAGGATTTTGCGGGACGCTTCAAAATCTGGTGCAGCTCGGGCACGCGATGCTTTGCCGTGAGCCAAACGATCTCAAGGTCCACCGTGAAATAGCCGTGGACGAGAATGTGGAGATTGTGCACAACGGCATCCACGGTCTTCTGATCGGCGCAAAAGGCCGCGAAATCGAGGCCTTCGATATACGTCGCGATACGTGCGATCGACTGTTCGATATCCTCGAGCCATAGCCGCCAAGCCCTAGGCGGCACGAATCGCCTCTTTGAGAATTCGGCGGCGCAATCTGGGATGCATTCCTCCATGCGTGACCAGGTCGACACGACAGTCGAGAAGCTCCTCGAGCCGCAACTTGACGCCGGCGAACTCGATCAGATCGGGCGCACGGTGGAACTCGACCAGCAGGTCGACATCGCTGCCCGGTCGTGCCCGGTCGCGCGCAACCGAGCCGAAAACGGAGAGGGACTTGATTCCCAACCTGTCCAGCTCGGGCTTCACGTCGGCCAAGCGATTAAGCACGTCGCTGCGCTTCATGGCATCGAATTCCCAATATCCTTATTGCATGGCTTTCGTCGTGCATCCAGATGATCCATCGGGCCCCGTGCACGAAGCCGACTGTGTCACAAAGATCGTGGCAGCCCTCAATCGATCAGCCGCACGCCGCGCGAATAGGTGAGGTAGCGCCAGAGCCACTGCACACTGACCAGCGTGCGCTTCTCGAAGTCGATCAGCAGCACGATGTGCACCAGCGCCCAGAAGATCCAGGCGAGCCGGCCCTTCATCGTCCATCGGCCCCAGGCGTAGACGGCGGCGTTGCGACCGACGATCGCCGTGTCGCCGCGGTCGCGGAAGCGGAACGGTACGCCCGGCCGGTCGGCCCTGGCCAGCCAGCGGCCGAGATATGCCCCCTGCTGCTGCGCCACCTGTGCCAGCGCGGGCAGGTTGTCGTCGCCGACGGCGACGTCGCCCAGCGCATAGATGCCGTCGTGGCCCGGCACGGAAAGGTCGACGTCGACCTTGAGGCGGCCGTGCCGGCCGGTGGCGGCGCCGAGCCAGCCCGGGCCGTCGGCGCCTTCCACGCCGGCCGCCCAGACGATCGCGCCGGCGCCCATCTCCTGCCCGCCGGCGCGCACGCGGCCCGCCTCCACCGCCTCGACCTTGGTGTCGAGCCGCACCTCGACGCCCAGCCGCTCGAGCTCCGTCCTGGCGTAGGCCGACAGACGCTCGGGAAAGGCGGCGAGCAGCCGGGGCCCGGCCTCGACCAGCACGATGCGGGCGCGGGCGGGATCGATGCGGCGGAACTCGCGCGGCAGCGTGTAGCGCGCGAGCTCGGCCACCGAGCCCGCCATCTCGACGCCGGTGGGGCCACCGCCCACGATCACGGTCGTGAGCAGCGCCTCGCGCCGCGCCGGATCGGGACAGATCTCGGCCTCCTCGAAGGCCGCGAGCAGCTTGGTGCGAATCCGACGCGCATCGCCGATGCCCTTGAGGCTGAGCGCATGCCGGGCCCATTCGGGATGGCCGAAATAATTGTAGCGCGCGCCGGTCGCCAGCACGAGGACGTCGAACGGAACGTAGCCGCCCTCGGCGAGCGCGACGCGGCGGCGCGCCAGGTCGACGCCCTGCACGCTCGCCATCACGAGATCGACGTTGCGCGCGCGCCACAGGATGCGGCGGACGGGGATGGCGATGTCGGCCGGCGACAGCGCCGCCGTCGCCACCTGGTAGAGCAGCGGCTGGAAGAGATGATAGTTGCGCCGGTCGATCACCGTGACCCGCCGGTCGCTCTTCGCCAGCCGGCGCGCGCAGGCGAGGCCGCCGAACCCCGCCCCCACGATCACGACATGCCGCGCGCCGTCGACCGGCGCCGGCGTGCGATCGGCGGACGGGAAAGGGATCGGCTCGGCGGACATGTCGAAGGTGAACGTGCACCCCCAGATACGGTTCCGCGCCGCCGTCGCGGCCGCCGCCCAGCGCGGCGCGAGCCACAGCGTGGATCGCCAGCACCTCGGCGCGCGCCATCGACTCCACGCCTAGGGTCGGGTTACGGCGCGTCGTCGACCTTTTCCAGCCAGTCGACGGCCTTGCCGTTCAACGCCTCCTGGATCGCGATGTGGGTCCTGCTGGTGGTCGCCTTGGCGCCGTGGCAGTGCTTCTCGCCCGGCGCGGTCCAGATCACGTCGCCCGGCCGGATCTCCTCCACCGGGCCGCCCCGGCACTGCACCCAGCCGCAGCCCGCCATGACGATCAGGGTCTGGCCCATCGGATGGGTGTGCCAGGCGCTGCGCGCGCCGGGCTCGAAGGTGACGCTTGCCCCGCCGAGGCGCGCCGGCTCGCCCACCTGGAACAGCGGGTCGACGCGGACCGTGCCGGTGAAATAGTCGGCCGGCCCCCTGCTGGACGGCTGCGCGCCGTTGCGCTTGATCTCCATCGTCGCTCTCCTTCCTTGCCGGTCGGCGCGGCCCGGTCGACACGGCTGACGCCGCAGTGTTGCTCGCGATGATTTAGGATGCGCGGCGTCCGGGAACAGACGCCATAATCCGCATGCACTCATGACGAGAACCCATAAATGCCGCGCGGCAACCTGAACGACCTGCTCGCCTTCCTGGCCGTGGCGCGCGAGCGCAGCTTCACGCGGGCCGCCGCGAAGCTCGGCGTTTCCCAGTCGGCGCTCAGCCATACCGTCCGCGCGCTCGAGGCGCGGCTCGGCGTCCGCCTGCTCACCCGCACCACGCGCAGTGTCTCGCCGACCGAAGCGGGCGACCGCCTGCTGCAAAAGCTCGGCCCGCGTTTCGACGAGATCGAGGCCGAGCTCGAAGCCTTGAGCGAGCTGCGCGAGAAGCCCGCCGGCACCTTCCGCATCACCGCCACCGACTATGCGGCGGACAGGCTCCTCCTGCCCAGGCTGGCCAGGCTCCTGCACGAGTACCCCGACATCAAGGTCGAGATCGTCATCGACTACGGCCTGACCGACATCGTCGCCGAGCGCTACGACGCGGGCGTGCGGCATGGCGAGCAGGTGGCGAAGGACATGATCGCCGTGCGCATCGGTCCCCATATGCGCATGGCGGTCGTGGGCTCGCCGTCCTACTTCGAGACGCGGCCGATCCCGGAGAAGCCGCAGGACCTCGTCGCCCACAATTGCATCAACCTGCGCCTGCCCACCCATGGTGGGCTCTATGCCTGGGAGTTCGAGAAAGGCGACCACGAGCTGCGGGTGCGCGTCGACGGCCAGCTCGTCTGCAGCGGCGCCATGCAGATGCTGAACGCCGCGCTCGCCGGCCTCGGCCTCGCCTACATCCCGGAAGACCTGGCCGAGCCTCATCTCGCCGCCGGGCGGCTGAAGCGCGTGCTCGGGGACTGGTGCCCGCCCTTCGCCGGCTACCACCTCTATTATCCGAGCCGCCGTCAGTCCTCCGCCGCCTTCGCCCTGCTGGTCGACGCCTTGCGTCACCGGGGGTGACTCGTCGAAGCGCCCTCGAGGGAGCGCGCCACTCCTGTAGCGCAATCATCCTGTTTCATCGACGAGGACGGGCGCCGGCATTCAGTGCGCCCGCTTCTCGAACACGTCCTTCGCGACCGGCAGCGCGGAGAAGACGTTGGGCCAGCCGACATAGAAGGCGAGATGCGCGAGGACCTCGGCCGCCTGCGCCTGCGACAGTCCGTTGTCCATCGCCCGGCCGAGATGATAGGGAATCTGCGCGACCTGGCCTGCGGCGATCAGGGCGCTGACCGTGACCAGGCTGCGGTCGCGCGGCGCGAGATCCGGCCGCAGCCACAGGTCGCGGAACAGGATCTCGGTCGTGTACTGCACGACGCCCGGCGCCGTCCGGCCGAACTGTTGCCCGACGCGTTCCGCGCGCTGCGCCTCGGCCGCCTCGTCGAGCGGCAGAAGTGGCGGCGACGCCTGCGGGAGCTGGTCGGGACCGATGCCACGGCGGGCGAAGACATCCTTCGCGACCGCGGCCGCCGCCATCGCGTTCGACCAGCCGGAATAGAAGGCGAGATGGGTGACGATCTCGGAAATCTCGCGCGGCTCGACGCCCTCGTCGAGCGCGCGGTCGAGATAGTACGGCATCTCGATCGTCTGGTTGCGCGCGATCAGCGCCGCCAGCGTGACGATGCTGCGATCCCGGGCCGAGAGGCCGGGTCTCTTCCACACCTCGCCCAGCAGCCGGTCTTGCGTGTATTTCTCAAGGGCCGGCGCGACCTTCCGGACATCGTCAGGCATCGGCATGGGTTTCTGCTCCGCGTGGACTGCCAGGGAAACAACGAGGGAGAGCGACGCGATCGCCGTCGCGAGAACTTTCATTCGACCTCCTGTTCAGTGCGCCGTGAAGCCGCCATCGACGGCGAGGGCGTGACCGATCACGAAGCTCGCGCCCGGGCTGCACAGCCAGAGGACCGCGGCGGCGATCTCGTCGGCCCGGCCCAGCCGCCCGATCACCTGCTGCTTCATGATCTCGTCCATCGCCTCCTTCTGGCTCTTCAGCATGTCCGCGACCATCGGCGTGTCGATCGTGCCAGGACACACCGCATTGATGCGCACGCCGCGCGGCGCGTATTCGAGGGCGGCGCTCCTGGTGAGCCCGATCACCCCGTGCTTGCTCGCATGGTAGGCGGCGCGCTCCGGCAGGCCGATCAGGCCGCCGATCGAGGAGCAGTTGACGATGGCGCCGCTGCCCCGGCTGCGCATCTGCCGCAGCTCGTGCTTCATGCAGGCCCACACGCCGCGCAGGTTGATCGCGTTGACGCGGTCGAACGCCTCGGCCGGCTCGTCGGCGGCGTCGCTCGGCGGCACCTGCACGCCGGCGTTGTTGAAGGCCATGTCGAGCCGGCCGTACTCTGCGACCGCGCGGTCGACCATCGCGGCCACCTGTGCCTCGTCGGCGACATCGCAGCCCGTGCCGATCGCGGCGCCGCCCTCGGCGACGATCCGCCCGGCCTCCTTCGCGGCGAGATCGCCGTCGAGGTCGGCCAGCACGACGGAGGCGCCGCTTTCGGCGAACATGCGCGCGGTCGCCAGCCCCATGCCTTTCGCAGCGCCTGTGACCAGGGCCACCTGGCCTTTGAAGTCATAGATCGGGTTCATTTGCTCCTCGTTTGACGATGCGGGCGATGGGATCGGCGACTCGCGCCAGCCGATGGCGCGACAGTCCAACCGAACGAGAACGAATCGCCCCCGAATCGGCGGCGGGGCGCAGAGGAGACCACGGCTTCATGCCGGCTAGGCCCCGAACGAGGTCTTGGACAAAGGCAGGCTGCGGACCCGCTTGCCGGTCAGCGCGGCGACGGCGTTGACCACGGCCGGCGGAACGGCGGGCAAGGGCGGCTCGCCGATGCCGCCCATGGGAGCGCCGCTCTCGACGATACGGACATGCACGCGTGCCATCCGGTCCGGCGGCAGGATGGGATAGCCGTCGAAGTTGCGCGCCCGGGGCACGCCGTTCTCGTAGACCACCTCCTCCAGCAGCGCCGAGGAGAGACCCAGCGCCACGGCCGAATTGACCTGGGCCTCGACGATCGCCGGATTGACGATGCGGCCGGGGTCGATGGCGACCCAGATGTCGTGCACGACCACTTCGCCGGACTTCACCGACACCTCGGCGATGGTCGCGACCTCGCTGCCGAACGGCGAGGCCATGGCGACACCGCGGGCGCGCCTTGTGCCGTCGGCGGCGGTGAAGGGTCCGCGCTTCCAGCCGCCCGAGAGCTCGCCCACCGCCTCGAGCAGCGCCTTGTGCCGCGGCTTGTCCGCCAGCAGGCGAAGGCGGAGCGCATAGGGATCCTGCTTGCCGGCATCGGCCATCTCATCGAAGAACGTCTCGTAGAAGAAGTCGTTCATCGAATGCCCGACCGAGCGCCAGAAGCCGATGATCGCTGGGTTCGGCGCCGGCACATGGGCAACGCGCCTGTTGGCGATGGCGTAGGGCTTGCCGGCGATGCCTTCGACCGCCGACGGATCGGCGACATCGGCCTTGCGGCCGAACCAGCGGCCGGACGGTCCTTCGCCCACGGCCTCGGCCTGCAGGGCAACCGGCAGGCCCTCGGCATCGAGCCCGCCGCGGAAGCGCGCCAGGCCCATTGGGCGGAGCGCATCGCGCAGGAACTCCTCCTCGCGGCTCCAGATCAGCTTGACCGGCCGGCCGACCGCCTTGGCGAGCAGGATGGCCTGCGGGAATAGATTCGCGGTCTCATAGAGAAAGTGGCGGCCGAAGAAGCCGCCCAGGATCAGCGAGTGGATCGTCACTTTCCCGGGCGCGATGCCCGCCACCTTGGCCGCCGCTTGCTGGAACATCTCCGGCGCCTGGTTGGGCAGCCAGAGCTCGAGCGTGCCGTCGCTGTTGAAGCGCGCCAACGCCGACGGCGGCTCGAGCTGGCCGTGCGCCAGGAACGGCGCGTCATAGGTCGCCTCGACGGTTTTCGCCGCACCTCGCAGCGCCGCACCAACGTCGCCCTGCGTCTCGGCGGCGACACCGGGACCCGGCGCGGCGGCGAACGCAGCGCGCAGCGCCTCGGAGGAGAAGTCGGCCGGCATGGCGTTGCGCGTGCCGGCGGCCGGCCCGGTCCACGTCACCTTCAACGTCTCGACGGCACGGTGCGCACGCCACCAGCGATCGGCCAGCACCGCCACGGCGCCCGGCAGTCGATGGATGGAATGCACGCCCGGCATCGCCCTCACCTCCGGCTCGTTGGCAAAGGCACCGGGCTCGCCGCCCAGCCGCGGCGCGTGCCGGACGGCGGCCTGCAGCATGCCGTCGACTTTGGCGTCGATGGCATAGATGGCCCTGCCCGTGGACTTGTCGCGCCCGTCGAGCCGCGCGACAGGCTTGCCGATCCAGCGGAAATCCTTGTCGGCGCGCAGCGGCACGCGCTCGGGCACCGGCAGGACCGCGGCTTCCGCCGCGAGCGCACCGTACTCGATCTCGCGGCCCGACGCCGCGTGCCGGACTCGGCCGGGCTCGGTCGACAGGCTCGCCGCCTGGACGCCGAGGCGCGTGGCGGCCGCCTGCAGGAGCATCTGCCGCGCGGTGGCGCCCAGCCGGCGCATCGTCTCGTAGCTCGAACGCACGGCGCGGCTGCCGCCCGTGAACCGCCGGCCGTTCAGCACCAGGTAATCGGGCCCGGGCGGCGCGCACTCGACGGCAAAGCGCGCGGGATCGACATCCAGCTCCTCGCCGACGATCTGCGCCAGCGCGGTGTAGACGCCTTGGCCACCTTCGGCGAACGGGCTCTGCAGCACCACGCTGCCGTCGGCGTCGATCTTCAGAAAGGCGCGCAGTCGCGTGCCGGGTTCGACGTCGGCATCTCGGGCGCGCGCCGGCAACGTCACGGCGAGGACGAATGCGGCCGACGAGGCGGCGAGGAAGCCGCGGCGGGAGAAATCGAACGGGACGGCGTTCATGCTTCCTCCTCAGCCCCGCGCGGCCTGCCGCACGGCGGCGGCGATGGCGTTGTAGGTGCCGCAGCGGCAGAGATTGACCATGGCGCTCGCGATATCCTCGTCACCGGGCCCGGGGTTCTGCTTCAGGAGGGCGGTCGCCGCCATCACCTGGCCCGACTGGCAGTAGCCGCATTGCGGGACCTGATGCGCCACCCAGGCCGCGACGACACGACGGCCCACGGGATCGTCGGTGATCGCTTCGATGGTCGTAACCGGCTGATCGGCGACAGTCTCGACCGTGGTGACGCACGAGCGCGTGGGCTGGCCGTCGACCAGCACCGTGCAGGCACCGCACTGGGCGGCGCCGCAACCGTACTTCGTCCCGGTCATGCCGAGTTCGTCGCGGATCACCCACAGGAGCGGTGTCCCCGCCTCGGCCTCGATCTGGCGGGTCTTTCCGTTGATGGTCAGTTGCATGGGACGGAACTCCTTCCGGCCCCTTAGTTCGTAGCGGGACGCCACAGGGACTAGCCGCCATAATCCGCATGGACTTATGAGCAGGACCGATAAATGACGCGCGGCCCCGGGCGGTTCCCCCGATCCTTTCATCGCGCGCGCTCCCGTGGTCGCGTGAACCACAGGGCGATCGGCATCGAGCAGAGCGCCGCCAGCGCGCCGGCGAGGAACACCGCCGGCAGGCCGGCGCCGCCCGCGACCAATCCCAGGATCGGGCTGCCTGCGCCCAGCGCGATGTCGAGAAAGACGGTATAGGCGCCCATGGCGAGGCCTCGGCTCTCCGCCGGGACGCGAAGCACCGCTTCCACGCCGAAGCCGGGATAGACGAGCGAATAGCCGAAGCCCGTGAGACCAGCCCCGAGCAGCGCGAGCGCCGGAGAAGGTGCGAGCCAGATCAGCGCCTGGCCGGCGGCCTCGATCGGCACGCAGACCAGTGCCACCCTGGCGCCGCCCATCCTGTCCGGCAGATGGCCGAAGGCGAGGCGCGCGAGGATGAAGACTGCGGCGAAGGTCGTATAGGGCAGCCATCCGTCGCGCCATCCGCGGCTCGCGAACAGCAGCGTGACGAAGGCCGTGATCGCCCCAAAGCCGACCGTGCTCAGCGCCGAGCCGAGACCGGGCAACCATACGCTGCCGAGCACCCGCATGAAGCCGGCCCGCGCCTGCGGCAACGGGACGACCGGCGCCAGCGGGGCGACGAGCAGCAGGGTGGCCAGCGGCGCCAACGTGGTCGCGAGCGCGATCGTCCCGAAGCCGTAGGCCGAATAGAAGGCGGCGCCGACCGGCGCGCCGAGAGCAAAGGCCGCGAACATCGCCGCGCCGATCCAGGCGATGACCCGGCCGGTGTCCTGCGGACCGGCGATGGCCAGTCCCCAGCTCACCGCGCCGGTGATCACGAAGCTCTCCGCCCCGCCCAGCAGCAGCCGGCCAAGAAGCAGGATCGTCGCCGAGAGCGCCGGCAGGCCGGCAAGGCGCAGCGACAGGAGATAGAACAGCCCCGAGACTGCCGCGGCCAGCAGGCCCGCGACCACGGTGGGCTTGGTGCCGCGACTGTCGGCATAGTGACCCGCCCACGGCCGCGAGATCAGCGCCGCCGCGAACTGACCGCCGGCGACGAGGCCGACCACGAACGTGCCGAGGCCCAGCCTGTCGTGCACATGAAGCGGCAGCACTGGCATGGCGCAGCCGATGACGAGGAAGGCTGCGAAGACCACGCCCATGATCGGCAGCAGCACCGCGAGCGAACGGGATGCCTCCACCGTGCGGCCCAGCGAAATGCCTTGGTCCATGACCGCCCTGTTATGGACGCGGCCGCGGCCTCCGATTAGACGACGAGTGGCGCAAGGGCTTGTGAGAGGGGTTCATGAATGCGACAGGCCGACATGCCCCCTTTTGCGGCCGCTCAGCGCGGCTCGAGCCGCAGCGTGGTGGCGAGCACGTCGGCGCGCACCATCGACTCGGCATAGGGGCTGGTCCGGTACTTGCGCAGATATTCGCGGCTCGCGCGCTCGATCGCCGCGGCGTCGGTGGCGGGAACCGCCTGCACCGCCACCTGCCGGCCGTCGACATCCAGCGTCGCCGGTCCGCCTGCCGCGAGGTCGCGATACCAGCGGCCCTTGTCGCCACGCACCGAGCGCACGAAGACCTCGCCGTCGGCCACCGTGACCCAGATCGTCACCGGGTTCGCCGGATGCCGGCCCGTCCGGATCGCGATCTCCTGCCGGTCGCGCAGCGCACTGAGGGTGTCCGTGTCGAAACTGGCCATGGTCCCGTCCTCCCGACCAACATTTGCACGCAGCTTCCGAAACCAGTGTCTGGCGCGCCAGCTCTGCTCCTTGTCGGTGGCGCGCTCCCTCGACTCTATTCGTTGGCGAGCTCGTAGCGCAGCCAGACGGCGCCGCCCTCCAGCACCTCGCAGCTCTGCAGCGTCATCGCGGCGAGCGGCGCCGGCACGCCGGCCTCGGCGTCGCCCGAATCGAACACGCTGGGCGCGCCGCGGGCGCCGTCGACGGCCGGCACGATGGCGAGGCTGATCTCGTCAACGAGGCCCGCGCGCAGGAAGGCGCCGTTCGCACTGCCGCCGCCTTCCAGCAGCAGGCGCTCGATGCCGAGCTCGCTGTTCAGGATCTCGAGCGCCAGGGCGAGATCGACCTCCTGTCGGCCGGCAAAAATATAGGACACGCCGTCGCCGTGCAGCCCGGCGAGATGGGCGTCCGGCACCTGCTCGGTCAGCACGACGACGATCGGGTCGCCGCCGATATCGGCGCGTCCCCAGGCGATCTTGCCGTGGGCGTCGAGCACGATGCCCCAGGCGTCGGCGCCGCGCCGCGCGATCCAGGGCTTGCGGGGAAAGGGCCCGGCGGCCTGCGCCGGATAGGCCTCCTTGCGCGCGAACTCGCGGCCGGTCATGCGGCCGACCAGCCAGGCGTCGCCCTCGAGCTGGTCGTGCAGGCGCTCGAACAGGTTGCCCGCGTTGGCGCCCTTGGGCCGCCAGCGGCTGTTCAGGATGCGGCCGTCCACGCTCGAGACCATGTGGCAGATCACGTGCGGCTTCATGGCTCTCCCTCGCGACGTTGCCCGCCGAGGATCGCCCGACGGCGGGCCGATGTCATCCCGGGCGTGGCGAGGGGCGGCGAGTCCGGCCAGCCGCCCCGCAAGCAGTTCAGTGTCATCCCGAGCGACGCGAGGGATCTTTAGTTGGGCGTCGCTGAAAGATCCCTCGCTCGCTGCGCTCGGGACGACACGGTAATCGCTCGGGTGACAGGGGAATCGTCGCAGGCCGATCACTCGGGAGTGATCGGCGCCCGCCCGGGAAGGTCTCGAACGCAGGCGCACAGGATGGGATGATGGGCGGCATCAGCGATGCGGCCGCCGCCATGCGCAAGTCCCGTCTTTTCCTTCTGCTCCTGCTTCCCGCCCTCTTGCCGGCCGCGGCGTCGGCGGAAGGAAGCGACGCCGCCTACTGCGCGGCGCTGTCGGACCAGGCGCAGCGCTACCTCGTCTCCTGCGCCATCGACGGCGACAACAAGCCCGACCTCGAGACGCGGACGGCGATCGACGCCTGCAACCAGGGCCGCACCGCCGTCGGCATCGCCGTGCTGGAACGCAAGCTCCGCACCAGCGGCTTCACGCTGCCGCAGCGATAGCCTTCTTCGCCGGGCGTCGCGGCCCTTGCGGATCGCGACGCCCGATCGCCTTCACTGCCGGAAGGTCATCAGCATGGCGCCGGTGAGCGCCGAGCCGTTCACGAGGATGAACGAGCCGAGCGTCAGCAGCGCGATCAGGATCAGCGCCGCGGAGCCCATGCCCGCCAGCGCCAGGATGCCCAGCACAACCGCCGTCAGGCCGGCCACCGCCTGGATCGCGACCGAACCCGACAGGATGCCGGCCGCCATCCGCTGCGCCTCCTCGCCCAGGCCGACCATGGTCAGCCGCATGAGGTTGAGCTGGGCCGCCGAGCCGCTGCCCAGCACCAGCGCGCCGCCGAAGGCGATGACGGCGATCGCGATCAGGTCCATCGACGAAACCTGCAGCAGGGCCAGGATGCCCAGCACGATGCCGGCCGCGCCGACCAGCAGCTCGAGCGACCACGCCGCGCTGCCGCCGAGATCGGCGGCGGCCGGACGCGTCTCGCCCGGTTCGGCGACCAGGCTGGCATATTCTGTGGCGACCATGCCGCCGCGGAAGATCATGGCGACGCCGACGGCGATGGTGGCGACGGCCATGAGGAAGGTGGGCGAGACATGCGCCAGGCCCAGGATCGTGAGCACGATGGCGACGATGCCGGCGACGGCTTCCGACGCCGAAGCGCCGGACGCCGCCTTCGCGCTGTCGAAATGTCCATGATGGGTGACCGACATGTTGGTTCTCCTTTCTGCGAACGACAGGGAACTGCCTCGCGAGAACGACTTGTCGGCACGATCGAACTGCACCCGGAACGGTCGATAGCGGAACCCGTGGGCAATCAACGACGAAACGCCCTGCCGCCACGGGGCGGAGGGTGTCCCGACTCCTGCCACGCCAGATAAATGGGAATGCGGCCTTCCGGGTTACAGCCCTCGCGCGCAAAACCGGTGCGTCATCCCGCCCTACCCGGCGACATGACGGACGTTCAACCGCGGCTATCCGCCCATGTCCTTCTCGATGCCCGGTCCAACGCACAGCTTCTGGTGCGGATAGCACTTGTCCAGCCTGGCGCGCGACAGCACGACCGTCTGGCCCGGCCGGCGCTCGGTCACGCGGATCAGCCGCGAGGGGGACAGGCCGCGCACGAGCCGCGGCGGCGCAGTCTCGACCAATGCACCTTCGAAAGTGACCCGGTCGAAATCCGGCAGCGGATGAAGGTCCGTTGCGCCGAGCTTGGTCGGCCGCTCGGCGATCCATTCGGCAGTCACGCCCTCGACCGGAAAGATCCTGAAGAAGGGCAACGTGGCGAGCGCCTCCTGGGGCGCAGCAATCGGCTGGTAGAACGGAATGCCCTTCGTGACGTTGGTGATGCTCACTCCGACATGAGTGGAATCCCACACGTCGAGCGCGCATGCGACCTCGTCGCAGGCATCGAGGTCGAGACCGGGAATCAGCACAGGCGGAAACGCGTGGTCCCGCACCCACCACTGATACCAAGCCTCGTAAGTGCATCGTGGCGCGCCATCCCTCAGGATGACGGTCTGGCTGGTGCCCACCTGCGGCATCGAGAACGAGGTTCGCGCGTGGCCGTCAAGGCCGATCCAGACCGAGCAACGATACTCCACGTCGGGCAGAGCGCCTGCGGGCAATTGGACCCTCGGCACATGCCATCCGCCCAGGATTTGGCCGAAGGGTCGCCCGGCCTCGGCTTCGATGACGGCCCCCGACCAGTTGGCGCTCGTCTCCTGACGCGCGCCGCCGGTCAACCGATTGACGGCGATCCTGTAGCTGGGCAACAGCCCGCCGGGGACAGGAAACGAGAAGTCGAGCAGTCGTCCAGGCGCGCTGACGATCTTCTCCCAGATCACGAGGGCTGCCTCGTCTTCCGGTCGCGGCGGAAAGCCGTAGAGCGTGAGTTCGTCCGCCGTAGCATCTATGGCTTGAAATCCCTCTGGTCGCCGAGGCACGACCAGCAGACGCTGCCGCAGGTCGTCGTTCATGCGCGCCGCGAGCTCGTCGCGCTCGGCGTCGGTCAACATCACGCCCACTCCAACTTGGCCTCGTCCACGGCGTCACTGAACAGGCTGCAGGTATTCAGATAATCCAGCACCTTCCCTGCCAGCTCCCGCCCCGCCGCAGAGTCGCTGGGATAATGGAGGCCGGCGATCTCGCGGTTCCGGGCGATCCGCACCGCGAGCTTTTCGAGATCGTGCGATAGCGTGTCGGCAATCCCGTTCGCGCTGGGCAGGGCAAGCTCGACACACTTCGCGACCAGCCACGACTGGGTCGCATGCCCGCTGGGCCAGGAAGCATGGCCAGGGACCAGGATCGGCGGCATCAGGGCCGGGCAAAGCTGCGACGGCCGCGAACGCTTCTTGTCGTACTTGAAGTACATGACGGCGAACTTGCCGACCAGCTCGCCGATATGCAGCAGCCTGCGCGTCTTGGGATACGTTGCCGGATTGATGCCCAGCAGGGCCACGAAGAAGCTCAGGAACTCGTCGGCCTGCGCCACGATCTCACCCAGGGCGTCGGCGCGCTCGTCGATCGCCGCCTTGAGCAGATTGTCGAGCTCGGGCTTGGGGTCGGCCGGAATCTGCGAATCGCCGCCAGTCAGGGTGATCGTCATCCAGTCCGTCTTCGCGAACTGCTGCAGGACGAGCCACGACAGCCACTGCGGATCCCAGAGCATGTCCGGATAGTTCGGCAGCGTCGTAAGGTGATCGGTCCCGCCGGCGTCGAACGCAAACGGCAGGTCGATGCGATCGGGAAAGAACCAGCCGCCGCCCCCGCCGGCATTGCCGATGTTGCCGGTATTGCCGGTGTTTCCCGTGTTTCCCGTATTTCCCGTGTTCCCCGTCATGGTGTCCCCCCTTCGCGTGAACCGTCCGTCAGTCGGGCAATCCGGCCGCCCGCAGCCGTTCGATGAAGGTGTCGCGCATCTCGCCCTGAAGCGGCGTGCGCTTCGCGAAGGTGGCGAGGCTCATGCCCGGATCGAGCTCGAGCAAACGCCTCGCCATCCGGCGCGCCTCCTCCTCCTGGCCGATCGCCATCAGCGCAGCGACGAGGCAGCGGAGGTTGGAGGTCAGGCGATCGTTGTGCTTGGCCGCGCGACGACCCCACACCACGGCCTCGTCGTAGTTGGCGTTGGTGTAATGCGCCTGCGAGAGTATGTGCTCGTGATAGACGACGTGCGGACCGCGCGGCGACAGCTCGAGCCCGCGCTCGGCGCGCACGACGGCGGCCGCACCCTGACCTACAAGCCCGCGCGTGACGCTGCTCAGGGTCCAGGCCATCGCGCAGCTCGGTCCGACCTCGATGGCGCGATCCTGCAGCTCGATGGCGGTGTCGAAATCCTTCCTCAGATAGGAATAGACATGGCCGCAGATCGCCAACGCCAGCGCATCGTTCTCGTCGAGCTCGATCGCCGTGGCGGCGGCCCGTCCTGCCGCTTCTGCGTCCGCCATGATGTCGGGCGACCAGCCCTGGCCGACGCGCAGCAAGTGCCAGTAGGCCGTGTACGAATGGGCTGGCCCGTAGTGCGGGTCGTGAGAGATGGCGCTCTGTAACAGGCCGTGGGCGAGCGAGAACGACTCGTAATCCATGTGGAACAGCGGCCCCAGCGCCTGCAGCACGAAGTCGTAGGCCGTCATGTTCCGCGGATGCTTGCGAAGCGCGCGCAGCCGTTCCCGCTCGCGGACCTGCGGCGCGATCGTCGTCACCACCCGCGCCGCGATCCGCCGTTGCAGGTCGAACAGATCGGTGGTCCGGCCGGTATACTGATCGGTATAGACGATCGCCCCCGACTCGGCGTTGCAGAGCTCGGCGCGAATGCGGATATCGGGCTCGGCGCGCCGCACGTTGCCATGCAGGACGTAGCGAACGCCCAGCTCGCGGCCGATGGCGCGCACGTCGAAGGCGGGATCACGGAAGCCCAAGGTCGAGCCGCGGGCGATGACGAACAGCTCCTTCAGCCCCGCAAGAGCATGGATGATGTCGTCGACGATGCCTTCGGCGAAATACTCCTCGCCGGGCCGGCTCGGCTGCTCGGTGAACGGCAGCACGACGATCGACGCACGCTCGTCGAAGCCCGGCGCCGCGTCGGCCAGGGGCGGCGATATGGACGTGGCGTGCCCCAGGCTGAAAGCCCTGACGGGCCGGCCGATATTGCGCAGCGGCAGATCCCCGAGATCGTGCAGGGCGATACCATCTCCACCCGAGATATGCCGTGCCACCATGTCAGTGACAACGATTCCGCCCGGCTCGGCGTAGGTCTGAAGGCGCGCGGCGATGTTCACGCCGTCGCCGAAGACGTCGTGGTCCTCGACGATCACGTCGGCGACATTGACACCCATGCGATAGTTGATGCGCCGACTGAGCGGCTCCTTCTCGTTCCAGGCGAAGAGGGTCCGCTGCAGCTCGACCGTACAGTCGATAGCATCCTCGACATTGTCGAACGTCGCCAGAAAGCCGTCGCCCGTATGCTTGACGATTTCGCCGCCACGCGCCGCTATCTGCGGTCTCAGGATCTGCGACTCGATCTCCTTCATTCGCGCATGCGTGTCGTTTTCATCGACATGCATGAGACGCGAATATCCGGCGACATCCGCCGCCACCACGGCGACCAGTCGTCTCTTTCCGCCGGAACTGCCGGAGGCGGACCAACCGGCAGGAGGCGCATCGTCAGCTTGCGCTGCGACTAGACCGGGCTCCCGCATCGTTGAAAAGCCCCCTGATCCCGCGTTCCATGCTGGCGGTGTTTGCAGGGCTTCGCAAGGAAAACAGCCCAATCATTCTACACCAAAGCGCGAGCACACCCCATCACGCCATCAGGTAGGATAGCGACGGAAAAAGGAGACGACGATGAACCTCCCGCTCTCCCCGGCCGAGCCGATTGCCGTTCCCGACGAGCTGCGCGCCTGCTTCGAGCGGCAGCGGGCGGCGTATCTGGCGGCGCCGGCGCCGACCGAGCGCGAGCGGCGGGACGATCTCGCGGCGCTGGCGCGGCTTCTCAAGGAGAACCGGGATGCGCTGGTCGCCGCCATCGACGCCGACTATGGCGGCCGCTCCGCGTTCGAGACGCTGTTCGCCGAATACTTCGTCGTGCTCGAGACGATCGCGCACACGGCGAAGCATTTGAAGAAATGGATGAGGCCCGAGCGCCGGCCGATCGACGTCCTGAGCTATCCCGGCGCGCGCAACCGGGTGATCCCGCAGCCGCTCGGCGTGGTCGGCGTGGTCGTGCCGTGGAACTTCCCGCTCAACCTCTCCTTCTGCCCGCTGGCCGCGATCCTCGCCGCCGGCAACCGCGCCATGGTGAAGATGTCGGAGAATTCGCGCCGGCTGGCGGCGCTGCTGGCCGAGCTCTCGCCCAAATACCTGCCGGCCGACAAGCTCGCCTTCTTCGAGGACGGCGGCGGGCCCGATGGCGTTGGCAGAGGGCCGGCCTTCTCGTCCCTGCCCTTCGATCACCTGCTGTTCACCGGCTCGGGCGCGACCGGTCGCGCGGTGATGGCCAACGCCGCGCGCAACCTCACGCCGGTGACGCTGGAGCTGGGCGGCAAGGCGCCGGCGATCGTGGGGCCCGACTTCCCGATCGAGACGGCGGCGAAACGCATCCTCTGGGTGAAGATGCTGAACGCGGGCCAGATCTGCACCAGCGTCGACTACGTCTTCGTGCCGAAGGGCAAGGAGCAGGACTTCGCCGCTCACTGCGTGCGGCTGTTCAGGGAGCGCTATCCCGACATCAACGGGCCGGACTTCACCTCGATCATCGACCGGCGCGCGTTCGAGCGCCTGCACGCCGCGCTCGACGATGCCCGCGCGAAGGGCGCGCGGCTCATCGACCTCGCCGAGGGCCAGGCGCCCGACGCGGCGCGGCGCAGGTTCCCGCCGCATCTCGTGCTCGATCCCGGCGACGACATGGTGCTGATGCAGCGCGAGATCTTCGGCCCCATCCTGCCGGTCAGGACCTACACCGACCGCCAGGAGGTGGCCGACTACATCAACGCCCGCGACCGCCCGCTCGCGCTCTATCCCTTCACCCACGACGCCGCCCTGCGCGACTTCTATATAACGCACGTGATGTCGGGCGGCGTGTCGGTCAACGAGCCGCTCTTGCATGTCGGCCAGCACGACCTGCCGTTCGGCGGCGTCGGTGCGAGCGGCATGGGCCACTATCACGGCCGCGAGGGCTTCCTGACCTTCTCCAAGCTCCGCCCCGTCTTCCACCAGGGCCCCTTCTCCCCCATCCAGCTCCTGCTGCAACCGCCCTACGCCGGCACCCCGATGAAGATCCTGCGCCTGATGCTCAGGCTGCGGACGTGACCGACGATCCTCATGAGCGCCACTGGAGTGGCGCGCTCCGACGAGCGCTCTGCGGAGCGTGCCACCAGCGAGAAGCACGTCATTCGCTGCAGCCACTGCCGTGTCATCCCGAGCGCAGTGAGGAATCCTTTGTCGTCGCCGCGAAAGATCCCTCGCTGCGCTCGGGATGACACGACACTGGTTGAGCGCCTGCTCTTGCTTCTCGTTGGTGGCGCCAGCCCTGGGTGCAGCCGAGGGGCGCTCCGACGGGCGCTCGGCGGAGCGTGCCGCCAGCGAGAAGCAGGTCATTCGCTGCAGCCACTGCCGTGTCATCCCGAGCGCAGCGAGGGATCCTTTGTCGTCGCCGCGAAGGATCCCTCACTACGTTCGGGATGACACGATACTGGTTGGGCCCCTGCTCTTGCTTCTCGTTGGTGGCGCTCGTCGGCGGGCGGAGGCGTGCAGCGTCGGAGGAGGGCCGATATAGTCGGCGCGGCGCCCGGCGTCACAGAACAGGAGGAGATGTCTCATGGCCAAGGGTTACTGGATTGCGTGCTACCGCTCGGTGTCGGACCCGGCGGCGCTGGCCGAATACGCGAAGCTGGGCGGCCCGGCGCTGATCGCGGCCGGAGGGAAGGTGCTGGCGCGCGGCGGCACGGCCAAGGTGTTCGAGGCCGGCATCGAGCAGCGCACCGTCGTCCTCGAGTTCGAAAGCGTCGAGAAGGCGATCGCAGCCTACAACAGCGAGGGCTACAAGGCCGCCCGGGCGGTCCTCGGCAACGCCGCGGAGCGCGACCTGCGCATCGTCGAGGGCGTCGGCTGAGGCAGCCGGCCCGCGTCCGCCTCGAGAGCTTCCCCTACTCCGGCACCCGTCCGCGCACCGCCCAGGCCGTCGCGGTGTAGGAGCGCGGGCCGTCGGGCTCGCCGTCGAGATAGGCGAGCTGCACGAGGTCGTGCAGCTTCGCTTTCGCGGCGGCGTCGAGCGTACGCACGTAGTCGGCGAGCGCGCCGTCGTGGCCTTCGCAGGGCCTCCAGAAGTCGGCGAAGGAGGCGAAATCCATGCGGATGGCGAGCGTGCCGTCGACGACATCGACGAGCCCGATGTCGCGCCAGGCCTGCGCCAGCTCGCCCGGCCGCGTCATCGGTCGCACGAAATAGCGCGCCCGCCGCGCGTTGGCGTCGGGATCGATCACCGCCGCGGTGTCGAGGACGATGCGCATCATCACCAGGTTGCGCGAGTCCCAGGTCACGGCGGCCACGGTGCCGCCCGGACGCGTCACGCGGCGCATCTCGCGCGCGGCGTCCTCGGCGCGCGGGACGAACTGCAGCACGAGCATCGCGGCCGCATGGTCGAACGACGCCGTCTCGAACGGCAGGGCGCAGGCGTCGCCGGTGCGGAAATCGACCCGCGCATCGGCGTTGCGCCGCCTGGCATAGTCGACATAGGCGGGCGAGAAATCGATGCCGGTGACGCGGCCGATGGCCGGGTTGCGCGCAAGCGTGAAGGCGAGGCTGCCGGTGCCGCAACCGACGTCGAGCACATGCGCGCCGCTGTCGATGCCGGCGAAATCGATCAGCAGCGGCGCGAGCCTGCGGCTCCAGCGCCCCATCTGCAGCTCGTAGCCGTCGCCGTCGGCGGACACGAATGTCGACGAAACGGCTGTCGACGAAACGGCCATGCTCCCCTCCCCTGCCGGCCGCGATCATAAAGCCTCCGCGGGGGCGGCTCCATGGGCGTCGAGCGCCACCTGCAGCTCCGCCAGGGTCGTGGCGGGCTCCTCGGCCGGCAGGAAGATGAAATTGTTGACGTAACGGTCGAAGCGCGCGCGCGGCAGGCCGGGCGCGTAGCCCGCGATGTCCTCGCTGCGCTGCATGCGCCGCGGATCGAAGCGCTCGATCGGCGCCAGGCAATGCTGGAAGACGAAGTAGCCGCGATAGGCGCGCCGGCCGAAGAAGGCCTGGACGCGCTGCACCGCGCCCGCCCCGTGGCGCTCCTCGGCCTCGACCAGCACGCGCGGCCGGCAGCGATCGATCGTGCGTTGCGCGCCCTGCAGCACGCTGTCCTCGTGGCCCTCGACATCGATCTTGATGAAGCCGACGTCGCCCTCGTAGATCTCGTCGAGCGGCCGCGTCTCGACGGCGATGTCGCGGCACGGCGCCTCCTGCGCGGCCAGCTCGTCCGACAGCGTCGAGAGCCCGGTGACGGGCGCGCCGTCGACCACCGGGATGTGCAGCGCGGCGGTGCGCGCCTCGCGCGACAGGGCGACCTCCCTGACGACGATCTTCGGCCCGAACTTGCGCGCCAGCATCCGCGCCAGCCACGGCACCGGCTCGAAGGCATAGACGCGCCGCGAGTGCCGTCGCATGGCGTGCAGATAGGTGCCGACATTGGCGCCGACATCGATCGAGTCGCGGTCCGGCCGGCAGAGCGGCCCGACGAGGCGCAGCTCGACCTCGCCGAACCGCGCGAAATAGAACGCCTCGCACCACGCCACCATCGGCCAGGGCAGGACGGCGCGCAGCCAGACCTTGGCCTGCTGCACCACGAAGCGCCGCGTCGAGGGGCCGATGGAAAACCGGCCGATGGAAAGCCGGGCGGCGGACCGCGGGGCGACGGACAACAGAGGCGCAACGGACAAACGCATTCCATCTCAAGCGCCGGGGTTGCCGGCGGTTGCGCCCCGGGCGGTGCATAGTCCAAATGCGCGTCGCTCGGGTCTCGCGCGGAAAGGAGCACGGTGCGGGCAGCTTCATGCCCCCTGCTCCGCCTCTCATGGCGGAGAGGCGGAGAAAGGGCGCCGGACGCGGCGGCAGGCTAGGCCAGCGTCGCCAGGGCCGCCTGCACGCGGTGCCGCTGCGTCTCGGTCGTCAGGCTCGACAGCACCTTGCCGAAATGGGGATGCCGGGCGCCCGAGAGGATGAACTGCCAGCGATACGCTCGGAGGAGGCCGTTCTCGATCGCCCTCGCCTCGTCGCGAGCGACGGTCCGGCCGCAACAGCCGACGAAGTAGCCGGCATCGGCCGCGGCCTGCGCCCTCAGGATGCCGTCCACCGCCTCGACGAGATCGATGAAGTCGTCGACGGCGCGATCGCGCTCGGCCGGAGACAGCCCGGCGTCGCACCGCCGCCACTCCAGCTCGTCGAGCGTCGCATGCTGACACTCCTCCTTCCAGTGATGGAGGAAGACGTCCTTGAACAGCGGCGAGATCCCCTGGCCGTCGCGGATGCTTTCGAGATAGTGCGCCTGCGTGAACAGCTCGATGTGCAGGGTGAGCGCGAGGACCGACCATGTGCTCTTGCCCAGCACGGCGCCGGCCACGGCATCGGGATCGAAATCGAAGCGATAGCCCGCAGGCATCGCTTCGCCGATCAGGAGCTCGATGCGGCGGAACAGCGCCTGATGCTTCAGCTCCTCGTCGCTGAACCGCACCAGCGCCTCGAGCGCGATCTGGTCGCCGAACCAGTGGTCGCGGCTGAGCTCCAGCACCTTGGCGTTGATGAAGCGCTCGACGAGGCCGAAGGCATTGGCATAGGTTCGCCCCTGGACCTGGCTCAGGAAGCGCCGCTCGGGCTCTGACAGGCTCGTGAAGTCGGCGGCGAACGAGAGTCCGTCGGGCAGATACTTGTCGGCGCGGTCGAAGCTGCGCCCGCGGATCACGTCCCGGTCGATATCCCAGCGCACCCGCTGGGAGGCACTGATGCAGCGTGCGTACAGGTCGTGGGCGGGTATGGTCGTCATGGTGGTCATGGCCTGCTCCTTTCGTGCTTGCGCTCATGTCTTGATCGCGGCCGTGATGTAGGTCCGGTCCGGGCGCCGGTATATGACCGCCCGTCCGGGAGTTATGATCGGTCTGCCGGATCGACAGCGGGGAGCCGATGGACGCGCTTTCGGAAGTGCTGCGCGAGGTGCATCTGACGGGAGGCGTGTTCCTCCATGCCGAGTTCAACGCACCCTGGTGCATCACGGTGCAGGTCACGCACGAGCATTGCGGGCCGGTGCTGGGCGGGTCGTCCCACCTCATTCCCTACCACTATGTCGTGGAAGGCATCATGCACGTGCAGGTCGAGGGCGGGGAGGCGGCGGTGCTGCGCGCCGGCGAGATTCTCCTGCTGCCGCGCAACGACCGCCACACCATGGGAAGCGATCTCGCCCTGCCGCCGGCCAGCGCCGGCGAGCTGATCCAGCGCTCGTCCTCGGGCGGCCTGGCGTCGATCCGCCATGGCGGCGACGGCGCCGGCGCGCGCATGATCTGCGGCTTCCTCGCCTGCGACGACTTCGACGGCAATCCGATGCTGTCGGCCCTGCCGAGCTCGCTGACGCTCGACGTCGAGAGTGGTGACGGCGCCGACTGGATCCGCTCGACGTTCCGCTATGCCGCCGCCGAGGTCGGCGCCGGCCGTCCCGGCTCGGAGGCGGTGCTGGTGAAGCTTTCGGAGGTCCTGTTCGTCGAGGCCGTGCGGCGCCATGCCCAGAGCCTGCCGCCGAACGAGACGGGCTGGCTCGCCGGGCTGCGCGATCCGCATATCGCCCGCGCCCTAGCGCTGCTGCATCGCGATTGCGCGCGGGAATGGACGCTCGACGAGATCGGCCGCGAGGTCGGCCTGTCGCGCTCGGTGCTGGCCGACCGGTTCGCGCGCCTGATCGGCCTGCCGCCGATGCAGTATCTCGCCGGATGCCGCATGCAGCTCGCCGCGCGCAAGCTCCGCGAGTCGCAGGCCTCGCTGGCGCGGATCGCCGAGGCCGTGGGCTACGAGTCCGAGGCTGCCTTCTCCCGCGCCTTCAAGAAGACCTTCGGTGCGGCGCCGGCCACCTGGCGCCGGGTGCAGGGCTAGCCGTCGAGCCGCCGCTCCGGCCGCTCGTCCATGCAACGCGGCATGCAACGCGGGCGCTGCGGCGGCCGTTGACGGCCCGACATGGCCGCCACCCCCAAGTCCATCGGCGCGCTGGCTCGCGGCGCGCGGTGCGCGGACGCTGATCGTGACCGGCGGCGAGACCGACGTCTGCGTGCTCGCCACCGTGATGGCCGCGGTCGATCGCGGCTTCCATGTCGTGCTGCCGACCGACGCGCTGTGCAGCGGCAACGACACCAGCCACGACGCCCTGCTGACGCTCTACCGCCAGCGCTTCGGCCAGCAGATCACGACCAGCTCGACCGAGGAGATCCTGTCGCGCTGGGAGTGACGGTCGGTCGCGCAGCGTGCCACCGATCCGCCACCGCATTGCTACAACTCGCCCACACCCGTCGCCCATCGTCGCGCGCTAGGAAGAGCAGGCGATCAACGGGTGTAGCAGCATGGCCGACAATGTCGTGATCCTGTGCGAGCGGCGCGAGGCGCGGGCCGCCGAGGCGAAGACCGCCCTTCTCCACGATCTCCTGTGCAAGGCGGCCGTGGCTTCCGACGTGCGCAACCTGAGCTGGGACGACCGCTACCTGATCGCGCACGAGGTGGTCGCCGCCGCGCTCGGGCCCGGCTGGGCGATCGTCCACGAGCCGTGAGCCGCCGGCCGTGAACCCGCACGATCTCCTGCTCGGCGCCGTCGAGTTCACCGCCGCGCTGGTGCCGTTCCTGGCCGTGATCTTCGTCGGCAGCCTCGCGGCCCTCGTCCGGCCGGCGCTGCGCAAGGCCGCCCGCGGCCCGTCACGCGCCCTCCCCGCCTTCCACCGCCGCCGTCGTCCCTTCTAGCGCCGCCCGGCGCTCCACAGCTACGAGCGCAACTGGAGTTGCGCGCTCCGATGAGCGCTCAAGGGAGCGCGCCACTCCAGTGGCGCAATCTTCTTCCTTCTTCTCCACTGTTCTTTGGCCGCCCTCAAAACCCCTTGCGGCGCATGCAGTCCTGGAAGAAGGAAGTTTCCGCCGAGAACAGGTTGGGGTTCTCGAAGGTCATTTCACGGCCGCGGTTGTTGATACGCTGTGGCGGATAGCGCGCCTCGGCCTGGCGCCGGGCTTCGGCGCGGCAGTCTTGCGTATCGCCGAGCCGTGGCCCCGGGCCGCTCCCGCTTCCCCCGCCGTAGAGCGGCTGCTGCGGCTGGACCGGCTGCTGCTGCGCGTGCGCCGGCAGGACCGACAGGACGACGGTCGCGGCCACCACCAGAACGTTCCTCATGATCGCCTCCGGCGCTTGCAGCAATCATATCATCGCTCGACCCAGCCGGAACGTTGCAGCGCCCGACAGCAAGTCATGCGCTCCAGCCATCTCCGTGTCATCCCGAGCGAATGCGAGGGATCCTTGATCGGCGCCGGCCAAAGATCCCCCTGAGTTCACAAACGAAGTGCAACACCGGACTAGGGTGTTGCCATGGGGAGACATTACAGCCACCTCACCCTCGAGGAGCGGTGCACGATTGCCCAGCTTCGGCAAGCCGGCCAATCGGTCGGCCAGATCGCGGCAGCTCTGGATCGCCCGATCGACGAGGCCGAGCGCGACAGGCTCCGCCGCCTCCACCGCTGGGAAGTGCTGGGCCCCAACCACTGTGAGGGCTCGGCAGCCGCCCACCGGCGGCCTTCGTCATGCCGCCGCGGCGCCCAGGAGTCGCCACCATCGCTTTCGTACTCCCTTCGGACGGGCCACGGGGCCCGCGAACGGAGGCGATCATGCGCTACCTGAAGATGACCATCGGCGCCCTTCTGCTGATGTCGGCCGCCGGCTGCGCCTACTACGCACCGGGCTATCGCTACCCGCCCGGCCACTATTACTATCCCTACGGCCGGCCCGCCTATCACTGGTGGGGATACAGATAGACGCGATGACGCCGCCATCACAGCTTTGTCAGAAGCCGTGCAACATTGGTCACTGGCTGGCCGGGCCGCGGGTTGCAATTCTTCGCGCATGCCCAAGTCCGCCACCATCGACCCGCGCGAGGCGGGTCCGGTCTACGCCCTCCATCAAGGCCTGGAAGCGCTCGGCCGGAGCGGCCGCGGCATCCAGATCGACGATGTCGCCGGCGTCGAGGCCTTCTGGTCGGCCGATGCCATGGACGTGGCCTCGTGCGGCTTCGTGCTGCGGTTGCAGGACAGCCGGCGCCTCTACCTCGATGTCTGGGTCGAGCCCGCGGCCGACCCCGATGACGAGGACCGGGCGCGGCCGCCCAAGGTCGACATCGAGGTCGTGCCGCTCGCGGTCGGGCAGCGCTATCCGCACTTCCCCAGCCCGGCCGACCCGGTGGGCGGCTGGCGCGAGGATGTCGCGACCCTGAACGACTTCCTCGAGCGCGCCTCTCCGGCGGGCTGAGCCGAAGGCTTCGATCGCCGCCAGGCGCCGAGCCGCGTAGCCCATAGCAACCAGCGGGCGGCGACGGTGTTTCCCTTTCCAGCGGCACGCACGCCGTGCGGAAAGCGGAGGCGACCATGAGCGTACCCTATGGAACCGTTCCCGGTCCGGCCGAGGTCGGATCGCCGGTGGCGCCGATGGCGCTGGGACAGTTGACCGGCGTGGTGAAGCGGGTGTCGTGGCCCGCCATCTTCTCGGGCGTGGTGCTCGTGCTGGCGGTCGAGGTGCTGCTGGACATGCTGGGCGCGGGCATCGGCCTCGGCCTGGTCAATCCCGGCGGCGACACGCCCGACGCCCGCGGGCTGGGCATCGGCGCCGGCCTGTGGTGGTTCGCCAGCACCGTCATCGCGCTCCTGTTCGGCTGCTATGTCGCGGCCCGGCTGGCCGGCGTGGCGACGCGCTTCGACGGCGCCCTGCACGGCCTGGTGATCTGGGGGCTGGCGCTCCTGATCACGATCTATCTGCTGAGCACCGCAGTCGGCTCCGTGATCGGCGGCGCCTTCACGCTGGTGGGGGACACCGTGTCGGCGGCCGGCAAGGGGCTGGCCGCGGCGGCGCCGCAGGTCGCGCAGGCGGCCGGCGTCACGCCGGAGATGGTGCAGCGGCAGGCCGAGGCCTATCTGCAGCCCACCAATCCCGATCCGGCGACGATGAGCCCGCAGGACGCGCAGAAGGAGATCGCGCGCGCGATCCCCGATCTCGGGGCCGGCGGCGCGCGCGCCGACCAGGCCAGGGACCGGATCGTCACGATCATGGCGGGCCAGCTCAAGATCGGCAAGGAAGAGGCGGCGCAGCGCTTCGACGAGGCGCAGGCCAGGCTGGTCCAGACCCGCGACAGCACGGTCCGGACGGCCAGGAACGTCGCCGACCGTGGCGCCGCGGCCGCCTCGCGCGCCTCGCTGTGGGCCTTCGCCGCCCTGCTGATCGGCGCCATCGCCGCCGCCATCGGCGGCGCGCTCGCCTCGCCGCGGCTGACGGCCCGGCCCGTGGTCGATGTCGACTAGAAGCTCGCACGGCTTCTCGGGGCGAAGCCGGTTTCTCGTTGGCGGCGCGCTCCCCTGAACGCTCGAAGGGCCGCGATCACGCGCCGCGGTGGAGGAGCGTGCCGATCACGCGGCGCTCGAACCAGAGGAGGCAGAGCGCGAGCACGGCCGTGCCGGCGGCGAGCGCTGCCCACCATCGGGCGTCCCACGTTTCGGGCAAGGCGGCGATGGCGAGCGCCACGGCCGCCGAGCAGAGGAGCGGCGGGACGATCAGGGGAAGCACCGGGTGGCGGAAGATGTCGTGGCGCCGGCGGGCGCTGAGGCCCAGCACGAGCACCAGGGCCTCCGAGCCGATGGTGGTCGCCACGGCGCCCCACGCGCCCCAGAGCGGGATGATCGCCAGGTTGGCGGCGATGTTGGCGACCGCGCCCCAGGCGACGATGCGGAACTGGATGCGGCCATAGCCCCACGGGACGAGGATCTGCGACAGACCGTGATTGACGAACTGCAGCGCGACGGCGAGGCATAGCCATTCGAACAGCCGGCCGGCCTCGGCGAAGGCCGGGCCGTACATCATCGCGACGACATGCCGGCCGACGGCCCAGCCCAGCGCCGCGATCGGGAAGCCGCTCCAGGCGAGCAGCCCGAGATACTCGCGCGACAGGCGGACCGCCTGCGCCGGCGCCTCGCGGCTGCGCGCCAGCACCGGGAAGTAGGCGTTCCACAGCGAGGCGGTGACGAACGCCGAGACCATCATCAGGCGATAGGCGGTCGAGTACTGGCCCACCGCCTCGTCGCCGTCGGTCACGCCCAGGATCAGGGTGTCGGCGTAGAGGAAGACCAGGCCCGCGCCCTGCGCCAGGGCGAGCGGCCAGGCCTCGGCCAGCAGCGCGCGCGCCCCGGCGAGCCCGATCCGCCACGCCGCGACGAGGCGGTGGCGCGCCACGTACCAGACGGTGAACAGCGCCATCAGGCCGGGATAGGAAAGGCCCAGGCCCGCATACCAGTAGACGTCCGCCGGACCGTGAACGAAGGGCAGGAAGAGCGGGAGCTGCAAAGCGTTGAAGGCGAGGTTGGCGAAGCTCGGCGCCACCATGCGCTCGTGCGCCTGCAGGACCCAGCCGAGGTTCCAGGCGACGAAGAGCAGCCCCACCGCCTGGATCGCGAGCAGCAGGCTGCGCACGCGGCCCAGCGCCCCCAGCGCCGCGCAGACGAGGCAGACGGCGACCGCCAGCGCGGCGAGGAGCGTCTGCAAGGTCACGATCAGGCCGGGCAGATCCGCCTTCCTGTCCCTGGCGAGCTCGCGCTGGCCCACCGTCGTGAGGCCGGGATTGATCAGGATCGCGCCGAAGCCCAGCGCGGCCTGGACCCAGTTGACCTGTCCCACCGCCTCGGGGCCGAGGATGCGCCGCACGTAGATGCTGATGCCGATGGTGGCGAGGAAGCCGAGCAGGTAGGTGACGGAGAGGCTCAGGACATTGGTGGCGATGCGCTTCCGATTCGGCGCGACAACGCCCCGGGAGCCAATCCCTCCCGCGACGGCGCGCCCGCCGACCACCACCGTTTCGCTCACGACCCGCCTCCTGCAACAGGCGGTTGCTACGATTTCGTCACAGCAACCGATGTGGACAGTGTGGGCCATCGCGCGATGCGCGGGAGTTGCAAACGGGTGACCATGCCGTGAGCGCGCCGTGACCGGACGTCACGGCCACAACCTCTCCGTGTCCGACGGAGAGGAGCGACGCCCGGGCCTACATCGACGGCTGTTTCTTCGGCATCGCCGCCTCGTCGATCCACTTCAGCGCCTCGGTGCCGCTGATGGTGGCGCAGCGAAAGATCCCTCGCTGCGCTCGGGGGAGCGCGCCACTCCAGTGGCGCAATCTTTGCGTTCCAACAACCCCTGAGCGCAACTGGAGTTGCGCGCTCCGATGAGTGCTCGACGAGGCGCGCCGCTCCGGTGGCGCGATCTTCCCGCCGCTACACCGCATGCGCGCGATCGGGGTCGCGCGCTTGGGTGACCGCCGACGGCGGGCCGAGCACGATGCCCTCGTAGCCGCTCATCGCCACCTGGTTGAGGATCGAGGTGTATTTGGGCTGGCCGCCGTTGTAGACGACGTAGCGCACGTGGCCTTCCTCGTGGCCGGGCACGTTCGAGTTGTAGCCCGTGAACCAGCCCTTGGCCTTGCGCAGCAGCAGCATGGCGTACATGTCCTGCACGTGCTTGGTCCAGCGCGCCTGGGCCGCCAGCGTCGGCTCGCAGCGCGCCTGGCCGTGCTCGCGCATGTGGATCAGCAGGTCCGTGCACCAGTTGACGCCGAGCTCGATGCCGCGCGGGAAGTTGACCGACGCCGAGCCGCTTTGCGGGCCGGTCGGCATCAGCATGTTGGGGAAGCCCGCCACCATCAGGCCAAGGAAGGTCGAGGGACCATCCTTCCACAGCTCGGCCAGCCGCTCGCCGCCGGTGCCGCGGATGTCGATATGGTCGTAGGCGCCGGTGATGGCGTCGAAGCCGGTGGCGTAGACGATGATGTCGAAGTCGTAGTCGCGCTCGGTGGTGGCGAGGCCGGTCTCGGTCACGCGCACGATCGGCGTCGCGCTGACATCGACCAGGTGCACGTTGTCGCGGTTGTAGGCCTCGTAGTAGTTGGTCTCGAGCGGCACGCGCTGCACGCCGAAGCCGTGATCGCGCGGGATCAGCTTCTCGGCCGTCGCCGGATCCTTGACGCGCCGGCGGATGCGCCCGGCGATGTACTCGGAGAACTCGGCGTTGGCCTTCTCGTCGGTGAAGATCTCGCGGAAGTTCCGCAGCCAGATGCCGAAGCCCGGCTCGTCGTAAAGACGATCCCAGAGCCTGAGCCGCTCCTCGCGCGAGACCTCCCAGAAGCCGCGCCGGTCGGGCTCGTGCTCGAAGCCGCCGGGCGTGCGCGCGCAGGTGGCGAAGATCTCGTCGTAGCGGCGGCGGATGTCGGCCATCTCCTCCTCGGAGATCGGCCCGTTGTTCAAGGGCGCCGCCCAGTTGGGCCGGCGCTGGAAAACGGTGAGCTCGGCCGCCGTCTCCGCGATCACCGGGATCGCCTGGATGGCGGTGGCGCCGGTGCCGATCACGGCCACCTTCTTGCCGGCGAACGGCACGCCCTCGTGCGGCCAGTCGAAGGTGTGGAACGAGCGGCCCTTGAACTGCTCCATGCCGGGATAGCGCGGCCGGGCGGGAATGGAGAGCAGCCCCAGCGTCATGATCACGAAGCGCGCGGTGAGCGTGCGGCCGTCCGACACCGTGAGCCGCCAGAAGTTCCCCGCCTCGTCCCAGTGCGCGGCGTCGACGCGGCAGTTGAACTGCATGTGCCGGCGCAGGTCGAACTTGTCGGCGACGTGGTTCAGGTAGCGCAGGTTCTCGGGCTGGCCGGAGAAGCGCTCCTTCCAGTGCCATTCGTCCAGGAGCTCGCGCGAGAAGGAATAGCCGTAGGTGTAGCTCTCCGAATCGAAGCGCGCGCCGGGATAGCGGTTGTTGTACCACGTCCCGCCGAGCCCGCCCGCCGCCTCCAGCACGGTGGCCCTTATGCCGAGATCGACCAGCCGCTTGATCTGATAGATCCCGGCAACGCCCGCCCCGATGACGATGACTTCGTAGTCGAGCATGGGTCTGGTTCCTGTGTACTTGTTCCGATGATGGTAACGCGGGCGGCGGCCGAGTACAGACGGCAAAGATGCCGCTTTCGCGGGCCGGAAGCCAGTAGGCCGGCAGCCAGTATGGCCGATGGTAGTTACCGAGGTCCGGATGAACTGCATGGTGATTTTCGTAGCGCCCGCCCCGAAGCTGCGCCGCTGCTGCTCGCGCTCAGCGGCCGTCATGGCCAAGTGAGCGGCACTGGAGGTCGTCACCGGCAGCGTGACCCTCGAAAATGAAACGGGTGCCTTGGATCGCAACAGGTTGTGTCATCCCGAGCGGAGCGAGGGATCTTTGGCTGGCGCCGATAAAGGATCCCTCGCTGACGCTCGGGATGACACGATACTGGGCGTCTGCTCTTGTCGCTTGTCAGTGGCGCTCAGTGCTTGTGCCCGAACTCGCCCCTGGCCATCGCCAGGTGGTGAGGCTGGTGGTGCGAGCCGCTCGCCATCAGGCCGATGAAGCCGAGCCCGCGGATGTGCCGGATCTCCCCGGGGTCGGTCGCGGTCACCGTGAGCGACTCGCCGTTCGGCAGCGCCGTCGCCTTCGTCGTCCAGCCCTTGTGGCCGTTCATGGTCGCCGCCCAGGCCGGGACCATCCGCTGGATCGCCGCGAGCGTCCGGCCCTCGCCGATGACCGCGATCTCCAGGCCGCCATCGACGACTTTCGGAGTCTCGGCCGCCTTCAGCGTAAGCTCGTTCATGTCGATCAGGTGCTGCCGCAGGGCTTCGAGGTCGACCTTCGACCAGTCGGTCCCGGGATCGGCCTCCAGCATGTGCACGATCTCCTGAATGGCGCCGAATGCATCCTGTCCCGGAGCGGTCGGAAGCGTCGCGCTCCCGGCCGCGCCGGCATGGCCGGCCATCGGCATCATTCCTTCATGACGATGCATCGGCATCGGGCCGGCATCCATCGGCGGCTGGGCCGGCGGGCTTTGCGCCCAAGCAGCGAATGCCCCTGCCGCAACCAGCACGCCGCCGATCGCCATCAGACTGCGGATCGAAGCCATCGATCGTCCTCCAGAAGTCCCGGTTGAATTTACCCGGACGGCGCTGCCGATCGCATGATCAGGATCATGCGCGGCCAACTTATCTCGACGTGTCCCTGGTGATCCTTATGTCGGACTTCGTGCGCGCGATCCGCCCTTCCGCCTCGAGCGATGCGAGCGTGCGATACAGCGCCTCGCGGGTCAGGCCGACCTCTGCCGCAATGTCCTGCAACCGGCTCTCGACGGCGATGCGCCGGCCGCCGGCGCCTGCGCGTGAGCGAAGGTATTGCATTACGCGCTCCCGGGCCGACCGGATGTTCCGCAACTCCATCCGGGCACGGAGGTCCTGAAGCTGCCGTGCCAGCCGGGCCATGAACGCCTCCGAAAGTGCCGGATCCGTCCGGAGCGCGTCCTTGATCGCCTTCTTCGCATAAACGCGAATGCGCGAGGGCGCCGTGGCAACGGCGTCGCAATGGTACGCCTCGGCGAAAAGCGCGGCCTCGGAAAAGAACTCACCTTCCCGGGCGGTGTGGAGGATCACGAGATGGTCGTCGATGGTCCGGCGGACCAGGCGGAGCCGTCCGCTTTCTACCCTGTAGATTGCCGTAACGGGATCGCCCTGGCGAAACAGCGGTTCGCCGTTCGCAAGCTCGCGCATCGTGCTCCCTGCCTCCAGGGAGCGCGGCAGGAGGTGGCCCAGGTCAGTCAATCTGCTCCTTGGGCGCCCGATCGGCGCACCCGGGAAAACGTACAGGATGGCGCTCCCGCGCACACCCGGAACGAGCGTCCCCGAAGCCGCACCTGCCGATGCGGGCAGACGTGCTGGCGATGCAGCGCGCTGCTGCCGCCGGGCAAGTCGCGCCACAGCACTCAAGGCCGCGTCATCCCGAGCGGAGCGCTTGCCCTGAGCGAAGCCGAAGGGAGGGATCCTTGGTCGGCGTCGCGAAGGATCCCTCGCCTTCGGCTCGGGATGACACGGAGATTGCCGGGCCGCTTTCCGTGGGCGCTATCGCGCGGCGGGATGGAAGATCGCCAGCCGTGCGGTGCCTTGCCAGACGGAGGCGCCGTCGCCGAAGCGGGCGAAGTAGATGTTGCCGCGCGAGTCGCGCAGGTCGCTGCCGGCATAGACGGCGGGCGGCACCGGGCCGACCAGGCCGACCGCGCCCGAGGCGATGTCGTAGGCGTAGAGGTTCGAGCCCCGGGCATGGCTGCGGCGGGGAATGCCGTAGAGGCGCGTCTCGTCGGCCGAGAGCGTGATGCCGTAGAGCTGGTCCACCCGCTCGCCGGCCGCGATCTCCTCGCGCGGCAGGAACGTCCCGAGATGCGTGAAGGCGCCGCTCGCGACATCGAGCCGGTAGAGCTCGCCGTTCACCGTCGAGAGCCAGATCGTGCGGCCGTCGCGCGTTTTGGTCTGGCCGTTCCAGAAGCCGCCGCTCGCGGTGTAGGCGGTCGCGGCCATCGCTCCCGTCGCGAGGTCGTAGGCCCAGATGCGATGCACCGCCCCACGCCGCGCCGGATCCTCGGTGCCGCGATAGGTGTATATCCTGCCCGCCTTCGTAGCGACGATCTCGCGGCTCAGGGGATTGCCGAGACGCCACGGAATGCCGGCCACGACCTCGCGCACGCGGTTGCGCTTGGTGTCGAACAGCACGATGTCGCTCGACGGATGGGCGAGACCGACCAGCAGATCGGAGCCCGGCGCGTGGGCGAGCGCGATCAGGCCCTGGTAGCGCGTCACCACGCCGCCCGGCAGCGCGCGGCTCACGTCCTCCAGCTTGTCGCGCGCGATGTCGTAGGCGTAGAGATGCGACCCGCGATAGCCGGGCAGCGCATCGATCGATTCCTTGAGATCGTGGAAGCCCTGCGAGCCCATGTAGATCCGGCCGTCGATCTCGACCAGGTGCGTGTGGCCCTTGGGAATCTCCTCGCCGGGCGCGAGATTGCCGACCGTCCGCGCGGCGTCCATGAAGGTGCCGAGGAAGCGGCGCTCGCCGCTCGCCGGGTCGTAGCGGAAGACGGCGAAATCCTCGCGCCCGTCGGCGCGCCGGCTGGTGAAGCCGATATAGACCCGCTCGCGGCGGTCCATGCCGATCGCGTCCCAGCACTGCTCGAGCACGAGGCCGGCCGGCGCGATGTCGTCGAAGGCGATCGGCCGTTCGCTGGCCGCGAGCGCGCGGCTTGTCGGGCCTGCCTGGGACGGCGATGAGCCGACGATGCACGTGACGGCGATCGCAGCGGCAAGAGCGGCCAGCAGGGCGACCGCAAGAAGGACGTGACGCATCGATTGCTCCTGCCGACGGGGCGGCATCATTGTCTCAAGAGCGCGTCCAGTCTGCGGCTCCATTCGGGATTGAGATGTTTCAGCGGCTTGAGAAGGTTGCTGGTCGAATCGGTGGCGCGTCGCATCGCATCGAAATGCCGTGCCGCCTTCTCGGTCTGCCCGATCTGGGCGCAACAGAGCGCGGCCACCTCAAGGGTCATCTGGGCCTCCGGGCGGATCTCCAACGCCTTGTTGGCCGCCGCCAAAGCGAGGTCCCGCTCCTCCAGGAACAGATGAGCGAGCGCCAGCAGGTCGAACCAGGCGAAATTGTGCGGATCGTAAGCATTCAATCGCAGCCCTTGCCGCAGCGCGTCTCTCGCTTCCTGTGCGCGGCCGGCGTAGAGGTGCGCCATTCCGAGCACGAGATGGCCGAGGGCGAAGCTCGAGCTGAGTTCGATGATGCGATGCGCCGCGTGCACCGCCTGGTCGAGCCGGTGCGCGGCGCAGCTCGTGATGGCGAGGCCGTAATGGGCGTACGGGTTTTTCGCATCGAGGCGGACCGCCGTCATCGCCGCCGTCAGCCCTTCCTGAATCACCGCCTCCGGCCGGTCGCTCCATCCCCATAAGCCGATGCCGCCGCACACGCGCGCCAGCCAGATGTGCGCCTCGGGCAAAAACGGATCCAGCTTCGTCGCCGTCTGGAAAAGCTTGCGAGCCTGTTCGTGCGGCTCCCGGGCGACGCGATGGAACAGCAGGACGCCCCGGCGGACGAGGTTCCATGCCGTCTGCATGTCGCCATGGCGAAGCGCGGCCGGTCCGGTCTCTGACTTCAGAAGCTCGGGCTCGATGGCGCCGACAACGTGATCGGTGATGTCGTCCTGGATGGCGAACACGTCGGACAGGTCGCGCTCGTAGCGCTCGGCCCAGATATGACCGCCGGTCGCGGCATCGATGAGCTGCGCCGTGACGCGAATGCGTCCGCCGGCCGAGCGATAGCTTCCGGCCACGAGATAGCGCACACCCAGCCGGGCCGCGACCTCCCGGACATCGACTGATGCGTCGCGGAAGGCGAAGCTCGTATTGCGCGCTACAACCATGAACCACTTGAACCGCGTGAGAGCCATGATGATGTCGTCGGCAATGGCGTCACCGAAGTGGTGGTGGGCAGTGTGGTCCGACAAATCGACGAACGGCAACACGGCGATCGACGAACGAGCCCGCGTGTCGGGTTCTGCAGTGACAGCCGGGCCGACATAGCGATAGCCACGTCTCGGCAGCGTCTCGATCCATCGCTCCCCGCCCGGCTCGAGGCCGAGCGCCTTGCGCAGCGTCGTCATCTGGGTAGCGAGATTGCCTTCTTCCACCGCCCGACCGCTCCACGCCTGCTCAATGAGCAAGTCCTTGGAGACCGGCAGGCCTGGGTGCTGGAGGAGAACGCGCAGCAGGGACACTGCCCGACCACCCAGGCCGACGAGGTCGTCGCCGTGAAACAGGGCCTTCGTCGTCACGTCCAGGCGAAAGGCTCCAAACGTGTACGAGGTCTCGGCAGGCGGTTCCGGGCTCATTGCCCGGACATTTTAAGAACTTATTGAGCGTCCGTTCAGGACTTTAATGCCGGCAGGCGAGCACGGTGGCATTCCTGGGAAGACGGGAGGAATGACTATGACCGGCATCAAGGATCGGATTCACAAAAGCAATGAGCCGCTGGGAGGTTATATCTGTCTCATCCCTTCAGCGGTAGTGACGCAGGCCTTTGCCGCAGCAGGAGCGGACTGGCTGGTTGTCGACCAGGAGCATGCCCCAATCGGCATCGAGACCCTCCATGCCATGGTCGCAGCGACGGCAGGCACGAACTGTTCGCCATGGGTGCGTGTCCCCAAACGCGACGAAGCCTTCGTCAAGCCGGCGCTCGACGCCGGGGCCGAAGGCATCATGTTTCCACTGGTGCGGACAGCGGAGGAGGCCGCCGAATGCGTGGACCTCACCACCTATCCTCCGAAGGGCCATCGCGGCTGGGGACCGTTCGTCGCCCATTCCCGATGGAACGTCGAGATGATGGACTACTTGCCCAACCGCGGCGGCGAGACGGTGTGCGGCCTTCTCATCGAGACCAGGGCTGCGGTCGACAACATCGAGGAGATCTGCAAGGTCGAGGGCATCGACTACATGATCATTGCCACGTTCGACCTCTCGACCGAACTCGGCGTGTCGGGCCAATTCGACTCGCCTGTCCTCGTGGAAGCGATTCGGCATGCGGAGAACGCGATCCTCAAGTCGGGCATCGCACTTGGCGCCTCCGCGCTGACCAAGGAGCAGGCGCAGGCGAACCGGAGCCGAGGCCATCGCCTTCTGGTCTATGGATTCGACATCGTCATGCTGAAGCAGCACGCGCGTCAGGCGGCCACTTGGGTGACAGAATAGCGCGCTTCTCGTTCCACTTACCGATCACCACCAGCCTCATCCTGCGTCCCAGCACTGCTCGAGCACGAGGCCGGCCGGCGCGATGTCGTCGAAGGCGATCGCGCGCTGCTCGACGGCGCCGGCATGCGAGGGCAGGCAGCCGGCGAGCAGGGCCACGAGCGCCACCAACAAGAAACAAGTCATGTGCTGCAGCCACTTCCGCTCGGGATGACACCGGTTCTTGCAGCCGACCTCTGCGAACGCAAGCCTGTGCATGCAAGGCCGCTTGAGCCGGTGACGGCGGGACGGCATCGTGCGCGGCGCGAAAGGAACGGAGGACCGGAAATGACTCTCCCGAGAATCGTGTGCGGGCTCGCGGTCGCGGCGGCCGGCTGTCTGGCGGCTCTTCCCGCGGCGGCGCAGACGGCGCACGCGGCGCTGAAGGACGCCAAGGGCAAGGCGGTGGGCGAGGTCCGGCTGACCCAGACGCCGCACGGCGTGCTGCTCCGGATCTCGGTCGCGGGCCTGCCGCCGGGCGAGCATGCCGTGCACATCCACGCCGTCGGCAAGTGCGAGCCGCCCGCCTTCACCAGCGCCGGCGGTCATTTCAATCCCGGCCACAGGAAGCACGGCATGGAGGCGGCCGAGGGGCTGCATGCCGGCGACATGCCCAACCTCTCCGTCCCCGCCTCCGGCGCGCTCGCGGTCGAGATCGCCAATCCCATGATCACGCTGGCCAGGGGCCAGCCCAACTCGGTGCTCGACGCCGACGGCTCGGCGATCGTGATCCATGCCCGCGCCGACGACTACAAGAGCGACCCGGCCGGCAATGCCGGCGATCGCATCGCCTGCGGCGTGGTCACGGAGTGAGGCCGAAGAGCGCCGCTTCCACGCGCCGGCTCGGGCGCGCGCCGGATCAGGCCGGCGGATCGACCGTGACGCCGCTGCGCGCGGCGATCGCGACGATCTCCTCGACCGGCGGCATGCCGGCCCCGGCCTTGCGCACGGCCGCGTCGAAGGCGCCGAACATGCGCTCCAGCCCGGCGCCCGGCAGCGCCAGGACCAGCATCTTCGCCTCGGCCGCCGACTCGTTGCGGAAGGCATGCCGGCTGCCGCGCGGGGCGAGGACGAAGCCGCCGGCGCCGAGCCGCAGCGGCCGGGACCGGCCTTCGATCTCGAAGGTCATCTCGCCCGCCACGATGTAGAACGCCTCGTCCTCGCGGCTGTGGGTGTGCGGCGGCGCGCCGATCCCGGGCGGGATGGTCTCCTCGAACACCGAGAGGCTGCCGCCGGTTTCCGCCGCCAATACCTTATAGAGGTGCGTGGCGCCCAGGACATCGTGGCGCGAGCCTTCGCCCGGCGCTCGCACGACCGGAGACATCTGTTGCGTGGCTTCGGCGGTCGTCGTGAGGGCGGTCATCGTGAGGCTCCTGTGCTGATGCTATCCTCGCCGCGAGTCGATACGCCCGCGTCGGCCGATGCGGAAATCGAATGATCGTATGGGTCCGATCGATGCCATGAATTTCGCCGCCTTCGACCTCAATCTCCTGCGCGTCTTCGACGCCCTGATGCGCGAGCGCAGCGCCACGCGCGCGGGCGAGCGCGTCGGGCTCAGCCAGCCGGCGGTCAGCGCCGCGCTCGGCCGGCTGCGCCATCTGCTGGGCGACGAGCTGTTCGTGCGGCAGGGCAACGAGATGGTGCCGACGCCGCGCGCGCTGGCGCTGGGCGAGCCGCTGCGCGACGCGCTCGCCCGCATCGAGCAGGCGCTCTCCGCCGGCGCCCGCTTCGATCCCGCCGCCGAGAAGCGCGGCTTCACCCTGCTCGGCGCCGACTTCTTCTCCATGCTGATGATGCCGGATCTGTCCGAGACGGTGGCGCGCGCCGCGCCCGGCATCACGCTGCATTTCCTCGACAGCGCGCGCGGCGATGTCGACCGGCTCCTGAGCGACGACAAGATCGACATGGCGATCGAGCGGCCGCTCGACCTGCCGGACTGGGTCTCGCGCCGACCGCTGTTCCGCGGGCCGTTCGCGGTCATCGCAGCCAGAGGCCATCCCGATCTCGCCGCCGCCGGCGTGCGCGAGGGCGAGCCCGTCCCGCTCGATCTCTTCTGCGCCCTGCCGCACGCGCTGCGCTCGATCGACGGCAGCACCACCGGCTCGGCGGTCTCCGATGCGCTGGCGGCGATCGGCCGGCGACGGCGCGTCGTCCTCACGCTGCCGCAGTTCCACGGCGTGGCGCTCGCCGTCGCGCGCGGCCGGCTGCTGGCCGCGGTGCCGGTGCAACTGGCCCGCGCGGTCGCGGACGAGCTCGCGCTCGGCGTCTACCAGCCGCCGATCCCGGTCCCGGTGCCGGAGGTGCACCTCTACTGGCACCGCCGCCACGACCACGAGCCCGCGCACCGCTGGCTGCGCGAGCAGGTCGTGAAGGCCACCGAGGTCTTCGCCTGATCCAGCCGCCACACCGCACACGGCGCCTGCAGATTGACGCCGCACCTTCGCCGATTTTGCCGGCGACAGTGCGCGGCCCTTGGGAAAACACCAGCACGGGCAACGCAGCACGGGGATGACTCATCGATTTGTTGCGCCTGGAATCCGATCGGATGGCGGCTAGCCAGCCGGTCACGGACATCCATCTCTTCATGCGCGCGCTCGCGCTCGCGGTGACGCGCGGGCTGGCGCCACGCGACATCCAGTGCGTCGAGGCGCGCTGGACCCTGACGCACGGCGATCTGCTGGCCGGCGGCTTCATCCTCGCCCTGCCCGAGCGCCGGCGGGTCTACCTGGAATACAGCCGCGACGAGACGCGCCCCGCGCTCGCCGAGCACATCGCCCTCGAGCCGCTCGACGCCGCCACGCTCTACCCGCGCCCCAGCCCACATCTGCCGCCGGCGCGGTGGTCGACCAGGGTCGGCCACCTCAACCTGCGTCTGCCCAAGGTGGGATAGCTAGCGACTGTAGGAACCGCCCCGGTCGCGGTCATAGCTGCCGTTGTCGTAGCGCGGCTGCTGGTACGGGCGGGCCTGGCGGGCTTCGTCGTCACGGCCGCGCCGGTATCCCCGTTCGTAGGCCTGTTGCACGGCGTTGTCGCGATCCTGATTGCCGGTGAGCAGGTTGCCCACCGCCTGCCGCCAGTCCGGCGCCTGCGAGGAGGTCTGGGCGACCGCGGGAACGGCGAAGGCGAGGCTGACGAGCATGGCCGCAAGGACTCGTTGCATGATTCCTGGCATGATTCGTGATCCTTCGACTGTGGAAAGGGTCGTCCAGAAAAAATGGTCGTCGCACCGGCGGGGTTGCCCGCGAAGGCAGGCACCTCGGTCGGGAACACCGGGCACGCGGCACGTTGAGCGGCGCCCTCGCCGCCGATCGAAGTCCCTGAGCCCGAAGCTGAGGGACGGCAGCCAAGCGGCTACAATCGTTACAATTTTCCAGACGACTGTTACACCTTCGCTGCAGACTTTCCCCTGCGATTCGAGGCATAAGCACACCGTTCGCTCCGAGGGGTCGGGGCGGGCAGATGTCCCGAGGGGTCGGGACGCAAGGTGTGTGGACCATGAATCGCATCGCATTGGCGATCCTCGGATCGCTGCTGGCGGCCGGCTGCGCGACGCAGGCCGAGCCGCAGAAGACGTCCCTGCAACCGGACGCCAAACATATCCGCCTGTGCGACCAGCGCGTCGCCTATGCCATCAAGCCGTCCGATGCCGCGCGGCCGGAGGATCGGCCCTACTACGGCATCTGGAAGGGCGACGTCATGCTCGGCGGCTCGTCGGGAACGATGTGCGTCGCCATGGTCGTGCAGGACATCCGGCAGGGCAAGGCCGACAACTGGTGGGTGTGGAACCTCGGCGACGGCCAGGACATGACCAACTTCCAGGGCATGGGCGTGGCCAACTGGTGGGGCCGCATGGAAGGCGGCCGCATGTTCCTCGACTCCGACCAGCCGTACCTCGACAACCTCTACGGTTTCGAGTTCGGCCCGCCCGATGCCAGGGGCGAGATCCGCGGCAAGTTCAAGGTCGAAAGCACGGACCGCGCGCGCAAGGCCGCCTATCCGGTCGTTCTGTATCGCTACCCGACGCCGGCCCCGACGGCCGCGCCGAGCGTGGCCGCGAAGTAAGGGGGCTCGCCGTGCTCGATCTCATCACCAGCCACGAGGTCGGCCTCTGCGCCCTCCTCGCCGTCCAGACCGTCTACGCCCTCACCTTCGCGGCCGACCTCTATCTCTTCTCGCTGCCGGTCAACATGGTCGACATGAGCGAGGAGGCCGACCTGCGCAAGGGCGACGACGCCGACTGGCCCTTCATCGTCATGTTCTACCCCGTGCTCCGGGAGGCGCGGGAGACGATGGAGACGACGTTCCGCGCGCTGGCGAAGATGGAATATCCGCGCCATCGCTACAAGGTGGTGGCCATCCCCAATGCGTCCGACGAGGCGACGATTGCGTCCCTGCGCGACCTGCAGCGCCAGTTCGACTTCCTCGACCTGATGGTCGTGCCGCCGACCAGCGATCCCTCCTGGAACGTCGTGTGGGCGTCGTGGGAAACGGTCCGGCTGCCCAACGGCAAGCCCGCCGCCTACTGGTGGCACGAGGGCGCGCGCGCCCGCAACCGCGACCTGCCGCCCAAGAAGACGCGCCAGCTCATCTACGCCTTCTACAACACGCTGCTCGAGCGCGGCTCGAGCGACTTCCTGGTGAGCTACATCGACGCCGACTCCGCGCCGCCCAGCGACCACTTCCTGGCCGCCGCCATCGGCATCCGCCGCTACGACGTGCTGCAGGCCAAGAACATCGCCGGCAACCTGCTCGACAGCTGGACGGCCACCTTCTGCGCCATGGACCACATGGCCTGGGACGGCTTCAAGTACCAGCATCTCTCCAGCAACGGCCGCAACCCGTACTGGGTGCTGGGCAAGGGCCTGATCTTCAAGGCCAGGGACCTGCTGGCGCTGGGCAGCTTCCACCCCTGGCTCACGATCGAGGACCCCGAGGTCGGCATGCGGTTCTGGAAGAACGGCCGGCGGCTCGGCATCATCGAGGGCTCGCTGATCGAGGAGGCGCCCAAGGCGCTCTCGACCTGCATCCTGCAGCGCAAGCGCTGGGTCGCGGGCTTCTTCCAGAGCCTCACCGTGCCGCTCGACGCGATGGGCTTCACCTTGGTCGAGAAGCTGAAGGCGTGGGCGATCTTCGTGCCCTGCCTCAGCCTGTCGTTCAACGTGATCGGCCTGCCGGTCGGCGTCTGGACGGCGTGGAACTTCTTCAGCGGCGCCGACCAGCTTCCGGGATGGACGGTCTATCTCGCGCTCGCCAACCTCTGGATGCTGGTGACCTCGCTCACCTGCCTCTACGTCAACACCTGGAAGCGCACGCGGCTGGTCGAGACCAGCGTCTGGCGCCGCCTCCGCTTCATGCTGCGCGTGAACCCGCTGTTCCTGATGGCGTGGTGGACCTTCTGGACGCTGCCGCTCGTGATCGGCTTCCGCATGTGGCGCCGCGACGAGGGGCTGGTGTGGGAGCGCACGCTGAAGCTCGACCGCAACCGCGAGCTGGTGCCCGAGCTGATCCGGCTCGGCACGCTGGGCTACGACTCGAAGAACCGGATCATCGCTCCGCCGGCGGGGGCCGGCATCGGGGTGCCGCACGCAGCCAACGAGGCGGCGTAGCGCGACGGTTTTGTGTGGTGATCCGCCGGCCTGGGAACCGGCGGTGCGTAGAGTGTCAATGTGGGAACGAAAGGGTGTGTGGAAGATGTCTGCGACGAAGGAAAAGCATGCGCTGGTGACCGGCGGGGCCGGGTTCATCGGCTCCCATCTGGTCGACGACCTGATCGACAACGGCTTCAAGGTGACGGTGCTCGACGCGCTGCTGCCGCAGGTCCATGCCGACGGCGACAACGACGCCGACGGCTGGCCGAAGTACCTCAACCGGAAGGCCATCCGCATCAAGGGCGACGTGCTGGAGCCGGGCCTGGTGGCCAATGCGCTCGAGGGCGGCGTCACCCATCTCGTGCACATGGCGGCCTCGGTGGGCGTCGGCCAGAGCGCGACCGATCCCTACCTCTATACGCGCAACAACGACCTCGCCGCGGCGGTCATCATGGAGGCGCTGAACAACACCGACCGCCATTCGCTCGAGCGCATGGTGGTGGCGTCCAGCATGTCGATCTACGGCGAGGGCGCGTACGTCGCGCCGGGCGGCCGGCTGCAGGCGCGCGTGCGCGAGCGCTCGATGGAGCAGCTCAGGAACCGCCAGTGGGAGGTGACGGACGGCGCCGGCAACCCGTTCAGCCCGGTGCCGACGGCCGAGGACAAGGCGCTGGAGCCCGCGTCGATCTACGCGCTCGGCAAGTACGTGCACGAGCGCATGTTCCTGGTGCACGGCAAGGCGCGCGGCATCCCGACGGTGGCGCTGCGCCTGTTCAACGCCTACGGCTCGCGCCAGGCGCTCAGCAACCCCTACACCGGCGTGTGCGCCATCTTCATCGGCCGGCTGTTGAACGACCAGGCGCCGCTGATCAACGAGGACGGCGAGCAGAAGCGCGACTTCGTGCACGTGAAGGACGTGACCGACGCCTTCATGCACGCCATCACCTCCGACCAGGAGATCTGGGACGCCTTCAACGTCGGCAGCGGCGAGGCCATCACCGTCAACCGGGTGGCCCGCGTGCTGGCCGAGAAGCTGCACAAGAACATCGCGCCCGAGATCACCAACAAGTATCGCGTCGGCGACATCCGCCACTGCTTCGCCGACATCGGCAAGATGCAGCAGCGCTTCGGCTGGACGCCCAAGCGCTCGTTCGAGGACGGCATGCCCGAGCTGATCGACTGGGTGCGCAAGGCCCCCCGCCCCGTCGACCGCACCCTCGCCATGCGCGCCGAGCAGGCCCGCGCCGGCGTCGTGGTGTGAGGCTTCGCGAAAGATCCCTCGGCTTCGCCTCGGGATGACACACTTTCCGTGTCATCCCGAGCACAGCGAGGGAGATTCGTCGGAGCGCGCCACTCCAGTGGCGCAATCTTCTGGCGGCTAGCCCGACGGCATGACGCCGACATCGAACTGACGGACGATCCAGACGATCTGGTAGATCAGGCCAAGGGTGAGAAAGGTGCCCTGGAAGATCCGGTTGCCGACGATCATCGCCACCAGCGACAGGACGCAGAACAAGGCTGTCCGTACGAGATACTCGGACCCGAGCGCCGCCAGATGGGCCGAGCCCTTGAAGACCGCGTCGCCGAGGTCGACGAGAAAGACGGCGGCCAGGAGGCCGAAGAACCATCGTTGCTGCCGCCGCCGGCTCTCCTCCGAGTCGGCATATTCGTCGTCGTCGTCGGGAAAGAGCACCGTGCAGACGACGAACAGCAGGATCGCGTAGAAGATCACGAAGAGATAGAGCTCGAACGTCCACTTCTCGACCTTCAGCAGGCCGAGCTCGAACCACCAGAAGTGGACGATGAACAGCAGCAGGAACAACGCCCATCCGACATGAAGCGTGCCGTTTCCCTGCCATTCGGCCCGCCGGACGACCCGCGCCAGTCCGGTCAGCAGGCGCGAAATGGCGAGACCGGTGACGATGCCGATGATGATCCTGACGTGAAGAAATGCATCGAGGTGTGTCATGCCGTCGAACTATTGGCACGCACCGGTCGATCCGATCAATCTCGGCCCGCCCGCCCGGACTCCATCACCAGGAGAATTTGAGCCCCGCGGTTCCGGCGATGCCCTGGCCGCGGCCGGAGAGCTCGGCGCTGGCGCTGGCGAACAGCGAGGTCCGGTCGCCGATCGCATAGGTGAGGCCGAGGTCGAGCCGCGCCGCGTCGCTGGCCGCGCGGGCGCCGTCGACGATGAAGGAGGTTCCCGGCAGCGCCGTGAATCCCGCCGTGACGCCTCGGCCGGTCATGAACTCGTGCACCCAGCTCGTGCGCAGCCACGCCTTCAGCGGCTTGCCGTCGAGCGCGCTTTGCAGGTCGAACTGGGCGCCCAGGAACAAGGGCAGCGAGGTCGTGGCCGCGGGTTGGTAGTCGAGCGCAAAGACGCCCGGCGCGCCCGACAGGGTGACGCTGGTTTCCCTCGTGCCGGAGGTCCAAAGCTGCGTGGGCTGCAGCGCGGCGAGCGGCGTGATGCCGAACCGGCCGTCCTCGAAGGTCGCCACCTCGAACGGGCGCCCGATCTCGAGCCGCCCACCGAGCTCGTTGGAGGTGGCAGAGGACCTGGCCGTCTCCGTGGCGCCGATGCCGGCGATCGGCCGGGTGGCGTTGCCGTCGAAATGGCTGTAGGCGATCGCGGCGGCGAGATAGAAGCCGCGCCAGTCGTGTTGCCCGTAGAGGCCGAAATGCGCGCCCGTCGCCCGGCCGGTGGCGCCGGTCGCGGACGCCCAGTAGGTCGAATCGCTGGCCCCGGCGCCGACGCCCAGGACCGTGTCGGCATCGATGCGATAGTCGATACCGACGCCGCCGCCGCCGATGCTCTGCTGCGCGGCGGACGAGCCGGCCAGGGGATCCGCGTTCAGCCACTGCCCGCCCCCGAATCCCGCCGCCCAGACGCTCCACTCGCGCGGCAACTCGCAGAACGATACCCCGCAAGGAGCGGCAGCCAGGGATTGCGCACGGCCCGCCGTCGCCTGGCCGGCACGACCCGTGACGGCGCCCGCGCGGTTGGCCAGCAGGGTGACGAACTGGCCGCCGGCGGCGATCTCCATCGATTGACCGACGCTGGCATTGTCGCCGGACAGCATCGACAACGCGGCCGGCAGTTGGCCGGTCGAAAGGCCGAACAGGGCCGGCATGGCGTCCCAGCCGGGGCCGGCGTTGAAGGCGGAATCGAGGACGCGCGCAACGGCGATCTGGTCGCCGCCCAGCCCCGGCGTGGCGGCCATTGCCGATTGCAGGTTCAAGGTGACGTCGGTTGCCGAATAGCCGAGGCTGGTGTCGAAGAAGCCCGGCAAGCCGAAGCTGGCGAGACCCTGGAAGCCGCCGTCGAGGCCGCCGGCCGCCGACAGGATGGTGTAGCTGCGCGCCAAGCCGGCGCCCGAGAAGGAAGCTTCCGCCGTCCCGCCGAGGACCGCCGCGCCGGTGACGTTGGCGCGCGCCGCTACCGTCGTTCCCGCGATCGCGACCTGATAGGCGCTCCCGGGATTGAAGGTCAGGTTGCCGTTGACCGTGAGGTTGCCCGTGGGATTGCCGGCGGGATTGCCCGCCGGATTGCCGGGCGCCAGCACGCCGCTTACCGTCGTCGTCGGCACGATGCCGGTGCCGCCCAGCGTGCCGGCCGCATCGACGAACAGCGCACTCGAGCTGGTGAGATTGCCGTTGGCGATCAGCCGCCCGCCCAGCACGCCGGTCGTGCCGGTATAGGAAGTGGTGCCGTCGATGGTCAGGGTGCCCGTGCCGACCTTCTCGAGGTTGCGGCTGGCGTAGTCGCCGTTGGTCAGGATCGAATCGGGCGGCGTCGAGTCGTTGTCGGCGAGGCCGAAGCGCAGCACGAGCGCCGAGGGGAAGTAGGCCGTCACGTCGTACAGCAGCCACGCTCCCCTTCCCCACAGGCTGACCGCCAGCACGTCGGCGTCGGGATTGTAGACGAGCTGGTTGGCGATCGTGTTGGGCAGGCCGAAGCCGAAGGCGCGCCACGGCGAAAGCGCGCCGGTGCCGTCGCTGTCGGCCACGGCAAGCGGACCCTGCGCCCCGTTGCCGAAGCCGCCCGCCAGCAAGGCATTGACGCCGTTGCTGGAGATGAATTCGAGCGCCGTCGGCCGGCTGAGCGTGGATGGGCCGATGTCGTTGAAGGAGCCGCCGGTATCCGTCGTGCCCCATACAGCCGCGGTGTCGGCGGCATAGAAGCGCGCCATCGTGCGCGGATCGAAGACCAGGGAGGTCGGCGCGCCGCCGCCGTAGCTCGTGAGATGGTGCAGCGATCCCGGCGCGGCCGTCGCGCTGAGGAAGAGGCCGCCGGCCGAGCCCGCGAGCAGCGCGTTGACGTTGTCCTGCGTGCCGTAGGCCAGCGCGGTGACGGGGCCGATCTTCGGTCCGAGGTTGGCAAGATGCAGCGTGTCGGCCGACGCGTTCGGGTCGACGGCGGTATAGACGTAGTTCGTGCCGAACGCGATCATCGAGGGATCGATCCTGTTCAGCACGATCTTGCTGGAGAAAGGCAGGCTCTTCTCCGCCGGACGTTCCTCGCTCTCGTCGGTGAAGTCGTCGCTCGCGTAGCCCTGGACCTCGAGGGTGGTGTTGGCGACCGTGCGGCCCTGCGCGTCGACGATCCGCCGCTGCAACGGATCGAGGCCCTGCGAGCTCGTGTAGATCGCGCTCTCGCCCTGTCCGCGCAGCGTCTTGTCGTTCACCACGGCGTTGAGCCCGTCGCCTTGCCCGATGGCCTCGTACTGCGCGCTGTTGGGCGCATTCTGGAAGGCGACGCCGGTGTCCTGCGACGCCACGACCAGACGCTTGCTGATCGCGTCGTAGGCAACTGCATAGGCCTCGCGTATCGCGAGCGTGGAGTTCAGCCCTGTCCACACGCCGTTGGGGCCCGACGGATCGCTGAGCGCATAGACGCCACCGTCGCCCACCATGATCAGGCGCCCATTGGCGTCGAAGGCGAAGTTGCGCACGTCGGCATGCACGGTCGTGTTCGAGGTGAAGCTGTCGGTCATCGGCACGGTGGTCGTCGTGCCGTCGGCGTTCAGGGTGACGCGGTAGGCCGCCAGGGTGGGATTGCCGCCCTCCTTCGCATCGCCCGCGACGTAGACGATGTTGGGGTTGCTGCGGTCGATCGCGACGGCGAGGTCGGTCGAGGCCTGGCCGCCCGGATTGACGTTGGGCGCGCCGAGATTGACCCATGTGCCGGCGGCGCCGCCCGCCTTCGACAGCATCAGCGCCACCAGCCTGTTGTTGCTGTCGGGCCTGGTGACGTCGGCCGGCGCATAGACCGCCGCCACGACCGAGCCGTCGGGTCCCGCGGCCAGCCGCGCGATCTGCCCCGGGGCGAGATCCAGCCCCTTGGTCCAGCTCGCCCCGGTGTTGCTGCTGAAATAGACGCCGCGATCGGCCGTCACCGTCGAATTGACGGCGGCGTAGAAGACGTTCCGGTTGCCGGGATCGGCCGCCAGAGCCGTCACCGCCACCGTCCCTCCTCCCGAGCCGAGCGTCACCGGCTGGAAGCTGCCGCCGCCGTTGTCGCTGATGAACAGGCCGCCCGCGGCGGAAGCGGCATTGGGTTCGGCGGCGGCGGCGAGGATGGTGCTGCCGCGCACCGCGACGCCGACGATGCTCTTGCCAGCCAGCACGGCGCCGCCTGCCTCGCTCCAGGAGGCGCCGCCGTTGGTGCTGAGGAGAAGGCCGATGCGCGCGCCGCCGCGGTTCGCCAGATTGCTCGGGTCGGCGAAGGCGCCATTCGAGGTGAGGCCGGTTCCGGCGACCAGGACGTTGGGATTGCCCGGATCCATGGCGAGGCTGGCGATCGACAGCGAGCGCTGGTTGTCGCCGAGCGGCGTCCAGCTCGCCCCGCCGTCATGGGTCGCCCACACCCCGCCATTGACGGCACCGATATACAGGGTGCTCGGATCGGTCGGGCTGGCGACGATCGCCTGCACGGCGCCGGACACCGAGCCGGTCTGGCCGTCCGGCCCGTCGCCGCTTTGAACGGTGCCGGCCGGGCCGGCACTCGGCGCCGGTCCTTGCGAGACGAAGGTCTGGCCTGACGCCGCCGGTGCGACCACAAGGACGGCAAACGCGAAAGCGACTACTGAAGCGCGACTCATCGCGCCACGATAGCGCCGGCGGAATCACGGAAGAAGAAGGTGGAAACTACCAAGGCATGGTAGATTGCGACTAGCTTCGCCCCGGTGTCGTGGTGCGACACCGCACGAGCGCAGCTGGAGTTGCGCGCTCCGATGAACGCTGGAGGAAGCGCGCCGCTCCGGTGGCGCAATCTTCCTGTCTCGACGCGCCGCCCCGTCACCCGACGACGTGCTCGGTCCGGGGTGTCGCCGCCGCGAAAGATCCCTCGGCTTCGCCTCGGGATGACACACTTTCCCGTGTCATCCCGAGCGTAGCGAAGGATCCTTGACTCATCGGAGCGCGCCGCTCCAGTGGCGCAATCTTCCTGTCTCGACGCGCCGTCACCCCGCGATGTGCTCGCTCGCCACCCGGATGCGGCCGGAGCGACGGGCGGCGGCGAGCGCGTCGTGGTCGCGCTCGGTCTGCTTCAGGTACGCCATCGCGAACTTCCCGATCGCCTCGTCGAGCGCCGCGCCGCGCCCGCAATAGCCCGCGATCATCGCCGGGTCGCCCGACTTGGCGTGGGCCAGCGCCAGCGCCCAGCCGCAGAGCCCGCAATACTCGACGAAGCCGTCGAGGTCGCGGTCGTCGCCTTCGGTGAACTTGATGCCGCCCTTCATGTCGGCGAGCTGGCGGACGTAGAGGTCCTTGCCGTCGGCCTCGCCCCAGCCGAGGAAGATGTCCGGCGAGCCCTGCGTCAGGCGCTGGCCGACCACCACGCGCTGGCCCTGGTTGGCGAACGGGAAATCGTGCACGACGTACGGCGCCAGCACCGAAGCCTGCGCCTCCTTGACCTGGAGAAAGAGCGGGTCGTCGCCGTCGACGCCCTGCAGCATCACCACCCAGCAGGCCGTGCCGACGCTGCCAACACCCACCACCTTGCGCACCACGTCGACGATGCGATAGCGCGCCAGCAGCACCCGGCGGTCGAGGCCGAGCGAGGCGGCGTACGATCGCAGCACGCGGTCGAGCGCCACCCGGGCCGGCGTGCCGGCGTCGGTGTGGGTCTCGCGCACGATGAGCGGCACGTCCTCGATGATCCGCGGCTCGCCGTCGACCTGCTCGGTGAGCTTCTCCAGCACGGCGACGTGGTTCTTCTGCCGCGCCTTGTCCATGACCTGGCGGGCGACCTTGCCCGCACGGGGCGTCAGGACGTCGAGCACGGCGCGCTCGTCGATGCGTGCGTACCAGACCTGCAGATGGCCCATCCCGGCGTAGCGGCGCATCCGCCTGCGGTAGCTGCACACGGTCGCGCGGGCGGCCCGTTCGGCAGCCGGCTTGTCGCCGCCGCGGAAGCGCACGGCGACCGCGGCGCTCGCCGCCAGGCGCTTGAGATCCCATTCCCACGGTCCGGGATGGACCTCGTCGAAATCGTTGATGGCGAACACCAGGTTCCGCTCGGCCGATGCGAACACGCCGAAGTTCGAGACATGCATGTCGCCACAGGCGGCGACGGCGAGTCCGCTGGCCGGCGTGGACGCGAGATCCGCCGCCATGACCGCCGCCGAGCCGCGCAGGTAGGCGAAGGGCGATGCGAGCATGCGCGCATAGCGCACCGGCACGAGCTTCTGCACGCGCGTGCGGTTTTGCCGCTCGAGAATGTCCACGGGATCCGCCCAGTCGCCGCGCGGCTCGAACGCGGCATGGTCGGCGCGCGCGACCTTCTTGCGCAACTGCCGGCCCTGTTCCAGGCGCTCGGCCACGGAGCTGCGCGGGGCGACGAAGCTCTCCGACAGCGAGCGCGCCGAGTCCGGCGACGCCAGCCGGCTCAAGGTCTGATCCACGTGCGTGCGCAGGTCGGTGATCGTCATGTCGGGATCCCCCCGGGACGGCCGAGGATAGGGGGCGAGGCGACGGCAATCCACCGCCAGGCGCCGTCGAAGGGCAAGAAAGGGAACGAGCGTGGTGTCGCCGCCGCGAAAGATCCCTCGGCTGCGCCTCGGGATGACACACTTTCCCGTGTCATCCCGAGCACGGCGAGGGATCCTTGATTCATCGGAGCGCGCCACTCCAGTGGCGCAATCTTCCTGTCTCGACGCGCCGCCCCGTCACCCGACGACGTGACACGATCCTTTGGGTCAGCAAGCCCGTGTCATCCCGAGCGTCAGCGAGGGATCTTTCCTGCCGCGCTCACGCCGCCTTGGGCGCGGCGCGGGCGTCGGGGATGCGGTAGACGTTGAGGCCGTCGCGGATGCCGCGCAGCTTGGCCAGTTGCCGCTCGGCCGGCCATTCGGCCAGGATCGGCCGCACGTCGTCCGCCTCGAAGACGTCCTCGGAGACGAAGATCTCGTCGGCGTCGGCCAGCGCCTGCACGCGCGCGGCGACGTTCACCGTCTGGCCGAAATAGTCGAGCCGGTCGTTGAGCGTGACCACGATGGCCGGCCCCTTGTGGATGCCGATCTTGAGCACGATCTCCCGGTCGGGCCGGTCGCGGTTGAACGCCGCGATCTCGCTGCGCATCTCCAGCGCGGCGCGGACCGCGTCGGCCGGCCCGAGGAAGGCCGCCATCACCGCATCGCCGATCGTCTTGATGATGGCGCCGCGATGGCGGACCGTCACCGCCTGCAGGCGCTCGAAATGCTGGTGGACGAGGGCGAAGGCGTTGAGATCGCCGATCCGGTCGTAGAGCGCGGTCGAGCCCTTGAGGTCGGTGAACAGCAGCGTGATGTCGGTGACGCCCAGGCCCTCGCTGGCGCGGATCACCTCCGAGCGGAACAGGTCGCGGAAGGTCTGGGTCGTGAGCAGGCGCTTGCCGGTGAGGAAGGGCACGAACTGCAGCGGCTGGCCGGGGACGAAGCCGGGCGGCAGGACGGCGAGCACGAAGGTGCCGCGCGCGCGGGTCGTGTTGGTGACGGCGAAGGTCATGGCGCCCGGCGCCACCTTCGCGGTGGCGTATTGCCGGACCGGCTCGCCGAACTCGATGTCGAAGCGCTGCGGCCCGGTCGCCGGGGCGCCTTCGATCGCATAAAGAAGTGCCGCGCCGCCCTCGTGGCTGACGCCGATCACGGTGCCTTCGCTGGCATCGATCGACATCAGCGTCGTCTCGCCCGGCGGCAGGTGGCTCGCCGCGCGCGCCACCGCCTCCTGTGCCTTGACGAAGGGGGTTCCGTCGGGCAGCCGGCCGTCGCTGATGGCGCCGTACTCGAGAAAATAGTCGCGCGGCGACAGCTCCTCCGGGCGATGGAATTTGATCGGCCGCACGCTCGGCAGCACGGTGAAGGTGACGGCGACGAACTCGTCCAGCCTCGACGTGAAATCGGCCTGGCAGACGTTGCAGTGATAGTGGCTGTGGACGCCCTTCAGCTCGCGGAAGCTTTCGACGACGCACGAGCAGAGCGGGCACACCAGCAGCCAGTTCATCTCGACCAGCCGCTGGGCCGTGGCATGGAGGAAGAGATCGATGGTCTCGGTCTCGGACAGGTTGCGCTCGCGGGCGAAGGTCAGCGGATTGATGCGAAACAGCGCCTCGTCGGGCGCGCCGCGCAGATGGCTCTCCAGCTTCGACACCAGGCGCGGGCTCCAGGGGCGCACCGCCTCCAGGGCGGCCAGCCGTTCGTCGAGCAGCTTCTCGTCGAGTTGAGCGACCATCGGTTCCTCCCGCACGCAGGGCCTGCAAACACGGACGCGCCGGCAACTCGCCAGCCGCCAGTTGCGCACCATTCGGGCCGGATTGCAACGGTTCGCCCCTCTTCTCGACATGTAGGCACCACGAAAGATCCCTCGGCTCCGCCTCGGGATGACACATCTCCCCGAGCGCAGCGAGGGATCTTTTATCCCTTCCCCCCGAGGTGGCGTCGCGGCAACCGGCTGACCTATGCTCGCGGCGGAGGAGATCGCCGATGCCCAAGCTTGGATACCTGCTGCCGACGCGCGAGCGCGTGATGGAGAACCAGCCCGAGACCGGGTCGCTGCTGGCGCTCGCCGAGCGCGCCGAGGCGCTGGGCTTCGATTCGATCTGGGTGGGCGATTCGGTGACGGCGCGGCCGCGCCACGATCCCTTGACCCTGCTGGCCGCCGTCGCCGCCCGCACGCGCCGCGCCGAGCTCGGCACCGCCGTGCTGCTGCCGGCGCTGCGCAACCCGGTGCTGCTCGCCCACCAGGTGGCAACGCTAGACCGCATCGCCGAGGGCCGGCTGATCCTGGGCATCGGCATCGCCGCCGACATGCCGGCGATCCGGCGCGAGTTCGAGGCCACGGGCGTGCCGTTCGACAAGCGCGTCGGCCGCATGAACGAGGCGATGCGCCTCTGCAGGGCGCTGTGGAGCGGCAAGCCGATCGACTGGGAGGGGCTCTGGACGGTGAAGCAGGGCACGGTCGGCCCGACGCCGCACCGGCCGGGCGGACCGCCGATCTGGTTCGGCGGCGGCCTGCCGGCGGGACGCCAGCGCACCGGCCGGCTCTACGACGGCTGGTTCCCCAACCTGCCGACGCCCGAGGAATATCCGGTGCAGATGGAGGAGGTGCGCGCGGCGGCGCGCGCTGCCGGCCGCGATCCGAAGGCGATCACGGCGGCGATGTATCTCACGCTCGCCATCGACGACGACGCGGCGCGCGCCGATGCGCGCATCAACTCCTATCTCGAGCACTACTACAACGTGCCGGCCGCCGGCATGCGCGCCCGCCAGCGCGCCTTCGCCGGCCCCGCCGCGAAGGCCGCCGCCTGGATCGAGAGCTACGCCAATGCCGGCGTCGGCCACGTTATGCTGCGCTTCGCCGGCGACCACGAACGCCATCTCGAGGTCGCGTCGAGGATCAGGCGCGACCTCGGCTGGTGACGCTTCGCTGGCCAATCATCGTTGGATCTCACTTCAAGCCGTCGGCTCGTCAGCACCCAAAGCGGACGTAGCTTATGCTGGCAAAGTGGGCGCGCGCCGGCAACTCACGCAGTCTCCTTTTGGCGCCGGCGACCATGAGCGGCTCCTCGACGTCGCGCGAAGATCAAGCGCGATCCCGGATGGTGATGCTCCGCTGGTTTCCGTATTGCGCTCAGCCGAGTTCCTGGGCGAGTCCGATGAGAAGCCCTCCGGGCCCGCGGATGTAGCAGAGCCGATAAGCGTCTTCATACTGGACCACTTCGCCTACGAGCTGGGCGCCGCGCTTGCGGAGCCTTTCAAGCGTCTCGTCGATGTCGTCCACGGCGAACATGACGCGCAGGTAGCCGAGAGCGTTGACCGGGGCGTTGCGGTGATCCGCGACGGCAGGCGGCGCGAGGAAGCGGGACAGCTCGAGCCGGCCGTGACCGTCCGGCGTGCGCATCATGGCAATCTCGACGCGCTGATCGCCCAGTCCGGTGACGCGTCCCGCCCATTGTCCTTCGATCGTGGTCCGCCCTTCGAGCTCGAGGCCGAGCTCGCGAAAGAAATCAATCGTCCCTCCGAGGTCATCGACGACGATTCCTACGTTGTCCATCCGTTTGAGCGCCATGTGTCCAATCTACAGGGTGCCGCCCAGGCCGTGAACCCATGGAACCGCCTTACGCTTCGCACAGGCCCGCCTTGCGCAGGCCGTCGAGGAAGTGCTTTCGATCACGCGGAGTGGCACGCGAGTGGTTCGCCGATCCGCGCGGCTTCGTCGCCGCGACCGGCGCCGGCGGCACGGCGACGCCCGTCGAGGGAGGCTATCGCGTCACCGGACGCTGGCCGTTCGAACGCGGCGCCCATCACGCATCGCTGTTCACGCGCCTCGGCCTCGCTGCGCGACCGCGAAGCCGTGCAGGCGACCGTCGGGCGTGCCGAGGCGATGCACCGCGCCGCCCGTACGGGCTGCGCCTCGACCCGGGGACGTCGAGATTTTTGAAGGGCAGGCGTGGGTCCGGCCCGCGCTTCGCCGGCGACCACGAACGCCATCTCGAGGTCGCGTCGAGGATCAGGCGCGACCTCGGCTGGTGACGCGTCACCCCGGCGGCTTCATGCTCCGCGCGTGAAGCAGCAGCGATTGCAACCTCGGACCGCGCCGGGCATTTAGAGAGGGAGGCGCTCTTGCCCATGGGTGTGTGGAGGTTGGGCAATGGGAGAGGAAGAGTTCGCCCGCCGAAAGAATATCGAGCGATACGAAACGCTGCTTGCCGAAACCACGGAGGAAGCGGAGCGCAAGGTTCTCCTGGAACTGTTGCGCGCCGAGAAGGACAAGACGCCGCCGCCCGGAGGGCGGCGCGCCAAAGATTGCTGAGCAAGGCTGCCCGGGCATGGCCATACGGCAAGTGTGGGGCCGGTAGCCTGCTCGGCCGCGGGCACGGGAGGATCGCGGCGACCTGCATCCTCCCGTAGCCGCCGCCAATCGGCCGGTCGTGGGCCGTGCCCGCTGTCCCTCGTGGATTGAAGGCGATTGGATCACCCTTGATCTGAATCAACGACTCCGACGCTCGCGATGCATTCATTGCCGGATATTTCGACGAGGGAAGAATGACAGTGGGAAGGTGAGGAGAAATGCTCAGCTAGTCTCGTTGCTCAAGGGAGATACCAATAATGACGACACCGCCCGATGTATCGCGGAAGGCGGCCGCTATTGCCAAGGCTGCTGCGGACCTCGCAAGACGCATGGCGGCCGGCCTGGAAGGGCCTCCGAATGGCAAGTTGCTGCTGATTGCGGAGAGGCTCGACGCGGAGGCTGCCGAACTGGCGGCGTCGGCGAATGACGGGCCCGGCAACCCGGCGCCGGTCAAGGCGTTGAACGAAGTAGAGTCTTTTGCGTCAGTACAATCGATGCCTCCCCGCTATACCATTTCGAGCCGCGCCCTTTTCGGCGATGAAATCCTCAAGATCCTCAAAGGATTCGATGCCTACGTGCGCGCCGAGCTTGCGAAGGGTTCTCAACCGTCGGTCGCCGGCTTCCATTCGCTGCATGGCGCAGAGCTCAAGTTTTCCGAGCAGTCGCTGCTGAGATGGCTGGACCTGCGACGGCGGCACGGCCAGCGCCGAGAGGATTGAATCCAAATCGCGCCGCGGCGCATGGCTCGAGCTGGATCGTATGCCAAGCTCCGCGGGGCGATAGGCGGGGCGGACAACCAACCTGGTCGCCTCGCCTCGAGTTCGGCGAAGCGCTTTCGTCGCCAGCGCCTGATGCGGCGGCCCGAGCTACGCCACCTTCTCCACTGCTGGCGGGGTCCAGGTGCCGTCGATGATCGACGGCGCTGTCTCGGTCGGCCAGTAGAGCCGCATCATGAGAACGAACTTGCCCGTCGGCGCCGGGAGCCAATTCGACTCCTTGTCCGTCCCCGGCGACTGGTTCTGGATGTAGAGATCGACTGAACCGTCGTCGTTGACCTTCAGGTTCTGGCGAGCGCTGATCGAGTAGCGATCGATCGGATTGGCGACGAAGAAGTAGTTGGCGTCGTACATGGTCAGCGACCAGAACCCGCGAGCCGGCGGAAGCTGACCCTTCGGAAAGCGCACGACGTACCGGTTCGCGCCGGAGTAGTCGTTGCCATTGGCGTCCTTCGGGGACGTGGGATAGACGGCATCCTGCATGCGGTTCGCGCCGAGCCCGATCGCCGTGACGAAGGCGCGGTTGAGGTAGTCCGTGCCGTAGACGCCGGTGACCGTATCGAACATCCAGCCCTTGATGTTCCTGACCGACTTGCCGACCTTGAACTGCAGCATGATGCGGTCGAAGGCGATCTGCGGGATGCGTTTGGCGAAGTCGGCCCCGAGCTTGCCGGCGTCGAAAGTCTTGCCGGGCACGAGGCCGATCCGCGCATAGCGCGAAGCCTCCGCGGCGTCCTCCGCCGCGGGCGGATTGCTCTTCATGAGATCGGCCAGCAGGGTGAAATACTGGATGGCGTCCATGCCGTTCACCTGATCGCGCACCGCCGTCTTCATGTCGATCGAGGGATCGGCCGTCCCGGCCGGCGGCGCATACTCCTTGCCCCACGAGCCGAGCGGCACGAGCTTGCACTGGTCCTGGAGGGCATGGACGGCCGCATAGTCCTCGGGCGTGCCGGTGCAATAGATGCGGCCGAGGATCCAGACGAGTGCCGTGGGCGACTTGTATTCCGTCACGCCGGCCGGCAGCGTGCCGCTCCAGCCCGGGCCGGTGATGGCATAGGCCTGCGCGCCCGTTCCCGTGGTGCGCGTGCCGGGGACCTGGAACACGTTGGTCCATCCGTCCAGCAGCGGGAACAGAAAGTAGCGATCCTTCATGTCGGGCAGGCTCAGCACCCACGGCTCCTTGCCGACATCGATCCAGGCCGTGGTGTAGAGCGTGTCGGCGTTGGGCGCCGTGACATCGCGGAACGTGGCGTCAGGATACTGGCGTGCCTTGACGAACTGGCCCATTGGCCCGCGGGTGCCTGCGGGTGCGACGACGTTCGTCATGACCCGCCGCGTCATCTCCATCGTCACCAGCGGGTAGCCGAAGACGTAGGCATCCGTCGCGAGCCAGAAATCTTCCAGGCCGTCCATGGCCCTGGAAAGAAGCCCGTCGTCGGCGCGCGACGCCGGCGGCGAGAAGGCGGAAAGTGCGCCGCCGAGGCCGGCGCCCACAACGAAACGACGCGAGACGTCCATGATCGTCCTCCTTCATCCTCCGCCGGGCCGGTGGATCAATGCGGGCTCTCTCGAGTACATCGGCATCTCCCCACGGGGTGGTACAGCCTGCACCGAGAGCCGGTCCGGCAAATGATCTGGATCAAGGCAAGCTCACTGCCGGTCGAACCGGCATCCCGGCTTCGAGCGCTCGGCGACCGGCATGACCTTGGCGAGGATAACGGCATTGACGCCTGCGAAGCGCTGCGCGACGAACCCATGTCCGACTCGCCCGGGATCACGGCCTCATCGAGAACGAGGAGTCCGAGCACCATCCAGAGGTGGACGAACATGACCAGGAAACGGTGAGGTTCGTGGATTCCCCGATCTGCAGAATGGCCGCGCCGGTCTCGGTGCGGTTGCCGACATGCCGGTGAAGCACGCGATGCGCCGATCGAAGCCGACGTCGTGGCTCATGGCAGCGGGAATGGCGTTCACCGTTGCCCTGTCGCAACCGACGCCGGCGCGCGCCGCTCCTCCCTCCGTCGACGAGGTCTGCCGCACGCTGGCGCAGGCGGCGGCCGACAACAGGCTCCCCGAGGCGTTCTTCACGCGCCTGATCTGGCAGGAGAGCCGCTTCGATCCGGCAGCGGTCAGCCCGGCGGGAGCGCAGGGCATCGCGCAGTTCATGCCGCAGACCGCCGCGACACGCGGGCTCACCGACGCCTTCGAGCCGCTGCAGGCGCTGCGCGAGTCGGCGAGCTACCTGCGCGAGCTGCGCACCACCTTCCACGGCAACCTCGGTCTGGCCGCGGCCGCCTACAACGCCGGGCCCGACCAGGTCGAGGCCTGGCTCGCCGGCCGCCGTCCCCTTCCGGCCGAGACGCAGGCCTATGTCCGCATCGTCACGGGCTACAGTGCCGAGGCGTGGACCTCGAAGCCGCCACCGCAGGTCGAGCCCTCGAACACGACAGGAGGCGCGCGCTGCATCGAGGTCGCCAGGCTGATGATCGAGAGCACCCGGCACCGTCCCGACCTCACGGGCAACCCGGCCTGGGGACCGTGGGGCGTCCAGCTCGCCGGCAACTGGTCCGAGGGGCGCGTGCTCGCCACCTACGAGCGGCTGCGGCGCCGCTACGCCGCCGTCCTGGGCGACCGGCTGCCGCTGGTCCTGCATGCGCGCCGGCCCGATCTCCCGACCTTCGCCGTCCGGGTCTCGGAAAAAAGCCGGGCCGAAGCGGACGCGCTGTGCGCGAAGCTGCGCGCCGCCGGCGGCGCCTGCGTCGTCTTCCGCAACCCGCGCAATTAGAGCATGTCCCGTTTGGGCAGAATCACCTCACCCTGGGGAGCGGCCGCCGGCCGCGTCTCGAAGGGTGGGAACAAGCACCGCGTCTGTTGCCGACCCTTCGAGACGCATCGCTACGCGATGCTCCTCAGGGTGAGGGTAGGATGGGTCCACCATTCGGAATCCGCTCCTGGGTAAGGACCCAAAAACTGAACAAGAACCCGGAGGACGACTTCCGGCCCGGGACGGACTTCAATCGGCCGGTCGGTGGCTTGCAGCGCAGACCGCCAGTTGGGCGGCGAAGGCCCGCTGGTAGGCGGGCCGCGCTTCGCCGCGGGCGACATAGGCGGCGAGGTTCGGGTATTCGCCCAGCATGCCCGACGATTTCAGCCGGAGCAGCACCGAGACCATCATCAGGTCGCCCGCGCTGAACCCGCCGTCGAGCCAGTCGGCCTCGTCCAGGCGACCGGCGAGCTGCCGCAGCCGGTGGCGGACACGATCCTCGACCAGAGGCAGGCGCGCCTCGGACCAGGGCTCGCCGCTTTCCAGCAGCCTGGCGTTCGCGAGCTCGAGGATCGGCGGCTCCACCGTGTTGAGCGCGGCGAACATCCAGGCGATCGCGCGCGCCCGGGCATCGGCATCGTCCGGCAGCAGGCCGGCATGGCGCTGGGCGACATGCAGCACGATCGCCCCCGTCTCGAACAGGGCGAGATCGCCTTCCTCGTAGGTCGGAATCTGGCCGAAAGGATGAAGGGCGAGGTGCGCGGGTTCCTTCATGGCGCGGAACGAAAGGAGGCGCACCTCGTAGGGCTGGCCCACTTCCTCGAGCGCCCAGCGAACGCGCGTGTCGCGCGCCAGCCCCCTGCCGCCGTCGGGCGACCGCTCGAAGGCGGTGATGGTGATGGTCATCGTGAGGCTCCTCCTCGGCGAAAAGCATCGGCCGCAGAGCCGGCGAGCTGTCAAGGCAAACTCAGCGAGCTTCCTGTCCCTATTCTCCGAGCGCGGAGAGCTGGTCCGTGTCGTACCGCGCGCGCAGGCTCGCGATCTTGTCAGGCTCCGCGGCGCCGCCGCGTGCTACCGCGTGGGCCAGCTCCTCGAAATAGTGCTCATGGCCGGGCGGTGACACCGTCATCAGGACGCGTGCCGGCCTGTCGCTTGCGTTGGCGATGTCGTGCGGCACGCCGGGCGGCAGGAACAGATAGGTACCGGACACGGCGCGCACGCGCTCGGCACCGACCTGCCAGTCGCATTCGCCCTCCAGCACATAGAACGTCTCCTCCTGCACGCGATGCACGTGCAGCCCGGTGGAGAAACCGGGTGGGATCGTCCACTCGAACATCGAGGTGTGTTTCGTGTCCTCGCCCGTGACGAGGAACGCCATGGGGTGGCCTGAAAGTCTTACACTCTTGCCTTCGCCGGGTCGTCGGATGATCGCCTTTGCTGACATGTCGGGTCCTCCGCAGTTGGGGGTGCGCATTGAAGGCACGTCCCTACCCTGCCTCGGCCCTTGCCCAAAGGTCGTGAAAGCGGTCCGAAATTGTTGCAAAATTTTGCCGAAATGGATCGCCCGCCGCCGTCAGCCGCCTACAAGTTCGGCACCTTCACGCTCGATGCTGAGGCCGGCTTGCTGTTCCGCGGCGGGAAGCCCGCGCTGCTGGGCCAGCGCGCCGTCGCGCTGCTGCGCCTTCTCCTGGAGCGCACCGCCTCTCCTGTCTCCAAGGATGCGCTGATCGCGGCGGCATGGCCGGGACTTGCCGTCGAGGACAGCAATCTCACGGTCCAGATCGCAGCCCTCCGCCGCGTGCTGGAGCAGGACGGCGGCGCCGGCTGGATCGAGACGCTGCCGCGCCGCGGCTATCGCTATGTCGGGCCGCCGGCATTGCGCGTCGACGCCGATGCGAGCGAAACGCCAAGAACGCCTGCGCTGCCGGCGCCCGAGAAGCCGTCGATCGCGGTCCTGCCGTTCGAGCATTCGGGTGACACCGCCTGGTTCGCCGACGGCATGGTCGACGACATCATCACCGGGCTGTCGCGCATCAAGTGGCTGTTCGTGATCGCGCGCAACTCGAGCTTCGTCTATCGCGACCGGATGATTGACGTGAAGCAGGTCGGCCGCGACCTCGGCGTGCACTATGTGCTCCAGGGCAGCGTTCGGCGGAGCGACAATCGCGTCCGCATCAACGCCCAGCTCGCCCACAGCACGAGCGGCGCGCAGGTCTGGGCCGAGCGTTACGATCGCACCTTGCACGACGTGTTTGCGCTGCAGGACGAGATCGCGCTCTCGGTGGTGGGCGCCATCGAGCCGAGTCTGCGCCGCGCCGAGGTCGAGCGCATCAAGCGCAAACGGCCCGACAGCCTCGACGCCTACGAGCTCGTGCTGCGTGCACAGCCCGATGTCGATTCGGGCATGCCCGATCGCGCCGCATCGGCGCTGCCGCTGCTGATGCGCGCCCTCGCGCTCGATCCCACCTACGCTCTCGCCCATGGCCTCGCGGCGATGGCCCATCACAATCGCTTCCTGCGCGCCGGCCTGAAGGAGGAGGATCGCCTCGCCTCGATGCGTCACGCGCGTCTCGCGCTGGAACACGGTCGCGACGATGCGCTGGCACTCACCTTCGCCGGCTTTTCGCTCGGCATGGATGCCCACGATCGCGCCGCCGCATTCGCCGCATTCGAGGCCGCGCTCGCGCTCAGCCCGTCGACCGCGCTTGGCTTCATTCTCGGCAGCGTCGTTCATAGCTGGGCGGCGGAAGCAGAGCCCGCGATCGCTTGGGGCGAGCGCGCGCTCCGCCTCTCGCCGTTCGATTCCTGGGCGTTCGCGGCGTTCGGCTCGCAGGCGCTCGGTCATTTCCTGCTGGAGCGGCCGCACGAAGCGGCAAAGGCGGCCTACCAGGCGGTGCAGGCCAACCTTGGCCACAGCATCAACTATGTGATCCTGATCGGGCCGCTGGTTGTGCTCGGCCGGCTAAGTGAAGCGAAGACCGCCGCCTCACGCGTGATGGAACTGCAGCCCACGTTCCGCATCAGCCGGCAATTTGCCGGTGTAGACTGCGCGCCCGTGCTCGCCGCGAAGCTGGGTGCCGCGCTGCGTGCGGCCGGATTGCCCGAATAGGAAGATATGAATAAGAAGATATGGAAGTGAAGAAGCCCGTCGCACGGGTCGGACTCGCGTCGATCGGGAGCATGTGCTGAAAGGTGTGGTGGCGATCGCCTTGCCCAGCGGGCTTGTCCGTTGCCCTATCGGCTACTGCTGATCGCCGGTAGCCTCTACGTGATCGCGTGCCGCCGTACGAACATTCGGCGGCCCTTGGCCGGGACAGAGCCACGCCTGGGCAAAGTGGCCCGGAACTGAAAGCAGAATCGAAGAACAGGGAGATCTTCATGAAAAAATTGCTACTGCTGGCGGCGATCGGCCTGGCCGCGATCTCGTCCTCGGGCCCGGCGCTGGCCGGCAAGGACCTCGACACGGTCCGGGCCCGCGGCACGCTGATCTGCGGCGTGGCGGCGGGCGGCCTGGCCGGCTTCATGACGGTCGACAGCCAGGGCAAGTGGACGGGCATGGACGTCGATGTCTGCCACGCCGTGGCGGCGACGATCTTCGGCGATTCGGAGAAGGTGAAGTTCGTGCCGGTGTCGGGCCAGCAGCGCTTCACCGCGCTGCAGTCGGGCGAGGTCGACCTGCTGTCCAACAACACGACCTGGACCCTGACGCGCGACACCGCGCTCGGCCTCGACTTCACCGGCGTCACCTACTACGACGGCCAGGGCTTCATGGTGAACAGGAAGCTCGGCGTGAAGAGCGCCAGGGAGCTGAACGGCGCCTCGATCTGCGTGCCCTCGGGCAGCACCACCGAGCTCAACATCGCCGACTATTTCCGGGCGCAGAAGATGACCTTCAAGCCGGTCGTGTTCGACGACGCCGACCAGATCCGCGCCGCCTTCTTCTCCGGCCGCTGCGACGTCTATACCGGCGACCGCGCCCGCCTGTTCGCCACCCGCGCCGCCAACCCGCCGCCGCCGCTCAAGCCCGACGACTTCGTCGTGCTGCCCGAGATCATCTCCAAGGAGCCGCTGGGCCCGGCCGTGCGGCACGGCGACAACCAGTTCGCCGACATCGTGCGCTGGGCGCAGTACGCGATGATCGAGGCCGAGGAGTACGGCATCACCTCGAAGAACGTCGACGAGATGCTGAAGAGCGACAATCCCAACATCAAGCGCATCCTCGGCGTCACGCCGGGCATGGGCAAGGCGCTGGGCGTCGACGAGAAGTGGGTCTACACCATCGTCAAGCAGGTCGGGAACTACGGCGAGGCCTTCGACCGCAACCTCGGCGCCGGCAGCCCGCTCAAGATCGACCGCGGCCTCAACAAGCTGTGGAAGGACGGCGGCCTGCAATACGCCCCGCCGATCCGATGAGGGCGATATCGTCGTTGTCCAGAGACAGGTGTCATCCTGAGCGCAGCGAAGGATCTTTGATTGGCGGCGCGAAAGATCCCTCACTTCGTTCGGGATGACACCCATCTTGCGGCGAGCAGCGCCGTTTCATCCCCGAGGGTCGACGCGGCCGGCGACGAACTCCGGTGGCGCTCGTCTTGCCGTTGCGGCGGGCGGCTCCTACCCTGCGGCTCGGGGAGGACGATGCCATGACCCATGTCTCCATGACCGTGCTGATCGGGCTGGTCGCGTGGACGCTGCTGCTCGTGATCGTGATGGAGGTCCTCAGGGCGCGGCTGATCCTGACCGGGGCGGTCGCGGTGACGGCGCTGAAGCCGGACAATGCCAACCTGTCGCCGTTCATGCAGCGGCTGACGCGGGCGCACGCCAATTGCGTCGAGAGCCTGCCGGTGCTGGCGACGCTGCTGATCGCGGCGCTGGTGGCCGACCGCGCCGCCGTCACCGACCCGCTGGCGCCGTGGCTGCTGGCGGCGCGGGTCGCGCAGTCCTGCGCCCATCTCGCCTCGTCCGGCGCCTTCGCCACCAACACCCGCTTCGCCTTCTTCGTCGTGCAGGTGGCGATCGCCGTCTACTGGATCTGCGCGCTGCTCGCGGGCTGACGGCCGTGCCGGAGCGGCGGCGGCTCGCGGCAATCGTGGCGGCGGACGTCGCGGGCTACTCGCGGCTGATGGGACGCGACGAGAGCGGCACGCTGGAGGCACTGCGGACGGTGCGCCGCAAGATCGTCGACCCGGCGATCGCCGCGCACGGCGGGCGGCTGGTGAAGACGACCGGCGACGGGCTCCTGATCGAGTTCGCGAGCGCGGTCGATGCGGTGCGCTGCATGGTCGGGCTGCAGACGGCGATGGCGGCGCACAATGCCGGCCTGCCGGAGGACCGGCGCCTGGTGTTCCGCGTCGGCGTCAATCTCGGCGACATCATCAGCGAGGACGACGACATCTTCGGCGACGGCGTCAATGTCGCCGCGCGCCTGCAGGCGATCGCGCCGCCGGGCGGCCTCTGCCTCGCCGCCCGCGTGCACGACGAGGTGCGCGACCGGCTGGAGGTCGCGTTCGAGGACGGCGGCGCGCAGAGCCTCAAGAACATCGCCCGGCCGGTCCAGGTCTGGTGCTGGTCTCCGGAAGGAACGGCCGCGGCGCCGGCGCGGCCGGCCGCGGTCGAGCCGGCCGCGATGGCGCGCACGCTCGCCGGCAAGCCGTCGGTCGCGGTGCTGCCGTTCCGCAACCTGAGCGGAGATTCCGGCCAGGACTATTTCACCGATGGCGTCACCGAGGAGATCATCACCGCGCTCGCGCGCTTCCACGCGCTCAGGGTCGCCGCGCGCAGCGCGAGCTTCCCGTTCAAGGGCGGCACGCTCGAGGTGCGCGAGATCGCCCGCCGGCTCGGCGTGCAATACCTGCTCACCGGCAGCATGCGGCGCGCGGCGAACCGCATCCGCGTCACCGCCGAGCTGACGAACGCGGAGAACGGCCTGCAGGTCTGGACCGACCGCTACGACCGCGACCTCGCCGACATCTTCGACCTGCAGGATGATATCGGCCGCACCGTCGCGGCGGTGGTCGAGCCCGCCGTGCGCGGCGCCGAGATCGAGCGTGCGCGGCGCAAGCCGACCGGAAGCCTCACCGCCTACGATCTCTACCTGCGCGCGCTGCCGCCCATGTGGGAAGGCACGCGCGAGGCGATCCCGCAGGCCATCGCGCTCTTGCGCCAGTCGCTGGCGCACGACCCCGAGAGCGTGCCCACCCTGGCGGCGCTCTCCTGGTGCCTGTTCATGGCCCCGATCGCGGGCGCCGCACGTCCGGGCGAAACCTGGGCCGAGGCGCTGGAGCTGGCGCGCCGGGCCGTCGAACGGGACGGCGCCGACGCCTTCGCGCAGGCGATCTACGCCCAGGCCCTGTCGGGGCTCGGCGACCAGCACGATCAGGCCCTCCTGCACGCCGAGGAGGCGGTGCGCCTCAATCCCGGCCTGGCCCTGGCCTGGGGCGCACTGGGCTATGCCTGCAACAGGACCGGCGATTTCGCGCGCGGCGTCGAAAGCCTCGAGCTCGCCATCCGCCTCGCGCCGGCCGACGCGTTCGCCTATTTCTCGCTGACCGGGCTCGCCGCCGCCCACTTCGCGCTCGGTCGCCACGACGACGGCATCGCCTGGGCGCGCAAGGCGGTGCAGCGCAACCCGGGCTACGGCACCGCGCACCGCCTGCTCGCCGCCCATCTCGCCCTGGCCGGCCGCCTCGACGAGGCGCGCGAGATCACCCGCCGGCGCGACGCGGTGCAGCGCACGACGCTCACCGAGCTGCGCGCGCTGCGCCTGTTCCACCGCCCCGACATCCTCGACCGCTACCTCGCCGCCCAGCGCGCCTGCGGCGTCAGCGAGTAGCTTCGAGGGAGCGCGCAATCGATTTCCGTGTCATCCCGAGGCGAAGCCGAGGGATCTTTACTGTTCACGAAAGATCCCTCGCTGCGCTCGGGATGACACGACTTTGCTACTCGCCCCGCGGCCGCCGCACGGCGCGCACCTTGCCGCTGCGGCCGCCGCCGCAGAAGAAGCGGTCGGCGCCGTCGGACTCGAGGCCGGACACCCCGGCGCCGGCCGGCATCTCGAGCCGCTCCAGCACCTCGCCGGTCTGCGGATCGATCCGCCGCACGTCGCTTTCGTCGCCTTCCCACGTGCCGTGCCACAGCTCGCCGTCGACCCAGGTGACGCCCGTCACGACGCGGTTGGACTCGATGGTGCGCAGGATCTTGCCGGTCTCGGGATCGATCTGATGGATCTTGCGGCCGCGATGCTGGCCGACCCACAGCGTGCCCTCGGCCCAGGCGAGGCCCGAATCGCCGCCGTTGCCGGGCGCCGGGATGGTGGCCAGCACGCGGCCGGTCGCGGGATCGATCCGGTGGATGCGGTCCTCGGCGATCTGGAACAGGTGCCGACCGTCGAACGCGGTCCCGGCGTGGGCTGCGACCTCGATCGATCGCACCACCTTGCCGTTCGCCGGATCGAGGGCGTTCACCTTCTCCCCCGACGCGAACCACACCTGCCGGCCGTCGAACGTGACGCCGTGCACGGCCTCGACGCCGGGAAAGGGTCCATACTCCTCGATGATCTCGGCGGCCGATCGCTTCATCGCTGTCACTCCGGTTTTCATGTCACCCGGACCGCATCGGAAAGATCCCTCGGCTTCGCCTCGGATGCCGTCGGTCCCGAAGACCGTGTCATCCCGAGCGTCGGCGAGGGATCTTTTCCTCTCGCTCCGATCGACATGACCCTAGCCGCCCGGCAGCGGGCCGGGGAGTAACAAGGTTGTCGGGAAGCCGGGCACGGGCGGGCTCATCCAGCGGCGCGCGCGGCCGCGGCCGAACGACTGGACCTTGCCCGCCTCGGCGAGCGCCTCGAGCGCGCGCTGCACCGTGCGCGCGCTGGCGCCCAGCGCCAGTGCCAGCGCCGAGCTCGACCACGACTCGCCGTCGGCGAGAAAAGCGAGCACCGCCGCATGCTTTTCCTCGACCGGCGGGGCCAGCACCACGACCTCGCGCGCGCCGACCGGCGCCAGGGCGAAGCCCCGCTCCGTCGCATTCACCTCGGCGAGCGGACGGAGCGCGGCGCGCAGCCGCCCGACCTCGACGCGCAGGCGCGCGCGGTGCGAGTCGTCGGCGTGCCGCGCACGAAAGGCGCGTGCGAGCAGCGCACTTCGCGGCACGTCGGCCGGCCACGCCTCGGCCAGCGCGCGCACGATCGCGAACAGCACCGGGCGCGTCGCGAGCGAGACCACCGTGTCGGCTTCTCGCACGACATTGCGGCAGGCGTCGACGACCAGCGCGCCCGATGCCAGCAGCGTCTCGACCTCGTCGAGCAGGAGGGCGCGCTCCGTGCCGCGCGCGATCAGCCGCGCCGCCGGCCTGTCGAGCGTCGCCGTCGTGCCCTCGACCTCCGCCATCAGCGCCGGCACACCCGCCTCGCGCGCCGCGGTGCCGGCCCGCGCCAGCGCCGCGCGCGCGGTCCTGGTGTGCAGCCGCCGCATCGCGATGCCGGCGACGACCAGCTCGTGGGCGGCGCGCAGCGCGGGCGGCAGCGCCATGGGCTCGAGCGCGGCCAGCGCCCGTTCGGCCTCGTCGAGCCGGCCGATCAGCAGCAGGCGCCGCACCTCGAGATGCCGCGCGTGGGCCGAATTCACGCGATCGCCGTGCGCCTCGAGTGCGGCCCGCGCCGCCGCCAGCGTCCTGGCCGGCCAGCCGAGCTCGCGCGACACGAGCGCGATCTCGGCCTCGGCGACGACGCAGCGTGCGCGGGCCACCGCTTCGCGCGGGCCGAAGCCGCGCGCCGCGCGATGCAGCAAGGCCCTGGCGCGCGCCAGATCGCCGAGCTGGGCCATGGCGATGCCGCGCAGCGCCAGCGCCGGCGGGTCGTCGCGCAGCGCCACCCGCTTCAGCGCGCCCAGCAGATCGCCGGCCGCCAGCGCCCGCGCCGCCGCGTTGATCAGCGAATCCATCGCACTCCCGTCACACTTGTAACTCCCGCCGTCCGCCTCCCCTCCGTATCTATCCCACGACCCGCGACCGCCCAAGGGAGGGAAGACCATGACGACATCGACGATCGGCACGACCGAGGAAAGATCCCTCGCTGCGCTCGGGATGACACGGTCTTCCGGATCGATGAAATCGTGTCATCCCGAGCCGAAGGCGAGGGATCTTTCGTCAGCCGCCGACTGGCTCGGGCTCGCCGCCGCGCCGACCTTCGCCGCCATGGCGCTGCTGACGGGCGTCCTCGAAGGCGGCGCGCCAGCCATGATGTGCGCGCCCGACGCCTCGCCGCTCGGCAGCATGGCCTGGATGTATCTGCTGATGAGCGCCTTCCATTCGGCGCCCTGGCTGCGGCGGATCTCGCGATCGAGAAAGATCCCTCGCTGACGCTCGGGGCGACACCACCTTGGCCGTGTCATCGCGAGCGAAGGCGAGGGATCTTTCGCCGGTGCCTTCTACCGCTTCCCCCACTTGTTCCAGCACGAGCCGATCTGGTGGGCCTCGCGCTGGACGGCGATCCAGCGGCGGGAGAAGCGCAGGCCGGTGCGGGCCTCGATGGCGCGGGCGATCTCGCCGTCGGTGAGGCCCTGCGCGTTCAGCCGCTCCAGCAGCGCGCTGCATTCGGCGGTCCACCGCTCGCCGATCGGTCGGCGGATCGCGCGCATCGCTTTCGGGCGCGGCCGGCTCACGGTCCGGCCTCGCGCCACTCGGCGAGGATCGGCGGCGGCACGCGGGCGCGGCCGCTCTCGGGGCGCGGGCCCCAGTCGCCCTCGAGCCAGAAGCCGCCCGGCCGGTAGCCGCGCAGGCGCGCCCGCCAGTGCGCCTCGCTGTCGCGATCGGCGGTGATCCCGGCGGCCGCGCTTTTCGTCGTCGCGGCGGGCTTCGGCGCATGGGCGCGCGTGATCCAGTTGCGCCAGTACGGCCCCCAGCGCTGCGCGGTGCGGCCGGTGGCTGCGGCGTGGTTGCGGAAACGCTCGGTCTCGGCCGCGATCGCCTCGGGTGCGAGATCGGGCCGGGCTGTCGCTGCCCAGGCAAGATCGGCGGCGTCGGGCTGCCAACCCTCGGGCAAAGCGTGAGCGGTCGGGCGTGGGGGCCGCGACGCGACGCGTGGCGGCGCGTCGCCCGCTCCCTCCCCTTCCTTTCCTTTCCCGTTCCCTTCCCCTTCCCTTCCCATGGAAGCGGAGTCGTCGACGCGTGCCGACGCGTCGGCCGCGCGTGGCGACGCGTCGCCCTCCGGCGCCGGCAGCCGCGAGGCGGCCTCGCGCGGATTGAGGATCTGGTGCCGGGCGAGCGTGGGGATCCACGCATAGCCCTCGCCGTAGGGCACGACCAGGCCGCGCTCGATCAGCTCGGCCGCGACCGCATCGCCGTCGCAGGCATCGTCGGGCAGATAGCGCCGCTTGAAGACGCGCGGCGTCCAGACCAGCCGTCCCTCGCGGTCGGCCTCGCACCACAGGCCGATATAGAGCAGCCGGGCCAGCGGCGAGAGCGCGCAGATGTCGTCGGAGGTGAAGAACTCCGGCTTGATCGTGCGGATGCGCGCCATCAGCGACGCCCGGGACAAGAGGTGCGCGGGCGCCGGTGGGGGAGCCGGCGGCCCGCGCCGGCGACCGTGGAAGGGAACGATGCGGGAGGGAACATCGTCACGGCCGCCGTTGGGAATTGGGGGAAGAGGATCGCGGGAGCACCATCCCGAGCGCGGCCTCGCGGCCCACCGCCTCGCGCAGCAGGCGGTACTTCCAGCGCTGCTGCGGCGTCATCGGCGGCAGGCGCCGGCCGTCCCACCAGCGCTTCATGCCCTCGCGGCAGGCGGCGCTGATGCGGGCGCGCATCACCGGATCGGCGTTCATGCGCCGGATGTTCTTGCCGAAGCCGCAGGCTCGCGCCGTCATGGCCGCTTCTCCGTGCCGGCCGGCCCGCCGCGGCCTTCCGCGGGCGTCAGGCGGCGGGCGAGCTCGATCAGCAGCACCGCGGTCGCGCCCGGCCCGCGCTCCTCGATCAGCCGCGCCGCCGCCCGCTCCAGCGCCTCGGCGCCGGCCATCGTGCGGTCGATCAGCTCGAGAGCGCGCGCCCGCCGCGGCAGGCGGCGCAGGAAGCCGCGCTCCACCAGGCGGTCGATCACCGCGCTCACCCGCGCCTTCGAGCGCAGGCCGAGCGCCACCGTGATCTCGTCATGGCTTGGCATCACGCCGCCATGCGCGGCCGCGTAGGCGCGCAGGAAGGCCAGCAGCTCGGCCTGGCGCGGCGTCAGCATCGGCCGCTCCGGACGGGATGCCCCGCCGGCGCGGCCGGTGAAGGCGGCCGGGACGAAGACGGGGGAGGGCCGAAATGGTCGGGCCGGATGTCGTAGCGCGTGACGCGGCCCGCAGTCAGCGCCTCGATCTCGATCGCGCGCCGGACCGGCACCACGCCGTTCCAGCGGCTGACCGCCGAGGGCGTAATGCCGAGCAGCCGCGCGATGTCGATGTCCTTGCCGCCCGCCGCATGGCGGGCCCGCTTCATGCCGTCGGGAATGCTCATGGCCCGAAGTTAATCCTTGATTAACATTCGGTCAATTAACAATGTGCGGGAAGTTAACCGCAGGTCAAGTCAAAATGGACATCATGTCGGAGCTGGGCGATGCCATCAGCGAAGGCCGCAGGCGCCGCGGTCTGACCCAGGCCGAGCTCGCGCGCGAGTTCGGCATCTCGAAGTCGGCCGTGAACCAGTGGGAGTCGGGCAAGAACGTTCCCGACCAGCGCAAGCTCGGCAGGCTGGTGCAGCTCCTCGGGCTCGATCCCGCCGTGGCCGCCGGCGTGCCCCCCGAGACGAGAAACACGGAGACGAGACAAACGGAGGCGGGGCACGCGGAGACGGGGGGCCCGCGCAGCGACGCAGCGCCCGCCGCCACGCGCCTGCTGCGCGAGATGCCGGTCAACGGCCGGCCCGACATCGCGGTGTGGGCCAGCGCCGAGGCCGGGCACGACGGCGCGATGGTGCTGGTGAACGAGCCGATCGACTATATCCGCCGCTCCGAGCGCATGCTGGGCGTGCGCAATCCCTTCGCCTTCTACGTCATCGGCACCTCGATGAGCCCGGCGATCGAGCACGGCGACCAGGTCGTGATCCATCCCGGCATGCCGCCGCAGCCGGGCAAGGACCATGTCTTCCTGCAGCAGCAGCCCGACGGCACCATGCTCGCGCTGGTGAAGCGCCTGCTGCGCTCGACCACGACGGCGTGGCGGGTGCGCCAGTTCAACCCGCCGCGCGACTTCGACCTGCCCAAGAGCAAGTGGTCGAAGGCGCTCATGATCACCGAGAAGCGGGTGGGGTAGCGCGGCGGCGAGGCGGATAAAGATCCCTCGCTGACGCTCGGGATGACACAACCTTCTGAGCGACAAACCGTGTCATCCCGAGCGCCAGCAAGGGATCTTTCCGCACCGCCGGCGATCGATGTCCAGTGACAGCGCTTGACCGGTAGTTAATTAATAATTAACATCGGTTCATGCCCGACGCCCCCTCCCCCATCGTCCGCACCGTCACCGCCGACGGCTTCGTCGTGGTCGCGGCCTTCCGGGACCCCAACGCGGTGCTGCCGCCGCGGCGGATCGCCTACACCTACGACCACCATGCGCATCTCAACGATGCGGCCGACGCCTATGCCGCCTACGAGCGCGGCGAATATCGGGGCTTCTCGGCGGTCGGCCTGTTCCCGGTGCGCGGCGGGCTGCCGTTCGGCCCCGCGCTGGGCGCTCTCGAGCTCGCCCGCCTGGTCCGCGAGACCGAGGCTGCCTGAGGCAAGCGCCGTTCAGCGTTGCCAGTCCTCTTCCGGCGGCAGGCCGTCATGGACGTCGGCGTGGGCGGCATCGTCGGGCGTGCCGAGCCGCCGGCCGCTGAAACGGATGCCGAGCACGCGGCCGTCGTCGGTGCGCAATCGGAGGTCGCGACGGCGAAGGGCGTTGCTGAGCTGGCCGGCGGCCATGCGGATCTCGCCCGAGGCGACGACCTCGCCCGGCCGCATGAGATAGCCGTCGAGCTCGTAGTCGGCGCGGCCCATGACTTCGCCCCGGCTTTCCAGCGTGCCGCTGCCGCGCAGGACCCCGATATGCCGCATCGTCCTTCTCCTTGTCGACGGTGGGCGATGCTCTACACCCTGCCGATGCCGGCGTCGATGACGCGGCTTGCCACCGGCCCCCGATGCGTCCATATGGATGATGTCGATACACGGACCGATGATCTGGCCGCGCCGCGTTGGGTTGGCGCCTCGCCATCGACCTTGATCCCGAAACAGATGCGAATTCGACGACCGGCCTCCCTTGGCGGGTCAGCATGTCTACGTTTGTGAAAGGTTATTCCCATGTCCAGGGGAACCGTGAAGTGGTTCAACAGCACCAAGGGCTTCGGCTTCATCGCGCCGGATGACGGCGGCAAGGACGCCTTCGTCCATATCAGCGCCGTGGAGCGCGCCGGCCTCGACCGCCTGATCGAGGGCCAGAAGGTCGAGTACGATGTCGTCGCCGACCGTCGCACCGGCAAGGCCTCCGCCGAGAACCTCAAGAAGGTCGACTGAACCCCGTACCTCCCGCGCCGGCCGCCGCGAATGCGCGGCGCCGGTCGCGGGACTTTCGCTCGCCCGATGGATCCTCGCCTCCTGCTACGCCGTCGGCAGCCACAACGTGGCCCATAGCCCTTCCCGTTCGTAGCGCAGCAGGCGATAGAGGTCGTCCTTCACCTCGGAACCTCCTCCGCTATCGCGACAGCCGGTCGAAGTCATCGAGCACCGCGGCGATGAGCCGGGCGATACGCGCATCGCCTCTCGCCGTGGAGGCGGCGTAGAGGCCGAGCAGGTAGCGCGCCTTGTCCGCGGCCTGCGACCAGCTCTCGGCGGGCTCGGCCAGCAACCGGCGCTCGACCTCCTCCTGCGCGCGCCGCAGCGCCGCCTGATTGGCCTCGACTTCCGAAATATGGCGGCGCAGCTCGGTCTCGTGCTGTGCCGACAGGCCCCGATGCAGGTCGAGATCGATCGTCTTGTCGGTCATGATCGTCCCTCCTCGCTGCGATTGCGCGGCGCTTTGCGCGGCGATGTCCAGCACATTCGCCGTCGTCCGCGAAGAAATAGATCCGGCGCCGCCCCTGACAATCGCGGGATTCGTCCCCACCTGCCGCAAGCGTCGTTTGAACGATGATCGTTCAAGGGGCAGCAAACCCGAACAACCGGAGACAACATGGCCAATGCCCCGACAGCAGGCAGCCGCTCGCCCGCAGACGACACCGACCGGCAGGACGTTCTCAACCAGATCGGCACCAGGTGGAACAGGTTCTCGAAGCAGGAGCTCTCCGCCCTCAAGTCCAATGACGAGCTCGTCGATCAGGTCGTCGCAAAATACGGCATCGCGAAAGATGCCGCCCAGAGCCAGGTCGACGCGCTGATGGACGGCCGCAACCTTACGGCGTGACCCGCATGCCGACCGAGACGCCGCGAGGGGCGTCCGTCGTCCCCGGGGAAGTGCCGGCGACCGGCATCGCCCGGCGATGGCGTGGCCCAGCGCTGCACTGACGCCGTAGGGGGCATTGCGCGGCGTCGCGCAAAGGCCCATGTAGGGAATGCATTCCCCCGAAAGGACCCCCTCATGAACACCGACCGGGCTTTTGCCCGCTCGGGTGCCGAGGTGCGACGGGCGGCAGCCGCGTTCGCACAACCGATCGCCGGACAAGGCGCGTTGCAGCTCCTGACTTCCTTCGGTCCGTTCATCGCCGCGTGCGTGGCGATGTATCTCGTCTTCCCGATCTCCTATCCGCTCACCCTCGCCCTCGCCGTGCCGACCGGGGCGCTTCTGGTCCGCATCTTCATCATCCAGCACGATTGCGGCCACGGCTCGTTCTTCGCCTCGCGCCGGGCCAACGCGCTGGTCGGGCGGTTGTGCAGCCTGATCACGCTGACGCCGTTCGCGAACTGGGGGCGCCAGCACGCCCTGCACCACGCCGACTGGAACAACCTCGACCGCAAGGGCGGCGGCGCCGACATCTATTCGTCCTGCCTGACGGTGCGCGCCTATCGCGCGCTGTCGCAGCGGCGGCGCCTGCTCTACCGCCTGCCGCGCCATCCGCTGGTGGCCAACCTGCTGCTGCCGCCGCTGATCTTCGTGTTGCTCTATCGGCTGCCGTTCGACACGCCGAACGAATGGCGGCGCGAGCGCCGGTCGGTGCATTTCACCAACCTGGCGCTGGTCGCGCTGTTCGGCGCGCTGGTCGTGCTGTTCGGATGGCGCGCGGTGCTGCTCGTCCATCTGCCGGTCATGACGGTGGCCTCCATTGCGGGCGTCTGGCTGTTCTCCCTGCAGCATCGCTTCGAGACGGCGCGCTGGACGACCGAGGGCGACTGGAGCTTCGCCGACGCCGCGCTGCAGGGATCGTCGTGGTTCGGCCTGCCGCGCGTCCTGCACTGGCTGACCGGCAACATCGGCTTCCATCACGTCCATCACCTCAATCCGCGCGTGCCGAGCTATCGGCTGCGCGCGGCGCACGAGGCCGTCCAGGCGCTGCTGCCGGTGAAGCCGCTCAGCCTGCTCGGCGGGCTGCGCGCGCCGTGGCTGACGCTGTGGGACGAGGCGGCCGGCCGGCTGGTCCGCTTCCGCGACGTGGCGACGGCCCCCGTCTGACTGCGGCGCTGCGGTCGCCGCCGTCTGTCCCTTTCACGCCTGCGCTGCCTCGCGGAAATGGCCGGCTCTTTCGACGAGGTCGATCATGTGGGCGGCGGCGTGGATCGTCAGCGGATGAGGCGTGAAGCCGGCCTTGGGCGAGATGTAGGCCGCCATGTCGCGGACGACGCCAACTTGCCGCTCGGATGCCTCGGCAAGCAGCGCGATCACCAGATTCTCCAGCGCGATCACGCGGACGCGCAACTGCGTCAGCTCGGCATTCGTGGGTCGAGACATCGCGGATGGCCTCTCGGCGTAGAGCGCCGCGGCCTGCGGCCCGCGGGGCCCGCGCTGTCGCGAAGAGGCTGAGGAACGCTGCTTCCTGCCGGCCATAGGCGACCTCCTCTGAAACAAGGGAGAGACGGCACGCTTGCGTCCTAGCGCCTTTCACCCGGCCTTTCCAGCCGAGGATGGGCGCCTGCCATTGAGCGAAAGGACGATGTTCTAGCGCATAAGGAGGCTGCGCGTTGCCGAGGCCATGACCGGCATCACGGCGCGCGCGATCCATGGCTGCAGGCCGAGAGGCTTCAGCAGCATCTTGATCGCCATGTCGTGCGGCAGGTGGCGCTTCGCGAACTGCAGGACGTCGGCGCGCCAGATGTCGTAGTCGCCACGCCGGAAGGCACGGTCGGGGTTGCAGGCGAGGAACACGGCCTTGAAGGCGCAGAAGGCGTCCTCCGTATCGACGGCCGCCAGCCGGCTCCAGAGCGTGCGCAGCACGGCAGCCCGGCCCGGACATTCGAGCGCCTGGTAGCGCAGGAAATAGCGGTAGAAGTGCTTGTAGTGGCCCACCTCGTCGGCGCTGATCCGCGCCGCCAGCCCGCTCAGCACCGGCTCCTCGCTCGCCTCCGACAACATGCGGTAGAACGCGGCGGTGCCGGTCTCGACGACGCAGCGCGCCGCCATCTCCAGCGTGCGGGTGCCGGCGAGCTGCTCGACCGTGCAAAGCGGCGTGTACTCGGCGAGAAATGTCCGATAGGCGCCCTCCCAGTCGAAATCAGGCCACGCCGCCCGGACGTAGCGTTTCAGCGCCGCGCCATGCCGCAGCTCCTCGCTCTCCCACTCGCGCTCCAGCCACTCGACGACCTCGCTGTCGCAGCGGAAGTAGTCGACCAGGTTGCGCGTATAGAGGCCCGACGTGATCTCGATGAAGGAGGCCGAAGCCACGAGATAGAAGAGCCGCCGATCGACGCCCGCCGCGCCGGGCGCCAGCGCATGGTACGGGATGTCCTCGAGGGACCAGGAAGCTGCACGCTTCTTGCCGGGGCGCCGGGCCGCCATGTCGGCCATCTCCGCGGTAGTGATGTCCGAAAGGGCGGCGCGATTGCGAAGTCGCTTGCGCGGTCGCGAGCGCGGCCACCCGATCGTACCTGGCGCCGATGCTAGCAGGTTCGCGCGCGGCCGGAAGCGCCGCGCCATCGCAGGCCGGATCGCTCCGATGTCCGCGATCTACTTCTCGCGGAAACACCAGCTCGCGAGCGCCAGGACCAGCACCAGCACGAGGACGATGCCGAGCGACAGGCCGCCGATCAGCCTCTCCACGCGATGGCCGATGTAGAGATCGTCGAACCAGAACCAGTAGAGGACCTGTCCCAGCAGGCCGGCGATCGCCGGCAAGGCGAGCCTCGAAGCCCAGAGGACGACGCGTTCCATGTCTTCCTCCCGCGTCGCGGACGGCCCGGCGGAGGGCAGGGGGTCGTGTCGCCCGCCCGAAAACCCTGGCTGGCAAGCGGAACGATCGGACCATCCGGTCGAGGGAACTCCGGCGCCGGCGAGTCTCGTGCTGCCCCCAACGTGACGAACCCGCACCGGCGATGTCCGATCGTTCACGCCTCCCACGCTCTTCGAGCAGACTAGTCGTCGAGGTCCGGGGCGTCTGTCCAATATTGACCGAAGCAACGTCGGAAAGCGTACAATCGCCGCCGATGCTCCGCGCATTGGAGGTTCGCCATGGCCCGGCAGGCTAAGTCCACCTTCAATCCCAAGGCGTTTCTCGGCACCGCGGCCCGCGGGCGCACCATCTCCGACTATCCCCGGGAAAGCGTCGTCTACCGGCAGGGCAGTGCGGCGGACGCCGTGTTCTACATCCAGAAGGGCCGGATCAAGATCACGGTCGCGTCGCAGCAGGGCAAGGAGGCGATCATCGCGATGCTGGGACCGGACGAGTTCTTCGGCGAAGGCTGCCTCATCGGCCAGCCGCAGCGGCTGGGAACGGCCACCGCGATGATCGACAGCAGGCTCACGCGCGTCAGCAAGGCCGAGATGATCCGCGTCATCCGCGAGGAAGCCGCGTTCGGGGAGCTCTTCACGGCCTACCTGCTGACCCGCAACAGCCGCATCCAGGAAGACCTGATCGACCAGCTTTTCAATTCGAGCGAGAAGCGGCTGGCGCGCACGCTGCTGCTGCTGGCGAACTTCGGCAAGCGCGGCGGGCCGCAGCCGATCGCCGGGCGCATCACCCAGGCCACGCTGGCCGAGATGGTCGGCACGACGCGCCCGCGGGTCAGCTATTTCATGAACAAGTTCAGGAAGGCGGGCTTCATCAGCTACAACAGCCACCTGTCCAATGGTCACCTGCAGGTCCACAGCTCGCTGCTGACCGTCGTGCTGAACGAGCGGGCCTGACGGCCCGCTGTCGGCAGCCACGCCCGCACGATTAAATTTCCGCGATTCGCCGGCCAGCCCCTTACCGACGTGCCGGGCGCGTCCCATATGCCCGACGAGACTTGTGGCGCAGCGTCTCGTGTTCCCGCTCAGAGCAACCACACACCATCTGAGAGGGGGAGTTCCATGACAATCGATCCGGGGAAGCCGGCCTTCGGCCCGGCCGCCATCGACCGTCGCGCCGCCGGCAGCGCGAAGACCGCATCCGCTCCGACGACAAGGATGCCCCTTGCCTATCTTGCCATCGTGGCCGGCCTCATGAGCCTGTTCGCAGGCGCCATGCTGGCCGGCCGTACCGATCGCGCCCTGCCCGATTTCGAGACCGAGGACGCGCCGGCGGACGTCGCGACCCTCGCCAGACGCGTCGTCGAATGCCGGCAGTGGCTGAACTTCGCCGTCATCGACGAGGCGACCGACCGCGCGGTCCAGGACGCCGTCGTCCATCTGCGATGCGACGCGCTGGCCGCCGATCAGCAGCGCCTGCGCCGCAAGTACGCGCAATGGCCGACGACGCTGCAGGCCCTCGACAGCGCGGGCGGCGACCGCGCCGATCCCGATCCGTGAACGGCCCGGAGCCGGCGCCGGGTCGACAATTCATTCGACCGGGCCGCCTTTCGCCCTTACTATCGGCTCCGCCCGTCCCCATATCCTTTCTTCGGCGTGGGACGAGGCGTTGCAAGGCGGCGCTTCGCCCGGTCCCGATGCGACGAGCGCGCCCCACCCCGGGAAGGAATTTCATGACAGTCGATCCGACGCCGCCGGCCCTCGGCCCGGCCAACATCGAGCGTCGGCCGGTTACCCGGCTCGAGGTCAGGCGCCGCGAGAGCATCTGGGAGATCACGAGCGACGGTCGTCTCTGCGGTCACTACGACGACGATCAGCCGGCCTTCGACGCGGCGGAAGCGATGGCGCTCGCCCTCGTCGCGGACGGAGGCGCAGCCGACCTTCTGTGGACCGACGCACGACCGCAATCCGGCGTTCCCGATCGGATCATCGAGTTCAGATCCGGATCGACGACCATCGTGTGCCAACGCACGGGAAGTGCATCGTGAAGAACTTCAAGAGCTGGCTCGTGCCGCCCGTCCTGTTCCCGGCACTGCTGATCGTGCTCATCGTCGCCTACGCACTGCTGCGCGCGCCGACCTGACAACCCGAACACAGGAGCATCGATGGAATCCTTGACCCAGAAGCGCTCCCGCCTGCGCGGCGAGCTGCGGGAAGCCTACAGCGACTGGCTCGGCGCCACCCGTGGCGCGGGCGAATTCGACGACGTCGGGACGCCGGGGATCGATATCTCCGGATGCCCGGACGCCAGCAAGATGAAATGGTTCGCCTACCAGGCCGCGAAGCTCCGCCTCGTGCAGGCCTACGCCGAGGGACCGGACAGGACCTCCGGGACCGCTCCATGACAGATCGCGCGACCTTGCACTCCCGTCTCGTCGCCGCCGAGGCGCACGCGGCGGAAGGCCATCGCGATATCGCGCGGCAACTCCGTCTGATCGCGGATCTGGAACGGGACGGCCGCCACACGGCGCACGCGAAGCAACGGCTCGACTCTCTGGAGAAGGTCCAGGCGCGGCATCTGAGCAGGCTGGCGACGATCGCCGACCGGCTGGAGAAGCTGCCGTAGAGCCGGAAGGACGGAAGGGAACGAACATGCCCGATCATCTCGAAGCCGGAACGCTGGCCCGTCGCACCTACGAACTGTTCCTGCCCAATGCGACCGACGCCAGCGTCGCCATCACGCTCGGCGATATGGCGCACGACTCGCCGGCGGCCTCCTTCGCCCGCCACAGCGGAGCGACGCACTACGGTCTCATATCGATGCGCAACGTGCCCGACGGTCCCAGGCATCCGGTCGTCTGGAGCCTGCACGAGACCATGCTCGCGGTGACGGGCGTCGGCGACGATGAAGATGTCGGCCAGGATATGAGGCGAGTGATCGTCCGGCTGCTGGCGGTGTTCTTCCACGAGATCTGCGCCATTGCGCCCGGTCTTTCGACGTCGGAGTTCGCCGTCGCCAACGACAGGCCGCTGAACTAGCGGATCCGGACGCTGCGCCCCGACGAGCCAGCCAGTCAGGGCCAGTGCAGGATCATGTAGGCCGTCTTGCCGGCGACGACGACGACCATGATGGCTGTCGTTCCTATGAGCGCGAACACGATTCTACGGAACATGCCTGTGCCTCGACGCTGAAAAGAAGGATATTGGTCGGACGTCCGCCTCGTCGAACATCACCAGCCCAACAGCCGGGCGACGAGGGAGCTCGCCAGGATGACTGTCGTGAGGGATACAAAGGCTGTCAGGGTCATCAGCAGCACCGCGCCCGCTGCCAGCCCGACGGTCCGAAATGCTCGGGCCAACGCTTGTACTCCCATTGCCGGCCAAATTGGAGAGCGTTGCCTGAGCCGAACAGGTCCGCGGCACCCTCATCCTCCGGCGGCCGACTGTCCATGACGTTCTTTGCCGGCATCGGCGGGACGGTCCATCGAAAAGACATCATCCCGGCGACGGGAGCGACAGCAGGAAAGGAGCCGGACATGACGACGATCGACGACGTCAGGGCGGCCATTCTCGAGACCCGGATCTACGAAGGCATGCTGAAGGACGGCGAGCCGCTCGAGCTGACGGCCACGCTCCTCGATCTTCGCAACGACGGCCTGCCGCTGGCCAGCGACGTTCGCGAGCGCGGCGCGCGGGCCTTCGGGATGCTGTTCTTCGATTCTCGCTCGCCGGTGTGCCCGGAGCTCGGCGTCACCTGGCAGCGGTTCGACACCGGCCTCGAGCTGGTCCCGGACGAAAGCGAGCGTCACTTGCTCGACAACGAAGGCGTGTTCGACCTCTGCATCCAGATCGTCGTCAACTTCCTCAGCGCCCTCGCCGAACGGGACGCGAAGTACGCCTGGCTCGCCCCGCCGCGCGTGCACTAGAGGAGGATCGCGCATCGCCGATGCCGCAGTCCGTCCTTGTGCCGCCCGGGACCGGCGCGCACACTCGGTGCCGGCGCATGACGGGGTGCCGTTCCGATCGTGGAAGCGCAGGCTCGTGGAGACTTCGCCGTCCAACAGGCCGGGAGCACGGCAGATGAGCGACAACGTCATCAGCCTGGACAAGCGCCGCCGCGACAAGGCGGCCGCCCTCGACGCGGCCGTCCTGACGCCGTCCGCCGAGGAAATCGCCGCCGGGGCGGTCGTCGCGGCTCAGGTCGCCGCCGATCAGGAGGAGCGCGGCCGGATGCATATGGCCCTGGTGAACGCGACCACCCAGGTGCTCGACGCCCGGCCGCTCTCGATCGAGAATCGCCTCGACATTGCGCGCGGCATCGTCCGCGCCATCATGGGCCCCGGCTGGAAGATCGTGCGCAAATGAGCATGAGCGCCACCGGGAGTTCGTCACCGGCCACGGCCGCCCGCAAATGATCGCTTGCTACGCTCGCGGGCGGCGCCTTCCGGCCGGCCGCGCCCCCTGGGCCGGCCGCGGGCGGATGCGGACCGCGCGTCCCTCGGCCTGGTCGATCTCGAAGGCGCCGCTCTCGCGCACGAGGTCGCTCAGCTTGCGGTAGCCGTAGGTGCGCGGATCGAAGTCCGAGGCGATGTTGGCGAGGCGCCGGCCGACCACGCCGAGACCGACCCAACCGTCCTCCGTCTCGATCTGCTCGATCGCCCTCATCAGGATCGGGACCGCGGCGCCGGCCGGCTCGAGCGCCCGCCGCGGCGCGCCGCCGTCCGGCTCCCTCGCCGACGCCGCCGTCGTCTCCGGCAGCAGGTTCTCGGTGTAGACGAAGCGGCGGCAGGCTTGGCGGAAGCTCTCCGGCGTCTTCTGCGCGCCGAAGCCATAGACGTCGGCGCCCTCCTCGCGCAGCCGCGAGGCGAGGCGCGTGAAGTCGCTGTCCGACGAGACGAGGCAGAAGCCGTCGAAGCGGCCGCTGTGCAGCAGGTCCATCGCGTCGATGACGAGGGCGATGTCCGAGGCGTTCTTGCCCGAGGTGTAGGCGAACTGCTGGTAGGGATCGATGGCGTATTTCTGCAGGATGTCGGCCCACGACCTCAGCCGCGGGCTGGAGAAGTCGCCGTAGATGCGGCGCACGCTCGCCTCGCCGAACTTCGCGATCTCCTCGAACAGCCCGGCGGCGATGCGCGGCGAGGTGTTGTCGGCATCGATCAGCACCGCGAAGCGGCGGGAGCGGGCGTCGTCGGCCATGGGTGTCGCACTATCCCCTCATAATCATCGACTTTGTGCCATCCCTATGGGGGTCGTGTCATCCCGAGCGCAGCGAGGGATCTTTTGCGGCGCCGATCAAGGATCCCTCGCGTTCGCTCGGGATGACACAGCTTGTTGCGCTGTTGGTGACGAACTCGGTGGCGCTCGGGCGGCGCGGTCAGCGGCCCCTGTCGCGCAGCAGGTGCGCCATCTCGCGCAGCATGTCGTCGACGCGCCGGGGCGAGTCGCGCCCGGCCGCCTTGGGCAGGCCATTGAAGACACTGCGGCCGGCTTCGGTGAGCCGCGGCCCGTCCTTGGCGTCCTCGATCAGCCCCAGCTTGCGCAGGCGCGCGAGATCGCGGGCGCGCATCGCCTTCACCTCCGATTCGCCATAGGCGACGCGGCGCAGCGTCACCTCCTCCTCGTCGGTCAGGACACCCGGCCGGCCACCGTTGCCGGCGAGCGTCATGGCCGGCCTCCGGAATGCTCGGTGCGCGTCGACATGGGCGGCCTCGTCGGAAAGGAGTTTGCGGGCGGGTCTCGGGAAGGCGACCGCGTGAACACCGCTCAGACGACGCCTGACTCCATATGGGCCTTCACGCGCCCTTTGTCATCAGCCGTCAGCGCGGCGGCTCGCGCCAGGCGCGCAGCGCGGCCATTGCATAGGCCACGACGCACCAGAGCGGCAGCACCAGCATCGGGATCGGATGGGCGGCCAGCGCCTGCCTGAGGTCGCGCTGGAAGGCGACGCTCGCCACGATCGGCACCATCAGCAGCGCCTCGCCGATCTGGCGCACGATGCCGTCGCGAACCTCGCCCAGCCGGCGCTTCTTGGCCGAGCGGCAGGCGAGCGCGGCCAGCACGACGCCCGGTCCCGCCGTCAGGCCCGGGCCGGGCGGCACCAGGTTCATCAGGAAATAAATCGCCCCCAGGCCCATCGCGAGCGTCGTGCCCGCATGTCGATACCAGGGCCGCCGCGCCGCGCCCCCGATCGAACGACCGATCTCCGTCACCACACTCCCCGCTCCCCAGGCGCGGTATCCTAACGTGTCCGCGCGGGCGGGAAAATGCCGAGGATCCCTCGCCTTCGGCTCGGGATGACACCGTCTTCCGGTCAGAGAGGTCGTGTCATCCCGAGCGCAGCGAAGGATCCTTGACGGCCAGCGCCGCCTGCAGCGCCTGCGCGAGGTCGCCGGGCTGGAGGGGCTTGGGCAGGATCGGCGTGCCGGCGAGCGCCGGCGGCAGGCGGTCGGCACCGTAGCCGGTCGCGAAGACGAAGGCGCGGCCGTGCCCGGCCAGCAGCTCGGCGATCGGGAAGGTGCGCCGGCCGTCGAGATTGACGTCGAGGATCGCGACGTCGAAGGCGAGCGAGCGCGCCTTCTCCAGCGCCTCGTCGAAGCGCGCCGCCGTGCCCGCCACCGTGCAGCCGAGACCGCCGAGCGCGTCTTCGATCAGCATCGTGACCAGGAACTCGTCCTCCACGATCAGCACCTGCTTGCCGGTCAGGTTCGCGGCATCCGCCATCCTTCTTCTCCCATCTCGCCGATCGGCGCCTCGATCGTGCAGACGAGGCCCGCGGGCTCGAACGAGAGCCGCACCTCGCCGGCGAGATCGTAGGCCAGGCCCTGCTCCAGAAGCCGCGAGCCGAAGCCGCGCCGGGTGGGCGGCGCGACCGGCGGCCCGTCGATCTCGCGCCATTCGAGGCGGAAGCGGCGCGCATCGCCGTCCGCTGGCCCCCAGGCGATCGCGACCCGGCCGCGCGCATTGGAGAGCGCGCCGTACTTCACCGCGTTGGTCGCGAGCTCGTGCAGCGCCATCGCGATCGCGAGCGCCGCCTTGGGCCGCAGGAAGATCTCCGGTCCGCGGCCCTCGATGCGCGGCAGCCTCCCGGCGGCGCCGCGGTAGGCCGAGGTCGCGCCGGCCACGATCTCGCCGAGCGAGGCGCGGCCCCAGTGCTCGCGCGTCAGCACGTCGTGCGCGCGCGCCAGCGCCAGCAGCCGCGCGTCGAGCGCGGCGCGCCCGTCCTGCGCGCTGGCCGCGCCGCGCAGCGATTGCGCGGCCAGCGACTGCACCGTGGCGAGCGTGTTCTTCACCCGGTGGTTGAGCTCGTCGACCATCAGCTTGAGCTGCGCCGCGCGCTGTTGCAGTGCCTCGCGCTCGGCGTCGCGCTCGATGGCGATGGCGGCGAGGTGGGTGGCGATATCGACCGCCTCGGGATCGGCCGGCGCGGGATCGCGCGCCCGATCGTAGTAGACCGCGAGCGAGCCCAGCACCCGGCCGCCGCTGCCGCAGATCGGCGTCGAGCGGCCGGCCCTGATGCCGAACGACAGCATCAGGGTGCGCCATGCGTCGCCGTAGCGGGCTTCGCTTGCGATGTCGGGCACCGTCACGACCGCGCAGCGATGCGCCGCCTCGGCGCACGAGCCGGCATAGGGCGGCCCGATCGGCGTCCCGTCGAGCGCCACGTGATAGGCCTCGGGCAGGCTCGGCCCGCTGCCGCGGCGGAGACGGGCGCCGTCCTCGTCGAGCAGCAGGATGCCGCAGCGCGTCCCCGGCTCCTGCGCCTCGAGGAACAGCACCACGGCATCGAGCACCTTCACCAGCGGCGCCGCCGTGGCCACCATCTCCAGGATGCGGGCCTGGACGAGCGCCTGCTGCTCGTCGCGCTTGCGCTGGCTGATGTCGCGCGCGACCTTCGAGGCGCCGATGATGCGGCCGGCCGCGTCGACGACGGGCGAGACGGTCAGCGAGATGTCGATCAGCCGCCCGTCCTTGTGCCGCCGGACGGTCTCGTAGTGGCTGATCCGCTCGCCGCGCCGGATGTGCGCCAGGATCGTCGGCTCCTCGTCTGGACGGTTCACGGGAACGAGCATGGTGACCGACCGGCCGACCGCCTCGTCGGCGGTATAGCCGAACAGCCGCTCCGCCCCCTGGTTCCAGGTCTGGATGACGGCGTCGAGATCGATGCTGATGATGCCGTCGTCCGACGATTCGACGATCGCGGCGAGGCGCGCCCTCGCCTCGTCCATCCGCCGGCGCTCGGTGATGTCGGCCGCCGTGCCGATCCATTCCGTCACCTCGCCCGCCGCGTCGAGCAGCGGCACGGCGCGCGAATGACTCCAGCCCGGCGAGCCGTCGCGCAGGATGACGCGATGCTCGAGCTCGAACACGCTCCTGTCGCGGATCGCCACCGCGACGGCGGCCGTGACGGCCGCACGGTCGTCCGGATGGATGTACTTCTCCAGCCATGTCGAGATCGGATCGGTCGTGTCGGCCATGAACTGGCGACCGACGAGCTGCCGCATCTCGCTCCAGTCGGGACTCATGCGGTAGACCGCGTCGGAACCCGCCATCACCAGGCTGCGGAAGCGCAGCTCGCTCGCGCGCAGCGCGTCCTCGGCCAACACGTGCCGGACCGCGGCCCGGGTGCGCTCGGCCGTCTCCTCGACCAGCGCCACCTCGTCCTCGCTCCAGGCGCGCGGGCGCGCCGAGTGGACGCCCAGCGCCGCGACCGGCCGCCCGGACTTGAGGAGCGGCACGACGACATAGGCCCCGACCCGCAGCTCGCCGTAGAGCGCGCGCTCGGCCGGCGTCAGCATGGGATCGGCCTCGACATCGTCCGACCAGACGGCGAGACCGCCGTCCAGCGCGGCGCGCATGCCGGGACCGAAGGCCGCGACCGGATGGCGGCCCGTGATCGGCGGCAGGCCGTCGGCATAGTCGCCCTCGACGAGGCAGTGATCGCCGTCGACGCTGAAATAGGCGACGCGGCTCGCCCCCAGGCGCTGGCCCAGCAGCCGGCTCGCCGCCGCCTTGATTTCCTCCGGCCGGATGAGCGGCCGCAACGCGTCGCTCAGCCGGAGCAGGAAGGCCTGCCGCTCCTCGCCCGCCCTGAGCGCCTGCGTGGCGGCGCGCCGGGCCTGCGCGATCTTGAGATGGGCGCCCGCGCGCGCGATCAGCTCGCGCGCCGAGAACGGCTTCACCAGATAGTCGTCGGCGCCGGCCTCGAGGCCCTCGACGCGGCTCTCCTCGCCGGCGCGGGCCGACAGCATGATCACCGGGATGTCGGCCAGCGCCGGATCGGCACGGATCGCGCGCAGCAGGCCGAAGCCGCCGAGCCCCGGCATCATCACGTCGGCCAGCACGAGGCCGGGCCGTGCGGCGCGCATCGCCGCGAGCGCCGCCTCGCCGTCCGGCACCGCCTCCACTGCGCAGTGCGGCTCCAGCAGCCGGCGCAGATAGGCGCGCATGTCGGCATTGTCGTCGGCCAGCAGGATGCGCGCGCTCTTGGGCAGGGCCGACGCCGCGCTGTCGCCTTCGGTCCCGTGCGGCGCTCGCGGAATCTCCGCCCCTTCCTCCTCCGGCAGCCAGCGCAGCGCCTCCTCGAGGTAGGCCTCGGCGCGCACCGCGGTCGAGGCTGGGCCGGGTGTCGTGCCGACGCGGTCGGCCGGCAGATGCGCCGTGCCAAACGGAATCGCGACCGTGAAGCTGGTGCCGCGGCCCTCCTCGCTCTCGGCGCGGATGCTGCCGCCATGCAGCTTCACCAGCTCCTGCACCAGCGCGAGGCCGATGCCGCTGCCCTCGTAGGTGCGGCTTTTCTGGCCCTCGATGCGATGGAAGCGCTCGAACAGGCGCGGCAGCTCGGCCGCGGGAATGCCGACACCGCTGTCGCGCACCGTGAGCTCGGCGCGACCGTCGTCGGCGCGCAGCCGCACCACGATCTCGCCCGCGAAGGTGAACTTGAAGGCGTTTGAAAGAAGATTGAGGATGATCTTCTCCCACATCTCGCGATCGACGAAGACCGGCTCGGGCAGCGGCGCGCAATCGACCACCAGCGCCAGCCGCGCGCGCTCGCAGGCCGAGCGGAAGGTGCTGGCGATGTCCTGGGTGAGCGGCGCGAGATCGAGCGGCGCGTACGAGGCCCGGGCGCGGCCCGCCTCGATGCGCGAGAAATCGAGCAGCGAGTTCACGAGCTTCAGCAGCCGCAGCGAGTTGCGATGGGCGAGCTCGAGCCGCGGCCGCTCCATCATCGGCAGGTCGCGCGCCGCCAGCGCCTCCTCCAGCGGCCCCAGCATCAGGGTGAGGGGCGTGCGGAACTCGTGGCTCACATTGGAGAAGAACATCGTCTTGGCGCGGTCGATCTCGGCCAGCGCCTCGGCCCGGCGGCGCTCCTGCTCGCGCGCGCGGGCGGCGGCGACCGCGGCCGCGATCTGCGCCGCCGCGAGATCGAGGAAGCTGCGATACTGCTCGTCGAGCGCGAGCCTGGGACTGACGCCCGCCACGAGGAAGCCCGCGAGCCGATGGGCGTCGTCCGACCGGATCGGCACGACCAGGGCGGTGTGCGGCGGGTCCGGCCAGGGGCCGGCCGGCACCTTGTCGAGACGCTGCGCGAGGTGTTCGACCGTCAACGCTTGCCCGGCGTGCAGCGCTTCCGCCAATGGCCAGGGCGCGCCACCCGCAGACACGGGATCGAGACCGATCGCGACCGGCGCCGCCGGCTCGTCCGGCGCGACGCCGCTGGCGCCGGCGAGCCGCGCCTCGGCCCCGGCCTCGTCGATCAGGTAGACGAGGGCGAAGGGGATGTCCTTCGGGTGCGTCGCCAGGGCGCCGGCGGCGATGGCACAGGCCTCCTCCGCCGTCCGCGCCTCGCCGGTGCGCGCGCCGAGGTCGCGCAGGGCGGCGATCCGCCGCTCGCCCACGACCTTCTGGGTGATCTCGTGCACCGTCGCCAGCACGCCGCCGATGCCGCGCGGCGCGGTTTCGTCCGGTACCGGGCTGTAGGCGACGGTGAAATGCGTCTCCTCGACGAAGCCGTGCCGGTTGAGCTCGAGCGCCAGGTCCTCCATCCAGGTCGAGGGCCCGCCCTCGAACGGCGAGTCGATCAGGGGCTTCAGGATGTCCCAGATCTCGGCCCAGCACTGGCGGACCGGCTGGCCGAGCGCGCGCGGATGCTTGGCCCCGAGCACCGGCCGGTAGGCGTCGTTGTAGAGCGAGATGTAGTGCGGTCCCCACCACAGCAACAAGGGGAAGCGGTTGGCCAGCAGGAAGCCCACCATCATGCGCAGGCTGAGCGACCATCGTTCGACGGGCCCGATCGGCGTCCTCGACCAGTCCTTGGCCCGGATCAGCGCCCCCATCTCGCCGCCGCCGGCCAGGAAATCGGTCTCCGGCCCGATGTCCATGCTTCTCCCGTCTCCTCGCCCAACTGCGGTCAACGCCCGCCACCCGCCGAGGTTGCCTTACTCCGGCGCCGTGTCCTCGCGCGCCAGCGCCGCGTCGATGGCGTCGAGGCCGGCCTTGGTGATCGCGACGGTGAGCGGCGGATGGCCCGCCACCTTGAGCCAGCCCGCGCGCTCGGCGAGCGCGATCGCCTGGCCGAGCCGGAGCTGGTCGATGCGCAGGCGCAGGGTATCGAGCCCGATCCAGTGGGGCGGCCTGCGCTCGCCGGTCGCCTGGCGCACGGCGCGCAGCACCCGCATCACCAGCGGCGGCGGGCTCGCACTCATTCCCGTGCGGCGATCGCGGCGTAGCCCTCGTAGCGGCGCAGCGCCGCCTCGATCAACAGACGCGCGGCCTGCGATCGCGACACCGCCGACCGCTTCGCCCACGCATCGAGCGCCTCGAGCGTGGCCGGCGGCAGGTCGACGGCGAGGCCGCCGTCGCACGACGACAAGCGCGGACCCTCCCTGCCTTCTTCTTCTTTCATATTTGCCTCCGCTCGCACGATTGAGGCGGAGAGCCGCAAAGGACGCAAGCGGAATCGTTACGCAAACAGCCAAAGATCCCTCAGGCGGCCAGGCGCCAGCGGCCGCCGGCTTCGCGTTCGAGGATCGTCGTCGCGAGGCCGAACGGCTCGGGCGTGACGCCGCGGATCCACAGCGACATGCGCTCGACCGCGATCTCGACGAAGACGGCGGCGGCGCGGTCCTCCGCCGTAGGGAAGTAGGCGTCGTAGCCGGGCTGCCAGCGCCGCCGCACCTCGGCTGCCTCCGCGCGCAGCACCGCGCGGCCGGCGAGCGTCAGATAGGCCTCGGCCGGATCGTCCTGGAACACCAGGGTCACGCGCCCGTCGCGCCCGAGCGCGGCCGCCTTGCGCGAGCGCCCGTCGGTGACGAAGCGCAGCGTCCAGTCGTCCTCGCCCGGGTCGTGCAGCAGCCGCCCCATCGGCCGCGCCTCGGCCCCGCCCGCCTCGCGCGCCGTCACCAGCCAGCAATAGCGCACGCTCCTCACCGCCCTCGCCGCGCCGGCCAGCAGGCGCGCCACGTCGCTGTCGTCGCTCATCGCATCCTCCGTTGTGACCATATGGTCTAGACTATATAGTCTACAACGAAGTCGCATGAGCGCAACTGGAGTTGCGCGCTCCCATGAGCTCGGAGGAGCGCGCCTCATCGCCATCCGGACTGGTTGTTCACCATCCACCGCAGGAGCAGGAGGAACGCGATCCCGCCGAGCAGGATCCAGTGCCACCAGAAATAGAGCACCAGCGCCGCACCGCCGACCATCACGATCAAGCCGATGAGGGACAGCACGATCGGGATGGAGTCGAGCTTGGACACGTCGACGTCGGTGTCGTCCGGCTTCCGATCATGATTGAAGTCGTTGGACATCGCCGCGCCAGCATACGCCGGCAGCGGCCGCCGCCTGCGATTTTCCCTGTATCGATTGTTGCCGAGCGAAGAGACTGAAGGTGCGCGCTCCGAAAGATCCCTCGCTGCGCTCGGGATGACACACAAACCGGTGTCATCCCGCGGCGAAGCCGAGGGATCTTTCGTCAGCCCAGCGCCACCTTCTGGTCGCGGCCTTCCCAGCGGCCGTCGGCGGAGAGGTAGAGGGTGAAGTCGAGCGAGCGGTGGCCGGCGAGGTCGGCGGCCGCCAGGCGGACGCCGTGGCGGCCGAAGGGCAGCGGCGTCGAGGGGCGGTCGGTCGTGCCCTGCCAGCCGTCGAAGCCGAAATGGAGCACGAACGGCCGGGCGAGGTCGATCACCACCGCGCGGCCGGCCGGCAGCGCCTCGAACGGCGTGTCGAGCCGCCAGTGCCAGGCCTTCGCGCGCCCGCCGGTTCTCGCGAGATGATCCTCGACGCTCGCCAGCAGCTCGAGCGGCCGCTTCTTCTCGCGCGCGATCAGGAGCTTCAGGAACTCGGCATGCGCCCACACCAGCGGCATGGCGCTGCCCGAGGGCTTGCCGGGCTCGAGCATGCGCGAGGGGATCGCGGGCGCGTCCCACACCTGCTCGGGGATCAGCCCGGCCGGTCCCGTCATGCGCGCCATGGTCTCGAGCCAGGGCAGCGGATCGCGCCCGGCCGCCAGCTCGAAGTGGCCGCGCTCGCCCGCCAGCAGCGGCCAGGCGCGGCCGATGCCGCTGCCGTCGAACGGGCTGCCGTCCTCCTTCTCACCGTAGCCGTCGCCGTTGTAGCGGCGATAGGCGACGCCGTTCGGCGTCTCCACACGCAGCAGCGCCTCGGCGACCTTGAGCGAATCGAGGATGCGCGGGTCGTTCGCCTTGCGCAGGCCGAGCCGCACGAGATAGAGGAACTCCATGCCGACCAGCGCCGCCGCCTCGACCCATTCGCCGTTGCGGTTCTTGACGTTGACGCGCCCGCGCAGGCCGCCGTCGAGCGCCGCCGGCCCCAGCCGCACATAGTAGCCGCGCACGCCGTGCGGAGCCGCCAGCGGCCCGCCCTCGACATAGGTCCAGTCCTCGATGCGCTCGTTCCAGCAGTCGGCGAGCGAGAGCACGTAGTCGCGCTCCTCGTCCTCCAGGAACTCCGCCGCCGCGATCAGCGCCACGATCTCGATGCCGATGGTGAACGGGCTGATGCCGGCATTCTCCTCCCAGCGGTCCTGTGCGCTCACCGGCCCATGATTGGCGAGATAGCCGGCCGCGCGCCGCACCATCGCCTCGACGCCGCTCACGCCGGCCAGCGATCCCTGCTCGGCGAGCTTGGCCGCGAGCACGATCGGGAAGCCGACCTCGTCGAGCTGGATGCCCTCCCAGAAGGGACGGCCGTCGGGAAAGGTGTTCTGGCTCCAGTGCCCGTCGTCGTGCTGGGTGGCGATCAGGTAGCAGAGCATCCACACCGCGTCCTCGATCTCGCCCACGCCGATCAGCGCCAGCCCCGCCTCGACGCAGTCGCGCGCCCAGACAAGGTGATAGCCGCCGGAGCTGTCGCTCGCATTGCCCCACGGCACGCTGAGGCTGGCCACGATCGAGCCGGGGAAGCTGCGATCCTCGTGCACCTTCAGCACGACGGCGGAGACGTAGGCCTCGCGCTCGACCGGGAGCGAGCCGCCCGGGATCACCAGCTTCCTGCCCCATTCCTCCCAGTCGTGGATGAAGCGCTCGCGCATCGTGTCGTAGCCTTCGGCGATCGCCGAGCGTGCCAGCGTGCGCGCGCCCTCGATGTGCTCGGAGAAGCCGAGGGCGAGAACGCCCTCCTGCGACGCGAGCTCGCCCATCAGCGCCACGTTGCCGTCGAGCGCCTCGGTCCAGCTCCAGCTCATGCCGCCGTTGCGGTCGAAGTCCTGCCAGCCGTCGGACACGCCAACATAGCCCGCGCTGGTGCGCGAAAAGCCCGAGTCGCTCGCGAGGCAGAGTGCGTTGTCGTCCTTCCACGCCGCCAGGTCGCGGCCGGCGCGCGCATTGTTGCCGAGGCCGCTGTTGCCGAGATGCGGCGACAGGAGCGCGTACAGCCTCGCCCCCTCGCCCTCGAGCCGCCACGAGATCAGCAGCGCGTCGCGCAGCGGAGCCGGCAGCAGCTCGATCTCCAGCCTATAGCCCGGGCCCTCGTGCACGACCCGCGGCAGCGGCACGTAGGGCTTGGGCACCGAGACGGTGTAGCGGGCGACGCGCTTGACCTCCGACCAGCCGTCGGGCGTCGCGACGATGAAGCCGAGGTCGCGGATCTGCGGCGTGCCGGTGGCGGGCCAGTAGACCTCGTTCACGATGCCGAAGCCGGTCGTCACCCAGATCCGGCTCTGGGCCAGCGCCGTCGTCACCAGATCCTTCGCGCTCGACGTCCAGGTCGGCGGGATGCCGGGCTTGCCCGGCGCAAGGTTCGTACTCCCCATCCGCAGAGCGTGCCGCTTCGCCGCCGCGACGGCAACCGCCCTCGGCCGCCTCTCTCCCCCTCGGAAACGGCGCCGCCCGTCGCTATGCTCGCGATGAACACGAATGGCCTCGGGGGAGACGCCCATGCTGCAATGTTCCTCGACGCGCGCGCCCGGGCGGCATCCGGCCGGCTGCCTGTGCCAGAGCCCCGGCTTCGCGCGGCTGAACGCCCGTCTCGAGGCCAAGTTCTCGCGTCGCGCCTTCGTCGCCGGAGCGGCCGCCACCGCGATGTCGGCGTTCGGGCCAAGGCCGGCATCGGCGCGCATCCCCAAGGCGCCCGGCTCGGCGATCGCCTTCACCAACGTCCGGGTGTTCGACGGCAAGTCGGAGGCGCTGCGGGCCGGCCTGCGGGTCGTCGTCGAGGGGCAGAAGATCAAGGCGGTCGAGGCGGCCGGACAGCCGCTCGCGGCCGGAGTGCGGACGATCGACTGCGGCGGCCGCGTGCTGATGCCGGGCCTCATCGACGCGCACTGGCACGCCATGATGGCGGCGATCCCGCTCACCACCCTCATGGTGGCCGACGTGGGCTACATCAACCTTCTGGCCGCCAACGAGGCGGAGCGGACGCTGATGCGCGGCTTCACCAGCGTGCGCGACATGGCCGGGCCCAGCTTCAGCCTCAAACGCGCGATCGACACCGGGCTGGTGTCCGGTCCGCGCATCTGGCCGTCGGGTGCCATGATCTCGCAGACCGGCGGGCACGGCGACTTCCGCTTTCCCTACGAGGTGCCGGCCGCGCCGAACGCCCCGCTGAGCCGCGGCGATGCGATCGGCGGCGGTGCGATCGCCGACGGCGTCGACCGCGTGCTGCAGAAGGCCCGCGAGCAACTGATGCAGGGGGCGAGCCAGCTCAAGCTGGCGGCGGGTGGCGGGGTGTCCTCCTACTACGACCCGATCGACGTCGCGCAATACACCGAGCCGGAGTTCCGCGCCGCCGTGGACGCCGCCGAGAACTGGGGCACCTACGTCGCGGTGCATGCCTACACGCCGCGCGCCATCCAGACGGCGATCCGGGGCGGCGTCAAATGCATCGAGCACGGGCAGCTCATGGACGAGACGACCGCGAGGATGATCGCCGACGAGGGCCTGTGGCTCAGCACCCAGCCGTTCCTCGACAACGAGTATGCCAATCCGAAAAGCTCGCCCGAATCGCGGGCCAAGCAGCTCGAGGTTTTCGCGGGAACGGACAGGGCCTACGGCTTCGCCAGGAAGTACGGGATCAGGACGGCATGGGGCACCGACATCCTGTTCGAGCGCGAGGCGACGGCCAAGCAGGGCGCCATTCTCGCGACCATGACGCGCTGGTACAGGCCGGCCGAGATATTGAAGATGGCGACCGGCACCAACGCCGAGCTTCTCGCCCTGGCGGGACCGCGCAATCCCTATCCGGGCAAGATCGGCGTCGTGGAGGAAGGCGCCTGGGCCGACCTTCTCGTGATCGACGGCGATCCGCTGGCGGATATCAGGCTGATCGCCGACCCCGACAAGAACCTCAAGCTCGTCATGAAGGACGGCCGGATCTTCAAGGACACGTTGACGGCCTGAGCCGGCGCGACGAGCATCACCGCTTGTTCCGGCAAGGCAATTTCAAGGCAGCCGGAACGACGATGCCCGCCCCGCGTTCACCTCGCCACCCGCGCAATCGCGCGAAGGAGACCGGGATGAAAGAGCTCATACTGGCTGTCGCGTTCTGCGTTCTGATCGGCGGCTGTGCCTACCGCCACGAGACGGTGGTCGAAAGACCCGCGCCGGCGCTGCAGCCGACCTCCGTGGTCGTGACCGATCCGCCGCCGCCACCGCCGCCGACCACCGTCTACGTGCCCGCACGCTACTGACGGGCGCGTCGCCGCGCGCGCAGCCCTGGCGATCGAGGATGAACCGCGTGCGGCAAAAGGGGTGTCATCCCGAGCGTAGCGAGGGATCTTTCGCAGCGTCGACCAAGGATCCCTCGCTACGCTCGGGATGACACAGAATGTGTCGCGCTCTCCGAGCGCACGGCGGCCGGTCGGAGCTATAGTCGGGGTGGCGCGTTGTCTCACCACTTGCCGGCACTGAGGTATCTTGTCCAACCCATCAGGCTATCGGTCCCGCCTTTCGGAAGGCCTGCCCTATCCCCTCGGCGCGACATGGGACGGGCTCGGCGTCAACTTCGCGCTGTTCTCCGCCAACGCCACCAGGGTCGAGCTCTGCCTGTTCGACCGTACCGGCCGGCACGAGACCGAGCGTATCGCGCTGCCCGAATACACCGACGAGGTCTGGCACGGCTACCTGCCCGACGCGCGGCCGGGCACGCGCTACGGCTACCGCGTGCACGGTCCCTACGACCCGGCCGCCGGCCATCGCTTCAATCCCAACAAGCTGCTGCTCGATCCCTACGCGCGGCAGATCGTCGGCCACCTCGAATGGAACCCGGCCCTGTTCGGCTACCAGATGGAGACCGGCGACGATCTCACCTTCGACGAGCGCGACAGCGCGCCCTACACCTACCGCAGTTGCGTGATCGACTCGGCCTTCACCTGGGGACGCGCGCGCCAGCCGCGCACGGCGTGGGAGAACACCGTCATCTACGAGGCGCATGTGCGCGGCTTCACCAAGCGGCATCCCGCCATCCTGCCCGAGCTGCGCGGCACCTACGCCGGTCTCGCCACGCCCGAGATCACCCGCTACCTCGCCTCGCTCGGCATCACCGCGGTGGAGCTGCTGCCGATCCATACCTTCGTCGACGACAGCCACCTGCTCGACAAGGGGCTGAAGAACTACTGGGGCTACAACACCATCGCCTTCTTCGCGCCGGCGCGCCGCTATGCCGCCAATCCCGATTTCGCCTTCGCCGAGGTCAAGGAGATGGTGGCGCACCTGCACGAGGCCGGCCTCGAGCTGATCCTCGACGTCGTCTACAACCACACCGCGGAGGGCAACCAGCTCGGGCCGACGCTCGCCTTCAGGGGCATCGACAACGCCTCCTACTATCGCCTCGCGCCCGAGCCGCGCTACTACATCAACGACACCGGCACCGGCAACACGGTGAACCTCAGCAACTCGCGCGTGCTGCAGATGGTGATGGACAGCCTGCGCTACTGGGCGGGCGACATGCGGGTCGACGGCTTCCGCTTCGATCTCGCCACGATCCTGGGGCGCGAGCCGCACGGCTTCGAGGAGGCGGGACGCTTCCTCGACGCCTGCCGGCAGGATCCGGCGCTGGCCGAGGTCAAGCTGATCGCCGAGCCGTGGGATCTCGGTCCGGGCGGCTACCAGGTCGGCCACTTCTCGCCCGGCTGGGCGGAGTGGAACGACGCCTTTCGCGACACCGTGCGGGCCTACTGGCGCGGCGACGACGGCATGCTGCCCAGGCTCTCCGCGCGCCTGTCGGGCTCGGCCGACCTGTTCGCCCGGCGCGGACGCAAGCCGTGGGCCTCGATCAACTTCGTGACGGCGCACGACGGCTTCACGCTCGCCGACCTCGTCTCCTACAACGAGAGGCACAACGAGGCCAATGCCGAGGACAACGGCGACGGCCATGCGCACAACCTGTCGTGCAACCACGGCGCCGAGGGCCCGACCGACGATGCCGCGATCGTCGCCACGCGCCTGCGCCAGATGCGCAACATGCTGGCGACGCTGATCCTCTCGCGCGGCACGCCGATGCTGCTGGGCGGCGACGAGTTCGGGCGCAGCCAGCAGGGCAACAACAACGCCTACTGCCAGGACAACGAGATCTCCTGGGTCGACTGGGAGGGCATCGGCGCGGACGGCCGGGCGCAGGCCGAGTTCGTGCGCAAGCTGGTGATGATCCGCCGGGCGCTGCCGATGCTCAGGCGCGGCCGCTTCCTGACCGGGGCCTACGACGAGGAGCTGGGCGTGAAGGACGTCGCCTGGCTGACGCCCGCCGGCCGCGAGATGACGCCGCACGACTGGGACAACCCGCACGGCCGCTGCCTCGGCGTGCTGCTCGACGGCCGCGCCCAGGAGACCGGCATCCGCCGCATCGGGTCGGACTCGACGTTGCTGATCCTGGTCAACGCCCACACCGACGTGGTGCCGTTCAAGCTGCCGCGCGCGGTCGGCGGCAGCCGCTGGATCCGCCTGATCGACACGGACGAGCCGCAGGCGCACGAGCTGACGGGATCGCGGTTCGGCCATCCCTATCCGGTGCCGGCGCGCGCGCTGGTGCTGTTCGTGCTCCAGCCGACGCGCACGTCCGAGCGGGCGACCGCCGCCGAGCGCTCCTTCCAGCGCGTCGTCCAGGCGGTCGAGGACTCGTCGCTGCGATCCGTGCGCTTCGCCTTCGATTGAGACGCGGACCGCGGGCTTCCAGCCTGCTCATGGTGTGCCGCAAGAAAGAGAAGAGCGCCACAGGAGTTCGTCACCGACCAAGGGCAGACCCTCGGGAACGAAACTGCGCTGCCTGCCGCAAAATGGGTGTCATCCCGAGCGGAGCGAGGGATCCTTGATCGGCGCCGCGAAAGATCCCTCGCCATGCTCGGGATGACACGACACTGGTTGGGCGCCCGATCGTGCTTCCTGTCGGTGGCGCGCTCCCCTGGAGGCGTAGGCGGGAAGTACCAGCGGCTGGTAGATAACGACCTGTTCACAAGGGCGCCGCGGCGTGGCTACTGTGGGCGGGCACGGATGCGGCCTGGCGATGTTCACCCTCAGCTTCTACGACCTGCAGAATCGTCGCGATCTCACCCGGACGTTCGACCGTCGTTCGGAAGCCCTGTCGTTCGCCGACGACCTCAAGCACAGGAAATGCCTCGTTCTCACCTTGCGGTTTCCCGACGGCTCGACCGTGGGCTCCACCGAGATCGCGGCGATGATCCGCGAGATGGCCCGGCACAAGCGACAGGCATGAACGAAAAAGGCGGCCGATCGGGCCGCCTTCCTCGTCTTCGGTCCGTGCGCGCCGGCTACTGGATCACGATCTCCACGCGCCGGTTCTGCGGCTCGCGCACGCCGTCGCCGGTCGGCACCAGCGGCTGGGTCTCGCCCTTGCCGATCACCGAGATCGCCGTCGCCGGCACGCCGTCACGCACCAGGGCATCCTTGACCGCGTTCGCGCGACGCAGCGACAGCGCCATGTTGTAGCTCGCCGGTCCGGACGTGTCGGTGTGGCCGGTGGCGGTGATGCGGGCGCTGCCCTTGGTCTTGTAGGCGTCGGCCGCCTGCTGGATCGTGCCCAGGGCCTGCTGCGACAGGTTCGAGCGGTCCCAGTCGAAGAACACCATGAAGGATGGCGCGCTGGGCGCGGCCGGCGGCGGCGGTGGCGGCGCCACGGCCGCAGGCTGGCCGAACTTGTAGCTGACGCCCAGCATGACGGCGATGTTGTTGTTCTCGTAGAAGCCCGGATTGGTCGTGCCGTAGTAGCGGCCCTCGAGATCGACGCGGATGTTCTGGGTCGCGTTCCAGCCCAGGCCGATCATGCCCTGGTAGGCGAACTGCGTGCTGCAGAGCGAGCAGCCGTTGATGGCGTTGTCGGCGAAGGCGACGCCGAGGCCGGCGCCGATATAGGGCGTCACCACCGCGCCCGGAAAGAAATCGTAGAGCGCATTGGCCATCACGCTGACCTGCTCGATGCGGCCGGCGCTGTTGCTGAAGATGTTGCCGAAGTTCGCCGTGCCGCGCCCGTTGTTCGAGCGGTACATGCCTTCCAGCTCGAGCCTGGGGCCGACGAAGTCGTAGCCGACCTTGCCGCCGACCGCGTAGCCCAGATCCATGTTGTAGTTGCTGCTGTTCAGCAGCCAGTTGAGACCGCCTTCCGCGCCGATATAGAAGCCCGGGAAGGATTGCCCTGGCGTGAACCAGTCGGATTGTGCATTGGCTGCCGCCATCGGCAGAGCGACGAGGGCCGCTGCGCCCAGCAGTGTGTTCTTCATGTGAGGCTGTCCTTCCAGGCGAAGTTGCAGAAACGAAGTCAAGTCGGCTGTCAGAACAGCCTCTCGCCCCGTTTATTTTTCGCGATCATACAGCCGTCGCCGCGAGGATCACCGAGCGATGCGCGCCGTCATGTCGATTTGCGGCGAGTGTGCCGGGTGGGCAACAGGCGGGAACTACCAACCGACTGGTAGATTGCGACCAGCCGACAATGAAGCGCCGCACAGGACTCGTGTCATTCCGAGCGCAGCGAGGAATCTTTTGCAGCGCCGATCAAGGATCTCTCGCGTCGCTCGGGATGACACGACATGGCCTGCCGTGTCGGCCTCATGGCGGAATCAGGGCGGACATGGGGCGGAAATACCAATGACTGGTAGAAAGCAACCAGTGCCCGAGGCCGGCGTTGACGAGACGGAGAACGACACGAACCCGGACCGAGGAGAGCAATGGATCACGTCATCGACGAGGGCGTGCGCGAGCGCGGGCGGCTGGAGGCGATCGCCAGGGCACTGGGCGACGGCGTCGTCCTGGTCGACCGGAGCGGCGAGATCCTGTGGATCGACCGCGCGACGCGCCGGCGCATCGATGGCGAGCTCGGCAAGCTCGACCTGCCGCTGCCGCGTCCCGCCGGGCGCGCGATCGACTGCTTCGCCGCGCCGGTCGATCTCACCGTCAATGGCGAGCGGCTGAGCCTCTGCGTGCTGCAGGAGGCCGACGCGCGCGCGGACAGCGGACAGGATCTGCTCGCGGCGCTGGAGACCATCATGGCCGACAGCGCCTCGTGGCTGACGCGCACCGTGCTCGACAAGCTCAAGGCCATCGGCCGGCCGGTCGAGTCGAACGGGCCGGCGCGCGGGCGCGATCTCGACCTCCTGAGCGATCGCGAGCGCGAGGTGCTGGGCCTGATCTGCGAGGGCAAGAGCGGCACCGCGATCGGCGACATCCTCGGCCTCTCCGAGAACACCGTGCGCAACCACATCGCCTCGCTCTACCGCAAGATCGGCGTCAACCGCCGCTCGGGCGCGATCATCTGGGCGCGCGAGCGCGGCATCACCGGCCGCGACTCGATCGCGATCGGCCGCGCCGGCCGCAACCGCGAGCGCGCGCGGCAGGCGCAGCGGCTACTAGGCGACTAGTCCTTTTCTCTCTCTTGCCGCGAACCGGCATCGGCGGTTCGATGGGCAATGCTCCGCCTCTACATCGCCGGCAATTCCGCCAGCTCGCGACGGGCCGAGCAGAACCTTGCCCTGCTGCGACGACACATGAAGCCCGGCGAGTGGAAGATCGAGGTCATCGACGTGCTGCTGCGGCCCGATCTGGCCGAGAAGGCGGGCATCCTCGCCACCCCCACCCTGTCCTGCGATCTGTCGTCCCGGCCGCGCCGCGTCGTCGGCGATCTCGGCGACACCCGGCGGGTGCTGGAATTCCTTGGCATCGAACCCGGCGGTGACGGCGCATGAACTCGATCGACATCGACACACCCGAGGTCCTCGAACGGGTGCAGACCGGCGTGAAGGCGTTCGACGACCTCGTGATGGGCGGCCTGCCGCGCGCCCGCACCACCATCGTCGGCGGCACGCCGGGCAGCGGCAAGACCGTGTTCGCCACGCAGTTCCTCGCCCACGGCATCACCATGTACGGCGAGAGCGGCGTGCTCGTGACCTTCGAGGAGCCGCCGCGCGACATCGAGGCCAACATGCGCGGCTTCGGCTGGGACCTCGCGCGCTGGCGCCGCGAGGGCCGGCTCGCCTTCGTCGATGCCAGCCCGCCGACCGACGAGGAGATGGTGATCGGCGACTTCGATCTCGGCGGCCTGCTGTCGCGCATCCTGCATTCGGTCAAGGCCGTCAACGCCCGCCGCGTCGTGCTCGACTCGCTCACCCAGCTTTTCGACCATTTCATCGGCGACCCCAGGATCATGCGGCGCGAGCTGTTCCATATCAGCAACGCCCTGAAGCAGGCCGGCCTCACCGTGCTGATGACGGCCGAGCGCAACAGCGAGTACGGCGAGATCACGCGCCACCGGCTCGAGGAGTTCGTGGCCGACAACGTGGTGATCCTGCGCAACGTGCTGCACCGCGAGAAGCGCCGGCGCACCATCGAGGTGCTGAAGATGCGCGGCAGCCATCACGCCGAGGGCGAGGCGCCGTTCACCCTGCTCGCCAACCAGGGCGTGGTCGCCGTCCCCCTCTCCTCGCTCCGGCTCGAGCAGCAGTCGAGCATGGTGCGGGTGACGAGCGGCAACCGCGCGATCGACGAGATGTGCGGCGGCGGCTTCTTCCGCGACAGCGTCACCCTGGTGAGCGGCGCCACCGGCACCGGCAAGACGCTGCTCGTCACCAACTTCCTGGCGGGCGGGGTCGCGGCCGGCGAGAAGGCGATCCTGTTCGGCTACGAGGAGAGCCGCGGCCAGCTCTTCCGCAACGCCAGCGGCTGGGGCGTCGACTTCGCGCGCATGGAGGAGGAAGGCCGGCTGCGCGTGATCTGCCTCTATCCCGAGGCGCAGGGCCTGCCCGACCATCTGCTCACCATCCAGGCGCTGGTCGACGAATTCCAGCCCAACCGCATCGCCGTCGACAGCCTCTCCGCGCTCGAGCGCATCGCGTCCGACACCGGCTTCCGCGAGTTCCTGATCAGCCTCACCTCCTTCATCAAGAAGCGCGAGATCGCCGGCCTCTGCACCGCCACCAGCAAGTCGCTGGTGGGCGGCCAGAGCGCCAGCGAGCAGCACATCTCCACCCTCACCGACTCGATCGTCCTGCTGCGCTACATCCAGGAGCAGGACACCATGCATCGCGGCCTGATGGTGCTGAAGATGCGCGGCAGCGAGCACGCCAAGGAAATCCGCCGCTTCACCATCGACGGCGCCGGCATGCATCTCGGCGCGCCGTTCCGCGAGGCGCCGGACGTGTTCGCGGGCGGCGGCGACTACGCGCGATGAGGATGTCCGGCGGCAGCCTCGACCAGACCGAGCTGCGCTTCCTCGTCGAGAAGAACGCAGACGGCATCATCGTCGTCGACGGCGACGGCGTCGTCCTGTTCGCCAACCCGGCCGCCGAGGAGATCTTCGGCCGGCCGCCGGCCGTGCTGATCGGGGCGCCGATCGGCATTCCCGTCGCCGCGGGCGAGACGACGGAGATCGCGGTCCATCGGCCCGACGGCCGGCTGGTCGAGGCCGAGATCCGCGTCGTCGACACGGTCTGGAACCAGCAGCCGGCGCGGCTCGCGACCCTGCGCGACGTCTCCGCCCGCAAGGCGATGGAGGAGCGGCTGCGCCACACCGCCAAGATGGAGGCGGTCGGCCGGCTGACGGCCGGCATCGCGCACGACTTCAACAACCTGCTGACGGTGGTGCTGGGCAACCTCGACAGCGCGCGCCGCCAGCTCGCCTCGACCGAGGCGACGCTGGCGCAGGCGCTCGAGAACGCCACGCGCGGCGCCGAGCGCGCCGCCGGCCTCACCAGCCGCCTGCTGGCCTTCGCCCGCCGCCAGCCGCTCGAGCCGCGATCGGTCGACGTCAATGCGCTGGTCGAGGGCATGTCCGATCTCCTGCGCCGCTCGCTTGGCGAGGAGATCCGCGTGGTCACCGCGCTTGCGCCCGAGCCCTGGACGGTCGACGTCGATCCGACCGAGCTCGAGGCGGCGATCCTGAACCTCGCCGTCAATGCGCGCGACGCCATGCCGAAGGGCGGCGAGCTTCGGATCGTGACCGCCAATGTCGGGCCCTTCGACGAGGCGCGGGCGGCCGAGCTCGACCTCGCGCCCGGCGCCTATGTCGCCATCATGGTCGAGGATTCGGGCACGGGCATGGAGGGGCACGTCCTGAAGCAGGCGCTCGAGCCCTTCTTCACCACCAAGGGCGGACGCGGCACCGGCCTCGGCTTGAGCCAGGTCTACGGCTTCGCCACGCAAAGCGGCGGCACGGTCGCCCTGCAGAGCGCGCCGGGACGCGGCACGGCGGTCCGCATCTATCTGCCGAAGGCCGAGGCGATGACGGCGCCGGAACGCGAGCGCGAGGCCGTGCGGTCGATGCCGTCGCCGATCCGACCGGTCGCCGAGCCGCACGCCGGATCGGGCGAGACGATCCTGGTGGTCGAGGACGACGAGGATGTCCGGCGCTATGCCGTCGGCGCGCTGAGCGGCCTGGGCTACCGCGTGCTGGAAGCCGGCGACGGCCTCGAGGCGCTCGGCCTGATCGAGCGCGAGCCCGCCCTGCGCCTGCTGCTGACCGACCTCGGCCTGCCGGGCGGGCTCGACGGCCGGGCACTGGGCGAGCGCGCACGCCACGGCCATCCCGGCCTCGCGGTGCTGATCATGACCGCCTACGCCGCGACCTCGCTGATCCATGACGGCCGGCTCGATCCCGGCATCGACCTGCTGGCCAAGCCGTTCACGCGCGAGGCGCTGGCGCAGCGCGTCCGCGCGCTGCTCGACCGGGAAGCGACGCCGGTCGAACGGCGCGTCCTGCTGGTCGAGGACGAGGTGCTGGTCCGGCTCTACGCCGCCGACGCGCTGGGCGCGCTCGGCTGCACCGTCGAGCAGGCGGCGAGCTTCAAGGAGGCGCGCGCCACGCTCGAGCGCCTCGGCCCGTCGCTGGCCGCCGCCGTGATCGATCTCGGCCTGCCCGACCGGCCGGGCGACGCCCTGGTGACGGAGATCCGCGCCCTTCTGCCGTCGCTGCCGATCCTGCTCGCGACCGGCTATGCCGACGCCGCCGTGCGCGCCCGCCTGCCGGCCGACCCGCTGCTGCGCATCGTCGGCAAGCCCTTCCAGCCCCACGACCTGCGATCCGCCTTCGAGGCCCTGGGCCTGCGCCTCGGCTGACTTGCCGGAGCCTCCCGAAGCGGCTTGCGTCCGCGACGCCCGGGCCTATCTGCTGGTCGCGATGTCGAGCGGACGGCCGAAGTTCAGGAACGACCGCGGCGTACCCGAGATCCGCATCGGGACGCGCGAGTTCGAGTGCATCGGCGTGTCGCCGCCGCTCGATCATCCGCACATCTACATCGACATGGGCGCGGCCGACGCGATCCGCTGTCCCTACTGCGCCACGCACTTCCGCTTCGATCCGCGCCTGTCCCCGGCTGCCGCCGATCCGCCTGACTGCGCCTTCGAGGATTGAACGGGACCGCCCCGCCGGAAATTGCGCGCGGCCCTCTTGACGGTCCGGTGCGCCAACCTACATCGCCGCCATCTTCGGCCGGCCGGGCAATGCGCTCGAGCACCGCGACCGCAGCCTCGTCGCCGGCCCCTAAAGCAGGAGGCAGACGTGGCATTCTTCTTCGATCTCAGCGATCCATTCGAGACGCTGCTCGGTTTCCAGCAGGCCCTCGACCAGTTGCGCGCCAGCGCATGGCTCGATTCCGGGTTGAGCGGCCAGGGCTCCTTCCCGCCGCTGAACGTCTTCCGCAAGGACCAGGACATCGTGGTCATCGCGGAGGTGCCGGGCGTGAGGAAGAGCGACCTGCAGCTGGAGATCAAGGGCAACGCCATTCGCATCGCCGGCACGAAGCAGGCCGGCCCCGAGGAGAAAGCGAGCGTGCACCGGCGCGAACGCCGCAGCGGCCGCTTCGACCGCACGATCACTTTGCCGATCGAGATCGACGCCGATGCCGTCAAGGCCGAATGCCGCGACGGCATCCTCGCCCTGTTCCTGCCGCGCGCCGAGCACGACAAGCCGCGCGCGATCACGATCAACTGACCCGATGCAGCCGAAGCGAAAGGAGGCGACCATGGCTGACCAGGCGCTGCAGGTGCAGGAGAAGAAGGAGCTGGTGCCCAAGGGCGAGAAGACCGTCCCCGCCCGCTACTACGTGCCGACCACCGACATCTACGAGACCGACGACGCGCTGACCGTGGTGATGGAGGTGCCCGGCGTCGACCGCAAGGATGTCGAGGTGCGGATCGAGAACGACGAGCTGCATGTCGAGGCGCGGATCGAGTTCTCGAAGTACGAGGGCATGGAGCCGCTCTACACCGAGTACAATGTCGGCCATTTCACGCGCACCTTCATGCTCTCGCAGGCCGTCGACCAGCAGCAGATCAGCGCCGCGATGGCGGACGGCGTGCTGACGCTGACGCTGAAGAAGGTGCAGCAGGCACAGCCGCGGCGCATCGCGATCACCTAGGCTGGTCGGAAAGCCGATGGCAAAGCCCTGTCCGGAGAGACTCAATCCGGCGCACGACGCCGCCGTGCGCCGGATGCTGGAACCGCCACCCGCGCCGAAGAAGCCGGCGAGGAGGGGCAAGCCGGCGAGCAGGGAATCGGGACGGCCGAAGACCAAGCCCGTTGCGGCGGCCCGGCGGTCGCGGCGGCGGCGCTGATCGCCGCCTATGTCGTGGTAGCGGCTTCCAGGATCGTCCTGGCGACGACGTTGGAAGCATCGCCTGTTGCCATCGCTTTGCGCAGGATAACGTCATGCCGGCGCGCGCGGAATCATAGATATCGAGCAACTGATCCGGCTTGGCGGGTTCTCTTCAAATGACCTACGGGTATGGGCGGAGCTCAACTTTCATGCTTGGACCTCCGCCTCCGGCTGGCGCATTGCGACCGGGACAAAAACCAGAAGGGCAAGTGCCGAGCCCGCCGTCAGGATGACCGCAAGGGACGCAGACGGCTGGAGAGGCAAGACGCTTGCGAACGACGCGCCGATGGCTGCGCAACCCATCTGCAGAAAGCCCAGCAGTGCGGAGGCCAGGCCGGCCTGCCGCCCGAAAGGATGGAGCGCGATCGCCGTGCCGAGCGGATTGATCAGTCCCATGCCGAGCAGATAGAGCGCGATGGCGATGGTGAATGCCATGAAGGTCGGTGCCGCGGCGAACGCGAACATGAACAGGCTGCCAGCGAGGGCGATGAAGAGGCCGATCATGCCGACGGTGCGCTGTCCCCAGCGATCAGCCAGGCGTGGCGCGAGAAACCCGGCCGCGAACACGATCAGAACCGTCGTCGCGAAAGACAATCCGAGTTCAAAGGCGGTAAGGCCAAGCCCGCTCATCAGGACCGCAGGCGCCGCCGCGAAGAAGGTGTAGAGGCCGCCGATGACGAGGCTCACTGAAAGGGCGGGAAGGAGAAAGCGCGGATCGACGGCCAAGCGGCCGTAGGCGGAGGCCACGGCCGAAGCCGCCAGGGACGTCCTGCGGCCCGTCGGATGCGTTTCGCCGATGCGCCTCGCGTAATGCAGCGCGAGCACCGCGCCAAATGCCGCGACGACGACGAAGGTAATCCGCCAGCCGAACAGGGCGTCAAGCGCGGTTCCGAGTAGAGGCGAAAAGCCCGGTGCAGCCGCCGCGGCAATCATGGTCAGCGCCAGAGCCCGCGCCAGAGCGTCGCCGTCGAACAGGTCGCGTGCGATGGCGCGCGACAGGACCGAGGCTGCGCAAGCCCCGAGCGCCTGGATGACACGGCCTACGATCAGGAAGGACAAGGTGTCGGCGAAGGCGCAAAGGACACTGCCCGCGGCGAAGACCGCGAGGCCCCCCAGAACCAGCCATTTGCGGCCGAAGCCGTCGGAGAGCGTTCCGGCCAGAAGTTGTCCGAACGCGAAGGCAACGAAGAAGCTGCTCAACGACAGGCCGAGTTCCTGGGAAGAAACGCCGAGGCTGGCGCCAATCCGTGGAAAGGCGGGAAGGATGATGTTGGTGGCAAGCGCGCCCAGCGCGGCCAGACCGGCGAGCAGGAACAGGATTCCCCCGCTCAGCCGGCGCTCGGAAGCTGCGGGTTTCGAAAGTGCGGACATCACGGCTTCCTGCCCGCGACCACCTCAGTCGGAGAATCCATTCTCATTGGCGCCGTCCTTGCTGAGCATCACCCGCAGCCGCCTGTGCCAGCACGCTCCCGGCAGCCGCTTGCAGGAACCGCTTCGCCAGCCGCTCGTCGTTGACCGCCCGCGAGAGGAGGACCGCGCCGACCATCGTCGAGAGAATAGCCATGGCCTTGCCGCTGGGATCCTCACCCTCAGCCTCGCCAAGCAAACGGCCGAACATCTCGAGGTATCCCTTGATGCCGGCTTCGAATGACGCCTTCACCTTCGGGCCCTGCCGAGCAGCATCCGCGCCGAGCGCAACGATCGGACAGCCGTCCATCCGTTCTGCGCGATGCTCCATGCTGAGAAAGAGCGCGATCACCGCAGCGAGCGGGTCCTGCGGATTTGCGGCGGCTGCGGCTGACCGCCGGCCGGAGGCGCTCTCGAAGGCCCGTCTGGAGGCCTGCGCCGCCAGGTCGTCCTTGGACGCGAATTGCTTGTAAAAAGCGCCGTGGGTCAGCCCGGCAGCCTTCATCAGGTCCTTAAGGCCAATGCCGTCAAAGCCGTGTTCCCGGAAAAGCCGGCTCGCCACGTCGATCACCTTTTTCCGGTTTTCTTCAGCCTGAACCCGACTCACGCGCATCGTGATGCTCCATTTTTAGCTTGCGTTCGTAATCTATATAGCTCATATAGAGGTCGAGCGCAATCTAATTCGAGAGGCGATGGTCATGAAAAAGCGACCCGCTGTTGTGCTGGGCGGTCTCCTGATTGGGGCGTCGGGCGCGGCCGCTTTAGTCGCGCTTTCCCTTCGCACGCCGGAAGCCTCCGCCGTGAGGGATCCGAGGCAGGAACCTCCGATCGTGAGATTGGTGACGGCCGCGGGGGTGACCGGGTCCGAACGCGCGTTCACGGGAACCGTTGGGGCGAGAGTCCAAAGCAATCTCGGTTTTCGCGTCACCGGTAAGATTGTGGAACGCCTTGTGAGTGCTGGTCAGCGGGTCAAAGCCGATCAACCTCTGATGCGCATCGACGACACCGACTTGCGTCTCGCCTTGACGGCAAAACGCAACACGGTTCTGGCCGCGCGCGCAGTTCTGGTTCAGGCGAGCGCGGACGAGAAGCGCTATGCCGCTCTGGTCAAGAACGGAGTGGCGGCTAGCCCCCAGCGTTACGAGCAGGCCAAGGCCGCGCTGGACACGGCCGAGGCGCAACTCACTGCCGCCGACGCCGAAGCACGGGTCGCCGAAAACGAGGCGACCTATTCCGTCCTGGTGGCGGACGCGGATGGAACGGTGGTGGAAACCCTTGGCGAACCGGGTCAGGTCGCCGCCGCCGGCCAGACCGTTGTTCGGCTTGCCCAGGCCGGCCCCCGCGAAGCAGTGATCGCGCTTCCCGAAACGATCCGACCGGCGATTGGCTCGGTGGCCGAGGCCAGTCTGTATGGAAGCAACGGACGTCGCTATACCGCGCATCTCCGGCAGTTGTCGGATTCCGCCGATGCACAGACCCGTACCTACGAGGCCCGTTATGTGCTCGATGGCGAGGCCGCGGCGGCACCACTTGGCGCGACGGTAACCATTCGGCTTGCGAGCCACACGAGTCAGCAGGAAGTCCAGGTGCCCCTGGGAGCCGTGCTCGATGACGGCCAGAAGACCGGCGTTTGGATCCTGGACAGCGCCACCTCGAGTGTTCGCTTTCGGCCCGTCAAACTTGTCCGAGTGAGCGGGGAAACCGCCGTGATCTCCGGACTGAGCCCTGGCGATCCGATTGTTTCGCTCGGCGCTCATCTTCTGCATGAGGGCACCCGCGTCAGGACTGCCTCCGAAAGCAGGGGCAACTGATGAGCAGCCTCAATCTTTCCGCGATCGCCGTTCGCGAACGGGCCGTCACCCTGTTCGCCATTCTCCTGCTGGCGGCCGCCGGCGCCTACGCCTTCTTCATGCTCGGACGGGCGGAGGATCCCGCCTTCACCATCAAGACCCTGACGGTCACGACGGTATGGCCGGGTGCGACGGCGCGCGAGATGCAGGACCTCGTCGCCGAACCATTGGAGAAGCGGCTTCAGGAACTGGCCTGGTATGACCGGACCGAGACGACCACGCGGCCGGGCTATGCCTTCATGACGGTCACGCTGAAGGACAGCACGCCGCCATCTCTCGTGCAGGAGGAGTTCTACCAGGCCCGCAAGAAGCTCGGGGATGAAGCGCGCAACCTGCCATCCGGCGTGCTCGGCCCGTTCGTCAACGACGAATATTCGGACGTGAGCTTCGCCCTTTATGCGTTCAAGGCCAGGGGCATGCCGATGCGTGAGCTGGCGAGGCAGGCCGAGGTGATCCGCCAGGACCTCCTGCACGTGCCCGGCGTGAAGAAGATCAACATCCTCGGTGAACGTCCCGAGCAGATATTCGTCGAGTTTTCTTATCCCAAGCTGGCAACGCTCGGCGTGTCGACGCGAGACATTGTTGCCGCGTTGCAGCGGCAGAACACCGTGACACCGGCAGGCTCGATCGACACCCAGGGGCCGCGGGTCTTCATTCGGGTCGACGGCGCTTATGACAGCGTTCAGGCGATCGCCGACACGCCGATCGTCGCTGCCGGGCGGACGCTGAAGCTCGCCGACATCGCCGAGGTCCGCCGCGGCTACGAGGATCCTCCGACCTTCTTGATCCGGAGCCAGTGTGAACCGGCACTGATGCTCGCGGTGGTCATGCAGGAGGGATGGAACGGTCTCGCGCTCGGCAAGGCGCTGGAGGAGAAGTCTGCCGCGATCGCCCGGACACTGCCGCTCGGGATGACGCTCGACAAGGTGACCGATCAGGCCGTCAACATCACCTCGGCGGTCGACGAGTTCATGGTGAAGTTCGCGATGGCGCTGGGCGTGGTGCTGCTGGTGAGTCTCCTCAGTCTCGGATGGCGTGTCGGCATCGTCGTGGCGGCCGCCGTCCCCCTGACGCTTGCCGTCGTGTTCCTCATCATGCTGGAGACCGGCCGGTTCTTCGACCGCATCACGCTCGGCGCCCTGATCCTGGCGCTCGGACTTCTCGTGGACGACGCCATCATCGCCATCGAGGCAATGTTGGTGAAGATGGAAGAGGGCATGGACCGCATCAAGGCGGCAGCCCACGCGTGGAGCCATACTGCGGCGCCCATGCTGTCGGGGACAGTCGTGACGATCGCCGGCTTCCTGCCGGTCGGCTTCGCGCCCTCGACGGCCGGCGAGTATGCCGGCAACATCTTCTGGATCGTGGGATTCGCCCTCATCGTCTCCTGGATCGTCGCGGTGATCTTCACACCCTATCTTGGCGTCAAGATGCTGCCTGCGATCAAACCGATTGAAGGCGGTCACCACGCGATTTATGACACACCGAACTATCGGCGTCTGCGACGGCTCATCGCCTTCGCCGTGCGTCACAAGCTTGCAACCTGCGGCATCGTTGCCATCGCCTTCGCGTTTTCTGGCCTCGGCATGGGCGCCGTCAAGCAGCAGTTCTTCCCGACGTCGGACCGCCCCGAAGTGCTGGTGGAGGTTCGCCTGCCGGAAGGTACCAGCATCGAAACGACGACTGCCGCCGTCGAGAAGCTCGAGCACTGGCTCGACAAGCAGCCCGAGGCCAGAATCGTCACGAGCTATGTCGGCCAGGGCGCGCCGAGGTTCTTCCTGGCGCTGTCGCCGGAACTGCCTGATCCGGCCTTCGCCAAGATCGTCGTGCTGACGCCGGATGCGGAGGCGCGCGAGGCCTTGAAGCAGCGCCTCCGGGAGGCGGTGGCCCAGGGGCTCGCGCCCGAGGCTTATGTGCGCGTCACACAGTTCGTGTTCGGTCCGCCTTCTCCCTTCCCGGTCGAGTTCCGCATCATGGGACCCGATCCCGCGCAACTCTACAGCATTTCCGAAAAGGCGCTCGACATCATGCGGGGAGTCCCGGACGTGCGGGAGGCCAACCGCGACTGGGGCAATCGCACGCCGGTAGTCCGTTTCATCCCGGATCAGGATCGACTGAACCTTATCGGCCTCTCGCCAGCGGAGGTCGGCCAGCAGCTTCAGTTTCTCCTCACCGGCGTCGCCGTCACGCAGGTCCGCGAGGACATTCGCAATGTCCCCATCGTGGCGCGCAGCGCCGGCGGCGAGCGGCTGGATCCGACGCGGCTGGCGGATTTCTCACTGATGAGCCGGGACGGCCGCCAGATCCCGCTCGACCAGATCGGTCATTCGGAAGTCCGTCTGGAAGAGCCGATTCTCAAGCGCCGCGATCGCATCCCCGTCATCACGATCCGCTCGGATATCAATGAGGCGACCCAGCCACCGGAGGTTTCCAAACAGGTCATGAAGGCTCTTCAGCCACTGATCGCATCCCTTCCGGCCGGCTATCGCATCGAAATGGGTGGATCGATCGAGGAGGCTGAAAAGGCCAACGCCGCGTTGGGCAAGATCTTCCCGGCCATGATCGCCGCCACGTTGATCGTCATCATGCTGCAGGTGCGCTCCTTCTCGACGATGACCATGGTCTTGCTGACGGCGCCGCTTGGCCTTGTCGGTGTCGTACCCGCGCTGCTCATCTTCAACCAGCCCTTCGGATTCAATGCCATTCTGGGCCTGATCGGATTGGCCGGCATCCTGATGCGCAATACGCTGATCCTCACCGAACAGATCAAGGACAACCGTGCGGCTGGCCTCGACGACTATCACGCCGTCATCGAGGCCACAGTGCAACGCACGAGGCCGGTGATCCTGACGGCACTTGCCGCCGTGCTGGCCTTCATCCCGCTCACGCACTCAGTCTTCTGGGGGTCCATGGCCTATACGCTGATCGGCGGCACGGCAGCGGGCACGGTGCTGATCCTGCTGTTCCTTCCGGCGCTCTATGCCGCGTGGTTCCGGATCAAATCGCCGACTGGACATGTCCGCGAACCCAAGGTGGCATCGTTCGGCATCAATTTCCGTTTCGCGCGGAGCTACGCACGACATTCGCGCGTCAAGCTATGAGCCCTCTACGGAGGCAGGCATGAGCGCCGCAGCCAGGTTGCGGATGAGCGCCACTGGAGTTACGCCTGCCCTGAGCGAAGCCGAAGGGCGCTCCCATGAGCGCGCTCGAGGGCGCGCGCCACTAACGCAACCAGCCCGATCATTCACTTCGTCAGGCGCTTCTCGTGGATCGCTGAGATGGACTTGCCGCGCAGTCGGAGCGATGGTGCAGGCCCCTCTCTCGAATTCGAACAGGATCCAGGCAAAAATGGGCTACTGGCGGCAGGTTCATCGGCGCGCGTTGGCGAGGACGGCGAAGGGCGTCGGCGCGACGCCGCTGCGCTTCCTCGCCTTCTTCGCCGCGCAGGCCGCGGGCGCCGCCGCCGTGTGGCTGATCCTGGGCCGCCTCGGCATGCCGGCGACGGAACCGCGGCTCGTCGCCTCGGCCGTCCCCTTCCTCGCGCTGCCGTTCCTCTATCTCTGGCGGCTCGTGGGCGCGCCGGCGGCGCTGCACCGGTCCCTGCACGAGGAGATGAAAGCGCAGCAGGCGCGGGACGCCGCACGGATCGCGGCGCTCGAGGCGGAGGTGGCGCGGCTCGAGGCCGAGCCGCTGCCGCCCTCGCGCGATCCCGACGCGATCTTCCAGCAGGGCGTGCAGGTCGGCCGCGTCGTGCTGGCGCTCGCCGATCCGGCGACCGGCTCGGCGAGCTTCCAGCAGATCGTCGAGGCCGCCGACTTCGACGCCTCGGCCGAGTTCGACTACCGCGACTGGGTGCTGAGGCTCGAGGGCGTGGGCGGCGACGCGCGCTCGCAGATCGGCGGCACGCGCCAGCGCACGCTGAGCCGCGTCGTCTGCCGCATCGAGCGCCGCCGCGCGTGGCGTCAATCGACATGATATCGGTCGGTGCTCGGATGGGTGTCATCCCGAGCGCAGCGAGGGATCTTTCGCACCGCCGGCAATGGATCCCTCGCTGCGCTCGGGATGACACGACACCGGTTGAGCGCCTGCTCCAGCTTCTTGTTGGTGGCGCGCTGATCGGAGCGCCCTTCGCTCAGGGCAGGCGCAACTGCAGTTGCGCTCATGAGCGTGCGGACCGCGGCTATGGCGCGGCCGTGGGGTCGGCGCGCAGGATCAGGGTCTTGCCGGCGGCGTCGCGCTCGAGGCGCAGGAAGGGCAGGCCCGAAGGCAGCGGCGCGTCGCCGGAAAGCGGCGTGTCGAACTCGCGGCTGATCTCGCCCAGCAGCTTGAGATAGAGCCGCCACTCGACCGTGTTGGGATCGAGCGGCACGCGCACCGCCTCGTTCCAGTCGAGCGCGCGCACGCCGGTCTTGACGGCGTTGTCCTCGGCGCGGTCCTGCACCAGCGTCGCCTCGAACCGGCCGATGGTCGCGGTGCGCGCCTGGGCGTCGGCCGGCGCCGCGGTCACGACCAGGCAGATCTCGCCCGGCTTCTCGTCCTTGGCGAAGTCGACCGTGCCCTCGTTCAGCGTCGGGTCGCCGAGGTCGCCGTGCCAGCCCAGCCGCTGGATCTCGACGATTCGCCGCTGCGACTTGTCGAAGCGCGTGCCGGCCGGCGGATCGAAGCAGTGGCGCACGGTCGCCGTCTTGCCCGCGTCGGCGCGCGCCAGGATCTCGGGCGAGACCAGCGTCTTGGACTCGGGCACCAGGGTGCGCACCTTCTGGTCGAGCGCGAACTGGCCCGGCCGGTCGGGCAGCACGACGAACAGGAGCTGATAGCTTGCCGGCCGCGCGCCCCGGCGGAAGGCGAGCGTGCCAACGGCGAAGGTCGAGCGCACCGGGTCGGTCGCGAAGGCCGCGCGCGGCACCGAGAAATGGAGCCTGAGCGGCGTCACGCGCGCCGCCTCCTGCCACGCGCCGACCGTCAGCACCGGCGGGCTGCTCTCGTCGAAGCCCACCGCCGCGACCTCGATCTCGACCGGCGGATCCTCGCCGGGCGCGGCGAAGGCCGGCACATAGCGCGGCATCACCGGCGACGGCAGCCGGTCTGCCGCGCGGCCTTCCGCGCCCTGGACCGCGGCGGGTGGCGCGTCCGCTTCGCTCGACGGTGCCTGCCCCGAGCCGGTCGAAGGACCGGGCGCGAGCGCCAGCTCGGCCCCGGCGCGGCGCGGCGGCACGAAGCGCGGGCTGAACTGCAGCACCAACGGCCTGCCGTCGCCGGCCATCCTGTCGAGCGCCGTCTGGGCGCGCTTCTGCGGCTCGTCGACCGCGTGCCGCGCGCCCTCGCCCGGCCGCGCCAGCGCATCGCCCAGCGCCGCGTCGAGCGCGTCGAGCGCGGCGAAGGCCTCGCGCGACAGCGCCGGCAGGCTGGCGACGGCGCGCTCGCGCTCGCCGTTGGTGCGCACGGCCAATGCATCGGTCAGCAGGCTCGCGGTCCGGAAGGCGCCGACGAGACCGATCCGGCTCTCGCCGTCGGCCCTCGCCTGCAACGCCGCGCGCGCGGCCTGCAGGTCGGCCACCCGCTCGCCGGCCGTGACGCCCTGCGGCGGCGCGTCGTGCCCGACCAGCAGCCAGGCCGCCACCACGATCAGGAGCGCCAGCATCGCCGCGACGGTCGCGCGCCACGGCCGCCGGCGCCGCTTGGCGACGACCACGGGCAGGTTCCGGCCGTTCGTCATGCGCGGCGTTCTAGCATGGCGGTCAAGCCCGCAGCCGCGCCTCTGCGTCGCCCCCTCACCTGTGCGTCGCCCCCGTCACCTGGCCTCTCTCCCAAGGGGAGAGGAACATGAAGACCTTGCTCGCATCTCTTTCTCCTCTCCCCCGCGAGGGGGAGAGGACGGGTGAGGGGCCGACTCAACTCAATAGGAGAACAGCACCGGCAGCGGCGAGTGCAGGATGAGATGGCGCGTCATGCCGCCGAAGATCATCTGGCGCAGGCGGCTCTGGGTATAGGCGCCCTTCACGATCATGTCGCAGCCGCCCGTCACCGCCGTATCGACGATGGTCTGGCCGGCCGAACGCGTGCCGGGCTTCACGTTCTGGCTCGTGACCTTGAGCCCGTGCGCCGCCATCGACTGCGCGATCTCCGCCGCGGTCGGTCCCGGCACGCCCGCGCCCTCGACGCTCATCACGTCGATCGACTCGGCGCCGGCCAGCATCGGCATGGCGAGCGAGATCGCGCGCGCGCTTTCGGTCGAGCCGTTCCAGGCGAACAGGATGCGCTTGCCCACCGTGCCCTGGAAGCCCTGCGGCACCACCAGCACTGGCCGGCCCGAATCGAACAGCGCGGTCTCGAACACGCTCTCCGGCATCTTGGGCAGAGGCCCGGGCTGCGGCATCACGATCAGGTCGAAGGCGCGGCCGATCAGGCCGATCGCCGTCGGCCCGCTGTCGTCGGCAGCGCGCCATTCGGAGACGAGGCCGGCGGCGCTCTGCTCGAAGGTCTGCCGCACCGCCGCCACGCGCTGGCGCTCCTCGGCATCCTCGGCGAGACCGCCGCCGATCGGCGCGCCCATGCCGGCATCGGCCCACGCCATGCTCATCACGCCGTAGGACGGCGGCTCGAGCCCCACCAGCTTCGCGTCGAAGGCGCGCGCCAGCTTCGCCGCGAGGATGAAGGCCGCCGGATCTTCGGCCGCCCAGGCCATTGTCAGGATCGATTTCATGACCGCTCTCCCTGTTTGCTTCAAGATAGCACGGCCCAGCGATGCGTTTGATACAATACGTTCATTGAGTCCGTCAGTAGTTTCAATATCTTATCTTCAATACCTCGACTCATTTAGAGGTGTGGGACTGTTCCGCCCGCTGCGGGCAGCCGTACTCGGCCAGGCAATTAATAGATTTGGAGATACTTATGCTGTCGATTTTCCGTAACCTGATGAAGAAGACGGATGGCGCCACCGCCATCGAGTACACGCTCATCGCCGCCCTGATCGCGGTCGCCGCCATCACGGCCATGACCACTGTCGGCACCACCGTCAAGAACGTGCTGAGCAACGTCGCCGTCAACATGGGCGGCTGATTGCGCCGCTCGACGACGCCAAGGAAGCAAGGGCGGGGCCGCGAGGCTCCGCCCTTTCTCTTCGGCGACAAACCATACCAACGTTACCTTGGTTGCGGCCGGCCGAAGCCGTACTCTGCATCCGATGCTACCGATCCTCCATCGCCTCCTGTCGGACGAACGTGCCGCAACCGCGATCGAATACAGCCTGATCGCGCTGCTGATCTCGGTCGCGGGCATCGTCAGCATGACCAGCGTGGGCCAGAAGGTCGTCAACCTCCTCGATCAGGTCATCGCCGGATTCCCCCCCTGATGCCGACCGCCTTCCTCGTGCGGCTGCGCCGCCTGCTGGCTGACACGCGCGACCGCTCGCTGGTGCACTACAGTTCGCTCGGGCTGCTCGTCACGATCGCCGCCCTCGCCGTCTGCGCGCATCTTCCGCTCCAGCCGTGAAGCACGCCGAGAAGCGTGCCGCCAACAACAAACAAGTCATGTGACCCAGCCACTTCCGTGTCATCCCGAGCGCAGCGAGCAACTGTGATGTTGAGGTAGCCCGGTGATCGTTCGGGCTCAAGGCAGGCGCTATGCGCCTCCGCCTTCGGCGGCTGCGGCCTTGACCCCGCCCGCTCACCGGGCTGATCGGCTTTCAGGCCGTCGGCGCGGAGCGCCGACGGCGGGCTCAGGCGATGGCGTGTTTGACTGGGTCCCATGTCTGGGAGCGCTGCAGCATGGTGTTGAGGATGCCGATCAGCTTGCGCATGCAGGCGATCAAGGCGACCTTGGGCTTCTTGCCCCTGGCGCGCAGCCGCTGGTAGTGGGCCTTGAGCACCGGATTGTGCTGGATGGCGCTGAGGATCGGCATGTACAGCAGCGTGCGCAGCTTGCGACGCCCGCCCTGAATATGGCGTTGGCCGCGCCGCTCACCGCTGTCGTCGGCGAAGGGCGCCACCCCGAGCAAGGCGGCCGCGGCCTGGCGGTCGACGCGGCCGAGCTCGGGCAGCAAGGCGATCAGGCCGGCAACCGCCGCGTCGCCCAGCCCCGGCACGCTGTGGAGGATCTCGGCCTGCCGCGCGAAGCGCTCGACCGTGGCGATCCTGGCGGCGATGACGGCCTCGAGCTTGGCCAGCTGAGCGCCCACCGCCTCGAGCAGCGCCTGATGGATCTTGCGCACCGCCTTGGGCTGCTCGTGCTCATTCCAGCTCTCGATCTGCCCCTTCAGCCGCACCATGCCGAGACGGGCCGTGACCAGCTGGTCGAGTTCCTGGCGCTCCTCGTCCCGGGCCTGGCCGGTAAGATCCTCGAATACCTCGCCGAACCAGGCGATCATGCGGGCGTCGATGGCATCGGTCTTGGCCCGCTGTCCGGCCGACCGGGCGAAGTGGCGCACCCGCTGGGGGTCGACGATCACCACTGCCAGCCCAGCCTCGCGCAACAGGCCGGCCCAGCTCCTCTCGTAGCCGCCGCTGGCCTCCATCACCGCCGTGGCGACGCCATGTTCGGCCAGCCACTCCAGCAGCCGCCGACGCCCCGCGGCGTCATGGGCGAACGACGCTTCCGCGCCCGCCGACCGGATCGCCGCATCGATCTTTCCCTTGGCAATGTCGAGGCCGACAAGCGTCCGCTTCTGTGTCATCCTCCGTCTCCCTTCCTTGCTCGTCCGGGCTTCGCGCCCAGGCAACTGTTCGGGTTTAAGGAAGACACCGGCCCTGGCCCTCGCTCGCTGGCAGGCTCTTGCCTTAGGGATCTCCGGGCTCAGGGCCGGCGACGGGCGGCTGCTCAAACGGCCGCCCGTTCGCTTATTCTCGCAAATCACAAAGACACAAGGGATCTTTGGCTGGCGCCGATCAAGGATCCCTCGCTCGCTTCGCTCGGGATGACACCCATTTTGCAGCAGGTAGCGCAGTTCCAATCCCGTGAACGGCTACGCCTGTGACGAACTCCAGTGATGGCCTCTTTCGCTTGAAGCGAAAATCAACGGCATGAGTTCACCCGATGCCGCTGGCCTGGGGCACGATCCAAGCGAAGCGGTCGGAGAGCGCGGCCAGCGTGATCTTGTTGATCGCCTCGGCGCTGATGGTGGCGCCGTTGGTCGCGTCGGGCAGGTCGCGGGTGGCGACGGTGTCGGCCGCGACGGTGCACATATAGCCGTGGTCGGTGGCCGAGCGCACGGTGGCCGAGACGCACATATGGGTCATGAAGCCGCCCACGATCAGGTTCTTGCGGCCGATCCCGGTCAGGTGCCTGGCGAGCTCGGTGCCGGCGAAGGCGTTGGGCAGGCCCTTGTCGACCACCGTCTCGCCGTCGCGCGGCGTGAGCTGCTTCACGATCTCGTAGCCGGTCGAGGAAGGATTGAACGCCTTGCCCGGCCCCTTGTGGCGGATATGGATCACCGGGGCGTTGGCGCGGCGCGCCTTGTCGAGCAGCACGGCCAGTGCGTCGACCGCGGCCTGCACGCCGGCCAGCGGCAGCAGCCCGTCGGTATATTCGCGCTGCGCATCGACGATCACGAGCACCCCATCCGCCATCGTCGCCGGCGTCGGGGCCAGACCCGACATCTGCAGCATCGTCATCGCCATTGCTTTCACCCTTCCCACGCTGAGCGGTTGTGTAAACGTGTTCGATATCAACGCCGAACACAACCGCTTTTGCAAGTCCCGCGAACGCACATGAGAAACCTTACGCTTGCACCTGAACCGGCTGCATTTTCCGTCGGCGCGACGCTTGACCCCGACGGCGGCGTCGCCGACTGTGCGGCGCCATGAGCGCGCCCGTGAAAGCGATCGTCGTCGGCGGCGGCGTCATGGGGCTCGCCACCGCCTGGGCCCTCGCCCGCGAAGGTTGCGATGTCGAGCTGTTCGAGCAGGGCGATCTGCCCAATGCCACCGGCTCTTCCTTCGACGAGCACCGGCTGATCCGCCATCCCTACGGCGAGCACGCGGGCTATGCCCGAATGGTCGACGACGCCTACGCCGCTTGGGATCTGCTGTGGACCGAGCTCGGGCAGCGGCTCTATGCGCCCACCGGCACGCTGGCGCTGAGCGGCAACGGCGCGCTCTGGGCCGAGCGATCGGCGGCGGCCCTTGCGGCGATCGGCCGCCCCATGACCGAGATCCCGGTCGCCGAGCTGCCGCGCCGCTTCCCGCTGCTCAGGACCGGCGGCGTCGAGCGCGCTTTCTGGATCGAGTCGGGCGGCGTGCTGTTCGCCCAGGATATCGTCGCCGCGCTGGCGCGGCGGCTCGCGGGCAGGCGCGGCGTTGCCCTGCATCCGCGAACACAAGTGCGTGAAGTCGATCTCGACCGCGCACGTATCGGCACAGGGGCGGGCGCGACGCACGGCGCCGACGTCGTGGTCGTGGCGGCCGGCGCCTGGGTCGGCCGGCTCCTGCCGTCGCTGGCCCGCCGCCTCGTGCCCTCGCGCCAGGTCGTGGCCTACTTCGACCTGCCGGCCGAGCAGCAGGCCGCCTGGACCAGGGGGCCAATGATCATCGAGCAGACGGGCGATGTCGGCCTCTATCTCGTGCCGCCGCGGCAGGGGCGTGGGCTGAAGGTCGGCGACCATGCCTTCAGCCGCACCGGCGATCCCGACGCCGGGCGCACGGCGAGCGCCGCCGAGATCGAGCCGCTGCTCGCGCGCTGCCGCAGCCTGCTCGAGGGCTTCGGGGAGTGGCGGATCGAGCGGTTGAAGGCCTGCTTCTACACCGTCACCGAGGACGAGCGCTTCGTCGTCGAGAAGCCGGGCGCGGCCGGCTGGGTGATGTCGCCCTGCTCGGGCCACGGCTTCAAGTTCGGCGCCCTGATGGGGCTGGAGCTCGCCCGCACCATCGTCTCCGGGCGCGACCCCGCCCTGCACGCCCGCTGGGCGGCGGGGCGCGAAGGGGATACATAGAGTCAAGGGAGCGCGTCCCACAGAAGCAGTGTCATCCCGAGCTGCGCTCGGGATGACACCGTCCTTGAGGAGAAAGAATCGAACATGGCTTCGCCCAAGAAGAACGGCAACGCCACCGGCCTGCGGCAGGGCCTCGCCACCTACGGCGATGCCGGCTTCTCGCTGTTCCTGCGCAAGGCCTTCATCAAGGCGGGCGGCTATTCCGACGACGCGCTCGACCGGCCGATCGTGGGCATCACCAACACCGCGAGCGACTACAACCCCTGCCACGGCAACGTGCCCGACCTCGTCGAGGCGGTGAAGCGCGGCGTGATGCTGGCCGGCGCCCTGCCGATGGTGTTCCCCACCGTGTCGATCCACGAGAGCTTCTCCCATCCCACCAGCATGTTCCTGCGCAACCTGATGGCGATGGACACCGAGGAGATGATCCGCGCCCAGCCGATGGACTCGGTGGTGCTGATCGGCGGCTGCGACAAGACCATCCCGGCCCAGCTCATGGCCGCCGCGAGCGTCGACCGCCCGGCCGTCGTGCTGCCGGTCGGGCCGATGCTGGTCGGCCATTTCAAGGGCGAGGTGCTGGGCGCCTGCACCGACTGCCGCCGCCTGTGGGGCCAGTACCGCGCCGGCACCTTCTCCGAAGGCGACATCGAGCGCGTGAGCGAGCGGCTCGCGCCGACCAAGGGTACCTGCATGGTGATGGGCACCGCCAGCACCATGGGCTGCATGGTCGAGACCTTGGGCATGGGCCTGCCCGGCAGCGGCTCTACCCCCGCCACGCACTCCGACCGCCTGCGGCTTGCCGAGCAGAGCGGCAGGCTTGCCGCCGGGATGGCGAAGCAACAGGGTCCGCGGCCGAGCGAGATCATGACAGAGGCCGCCTTCCGCAACGCCCTCACCGTGCTGCAGGCGATCGGCGGCTCGACCAATGCGCTGGTCCATCTCACCGCCGTCGCGCGCCGGCTCGGCGTCACGATCGAGCTCGAGCAGTTCGACGCGATCGGCCGCAAGGTGCCGGTGCTGGTCGATCTCAAGCCCTCGGGCGACCACTACATGGAGCACTTCCACTGGGCCGGCGGCAATGCGCGGCTGATGCGCGAGATCCGCGGCCATCTCGACGAGAGCTGCCGCACCGTCACGGGCAGGACCTTGAAGGAAGTGATCGACGCGGCCGAGATCGTGCCCGGCCAGACCGTGATCCGCACGCCGGAGGAGCCCATCAAGCCGACCGGCGGCATGGCGGTGCTGCGCGGCAACCTCGCGCCGCGCGGCGCCGTCATCAAGCATGCCGCGGCGACGCCGTCGCTGCTCACCCATACCGGCCGCGCCGTGGTGTTCGACTCGCTCGAGGATCTCGCCGCGCGCGGCGACGATCCCGCGCTCGACGTGAAGGCGGACGACATCCTCGTGCTGCGCAACGCCGGCCCTAAGGGCGCGCCCGGCATGCCGGAGGCCGGCTCCTTCCCCATCCCGATGAAGCTCGCGCGCTCGGGCGTGAAGGACATGATCCGAATCTCCGACGCGCGCATGAGCGGGACCGCCTTCGGCACCATCGTCCTGCACGTGGCGCCCGAGTCGGCGGTCGGCGGCCCGCTGGCGCTGGTCAGGACAGGCGACCGCATCACGCTCGACGTGCCCAACCGCAAGCTCGAATTGCTTGTGCCGGCCGACGAGCTCGACAAGCGCCTCAAGGCGTGGAAAGCGCCGACGCCGCATCCCGGCAGCGACCGCGGCTACAGCGGCCTCTTCCACCGCACCGTCCTGCAGGCCGATGAAGGCGTCGACTTCGACTTTCTGGGTCCGGCGAAGACGTGACAAACGAGGTGTCATCCAAAAACATGGTGTCATCCCTCGCTGCGCTCGGGATGACACGACCGGGCTCGGCGGACCGCGCCACTCCGGTTGCGCATCTTCCCCTGGACCGCGGGCTTCCAGCCCGCTCATGGAGCGCGCAGGATGCGCGCGGTCCGCACGAGCATGAGCGCCACTGGAGTGGCGCGCTCCGATGAGGCGACAGTCTGTGTCATCCCGAGCGCAGCGAGGGATCTATGATTCCGGCGTGGCCGAAAGATCCCTCGCTGCGCTCGGGATGACAAGGTCCGTGTAATACGCTCCCGAAGAAGATGACCGACACGACCCTGCCCAAGATCTCCGTCGTCGTGACGTGCTTCAACTGCGCCGACTATATCGGCGCGGCGGTGCGGTCGGTGGCGCGGCAGACGTGGCGCGATTTCGAGTGCGTGATCGTGGACGACGCATCGACCGACACGTCGGTGAAAGCGATCGAGGCGGTGCTCGGCGAGCTCGGGGATCCGCGCTTCTCGCTGGTGCGCCTCGAGAAGAACGTCGGCCAGACCGGGGCCACGCGCGCCGGCCTCGAGCACACCGGCGCGCCGTTCGTCTGCTTCCTCGATTCGGACGATCTCTGGAACGAGGATTTCCTCGAGCGCCATCTCGCCGCGCATCTCAACGAGAGCTACGCCGTGGGCTTCACCGCCTGCAACGCGCGGCTGATCGACGGCAAGAGCCAGGTGATCGCGGGCGCGGTCTACTGGTTCGGCCGCGACCGCGCCGTCGCCGACCGCGGCCGCGCCTTCGCGCCGATCGATCCCGCGCGCGTGCCGAAGCTCGATCCCGAAACGCGCACGGCGCACTGGCAGAAGCAGACGCCCTACCGCCTCTACACCAAGCGGCTGGTGCACTGGGTCTGGGTCTCGACCTCGTCGATGATGTTCCGCCGCTCGCTGATCGACCTCGTCTTCCCCGACGACGACGAGACCTTCCGCCTGCACATGGACTACTACATCGTCGTCATGGCGCAGATGGTGGCGGGCTCGCTTCTGATCGACGAGCCGCTCTATTCGTACCGCCTGCACGGCCGAAACTTCGCCGCCAACAACCCGATCCTGGGCGGCCGGCTCCACCTCTCGGCGCGCAACTGGGGCGACACCCACCACCGCATGCTCGACCGCATGCTCGACGCCATGATCGGGGGCCGCGAGAAGTTCGTCACCGCGCTCGGCGACAAGCAGTACGCCCGCATGCTGCTCAGGATGCGCGCCGCCCGTGCGAGTCCGCCGCGCTCGTGGCTCTACGTCCTCAGGAGCTGGCTGATCTCGTAGGGGCGTCACGCCCGACATGCCCGGCGATGAAGTCGGCGATGGCTGCGATGTCGTCGCGGCGGAACCAGGGGAGATGCCGCTCGGCCGGCGCGGTGTCGGCGGCGATGGCGACGATCGACGGATCGCCGGCGGCGAGCGAAGGACGATCGGCGGCGTCGGCGCCGCGCACCTCGATCTTGGGATGCGGCTCGCGCTTGAAGCCCTCGATCAGCACCAGGTCGGCGGGCGCGAGGCGGCCCAGCACCTCGGCCAGCGTCGGCTCCTCCTGCTCGCGCATGATGGCGTAGCGCTGGCCGGTCACCAGCGCGACCTCGGTCGCGCCCGCCGCGCGGTGGCGGTAGGAATCGGTGCCCGGCCGATCGATGTCCGCCGCGTGATGGGCATGCTTGATCGTGGCGACCCGCCAGCCGCGCCGCGCGAGCTCGGCCACCAGCCGCTCCGTGAGCGTCGTCTTGCCGGCATTCTTCCAGCCGGTGACACCGAACACGCGTTGCCGCGAAGTCGCGCCGTCGACCGGCTGGACAGGACGAAGGTCGCGAACCTGGTCGTGAGACACGTCGGACAAGCTCCTGCAGAGGGATCGCCAGTGTAGATCACCTTGGGGGTGTCGATCAGTCGTCCCGCCGCTGCCGCGTCACAATAATTCCATGCTGGTATTTCGCGTGATGCGGGTATATATTTCTATCGTACTGCGATATCACATGTGGGGTGATAGCCAGTGGGACTGGCCGAAAGCCAGCCGGGATTGTGGGGAGTTGTCCAAGACTTGGGGAAGCTGAAATGAGCAGAGTCATTTTGCCCGCCGCCATGCTGCTGGGATTGGCGGCGTCGGCGCAGGCCGGCGAGTTGCATTACACGCCTGTCAACCCGACCTTCGGCGGCAGCCCGTTCAACGGAGCGTTTCTTCTCGGGACCGCCAACGCCAACAACTTCGATCATCTGGTGAATCCGGCGACCCAGAATCTGTTCAACCAGCAGCAGACGCAGCAGTCCACTTCCGACCTCCTGCGGCAAGCCCTGGTCAACGCGCTGATCTCGCAGGCAACGACGGTGGCCATCGACAGCATCCTGGGTACCAACGGTGCCCAAGCCAAGGACAGCGGAACTTTCTCCGTCGCCGGGGAAACGATCTCGTTCAACCGCGCCGGCGGCCAGATCAACATCACGCTGTCGGATCCCAACGGCAGCCAGACTCAAATCTCCGTACCTGTCCCGCAGTACTGATCGATCGCGGCAGCGTCCGGTCGTGTGGATCGCTGTCGTGAACGGGTTGATCTGTCGCTGGAGAGTGCGGTTGTAATAGTTTGGTTTGGTACACTTTTTCGTAGTTGTGGCCGATTGTATGGGGGCGGCTGTGAGTTCATGGAGAGCGCTGATCTGGATCGCGCTTCTTGCCGTCGGGGGATGTTCCCAGGCGTTCTCCGAGCGGCCGACGCTGGCCGAGCGGACGCAGTCGCTGGACGACCTGCTGAAATTGCCGCCGCCGCGCGCACGGCTGGACACGGCGGTGTTCCGCTTCCTCGACCAGACCGGGCAGCACAAGCCCAACGACACCTTCGCCGAGTACAGCTTCGCCGTCACGCAGGGCGGCACGAACCTGTTGATCAAGGCGCTGCATGACGCGGGGTCCGGGTCCTGGTTCCGGGTCGTGGAGCGCTCCAATATCGGCGATCTGCTGCAGGAGCGGCAGATCGTCCGGGCGAACCGGATCCAGTACGCAGGGCCCAAAGGGGCCGTCAGGCCGCTGGGACCGCTTCTCAACGCCGGCACCATCTTCGAGGGCGGGATCGTCGGCTACGATTCCAATATCGTCACCGGCGGCGCCGGCGCCAACTATCTCGGCATCGGCGCGAGCGTTCAGTACCGCAAGGACACCGTCACCGTGGCGCTCCGCACGGTGAGCACGCTGACCGGCGAGGTGCTGACTGCCGTCGAAGTCAGCAAGACGATCTTCTCGACGCTGCTGGACGCCTCGATCTTCAAGTTCGTCGACTTCAACAAGCTGTTGCAGGCCGAAGTCGGGTTCTCGACCAACGAGCCGGTGACGATCTGCGTGACGCAGGCGATCGAGCTCGCTGTGTACGCCACCATCATGGAGGGCACGCTCAAGGGCTATTGGGGTTTCGCCGACCAGGCAACCCAAGCCAGGCTGACCGAGGACTATCTCAAGACGCGCGGCGGCGTGCTGCCCTACATGCCAAGGACGACCGCGCCGGCGCCGATCTCGACCGTGCGCGCGACGCCCCCGACCGTGCCGGCTCCGGCGACGCCGTCGAGACACCAGGCGACGACCTCGAACGTGCCGATGCCGGCGGCGACCTCGAAGCCAGCGACGACCCCGAAACCGCCAGTGCCGACCCCCAACGCGCCGGCGACGACCTCGAAGCCGCCAGCGCCGGCCGCGAACGTGCCGGCGACAACCGCGAAGCCGCCGGCGCCGGTCTTGAAACCACCAGCGACGCCTTCGAGTGCGCCGGCGACGACCTCGAAGCCGCCGCCGATCACTTCGAGTGTGCCGGCGACGATCGCGGAAGTGCCGGTGGCAACCTCGAAGCTGGTCGCGACCAACGCGGAGGTGCCGGCGACGCCCCCGAGACCGGTGGCGACAACCTCGGACGCGCCGGCGACGCCCTCGAGACTGTCAGCGACGGCCTCCAACGCCCCCGTGACGAGCCTGAAGCTGCCGACGGCGCCACCCTCGAGCGGCCCGGTGAGGAGCCTGAAGCTGCCGCCGATGCCCTCGAAATCCGACTGACATACCGGGTGTTCGACCCCCTGCACGAACACCGGGGCATGATCGCAGGGATAACGAAGGGAGTAACAACATGACGAAGTACCTGCTTACGACGAGTGTGGCGGCGTTGGCCTTGGGTATGGCCTCCCCGAGTTTCGCGCAAAAGGCCGGCGGCGGCGGTGGCGACGACAGCGCCACCATCACGCAGATCGGCGGCTCGGGTAACCTGGCGCAGCAGCACCAGCCGGGCGATGGATATGGCAACATTGCCTACATCAAACAGGATTCCGACACGCAAAGCAGCGCGACGCAGGAGCAGTGGCGCAATCTGAACAGCGTCGATTTCGCCATCGGCGGCAAGCAGACGATCAACCAGACCGGCAACTACAGGTCGACCGCCAGCCAGCAGGACAACGGCAACGGCGGCGACGTCCAGACGGCGACGCAGACCGGCAATTCGGTGTACGGGGCGACCGCCACCTCGGTCACCCAGACGATCAACTCGCCGCTCGGGACCAACAACACGCAGAACAGCACGCAGACCGGCAACGCAGGGTCGAGCGTCAATCAGACGATCGGCTCGGCGACTCCGGGATCGGATACCCTGTACAAGAATTCGCAAACGGCCAACCAGTCCGGCCAGACGCTCTCGACCATCAACCAGACCATCGACGGGGCGTCGCACGACAATACCCAGAAGGCGACGGAGTCCGGCGCCGGCACGGGCAACTCCATCAGCCAGACCATCCTGGCCAGCGTCGGCGACGCGCAGACCGCGAACATCACCGGGACGAGCAATTACAACACGGTCACGCAACTGCAGCAGACCGGCACGCTCAGCAATACGCAGACGGCCTCGATCAACAATGGCAGCTACAACCTGGTCGACCAGCTCCAGGCCGCCGGCTCCTACAGCAACACCCAGCACGTCACGGTCGATGCGTCGTCGTACGGGCGCGCCCTCCAGTTCCAGGGCGCCGGCGTGACGGGCAATTCGGAGACCATCAGCCAGACCGGCGGCGGGTCGGGCAACCAGGCCGGCCAGGCCCAGGGCAACAACGGCAACGTCGCCAGCATCAGCCAGGTCGGCGGGGTCGGCAACATGGCCGTCCAGAACCAGGGGATCCTCGTCGGGGCTCCGGGCTCCATGTATGTCTCCGGCGGCCTGGTCTACCGGCACTAATCGACAACACCGGGAAGAGAGGGGCGCGATGCCCCTCTCCACCCTTCTTCGGAGGAAGCGACGATGCGTGCCACACGAGCCGGTCTGATCGCCGCCGGGCTGATCGCGGGTTGTCTCCTCGCGACCATGCCGTCGGCTTTCGCCGACGACCCGGTGACCATCAACCAGGTCGTCGCCAGCGGCGCCAACACATCGACAATCAATCAGGTCGGGAGCAACAATAGCGCCGAGACCAGCCAGCTCGGCGGGCAGAACTATGTCGGCATCGGCCAGTTCGGCAACAACAATGCGTCGGCGGTCACCCAGACCGGCATCGGCGGCCTCGTCATCCACAACCAGTACGGCAACGGCAACCAGTTGACGATCATGCAGACCGGCCCGCATCCCCAACCCGTCATGATCAACCAGCGCCGATGAAATCTCCCGGCCTGCTCCTGCTGACCATGGCCCTGGTTGCCGCGACGGCCGCGGCGGCCCAGGATCGCAGGCTGCCGCGGCAGGCAGAGCAGGAGTCGCCGCCGACGCCGACGCAGCAGCGGGCGGCAACGGGCGACGTCGCCGGCGGGAAGGTCATTCCCAAATCCATTCTCGAGATCCTGGCCGATCCGCACATCGACCCGAACGTCGCCTACATACTGTGGCAGACCTCGCGCAAGCCGATGGAGGACTGGACGATGAAGCAGCTCGCCTTCGTCACCCAGGCGGCGCCGACGCTGGTCGAGGCCGGAGTCCCGGTCGAGAAGGTACAGTTGCTCTATGCCTTCTGGGGGCTCGATCCGAACGACGTGTTCAATCCGCGGCTCGGCCCGCAATGGCAGGCGCAATCGACGGCGTACAATCCCCGCAGCGCCAACAACGTGGGCGCGATCTCGTCGGCCGATTGCCAGGTCGATGTCAGCCTGATGACGGTCGCCACCTATCGCGCCTGCGCGGCCGGATACGGACAATGAGAGACGATGCAAAGGGAGGAGCGCAAATGCACAAGTTCCTGCTGGCAGCCAATGCGGCCCTGTTTGCATTGGGAGCGGTTGCGGTTGCGCCTGCGCTTGCCCAGAACGCGAAGGCCGGCGGCAACGGCGTCAAGGAGGATCTGGGCGTGAACAATCGGCAGATCGTCGACAAGCCCGCGGGCGACCGGTCGGTCGTCCGGCAGCATGCGGGTCCGGGCAGCCACGACAACGTCCAGAGCGTGACGACGTCGTCGCCGGGCGCCGCGCCCAATACCGTGGTCCAGTCGACCGCCGGCGGCGGCAACGTGCAGACTGCGGTCCAGAACGGCGGCAGCGGCAACGTGGTGGTCCAGACGCAGCAGGGATCCGGCAACCGGCAGACGGTGATCCAGACCGGCGATGGCAACCGCGCGGTCCAATCGCAGACCGGGGACAATCATTCAGGGGCGCTCGATCAGCACGGCGGAGAAACGAACATCCAGATTCAGAAATAGGCCGCGCAGTTCCGCAAATTACGCTCGACCGTGGCGACACGAAAGCTGCGGCCCACGAACACGGCCACCAACCGTTCGATCAGCGTCGATCTTGCCGGCATTCTTCCAGCCAGCGATGCTGAATACACCTTTCCCGCAAGTCACGCGGCTTCCAGCTCGACATGCACACGACGGCCAAGCGCCGTAGCGATATTCACCAGAGCATCGAGCGAGAAGCGCGAAATGCGGCCACGCAACAGGTCGTTGATGCGCGGTTGAGTGACGCCGCAATGCGCGGCAGCCTCGGCCTGCTTCCAACCCTTCGCCTCGATGACCTCGGCGATCTGCATCATCAACTCCGCCCGCATGCGTAGATTGGCCGCTTCCTCGGCCGTATCGGCGACGGCATCCCACACGCTATCGAAGGACTTGGATTTGGACCTGGTCATCGGGCACCTCGTACAAGATCGGCGAAGCGGGACCGGGCAAGCTCGATGTCGCGCTTGCTGGTCGCCTGCGCCTTCTTCTGGAAGCAGTGCAGCACGTAGACGGCGTTGATCAGCCTTGCGGTATAGATCACTCGATAGGTTCCCGAGTCGTCCCATACCCTGATTTTCTCCACGCCTTTGCCGATGGAAGGCATTGGTTTGAAGTCATCGGCTGTTGTCCACGTTGCACCTTATCCAGTTGATAGCCCGCGTCCTGACGGGCGGCCGCTGGGAACTCGCGTAAACATCCGAGCGAGTCATCCAGAAATCGAAGGGCCCCCATTATATCCAATCGGATATAAAAGCCAACTCGCTCTGTTGCCCTGACCCATTGTCACGCCGCGATCCGCTCCGGGTGGGTGTAGACGGTGAGGCGGCCGTCGCGGACGAAGGCGACCAGGGCAAGGCCCGCCTCGTCGGCGGTCTCGATGGCGAGCGAGGTGGGGGCCGAGACGGCGGCGATCGCCGCGGCGCCGAGGACGGCCGCCTTCTGCACCATCTCGTAGGAGCAGCGGCTGGTGACGACGACGAAGCCGCCTGCCGCCGGCGCTTCGCCCGATTTCGCCAGCGCGCCCGCGAGCTTGTCGAGCGCATTGTGCCGGCCGACATCCTCGCGCACCGCCACCAGCGTGCCGTCGGGCGCCGCCCAGCCGGCAGCATGGGTGGCGCCGTTCTCGCGGTTCAGCCGCTGGGCAGCCGGCAGCGCCGCCATCGCCCGGGCGATCGCCGCGCGCGACACCGGCGCGCGGGCGGCGACCGGCGGAACCGTGCGCAGGGCGGCCTCCAAGCTCTCGACGCCGCACAGGCCGCAGCCGGTGCGGCCGGCCAAATTGCGCCGGCGTTCGCGCAGCACGGCGAGCCGGCTGGCCGCGATCTCCAGCCGCACCTCGATGCCGCGGCCGGCCGGCTCGACCTCGATGTCGTAGATCTCGGATGGCTTGTCGACGATGCCCTCGGTGAGCGAGAAGCCGCGCGCCAGGTCCTCGAGGTCGCGGGGCGTCGCCATCATCACGGCATGGCCGAGCCCATTGTAGACCAGCGCGACCGCGACCTCCTCGGCCACGACCTCGTCCGACGCCTCGTCGCCCGCGGCGGTGAGGCGATGGGCGGAGCGATGGATCGAGCCGCGATCCTCGATGCCCTGCACCGCGGATCAGGAACCGGCCTGCAGGGCCACTTCCGCGACGCCCTCGGCCAGATTGAGGCCGGCTCGCCCGGGGACCTGCACCGGCGCCAGCGCGATCATCTTGTTGGCATGATCGACCAGCATCGCGCGCTCGGGCGGGCGGCCCTCCACCAGGGGCGGCGTGCCGCGGCCGAACTCGCCCGCGAGTCCGCCTGCCTCGAGCGGCTCCGGCGCATAGACCAGCCACACGATATGGTGTGCCTGGTCGGCCAGGATGGCCTTGGCGCCGAAACGCTTGATCGCCGCGCGATAGGCCTCGGCCTTGCCGTCGCTGCGAGCGAACAGGCACTCGAGTTCGCGCGGCGCGCTACCGGCCAAGGTGCAGGTGAGCGAGCCCACATTGACGCTCGACTCGCTCTCGGCATGAGTCTGGGCATAGAAGGCGGCGCCGCCTACCAGCGCCGCCGCGCCCAGCATCGCGAAGACCGTTCGCCGCATTGCTTCCTCCGCCTTCCGACGAGGCTCCCACACGGCCAAACTACGCCCTCGCGACGATTTGTCCAAGGGCCTGAGGCCATGGCCTCCCCCTGGCGTCGGTGGAAGATCAGGCCGTGGGCCGCAGCGAAACGGCGGCAGGCGCGCGGGCGGGACGGGCCGCCGGCGTCCAGGTGAGCAGCCGCCGCAGCAGCCAGATCGCCAGCCGCCGCACCGGACCCGGCGGCGCGAAGTGCGAGGCGAACTCGCGGTTGATCTCGAACGGCCGCCAGTAGGTCGCCTGCCACTCGCAATAGGCGGTGTGGAAGGCCCGGCTCTGCTCCGGCGAGGCGCGCAGCAGCGAGCAGTCGCAGGCCGCCTCGATGCGCACGTCGTCGTCGGCAAGGAAGCGGAATCTGTGCCGGCTGCTCAGGTGGTGCAGCGTGTTGTCGGAGAACTCGAACTCCTCGGGACGCGAACGCAGGGCGGTGATTGCCGGAGCAAGTTCCAGGTAGGTCATCGAAGCACTCCTGTCGTTACCGGCTGATCAACGCCGAACGGCCGCCTTTGGTTACGGCGGTCCGCCTTCTCCTTCGTGTTGGAAGTGGTGTCATCCGACGTACAGCCGTGTCATTCCGAGCGAAGGCAGGACTCCTCGGTCGGCATCGGCCAAGGATCCCTCGCTCCGCTCGGGATGACACCGTCTTCTGCAATCCAGGCCCTGACTGTTCCGGGCCGGGTCGCCTCGCGGCCATGCCGCGCTGGCGGCCATCCGTCGTGTGGTTGCGAACGCACGTCGTGTCATTCCGAGCGAAGCGAGGAATCCTCGGTGGTCGTCATCGGCCAAGGATCCTTCGCGATGCTCGGGATGACACCGTCGTCCACGAGCCATGCCCTACCTCTTCCGGGTAGGATCAGGTCCGCTTCAGGCCCTCGAGCTCGCTCGCCGCCCAGGCCAGGGTCTTCTCCATCGGCTCGCCCTTGAGCTGGCGGACGATCATCTGGCTCTGAAAAGCCTGCGCCCACATCTGCGCGGCGATCAGCGGCGGGGCCGGCGAGCAGACCACGCCCGCCTTCTGGTCGCCGCCCTTGATCGGGTAGTGGTAGAGCGTGCCTTTGGGCGGCCCCTCCTCCTCCCAGGTCTTGAAGTCGTTGAACTTCGGGTAGGGCGGGATGTCGTAGCCCTGGCTCGCCGCCACCTGCTTCTCGGCCACCGGGCGCATCGCGAGGTACTCCAGCAGGCTCTTGGCCGCCGGCTTGTTCTTGGAGAAGCTCCACAGCCCGTAGAAGCGCGGCAGGACCGGGTTGAAGCGGCCCTTCGGCCCCTTGGGGAAGCCGATCGTCCAGCACTTCTCGGCGACCTGCGGCGCGTCGCGCTTGCTCACCGCCCAGGCGCTGGGCGGATTGAAGATCAGCGCCCCCTTGCCGGACAGCAGCCACTTGTTGTTCGAGGCGTCGTCCCAGGCCGGCGCGTCGGCCGGACAGAAGGCGGCGAGCTTCTTGCCGTACTCGAGCACCTGGCGCACCGCGTCCGACTGCACCGTGATGTTGCCCTTGGCGTCCATCAGCTCGGCGCCGTAGGCCAGGAACAGGGCCCCGACCCACTGGTTGGTGTCGGTGGTGTTGCCGAGCGGCAGGCCGAAGCCGAAGCCCGCCTTCTGGCACTTCTCGGCCGCGACCAGGAAGCTGTCCCAGGTCCAGCTCGCGTCGTTGGGCGGCTTGCCGGCGGGGTAGAGCGCCTGCACGTCGACCCCGGCGTGCTCCTTCATCAGGTCGAAGCGCGTGCAGCAGCCCAGCAGCAGCGTGCCGCGCGTCATCGGCACGCCCGCCCAGCGGCCCTCGAACTTGCCGAGATACTCGACCGCGGGATCGATCGGGCCGTTCTTGGCCACGATGTTCTTCACCACGTCGTCGACCGGCTCCAGCCCGGCGCTGTACTGGGCCGCTTCCCAGTTGGTGAACTCCATGATGTCGTGGCCCGACTTGGCCTGCGATTCCGCCGCCAGCGTGATCAGGAGCTTGTTGCCCTGGCTGGTGATGTAGTCGACCTTGACCTCGACCTTCTCGCGATCGGCCCATTCCTTGATGATCGCCGACTGCACATCGTTGGCGCCGGGGACCCAGTGGTCCCAAAGCCCGATGCTCAGGCTACCGGCGGCATTCGCCCGGCGCACGAACGGCGCGCCGACCATCCCCGCGACCGCCGTCGCGGCCATCAGCCGCCGGCGCGACAACTTCCCGACCCGCATGACATCGCCTCCCCGGAAGGAACGCTGGTGCACGCAAAGCTACGAAGACTGACCAATTGTGACGCTGAGGGCGCGGAGCTTAGCCTCTTTGCCGCCGGCGCGCCACCGCTCCCGGACTCACTTCAACAACCCTTCGGTGACGCCGTCGAACACGAACTGCATCGCCATGGCGGCGAGCAGCAGGCCGGAGATGCGGCCGACCACGTCGGTGCCGGTGACGCCCAGCAGGCGGGTGAGCCGCTCGACCATCGCGTAGGCCGCGAGCGTGATCGCGAGGCAGAGGGCCAGTACCAGCAGGATGCCGATCTGGAGGGCGAGACTGCTGCGGGCATTGCTCATCAGCAGGATCACCGCCATCAGCGAGCCGGGGCCCGCGATCAGCGGAAAGGCGAGCGGAAAGACGGTGATGTCGCGCGGCGGGCGCGCCTCGGCGCGCTCCTCGGGATTGAGCGCCGAGGTGCCGGGACTCGCCGTCATGAGATTGACCGCCTCGAGGAAGAGCAGCACGCCGCCCGCCGTGCGCAGCGCCGGCAGCGAGACATGCAGCACCGCCAGCAGCCGCTCGCCGCCGAGCGCGAACACGAGGAGGACGCTGCCCGCGATCGCCACCGCGCGGCGCGCCGTGCGCCGGCGGTCGGCCGGCGTCATGCCGCCGGTCAGCGTGCCGAACACTGGCGCCGTCTCGAACGGCCCGATCGTGACCAGCAGCGTCACGAAAGCGGAGAGGAGCGTCGCGGGATCGGGCATCGGTCGCGATGCTAACGCCCCGCCCGGCAGCGACGTTTCCCCCCCCCTTGCTATCGCCGCGCGGCAAGGATCAGGTAGACGATGGCGAGCGCGATCACGGCCACGATCAGGGCGAGCCAGAAGCTGCCGCGCGGGCGGTCGGGTGCGGCGTCGCGGGCGGCATTGTCGGCCGGCCGGTCGGGTTTCCTGCGCGGGTCGGTCATGTCCTTTCAACTCGGCAGACGAGCCGCACGTTGCCCATCGGCGCGCCATCGCGCTCGACGGCGAAAAATGTCGTTACGCGATGCAATGCGTCCGGTTCCCTGCCGCCGACAAAAATATCTCTGTGGAAATTCGGCGTGCCGCGGTGGCGGCGCGGCCGGTCCTTGGCCCAGCATCGACCCTTCCGCGAAACTCCCCTTGCTTTCGCGGGCAGGGCGCCAGCGCGGGCGAAGACCTCGGGTGTGTGGGAACGCGCTGGCGCCTCACCTACGGTCCGCGCCTCGTCCAGGCCCGGTCGGGAGCGAAGATGCCCAGACAGTGCGATCTCGCGATCATCGGGACCGGCACGGCGGCCTCGGTCGCCGCCTATCGCTGCCGTGACGCCGGATGGCGGGTCGTCGTCGTGGACCATCTGCCCTTCGGCGGAACCTGCGCACTGCGCGGCTGCGATCCCAAGAAGGTGTTGGTGGGCATCGCCGAGACGCTCGACCTCGACCGTCGAATGCGCGGCAAGGGCATCGCGGCGGGGGTACCCGCGATCGACTGGCCGGCGATGATCGCGTTCAAGCGCAGCTTCACGGACCACGTGCCGCACGACCGGGCCGAGGACTTCGCGAAGAACGGCATCGACGCGCTCCATGGCCGCGCCCGCTTCACTGGTCCGCGCACCATCGAGATCGACGGCGAGTCGATCGAGGCGCGATTCGTGCTGATCGCGGCGGGCGCGGTCCCCATGCGGCTCGGGATCCCGGGCGAGGAGCACCTCGCCACCAGCACGGACTTCCTCGAGCTCGCGGCGCTGCCGCGCCGGATCGTCTTCGTCGGCGGCGGCTATATCGCCGCCGAGTTCTCCCACATCGCCGTCCGGGCCGGCGCCGAGGTGACCGTCCTGGAGCAGGCCGACGACATCCTTCCGCAATTCGATCCGGACCTGGTCGGTCTCCTCAAGAGGAAATCCGCGAGCCTGGGCGTCGATCTCCGGCTCGGCACCAAGGTCGAAGCCATCGAGAAGACCGGCGGCACCTGTCGCGTGCACCTCCGCTCGGGCGGCGCGCAGTCGTCGATCGACGCCGATCTCGTGGTGCATGCCGGCGGACGGGTGCCGGATCTCGGCGCGCTGAATCTGGCGGCGGGGCAGGTCGAGCAGGAGAAGAGCCGGCTGAAGCTGAACGAATTCCTGCAAAGCACGTCCAATCCGGCCGTCTATGCGGCGGGCGACGCCGCGTCGCGCGGCCCTCCGCTGACGCCGGTGGCGAGCCACGACGCCCGGGTGGCAGCCGCGAACATGTTGGAAGGCAACCGCGAGAGGCCGAACTATCTCGGCGTGCCGAGCGTGGTGTTCACGATCCCGCCGCTGGCGCGGGTCGGCCTCCTCGAGGCGGAGGCGCGGCGGCAGAACCGCCGGTTCCGCGTGCAGCACGAGGACACCTCGTCCTGGTACACGGCGCGGCGCGTCGCGGAGGACTGCGCCGGCTTCAAGGTGCTGGTCGAGGAAGGAAGCGATCTCGTTCTCGGGGCCCACCTCATCGGCCCGCACGCCGAGGAGGTGATCAACCTCTTCGCGCTGGCGATCCGGACGGGGCTCACCGCCACCCGGATCGGAGCGACCATCTTTGGCTATCCGACGTCGGCGTCCGACGTCGCCTACATGCTGTGAGCCCGCGCGGGCAATGGACCGTGGGCGTGTGGGAAGGCGCCGGCGCTTCACCCACGGCCCCGCGCCAGCGTCAGGCCAGGAACGCCATTGCGATCGCGAGCAGGATCGCCACGCCGGAAACGAGACGGCGCGCCGCCGGCGATCTCAGCGCCGCGCCGAGCGCGCGCGCCCGTGCCTGGCGGGCTGCCGCCATCGCCGATCCGACGGCGTCGTTCGACGAAGCGCCGACGAGCGGCGCGAAGAGCCATGTCCGCATCCTTGCTGCCTGCTGCCTGTTGCACCAAGAGTAACGCCACGGCCCCGCTTCCCCGGGGAGGTTGGCGGCGCGCAGGCTGCCGCGCGAGCCGCCGGTCGTCACGCCGGCAATGCTCGGCCCCCGGCTGCGGATTTGCCGGTTGCGGCCCCGCGCATCCTCCTCACGCAATCGTAAACGACCGTGAGGTGCCTCGGCTGGCACACTCCCGGCCCGTCACCCCGGGAGGACATCCATGAACATCGCTCGCCTCGCTCTCGCGGCCGCACTCGGCGCGTTGCTCTTCGCCTCGACCGCCTCGGCGCAGACGCGTGTGCTGATCCGCGGCACGATCAGCAAGATCGACGGCAGGACCGCGACCATCGCCACGCGCGAGGGCACACAGGCCGAGGTCAGGCTCGCCGACAAGTGGACGGTGGCGCTGGTCGAGCCGATCGCCATGACGGCGATCAAGCCCGGCGCGTTCGTCGGCATCGCCTCGCTCGGCAACGAGGCGCTCGAGGTGCTGGTCTTCCCCGAGGCGATGCGCGGCGCGGGCGAAGGGCATTATCCCTGGGACCTCAAGCCCGCCAGCATGATGACCAACGCCACGGTGGCGACGGTGGCGCAGGCGAGCGACGGCCAGACGCTGAAGCTCGACTACAAGGGCGGCACGCAGACGATCCACGTCAAGCCCGGCACGCCGGTCGTCACCTTCGCGCCCGGCCAGCAGTCCGACGCCAGGCCCGGCGCCAAGGTCTTCGTCGGCGCCATGAAGGCCGCCGATGGCACGCTCACCGCCTCCCGCCTCAATGTCGGCAAGGACGGCATGACGCCGCCGATGTGACAAGGATCCCTCGCCGTCGGCTCGGGATGACACTTCCTTTTCCATCGAGAAGGCTGTGTCATCCCCAGCGCAGCGAGGATCTTTCGCTCTGCTTGGCGATTGCGACGGTCTTGCTCCTCGCACGGGATCAAATGTGCTACGGCAATTGTCTCCTCCATTGCCGTACGGATCCCGACCATGCCTCTCGACCTGCCGTTCCAGTCCGCCAAGCAGCTCGCCGCCGCCGTGCGCAAGAAGAAGATCGGCTGCCTCGAGCTGCTCGATCTCTATCTGAAGCGGGTCGAGACGCACAATCCGAAGCTGAACGCGGTGATCGCCACCGACATCGAGGGCGCGCGCGAGCGCGCGAAGATGGCCGACGCCGCCGTGGCGGCGGGCGGCAAGCTCGGGCCGCTGCACGGCGTGCCGATGACGATCAAGGAATCGTTCGACGTCGCGGGCCTGCCCACCACCTGGGGCGATCCGGCCTTCAGGAACAGCCTCGCCGAGCGCAACGCGCTGCTCGCCCAGCGCATGGTCGATGCCGGCGTGACGCTGTTCGGCAAGACCAACGTGCCGCTGAACCTCGCCGACTGGCAGAGCTACAACGAGGTCTACGGCAGCACCAACAATCCGTGGGATCTTTCCCGCACCCCCGGCGGCTCGTCGGGCGGCTCGGGCGCGGCGCTGGCGGCCGGCCTGACCGGCATCGAGGCGGGCAGCGACATCGGCGCCTCGATCCGCAATCCCGCGCATTATTGCGGCGTGTGGGGCCACAAGCCGACCTGGAACGTGGTCTGCCCGCAGGGCCATACGCTGGGCGGCAACGTCGCCTACGGCGATATCGGCGTGGTCGGGCCGCTGGCGAGGAGCGCCGCCGACCTCGAGATCGCGATGGACGTCGTGGCCGGCCCCGACGCGATCGACGCGCGTGGCTGGAAGCTCGGCCTGCCGCGCTCGAAGAAGAAGAAGCTGGCCGACTTCAAGGTCGCGGTCCTGCTCTCCGATCCCAACGCCGAGGTCGACCACACCGTGCAGGCGGAGATCCAGAAGCTCGCCGACTTCCTCGGCACGAAGGGCGCCACCGTGAGCGACGCCGCGCGACCGGCCATCGACACGGCCGAGCTGAACGATGTCTATATCCGCCTGCTGCGCGCTGCCACCTCGGCCCGCCTGTCCGACGAGGCGTACCGGCAGGCGGTGGCCGACGCCGCGTCGCTCGCGCCCGACGACATGAGCTACTTCGCCCAGATGCAGCGCGGCAACTCGCTGTCGCACCGCACCTGGCTGCAGCTCAACGAGAAGCGCCACCGCATGCGGCTCGCCTGGGACGCCTTCTTCCGCGACTGGGACCTGATGCTTTGCCCGGTCGCAGTGACCGCGGCCTTCCCGCACGACCAGCAGGGCCTGCGCCACAAGCGCACCATCGTGGTGAACAACAAGCACCTGCCGGTCGTCGACCAGATCTTCTGGGCGGGCTATTCGTGCGTCACCTGGCTGCCGGCCACCGCGGCGCCGATCGGGCAGAGCCCCGAGGGCCTGCCGATCGGCGTGCAGATCGTCGGGCCGCAGTACGGCGACTATTCCACCATCGCCTTCGCCAAGCTGCTGGAGAAGGACTATCGCGGCTTCGTCCCGCCGCCGGGCTACAATTGATGGATCTCGAGTAATGGATCTCAGGGACCACATCCGCTCGATCCCGGATTTCCCCAAGCCCGGAATCCTGTTCTACGACATCTCGACCCTGCTGGCGCACGCCGGCGCCTGGCACGAGACGATCGAGCGGATGGCCGCCGCCGTGCGGCCGCACCGGCCCGAGCTGCTGGCCGGCATCGAATCGCGCGGCTTCCTGCTGGCCGCGCCGCTCGCACTGGCGCTCGGCACCGGCTTCGTGATGCTGCGCAAGCAGGGCAAGCTGCCCGGCATCACGGTGCGCCACACCTACGCGCTGGAATACGGCACCGACACGATCGAGATCCAGGGCGACGCGATCACGAGGGGCCAGCGCGTCGTGCTGGTCGACGACCTGCTGGCGACCGGGGGCACCATGGCCGCCGCGGTGACCCTGCTCGAACAGGTGGGCGCCGTCGTGCCGGCGGCCGCCTGCATCATCGAGCTCACCTTCCTCAACGGCCGCAAGCGCCTCCCCGTCCCCGTCGAGGCCTTGCTGCAGTACGAGAGCTGAAGGAAGGATCCCTCGCTCACGCTCGGGATGACACTGTCTTTTGGAGCAAAAGAAGCCGTGTCATCCCGAGCGTGAGCGAGGGATCTTTTGGAGTTACGGCGAATCGACGTGGCAGTGCACGGAGTCGACGAAGGTCTGGGCCGGCGGGCCCCAGATCACGAAGCCGACGCGCTCGCCGCCGGCGGTCGGCGGCAGCAGGCCGCGGGTGCGCTCGACCGCGCGGCCGCCGTTGTTGAACTCGCAGCCGATGATCGGCGAGAAGGTGCTCTTCGAGTTGTTGTCGAGGTAGAGCGTGGCGCGCCAGTAGCTGCCGGGCGTCTCGCGCAGCGACAGGTTGTCGATCTTCACCAGCGGCACCGTCGGACCGGCGTTCATGGGCACCGTGCCGACATGCCGAGTCGGCACCGACTGGTCGATCGTGCCCTGCGGGGAGACGACCTGCTTGCTGGGATCGAAGGCGGCCGAGTTGGGCCCGAGCGGCTTGCCGTCCTCGCCGACATTGGCCGGCGTCCAGACCTGGCCGGTCTTGGGATCGCGGAAGGCCGGCTCGTTGGGCATCGGCATGCTCTTCATCGCATCGAGCTGCGGCCGCGGCGCCTGCGCCAGCGCCGCCTGGCCCGCGCCGAACAGGGCGAACGCGGTCACGCCCGCGAGCGCCGTTGACGTGACGGGATGTCGGGAAATGCAGTTCATGTGTCCCCTTCCGGATCCCGGCAATTTACGTCCTCTTCCTCTCCGCCGGTAGGGTAGGGCTATCGCATATGGCGAAAAAGGCCGGTTGCAAGAAGCGGTGTCATCCTGAGCGAAGCGAAGGATCTTTTGCGATACCGATCAAAGATCCCTCGCTGCGCTCGGGATGACACGACCGGATGGTCAGGATGATCGGGATTTATTGTCGTATGCGATAGCCCTAGCCGGTAGGGGGAGAGGCCGAGTGAGGGGGCGATGCCGCCGCCATGCTACACTGCCCGCAGGAGGCGTCATGGTTTCGATTCCCGAGTGTTTTTCTGAAAGCTACGCCGAGGCGCGGGCGAAGTTCTGCGCCGCCGCGGCGGCGGCGGGCGGCGCCATCCGGTCGTGGCTCAATCCCCATGCGCGCGGCCCCGCGGGCGAGAAGCTCCATCTCGACACCGCCCGCTTCGGCCCGGCCGACGCCGGGCGCATGCTGGTGATGATCTCGAGCACGCACGGCGTCGAAGGCCACTGCGGCTCGGGAGCGCAGGTCGCCTGGCTGTGCACCGGCGGGCCGGCGGCGCTGCCGGACGACACGGGCGCGCTGCTGGTGCATGCCATCAACCCCTACGGCTTCGCCTGGACCCGCCGCGTCAACGAGGACAATGTCGACCTCAACCGCAACTTCGTCGACCACGACAAGGCCTATCCGGCGAACGAGGGCTATCGCGCCCTCGCCGACGCGATCCTGCCGCGCGACTGGAGCCCCGACTGCCTGGCCGAAAGCCAGCGCGTGCTCGAGGCCTACGCCCAGAAGCACGGCGCCTTCGCGCTGCAGGGCGCGATCTCGGGCGGCCAGCACAGCCATCCGGACGGCATCTTCTTCGGCGGGCTGAAACCCACCTGGAGCAACCGCACGATCCGCGCCATCGCGCGCGAGGAGCTGGGCCGCGCCCGTCGCGTCGGCGTGATCGACTATCACACCGGCCTCGGCCCGTTCGGCCATGGCGAACTGATCTGCACCGTGCCGCCCACCGCGAAGTCCTACGCCCGCGCCCGCGCCTGGTACGGCGAGGAGCTGACCTCGCCCGAGGACGGCACCTCGAGCTCGGCCGTCGTCACCGGCATCATGACCGACGCCTTCCCGCAGGAGCTGCCGGACGCCGAGGTGACCTCGGTAGCCATCGAGTACGGCACCTATGCCGTGCCCGACGTGCTGAACGCGGTGCGCGCCGACAACTGGCTGCACCAGCGCGGCGACCTCGCCTCGCCGGTCGGCAAGGAGATCAAGGCCGACATGAAGGAGCGCTTCTTCCCGGCCGGCGCCAAGTGGCGCGAGATGGTGTGGACGCGCGCCGACCAGACGATCGGCTGGGCCCTCAGGGGCCTCGCCGCCTGACAGCGCGGGGACGCCTGGTGAACCGGTGGTGAGGGCGTGGTGAGCGACATCGCCGACCGCGAGGATGCCGCGCGGCTGCGCCTGCGCCAGGCGCTGCACCGCGCGCCGCTGTTCGCCGACCTCGACACCAACGCCATCATCGCCGTCGAGCGCGAGCTCTCGCCGCTCGTGCTGCCGGGTGGCGCGCCGCTCTTCCACCAGGGCGATCCGGCCGATGCGATCTACGTCGTGGCGAGCGGCTGCCTCGGCGTGTTCCGGCACGACGATCGGGCGAGCCCCGAAGGACCGGCGCTGATCGCCGAGATCACGCCCGGCAACATCGTGGGCGAGATGTCGCTCCTGTCGCAGAGCAAGCGCACGCGCGACGTGGCCGCGCTGCGCGACAGCGAGGTGTGGCGGCTCGGCCGCGAGAGCTTCGATGCCCTCACCCGGCACCATCCCGAAGTGCTGCCGGCGCTGATGCGCAACGTCGCCATACGCAGCGAGCTGGGCAGCGGCAAGCGGCGGCGCCAGCCGCGCACCTTCGCCCTCCTGCCGGCAGGGCCCGATGTCTCGGCGGCGCGGTTCGCCGTGATGCTGGCGGCGGCGCTCGGCCGGATCGGCGACCAGGTGCAGATGCTGGGATCGGACTCGCTGCACGAGGAGCCGGAGTGGTTCGCCCATTGCGAGACGGTCAACACCTTCGTGCTCTATCGCGCCGATCCGACGCTGACACCGTGGACCCAGCTCTGCCTGCGCCAGGCCGACTGCCTCGTGGTGGTGCGCAGCGCCGACAACGATCTGCCGACCCGGCTGCCGTTCGAGATCGAGGCGGCGCAGCCCGGCGCCGTCTTCCATCGCCGCCGCGAGCTCGTGCTGCTGCACGAGGGCCGCGACCCGGCCCCCGGCTCGACCGCGCCGCTGCTGGCGGGCGGGCTCTACGGCCAGCATCACCACGTGCGGCTCGACCTGCAGTCCGATTTCGACCGCCTGGCCCGGCTCATCACCGGCCATGCGGTGGGCGTGGTGCTGGCCGGCGGCGGCGCGCGCGCCTTCACCCATGTCGGCGCGATCAGGGCGCTGCGCGAGAGCGGCGTGCCGATCGACCAGGCGGCCGGCACCAGCATGGGCGCCATCGTCGCCGCCGGCGTCGCCGCGCGCTGGTCGGACGAGGAGCTCGCCGAGCGCTTCCATCGCGCCTTCGTGCAGACCAACCCGCTGCGCGACTACACCTTCCCCTTCGTCTCGCTGTTCCGCGGCCGCCAGGTCACGCGGCTGTTGCGCACCGCCTTCGAGGAGAAGGACATCGAGGATCTCGTCATGCCGTTCTTCTGCGTGACGGCGAACCTCACCACCTCGACCGCCGACGTGCACCAGACCGGCCGGCTGTGGCGCTGGCTGCGCGCCTCGGTCGCGATCCCGGGCGTGCTGCCGCCCTTCAACGAGGCGGGCGAGGTGCATGTCGACGGCGGCGTGATCGACAACTTCCCGGTGCGCACCATGCGCCGGCTGGGCCGCGGCGCCACGGTCGGCGTCGACATCGACACCGGCGGCGCGCTGTCGGCGGGCGAGAACGTGCAGGACACCTTCTCGTCCTGGCAGTTCGTCCGCCGCCTCGTCTGGCGGCGGCGCGAGACGCTGCCGATTCCCTCGATCGTGCGCATCCTGCTGCGCTCGGCGCTGATCTCCAGCACCGCGCGCACCCAGCGCGACCGCGCCGCCTGCGACCTCCTGATCGTGCCGCCGGTCGAGCGCTTCGATCTGCTCGACTGGACGAGCTTCCACGCCGCCGTCGAGATCGGCTATCGCTCGACCATGGAAGCCCTCGACAACGCCCGCACCCTCCCCGTCGGCGCGCGCCTGTTCATCGCATGAGGAGAAGGATCCCTCGGCTGCGCCTCGGGATGACACGATTCCTTCGATCCAAAGGATGTGTCATCCCGAACGAAGTGAGGGATCTTTCCCGATCATGCATACATCGCGTGAGGAGAAGGATCCCTCGGCTACGCCTCGGGATGACACGATTCCTTCGATCCAAAGGATGTGTCATCCCGAACGAAGTGAGGGATCTTTCCCGATCATGCATACATCGCGTGAGGAGGAAGGATCCCTCGGCTACGCCTCGGGACGACACAAAGGCCGTGTCATCCCGGGCGTCAGCGAGGGATCTTTCTCACATCACGCATACACCCGCGCGACCTCGCCGTGCGCCCACTTGGCGGCGTCCTCGGCCGGCATGCCCTGGATCGCCTTGGCGTACATGTCGACGATGACGTACTTGCTCACCACCTCGGCGGCGCGCCGGTTGGGCGGCCCGGCATAGCCTGCCAGCCGGCCCTGCCGCGGCAGGTCGTGGAACGGCGCCAGCACCGGATCGGCCTGCCACACCTTGTGCTTCTCCCAGTCCAGCGTCGCGCCGCAGGTATAGCCCTGCTGCGAGGTGAACCATTCGTCGAACACCGACTTGGAATGGATCCAGCGCAGGAAGTCCTTGGATGCGGCCTGGTTCTTCGAGTAGCCCATCAGCATGTCGGTGAACGGGCCCGGCAGGTTGTACTGGCCGCCGACGCCCTTGGGGATGCCCGCGTGCTGGATGTCCTGCCACATCGGCCCGCCCTTCTCGGTCCGGTAGGTGTCGGGCTTGCGCTTGGCCTCGATGTAGATCGAGGCGCCGTTGTTGGTCGCGCTGACGGTGCCCGACAGGAAGGCGCGGTTGTTGTTGGTGTCGTCCCAGGCCAGCCCGCCCTCGTCGAATGCCTCCTTCCAGAGCGCGACGGCGAACTTGATCGACTCGACGGTCTCCTTGCTGTTCAGCACCACCGTCTTGCCGTCGGCCTCGACCTCCTTGCCGCCCCACGACCACAGGAAGGGATACCACCAGCCCGGCGCGTCGCCGAACGTGTGGCCGGCGGTCTGGCCGATCGGCCGTCCCTTGGCCTTGAGCTTCCGGCCGGCGCCGCGGAAGGCGTCCCAGGTCGCGGGGAAGCTCGCGTGCCCGACCTCCGCGAACCACGACTTGCGATAGGCCATCAGCCCGCCGCCCACCGCCCATGGCACGCCGATCCACTTGCCGCCGGCCGTCGCGACCTGCTTGCAGATGTCGTAGTAGCCGCCCTGCGCCTTGCCGATCTCCTCGACCACGTCGCCCGAGTCGGCCAGGCTGTCGGCGTAGAGCTGCGGCCAGTTGCCGATGGCCATCACGATGTCGGCGCCGGTGCCGGACTGGATCGCCGAGGTGATGCGCGATTGCAGGTCGTTGGCGTTGACCGTCTCGAGCCTGAGCGTGATGCCGGTCGCCTTCTTGCAATCCTGCGTGATCTTGCCCTTGAGCAGCGCGTCGGAGGCCGGCACGAAATCGGCCCACCGCAGCCAGTGGACGCTCCTTTCCTGCGCCAGCGCCGGCCCCTGGCGGGTGGCCAGGATGGCGGCGAGGCCGCCCGAACCGGACAGTTTCAGGAGCCTGCGACGCGCAATGCGAGCCATGATTTCCTCCCGTCGATTGTCGTGTGCTGGAAGTACGCGATTGTCGTGTGCTGGAACCACGCGGCCTCGGCCGCGCACCGCGCGGGCCGGGATGTCGCTTACCGACCGTGCGTAATCGAACTGCACTGAAGCCGCAGGCGCTTCGCTGCCCGGGCACAAACGCTGCGCGAGCATACGCCCGTTCCGTCCGAACCGCAGCCCCTGACTCCGTCCGGTGTCAGCGTAGCGAGGGATGACACGGCATTTGGCGCAGCTACGATCACGGCACGGTCAAAGAGGAGAAAGCACCATGCGCCTGAAGGACAAGATCGGGATCGTGACGGCGGCGGGCTCGGGCATGGGACGCGCGGGCGCGATCCGCTTCGCGCGCGAGGGTGCGCGCGTCGCCGTGGTCGATCTCGATGCCGCGAGCGTCGACGCGGTCGTGCAGGCGATCGCGGCGGAAGGCGGCAAGGCGATCGGCATCGCGGCCGACCTGCGCGAGGACGCGAACGCGAGGCGCATCGTGCGCGAGACGGCCAATGCCTTCGGCGGCCTCGACTTCGTGTGGAACCATCTCGGCCATCCGGGGCCCGCGTCGGTCGAGGGCATCGACATGGCCGACTTCGCGACCGCGGTCGACCTCAACCTGCGCTCCCAGCTCGTCACCACCGAGGCGGCGCTGCCCGAGCTGCGCGCCCGCGGCGGCGGCAGCCTGCTCTACACCGCCTCGACCTCGGGCCTGCAGGGCTCGATCTTCAGCCCAGTCTATTCGGCGGTGAAGTTCGGCGTCGTGGGCTTCGCCCGGGCGCTGGCCAAGCGCGTCGCCAAGGACGGCATCCGCGTCAACGTGATCTGCCCCGGCGCCACCGACACGCCGATGCTGCGCGTGTTCGTGAACCGCCCCGACCAGCAGAGCACCCGTGGCCGCGATTCAGAGGAGCTGGTGAAGCAGCGCGCCGGCCAGAACCCGATGGGCCGCCCCGCCCGGCCCGAGGAGATCGCCAATGCCGCCCTCTTCCTCCTCTCGGACGAGGCCTCCTTCGTCACCGGCGCCGCCCTGCCCGTCGACGGCGGCACGACGGCCTGAGCCTCATCGGAGCGCGCTGCTCCGGTTGCGCTCATAAGCCACTGAAATAAAGAGGAAAATATCGGTCGAACGCAAACCCTCCGCATTCGGCTCTTGCATCTTCGATAATTCAAGATATATCTTGATCATGTCGAAACGTACAGGAGCACGACACGTGCATCATCATCAGGAACACGACCCACGGCCGCATCGCTTCGGCCACAGGCACCACGCCGGACCCGGCCGCTTCGGCCACCATGGCTACGGTCGCGGCTGGGGAGGCGAACCGGGCGAAGGCCATGGCCGACGCCGGCGGCGGGTCTTCGATTCGGGCGAGCTGCGGCTCGTCCTGCTCAAGCTGATCGCCGACCAGCCGCGCCACGGCTACGAGCTGATCCGCGCGATCGAGGAGCTGTCGGGCGGGTCCTATGTCCCGAGCCCGGGCGTCGTCTATCCCACGCTCACCCTGCTGCAGGACATGGGCCAGATCGAGGAGGCGCTGTCGGAAGGCCCGCGCAAGGCCTTCGCCGCCACCGCCGACGGCACCGCCGAGCTCGCGGCGAGGAAGGACGAGGTCGAGGCGCTGTTCGCGCGGCTCGCCCAGCTCGCGGGCGCCCGCGGCCGCACCGACGCCGCCCCGATCCGCCGCGCCATGGCCAACCTGCGCACGGTGCTGATGTATCGCCTCGACCGCGAGCAGGTGCGGCCCGAGGCGCTGCACGAGATCGCCGCCATCCTCGACGAGGCGGCGCAGAAGATCGAGCGGCTGCCATGACCGTCGCCAGCACCGTCCGCGTGCCGACGGCCAAAGGCAGCCGCTACCTCCAGCGGCTCTGCAAGCACTGGAGCCACAATCTCGCGGTCGAGTTCAGCGAGACCGAGGGCAAGGTGGTCTTCCCGCGCAATGCCCGCGGCGCCGACTGGCCGGGCGACGGCGTTCTTACGATGCAGGCGCATGGCGACGGCCTCGACTGCCGCCTCGAGGCGAGCGCGCCGGGCCAGCTCGAGGCGCTGAAGGGCGCCGTCGCCCGCCATCTCGACCGCTTCGCCTTCCGCGAGGCCCCGCTCGCCTTCGACTGGCGGGACGGCTGAGAAACGAATCGCAACAGGCTGTGTCATCCCGAGCACAGCGAGCAACTGTGATGTTGAGGTAGCCCGGTGATCGTTCGGGCTCAAGGCAGGCGCTATGCGCCTCCGCCTTCGGCGGCTGCGGCCTTGACCCCGCCCGCTCACCGGGCTGATCGGCTTTCAGGCCGTCGGCGCGGAGCGCCGACGGCGGGCTCAGGCGATGGCGTGTTTGACTGGGTCCCATGTCTGGGAGCGCTGCAGCATGGTGTTGAGGATGCCGATCAGCTTGCGCATGCAGGCGATCAAGGCGACCTTGGGCTTCTTGCCCCTGGCGCGCAGCCGCTGGTAGTGGGCCTTGAGCACCGGATTGTGCTGGATGGCGCTGAGGATCGGCATGTACAGCAGCGTGCGCAGCTTGCGACGCCCGCCCTGAATATGGCGTTGGCCGCGCCGCTCACCGCTGTCGTCGGCGAAGGGCGCCACCCCGAGCAAGGCGGCCGCGGCCTGGCGGTCGACGCGGCCGAGCTCGGGCAGCAAGGCGATCAGGCCGGCAACCGCCGCGTCGCCCAGCCCCGGCACGCTGTGGAGGATCTCGGCCTGCCGCGCGAAGCGCTCGACCGTGGCGATCCTGGCGGCGATGACGGCCTCGAGCTTGGCCAGCTGAGCGCCCACCGCCTCGAGCAGCGCCTGATGGATCTTGCGCACCGCCTTGGGCTGCTCGTGCTCATTCCAGCTCTCGATCTGCCCCTTCAGCCGCACCATGCCGAGACGGGCCGTGACCAGCTGGTCGAGTTCCTGGCGCTCCTCGTCCCGGGCCTGGCCGGTAAGATCCTCGAATACCTCGCCGAACCAGGCGATCATGCGGGCGTCGATGGCATCGGTCTTGGCCCGCTGTCCGGCCGACCGGGCGAAGTGGCGCACCCGCTGGGGGTCGACGATCACCACTGCCAGCCCAGCCTCGCGCAACAGGCCGGCCCAGCTCCTCTCGTAGCCGCCGCTGGCCTCCATCACCGCCGTGGCGACGCCATGTTCGGCCAGCCACTCCAGCAGCCGCCGACGCCCCGCGGCGTCATGGGCGAACGACGCTTCCGCGCCCGCCGACCGGATCGCCGCATCGATCTTTCCCTTGGCAATGTCGAGGCCGACAAGCGTCCGCTTCTGTGTCATCCTCCGTCTCCCTTCCTTGCTCGTCCGGGCTTCGCGCCCAGGCAACTGTTCGGGTTTAAGGAAGACACCGGCCCTGGCCCTCGCTCGCTGGCAGGCTCTTGCCTTAGGGATCTCCGGGCTCAGGGCCGGCGACGGGCGGCTGCTCAAACGGCCGCCCGTTCGCTTATTCTCGCAAATCACAAAGACACAAGGGATCTTTGGCTGGCGCCGATCGAGGATCCCTCGCGTTCGCTCGGGATGGCACGACGCTGGGCATCTGCTCTTGTTTGTTGTCAGTTGCGCCCGCCGCTCGGGCTAGGCAAGCCGCGTCGGAATGAAAATCTCGGAGCTCAGCGTGCGGTGGACCGGGCACCGGTTGGCGATCTCCAGCAGGCGCTGACGCTGCTCGTCGCTCAACGGGCCTTCGAGTGCGATCAGCCGCTCGATGCGGTCGATCTTTCCTTCCCTGGTCTCGCATTCCGCACAATCCGTGGCGTGGATCTTGTCGTGCTTCAGCCGCACCGTGACCTTGAGCAACGGCCATTTCTTGAGGCGCGCGTACATGCGCAGCGTCATCGCCGTGCAGGAACCGAGCGCCGCGAGCAGATAGTCGTAGGGACCCGGCCCGGTATCGTTGCCGCCGGCCGCCACCGGCTCGTCGGCCCGCAGCACGTGGACGCCGCTGCGGATCGTCTCCGCAAGCGGCCCGGCGTCGCTGTCCTCGACGATCACGACGCCCGGGAGAATCGCTTCCGCGACAGCATTCATGGCCGATTTCCTTTCCGCGGCCCCGCCGCATCGCGCATTCTAGGCGTCGAATGCGCGTTGGAACCAGCCCGGCCGGTCGCTCGACCATGTCGGGCGTAGAGAGGACAAGAGAGAGGAGGAAGCCGTCATGACCGACCCTGCTCCCGCGCTGCCGTTGCGGCTGCATCACAACGCCTATGTCTGCGCCGACCAGGAACGGACGCGGCATTTCTACGAGGACATCCTCGGCCTGCCGCTGGTGGCGACCTGGATCGAGGAGGCGGAGTTCCCCGAGTTCCCCGGCCGCCGGCTTTCCTACAGCCACACCTTCTACGGCATCGGCGACGGCGGCGCGCTCGCCTTCTTCGCCTTCGCCGATGCCGACGCCGCGGCCGCCTACACGGCGAAGAAGCAGCCGCTGTTCGTGCATATCGCGCTCGCCGTCAGCGAGGCGACGCAGGATGGCATCAAGCAGCGTCTTGCGGCGGCGGACCTGCCGGTGCGCGAGCGCGACCACGGCTACTGCAAGTCGATCTACGTGCAGGACCCGGACGGGCTGATCGTGGAGTTCACCTCCGACCCGCCCGATGCCGGAGACATCGCCGCGCGACAACGCGCCAGCGCGCACGAGACGCTGCGCCGCTGGCAGGCCGGCGACCGCCGCGTCAACAACACCATCCGCCCGCACTGGTAGCGCCGCAATGGAAAGATTCCTCGCTATGCTCGGGATGACACGACTTCTTTGATTCAAAAAACAGTGTCATCCCGAGGCGAAGCCGAGGGATCTTTCCGCTACGCCAAGAACTTCAGTCCCTGGATCACCTTGTCGATGGTCTTGCGCGGGCCGTGGACCGCCACGCCGACCAGATCGAGCGCGTCGGCGGGCGCGGCGGCGAAGGCGGCGCGGTTGTCGATGTCGTTGCTGGTCTCGAACATGCGCTCGATGTAGATCGCGGGCCGGAGCGAGCGCGCCAGCGCGCGCTGGTGGGTGCGGCGCAATTCGTCGAGCGTCCCGCCATAGACGAACACCGGCTCGCGCACGAGCGCGGAGTGGAAGCGGCCGGCCGAGTCGCAGTAGGGCTCGCCGATCATTTCGGGCGTCGTGCCGGCCAGCCCGCCGGCCAGGAAGGCGGCCACATTGGCGAGCCGCCAGCCGGCGAGGTCGGTGCGCAGGACGAGCGCGGTCTTGGTGTCGTAGATCATGCTCCCCATATCGGGCACGATGGCGCCCCGGTCTTGAACGTTCGTGCGAGCGCGACCCGAATGACCCGATCCGACGAGATCCGCTTCGACGCGCCGCGCGACGGGCTGCAGCGCCTGTCCGCGCAGTTCGCCGGCCATGCCTACGACCTGCACCGCCACGAGACCTACGGCGTCGGGCTCACCCTGTCGGGCGCGCAGTCCTTCCACTATCGCGGCGCGCTCAGGACCAGCCGCGCCGGCCAGGTGATGGTGCTGCATCCCGACGAGACGCATGACGGCCACGCCGGCGTCCCCGACGGTTTCGCCTACCGCATGCTCTATGTCGAGCCGGCCGCCGTCGGGCGCGCGCTCGCCGGTGCCGCCGTGCCCTACGTGCCCGATGTCGTCGCCGACGATGCCGGCATGGCGCTGATCCTGCGCGAGGCCTTCACCGATTTCCCGCGCCCGCTCGAGCCGCTCGCCGTCGATGCGATCGTCGCGCGCCTCGCCGAGCTGCTGGCCGCGCGCAGCGATGCGCCGCCTCCGCCGCGAAAGACGGCCACCGCGCGCAGGGCGGTCGAGCGCGCCCGCGATTTCCTGATCGCCGAGGCGCCGCGCATCGTGGCGTCGGAGGAGCTGGAATCGGTGACCGGGCTCGATCGCTTCGCGCTGGCCCGCCACTTCCGCGCCGCCTACGCCACCTCGCCGCACCGCTTCCAGGTCGGCCGCCGCCTCGCCCGCGCACAGACCCTGATCGCGCGCGGCCAGCCCTTGTCGGAAGTGGCCGCCGCCACCGGCTTCGCCGACCAGAGCCACCTCACCCGCCACTTCTCCAGCCGCTTCGGCCTCACCCCCGGCCGCTGGGCCGCGCTGACGAAAGATTCCTCGCTGCGCTCGGAATGACACGATGTTGTTGACGAAAAAGATGGTGTCATCCCGAGCGTAAGCGAGGGATCTTCGGCGACGATGCCCAGCTACTACGTTTACATTCTGACCAACGCCAGCCGACAGGTCATGTATGTCGGCGTAACCAACAATCTCGAGAATCGGGTTGCCGAGCATCGCGAGGGCAAAGGCGGCGACTTCACCCGGAGGTACCGCGTCGGCACGTTGGTCTACGCCGAGGACTACAAATACGTCGAGGACGCGATCGCTCGTGAGAAGGAAATCAAGGGCTGGCGGCGATCGAAGAAGGATGCGCTCGTCGAAGCAGTGAATCCGAGCTGGGCGGACCTGCTTGAGGTCAGCATCCTCAAGGATTCCTCGCTACGCTCGGAATGACACGGTTCTTTGCGGTCAACAAAGTCGTGTCATCCCGAGCGACAGCGAGGGATCTTTAGCTCACAGCCCGCCGTTCACCACGAGGCACTGGCCGCTGACATAGTCGCTGTCGGGGCTGCAGAAGAGGTAGACCGAGCCCGCGGCCTCCTCGGGCAGGCCGCCGCGGCCGAGCGGGATCATCTGGTTCATGGCGGCGATGCGGCCGCCCTGCACGCCGATCTTGACCTTGCGGCCCTGGACCTCGATCTCGCCCGCGTCGCCCTGGCTCAGGGGCTTGGTGAGGCGCGTCTGGATGTAGCCGAAGGCGACCGCGTTCACCGTCACGTCGTAGCGGCCGAACTCCTTGGCCAGCGTCTTGGTGAGGCCGACGATGCCCGCCTTGCCGGCCGAGTAGTTCGACTGGCCGGCGTTGCCGTTCACGCCCGAGGTCGAGGAGATGTTCACCACCTTGCGCACGATGCGCTTGCCCTCGGCGCGCTCCTTCTCGACCGCGCCCTTGAAGTGCTGCTGGAAGGCGCGAAGGATGCGGAACGGCGCGGTGAGATGCACGTCGAGGATGGCGTACCACTGCTCGTCGGTCATCTTCTGGATCACCGAATCCCAGGTGTAGCCGGCGTTGTTCACCACGACATGGCAGCCGCCGAAGGCGTCGACGGCGGTCTTGACGATGCGGTCGCCGAAGTCGGGCTTGGCGACGTCGCCGTTGCAGGCCACCGCCTTGCCGCCCATCTTCTCGATCGCGGCGATGGTCTCCTTCGCCGGCGCCTCGTCGATGTCGTTGATCACCACCCTGGCGCCGTCGCGCACCAGCCGGAGCGCGATCTCGCGCCCGATGCCGCGCCCCGACCCGGTGACGATCGCGACCTTGCCGTCCATCTGACCCATTTGCCTCTTCTCCTTCTTTCTTCCGGACCGCGCGCATCTTGCGCGCTCATGAGCGAACTGGATGCTCGCGGTCCACCTGACTAGTTGAGCGCCACCGTTGCGTTGCCCTGCAGCGTGTCCTGGCCGTTCTGGTTGGTGCACCTGACCTCGAGGTCGACCAGCTTCTGGCCGCCCTCCTCGCGCTTGCCCGTGACCTTGCCGCTGACGGTGATCACGTCGCCCACCCAGGTGATCGAGGTGAAGCGCGTGCCGAGGCTGCGCACCTGCGTCTGCGGCACCCACGAGGTGACCAGCCGGCCGAGGAAGGCCATCGACAGCATGCCGTGGGCGAACACGTCCTTGAAGCCGAACTTCTTCGCGAAGTCGATGTCGACATGGATCGGGTTGTGGTCGCCCGAGCCGCCGCAATAGAGCGCGAGCTGGTGGCGGCTGATCGGCGGCAGCTTCAATGGCGGCAGCGCGTCGCCGACCTTGACCTGATCGAACCTGGGAGCGGTCGTCATCTTCTCCTCCCTCACTTCTTCGCCGCGTCGGGGTTGCGCACGACGGTGATGCCCTTCGCCTTGGCGACCGGCTTGCCGTCCTGGCCCTTGAGCTCGGTCTCCGACACCACGAACCAGAGCGCGCCGCCCTTCTTGTCGTAGATGTCGACCACCTTCTGCTGGCAGGTGATCCGGTCGCCGACATGGACCGGCGCGAGATACTCGTAGTGCTGCTCGCCGTGCAGGATCAGGCCGATATCGACGTTCAGGAGCCGCAGCAGCCCGCCCTTGTCGGGATCGTCGTTGGTGACGGCGGTGAGGAACGTGGGCGGCACGGGAATGGCGCGATAGCCCGCCTTCTTCGCCGCCGCCTCGTCGGTATAGATCGGATCGTCCTCGCCGATGGCCTTGCAGAACAGCCGCACCTTGCCGGCCTCGACCGTGGTGGTGAACGGCTTGAACGCGTGGCCGATGAGTTTCCTGTCGAGCTGCATGAGCCCGTTCCCTCCTCCTCGAAATCTGAAAGAAGCGCCCTCGCCCGAGCCGGGAGAGGGCGCAACGGTTCATTGGACCGCGGGCTTCCAGCCCGCTCATGAGGCGAGCTGGAAGCTCGCGGTCCGCCTGAGCTACTCGAACCGGCCGACGATCGCCACGCTCGACACGTTCTCGCGCGGCGCGCCGCCGAGGTTGTGCGTCATGCCGATCCTGGGGTCCTTGAGCTGGCGCTTGCCGGCGCGGCCCTGGAACTGCAGGTACATCTCGTAGAGCATGCGCAGGCCCGAGGCCCCGATCGGATGGCCGAAGCACTTCAGGCCGCCGTCGATCTGGCACGGGATCTTGCCGTCGGCGTCGTAGAAGCCGTCGAGCACGTCCTTCCAGCCCTTGCCGGTCTCGGAGATGTGCAGGTCCTCCATGGTGACGAGCTCGGTCACCGAGAAGCAGTCGTGCACCTCGAACATCGAGACCTCGTCGCGCGGGTTCTTGATGCCGGCCTCCTCGTAGGCCTTCTTCGAGGCGATGCGGGTGGTGTGGAAGTAGCTGCCGTCCCACGAGTTGTGGCCCGATTCAGAGCCGTTGGAGACGGAGAGCTGCAGCGCCTTCACGCTCACGATGTTGCTCTTGCCGAGCGACTTGGCGATCTCCGGCGTGGTCACGATCGCGGCCGCCGCGCCGTCGGAGACGCCGCAGCAGTCGAACAGGCCGAGCGGCGAGGCGATCATCGGCGCGTTCAGGATGGTGTCCATCTCGACCGCCTTCTGCAGATGCGCCTTGGGGTTCTTGGCGCCGTTCTGGTGGCTCTTCCACGAGACGTGACCGATCGCCTTCTTGAGGTCCTCGCCCGACACGCCGTGCGCGGCCATGTAGGCGGTGGCGAGCTGGGCGAAGTTGCCCGGCGCCGTGCCGTTGGCGCTCCACAGCGCCTGCAGCGGGCCGCCGCGGCCGCCCGGCAGGCCGCCGTAGCCGGTGTCCTTCAGCTTCTCGACGCCGAGCGCCAGCGCGAAGTCGGCGGCGCCGGAGGCGACCGCATAGCAGGCACCGCGGAACGCCTCGGTGCCCGACGCGCACATGTTCTCGACATGCGTCACCGGAATGTTGGGCAGGCGCAGCGTGGTCGAGAGCGGGATGCCCGACTTGCCGACATGGACCTCGTCGATCGCGGTCGAGAACCAGGCGGCGTTGATCTGCTTGGAATCGATGCCGGCGTCGGCGACGCATTCCTTGTACGCCTCGAGCATCAGCTCCTCGGCGCCGCTGTCCCAGCGTTCGCCGAACTTGGAGCAGCCCATGCCGAGAATGGCGACCTTGTCCTTGATACCACGAGCCATTGCAGGTCTCCTTGGTGAGGGTGGAACGTTTGACTCTAAGAACTCTCTAGCCGTGTCATCCTGAGCGAAGCGAAGGATCTTTCATCGACGTCGCCAAAGATCCCTCGCTGCGCTCGGGATGACACCGTTTGTCACACCGGCGCGGCCTTCCAGAAGTAGCGCTTGAAGCCGCCGCGCATCGTGTCGTTGTCGCGGATGCGGAAGGTCATGCGCATCTTGGTGCCGACCTTCACCTGTTCCTTGTCGCTGTCCGTGAAGTCGGCCATGAAGCGGCCGCCCTCGGGGAAGGTGATCATGCCGTAGTAGGCCGGCGGATCGGGCGAGTAGGTGAGCGAGTCGGCGGTGAACGACATCACCGACGCCTCGAGCCCCGCCATCGCGTACGGCTCCTGGCTGTCGACGGCGTGGCAGTTGGGATTGACGCAGACCTGGCTGCGCGGGAACTGCACGGTGCCGCACACCTTGCACTTGCCGCCGACCAGGCCGTAGATCATGTCGCGCTTGCGCCACAGGACCGAGAGCGCGGTCTTCTTGTCGAACTCGGCGCGCATGCCCTTCTCGATCGGCAGCATCTCGTTGAAGGCGAGGAACTTCATGTAGTTCTTCTCCTCCTTGCGCCGCGCCATCCAGCCCGACAGGCCCTTGCGCTTGGGCAGCCTGGCGTTCTCCGCCGTCACCTCGAACACCAGCACGTCGACGCCCTGGCCGAACGCCACGACCATGATCTTGTCGCCGGCCTTCGCGGTCTCCAGCGCATCGACCAGCATCACCAGCGCATGGGCCGCGCCGGTGTCGCCGAGGTTGGCGTTCAGCAGATCGCGCACCGCGCCCTCGCCGATGCCGCAGATCTTGGCCATCTGCTTGGGCACCGCCGGCATCAGGCTCGGCATGATGAAATGGGTGACCTCGGCGCCCTTGAGCTTGCAGGCGGCCAGCGCCGCCTTGATCGCGGGCGGCACGATCTTGGAGTAGCCCTCGTCGCGGATCCAGCGCTCCTCCCAGCCGTAGTCGAACTCCGCCTCCTCGCCGCGGAAATGGTCGACGAAGTCCATCGACACCGAGTGGTGGCCGACCAGCTTGGCGATCACGTTCTCGGTGCCGCAGAGCAGCGCTGCCGCGCCGTCGCCGTAGTTCAGCTCCTGCGACGAGGCGACCTTGGCGAGCCGCTTGTCGGCCGCCGCGACCAGCGCCGGGCCGCCGCCGTTCTTGGAGGCGTTGAGGCCGGCGATCAGGGCCGAGGTGCCGGCCTTCTGCGAGCCGCCGACGTCGGACGCCAGCAGGTTCTGCTCGATCGAGAGCGCTGTGCCGACCACGCCCGCATTCTGGCGGTCCTTGAAGGGATGGGTGGTCGAGGCGAAGTAGAGCGAGCGAACGTCCTCGGCCTTGTGGCTGGTCAGGCAGTCGCGCGCCGCCTCGACCGCCATGGTGATGGAGTCCTCGTCCCAGTTGGCCATCGAGCGCTCGCCCTTGGCGAGACCGCGCAGGCCGCCGGCGAACCACTTGTTGGCGTCGTACACCGCCTGACGGCTGAGCCGCAGGCGCGGCACATAGGCTCCATAGGCCACGATTCCGACCATTCCCTATCTTCCTCCAGCTGGCCGGCCGAGGAAGCCGGCTCCATGAACGGTTGTTCATTCGGTCTTAGCGCGCCGGCCCGCCAGGCGCGAGCCGGTTTTGGACATGGCTGCCCAGAAAACGAAACTATCTTCCGGCTTGCGGAACCGCTTCCTGAGGCGGCATCTCGCGCACGAGGTTGCGGTAGCCCGCTCCTTCGGGAATGTGCAGGAAGCGCTTGCCGTCGCGCGTCTCGACCCAGGGCTGCACGGTGACGATCTTGCGCTCGGTGGCTTGCGAGATCGCGCCCACCACGGTGCGGCCCTCGGCCAGCAGCTCGAGGTTCTTCAGCGTGGCATGCACCAGCGTGCGCTTGCCGGCCTTCGCTTCCGCGATTGCCTCCGACGCGCCGATCCAGACCGAATCCACGGACTCCGAGCCGTCGTGCAGCGCCACCTGGTCCTGCGGCGCCTCGGCGAGGAAGAACCAGGTGTCGAAGCGCTTGGGCGCGAAGGTGGGCGTGATCCAGTGCGCGAACGGCGTCATGAGATCGGTCGCGAGCTCGAGCGTCTCGGCCTCCACGAGATCGACGATGCTCGCCTCGTCCTTCGCGAGCTTCGCGCGCCAGCGCGCCTCGATGCCCCCGAGATCGGCGGCGCCGACCAGCGCGCGCTGGCCGGGCTTGCGGGCGAGCAGGATGCCGCACTCCTCGAACGCCTCGCGCACGCCGGCGACCCGGAACTTCAGCTCCTCGTCGCTGATGCCGCCGGCGCCGCCGCACCGGTTGCGCAGCCGCGGATCGCCGTCGGCCGCCTCGAGCTTGCCGCCCGGAAAGACCAGCGCGCCGGAGAAGGAATCGATCTGGTGATGGCGCACCACCATGAACACCTCGAGCGGCGAGGCGGCATTGCCGGCCTCGGACGGACGCAGCAGCAGCACGGTTGTGGCAGGACGCGGTGGCGGCGGCTCGTTATGCGGCGTATCCTTCATGCCGTCATTGTCACACAGCCGGTGGAACTGTGCCATCGGCGCAGGCGTAAACTTCCCGCGGCCGTTCCGCACTGAGGAGGGCGACCATGGCAGCGACCGACAATACCGGCACCGGCCCGCACAGCCTGGGCGAAGGCATGCGCGCGCTGCGCGACAAGTGGGGCTGGATCGTGGCCTTCGGCGTGATCGCGCTGATCGCCGGCATCATCGCGCTGGGCAGCGTCGTGGTGGCGACCGCGTCGGCGGTCATCATCGTCGGCTTCATGATGCTGATGGTGGGCGCGGTCGAGATCGTCTCGGCCTTCAACGTGCGAAGCTGGGGCCGCTTCGCCTTCTGGCTGCTGATCGGCATCCTCTACGTGATCGCCGGTTTCATCTGCCTGCAGAACCCGTTCGCCGCCGCCACCATCCTGACCCTGCTGCTGGGCATCGCGCTGATCGTGTCCGGCCTGCTGCGCATCTTCCTCGCGACCCAGATGAAGCAGGGCACGCCGTGGGGCTGGGTCGTGTTCTCGGGGCTCATCAGCTTCTTCCTCGGCCTGATCATCGTCGCCCACTGGCCGGTCTCGAGCTTCTACGTGCTCGGCCTCTTCCTCGGCATCGACCTCGTCTTCATCGGCAGCGGCTGGATCGCCATGGGCCTCGCGCTCAGGCGAAGGTGACCTTTCTATTGTGTCATCCCGAGCGTGGCGAGCGAGGGATCTTTGGTCGGCGCTGCCAAAAGATTCCTCACTCACTTCGTTCGGGATGACACCGTCTTTTGCGGCTCGTCCTTGCGCGACGGCGCCACGATGTGCCACGCGACCAGCACCGGCTCCATCAGGGCGCTGCCGATCAGGATGCCGATCAGCCGGTGCAGGCCGGGATCGATGGCGGCGGCGGCGTAGCTGTCGGGCACCAGCGTCACCAGGATCGCGAGGGTGAACTGCGTGCCGGCATAGGCGACCGGCCCGCGGCCGTTCTCGATGTGGCGGCCGATCATCACGCCCGCCGCCGTCGCCGCGATCAGCACCGGCGCATGGCCGTGCGCGGCGAGCAGGATCAGCGCCGCCACGGCGCCGCCCGCGAGGCAGCCCGCGGCGCGATGCAGCACCCGTTGCGTCACCAGCCACAGGCTGTTCACGCCGAGCGTCGACACCGGCACGATCATCACCGCCATGATGGTGATGGCGCTCTGCGCGAGATCGCCGATCCCGAACAGCGTCGAGATCGGCGGCAGCAGGACGAGCGCGACCGCCGCCTGCGCGGCATGGCGCGCCGCCCCCGCATGCCAGCCGAGGCTCGGCGCCGGCGGCGTCGGCGGCGCGGGCCAGCGCCGTCGTGCGGTGAGGCTCGAAGCGGCGCTCACCACGACGCAGGCGACGGTGCCGGCGATCACCTCGAGCAGGCGCGTCTCGGCGAAGTCGACGACGGCGAGGCCGGGATGGGCGAGCTTGTCCAGCATCACCATCTCGAACGTGAGGCCGACGAACAGCCAGCCATAGGCGCGGCGGCTGGTCAGCGCGCCGTAGAGCGAGAGGCCGCCGATCGCGGCGCCCGCCAGCGACGAGGCGGCGAGCGACGGCAGCAGCACCGGCACCAGCAGCAGCGCGAGCGCCGCGCCGGCGGTCGTGCCGGCGATGCGCAGCGCGCCGCGCAGCAGGCTCTCCGAGAGATGGCCGCGCATCACCATGTAGCCCGAGAACGCCGCCCACGAGACGTTGCGGACATCCAGCGCGTGGGCGAACACGATCGCCAGCAGCACCGACGCCACGCACTCGAGCTCGTCGACCAGCCGCGGCCCGGGCTCGACGAACGTCTTTGCTTCGACGCGAAGGCGCCTTCCCCACTCCATGCGCGGGAAGGATACCCCCTCCCCGGCTCCGCTGGGGAGGTATCGCGTCATACGCGACGAAGGGGTCGGAAGCGTCGCGACGGTTACCCATGACCTTCCGGCCTTCGGCCACCTCCCTACGCGTCGCGTGGGGAGGAACCGGATGTGCTAAGAACCCGCCGCATGCGGACCTATGTCTGTCTTCCCGGCGCGTGGATGGGCGCCTGGTCGTGGCAATTCGTGCTCGGGAAGCTGCGCGCGGCCGGCCACGACGCCCGCGCGCTGCCCTTTCGCGGCGTCGGCGAGCGCGCGGCCGAGCTGTCGCCCGAGATCGACAACGACCTGCTGCTCGCCGACACGCTGGCGACGCTGGAGAAGGACGACCTGCGCGACGTCGTGCTGGTGGGCCACAGCTTCGGCAGCCTGATCGCGGGCATGGTCACGGACCGCGCGCCCGAGCGCATCGCCCATCTCGTGATCATCGACGGCGGGCTGCCGCAGGACGGCCAGTCGATCTTCGGCCGCATCCCGCCCGAGATCGCGGCCAAGCGGAAGAAGCTGGTGAAGATCGTGAACGGCACCGAGGTGCTGCCCTTCGCGCCGGTGGGCAGCCTGATCATCGACGATCCCGCGCTCGCCGCCTGGACGCACCGCCAGCTCACGCCGCATCCGCTCGCCTGCTACACGAGGCCGATCCGGCTCCATCATCCGGCCGGCAACGGAAGGCCGATGACCTACATCGCCTGCACCAGGCCGCGCTATCCCGTCTCCGCCGGCATGCACGAGAAGGTGCAGGCCCTGCCGCACGTCCGCTTCCGGCCGATCGAGGCCGGCCACAACTGCATCATCTCCGCGCCCGATCTGGTGGCCCAGGAGCTGCTGGCTGTGTGACGTGATCTTGTGGACCGCGCGCATCCTGCGCGCTCATGACCTCGAGCGCGCAGGATGCGCGCGGTCCAGGAGAGCTACTTCCGCGTCGGATCGTCCGACACCTGCACGAGCAGCTTGCCGAAGTTGCGGCCCTTGAGCAGGCCGATGAACGCCTCGGGCGCGTTCTCGAGGCCCTGCACGATGTCCTCGCGATACTTGATCCTGCCTGCCTTCACCGCCGGCGGCACTTCCTTCCGGAAGCCCTCCATCTCGCCGAAGTGGTCCGACACGATGAAGCCCTGCACCGTGACCCGGCGCACCAGCAGCAGCCGCCAGTCGGGTCCGGGCGACATCTGCATCTCGTTGTACTGCGAGACCAGGCCGCAGAGGGGCACGCGTGCGAAGTCGTTGAGTTGCGGCAGGACCGCCGCCTGCACCGCGCCGCCGACATTCTCGAAATAGACGTCGATGCCCTTGGGCGCCGCGGCGCGCAGCTCCCTGAACAGGTCCTTGCCGGCGGCGCGATAGTCGACGCAGGCGTCGAAGCCAAGCTCCTTCACGACGTAGTCGCACTTCGCCTTGCCGCCGGCGATGCCGACCGCGCGGCAGCCGTGCAGCCTGGCGAGCTGGCCGACGACGGAGCCGACGGCGCCCGAGGCCGCCGAGACCACGACCGTCTCGCCGGCCTTCGGCTTGCCGATCTGCATCAGGCCCCACCAGGCCGTCATGCCCGGCATGCCGAGCACCGAGAGCGCGGCCGAGAGCGGCGCGGCGTTCGGGTCGAGCTTCGTCACGCCTGCGCCGGTCGACACCGCGTAGCTCTGCCAGCCCGACTGCTCGACCACGAAGTCGCCTTCCTTGAAGCCGGGATTACGCGACTTCACCACCTGCCCGACCGTGCCGCCCACCATCGGATCGCCGAGCTCGACGTTGCTGGCGTAGCCGCGCGCCTCCGACATGCGGCCGCGCATATAGGGATCGAGCGACAGCCAGATCGTGCGCGAGAGGTACTCGCCCTCCTTCGGCTCCGGGATCGGCGCCTCGACGAGGTCGAAGTTGGCCGGCGTCGGCTCCCCCTGCGGACGCGATTTCAGCAGCACACGGCGGTTCGATGCGGACATGAGGACCTCCTGCTCGATGAATTGAAAGATCCCTCGCTCACGCTCGGGACGACACATCCTTTTGCCGTGTCATCCCGGGCGAAGCGAGGGATCTTTGCGCCCGGCGCCCACGCCCGGGATCGATGCTTTCGGTTTCTTGGCCATGTCCGCTCCTCGACAGAAGATGTGGGCGGGAACTTGCGGCGGAGGGCGGGGCTTCGCTACGGTCCGCCCGCATGAAACTGCCTCCCTACCCCATGATCGAACCCGATCTCGGCGCGCCGCTCGACATCCACCGCGCCAGGGTCCTGCCCGAATGGATCGACTGGAACGGCCACATGAACGTGGGCTTCTACGTCGTGGCCTTCGACAAGGCGACCGATACGCTCTGCAACCAGCTCGGCGTGAGCTGGGAGTACACGCGTGAGAAGATCGGCATGACCTTCGTGCTCGAGGCGCACGTCACCTACGACCGCGAGGTAAAGGAGGGCGATCCGCTGCGCATCACCACACAGCTCCTCGACCATGACCAAAAGCGCCTGCACTACATCCACATGATGTATCACGAGAGCGAGGGCTGGCTCGCCGCCACCAACGAGCTGATGCTGATGAACATCGACTATGCGACCCGTCGCGCCGCGCCGTGGCCCGACTGGGCGATGGAGCGCATCGAGAAGCTCGCCGCCCTCCACGCCACGCTCCCCCGCCCGCCCCAGGCCGGCCGCCTTATCGGCATCAAGAGGAATCAATAGACACCATGCTCGTCACGCTTCCCTATCAAATGCCGGCCCTGGTCACGCGCGCGCCGCTCGACATCCATCGCGCAGCCGTGCTGCCCGAATGGGTCGACTGGAACGGCCACATGAACGTCGCCTTCTACGTCGCGGCCTTCGACCAGGCGTCGGGCGCCTTCATGCGCAACATGGGACTCGGCCGCAATTACGTCGACAGCAAGCTCGGCATGACCTTCGTGCTGGAGACCCACGTCACCTACGACCGCGAGATGAAGGGCGGCGCACCGATGCGCTTCACGACGCAGCTGCTCGACTGCGACGCCAAGCGGGTCCATCTGTTCCACGAGATGCACCACGAGGAGGAGGACTACCTCGCCGCCACCAACGAGGTGATCGTGATGAACATCGACTACGCCTCGCGCCGCTCCGCACCCTGGCCGATGCAGGCCGCCGAGCGGCTGGAGGCGGTGTGGGCCGAGCACCGGCGCCTGCCGCGCCCGGCGAAGGCGGGACGCGTGATGGGGCTGGGGAAGAGGTAAGACTTCGGCCGGCCTGTAAAGATCCCTCGCTGCGCTCGGGATGACACCGTCCTTTGTGTCATCCCGAGCGCAGCGAGGGATCTTTCGTCGGCCTGCGCAACCGGCGACGCTTCGTCCCTTTCCGAAGCATCGTGCGGCGATGCCGTGCGTTGTTTGTCGCGTGACCCGCGACCGGCATCCCCTCACCCTCGCGACGCTCTGCCTCGCCGTGCTGGTGGCGCAGCTCGACACCGCCGTCGTCAACCTCGCGACACGGCCGATCGGCGCGCACTTCCACGCCGGCGTCGATGCGCTGCAGTGGGTGCTCGACAGCTACAACCTCGTCTATGCGGTGCTGCTGCTGAGCGGCGGCCTGCTGGCCGACCTTTATGGCCGACGGCGCGTCTTCATGGCGGGCCTCGCGATCTTCGTCGCCGCGTCGCTGGTCTGCGCCGCCGCGCCCGACATCGGCGTGCTGATCGCCGGCCGGGCCGGCACCGGCCTCGGCGCGGCGCTGCTGGTGCCGGCGTCGCTCGCCGTCATCCGCGTCGCCTGGCGCGACGAGACGGCGCGCGGCCGCGCGCTCGGCGTGTGGGCCGCCTGCAACGGGCTCGCGATGGCGATCGGTCCGACGCTGGGCGGGCTGCTGATCCACGCCTTCGGCTGGCGCAGCATCTTCCTGGTGGTGATCCCGGTCGGCGTGGCGGCGCTCGCACTGGCGCCGCGCGCGATCGAGGAAACGGCCGATCCGCGCGGCCGCAGCTTCGACGCGCCGGCGCAGGTGCTGGGCGCGGTTGCGCTGGGCGGGCTCGCGCTGGCCGCCATCGAATCGCATGGCCGTCCGGTGGTCGCGGCGATCGCCGCAATTGCCGCCCTGGTCGCGCTCGTCCTGTTCCTGCGCGTCGAGCGCCGGCAGGGCGACGCAGCGCTGGTGCCGCTCGGGATCTTCCACGCCGACGCTTTCCGCGGCGCCATCGCCGCCACGACGGCCATGACCTTCGGCATGTACGGCGTGCTGTTCCTGTTGCCGCTCAGCTGGCAGGGCAGCGGTGCGCTGTCGGCCATCCAGGCCGGCCTCGCCCTGATGCCGATGGCGCTGGTCTTCGTGCTGCTCTCGCCCGTCTCGGGCCGGCTGACCGAAACGGTCGGGCTGCGCGTCACGACCGCTGGCGGCGTGGCCGTGATCGGCCTCGGCCTGCTGGTGATCGCACTCGGCGCCGACCGCAGCTCCATCGCCGTCGACGAGATCGGCCTGGTGCTGACCGGGCTCGGCATGGGCATCGCCACCGGCCCGCTGATGGCGGCGGCCGTCGGCGCTGTCGGCCATGCGCGCTCGGGCACCGCCTCGGCGCTGATCAATGTCGCGCGCATGGCGGGCGCCACGATCGGCGTCGCCGTGCTGGGCGCGGCCTATGCGCTGGCCGGCGGCGGCGCGGACGGGCTCGCGCTCGCCATGCTGGCGGGCGGCGCGGTGCAGCTCGCCGGCGCCGCTACCGCCTGGACGGCGATGCGAGAGCGGCGAGCGCCGCGCCGGCCAGCCGGTAGGGCAGCCAGGTCCGGATCCACCTGAAGCCGAGCTTCTCGTAGAAGCCGCGCGCCGGATTCCAGTCGAGCACGTTGAGGTCGATGCGCCTGAAGCCCTTGGCGGCGCACTCCTTCGCAAGCGCCGTCATCAGGGCGCGCGCGACGCCGCCGCGCCGCTCCTCCGGCACGACCCAGATATCCTCGACGAAGATGCCGCGCGCCGCCGTCCAGACCGAGTAGTTGAAGGTGTAGAGCGCAAAGCCCACCGGCTTGCCGGCGCGCTCGGCGATCAGCGCGGCGAACTGCGGGTCCCTGCCGAAGCCGTCGCGCGCCAGCGTCTGCGGCGTGGCGGTGACGGCCTCCGGCGCGTCCTCGTAGGTCGCGAGATCGATCGAGAAGCGATGCAGCAGCTCGACGTCGTCGACGGTGGCGGCGCGCACGGTGACCTCAGACGCCAAGGTAGCCCCCGTCGACCGGCAGGATGGCGCCGGTGATGTAGCTCGCCGCATCGGAGCACAGGAACACGACCGGCCCCACCAGCTCCTCGGGCTGGCCGACGCGCTTCATCGGCACGTGGGCGAGGAAGGCGTCGAGCCGCTTGGGGTCGGCGCGCGTGGCTTCGGTCATGGCGGTGGCGATGATACCGGGCGCCAGCGCATTCACCCGCACGCCCTCGGGCGCCAGCTCCGAAGCCAGCGCGCGCGTGAACTGGGCCAGCGCGCCCTTGGACACCGGATAGGCGCCGCTGCCGGCGGGAGCGATGAAGGAGTTGATCGAGGCGATGTTCACGATCGCGCCGCGCGTGCGCCTGAGCTGGTCGGCGAAGGCGGTGGTGACGTTGAAGGCGCCCTCGACGTTCACCGCCATGGTCCTGGCCCAGCGCGCGCGCCCGTCCTCGGCCAGCAGGTTGCCGCGGAGGAAGATGCCGGCGTTGTTCACCAGGATGCGGATCGGCCCGACCAGCAGCGACACGTCCTGCGCCAGCTTGCGGCAGCCCTCCTCGTCGGTGACGTCGAGCATGAAGCCGCGCGCCTTGCCGCCCTCCCTGGCGATCGAATCGGCGATGGCGCGCGCGGCGTCGCGGTCGATGTCGGTCACGATGACCTCGGCGCCGGCGGCGCCGAGGCCGCGCGCGATCGCCGCGCCGTTGCCACGGCCCGCGCCCGTCACCAGGGCCAGCCGTCCGGCGAGCGCGTCCTTCGCGATCACGATGGCGGCTCCGGCGGGGGCGGCTCCAGCAGGTTCCAGGTCTCGAGGTCGCGCTCGGCAGTCCAGATCCTCGGATGGTCGAGCCCCTTGGCTTCGTCGTAAGCGCGCGCCACGCCGAAGGGCAGGCCGTGATCGAACAGCATGCGCTTGCCGTAGCGCGGCTCGAGCGCCGCGCGCGCCTTGTCGTAGGCCTGCTTCAGCGTCTCGTCCGCCGCGGCCGCCGCCGCGACCACGCGATGGAGCTCTTCGACGAAGGCCTGCGTGTCGGCGATCCCCTGCGCGATCGCCTCGGGACCGGCCAGCGGATCGCCGCGGCCGGGCAGCAGCGCCTCGGGATGGAGGTCGGCGAGCTTCCGCAGCGTCGCCGGCCAGTCCGCGAGATGCGCGTCCCCGGCGTATGGCGCTGCCTGCGAGACCACGAGGGCGCCGGCGAAAAGCGTGCGCTCGCCCGGCAGCCAGACGATCGTGTCGCCCTTGGTATGGCCGCGACCGATCTGGACGATCTCGACCTGCAGGCCGCCCAGCCAGAGCGTCATGCGCTCCTTGAAGGTGAGCGTGGGCATCGTGAGGCCGGGAATGGTGTCGGCCGCCTTGAAAAGCCGCGGCAAGCGCTGCAGCTCGGACTTGTAGTCGTGCGCGCCGCGCTCGACGATCATCTCGCGCGTGGCCTCGCTGCAGATCACCTGGTCGGCGCCATAGGCCGAGGCGCCGAGGGTGCGCAGCGCATGGTAGTTCGAGAGCACCACGTGCCGGATCGGCTTGTCGGTGACGCTTCTCACGCGCTCGATCACCGCCTGCGCCGCCTTGGGCGTCGCCTGGGCGTCGATCACCATCACCGCGTTGTCGCCGATCACCACGCCGCTGTTGGGATCGCCCTCCGCCGTGAAGGCGTAGGCGTGCTCGCTGAGCCGGCTGAAAGTGACGTTTCTCTCCGCCTGATCCGCCTGCGAGGCGAAGGCTCTGCCCATCGACCTGTTCTCCCGAGCATCCGTGCGCTGCGGCGACCCTAGCCCGCCTTGCCATTTCGTGTCATCCGGCACGAACCGGTGTCGTCTCGCGCTTCGGTGTCATTCCGAGCGGGGCGAGGAATCTTTCGCAGTGCTTGAAACAAGGATCCCTCGCATTCGCTCGGGATGACACGCACATCGTTGTCTCGGAGGAGCGCGCCACTCCAGTGGCGCAATCATGCATGCCGACGATCAGCCCGAGCCGTACTTGTGATAGCGCGCGCGGTCGCCGGTGCGGACGGTGACCTCGAAGGAATCGTTGTCGCGTTCGAGACGCAGCGTGACGGCGGTGCCGGCCGGCCCGCTCGCCCAGAGCTTGCGGTAGAAATCGGCGATGTCGTCGAGCACCTCGCCGTCGAGCGCCTGCAGGATGTCGCCGCGCTTCAGCCCGGCGCGATCGGCCGGGCCGCCGTCGGAAATGCCGCCGACCACGAGCTGGCCCATATGCTCGACCGTGAGGACGCCGAGCCAGGGCCGCGCCGGCTTGTCGAGCCGGCCGTTCTCCACCAGCTCGCGGAAGATCGGCTTCAGCCGGTTGATCGGCACGTACATGTTGCCGGGAAAGGCCGGCGAGCCCGGGCCCAGCGCCTCCTGCACCAAGAGCGAGCCGATGCCCAGCAGCGTGCCGTCGCGGCCCATCAGCGCCGAGCCGCCCCACAGCGGATAGGCCGGCACGGTGAAGATCGCGTTGTCGAGCAGGTACTCCCAGTAGCCGGCGAACTCGCGGCGGCCGGCGACCTTGACCTTGAGCGTCGCCTTCTCGCCGCCCACGCCCGCGACATAGGCCTCGCTGCGCAGCGCGAGCTGGTCGGAATCGCCGAACGGCATCGGCTTCACCGGCAGCGGCACGGCGGTGCGCACCAGGCCGAAGCCGCTTTCGTAGTCGTAGCCCACCAGGCCCGCGGGGAACTCGCGGCCGTCGGCGTCCTTGATGGTGACGGTGTCGGCTTCCATGATCAGGTAGCCGATGGTGACGATCAGGCCTTCGTCGTCGATCACCACGCCATGGCCCTCGCGCTCCGAGCCCAGGGTCTGGGCCGAGCGCCGGTTCTCCGGGATGGTCGTGTGCAGGCCCACCACCGCCGGCAGGACCTCGACGACGTCGGGCGGCAGGCTGCCCTCGTTCCCGGGCGTCCGCGCCTCGACCACGCCCTCGCCGCCGAGCCAGCGGGTCGAGCCGTTCGTGGATCCGTTCACCCCTCGGGCCATTTCCACCTCCGAGTCCTGCCGGAAAGATAGGCGTCTGAGCCCGCGATTGCTATATGAGGCTGATGGCGCCCCCCGCCGATCCGTTCGAAATCACAGACGACCCCGTGCCGACGCCCGAGACGCCGGCGCGCCGCGCTGTCACGCCGATGACGCATCTCGAGGGGCTGAACGAGGAACAGCGCAAGGCCGTCGTGCACGGGGACGGGCCGCTGCTGGTGCTGGCCGGCGCCGGCACCGGCAAGACGCGCGTGCTCACGACACGCATCGCGCATCTTCTGATCACCGGCCGCGCCCGGCCGTCGCAGGTGCTGGCCGTCACCTTCACCAACAAGGCCGCGCGCGAGATGCTCGACCGCGTGGCGCAGCTCATCGGCGCCTCGGCCGACGGCATGTGGCTCGGCACGTTCCATTCCATGGGCGTGCGCATTCTGCGCCGTCACGCCGAGCTGGTCGGCCTCAAGAGCAACTTCACCATCCTCGACACCGATGACCAGACGCGGCTCGTCAAGCAGCTCCTGCAGGCCGAGAACATCGACGACAAGAAATGGCCGGCGCGCATTCTCGCCGGCATCATCCAGCGCTGGAAGGACCGCGCGCTGACGCCCGACAAGGTCGCGGCCGACGATGCCGGCGACTTCGCCAACGGCCGCGCCGTCGACATCTACCGGCAATACCAGGCCCGGCTCGCCGAGGTGAACGCGGTCGATTTCGGCGACCTGCTGATGCATTGCGTGAGCCTGTGGCAGCAGCATCCGGACGTGCTCGAGCAGTATCACCGCCGGTTCCGCCATATCCTGGTGGACGAGTACCAGGACACCAACGTCGCGCAGTATCTCTGGCTGCGGCTCCTGGCGCAGGGCACGCGCGACGTCTGCTGTGTGGGCGACGACGACCAGTCGATCTACGGCTGGCGCGGCGCCGAGGTCGGCAACATCCTGCGCTTCGAGCGGGATTTCCCCGGCGCCGAGATCGTCCGGCTGGAGCGCAACTACCGCTCGACGCCGCACATCCTCGCCGCCGCCTCGCATCTCATCTCGCACAACGAGGGCCGGCTCGGGAAGACGCTGTGGACCGACCTCCCGGAGGGCGAGCGCATCTCGCTGCGCGGCGTGTGGGACGGCGACGAGGAGGCGCGCACGATCGGCGAGGAGATCGAGGCCTTGCAGCGCGACAAGCATCCGCTCGGCCAGATCGCCATCCTGGTGCGCGCCGGCTTCCAGACCCGCGAGTTCGAGGAACGCTTCATCACCATGGGCCTGCCCTATCGCGTGATCGGCGGGCCGCGCTTCTACGAGCGCCAGGAGATCCGCGACGCGCTGGCCTATTGCCGCGTCACCGTGCAGCCCGACGACGATCTCGCCTTCGAGCGCATCTACAACACGCCGCGCCGCGGGCTGGGCGAGTCGGCGCTGCGCACGCTGCGCCTCGTCCAGCGCGCCCAGAAGGTCTCGCTGTTCGAGGCGGCGCGGCGGGCCATCGAGACCGACGAGCTGAAGGCGCGGCCGCGCAAGGTGCTGGGCGACCTCGTCAGGAGCTTCGAGCGCTGGCGCGGCATGCTGGACGGCATGCACCATGTCGAGGTGGTCGAGACCATGCTCGACGAATCGGGCTACACCGACATGCTGCGCGCCGACCGCTCGCCCGAGGCCGAGGGGCGGCTCGAGAACCTGAAGGAGCTCACCAACGCCCTGCAGGAGTTCGACACGCTGCCCGCCTTCCTGGAGCACGTGGCGCTGCTCACCGACAATGCCGAGAACGCCGCCGGCGACATGGTGAGCGTCATGACCCTGCATGCCGCCAAGGGGCTGGAGTTCGACACCGTCTTCCTGCCCGGCTGGGAGGAAGGCCTGTTCCCCAACCAGCGCGCGCTCGACGACAAGGGCGTGGCCGGGCTCGAGGAGGAGCGGCGGCTGGCCTATGTCGGGCTGACGCGCGCGCGCAAGCGGGCCTATGTCTCCTTCGCCGCCAACCGCCGCGTCTTCAACCAGTGGCAGGCCGCCATCCCGTCGCGCTTCCTGCGCGAGCTGCCGGCCGATCGCCTCGCCGAGAGCAGCGACGCCGGTCTCTACGCCACCTATTCCGCCGGCCATCATGCCGGCCTGCGCGAGCAGGCGAGCGGCTTCGACTACGAGAGTCTCGGCGTGACCGGTCGGTCGGGGTTCGGGGGCGGTCGGGCGCGCACGCGCTGGCGCGACGAGACCTTCGACGACCGCCGCGCCGTCGAGGGCAACAAGGCCGACCTCGCCGTCGGCCAGCGCGTGTTCCACCAGAAGTTCGGCTACGGCCGCATCGTGGCGATGGACGGCAACAAGCTCGACATCGAGTTCGAGAAGGCCGGAGCCAAGAAGGTGCTGGACAGCTTCATAGAGGCGGCGTGAGCGCCTGGAAGGCGTGGCGCGACGTCCCGGCCGCCGAACGGCTGAAGCGCGAGCAGGCACTCGAGCCCCTGTCGGAGAACGGCTTCGTCGTGACCAGCCGCGAGCTCTCGCGCGACGGACCGTGGCGCATCGAAATCTTCGGCGAGGGCGACAGGCGGCCGGTCGAGGCGCTGATCGACCGCCACTGGCGCTGGGAGGCGCTGCCCGAGATCGACTGGGTGGCCGAGAACCAGCGCTCCTTCACACCGTTCGCCGTGGGACCGTTCTGGATCCATCCCTCGCACGCGGCGGGCGGCGCGCCGGCCGGCCTGCTGCCGATCGAGATCGATGCCGGCCTCGCCTTCGGCACCGGCACGCATGCCACGACGCGCGGCTGCCTGGAGATGCTGGCGACACTCGACCCGGCCGAGACCGTGAACGCGGTCGATGTCGGCTGCGGCAGCGGCATCCTCGCCATCGCCATGGCCAGACTCTGGAAGCGGCCCGTGCTGGCCGGCGACAACGATCCCGATGCGGTCGTGGTGGCGCGCGAGAACGCGGCGCGCAACGGCATCGGCCCGCTCTGCCGCTTCCACCATGCCGCCGGGCTCGATGCACCGGCGCTCGCCGACGCCCGGCCCTACGACCTGATCGTCGCCAACATCCTGGCCGGCCCGCTGATCGAGCTCTCCGACGCCTTCGCCGCTTCCCTGCGTCCCGGCGGCCGTGCCTTGCTGAGCGGCCTCCTGGCCGAGCAGGCCGCCTCCGTCGTCGACGCCTACGCTCGCCGCGGCCTCATCCTCGTCCGCCACCTCGACCTCGCCACCAACGACACCACCTGGCGCACCCTCCTCCTGCGCAAGGCCTGAGGACGATTGCGTCACCGGAGTGGCGCTTGTCAGCGCAGACGAACATAGTCGCTCAGTTGCACGATCCGCAGCCCCGGCAAAGTCGGAAGACGCCGATCGTTCGTGACAAAAGCCGAGCAACGACTCGAGAGGGCGGCGGCGAGCTGCAGAGCATCCGGAGTTGCGATGTTGGTCGCCGCTCGCAATTGCGCCGCCAGACGAAAGTGCTCCCGCGTGAGGTCAATCAACCGTATACCGCGACTGCGCGTCAGCACGGCCTCATAGCGAGCGGCCAGCTCCACGTTGCCGGCGCGGTACGGGACGACAAGCACTTCCAACAGCGTAAGCGCGGACGCCACAAGCTCCACTTTGCCTGCGTCCGCTGCCGCGAACAGCGGTGCGACTGGCGGGAGGAACCTTTCATGCTCCTCGATGAAATAGATGAAGGCCGCCGTATCGATACCGATCGGACCAGTGCCGAGATCGTCGATCAGCGCCACGCCTCACGCTCGCGCTCGACATGGGAACCGCCATCGATTCCGCGCCACAGCCCCTTCCCGAGACCACGCAGCTCCAGAATCGAAAGCGGTGTGGCGGGCTCCAGCGCCTGCTCCAGCAGGACCGTGACTTCCTGCGCCACAGACCGGCGCTCGCGCTTGGCGCGCGCCTTCAGCTTGCGATAGAGCACGTCCGGCAGGTTCTTGACATTGAGAGTGGCCATTGCTCCTCCATCATTCCTCCATTTTGGAACCATATGGCGCAAAAGAAAAGGGCCGGTGGTGGCCGGCCCCTCCCTACTCTACGCTTACGCTACAAGACTTACATGGTGTCGGCTGCGCCTCGCGCTAGGCAGCGATATGACGCAGGTTCTCGTTGGCGGCCTGCGCGGCGGCGGTAGTGCGGCCGATGGTCGGGGCGTCACCCGCCACCGTCTCGGCGCCGCGGCGGACGGCGAACGGGATGTCGCTGCGGCTGAGGCCGACGTCGGCCAGCTCGCGGTCGGACATGCGAAACAGCTCGGCCTCGGCGGCGCGCAGCCGGAAATCGGCCTTCACCGACTCGACCAGGCGCTTGAACGGCGCGCGAAGCCGCGCAGCGAAGCCGGTCTTGGTGTTCGTGTTCCCCCCGGCCGGCGTGGTCTCGCTGGTCAGATTCTGGAATGTCTGAATCGGCTGGGTCATCATGGATATCTCCTTCCATTGTGCGGCGCAGTGCAAATGCTGCGCTGCACAGACGCAATATAGGAGCTTGAGCTAGAACAACAAAATATGGCTTCGCGACCTCTGCTATGCGTCTTGCGCATGGGGTAGAATATTGCTGCATTTCGCACCTGCAAAAGAACGAAAATTGCTTTATTTGCCTCGTCTTGGCGCCGCGCGTAGGGTCTGCGGCATCATGAGTTCTGCTCCGGACGATGTCCTTCATCTGTTGCGCCAGCGCGGCCGGCCGGCCGAGCCGGACGACCTGGAAGCGCTGATGCGCGGCGTCGCGGCGGCCCCGGAAGGTCTCGCCGGTCCCGAATGGGTCGAGCTGATCGCCCCGGACGCCGATGCCGACCTCACCCGGGCGCTGGCCGCGTGGCGCGCCGAGCTCGCGCGCAACGACGGCGGCCTCGACGTCTCGCCCGCCCCGTCCGAGCGCCTGGCGGCGCTGCGCGCCGAGCTCGCCCGCCGCGGCCTCGACGGCTTCGTCGTGCCGCGTGCCGACGAGCACCAGGGCGAGTACGTGCCACGCCGCTCCCAGCGGCTCGCCTGGCTCACCGGGTTCGCCGGCTCGGCCGGGCTCGCGATCGTGCTGGCCGACCGCGCGGCGATCTTCGTCGACGGCCGCTATACCCTCGCCGTGCGCCAGCAGGTCGATGTCGAGGCCTTCGTGCCGCACCAGATTCCCGAGCAGTCGCCCGAGGCCTGGATCGCGGCGAACCTGCCGAAGGGCGGCCGGCTGGGCTTCGATCCCTGGCTGCAGACGGTCGACGGCCACGACCGCTTCGCGCGCGCCACCGAGCGGGCCGGCGGCAGCTTCGTGCCGGTGGAGCAGAACCCGATCGACGCAGTCTGGCGCGACCGGCCGGCCGCGCCGCTGGCGCCGGTCGTGCCGCAGCCGGAGGAGTTTTCCGGCGAGACCAGCGCGTCGCGGCGCAAGCGCATCGGCGAGATCGTCGCCGCGCGCGGCGCCGACGTGGCGCTGCTGACCGCGCCGGACTCCATCGCCTGGCTGCTGAACGTGCGCGGCGGCGACGTGCCGCGCACGCCCTTCCCGCTGGGCTTCGCGCTGCTGCACAGCGACGGCCATGTCGATCTCTACATGGACCGCCGCAAGATCCCGGCGCGCACCGTGGCGTGGCTCGGCAATGCGGTGACGCTCGCGCCGCCCGAGGAGCTCGGGCCCGCGCTCGACACGCTCGGCAAGTCGGGCCGGCGCGTGCTGATCGAGACCTCGACCGCTCCCTGGTGGGCGGCGACACGGCTGAAGGCGGCGGGCGTGGCGATGGTGCGCGACGCCGATCCGGTGGCGCTGCCCAAGGCGTGCAAGAACGCGGTCGAGCTGGAGGGCATCCGCGTCGCCCACCGCCGCGACGGCGCGGCGGTAAGCCGCTTCCTCGCCTGGCTCGCGCGCGAGTCGGTCGGCGGCCGGCTGCGCGAGATCGAGGTGTCGGACCGGCTGCAGCAGATGCGCCTGGAGACCGGCAAGCTGCGCGACCTCTCCTTCGACACGATCTCGGGCGCCGGGCCAAACGGCGCGGTCGTGCACTATCACGCCTCGCCCGCGACCGAACGCACGCTGGAGCCGGGGTCGCTCTATCTCGTCGATTCGGGCGGGCAGTATCGCGACGGCACCACCGACGTCACGCGCACCGTCGCGATCGGCACGCCGAGCGTGGAGATGCGCGACCGCTTCACGCGCGTGCTGAAGGGCCATATCGCGCTCGCCATGGCGCGCTTTCCCGCCGGCACCACCGGGTCGCAGCTCGATACGCTGGCCCGCTACGCGCTCTGGCAGGCGGGCCTCGACTACGACCACGGCACCGGCCACGGCGTCGGCGCCTATCTCTCGGTCCACGAAGGCCCGCAGCGCATCTCCAAGGTCGCGAGCAACATCGCGCTGCAGCCCGGCATGATCGTGAGCAACGAGCCCGGCTACTACAAGGCCGGCGCCTACGGCATCCGCATCGAGAACCTGCTGGCCGTGCGCGAGGCGAAGATCGAGGGCGCCGACCGGCGCTACCTCGAGTTCGAGACCCTGACACTCGCCCCGATCGACCTCGCCTGCGTCGAGCCGGCGCTGCTCACCGGCGCCGAGCGCGCCTGGCTCGACGCCTACCACCGCCGCGTCCGCGACACGATCGCCCCGCAGGTCGACGAGGCCACGCGCCGCTGGCTGGAAGGGGCTACCCGCGCGATTTAGCCGCTGCCGAAAGATCCCTCGGCTTCGCCTCGGGATGACACGGTTCCCCGGGCCGACAATGACGTGTCATCCCGAGCGCGAGCGAGGGATCTTTGGTTCCACTTCCTGCTCAACAACGAAAGCGAGACGATGACGACCTTCCCCGATCTGCCGACCTTCGTGACGCATCTCGAATGCGCGATGACCGGCGAGAGGCTGCCGGCGGACACGCCGCACAACCTGTCGCCGGCCGGCTATCCGATCCTGGTGCGATACGATCTCGCCGGCGTCAAGAAGGCCCTGACCAAGAGAAAGCTTGCCGGCCGTTCGCCGGACTGGTGGCGCTATCGCGAGCTTCTGCCGGTGCGCAAGGCCGAGAACATCGTCTCCCTCGGCGAGGTGATGACGCCGCTCATCCCGATGCCGCGCTTCGCGCGATCGCTCGGCGCCACGGGCGAGGTCATCGTCAAGGACGAGGGCCGGCTGCCGACGGGATCGTTCAAGGCGCGCGGCCTCGCGCTGGCCGTCTGCATGGCCAGGGAGTTCGGCATCCGCAAGATGGCGATGCCGACCAACGGCAATGCCGGTGCGGCGCTGGCCGCCTATGCCAGCCGCGCCGGCATCGAGACGGTGGTGTTCTGCCCGGACGACACGCCGGTCGTGAACGTGAACGAGATCGCCGAATGCGGCGCGCGTGTCTACAAGGTGAACGGCCTCATCAACGACTGCGGCAAGCTGGTGGGCGCCGGCGTCAAGCAGGCCGGCTGGTTCGACACCTCGACCCTGAAGGAGCCTTATCGCATCGAGGGCAAGAAGACGATGGGGCTGGAGCTCGCCGAGCAGCTCGGCTGGAAACTGCCCGACGCGATCTTCTATCCGACCGGCGGCGGGACCGGCCTGATCGGCATGTGGAAGGCGTTCGCCGAGCTGGAGGCGATCGGCTTCATCGGCAGGAAGCGGCCGAAGATGATCGCCGTGCAGGCCGCGGGCTGCGCGCCGATCGTGCGCGCCTTCGAGAACAACAGCCGCCATGCCGAGCTGTGGCAGGATGCGCACACCGTCGCGGCCGGGATCCGCGTGCCGGTGGCCATCGGCGACTTCCTCATCCTCGACGCGGTGCGCGAATCCCGCGGCTTCGCCATCGCCGTCGAGGACAGCGCCATCACCGCGACGCTCGACGAGATCGCCCGGCAGGACGGCGTGCTGCTCTGCCCCGAGGGCGCCGCGACCGCCGCCGCCTACAAGCAGGCGCTGGCCGACGGCCGGGTGAAGAAGACCGACAGGGTCGTGCTGTTCAACTGCGCGACCGGGCTCAAGTATCCCATGGCCGACGGCGGCCGCCCCCTCGACCGCAACGCCCCCGTCGACTACACGGCGCTTTGAACCGCGAAGGATCCCTCGGCCCTGCCTCGGGATGACACGGCCTTTTTGCTCCAAGAACCGTGTCATCCCGAGCGCAGCGGAGGATCCTTCATCGGAACGGCGCCACGCTCACGGCCGGATCGTCATGTGCGACGGCAGCCACAGAGCGAGGTCGGGCAGGAGCACGAGCAGCACCAGCAGGACGAACATGATGATATGGAACGGGATGGTTCCCATCACCACGTCGCTCAGCTTGCCCGACCACGTGCTCTGGATGACGAAGAGATTGATGCCGATCGGCGGCGAGATCTGCCCGAGCTCGATGAACACGACGAGGATGACGCCGGCCCAGATCGGGTCGATGCCGTATTGCACGAGCACCGGATAGAGCAGCGGCACGGTGATGACGATCATGCCAAGGCTTTCGATCAGGCAGCCGAGGATCGTGTAGAGCACGAACAGGGCGCCGAAGAATTCCGGCCGGTTGAGATGGAGGCCGACGACGTAGTTCGTCACCTGCTCGCCCACGCCGGCGAAGCTGATGGCGTAGGAAAAGACGAAAGCGGCGTAGATGATGAACAGGATGTTGCCGCACACGCTGATCGTCTGGCGCATCGCCGCAAGGAAGACGGACCAGGAGAAATCGCCCCACAGGGCAGAGATCACGATCGCCATGATGCAGCCGACGGCGGCCGCTTCCGTGGGCGTCACGAGGCCGAGATAGATCGCGCCCATGGTGAGGCCGATCAGCACCACGAACGGCACCACGTCGATCAGGGCGGCGATGCATTCGGCGATCGAGGCCGGACCGCGCTCCGTGGCGGCGATCGTGGATCCCACCTTCGAGCGGACGCCGATATAGAGCATGAACATCGCGGTGAGCAGGATGCCCGGCACCACGCCGGCCATGAACAGCTTGGCGACGGACGTCTCGGTGAACGTGCCGTAGACGATCATGGCGATCGAGGGCGGGATGAGGATGCCGAGCGTCCCGCCGGCGGCGATCGAGCCGGCCGACAGCGGCTTGTCGTAGTTGCGCCGCAGCAGCTCGGGAAGCGCCACGCGCCCGATCGAGGCGGCGGTGACGACGCTCGATCCGCTGATCGCGGCGAACAGGGCGCAGCCGGCGATGTTGGTCTGCAGAAGGCCGCCGGGGATCGAGGCGACGAGCTTGGACAGCCCGCGATAGACCCGCAGGCTCAGCCGGCTCTCCTGCATGATCTCCGCCATCAGGATGAAGAGCGGGATCGCGGTGAGCGTGAAGCTGTCCATGCTGCCCCAGCTCACGAGGCCGATCCCCTTGAGCGCGAACGTCCCGCCATGCAGCACGAGATAGAGCAGCGCCGGCAGGGTTATGGCGAACGGCACCGCCATGCCGGCGACCAGCAGCCCGAGGAACACGGTGACGACGATGGCGACTTCCAGGCCGGGCGTCATGGCGCCCTTCCTTCCCGCGTCGCCGGGCCCAGCAGGAGCCGTGCCTTGCGAACGATCGAGCGGGCAATGGCGACGCAGAACAGCGCCGCGCCGATCGGCATCACGAGCTGCGGCAGCCAGAGCGGCGTGCCGAGCGGCGTCGCCGCCGTGTCGCCCGTCTGCCAGGAGTTCATCTCCAAGTCGACGAGCTGCCAGGTGATGATCGCGCAGGCGCCGAGCGACAGGAGATCGAAGACGAAGCCGCTCAGCAGGCGCCCGCGTACCGTCAGCTTGCCCTGGACGAGCTCGACGTGATGAAAGGCGCCGCGCGACTGGGCGACCGACAGGCTCAAGAACGAGACCGCGACCAGGAGATAGCCGCCGACCTCGTCCGTGACCTGGAGCGAGAACCCGAGGAGGTTGCGGGTGATCGCCTCGGCGCCGATCAGCACGATCATCGTGACGAGGGCGATGCCGCACAGGATCTCGCAGCAGCGGTCGACGAGGCCGAGGCGCGGTGGCGAGGCGGGCTCCTCGTCGTGCGGGGAAACCATCCCGCCTTCAACGGCCGATGTCATGTCCCGTCACCGGCCGAGCGCGGCGCGCACCTTCTTCAGGGCCTCGACGGCCTCCGGGCCCTTCTCCTTTGCCCAACTGTCCCAATAGGATGCGACCAGCTTCTCCGCGGTGGTGACATCCTCGGGCTTTTGCGGCGTCACGATCATGCCGCCCGCCGCCATCTTTTGCGTCAGATCCTCTTCCTCCTTCGCCATCGCCGCGGTGATCGACGGCGTGAGATCGGTGACGGTCTTTCGCACCTTGGCCTGCACCTCCGGCGCGAGCTTCTCGAACGCCGCCTTGTTCACCACGATCAGCGAATCGAAATAGTTGATGCCGATGCGGTAGTTGTACTTGAGCAGATCCCGCCAGGTGTTCCCGCCGCCCGAGCTGGCGGTGAGGACGCCGTCGACGACGCCGCGATCGAGCGCCGACGGAACTTCGGGGGCGCCGAGCGTCACCGGCGCCCCGCCCAGCATCTGGATGAAGGCGCCCTGCTCCGGCGAGGTGACGCGGATCTTCTGCCCCTTGATGTCGGCGAGGTCCGTCAGCTTCTTGCGCGAGAACGGCACCTGGAACGGATAGACATAGGTCCCCAGCACGACGACGCCCTTCTTCGCGAACGCCTTGTCGATATAGGGCTGCATGATGGCCTCGGCCTTCTTGAACTCCTCCGGCGTGCGGATGAGCATGGGCAGGCGCAGGACGCCGCCGATCGGCACGTTGCCGAGGAAATAGCCGTCGTCGCCCATCTGGACGATGCCCTGGGAGACCGCCTGGGTGATGTTCGTCGTCTTGATGGGCAGCGATCCGCCGAGATGCAGCCGGATCGTCAGCGCGCCGTTCGTCTCCTTCTCGATTTCCGCGATGATCCTGTTGATGCCCTTGACGGCGGACACCGTCGCCACGGGATTGTAGACGTACATGTCCCAGTTCGTGGCCGCCTCGGCCGAGGTGCCGCTGCCCGCGGCAATCGTGGCGATGATCGCGAGCAGGCCAAGGGCGTGCGACCGACGTTTCATGACGTTCTCCCCGTATTCTCTTGGGTGTTTGGCTGAGAGCGTCATCATAGCCGGCGCCGACGCGGCTTCCATTCATCCGACGAAACGGAACCGCGTCGCGATTGCTGGAACACAGATAAATTCTGGCCGCGCCGTCATCGTTCCGCAGCATGAGCGGAGGCCGGCGTCGGCAATCGAAAAAGATCCCTCGCTCACGCTCGGGATGACACGGCTTTCCTGTGCATCATCCCGAGGGATCTTGGTACCGCGAGCCTCCGGCTCGCATCGTGAGCGGGCTGGAAGCCCGCGGTCCGAAAGAGCATGAGCGCCGCTGGAGTTGGCCGCCGGCGGGCAAGGCTGTGTCATCCCGAGCGCAGCGAGGGATCCTTTGTCGGCGCCACGCAAGATCCCTCGCTCACGCTCGGGATGACACGACACTGGTTGGATGCCTGATCTTGATTCTTGCCAGTGGCGCGCTCCTACGAGGCCGCGAGCTTCAGCCACTCCTCCTCGGTCATCGTCCGGATGCCGAGCTCGGCGGCCTTGCGGGCCTTGGAGCCGGCGTTCTCGCCGACGACGACGAGGCTGGTCTTCTTCGAGACCGAGTCGGTCACTTTGGCGCCCAGCTCCTCGGCGCGCGCCTTGGCGGCCTCGCGCGTCATGGCCGAGAGTTCGCCGGTGAAGACCACGGTCTTGTCCTTGAGCGGCGCGTCGGCCGCGATCACACGGCGCGTCACGCCCTCGACGGTGAGCTGCTTCCTGAGGTCGCGGATGATCTCGACCGTGTGCAGCTCGGTGAAGAAGCCGCACATGGCGTCGGCGGTGGTGACGCCGATCTGCTCGACGTTGCAGAGCCTGCCGTAGCTCGGCCCGACCTCGGCCGCGGCCTTCTCCTTCTTCACCTCGTCCGGCCGCTTCCGCCGCTCTTTCGCCGCCGCCAGCATCTCCTCCAGCCAGGCGTCCACGTCGCCGTATTCCTGTGCCAGGATCTTGGCCGTCGCCTCGCCGATCAGCGGGATGCCGATCGCATTGATGAAGCGGTCGAGCGAGATGGTGCGGCGCGCCTCGATGGCGGCGATCAGGTTGCGCACCGAGGTCTCGCCCCAGCCCTCGCGCTTCCTGATCTCGTCGGCGCGCTGCGGCAGGCGGAAGATGTCGCCTGGAATCTTCAGGAGCCCGTCGTTGAAGAAGTTCTCGATGTGCGTGCCGCCCAGTCCCTCGATGTCGAAGCAGTTGCGCGACACGAAGTAGCGCAGCCGCTCGACCTGCTGGAACGGGCATTCGAGCCCGCCGCTGCAGCGGCGCACCACGCCGCCCTCCTCGCTCCTCACCTCGGTCCTGAGCGGACAGGGGCAGCGCGTGGGGAAACGGAACTTCTCGGTCCTCTTCGGCCGCTCCTCGGGCACGTAGCCCAGCACCTGCGGAATGACGTCGCCGGCGCGCTGCACCACCACCATGTCGCCCACGCGCACGTCCAGCCGCTCGATCTCGTCGGCATTGTGCAGCGTGGCGCGCGCCACCATGACGCCGCCGACATTGACCGGCTCGAGCTCCGCCACCGGCGTCAGCGCGCCGGTGCGGCCGACCTGGATCAGGATGCCGTTCAGCCGCGTTCGCGCCTGCTCGGCCGGGAACTTGTGGGCGATCGCCCAGCGCGGCGCGCGGCTCACGAAGCCCAGCCGTTCCTGCCAGTCGATACGGTCGACCTTGTAGACGACGCCGTCAATGTCGTAGGGCAGCGACGGCCGCTCGACGCCCATCTGGCGGTAGAAGGCGCGCACCTCCTCCGGCGTGCGGCAGAGCTGCGACAGCGGATTGACGCGAAAGCCCCAGCTCCTCAGCAGCTTCAGGTACTCGCTGTGCGTCTTCCACGAGCGCGGCTCGGCCTCGCCCCAGGCATAGGCGAAGAAGCGCAGCGGCCGCGTCGCCGTGATCGCGGGATCGAGCTGGCGCAGCGAGCCGGCGGCGGCGTTGCGCGGATTGGCGAAGGTCTTCTCGCCCGCCGCCTCCTGGCGCCGGTTCATCTCCTGGAAAGCGCGGCGCTCCATGTAGACCTCGCCGCGCACGTCGAGCACCCTGGGCGCCTTGCCCTTCAGCTCGTGCGGGATGTCCTTCACCGTCCGGAGGTTGGGCGTCACGTCCTCGCCGGTCGTGCCGTCGCCGCGCGTCGCGCCGATCGCGAACGCGCCGTCGAGATAGCGCAGGCTGATCGACAGGCCGTCGATCTTGGGCTCGCAGTTGAAGACGATCTCGTCGTCGGGCTTGAGATCCGTCTCGCGCTCCAGCCCGCGGCGCACGCGGTCGAAGAAGCCCTGCAGCTCCTCGTCGGTGAAGGCATTGTCGAGCGACAGCATCGGCCGCGCATGGCGGACCTTGGCGAAGGCGGTGGTCGGCGTCGGCGCCACGCGCTGCGTCGGGCTTTCCCTGTCGACGAGCTGCGGGAAGCGCGCCTCGATCGCCTTCAGCCGCTGGCGCAGCTTGTCGTACTCGGCGTCCGAGATCTCCGGGGCATCCTTCACGTGATAGAGCTCGTCGTGATGCGCGATCGCCTCGGCCAGGCGCCTGTGCTCGGCCCGCGCCTGCCGCTCGGTCATCTCCTCGACGGCCAGCCCGGCCTTGAACTTCGCCGCACGCGACATCGCCTTAACTCCTCTTTTCTCCTCTCCCCCGCAGGGGGAGAGGTTGGGTGAGGGGGTGACGCACGAGCCTCGACCGCCCCCTCACCTAGCCTCTCCCCCTAGCGGGGGCGAGGAACGTGAGCCAGCAGCCGGTCGGCCGCTGCGCGCGCTTCGGCGGTCACCTCGGCGCCGGAGAGCATGCGGGCGATCTCCTCGCGGCGGCCCCCGGCGTCGAGCGCCAGCACGTCGGTGCTGGCGGCGCTCCGGGTCGTCGTCTTGCGGATCAGCCAGTGGCGATCGGCCACCGCCGCGACCTGCGGCGAATGGGTGACGACCAGCACCTGCACCTCCTTCGCCAGCCGTTTCAGCCGCTCGCCCACCGCCGCCGCCGTGGCGCCGCCGATGCCCGAATCGACCTCGTCGAACACGATCGTGGCGGCGTCGCCCACCCGGGCGAGGCAGACCTTCAGCGCCAGCAGGAAACGCGACAGCTCGCCGCCGGATGCGATCTTCGCGATCGGCGCCGGCGGTGAGCCGGGATTGGTGGCGACGGTGAACTGCACGCGGTCGATGCCCGCCTCCGACCAGTCCGCCTCTGGCAGCGCCGCGATCTCGGTCACGAACTTCGCCTTCTCGAGCTTGAGCGGCGCGAGCTCGGCCGCGACCGCCTTGTCGAGCCGCGCCGCGCCCTTGCGCCGCGCCGCCGCCTGCGCCTCCGCTGCCGCGACATAGGCCGCGCGCGCCGCCCTGGCCGCGGCGGCGAGTTTCTTGAGGCCGGCCTCGCCGTCGTCGAGCGCGGCGAGCTGCGCCGTCATCTTCTCGGCCAGCGGCGCCAGCTCGGCCACGGTGACGCCGTGCTTGCGCGCCGCCGCGCGCAGAGCGAACAGGCGCTCCTCGATCTTGTCCAGTCTGCTCGGGTCGAACTCCAGCGCGTCGCGCGCCGCCTCGAGCTGCGCCTCGGCCTCGGTCGCCTCGCTCAGCGCCCGGTCGAGCGCGGCGAGCGCCGCATCGAGCCGGCCGGCCGCCTTGTCGGCATTGCGCTCGATCAGCCGATGCGCGGCGCGCAGCGCAGCCGCCGCGCCACGACCGTGCGTCAGCTCGGCCAGCGCCTGCGCCACCGCCTCGCCGATCGCGCTGCCGGCGCGCAGCATCTGGCGCTCGGCCGCCAGCGTCTCCTCGTCGTCGGCCCTGGGCGCCAGCGTCTCCAGCTCCTTCACCGCGTGGCGCAGGAAATCCTCGTCGCGGCGCGCCGCGGTCGCCGCCGCCTCGGCCTCGGCGCGCGCCTGCTCGGCGGCGCGCCAGTCGCGCCAGGCGCGGCGCACCGCCTCCGCCTGCTTCTCCAGGCCCGCGAAGGCGTCGAGCGCGGCGCGGTGGGTGGCGATATCGAGCAGGCCGTGCTGCTCCATCTGGCCCTGGATCTCGACCAGCGTCTCGCCCAGCCGCCGCAACAGCGCCACCGACGCCGGCTGGTCGTTGACGAAGGCGCGCCCACGGCCGTCGGCGCCCACCGTGCGGCGCAGCGTAAGCACGTCCTCGGCATCGAGCCCCTGCTCGGCGAGGATGGCATGCGCCGCATGCCCCTTCGGCAGATCGAAAGCGGCGGCGACGGAAGCCTGCGCCGCGCCGCGCCGGACCGCACCCGAATCGGCGCGCGCGCCGAGCGCCAGGCCCAGCGCATCGATCAGGATCGACTTGCCCGCGCCCGTCTCGCCGGTCAGCGCGCCCAGCCCGCGATCGGGACCGCGCGCGAAGGTGAGATCGAGCTTTTCGATCAGGACGAAGTCGCGGATCGAAAGCGAGACCAGCATCGATGTCCGGCTAGAACAACCCGAGGAATCCGTGGCTCGACTCGGAGTCGGCCGGCTTGCCCTCGCCGGTCATCAGGTAATAGGTGTCCTGATACCAGTCGCTGCCCGGGAAGTTGTAGCCCAGCACCGCCGCGGTCTCCTTGGCCTCGCTCTTGACGCCCAGCGCCAGGTAGCATTCGACCAGGCGATGCAGCGCCTCGGGCACGTGGGTGGTCGTCTGGTAGCGCTCGATCACCGTGCGGAAGCGGTTGATGGCGCCGACATACTGCTGGTGCAGCTCGTAGTAGCGGCCGATATCCATCTCCTTGCCGGCGAGATGGTCGATGCAGAGCTCGACCTTGAGGCGGGCGTCGCGTGCGTAGGGCGTGTCGGGGAAGCGCTTGGCGACGTCGGACAGGGCATCGAGCGCCTGCTGCGTCACGTGCTGGTCGCGGCGCACGTCGGAGATCTGCTCGTAGTAGCAGATGCCCTTGAGATAGTAGGCGTAGGGGATGTCCTTGTGCCCGGGATGAAGCTGGATGAAGCGGTCGAGCGCGATGATCGCGTCGTCGTACTTGTTGCTCTGGTAGTAGGCGAAGGCGGCCATGATCTCCGCCTTGGTCGCCCACACCGAATAGGGATGCTGGCGGTCGACTTCCTCGAAGCCCTTGGCGGCGGCCTTGTAGTCCTGCTGGCCGAGAGCGTCGAGCGCGCGGTTGTAGAGCACCTCGACCGGCTGCTCGCGGTAGTTCGTGTCGTCGTCCGAGGAATCGCCGCAACCGGTCAGCGCCACGGCCGCGATGCCCGCCGCGCCGAGCGTCATCAAGGTCCTGATCTTCAACGCCTTCGCCATATCCCGTCCGTTTCTTCGTGCCGCGGCGGTTATATCACGCCAAATCACGAATCCACACCGCAGCCCGCCGCGCGTCGCTCGGGGTGAACACACGAGTGTTGTTGGCGGCGCGCTCCCTCGAAATGAAAAAAGAGGGGCCGGCAAGGGCCCCTCGGAAGTGTGCGTGGAAAGTTGCGCGGTGCGCGTGAGATGCGCCGTCAGTTGGCCTGGCGGCGCAGGAAGGCGGGGATCTGCAGATCGTCGTCGTCGCGCGCCGGCTTGGCCCGCTCGGTGACGTCGATCGAGGTCTGCACCGGCGCCGACCGGACCACCGGCTTGGGCGCAGGAACGACATTGTCCGGCGCCGGCCGCGACGCGGTCGGCTCGACATGAGCCGGCGCGGCAGGCGCCGCCGGCTTGGCCGTGGCGAAGGCGCCGGTGATGCGCTGGAAGAGGTTGGGCACACGGTTCTCGCTCGCCGCGGGGCGGGCGACGACCGGGCGTGTTCCGTGCTCGCTCGCGCGCACCGCCGGCCGCAGCGGCGGCGACGGGCGGGTGACGCGCCAGTCGTCCTCGCCGACCATTGGCTTCTGCTGCGGCGTCGGTGTCGGAGCCGGCGTGGGTGCAGGCGCTGGTGCGGCGGCGGCCGGTGCCGGAGCCGGCACGGGCGCTGGCGCCACGGGCGGGGCGACGGGCGCGGGCGCCGGCTGGACCGCGACCGGCGCCGGCGCAACGGCCGGCGCTTCGGGTGCCGCCGGCGTCACCTGCACAGGAGGCGCTTCGACGACCGGAGCCGGCGGTGCCTGCATGACGGCAGGCGCCGGAGCCGGTGCGACCGACGGCGCAGACGCTGCCGCCGCGATCGACGGCGCGACCGGAGTGATCGCCGGAGCCGACGGCGGGACCGGCGCGACGGGAGCCGGCGCTGCCGCCGCAGCCGGCATCACGACCCGGCCGACCGGCGGCGCCGGCGGACGGCTCAACGCCGGCTGGCCGGTCTGTGCCGGACGGTTCATGTCGAGGCTGAGATAGTTCGGCGTCGGCTGCTGGGCGGCCAGGGCGGCAATGCCGGTCGCCACGACCGACACCCGCATGCGGCCCTGCATGGTGGCGTCGAAGGTCGAGCCGAAGATGATGTTGGCGTCGGGGTCGACTTCCTCGCGGATGCGGTTGGCCGCCTCGTCGACCTCGTGCAGCGTCATGTCGAGGCCGCCGGTGATGTTGATGAGCACGCCCCTGGCGCCCTTCATCGAATGGTCCTCAAGCAGCGGGTTGGAGATCGCGCTCTCGGCCGCGACGCGGCTGCGATCCTGGCCCTCGGCCTCGCCGGTGCCCATCATCGCCTTGCCCATCTCGCCCATCACGGTGCGGATGTCGGCGAAGTCGAGATTGATCAGGCCCGGCATCACCATCAGGTCGGTGACGCCGCGCACGCCCATGTGCAGCACGTCGTCCGCCATCTTGAAGGCGTCGGCGAAGGTGGTCTTCTCGTTGGCGATCTTGAACAGGTTCTGGTTGGGGATGACGATCAGCGTGTCCACCACCTTCTCGAGCTCGGTGATGCCCTGATCGGCCGCCTGCATGCGGCGGCGCCCCTCGAAGTGGAACGGCTTGGTGACGACGCCGATGGTCAGGATGCCCTGCTCGCGCGCCGCCGCGGCGATCACGGGCGCCGCGCCGGTGCCGGTGCCGCCGCCCATGCCGGCGGTGACGAACACCATGTTGGCGCCGTCGAGAAGCTGCAGGATCTCGGGCAGCGCCTCCTCGGCCGCCTGGCGGCCGACCTCGGGCCGCGCCCCGGCGCCCAGGCCCTGGGTCACCGTGATGCCGAGCTGCACGCGGCGGTCGGCGAGCGACTGGCCCAGCGCCTGCGCGTCGGTGTTGGCGACGATGAACTCGACGCCCTCCAGCGAGGCGCTGATCATGTTGTTGACGGCGTTTCCGCCCGCGCCACCGATGCCGATCACGGTGATACGCGGCTTAATCTCCGACTCCTTCTGAGGGAGACTGAGGTTGATGGTCATACGGCTTTCTCCACGCAAACGAGAGGGTAATCTGCTCGGAGCGGCAGGTTGGACCCCTCTTGCGGGAAGCCCTTACCCTGCCACCGACTTATTCTTTCTTATCAACATCTCTTGGGGACAGTTTCGTCCCATACAACATATTGCCTAAAAGTTTTCCCTAATCCAACTGCCAATCCGGCCGATTCGAGTCGACGGCGGCTCGACGACCGCCGGTTGCGACTGCGCCGGCGCGTGATGCAGGAGCGCGTAGGAGAGAAGGCCGGCGGCCGCGGAAAAGGCCGGCCCGCCGGTCGAATCCGCCAGTCCCGCGAGCCTGAGCGGGGCGCCGATGCGCACCTTCTTGTTGAGGATCGCCGACGCCACCTCGCCCACACCGTCGAGCTGGCAGGCGCCGCCGACCAGGACGGCGCGTCCGCCGGCCAACTTATCCACACCGCTGGCCTCGAGCCGGCTGCGCACCAGCTCGAACGTCTCCTCGATGCGCGGGCGGATGATGCCGACCAGGATCGAGCGCGGGATGTGGTTGGGCTGCGTGCGGTCCTCCTCGCCGATCAGCGGCACGTCGACGATGTCGTACTCGTCGTTGGGCTTGGCGACGGCGCGGCCGATCTGGGTCTTCATGCGCTCGGCATGGGCCAGCGGCGTGGCGAGCCCGCGGGCGATGTCGCGCGTGACATGGTCGCCGCCCACCGGGATCGAATCGACGTGCACGAGATTGCCCTCGTAGAACACGGCGATCGAGGTCGTGCCGCCGCCCATGTCGATCAGCGTGACGCCCAGGTCGCGCTCGTCGGCCACCAGCGAGCTCAGGCCGGCGGCGTGGCTCGCCACCACCCGGTCGGCGATCTCGAGATGGGCGCGGCGCACGCAGACCTGCAGGTTGCGCATCGAGCCGCTGGCCGCCGTCACGAGATGGACGTCGACGCCCAGCCGCTCGCCGAACATGCCGCGCGCGTCGCGCACCGACGTGCCGTCGACGGTATAGCCGATCGCCTCGGAATGGATGATGTCGCGGTCCGCCGTCTCGGCCGGCAGGTGGATGTGCTGCTGCACGCGGCGCACGTCGCGCTCGCCGATCTCGTGATGGCCGATGCCGACTTCCAGCGTCTGGGTATGCGAGGCCGGCGAGCCGCCGCTCACGCCGACGATCACCTCGCGCACCTGCTCGCCGCACATCTCCTCGGCGGTCGAGACTGCCGTCGAGATGGCCCGCGTCGCCGCCTCCATGTCGATGATGTTGCCGGTGCGCATGCCGAGGGCGGGCTGATGGCCGATACCGACGACCCGCAGCCCCTGCCCGTCGACCCGCGCCACGAAGCAGACGACCTTGCTGGTTCCGATATCGAGCGCCGCGATGACGCCGTTCCTTGTCTTGGCCACGATTGTCCCCCGTGCTTCACGCTACACTTTCGACTGCGCCTGCTTGCCCGTCGCCGCCGCCGGCGGATCGTCGGCCGAGCCGCGCTTCCTGAGATAGAGCTTGTCCGGCAGGCGAAGATCGATCACGCCGAACTCGCGCGACAACAGCCTGTAGTCCTGGTCGAGCTTGGCCAGCCGCTGCAGGGCGGCGACCGCATCCTCCTCCGGCAGCTTGACCTCGACCTCGTTCTTCAGGATCAGGTTCCAGCGCCGCTGGCCGACCCAGACGGCCGAGCGCACCTGCTTGGCGATCTGCGGCTCGTAGGCGAGCAGCAGCAGGAGATCGCCGACATGCTCCGGCGCGCCGGTCCCGCCCAGCAGCAGCAGCCGGTCGGCACCGGGCGGCAGGCGGCTCGCGCGCACGGTGCGACCGTTCTGGTCGATCAGCGTGTATTCGTTGCCGTTCTGCCAGATCGCGACGGCGCGGCGTTCCTTCAACGTCACGTAGAGCGTATCGGGCAGCCGCCGCTCGACCGTGGCGCTCGCCACCCAGTCGATCGCCTCGAGCCGGTGCCGCGCCGCCTCGAGGTCGATGCCCAGCAGCGAATCGCCCGCCTTGACGTTGAGCGCGGCGAGGATCGCCTCGCGCGTGACATAGTCGCGGCCCTCCACCGTCACGTCGGCGAGCTTGAAGGGCGTGATCGCGCGCAGCACGTGATGCGTGACCTCGGCGACGTGCGCCTGGGCTTCGGCGACCCAGCCCTGGCGCCAGGCGACCCAGCCGCCGCTGCCGCCCAGCCCCAGCAGAAGCACGACGAGGCCGAGCAGCACCGGCCGGCGCCAGATCGGCCGGCTCGGCTTGCGCGGCGTGGCGCGCTTCCTCTTGCGCCGCCGGTCGTAGTCGCGCTTGCGCGGCACGCCGCCGGACGAGGTCGGGTTGCGCGTCGGCGCCTTCATGCCGGCCGCCTCGCGTGATCGACCATCCAGGTCATGAGCTCGGACCACGAGATGCCCGCCCACTTCGCCTGCTCGGGCGCGAGCGAGAGCGGCGTCATGCCGGGCTGGGTGTTGAGCTCCAGCATCACCAGCCCCGTGGTGCCGGGCTTGCTGTCGTCCCAGCGCAGGTCGGCACGGCTCAGCCCGTCGCAGCGCAGCGCCTGGTGCGCCATCAGCGCCCACTGCCGCGCCTGCTCGTAGACCTCGGCCGGGATCGGCGCGGGGATCAGATGCTCGGTGATGCCGTCGGTGTACTTGGCCTCGTAGTCGTAGAAGCGCGTGCGCGGGCGCAGCTCGGTGACCGCCACCGCCTTGTCGCCCATCACCGCCACGGTGAGCTCGCGGCCCGCCACGTACTTCTCGATCAGCACGCGCTCGCCGAACGCCGCCTCGGCCGCCTCGACCGCGGCGAGGTTGTCGCCCTCGCGCACGATATGGACGCCGACGCTGGAGCCCTGGTCGATCGGCTTCACGACATAGGGACGCGGCATGGGATCGCCCGACACCAGCGCGCGCCGCTCGACCACCCTGCCCTCGGCGACACGGATGCCGATCGAGGTGAAGACGTGCCGCGACATCGGCTTGTCCATGGCGATGGCCGAGGCCAGCACGCCGGAATGGGTGTAGGGCACGGCCAGGATCTCGAGCACGCCCTGGATGCAGCCGTCCTCGCCGTACCTGCCGTGCAGGGCGTTGAACACGACATCCGGACCGCCGCCGTCCGCCGGCCGCAGGAAGTCGACCAGCGCCCGGAGGTCGCGCTTCACGTCGTACTCGATCACCGTGTGGCCGCCCTCGCGCAGACCCGCGGCGCAGGCCTTGCCGCTCACCAGCGACACCTCGCGCTCGGGCGACCAGCCGCCCATCAGGACCGCGACCGTGCTCATGCCGGCGCTCCCGCCTCCACTCTCGCCTTGGCCTCGCCGATGCGGCGGATCTCCCACTCGAGCCGGATGCCGCTGTGCTCCAGCACGCGGCGGCGCACCTCCTCGCCCAGCGCCTCGATGTCGGCGGCCGTCGCGGCGCCGAGATTGACCAGGAAGTTGCAATGCTTGTCCGACACCTGCGCGTCGCCGATCCGAAGCCCGCGGCAGCCGGCGCGGTCGATCAGCTCCCACGCCTTGTGGCCGGACGGATTGGTGAAGGTCGAGCCGCCGGTGCGGCTGCGCGGCTGGGACTCGGTGCGGGCGCTGTCGATCTCGGCGATGCGGCGCGCGATCGTCATCTGGTCGCCGGGCCTGCCGCGCAAGGTCGCCGAAGTGAAGATCCAGTCGGACGGTGCATCGCTGTGACGATAGCGAAAACCGAGCTTCGCCGGGAGAACATCGTGCAGCGCGCCGCCGCGATCGACCGCTTGCGCCCCAACCAGCACATCGGCCAGCTCGCCGCCATAGGCGCCGGCATTCATGCGCAGCGCGCCGCCGATCGTGCCGGGAATGCCACTCAGGAACTCCAGCCCTTCGAGCGCATGGTCGCGCGCGGTGAGGGCGACGTTGAGATCGAGCGCGCCCGCGCCCGCCGTCACCTCGTCGCCCTCGACCGCCACGCCGGCGAAGCCGCGCATCAGGCGGATCACCACGCCGCCCACGCCGCCGTCGCGCACCAGCAGGTTCGAGCCCACGCCCAGCACGGTGACCGGCACGTCGGCCGGCAGCGCCGCGAGGAAGCTCGCCAGATCCTCGGTGTCGGCCGGACGGAACAGCACCTCGGCCGGCCCGCCGGTGCGGAACCAGGTCTGCGGACCGATCGGCGCGTCGGCCGTCAGCCGGCCGCGCGGCCTGGGGAGCCGGTCGATCAGATGGCTGCGGGAGGCCGCGAGCGCCGTCATGCCGCCGACCCGCTGTTGAAGGGGCCCGGATCGTTGGCGATGGCGCGCGGGCCCGCCTGCTCGGCCGCGATCTGGCGGAGCTGGCCCGGCAGGGCGTGCGCCCACGAGGTGATGTTGCCGGCACCCAGGCACACCACCACGTCGCCCGGCCGCGCGATCTGCCAGACGAGCGCCGGCAGGTCGCCCGGCGCGTCGAGCGGCATGACCTCGCGATGGCCGGCGCGTCTCACGAGGCTCACCAGCATGTCGCGGTTGACACCGGCGATCGGCATCTCGCCGGCGGCATAGACGTCGGCGATGATCACGGTGTCGGCATCGGCGAAGCAGGTCGCGAACTCGTCGCGCAGCGAGGCGAGCCGCGTGTAGCGGTGCGGCTGCATCACCGCGATCACGCGGCCCGAGCCGCCATAGGCCTGGCGCGCCGCGCGCAGGACGGCGGCGATCTCCACCGGATGGTGGCCGTAGTCGTCGATCACGGTGATGCCGTGCGCCTCGCCTGTCCGGGTGAAGCGCCGCTTGACGCCCGAGAACGAGCCCAGCGCGCGGCGGATCACCTCGTCGGGCAGCCCCATCTCCTGCGCCACCGCGATGGCGGCGAGCGCGTTCTGCACGTTGTGCTGCCCGAACATCGGCAGCCTGAGCCCCTCGATCGAGCGCGATTCGTTGGTGACGCGGTTGGCGATCAGCACGTCGAAGTCCGCCCCGGTGCGATCGAGCCGCAGGTTCGTCCCGCGCACGTCGGCATTGACGCCAAGGCCGTAGGTGACGATCCGCCGGTCGGCGATGCGCGGGATCAGCGCCTGCACCTCGGGATGGTCGGCGCACAGCACGGCGAAGCCGTAGAACGGCAGGTTCTCGACGAAGCGCACGAAGGCGTCGCGCAGCGCGTCGAAGGTGCCGTAGTGGTCGAGATGCTCGGGATCGACGTTGGTGACGATGGCGATGGTGGCGGGCAGGCGCAGGAACGAGCCGTCCGACTCGTCGGATTCGACCACCATCCAGTCGCCGGCGCCGATGCGGGCGTTGGTGCCGTAGGCGTTGATGATGCCGCCGTTGATCACGGTCGGATCGAGCCCGCCGGCGTCGAGCATCGAGGCGACCATCGAGGTGGTCGTGGTCTTGCCGTGCGTGCCGCCGACCGCGATCGACCATTTGAGCCGCATCAGCTCGCCCAGCATCTCGGCGCGCCGCACCACCGGCACCAGCCGCGCCCGCGCCGCCAGCACCTCGGGATTGTCCTTCTTGACCGCGCTCGAGACCACCACGACCTGGGCGTTGCCGAGATTGTCGGCACGATGGCCGATCGCGACCCTGATGCCGAGCTCGGCCAGCCGGCGCGTGTTGGCGCCCTCGGCCACGTCGCTGCCCTGCACCTTGTAGCCGAGGTTGTGCAGCACCTCGGCGATGCCCGACATGCCGATGCCGCCGATGCCGACGAAATGAATGAGACCGATATCGAGCGGCAGCGCCCTCATACGACGACTCCTGACGGCGTAAGGGTGGGAGAGATCAGCTCGCCGACGACGTCGGCCAGCCGTGCCGCGGCATCCGGCCGGCCGGCAGCATGCGCGGCGCGCGCCATCTCGTCGAGGCGGTGCGGCGCCGCAACGAGCGCGGCGAGCTGCGCGGCGAGCGTGGCCGGGATGAAGTCGGCCTGCGGGATCACGATGCAGGCGCCGGCGGCCTCGAAAGCGCGGGCATTGGCCATCTGGTGGTCGTCGGCGGCGTAAGGATAGGGGATCAGGATCGAGGGCCGGCCGATGGCGGCCAGCTCGGCCACGGTCGAGGCGCCGGAACGGCCGATCACCAGATGCGCCGAGGCGAGGCGCTGCGGCAGGTCGGGAAAGAAGGGCGCGAGATCGGCGACGATGCGCGCCTGCGCGTAGAGCCGGCGCACGCCTTCGATATCCTCGGGCCGGCACTGCTGGACGAGCCTCAGTCTCGCGCGCAGCTCGGGCGGCAGGGACAGGATCGCCTCGGGCACGACCTGGCTGAACGAGGCGGCGCCCTGGCTGCCGCCGAAGATCAGGATGTCGACCACCCGCCCCGGCCCGGGCGCGCGGTAGGTCGCGCCCCTGAGCGCCCGCACCGGCTCGCGCACCGGATTGCCGACGAGGCGCGTGCGGGCATCGCCGGCGGCCAGATGGCGGGTGCGCGCGAAGGAGGTCGCCACGCGCACCGCGCCGCCCAGCACCAGCCGGTTGGCCTTGCCCAGCACCGCGTTCTGCTCGTGCAGCATCGCCGGCATGCGGCGCAGCCGGGCGGCCAGCATGGTCGGCACCGAGGCGTAGCCGCCGAAGCCCACGACCGCCGACGGACCGATGCGGCCGAGCGCCCGCCAGGCATCGAACAGCCCGGCGCCCAGCAGCAGCAATGCAACCAGGCGCGCGCTCAGCGAGCCGCTGGGGCTCGCCGAGTGGATATAGTGGATCGGCCGGTGCGCCAGCGCGCCCTGCCACTGCCGGCCGCGCGCGTCGGTCACCAGCGCGAACGGCACGCCGCGCGCCTCGAGCTCGCCGGCCAGCGCCTCGGCCGGGAACACGTGCCCGCCGGTGCCGCCGGTCGCGAGGACGACGGGGCGCGGTCCCGCCATCAGACGATCTCCCTCAGGCCGGCATGCTCGCGCGTCAGCGCCAGCATCATGCCGACGCAGATCGCCATCGAAAGCGCCGACGAGCCGCCGTAGGAGATGAACGGCAAGGTCATGCCCTTGGCCGGGATGAGCTGCACCGTCGAGGCCATGTTGATGGCGGCCTGCAGGCCGAACTGCACGGCGAGCCCGGTCGCGGCCAGCGTGATGAAGAGGCTGGTCTCCTTGGTGGCCCGCTGGAGCGCACGCAGGGTCACGAAGACGAACAGCAACAGGATGATCAGGCAGACGATCAGGCCGAACTCCTCGCCGCACACCGCCATCACGAAATCGGTGTGCGCGTCGGGAAGTTGCGCCTTCACCGTGCCCTCGCCCGGCCCGCGCCCGAACAGCGAGCCGTTCATGAAGGCCTCGAGCGCGGTGTTGACCTGGTAGTTGTCGCCCGACGAGGGATCGAGGAAGCGGTCGAAGCGGCTGCGCACATGGGCGAAGGCGAAGTAGGCACCGACCAGGCTCGCCGCGCCGCCAACCACGCCGAAGCCCGCGACCCACATCGGCAGGCCGACAACGAAGAGCTGGGCCGCCCACACCGCCGCCACCACGATGCTCATGCCGAGGTCGGGCTGCATGATCAGGAGCGCCAGCACGATGCCGACCAGCAGGGTCGAGAGGATGTAGCCCGGCGCGGTCCGCTCGGCGCGGCTCTGCGCCAGCAGCCAGGCCGAGATCACGGCGAGGCTCGGCTTCACGAACTCCGACGGCTGGATGCCCGAGAGGCCCGGCACCGCGATCCAGCGCCGCGCGCCCTTGATCTCGACGCCGATCACGAAGGTCAGCGCCAGCAGCACGACGCTGGCCACGAACACGATCAGCGACAGCCGCCGCACATGGCGCGGCGAGGCGAGCGAGATGGCGAGCATCAGCGCCAGCGCCATCGGCAGGAACACGAACTGGCGCTTGGCGAACATGAAGGAGTCGGCGCCGATGCGCTCGGCGGCGGGCGGCGAGGCGGCGAGCGTGAGCAGCACCCCGAAGGCCATGATGGCCAGAACGGCGCCGAGCGCCCAGCGGTCGACCGTCCACCACCATTGGCCGATGACGCTGCGGTCGTCGCGCGGAACCTGGATCATGCCGCCTCCCCCAAACTCTGTGCCCCCGGCAGCGCCCGCGCCATGGCGCGGAAGGCGTCGCCGCGATGCTCGTAGCTCCGCCACTGGTCCCACGAGGCGCAGGCCGGCGACAGCAGCACGACGGCCTTGCCCGCGCCGCTCTCGCGCCGGCTGAGCGCGTAGGCCGCGTCGAGCGCGGACTTGAGATCGCCGCAGCGGCTGAACGGCAGCTTGCCTTCGAGCTGGCCGGCGAACAGCTCGGTCGCCTCGCCGATCAGGAAGGCGTGGCGCACGCGGTCGAACCAGGGCGCGAGCGGCGCCACGCCGCCCTCCTTCGCCTGGCCGCCCAGGATCCAGTAGATGTCGCGATAGGACGAGAGCGCCCGCGCCGCGGCGTCGGCGTTGGTCGCCTTGCTGTCGTTGACATAGACGACGCCGCCGACCGCCGCGACGCGCTCCTGGCGATGCGGCAGGCCGGGATAGCCGCGCAGGCCCTCGACGATCGCCTCGCGCGGCACGCCGAGCCAGCGGCAGGCCGCCCAGGCGCAGGCCGCGTTCTGCGCATTGTGCGCGCCCGGCAATGTCGGCACGTCGGAAAAGTCGACCGTGTAGCCATCCGCATCGACCAGCATGCCGGCGCGGAAGGAGACGCCGCCCGCGATCGGCCGGTCGAGCGCCACCGGAACGACGGCAGCGCCGCCGCGGGCGGCGAGCGTCTCGCGCATGGCGCGCGAGAAATCGTCGTCGACGCCGATCACCGCGCAGTCGCCGGTCTGCTGGCGGTCGAAGATGTGCGCCTTGGCCGCGACGTAGCCCGCCATGTCGCCGTGGCGGTCGATATGGTCGGGCGTGATGTTGAGCCAGACCGCGACATGGGCGTGGAAGGTGTCGAGCAGCTCAAGCTGGTAGGAGGAAAGCTCGAGCACGTACAGGCCCTCGGCGCCGAGCGGGGCGAGATCGAGCGCGCCGCGGCCGATATTGCCGCCGACCTCGCAGGCAAGCCCCGCGCTCTTCAGGATGTGGCCGATCAGCGCCGTCGTGGTCGACTTGCCGTTGGTGCCGGTCACGGCGACGTAGCGTGCGGCGGTGCGGGCGCGCGCCAGCAGCTCGACGTCGCAGATCAGCGGCTTGCCGGCCGCCCGCGCCGCCGCCGCGACCGGATGCGGCCTGGGCAGGCGGTTGGGGATGCCGGGGCTGATGACCAGCGCGCTGATCCCCGGCCACTCGATCCGGTCGGGCTCGACGAGGCGGGCGCCGATCGCCGCCGCGGCGTCGCGCGAGGGTGCGTCGTCGTCCCAGGCGACGCAGTCGATGCCCGACGCCTTCAGGGCGCGCACGGTCGCCAGGCCCGAGCGCGCGAGCCCCAGGACGGCGAAAGACGAGCCCTTGAGGACGCCGAGATCGATCATGCGCTACCTGAGCTTCAGCGTGGCGAGACCGACCATCGAGAGGATGGCGGCAATGATCCAGAAGCGGAAAACGATGGTCGGCTCGGCCCAGCCCTTCTGCTCGAAATGATGATGCAGCGGCGCCATGCGGAAGATGCGCCGGCCGGTCCATTTGTACGACAGCACCTGCACGATCACCGACACGGTCTCGAGCACGAACAGCCCGCCCACGATCGCCAGCACGATCTCGTGCTTGGTGACAACGGCGACCGCGCCCAGCGCGCCGCCGATCGCGAGCGACCCGGTGTCGCCCATGAACACCATGGCGGGCGGCGCGTTGAACCACAGGAAGCCGAGGCCGGCGCCGACCAGTGCCGAGAGCACGACCGAAAGCTCGCCCGAGCGCGGGATGTGATGCAGGTAGAGATAGTTGGTGTAGACCAGGTTGCCGACCACGTAGGCGATCAGCCCGAACACGATCGAGGCCATGATCACCGGCCCGATCGCGAGGCCGTCGAGCCCGTCGGTCAGATTGACGGCGTTGGAGGTGCCGACGATCACCAGCACGGCGAAGACGAGGAATCCGACGAGGCCGAGCGGCACCAGCACGTCCTTCAGGAACGGCAGCGCGAGCGTGTAGCGCAGCGCCGGCGGCGAGGCCTGCCCGATGAAGTAGGCCGCCACCGCCGCCACGGCGATCGAGAGGCCGAGCTTCACCTTGCCCGGTACGCCCTTGGGATTCTTCTTGGTGACCTTGAGATAGTCGTCCCACAGGCCGACCGCGCCGAAGGCCACGGTGATGCCGAGCACGATCCAGACATAGCGGTTGGTGAGATCGGCCCACAGGAGCGTGGCCACCGAGAGCGAGATCAGGATCAGCAGCCCGCCCATGGTGGGCGTGCCCTTCTTGCCCATGACGTGGCTCGCGGGACCGTCCTCGCGGATCGGCTGGCCCTGCTTCTGCTTGCTGCGCAGCCAGCGGATCAGCCGGCCGCCGATCAGGAAGCTCAGCACCAGCGCGGTCAGGAAGGCCGCGATCGACCGGAAGGTCAGGTAGCGGAACAGGTTGAAGGGCGAGAACAGATCCGCCAGGGGGTAGAGAAAGTTGTAGATCATCTCAGCGTTCCGTTTGGCCGCCGCTGGCGGCGAGGACCGCATCGACGACAATCTTCATCTTCGAGCCCAGCGAACCCTTCACCGCAATCACGTCCCCGGCGCGCAAGGCGGCCGCGACGTCCGGCGCGAGCGCCGCCGAATCGGGCCGGTGCACGCCGCGCCGCTCCGCCGGCAGGCGCTGCCACAGCGCCTTCATGTGCGGACCGCACAGGAAGACCTGCGCCGCGCCGCTCGCCGCCACCGCCTCGGCGAGACCGGCATGGTAGCAATCCGCCTTCTCGCCGAGCTCGCGCATGTCGCCCAGCGCCAGCAGCCGCCGGCCGCCCGAAGCGGGCTCGGTTCGCGCCAGCACCGCCAGCATGGCGCGCATCGACGCGGGATTGGCGTTGTAGCTCTCGTCGATGAGCTCCACCGTGCCCGGGCCGAAGGCGAGACGCCGCCGCGCGCCGCGACCCGGGGAGGCCTCGACCCCGGCCAGCGCAGCCGCCGCCCGGTCGAAATCCGCGCCCAGCGCCTCGACGGCGGCCAGTGCCGCCAGGCTGTTCAGGACCCAGTGCTCGCCCGCCGCGCCCAGCCGATACTCGATCCGGCGGCCATGGATCAAGGCGACAACGTCGCTGCCGCGATCGTGCAGGGAGCACGCGAGGAGGCGCGCGTCGGCCGCCTCGCTGCGGCCGAAGCCCACGATGCGCGAAACGCCGAGCCGGCGCGCCCTGGCGGCCAGCCGCTCGAAATGGCGGTTGTCGCGATTGAGCACCGCGACCGCGCCGTCGCGCATGCCGGCGAACAGGCAGGCCTTCTCGTCGGCGATCGCTTCCTCCGAGCCCATGTGGCCGATATGGACCGGTTCGACATTGGTGACGATGCCGACATGCGCCTCGACCAGCCGCGCCAGCGGCTCGATCTCGCCGGGATGGTTCATGCCGATCTCGAACACGCCGTAGCGCGCCTCGCGCGACAGGCGGGCGAGGCTGATCGGCACGCCGACATGGTTGTTGAAGCTGGCGGCGCTGGCCGCGGTCGGCGCCTGGGCCGAAAGCATCGCCCGCAGCGCATCCTTGGTGCTGGTCTTGCCGGCCGAGCCGGTGACGCTTGCCACCTTTGCCGCGCTGCGCTGCCGGCCGGCGCGCCCGAGAGCGACCAGCGCCTGCATCGTGTCCGGCACGCGCACCAGCCTGCCCTGCCCTTCCGGCAGGTCGCGCGACACGACGGCGGCTGCGGCGCCGCGATCCAGCGCCTCGGCGACGAAGGCGTGGCCGTCGCTCGTCTCGCCGGCGAGCGCGAAGAAAAGATCGCCCTTGCCGACCGCGCGGCTGTCGAAGGTGACGCCGACCGCCTCGAACGGCGCCGCCGGCATGGCGACGGGCGACAGGGCGCGCGCGATCTCGCCGGAGGTCCAGAGCGCCGTCATGCGCCGCTCCGCACCAGCGCGCGCGCCACCTCGGCATCGTCGAAGGGATGGGTGACGCCGGCGATGGTCTGGCCGGTCTCGTGGCCCTTGCCGGCGATCAGCAGCAGATCGTCGGACGAGCGGAGCGCGGCGAGGCCCTGCGCGATGGCGGCGCGGCGGCCCTCGCGCACCTCGGCCCAGTTCGTCCGCTCGGCCGGAATGCCGCGGCAAATCTCGGCGCGGATCGCCTCGGGCGATTCGGAGCGCGGATTGTCGTCGGTCACCAGCGTGAGGTCGGCGAGACGGGTCGCGATCTCGCCCATTACCGGCCGCTTGCCGCGGTCGCGATCGCCGCCGCAGCCGAACACCACGACCAGCTTGCCCTTCGCGAAAGGCCGCAGCGTCGCCAGCACCGTCTCCAGCGCCTCGGGCTTGTGGGCGTAGTCGACATAGACCGGCGCACCGCTTTCATGCCGCGCGACGAGCTGCAGCCGGCCGGGCGCACCGCAGAGCGTCGCGAGCGCCGCCACGGCGCGCGCGGCATCGCCGCCCGTCGCCACGACGAGACCGAGGGCGGCCAGCGCGTTCGAGGCCTGGAAGCCGCCGACCAGCGGCAGCTCGACCTCGTGCCGGGTGCCCAGCACCTCGATCGCGAGATGCTGGCCGACTGCCGTCGGTCCGTCGTCGAGCAGCCTGAGCTCGCGGCCCTTGCGGCCGTAGGTCCAGAAGCGCAGGCCGCGGCGCGCGGCGACCTGCGCCAGTGCCTCGGCGCGCGGGCTGTCGGCGTTGACGACGGCAGTGCCGCCCGGCGGCAGCAGCTCCTCGAACAGCCGCGCCTTGGCGGCGAAATACGCCTCCATGGTCGGATGATAGTCGAGATGCTCGTGGGTCAGGTTGGTGAAGGCCGCGGCCGAGAGCTTCAGCCCGTCGAGCCGATGCTGGTCGAGGCCGTGGCTCGACGCCTCGATGGCGAGATGCGTCACGCCCTCGCGCGCCAGCGTGGCGAGATCGGCGTGGAGCTGCACCGGATCGGGGGTCGTGAGGCCCGCTTCGCGCGTGAAGCCCGGCGAGGCGATGCCGAGCGTGCCCACGCTCGCCGCGCGGAGGCCGAGCGCGCTCCAGAGGTGGCGCACGAAATGGACGGTCGAGGATTTGCCGTTGGTGCCGGTGACGGCGGCGATCGTCGCCGGCTGCAGGCCGGCGAAGGCCGCCGCCATCAGCGCGATGCGCCGGCGCGGGTTGGGATCGCGCACGACGGCGATCCCTGGGCCGAGCGGCGGCAGGGCCGACTCCGGCGCGGCCAGGATCGCAACCGCGCCCCTCTTCACCGCATCGGCGACGAAGCGGGCGCCGTCGGCGTGGGTGCCCGCCAGGGCCGCGAACAGGAAACCCGGCCGGACCTGGCGCGAGTCGAGGGTGAGACCGGCGAGGACGGGATCGCGCGGCAGCGCGCCGACGGCCCGCTTGTCGGCGCTCTCCCGCATCAGCTCACTCAACCGAGGCACGACGCGCTCCCGGAGGCGCCGCCAACTGCTCGCCGGGTCGCAGGGGCAGCGCCCTGTGCTCGTTCCTCTGCCCGCGCGCCGAGACCGGCACCGCGCGCACGACGCTGGTCTCGGGGATCGGACGCGATCCGATCTCGAGCGAGGCCGGCCGATCGTTCCAGTCGCCGGGCAGGATGCCGTAGAGGGACACGATGTCCTCGATGATGACCTTCACGCTGGGGGCGGCGACCATGCCGCCGGTCGCGTAGCCGCCGGTCTCCTTCGTTCCCTTCGGCTCGTCAAGCGAGACCAGGACCACGAACTTGGGATCGCTCATCGGAAAGGCGCCGACGAAGGAGCTGAACAGCGCCTTCCGGGCGTAGCCGCCGTGCGCCACCTTTTCCGCCGTGCCGGTCTTGCCGCCGACCTCGTAGCCGGCGAGGTTGGCCTTCTTGCCGGTACCCTCGACCGCGTTCAGCCGCATGAGCTGGCGCATCGTCATCGAGGTCTTGGCCTGGATGACGCGGTGGCCGCTGTCGCGCACCGAGTTGCGCTTGAGGAAGGTCGGCCAGAACTCGATGCCGCCGTTGATCATCGCCGCCACCCCCATGACCACGTGCAGCGGCGTCACCGACATGCCGTGGCCGAAGGCGATGGTCATGGTGTTGATCTTCGCCCAGTGCCGCGGATAGAGCGGCGTGCCGAGCTCCATCAGCTCGGTGTGCAGCGGCTTCAGGAAGCCCAGCTTGTCGAAGAAGGCGCGCTGCGCGTCGGTGCCGACCTCGACCGCCATCTTGGCCGAGCCGATGTTGGACGAGTACTTGAAGATCTCCGGCACCGACAGCACGCGGTGCGGCACGTCGGGATCGTCGTGGATGTAGAAGCGGTCGATCTTGATCGGCGAGCTGGCGTCGAACTTGTCGCCGAGCGAGACCTTGCCGCTGTCGAGGGCGAGCGCGGTGTTGAACACCTTGAACATCGAGCCCTGCTCGTAGACGCCGAGCGTGGCGCGGTTGAACAGGGCCTCGTTGGTGATGGTGCGCGCCTTGTTGGCGTCGTAGGTGGGCAGCGACGCGAGCGCCAGGATCTCGCCGTTGGTGACGTCCATCACGATCGCCTGCGCGCCGATCGCCGAGAACTTCTGCACCGCGTGCGCGATCTCGTCCTCGACCATGCGCTGCAGCCGCAGATCGATGGAAAGCTGCACGGTCTGGCCGCTCTGGAGCTGCTGGTCGAAGTAGCGCTCGATGCCGCCCAGGCCGGCATTGTCGATGTTGGTGTAGCCCACGACGTGCGCCGCGGTCGAACCTTGCGGATAGATGCGCCGCTCCTCGGCCTGGAACTCCAGCCCGGGAATGCCGAGCCGGTTCACGAGGTCGTTCTCGCGCGGGCTGAGCGCGCGCTTGATCCAGACGAAGGTCTTGTCGGACTCGAGCTTGGCCTTCACCTCGTCGTACTTGAGGTCGGGCAACACCGAGACGATCTTGCGCGCCGCGTCGGGCGCGTCGATCACGAGGTGCGGATTGACGAACGCCGACATGACCGGCAGCGAGGTGGCGAGCACGATGCCGTTGCGGTCGACGATGTCGGCGCGCTCGGACTGGATCGCGCCGCCCTGCGCGGCCACGCGCTGCGTCGGCTCGCCGCCGTCGCGCAGCAGCGACACGTACGACATGCGCATGGCGATCGCCGTGAAGGCGACCACCAGAAGCGCCCCGGTGACGACCAGCCGCTGCCGGGCAGTCTCCTGCACATCGCCCTTGTAGCGCTCCTTGGGCGAGGCGTAACGCGCGCCGGCCGCCGCGGGGGACGCGGCGGCCGGTTCGGGCGGACCTTTCTTGCGCCACAGACTCACCGACGCTCCCCTTCGTTTCGCGCGAGGATGTCGTCGATGGTCAAGGCGGCGCCGCGGTCCACCTTTGCCGGACCCGAGGGGGCCGGCGCTTCAGCGAGAGCCGGTCGAGGGGGCGTCGTGGGTCCGGAGAAACGCCCTGGATGGGGTGCGGAGGCCGGCGAGGGGCTGCCGGCCTCCGCTGCGACGCGACCGCCACCGGGCAAAGTCGACGAGGGGACGTCGTTGCCCGTTCGTGGGGGGGAAGGGAGTGGCGTATCGCGTCGCGGGGGGACAGATGACGGGTTCTTGAGCGAGTCGAGGCGCACGACCTGCTTGATCGAGGCCTGCTCGAGCTGGAGATGGGCGTTGGCCAGATGCTCGATGCGCTCGGCCTCGTTGAGATGCGCCCACTCGATCTTGAGGATGTGCGTTGCCTGCTGGCTTTCGACGATCTTCTGGTTGGTGCGGTCGATCCTCTCCTCGAGGTCCTGCACCTTGTATTTGACGGCGAACAGCCCGATCGCCGTGGCGACCGCGACCACCGACCAGAACAGGAGCCCGCGATGGATCATGCGCGGTCCCCGAGCTTCTCGGCGACGCGCAACCGGGCGGAGCGCGCGCGCGGGTTGGCGGCGATCTCGGCCGCGCCCGGCGTCACCGGCCGGCGCGTGAGGTCGCGCAGCGTCGCGCCGCGCGTCGTGGCCGCGGGCGGCGCATGGCGCGACGGGCCGGGTGTCCGCCCCGCCCGCGCCCGCACGAAATCCTTGACCGCGCGGTCCTCGAGCGAATGGAACGACACGACCGCCAGCCGGCCGCCCGGCGCCAGCACCGACTCGGCCGCGACGAGGCCGCGCTCGAGCTCGCCCAGCTCGTCGTTCACCGCGATGCGCAGCGCCTGGAAGGTGCGCGTCGCGGGATCGCTCTCGTCCTTCGCCGAGGGCCCCACCGCGCGGCGCACGATCTCGGCCAGCTCGCCGGTCGTCTCGATCCGCTTCTGCCGGCGGCGCTCGACGATGGCGCGCGCGACGCGGCGGCTGCGCCGCTCCTCGCCGTAACGCCAGAGGATGTCGGCCAGCTCCGCCTCGTCCGCCTCGTTCACGAGGTCGGCCGCCGAACGGCCGCGCTTTTCCATGCGCATGTCGAGCGGCCCGGAGGCGCGGAACGAGAAGCCGCGCTCGGCGCGATCGAACTGCATCGACGACACGCCAAGATCGAGCGCCACGCCGTCGACTTCGGCGACGCCTTCGGCCGACAGAAGATCCGCCATGTCGCCGAAGCGGCCCTCGATCAGGCGCAGCCGCGGCGTGTAGCGCTCGACCAGCGCCCGACCCGCCGCCAGCGCGTCGGGATCGCGGTCGATCGCGATCACCTGGCAGTCGGCGCGGTCGAGGATTCCCCTGGCATAGCCGCCGCCGCCGAACGTGCCGTCGACGTAGCGGCGGCCATCGCGCGGCGCGAGCGCCTCGACCACCTCCTGAACAAGCACGGGAACGTGGCCGGTCATGCCTCGCCTCCCGTCAGGCCGCGCACGAACGCGGCCATCCGTTCGCGATCGGCGTCGCGCCGTGCCTGCCAGCGCTTGGGATTCCAGAGCTGGAACTTGTCGCCCTTGCCAACCAGCATCACGCCGCCTTCGACCTCGAGCACCTCGGCGAACTCGGCCGGCAGCGTGAACCGTCCGTCGGGCTCCATCGGAACGTTGCGCGCGGTCGAGGAGAGAAAGCCCGCCGGATCGAAGGCCTCGTCGTCGAGCGCGACCTTGAGCGCGCCCTTCGGCCCCAGCGCCTCGGCGCGCAGGCGCTCGAGCATCGCATCGAAGCCGGCATGGCTGTTGCCGTTCACGACACCGGGCACGTTGGGCGAGTGATAGAGGATGAAGGCGCCGCGGTCCTCGGCCGGCAGCTCGTCGCGAAAGGCGGCGGGCATCAGAACCCGTCCCTTCTTATCGAGCTTCAACAGGATCTCGGACCGGAATGCCAACGGCCCTCTCCCCCTGGTTCCCGCGCCGCCGGTGCCCCACGCCCCTGCGTCGTCTGATACACGGGATACATTGGGATAACATGGGAAATCCCGGGACGCAACGTCAAAAAGCGATTCGACAAGGAATCCGAAGGGCTTAGATGCTACATCTATTGTCGGTATGACGGAAACAATCGCAACATTTTGTGGTGGCGCATTCCCGTCCCACAAGCCGTGTCACCGCCGAAGATCCCTCGGCTTCGTCTCGGAATGACACAGCACGGAAGAAATGAAGGGTCAGACGGCCTGTAAGCCGGGTTCTGTCCCTGCCCTGCGGCAGGGGATGGCCATTCCTCTGGGACGCCCGTCACCGAGCGCCTCGCGCGACCGACCCGGGCGGCGGCGCGGAAACCCGCTTGCCGGTCGCCCGGCGTGCCGCCCCTATTTGGTCTTGCTCCCGGTGGGGTTTGCCGTGCCGCTTCCGTTGCCGGTCGCGCGGTGGGCTCTTACCCCACCGTTTCACCCTTGCCGTCCCGATGCGCCCAGGGGGCGAACCGGGTTGGCGGTTTGTTTTCTGTGGCACTTTCCCTGGGGTCGCCCCCGCCGGCCGTTAGCCGGCACCGTGTCTCCGTGGAGCCCGGACTTTCCTCACCCGACGGTTGCCCGCCAGGCGCGGCCATCCGGCCGTCTGACCCGGCGCTTAGCTAGGCCCGCGCCCCCACCTGGTCAAGCAGGCCGCCGAGCAGCGCGCGCGTTTCCTGGTCGGCGACGCCATCCACGCGCGCCGGCCGGAAGCGGCGCTGGAACGCCTTGACGATCTCCTCCGGCGCGAGCGCGCCCGCCGGCGCGTAGCCGAAGCGCTGCAGCGCCGCCTGGATATCGCCCTCGACCGGCGCCGCATCCGGCTTTGGCCAGAGACCGATGCCCGCCTCGGCCAACGCCTTCCAGGGAAAGCGCAGGCCGGGATCGATCTTGCGCCTGGGCGCGATGTCGGAATGGCCGACGACGTTCTGCGGCACGATCGCCGGATGGCGTGCCAGGATTCCACGGCAGAGCTCAATCAGCGCAGCGATCTGCGGTCGCGGATAGTCGTGCCGGTCGCCATGCAGGTTCACGATCTCGATGCCGATCGAGCTCGCGTTCAGCGCCTCGCGGCCGCGCCAGTGCGACTGGCCGGCGTGCCAGGCGGCGCGCTCCTCCGGCACGAGGCGATAGACCGTGCCGTCCTCGGCGAGCACGTAGTGCGCGCTGACGCGGGCCGCACGCACGGGATCGGACAGGATGTCCAGCGATTCCGCGAGCGGCAGCTCGGTATAGTGCAGCACCAGTAGATCGATCGCCGCGCCGTCGGGCCGCGCCGCGTGATTGGGCGACGGCCGGTCAATCGTCATCGGAGCGCGCGCATCCTGCGCGCCTGCCCCGAGGTCATCCGAAGGGCTCATGTGCGGGCCGGAAGCCCGCGGTCCATATGAACACGATCACGCCGCCTCGAGCCCGCGCTGGCGGCGCAGGCGATCGTAGGCGTCGTTGATCAGCGCGAGCTTGCGGTTGGCGACGGCGATCGCTTCCTCGGGCAGGCCCTCGGCGATCAGGCGATCGGGATGATGGGCGCGCACCTGGCGCAGCCATGCTTCGCGGATCTGCTCGTCGGTGGCCAGCGGATCGATGCCCAGGATCACGCACGGCTCGCACTCGATCACGCCCAGCGCCGCCGCCCGCGCGCGCTCGAAGCGTTCGGCGCTGAGACCGAAGATGCTCGCCACCCGGGCCAGGTATTCGGCCTCCTCGGCAGTCACCGGACCATCGGCCCTGGCGATGTCGAACAGGCCTTCGAGCACGTTCTCGAGAATCTCGGGCGCATCGGGAAAGAGCGCCGCCACCTGGCGCGCATAGGGCTCGAAGCCCGCGGCGTCGCGCTTGGCGAGATCGAAGAAGCGCTCGACATTGCGCTCCTCGCTTGCCGGCACCTGGAAGAACGAGCGGAAGGCCTCGACCTCGGCGCGCGTCACCTCGCCGTCCACCTTGGCCATCTTGGCGCCGAGCGCAATCACGCCGATGGTGAAGGCGATCTGGCGCAGGCCGGGATGTTCCTCGGAATCGCCGCGCACCGCCGGCGCGGTCTCGTCGCTCGCCCGCTCCTCCAGCACGTAGTGGTCGACCGCGTGGCCCGCCATCACGCCGAGCAGCGCCGCGATCGGGCCGCCCAGCGCGAAGCCCGCCGTACCTCCCACGATCTTGCCCCAGATCTTCATGCCGCAATCGCTACGTGTTCCCGCTCACAGGATCAAGGCACCGATCGCCACGGCAACCAGCAGGCCGAGTGCAAGTCGGCGATAGAATCCTTCGCTGGCGAGGGGGAATAGCCGCTCGCCCAGCAGACCGCCTGCAAGCACCGCCGGCGCGAGACAGAGCCCCTCGAGTCCGGTTTCCCACCGCACCAGATCGCGCGCCACGAACGCCGACAGCGCGGCCGCGTCTACGAACACGAAATAGGTCGTGAGATTGGCGCGCACGCGCTCGACGCTGTCCTTGCCGGCCAGGTAGTAGAAGGCGATCGGCGGTCCGGCCATGCCGGAGAGGCCGTTGAGGAAGCCGCTGATCCCGCCCGCCACCAGCGTCGCCGCCGGCCGCGGCTTGCCGTGATAGCGCCAGCCGCTCGCCAGCAGCGCCACCGCCGCGAGCACGATGCCCGAGATCGCCCAGCGCATCGGCTCCGGCGCGATCCGCGTCAGGGTGACGTTGCCGACTGGCACGCCCGCCGCCGCGGCGACCAGCAGCAGCCCGATGCGGCGCCAGTCGACATGCGCCACCGCGCGCGGCAGCAGCGGCAGGGCGACGATCACCTCCAGCATCAGGCAGAGCGCCACGCCGATCCCGGGCCCGTAGAGCGCCGAGAAGACCGGCGTCATAAGCATCGCCGCCCCGAAGCCCGCGAACCCGCGCACCATGCCGGCAACGACGGCGACGGCCGCAGCGATCAGGAAGGGAAGAGAAAGAAGGTCGGGCATTCAGGGAAGGTGCTTTTGGGACCGCGCGCATCCTGCGCGCTCATGAGCGGGCTGGAAGCCCGCGGTCCATTCCGAGGGCCGCCTCCTCTAGCATTGCGGCCCCCCGAACCCCTCATCATATAATGCAGGCCATGCCCTCAAAGAATCTCGCGGTCGCGCCCCTGCCGCTCCTGATGCCGTACGTCCAGCGACGTCCGGCCAATGTCGGCGGCAAGCCCTTCAAGCTCGTGTCGGACTACACGCCGGCCGGCGACCAGCCGGAGGCGATACGGCAGCTCGTCGAGGGCGTGAACGCGGGCGAGAGAGACCAGGTGCTGCTGGGCGTCACCGGCTCGGGCAAGACCTTCACCATGGCAAACGTCATCGCCTCGCAGCTGCGGCCGGCGCTGGTGCTGGCGCCCAACAAGACGCTGGCGGCGCAGCTCTACGGCGAGATGAAGGGCTTCTTCCCGGAGAACGCGGTCGAGTACTTCGTCTCCTACTACGACTACTACCAGCCCGAAGCCTACGTGCCTCGCACCGACACCTACATCGAGAAGGATTCGTCGATCAACGAGCAGATCGACCGCATGCGCCACTCGGCGACACGCGCGCTGATGGAACGCGACGACGTGGTGATCGTGGCCTCGGTCTCCTGCATCTACGGCATCGGCCCCCTGGAGAACTACCAGGCGATGACCTTCCGCCTGCACAAGGGCCAGAAGATCGACCGCGCGAGCCTGCTGCGCCGCTTCGTCGAGCAGCAGTACAAGCGCAACGACAACGCTTTCCAGCGCGGCACCTTCCGCGTGCGCGGCGACACGATCGACCTCTTCCCCGCCCACTACGAGGACAAGGCCTGGCGCATCGAGCTGTTCGGCGACGAGATCGATTCGATCACCGAGTTCGACCCGCTGACCGGCGAAAGGTCGGCCTCGCTGTCCGACATCGTGGTCTACGCCAACAGTCACTACGTGACGCCGCGGCCGACGATGCAGCACGCCATCCAGCAGATCAAGACCGACCTGCGGCAGCGGCTGGACGAGTTCAACCGCGCCGGCCGGCTGCTGGAGGCGCAGCGGCTGGAGCAGCGCACGCTGTTCGACATCGAGATGCTGGAGACGACCGGCGCCTGCGCCGGCATCGAGAACTACTCGCGCTATCTCACCGGCCGCAAGCCGGGCGAGCCGCCGCCGACCCTGTTCGAGTACTTCCCGGAGAACTCGCTGCTGATCGTCGACGAGAGCCACGTCACGGTGCCGCAGATCGGCGGCATGTTCCGCGGCGACTTCAACCGCAAGAGCGTGCTGGCCGAGTTCGGCTTCCGCCTGCCCTCGGCGATCGACAACCGGCCGCTGAAGTTCGAGGAGTGGGAGACGCTCAGGCCGCAGACCACGTTCGTGAGCGCCACGCCCGGCCCGTGGGAGATGGAGCGCACGCAGGGCATCTTCATCGAGCAGGTGATCCGGCCGACCGGCCTGATCGATCCCACCGTCATCATCCGCCCCGTGGAGAAGCAGGTCGACGACCTGATCGCCGAGTGCAAGGACTGCGCGAAGAAGGGCCAGCGCGTGCTGGTCACCGTGCTCACCAAGCGCATGGCCGAGGACCTCGTCGAATACCTGCACGAGGCCGGCATCCGCTGCCGCTATCTTCATTCCGACATCGACACGCTGGAGCGCATCGAGATCATCCGCGACCTGAGGCTGGGCGCGTTCGACGTGCTGGTCGGCATCAACCTCCTGCGCGAGGGCCTCGACATCCCCGAGTGCGCGCTGGTCGCCATCCTCGACGCCGACAAGGAGGGCTTCCTGCGCTCGCCCACCTCGCTGGTGCAGACGATCGGCCGTGCCGCGCGCAACGTCGAGGGCCGCGTCATCCTCTACGCCGACAAGCAGACCGACTCGATCAAGTACGCGATGGCCGAGACCGAGCGCCGCCGCGCCAAGCAGATCGCCTACAACCAGGAGCACGGCATCACCCCGGCCTCGGTGAAGAAGAACATCGCCGAGATCCTGCAGTCGGTGGCCGAGCGCGACCACTACACGGTCGACACCGGCGTGTCGGGCGACGTGCACCTGATCGGGCACAACCTCAGGAGCCATATCGCCGAGCTCGAGAAGCGCATGCGCGACGCCGCCGCCAACCTCGAGTTCGAGGAGGCGGCCCGCATCCGCGACGAGATCCGGCGACTCGAGGCCAACGAGCTCGAATTGCCCGGCCAGGCGGTCGCCGCCACCGCCACCGTCAATCTCGGCAAGATGCAGAACAGCCGCGTCTTCCGCGGTGTGCGCACCGGCTCCGGCTCGCGCGGCCGCCCGGCACGGCGCAGCGGGCGGTAGCCCCGTCTTCCGGACCGCGCGCATCCTGCGCGCCTGCCCTGAGGTCATCCGAAGGGCTCATGAGGGAGCCGGCGGGTCGTGGTCCAAACGACTGCTCCCCCTCGAGCGCGCTTTCGTTTCAGAGCAGGCGGTAGTTGCCTCCTTCTCTCGTCTGCTACAACGGGCAGGCGAGGAGACCATGCGCGATTTTTCCAAGCTTCTGGTTGCCGCCGTTCTGTGCTGTGCAGCGGTTCCCGCGGTCGCGCAGTCGGCCGGTCCCCAGGGTCCTGAAGGCCAGACGATGCGCGAGCAGGAATGGCGCATTCCGGCGGCCGGCGCATCGAGGCTGATGGACGCCACGCTCTTTCGGCCACCGGGCAATGCCAGGGCGCCTCTGGTCGTCATGAACCACGGATCGCCCGCCGGTGCATCCGAGCGATCGAGCATGAAGCGTCCGCGATACACGGCCATCTCCTCGTTCTTCGTCGCGCGCGGCCATGTCGTGGTGCTGCCGCTCCGCCGCGGCTACGGGGCGACCGGCGGATACTGGGCCGAAGGCTATGGCCGCTGCGGCAATCCCGACTATGTCGATGCCGGGCTCCAGACCGCGGCCGACATCCGGGCGGCCATCGACTATATGCGTGCACAGCCCTTCGTCCTGCCGGAGCATACCATCGTGGTCGGCCAGTCGGCCGGCGGTTGGGGAGCGCTTGCCCTGTCGAGCCTCAACCCGCCCGGCGTGTCCGCGCTGGTCGATTTCGCCGGCGGACGCGGCGGCCATCAACCCGGCGTGGGCAACTGCGCGCCGGACGCGCTGGTGAAAGCGGCAGCCCGGTACGGCGCCACGGCGCGCCAGCCCCTCCTCTGGATCAATGCCGCCAACGACAGCTTCTTCGGACCCAGGCTCGTGGAAGAAATGGTCGAGGCCTATCGGAAGGCGGGCGGCCGCGTCACCCATCGCGCCGTCGGCCCATTCGGCAAGGACGGTCATCATCTCGCCAGCAGCAACAGCGGCGCCGCCATCTGGCAGCCGCTGGTCGCCGACTTCCTGAGCCACGTCGACTGACTCGCTTCGGCTGCACCTGCCCTCCCGCGATGGCGACTACGCCTTCGCGCTGAAGACACGCCGACACACGGATGTGGCGAAATCGCTGGATATGCCGCCTGCACCGCCCGACAGCCTGGCCGCGCCGATCAGCCCGCCGCCGGCAGTGATCTCCTGGACATAATATTCCCCGGCGACGTCCCGGGTGGCGGGATCGACCATCTTGACGTTGGCCGAGATCTCGTGCTGATCCCCGATCAGGAGCACCGCCGCATAGTTGGCGAGCTTGTAGTTGTCGACCGAGACTTGCATCTCGTACCTGGTCGGCCCCTTCGCGCATTCGGCCAGCCGCTTCTCCAGCGCCGATTTCAGGATGCCGAGATTTTGTTCGGTTGCGTTGGTCGAACGATTGACGATCGTCACTGTGCCGATCGATGCGGCTGCCGCCATCTGCGGACTCCAGGCGTGGATCGGTTTGACCGGATCGGCACAAGCCGCAAGCATGCCGGCCGAAAGGACCAGCAGCAACACTCTACACAACATACTCTTCCCCCAAATTTGTCTCCGCCCCTTGGGCGGACAACTGATACGCGTATGCCCCGAACAGACTGTATTGAAAGTTGAAGGACAGTTGCAATGCAATCCGCGGGGCGCACATTTGTTTGGCTCGTGTTCTTTTTGTTGCCGGCGTGCGCCGCGTCCGACGTTCATGCCCCCTTCACGGCTGCGGCGACGAGCGCCGGCGACAAATCCAATGCCATTCAGATCGTCGCCATAGATCGGCTCCACCAGACGGTTCCTGTCGTCTCGACGTACTGTGAGGCCACGAAGTACGAAACCGATCGAAGAGCGGCGGCTTCGGCGGCGATAAACCGCTCCCTGAAAGATGCAGCCTCGCGCCTGGCTGGTGGTTTGCGCTTCGAGATCCGATCCCTGGAAGGGCGCATGCGATGCCACGCCGACGGCTTCGCAGGCGTCAAAAGCTTCTGTGCTTCGGACGCCGCGATAGCAGTCCACGTGTCCGGCAGAGATCGCCTTGGACGGGAGATCAGCCTGCAAAGTTCCAGGGAAGCGACGGAAAAGGTGGAAGCCTTGAGCTGCTACACCGGAATGGCGGCCATCACGAAGTCGGTGGATCGAGCCCTGCAGATGGTCCTGGACGACGTCAGGCGCCGGGCTGTCGACGTCCAGGGTCGGACCGACTGACGGTCGGCCTTGTCGCCTACTCTCGCGCCGCCAGAGCCGACTCGTGCCAGCGGCGCAGCAGCAGGTGCGAGAGCAGCGTGAGGGCGAGGAAGATCGCGATACCGGTGGCCGAGATCAGCGCCAGGGCGGCGAACATGCGCGGGACCTTGAGCTGGTAGCCCGCTTCCAGGATGCGCCAGGCGAGGCCCGAGGCGCTGCCGCCGGTGCCGGCCACGAACTCGGCCACCACCGCGCCGATCAAGGCCAGCCCGCCCGAGATGCGCAGCCCGCCCAGGAAGTACGGCAGCGCCGCCGGCAGGCGCAGATGGACGAGCGTGCGCCAGCGACCGGCGCCGTGCAGCTCGAACAGGTCGAGCAAGTTGCGATCGACCGAACGCAGGCCGAGGATGGTGTTGGACAGGATCGGAAAGAACGCCACCAGCCAGGCACAGATCAGCAGCGAGAGATCGACGTTGTTGGCCCAGATGATGATGAGCGGCGCGATCGCCACGATCGGCGTCACCTGAAGGATGATGGCATAGGGAAAGAGCGACAGCTCGACCCAGCGCGACAGCGAGAACAGCACCGCGAGCAAACCGCCGACCACGACGGCGGCCGCCAGCGCCTCCAGCGTGATGGCGAGCGTCACCCCGAGCGACGGCGCGAGCAGGCTCCAGTCGGCGACCAGCGTCTTAGCGATCAGCACCGGTCCCGGCAGGATGTAGGACGGGAGGGCGAGCAGCCGCACCGCCCCCTCCCACAGACTGAGGATCAGCACACCCAGCACCAGCGGCGCAACCGCCTTCGCCGTCATGGTTTCCAACCCAACGGCCGAACTGTACACTTTACAATACGTATAAAATAAGAGACAGATCGGCAGTGTACACGATCCTCACCACCGAGGCGTTCGACGACTGGTTCGCCCGACTGCACGATCGGGCAGCACAACGGCGCATTCAGGCTCGAATCGACCGGATGGAGGATGGCAATCTGGGCGACTGGAAAGCGATTGGCGGCGGTGTGGCCGAAGCGCGATTGGCATTTGGACCAGGCTATCGCGCGCGCCGCGGTCTGGAGATCATCGTGCTGCTCTGCGGCGGCGACAAGTCCAGCCAGAGGCACGATATCCGCACCGCTCTCGAGCTGGCGGCAGCGCTGAGGAAGGAGTGAGGCATGGCGAAGAAGATCAAGCTCAGGAAGTGGGACTCGGCCGAGCATTTGAAGACGGACGAGGATTGCAGGGCCTACCTGAAGGCTTGCTTCGAGGAAGCCGGCGACGATGCAGCCTTCATTGCCAAGGCATTGGGCACCATCGCCCGCGCGCGCGGCATGACGCAGCTTGCGCGAGAGACGGGCTTGGGGCGTGAAAGCCTGTACAAGGCTCTCTCCGGCGAAGGGAATCCGAGCTTCGGAACGATCCTGAAAGTGATGCATGCCATGGGCATGGAGCTTTCGCTGCGACCATCCCGTTGACGGTCTCACCATGTTGGCCGTGTGCTTCATGCCGCCTCGGCATCTGCCGCCATCGCCTCGCCGAGCCGCCGCGAGACCTGGCGACAGAGGGCGGCGTAGTCGGCGGAGGTGCGGAACGCCTCGTCGCGCGGATAGGCGACGGGAATTGCCAGCTCCGCCGCGATGCGGCCCGGCCGCGCGCTCATGATCGCGACGCGCTGCGACAGGAACACCGATTCGAACACCGAATGCGTGACGAACACCGCCGTGAAGCGCTCGCGCCGCCACAGCGTCAGGAGGTCGATGTTGAGCTTGTGGCGCGTGATCTCGTCGAGCGCGGCGAACGGCTCGTCCATCAGCAGGAGCCGCGGCCGCGTGACGAGCGCACGGGCGATCGACACGCGCATCTTCATGCCGCCGGACAGCTCGCGCGGATAGCTCTTCTCGAAGCCCGCGAGCCCCACGCCGGCCAGCGCCTCCCTGGCCCGCGCGAGACGGCCGGCCCGCGCCACCCCCGCGAGCCTGAGCGGCAGCGCGACATTGGCGAGCGCCGTCGCCCACGGCATCAGGGTCGGCTCCTGGAAGACGAAGCCGGTCTCGTTGCGGCCGGCCGGCCGCTCGACGCTGCCGCCGTTCGGCTCGGCCAGCCTCGCGATCACGCGCAGCAGGGTGGTCTTGCCGCAGCCCGACGGTCCCAGCACGCTCAGAAACTCGCCCTCGCCCACGTCCAGCGACACGTCGGCCAGCGCCGCCACGCCATTTGCGAAGGCTTTCGAGACGCCGCGGACTCGCACGAGGGGCATGGGGCCGGAGACGGACATCAGTTTTGATCGGTTTCGTCTTTCAACTTTGATGTAGCATAGCGGGACGGACTGGCGAGAAGCGAAAAGGGCGGTCGCAGGAAGCCGTGTCATGACACCGCCTTCCGTGACCGGAAGTTTTGCCAGGTGCGATAGCCGGGGAGGCAGTCCATGCGGTTGGGCCTCGCGAAGACAGCAGCGCTGCTGGCGGCCGCCGTGCTCTCCCTGCTGGCCGCGTCAGCGGGCGCCGACGGCCGCCGCGCGGTGGTGCTGGAGATCGATGGCGCGATCGGGCCTGCCGTCGCCGACTATGTCGTGCGTGGCCTGAAGGCGCTCGATCCCACCGACACCGGTCTCGTCGTGCTGCGCATGGACACGCCGGGCGGCCTCGGCAGCTCGATGCGCGAGATCATCCGCGCCATGCTCGCCTCGTCGGTGCCGGTCGCGGTCTACGTCGCGCCGTCCGGGGCGCGGGCGGCGAGCGCGGGCACCTACATCGCCTACGCCGCCGGCATCGCCGCCATGGCGCCGGGCACCAATCTCGGCGCCGCGACGCCGATCCAGATCGGCGGCCTGTCGCCCTTTCCGGGCGGCAAGCCGAAGGACGACGAAGCCGAGCGCAAGCCGGCGCCTGACGATACCGAATCGCGCAAGATCCTGAACGACGCGGTCGCCTTCATCCGCAGCCTCGCCGACCTGCACGGCCGCAACGCCGACTGGGCGGCCGATGCGGTGCGCAACGCCGTGAGCCTGCCCGCGAACGAGGCGCTGAAGCAGCACGTCGTCGACGTGATCGCCGACGACCTGCCCGACCTCCTGCGCAAGATCGACGGCCGCACCGCGCTCGTCGGAGGCAAGCCCGAGCAGTTGCAGACCGCGGGGCTCGAGATCGTCACCCTGGCGCCGGACTGGCGGGTGCGGCTCCTCTCCGTGATCGCCGACCCCAATGTCGCCTATCTCTTCATGCTGCTGGGCATCTATGGCCTCATCTTCGAGCTCGCCAACCCCGGCGTGATCCTGCCCGGGCTGATCGGCGGCATCAGCCTCCTGATCGCGCTCTTCGCCTTCAACCTGCTGCCCGTCGACTATGCCGGCGCGGGCCTCGTGATCCTGGGCGTGGGCCTGATGGTGGCGGAGGCCTTCATCGGCTCGTTCGGCGCCATCGGCCTCGCCGGAATCGCGGCCTTCGCAGTGGGCTCGATCATCATGTTCCGCGGCGCCGGGCCGACCTTCGGGCTCTCGCTCTCCGTCGTGATCGCCGCCACGATCGTGACCGGCGCTTTCTTCCTGCTGGGGCTCGCCCTGCTGCTGCGCTCGCGCCGCCGCCGCGTCGTCACCGGCAGCGAGGCGATGATCGGCGCCGAGGGCGAGGCGCTGGAGTGGCAGGGCGCGAGCGGCCGCATCCGCGTCCATGGCGAGATCTGGCAGGCCCGCGCCGCCCAGCCGCTCGAGCCCGGCGCCCGCATCCGGGTCACCGGCCGCAAGGACCTCGTTCTCACCGTCGAGCCGATGTGAGGAAGGACATGCTTTTCACCGGTACAATCGTCGTCATCGTCGTCCTGGCGCTGGTCGCCCTGTTCGTCGCGGCCGTGCGCATCCTGTTCGAGTACGAGCGTGGCGTCGTGTTCACGCTCGGCCGCTACACCGGCACCAAGGGGCCGGGCTTCGTGCTGCTGGTGCCGTTCGTGCAGCAGATGGTGCGCGTCGACCTGCGCATCATCGTCGAGGAGGTGCCGAGCCAGGACGTGATCTCGCGCGACAACGTCTCGGTGAAGGTGAGCGCGGTGATCTATTTCCGGGTGGTCGACGCCGAGCGCGCGGTGATCCAGGTCAAGGCCTTCCGCGACGCCACCAGCCAGCTCGCCCAGACGACGCTGCGCTCGATCCTGGGCAAGCACGATCTCGACCAGATGCTGACCGAGCGCGACAAACTCAGCGCCGACATCCAGGACGTGCTCGACACCCAGACCGATGCCTGGGGCATCAAGGTCTCCAATGTCGAGATCAAGCGCATCGACCTCGACGACAGCATGATCCGCGCCATCGCCCGCCAGGCCGAGGCCGAGCGCAGCCGCCGCGCCAAGATCATCAACGCCGAGGGCGAGCAGCAGGCGGCGCAGAAGATGCTGGAGGCGGCGCAGATCCTGGCCCCGGTGCCGCAGGCCATGCAGCTCCGCTATCTCGCGACGCTGTTCGAGATCGCGGGCGAGCGCAGCTCCACCATCGTCTTCCCCTTCCCGCTCGAGATGATCCAGGGCTGGATGGCGTCGCCCCCTCGCCCGACCTCTCCCCCTATCGGGGGAGAGGAGAAAGAAAACGAGAGCACCTCTCATGCTCCTCTCCCCCGATAGGGGGAGAGGTCGGGTGAGGGGGACGCGAAGGCCCGCGCCTAAGCCGCCGGCAGGGTCACGTCGATGGTCGCGGTCCAGACCGGCAGCGGCAGCGACTCGCGGGCGGCGAGGTTGGCTGGCAGCGCCGAACGGTCGGCCGTGCGCTTGAAGGGAAGGACCAGGCCGGCGCGCACGCCGAATACGGCGTCGCGATCGAGATACTTGTCGTCCTCGGGGAAGAACTCGGTGATCAAGGGCTTGCGGCCCGGCGCCTGGACGATCATGTGCAGATGCGCCGGCCGCCACGCTTCGCGGCCGAGCGCGCGCAGCATGTCGCCGGCCGGGCCGTCGTCCGGCACCGTGTAGGAGAGCGGCCGCACGGTCGAGAAGGCGAAGGTGCCGTCGGGCGCCACCTTCAGGCGCGCGTGGTAGTTGGTCGGGTTCTGCCCGGGATCCTGCTGCGCATAGAGGCCGTTGCCGGCGTTCTGCCAGAGCGCCAGCACCGTGCCGGCGGCCGGCGCGCCCTTGTCGTCGACCACTCGGCCGCTCACCACCAGCGGCTCGCCGACCTGCCCCTTCCAGAGATCGCCGCCGTTCGGCAGCTCGGGCGCGTTCTCGATATGGAACGGGCCCAGCACCGAGGACGGCGTGCCCCCGGTCGAGGCGTTGACCATGTCGACCAGCGAGGAGACGCCCAGCAGGTCGGAGAACAGGATGTACTCGTTGCGCTTGTCGTCGGTGAACGCGACGGCGCGTGTCAGGGCCGCGATGGCGGCGCCCCACTCCGCTTCGGTCACCTTGTTGTCGCGCACGAAGCGGTGCAGGTGGCCGGCGAGGCTCACCAGCAGCTCGCGCGTGCGGGCCGAGGGCGCGCCCTTCGCATAGTCGGCGAACGCCTGCGTGATGGTGTCCGGGGTGAGGTTGCGCATGTCAGCGCTCCGCCCGCAGCAACGAATCGTAGTCGGCGCGCAGCAGGGCGAACAGGAGATGGTCGGCCCAGTGGCCGTTGATCCTGAGGTACTGCCGCGCCAGCCCCTCCTCATGGAAGCCGACCTTGGCCAGCACCGCCTTGGAGGGCTCGTTGTGCGGCAGGCAGGCCGCTTCCAGCCGGTGCAGCCTGAGATCGTCGAACACGAATGGCAGCACCGCGCGCAGCGCATCGGTCATCAGCCCCTGCCCGGCATAGGGCTGGCCCATCCAGTAGCCGACCGAGGCGGTCTGGGCGACGCCGCGGCGGACATTGCTGAGATTGATGCCGCCCACCAGCTTGCGGCCCTCGGACAGGAAGACGAACAGCCCGTAGGCCTCCCCCGCCCGCCATTCGCGCACCTGCTGGCGCAGGCGGCGGCGATAGTGGTCCCGGCCCAGCGAATCGTCGGGCCAGGTCGGCTCCCACGGGGTGAGGAAGGCCCGGCTGCGGGCCCTGAGCTCGGCCCATTCCGGCCAGTCCTCCATGCTCGGGGCGCGCAGATAGACGCGCCTTCCCGTGATCCGGGTCATTCCCGACAGCGACAGGGGAACGTCGGCGAAGCGGAACATTTGCCTGTCATAGTAGGCCGGCCCGGTGAATTGTTCCATGATTTCCGGGGTTTGCCGCACGAGCCCGGCCGTCCGGTTGTTCACGTCCGCGTCAATTCAATATCTTGAAAAAGCGCGCGGGCAGGATGAAGTTGCGTCCAAACAAGGAGACCGGACCCCCCGCCATGGAAACCGACGAGCATTCCAAGGTCGGCCAGAAAGGCCGCTTCTATCTGACCAAGCACATCTGGGTGCCGCAGGAGCCGATCGAGAACTTCAATCTCAAGATGTCGGACATGATCCTGCGCCGCATGCCCAAGCTGCCGCTGGGCGGCGAGGATGCGATCAAGGTCTTCCCGGTGCTGGCCGAGCTCAAGAAGAGCCACGACAAGATCAAGGCCGACCTGCAGTACCTGCTGAGCCACCACGACGAGATCCCGGCGCTGCACGAGGTTCATCCGCGCGACCTCTATGTCGCCGGCCGCGCCTGGCGCACCTTCCTGCTGAAGATCTGGGGCCACGAGGTGAAGGAGAACACCGCCGCGGTGCCCGACACCTATGAGGCCATCTCGCGCATCCCGGGCGTGCATACCGCCCTCTTCAGCATCCTGGCCGGCGGCGCGGAGATCGTTCCCCATCGCGGCTCGGCGGCGGGCGTGATCCGCTTCCACTATCCGCTGATCGTGCCCAAGGAGCCGGAGAAGTGCTGGATCGAGATCGGCGGTCACCACTTCTTCTGGCAGGAGGGCGTGCCGCTTGTGTTCGACGACACGCGCGAGCACTGGGTCAAGAACCAGACCGAGGAAACGCGCGTGGTGCTGATCATCGACTTCAACGCCAACATGCCGTTCCCGGTCAACCTCTACACCGCGCTGCGCTACAACCTCATCCGACATTCGAGCGAGGTGAAGGCCGTCCACGACCGTGCCGCCATCGGCGTCCCGCCGCGCAACAAGCCGGCAGTCGCGACCGACGGCCTGATCAGCGGCGCCCGCAGCACGACGGTCCCCGCCGAGCGGCGATAGCTCGGAGGGGCGCGCCACTCCAGTGGCGCAATCTTCTTTGCTTCGATACGCCATGAGCGCGATCGGAGTCGCGCGCTCCTATGATTAAGAAGGCGACTCATGGGAGCGCGCCACTCCAGTGGCGCTCATGAATCATAAGGGCTGGCACTCGCGCGGGTATCTGCCGCACTTCGATTCGGCCGAGACGATCCAATTCCTGACCTTCCGATTGGCCGACAGTCTGCCTGCCGAGGCGATAGAGAAAATGAAGCTCATGACGGCGCCGCTTCCCGACGCCGATCGCGATGCTCTTCTCGACGCGGGCCACGGCGACTGCTTGCTCAAGGAGCCGGCGATTGCCCGCATCGTCGAGAATGCCCTGCTCCACTTCGATGGCATGCGTTATCGGCTATTCGCCTGGACGATCATGCCGAACCATGTTCATGTCCTGGTCGAGCCCAGGCCCGACCGGACGGTGGGAAGCATCGTGAGTTCCTGGAAGCGGTTTTCGGCGCGGGCAGCCAATCGCCTTCTGCAACGCTTCGGCCCGTTCTGGCAAGACGACTACTGGGACACCTACATCCGCAACGAGCGGCACTTCGAATCGACCGTCAGCTACATCGAGAACAACGCCGTGAAGGCTGGTCTCATGGACAAAGCGGCACACTGGCCCTGGTGCCACGCGCGCTTCCGCTTTGATAAACCGTCATAGGAGCGCGGCCACTCCAGTGGCACAATCTTCCCTGTCCCGACACCCCATGAGCGCAACTGGAGTTGCGCGCTCCCATGAGCGCTCGGGGGAGCGCGCCACTCCAGTGGCGCAATCTTGCTGTTTCGACATCGCGTGAGTGACGCGCTCTGATGACTCAGGCCGCGAGGCGGGCGGCGATCCTGTCCAGGGGCTCGAGCGGGGCGATGGGGCCGAGGGCGGCCAGCGTGAGGCTGCCTTGCAGGAAGCGGCGGGCGACGCGGCGCACCGCTTCCTGGTCGACCGCCTCGATGCGGGCCACGATCTCGGCGTAGGGAATCGACCGGTCGTGGATAAGCAGATGCCGCGCCGCCTGCTCGCAGCGCGCGCCGCTCGACTCGAGCGCCATCAGCGTGCCGGCCTTGATCTGGGCGCGGGCGCGCGCGAGCTCCGCCTCGGTGACCGTGTCGGCGACACCCGCGAACTCCTCGCACACCGCCGGCACCAGCTCGGCGAGATCGTCCTCGCCGGTGCCGGCATAGATGCCGAACAGCCCGCCGTCGGCATAGGCCGAGTTGAAGCAGTGGATGCCGTAGACCAGCCCGCGCTCCTCGCGGATGCGCTGGAACAGGCGCGAGGACATGCCGCCGCCGAACAATGTCGAGTAGACGACGCTGGCGTAATAGTCGGGATCGCGGTAGCCGATGCCCTCGCAACCCAGCACCAGATGCGCCTGCTCGAGCGGCCGCGGCTCGCGGTTCTCGCCGCCGACATAGGCGAGCGGCTGCAGCGGCGGCGCGTTGGCGGCCGTGCGCGGCACCGTGCCGAAGTGCTTCTCCGCCAGCTCGACGATCCGCCCGTGCTCGACCCGCCCCGCCGCCGCCAGCACCATGTTCGACGCGGTGTAGTGGCGCGCGAGGAAGGCGAAGAGATGGTCGCGGCCGATCGCCTCGACCGAATCGGCCGTGCCCAGCACCGGCCGGCCGAGCGGCTGGTCGGGCAGCGCGATCTCCTGGAACTGGTCGAAGATCAGGTCGTCGGGCGTGTCGAGCGCCTGGCCGATCTCCTGCAGGATGACGCCGCGCTCGCGCTGCAGCTCGTCGGGATCGAACACCGAGTTGCGCAGGATGTCGGCCACCAGCTCGACGCCGAGCGCCACGTCCTCCTTCAGCACCGAGGCGTGGTAGGCGGTGATCTCGCGGCCGGTGTAGGCGTTGAGGCTGCCGCCGACGGTCTCGATCTCCTCGGCGATCGCGCGGGCGCTGCGCGTTTTCGTGCCCTTGAACGCCATGTGCTCCAGCATGTGCGCCATGCCGTTGAGTTCCGCGCTCTCGTGGCGTGTGCCGCAGGCGACCCAGACGCCGAGCGAGGCCGATTCGACCTCGGGCATGGCGTCGGTCGCCACGCGCAGCCCGTTGGCGAGCGTCGTGACCTCGACCTCGCTCATGTCCGCACCTTCGGCCGCGCGGCGCGCGAGGTTCGTCCCTTCTGCTCCCGGGCCGACATGCGCTCGTCGATCAGCGCCTTCAGCGCCTCGGCGTCGTTCGGCAGCCGGTCGGCGCGCTCGGTGCGGTCCATGAGATCGTCGATGCGTGACGGCAGCGGCGGACGCACGCCGGTCGCCTTCTGCACGGCGTCAGGGAACTTGGCGGGATGGGCGGTCGCGAGCACGATCATCGGCACCTTCGGATCACGGCGATGCTGTTGCGCCACGGCATAGCCGATGGCGGTATGGGGATCGAGCGTCTCGCCGAAGCGGCGGCTGGCGTCGGCGATCGCCTGCAGCGTGCCCGGGTCGTCGAGGCGGCCGGCGTCGAACAGCGCCCGCACGCCGCCCAAGGCGTTGGCGCCGACGGCCAGCGTGCCGGTCCTGCGGAACGCCGCCATGGCCTCGGCCAGCACCTTGCCGTCGCGGCCGTAGAGGTCGAACAGCAGGCGCTCGAAGTTGCTCGAGATCTGGATGTCCATCGAGGGGCTGAGCGTGGGCACCACGCCGGCCAGAGTCATCGCCCCCTGCTCGAAGAAGCGCGGCAGGATGTCGTTGGCGTTGGCGGCGACCACGAAGTGCGACACCGGCAGGCCCATCTGGCGCGCGGCGTAGCCGGCATAGACGTTGCCGAAATTGCCGGTCGGCACGGCGAAGGCGACCGGCCGCTCGGGCGCGCCAAGCTTCAGCGCCGCCCAGAAGTAATAGACGATCTGCGCCATCACGCGCGCGAAGTTGATCGAGTTCACCGCCGTCAGTGCATGGCGGTCGCGGAAGGCGAGATCGTTGAAGCAGGCCTTGGCGAGATCCTGGCAGTCGTCGAACGTGCCCTGGACCGCGATGTTGTGCACGTTGGGCGCCAGCACCGTGGTCATCTGGCGGCGCTGCACCTCGCTCACCCGTCCGCGCGGATGGAGCATGAAGATGTCGATGGTCCGGCGGTCGCGCACCGCCTCGATCGCGGCCGAGCCGGTGTCGCCCGAGGTCGCGCCGACGATGGTGGCGTGCTGGCCGTGGTTCTGCAGCGTGTGGTCGAGCAGGCGGCCGAGGAGCTGCAGCGCCACGTCCTTGAAGGCGAGCGTGGGGCCGTGGAACAGCTCGAGCAGGTGCAGCCCGGCGTCCGTCCGGGTGGGCCGGCCCAGCGGCCTGAGCGGCGCGACGTCGGGCGTGTCGAAGGTCGCATAGGCCTCGCCGATCAGGCGGCGGAAGGTCGGTTCGCCGAAGGAGTCGCCGACGAACGGCTCCATGACCCGGAACGCCACCTCGGCATAGGGCTTGTCGCGCAGCGCCGCGATCTCGGCCTTCGAGAACTGCGGCCAGCTCTCGGGCAGATAGAGCCCGCCGTCGCGCGCCAGCCCCGCCAGCATGACGTCTTGGAACGACAGCGGCGCGGGATTGCCCTGCAAGCCATGGCGGGTGCTGATGTAACGCATGCGACTCGTCACTCTGGTTCAGGCGCCGCGAAGGATCCCTCGCCTCCGGCCCGGGATGACACGGTCAAAAGCAGTATGATCCCAGGCTCGAAGGCGATGTCATCCCGAGCGCCGCGAGGGATCTTTACTACCCTGCGCAGCGAGTTCACGCCACCTGGCGGCAGGGCGCGTGGTCCTTGCGCACGCGTTCGGTCGAGGGCGGATACTTGGCCAGCATCCGCTCCGGCCGCGTCGGCCGCTTCACGAGGTCGCCGCCGCAGTTGGGACAGACCCCGCCCAGCCGGGTGCGCGCGCAGTCGGCGCAGAAGGTGCATTCGAAGGTGCAGATCAGCGCATCCGGCGCGCCGTTCGGCAGGTCCTTGTCGCAGCATTCGCAGTTGGGGCGCAGGTCGAGCATGGCCCCTCTTACGCCGGGGGACCGGAAACGTCAAAAGCCGGGGAGTGGTGAAATTCTTCGAGGTCAAGGCGGCAGCCGGCCGACAAGCCCGGCCGCCTTTGTCAACGATATCGCCCTTCCGCGGAGGAGCCGCGGCCTGCGCTGATCGAGCTTGCGCAGGAGTCGCTCGTCGGCGGTAACGAATGGGCAGCCGTTCTCGGCCGCCAGGGTTAAATAGAGGCAGTCATAAGCTGGATGATCGAGCCCGATCGCGATGCGCGTTGCCGCTTCCAGCAGCGAGCGCGTGGGCAACAGTTCGACGTCTGCTGCCTGCAGAAGCCGGGCCGCGAGAAGGGCTTCGTCGTTGGAAAGCTCGTTTCGCCGGACCTTCTTCCAAAGAATGTTCGCGCACTCGGCGACCAGGAGTTCGGGTGCGATCAGCTTCGCTCGGCCGCGAAGTGCCAGGGCCTGTGGCGTCCCCTCCTCCTCGATCACCCATTTGACGACGATGCTGGCGTCGACGACGAGCGTGATCACCGCTCGTTGCGCCCTTCACGGAGCAGAATCTCCGAGGGGGTCTGCTTGCGCCGCCTCGTCAGCTTGCGCAACTCGGCCGCCAGCTTGTCGAAGGAAGGCTCGTCCTCGCCGGCAAGAGCCTGTCGCAGGATTTCCCGATGCTCGGCCTCGGCCGAGCGGCCGTGCCGGGCGGCGCGCCGTTTCAGCCTGGCGATCAACTCGTCGTCAAGATTGCGCACATGCAAATTGCCGGCCATCGGGCGTCGCCGCTTTGGGATCATTGATCTCAATGGTCTCAAATTGGGCGATGCCGGTCAAACAACGATTTCGGCGCGATGGCACGTTTTGCCGAAACACCGCATGGGCGCAACTGGAGTGGCGCAATCACGGCGCCAGATAGCGGCTCTCCAGATGCGCCTTGAAGGCGGCGGTGCCGAGCGGCGCGCCGGTGGCTTCTGTGAGCAGCGTGTCGGTGTCGGCGAGCGAGCCCTTGCTGTGGACGTTGGCGCGCAGCCAAGCCAGCAGCGGCGCGAAGTCGCCCTGCCCGATCGCCTCCAGCAGGCCGGGATTGGCCTTGCGGGCGGCGGCGAAGAGCTGGGCGGCGGCGAGCGCGCCGAGCGTATAGGTCGGGAAATAGCCCCAGGCGCCGTCGGGCCAGTGGATGTCCTGCAGGCAGCCCACCGCGTCGTCCGGCGGCACGATGCCGAGCAGCTCCTTCATGCCCGCGTTCCAGGCCGAAGGCAGATCTGCCAGCGCGAGGTCGCCGCCCAGGATCGCGCGCTCCAGCCGGTAGCGCAGCAAGATGTGCAGCGGATAGGTGACCTCGTCGGCATCGACGCGGATGAAGCCGGGCGCCACGCGCGTGTAGAGGCGATGGATGTTGGCCGCCTCCCAGGCCCGGCCGCTTCGGCCGAAGGCCGCGCGCATCAGGGGCGCGGCGAAGGCGATGAAGGCGTCGCTGCGGCAGGCCTGCATCTCCATCAGCAGCGACTGGCTCTCGTGCAGCACCATGCCGCGCGCATTGCCGACCGGCTGGCGCCGCCAGTCGCGCGGCAGGCCGAGCTCGTAGAGCGCGTGGCCGCACTCGTGCAGCACGCCCATCAGCGCACGGGCGAAATCGGCCTCGTCGTAGCGCGTGGTGATGCGCACGTCGTCGGGCGTGCCGCCGGTGAAGGGATGGGCCGAGACGTCGAGCCGGCCGTGCGTGAAGTCGAAGCCGATGGTGCGGATCAGCTTCTCGCCCAGCGCACGCTGGGCCTCGACCGGGAAGGGCCCCTCGAGCGGCAGCGGTTGGCCCATCCGCTTCTGCCGCTCCGTGACCTCGCCCAGCAGGCCCGGCACGAAGGTTTCGAGCTCGCCGAACAGCGTGTCGATGCGGGCGGCGCGACCGCCGGGCTCGTACTCGTCGAGCAGCGCATCGTAGAACGGCAGCCCGAGCGCGGCCGCCTTGGCCTCGCCGACGCGGCGCGTCAGCGTCACCACCTCGCCGAGGGTCGGCAGCAGGCGGGTGAAGTCGGCCGCCTTCCGCGCCTCGCGCCAGACCATCTCGCAGGCCGAGGTCGCGCGTGTGCGCGCCTCGACGAGGTCGGCCGGCAGGGCGTTGGCGTGCGTCCAGGCGTGCCGCATCTCGCGCAGGTTGGCGGCCTGCCAGGCACCGAGCGCGCCCCTCCCCTCCTCCGCCCGCGAAAGCAGCTCGGCCATGTCGGGCGCCACCATGATCTCGTGCCCGAGCACGCTGAGCGTCGCGAGCTGGTCGGCGCGATCGGCGCTCGCGCCCTCCGGCATCATGGTCGAGCGATCCCAGTTCAGGATCGCAGCCGAACGGCCGATCGCGCTCAGCCGGGCGAAGCGGCGCTCCAGCTCGGCGTAGGGGTCGTTGGCGATCATGCGGGATCCCCGCCCTTCGCCTTGGTGCGGCCGTTCACGGCGAGCCGGCCGTTCTCCCAGTGATAGGCGAGATAGACGCCGATCAGGGCGAGCCCGATCAGGAACCAGGTGATGGCGTACTGCAGATGGTCGTTGGGAATGTCGAGATGGGTCTGGCCGCCGATCGGCAGGCCGCCGGGATTGGGCGTGGCGTCGGCGTCGAGGAAGAAGCTGTCGAGCCTGGGATCGGGCGCGCCGCCTGCGATCCTGCGCATCGCCGGCACGTCGACGGTGAACCAGAAGTTATTCTCCGGATGGTTGTCGGGCGTGAAGTAGTGCTGCACCTGGGTCCGCCGCACGACGCCCACGAGGTCGACATGGCCCGCGATCTCGCCCGCCGCGCGCGTGGCCGGATCCTTCTTCGCCGACGGGATCCAGCCACGGTCGAACAGCACGATCCGCCCTTCGTCGGTGCGCACCGGCGTGATCACGTGCATGCCGACCTGGTCCTTGAGCGAGCGGGCGGCGAGATAGAACTCGTGGTCGTTCAGGAACGTGCCGGAGATCTTGACCCGGCCGTATTCATGGGCGAGCGGATCGCCCGCCAGCAGCTCGTCGAGCGTGATCGGCGCCGCCGCCTGATTGGCGGCGATGCGGTCGAGGATGCCCCACTTCCACTCCCGCCGCTCGAGCTGCCACACCGCGAGCGCCATGCAGAGGATGAAGATGGGCACCGAGATCACGGTGGGCCAGAACGCCGGCCTCAGCTTGAACATCGCGTTACCCTCTACTCCTCGAGCGCGGTCGAGCGGTGCGTGTATTGCTGGGCGACCAGCCACGCCTTCAGGAGCCGCAGCATCCATACCGCGGCAAAGAAGGTGAGCGGCACCCAGAGCAGCACGTGCACCCACCACGGCGGCTCGAAGCGGAACTCGACCCAGAACACCAGCAGCATCACGATGGCGCCGAGGCCCAGGATCACCAGCACGGCCGGCCCGTCGCCCGCGTCGTGGCCCCTGAGATCGAGGCCGCATTCGGCGCAGCGATCGGCGATGCCGAGCAGGCCGCGGAACATCCGGCCCTGTCCGCAGCGCGGGCAGCGGCCCCGCAGCACGATGTCGACTGTCGAAGGGCGCGGCCATTGGCTCATGGGCGATCTCCAAAGACAAACCGCCGGGGACGGCCCGGCGGTTCCGATCATAGACGCTCGCCGCGCCTCAGTGGTGCGCGACCGGGGCGTGGCCGGAGCCCCACCAGTAGATGCAGAAGAACAGGAACAGCCAGACCACGTCGACGAAATGCCAGTACCAGGCGGCGGCCTCGAAGCCGAAATGCTGGTTGGGCTTGAACTGGCCCTTCATGGCGCGGATCAGGCAGACGAACAGGAAGGTCGTGCCGACCATCACGTGGAAGCCGTGGAAGCCGGTCGCCATGTAGAAGGTCGACGAGTAGATGTTGTCGCGGAAGGCGAACGGCGCGTGCATGTACTCGTAGGCCTGGATGCCGGTGAAGCAGAGGCCGAGGATCACCGTCAGCAGCAGCCCGCGCACGGCGTCGCGCTTGTTGTTCTCGAGGATGGCGTGATGCGCCCAGGTCACCGTCGTTCCCGAGAGCAGCAGGATCAGGGTGTTCATGAACGGCAGATCGAACGGCGCGATCACCGTCACGCCCTTGGGCGGCCACATGGCGCCCAGCGCCTCGGTGCGGCCCGGCACCTCGGGCGAGTTGGGGTAGAGCGAGGAATCGAAGAACGCCCAGAAGAAGGCGGCGAAGAACAGCACCTCCGAGGCGATGAACAGGATCATGCCGTAGCGCAGGCCGATCTGGACGACGGCGGTGTGGAACGTGCGCGACTCGACGACCACGTCGCTCCACCACCAGTACATCGTGGCGAGGACGATCAGCAGGCCGGGCGCCAGGACCCACCAGTTGACGACCTTCATGACGCTCTCGACGCCGGGGCCCAGCAGGCCGGGGTGCATGCCGAGCGTGAAGCCGAACATCAGGATGAACGCCCCCAGCGCGCCGAGCGCCGGCCACGGGCTCGGATCGACGAGATGGTATGGGTGCTTAGGCGCGCCGTCGGACATAGTCATCCACCCTTTCCGGTATGCTCCGCCTTCAGGCTGCCGAGCAAGGTCTTCGCCCGCTCCGTCTTGGACTCGTAGAAGGTGTACGAGAGCGTGACGGTATGGACGTCATCGTAGCGCCGATCCTTGTCCATGTCGGGATCGACGAAGAACAGCACCGGCATGTCGACCGTCTGGCCGGGCTTCAGGAGCTGCTCGGTGAAGCAGAAGCACTGGATCTTGTTGAACCACTTGGCCGAGGCTTCCGGCGTGATGTTGTAGGTCGCCGTGCCGACGATCGGCCGGTCTGACAGGTTGGTGGCGCGGAAGTAGACGAGCTTCTGCTCGCCGAGATGGACCGTCACCTTGCGCTGGTCGGGCTCGAAGCGCCACGGCAGACCGGGATCGGTGTTGCTGTCGAAGCGCACCACCATCGTGCGCGCGATCACCGGATGGTCGTCCGACTGCGCGACCAGCGGCGTGCCGCCGAAGCCGGTGGCCCTGCAGAACGCCTCGTAGAGCGGCACCGCGGCATAGGAGAGGCCGAGCATCCCGCCCACGATCAGCACCATGGTCCAGGCCAGCCGCGTGTTGCGGTCGATCGGCTTCTTCACAGCTTGCCCCCCATGCGCACCATAGTGAGGATGAAGAAGAGCACGACCACCGCCAGCAGCACGGCCAGCATGAACAGGTTCTTGCCCCGCTGGCGGCGATGCATGTCGCTGTCGCCGGGGCGGCGATCGTCGTCGGCCATGGCGATCGTCATCCGGCCAGCATCCGGCCCGCCACCAGGTCGAGCGGCAGCGCCGCGAACAGGATGGCCAGGTAGAGCAGCGAGAAGTGGAACATGCGGCGCGCCGGCCGATGGCCGGTCTCGTCGTCGGGCGCGCGCCACACGCGGACGGCGTGGCCGACGAAGGCGAGGCTCATCGCGGCCGCGACCGCGCCGTAAAGCCAGCCGACGGCGCCCAGCAGCGTCGGCGCCAGCGCCACCGGCACGAGCAGCAGGGTATAGACCAGCATCTGGCGCTTGGTCTCGCGCGCGCCCGCCACCACCGGCAGCATCGGCACGCCGGCGCGGCGATAGTCGTCGCTGCGGTAGAGCGCCAGCGCCCAGAAGTGCGGCGGCGTCCACAGGAAGATCAGCAGGAAGAGCGCGATGCCGACGGCGGACACGTCGCCCGTCACGGCGGCCCAGCCGATCATCGGCGGGAAGGCGCCGGCGGCGCCGCCGATCACGATGTTCTGCGGCGTGCGCCGCTTCAGCCAGATCGTGTAGATGAAGACGTAGAACAGGATCGCCGCCGCAAGCAGCGCCGCGGCCGCGTAGTTGGCGGCAAGCGACATCAGCAGCAGCGAGAAGATCGCGAGCAGCACGCCGAGGCCGAGCGCATCGTCCGGCTCGACGCGACCCTGGGGCAGCGGCCGGTTGCGCGTGCGGGCCATCAGCGCGTCGAGATCACGCTCGTACCACATGTTGATGGCGCCGGCCGCGCCGGAGCCCAGCGCGATCGCCAGCACCGCCAGCGCCGCCGCGAACGGATGCAGGCGGCCGGGCGCGATCACGATGCCGATCAGGCCGGTGAAGACGACGAGCGACATCACGCGCGGCTTCAGGAGCTCGATATAGTCGCGCACGCGGACGGACTTCGCCTGCTCGCCCGTGCCCGTCAGAAAACCGTGTGTCGTGTCGCTCATGTCCTAATGGCGAGGGCGCCGCCCGTGCGAAGGCTGCGGCGGCGTCCCCGCTCCTCGTCCCTCAGTGATGCGCCGCGGGAGAGATGTGCGGCAGCTCCTCGAAGGTGTGGAACGGCGGCGGCGAGGCCACCGTCCATTCCAGGGTCGTCGCGCCCTCGCCCCAGTAGTTGGCGCCCACGCGGCGGCCGGCCAGGAAGGTGCCGAACACCACGAAGATCAGCCAGAAGATGGTCGAGGCGAAGGAGATGAAGGCGCCGATCGAGGAGATGAAGTTCCAGTCCCACATCGCATCGGGATAGTCGATGTAGTGGCGCGGCATGCCGGCGAGCCCGAGGAAGTGCATCGGGAAGAAGGTCAGGTTCACGCCGATGAAGAAGGTCCAGAAGTGCACCTGGGCCGCCCACTCCGGATACTGCCGGCCGGTCATCTTCCCGAACCAGTAGTAGAAGCCGGCGAAGATGCCGAACACCGCGCCGAGCGACAGCACATAGTGGAAGTGCGCGATCACGTAGTAGGTATTGTGCATCGAGTAGTCGACGCCGGCATTGGCCAGGACGACGCCGGTGACGCCGCCGATGGTGAACAGGAAGATGAAGCCGATCGCCCACAGCATCGGCACCTCGAGGCGGATCGAGCCGCCCCACATCGTGGCGATCCAGGAGAAGATCTTCACGCCCGTCGGCACCGCGATCACCATGGTCGCGGCCACGAAGTAGGCGCGCGTGTCGACGTCCATGCCGACCGTGAACATGTGGTGCGCCCACACGACGAAGCCCACGACGCCGATCGCCACCATCGCATAGGCCATGCCGAGGTAGCCGAAGATCGGCTTCTTCGAGAAGGTCGAGACGATGTGGCTCACCATGCCGAAGGCCGGCAGGATCATGATGTACACCTCGGGATGGCCGAAGAACCAGAAGAGGTGCAGGAACAGCATCGGATCGCCGCCGCCGGCCGGGTCGAAGAAGTGCGTGCCGAAGTTGCGGTCGGTCAGCAGCATGGTGATGGCGCCCGCCAGCACCGGCAGGGCGAGCAGCAGCAGGAACGCCGTCACCAGGATCGACCAGGCGAACAGCGGCATGCGGTGCAGGGTCATGCCGGGCGCGCGCATGTTGAAGATCGTGGTGATGAAGTTGATGGCGCCCAGGATCGAGGATGCACCGGCGAGGTGCAGCATGAAGATCACCATGTCCATGCCCGGGCCCTGCTGCACGGTGAGCGGCGGGTAGATCGTCCAGCCGGTGCCCACGCCGCCGCCGATGATCGGGGACAGCAGCAGCAGCAGGAAGGCCGGCGGCAGCAGCCAGAAGCTGATGTTGTTCATGCGCGGGAAGGCCATGTCGGGGGCGCCGATCATGAGCGGCACGAACCAGTTGCCGAACCCGCCGATCAGCGCCGGCATGACCACGAAGAACACCATGGTGAGGCCATGCGCCGTGACGATGGTCTGGAACAGGTGACCTTCGGGCGTGCCGTCGGCGGCCTTGAAGAACTGGACGCCGGGCTCCAGCAGCTCGAGCCGGATCGCGATCGAGAAGGCCGCACCGATGAACGCGGCGACGGCCGCGAACACCAGGTACATCGTGCCGATGTCCTTGTGGTTCGTGCTGAACAGCCACCGCTTGATGCCGGTGGGATGATGGTCGTCGTGATGGGCGGCGGCGCCGTGCGCGATGGACATTTACGATCTCCTGCGGAGGAGCACTCTAGCGGTTGACGGGAATGGTGGCGGCGGCGAGGCCGGTCGGCCGGGTCAGGCCGGCGGCCTTCTTCTGTTGCGCGACCCATTTGTCGAACTCGGGCTTGGAGACCACGCGCACGGCGATCGGCATGTACGTGTGGTTCTCGCCGCAGATCTGCGAGCACTCGCCGAAATAGTAGCCCTCGTGCTCGACGTTGATCCAGCCCTCGTTGAGCCGGCCGGGGATCACCGTCTTCTTGATGCCGAAGCCCGGCACCGTCCAGGCGTGCATGACGTCGGCGCCGGTGCCGATGATGCGGATGGTCGTGTTCACCGGAATCACCATCTCGTTGTCGACCGCCAGCAGCCGCGGGACCTGCGGCTTCTCCTTGATGCGGTCCGCTTCGGCAAGAATGCGGCTGTCGATCGAGAAGTTGCCCTGGTCGGGATACTCGTACTGCCAGTACCACTGGTGCCCGGTGACCTTGACCGTCATGGCCGCATCCGGCGCCTTGTCGCTGTAGTAGAGCAGCCGGAACGACGGGATGGCGATCACCACCAGGATCAGGATCGGGACGATCGTCCAGGCGATCTCCAGCACCGTGTTGTGGGTCACCGTGCTGGGCGTCGGGTTGCGCGAGACGTGGAAGCGGAACACCACGTAGATCAGGAGCGCCAGCACGAACAGCGAGATCAGCGTGATGATGACCAGGAGGAGGTTGTGCAGGGACTCCACCTTGTCCATGACCGTGGTGTAGGACGGCGGAAAGGACATCTGCCATTCGTGCGGGATGCCGACGATTTCCTGCGCCCGGGCGCTGCCCGCGAGGCTTATGCCTGCGACTGCCGATAGAACCCCGAGAAAGCCCAACACGCGCTTGCCGACCATGCGACCGTCCCTTCAGCAGACCGTCCCCCGACGAGGTTCCGGCCCGCAAAATCCCCCGCAATTCAAAGCGGTTAGTACCAGATATAGGAGAAGGTCGTAACGGGTTTTCGATGATGGCCGGTATGTGGCGGCCAGTCGCAGTCCTATCGCAGCAACGTGGTTATCCAGCGTGATTCGTTGGACCGCGCGCATCTTGCGCGCTCTCAGGCGGGCTGGCTCTTCGACAAGCTCCGAGCCGGCGCCTGCGGTTTCTACCGCAAGAGCGTCGCCAGATGCTCGGCGAAGCCGGCGGCCTGGATCTTCGGCGCGAAGGCCGGATGGCGGGCGCGGCAGACGAAACGGCCGTCCTCATGGACGAAGACGGCCGCACCCGCCGCGTCTTCCATCGAAACGGCGCGATAGAGGCCGTCGCGGCCGCGGGCGAGCCGGACGAGGAGATCGATGGAGCGCGTGAGGTCGGTAGCGGCGACGCCGGGCTCGCAGGCCGCGACAACGCCGCGCGGATTGCGCGAGGCGAGCAGGCCGAGCGCCTCGGTCTCCGAGCGCTGCAGCGAGTCGAGCATCAGGATCTCGGGGCGCAGCCGCTCGGCCGCGGCCAGCAGCACCGGATAGGGAGTCTCCGGCGAGGCAACGAGCTCGACCTTGGTCGCGACCGGCCAGCGGAACTGGCGATGGCGCGCCACGGTGACGAGCCGCATCGCGGCCTCGAGATCGCGGCCCATCGCCGCCAGCATCGCCGTCTTGCCGGCGCCGGCCGGACCCAGGATCAGGATATTGAGTCGCGCCCGCACCGCCACGCGCAGCAGCGCGGCCGTCCTCTGGTCGAGCATCTCCGACGCGATCAGCCGCGCGAAGGTGGCGGTGCCAGGTTCGGCGCGTCGCAGCGTCAGCACCGGCCCCTCGGGCGCGGCCGGCGGGAAGATCACCGTCGCGGTCGCGCCATCGCGAAGCTGCACGTCGGCCACCGCACTGGCCGGCTTCTCGGCCAGGCGATTGACGAGCTCGAGGAGATGCTCGTGATCGCGGAAGGTCTCGGCGGCCGGCGTCAGATTGCCGTCCTCGCGTTCGACGAAGACGGCGTGCGGACCGTTGACGAAGACGGCGCGAACGGTGTGGTCGGCCCACAGGCGATCGACGAGGCCGAGCCCCGAGACCTCGCTCAGCGCCACCAGCACCAGATGCTGGCGGACCTCCGGCGCCAGCGGCGGCAGGCGCTCGGTGCGGACGACCTCGTCGAGCGCCGCGTCGATGGCGCGCAGCGCCTCGTCGCGGCCGATGCGGCCGCCCGCCGGCATGGCCAGCCGCGGCTTGACGAGCTCCAGCGTGCGCGACAGCAGCCGCTCCACGCCCAGCGCTTCGCGATCGGCCACCGTCACCAGGGGAGAGGTCGGCGGCTCGAAGGCACGTTCAGGGACAGGCGGAATGGCAGGTTCGGGCGGCGGCGGCTCGTCGTCGCTCCACGGCGTCGGCTGCGGTGCTGCCGTGCCGGGAAAGGTGACGAGACCCTCGGATCCGGAGTCCCGGGACGGGGGCTCGCGCCTTTCGGCAACGGGCGCGCGCGGCGGCTCGGGAGGCGTCGGCTCTTCTTCGGAGGGGGTTTCAAACGGGGGAGGTGCCGGCTCGGGCGGGCGCTCGGACTCCGGCGCTTCCGGCGCCGGGGCGGCAGCCGCCGGCGGCTCGGCTGGCGGCTCTTCGGGCGACGGCACGGGCTCCTCGTCGGTCGGCGGCGGTTCGGGCTCGGCGGCCGGCGCGGCTTGGGGCGCCGCCGGTGCGGGCGGCGGCACGCGGCTCGCCGGCTCCAGCAGCTCGGCCACCAGCCGGCGCAGCTCGTGGCTGGTGAGGGTGATGCCGCGCGGCCGGAAGTAGGTGTGGACCAGCTCGCCCAGCTGATAGGCGATCTCCGGCGGCGTGCGGCCGCTGGCGAGCGCCGCGCGCACCATGTCGTAGCGCTCGAGGCAGAAGGCGTGCCACGTCGCCTGCATGTCGCGGGCTCGCGCGGGATCGCCGCGCTCGGGCAGGATCTCGTCGAGTGTCCGCGGCTCGGCGCTCGACCCGTTGCCGGCGGCGCCCGCGCGCTCTCGCAATGATCGCAGGGGTGACCGCTCCTCCTCCGGAGGCCGATCTCCACCGCTTGCGGCGGTCATCGATCAATCCACAAAATAAGTTCCCACACCGCGCGACCAGACCGGCATCGCTGCCGGCTCCCAACCGATCGCTCCATCTTTTTGCCATCGTGACCGGCGGCGCGCCACGGCAAAAGATGTGTAGCGCCCGGGCGATTACTGTGGCCGGCGCGGGCCAAACCTGTGACCGGTCGCAGGCGCACTTGGCCTTGTCTTTCGATCGCCGGCCGGTATGGTCGCGCCGCCGTCCCGCACGAGGGCGGAGCCGAGCCCGGGAGTACCACCAATGCGTCTGGTTTCGATCGCGGCGTGCGCCGCCCTCGTCCTGCTTTCGGCCGTCTCGACCCGGGCGGCGGACCTCGAGAACACCCTCTATATCGACCTCAAGGACGGTCGCGTCGTGATCGAGATGTATCCCGAGCTGGCGCCCCGGCACGTGGCGCGCATCAAGGAGCTGGCCCGCGCCCACAAGTACGACGGCATCGTCTTCCATCGCGTGATCGCGGGCTTCATGGCCCAGACCGGCGATCCGACCGGCACCGGGTCGGGCGGCATGGGCGATCCGCTGCCGGCCGAGTTCAACGACCAGCCGCATACCCGCGGCGCCGTCTCGATGGCGCGCACCCAGGACCCCAACAGCGCACGCAGCCAGTTCTTCATCGTGCTCAAGGACTCGCGCTACCTCGACCACCAGTACACGGTGTGGGGCCGCGTCGTGTCGGGCATGGAGTTCGTCGACAAGATCAAGAAGGGCGACCCGCAGTCGGGCCTCGTGCCGCCGCCTCAGGACAGGATGCTCAAGGTGCGCGTCGCCGCCGACGAGAAGCCCTGACCCCTTCCCTCCAACCATTTTCTGAAGGAGCCGCCTATGGACAAGGAGAATACCCTCTACATCGACCTCAAGGACGGCCGCGTCGTGATCGAGATGCGCCCCGACCTTGCGCCCAGGCACGTGGCGCAGATCAAGAAGCTCGCGCGCGAGGGCAAGTACGACGGCGTGGTCTTCCATCGCGTGATCGATGGCTTCATGGCGCAGACCGGCGATCCGACGGGCACCGGCACGGGCGGCATGGGCGAGACGCTCGCCGCCGAGTTCAGCAAGGAACCGCACACCCGCGGCGCCGTCTCGATGGCACGCACCAGCGATCCCAACAGCGCGCGCAGCCAGTTCTTCATCGTCTTCAAGGACTCGAATTTCCTCGACGGCCAGTACACGGTGTGGGGCCGCGTCACCTCCGGCATGGAGTTCGTCGACAGGATCAAGAAAGGCGCCGGCCAGTCCGGCAGCGTTTCCGCGCCGGACAGGATGGTCAAGGTCCAGGTGGCCGCCGACGCGGGCTAGGAACTAAAGATCCCTCGGCGTCGCCTCGGGATGACGCGGCTCTTTGTTCGCAGACCGTGTCATCCCGAGCGGAGCGAGGGATCTTTGGTTGGCGCCGATCAAGGATCCTCGCTTGCGCTCGGGATGACACCCGCCTTGCGGCAGGCAGCGCAGTTTCACTCCCGAGGGTCCGCACCTGGCTGGTGACGAACTCCCGTGGCGCTCATGACTGCGCCACTGGAGTGGCGCGCTCCTTTGAACTTTGAACAAGCCGGCGCTACCGCTCGACGCCGACGAACTCGCCGATCAGGTCGGGGTCCTGCAGGTGGCCGGGCGACACCTCGCGGGTGATGCGGCCCTTCTGGATCAGGAGGATGCGGTCGGACAGCGCCGCGATGAAGTCGAGGTTCTGCTCGACCAGCACCACGGTCAGCCGGCGGCTGCGCCGCAGCCGCGTCAGAAGCTCGATGATCTCGTCGATGATCGAGGGCTGGATGCCCTCGGTCGGCTCGTCCAGCAGGAGCAGCGCCGGCTTGCCGCAGAGACAGCGGGCGATGGCCAGAAGCTGCTGCTCACCGCCCGACAGCGCGCCGCCCAGCCGGTCGAGCAGCCGCCTGAGCCGCGGGAAATCGGCCAGCACCGAGTCTATCACCGGCCGGTCGCTGCCGGCTTCCTTGGCGCAACCCATGCGCAGATTGTCGAGCACCGACAGGTTGGGAAAGATGTCCCTGCCCTGCGGCACGTAGCCGATGCCGGCCCGCGCCCGCCGGTAGGGCGGCCAGTCGGTGATGTCGGCCTGGTCGAGCACCACCGCGCCGCCGGTCAGCGGCAGGAACCCCATGAGCGCCCGCAGGAGGCTCGTCTTGCCCATGCCGTTGTGGCCGAGCACGCCGACCGACTGGCCTTCGGCCACGGCGAAGGTGACGCCGTGCAGGATCGGGATGCGCCCGTAGGCGGCGTGCAGGTCGCGCACCTCGAGCATCACGCGGCGACCCGCTTGCCGAGATAGACGTCGCGCACCGTGGGATGGCGCAGGATGTTCTCCATCGAATCCTCGACCAGCACCCGCCCGCGGTCGAGCACCGTCACCTTCGACGCGATCATGCGGATGAACTGCATGTCGTGCTCGACCACGATCAGCGATCGGGTCCGGTTGATCTCGCGGATCAGCTCGGCGGTGCGCGCCACCTCCTCGTGCGTCATGCCTGCCGCGGGCTCGTCGAGCAGGATGAGCTCGGGCTCGGCGGCCAGCACGATCCCGAGCTCGAGCCACTGCCGCTGGCCGTGCGCGAGCTGGCCGACCGGGCGGCCGGCCACGCCCGTCAGCGCGATCCGCGCCAGGATCTCGTCCACCATCGCGTTGGCGCGCCGCGTGGGCCGGCCGCGACTGGCCGCGATCCACAGGTTCTCGCGCACCGAGAGCCCGTCGAACACGCTCGGCACCTGGGTCTTGATGCCGATGCCGAGCCGCGCGATCTCGTGCGTCTCGGCGCCGGCGATGTCGCGGCCGCGATAGAGCACCTTGCCACTGGTCGGCGGCAACTGTCCGGTGAGCAGCTTGAAGAACGTGCTCTTGCCGGCGCCGTTGGGGCCGATCAGGCAACGCAGCTCGCCCTCGGTCAGGCGGAAGTCGACGCCGCTCACCGCCTCGACGCCGCCGAAGCGCCGGCCGAGACCGATCGTCTCGAGCAGGACGGCGGGCTCCTTCATGTCGTGCCCTCCGCCTTGTCCGGCATCAGCTCGGTCGCTGGCGGCCGGCGACGGCCGACGGTGGCGCGGGCGAGGTCGAGCAGCGTCGGCATCACGCCCTTCGGCACCAGCAGCACGAAGGCCAGCAGGACGGCGCCGAGCACCAGGTTCGTGTTGCTGAAGTCGGCGATGCCGAAGACGGAGGAGAGCGCCTTCGCAATGGTCGGACCGAGGACGTGCTCGAGCGACGCCTTCGAGAGCTGGGCACTGCCGAGGAAGGCGGTCAGCCACTGGATGGCGATGCAGCCCACCACCGGCCCGATCAGCGTGCCGCGCCCGCCGACGATCACCCAGATGATGATCTGCGCCGACTGGCCGAGGCCGAAGATGGTCGGGCTGACGAAGGCGCCCCAGTTCGCGAACAGGCAGCCGGCGAGGCCCGCGAGCGCGCCGCCCAGCGTGAAGGTCCCGAGCTTGTAGAGCCGCGCGTCGTAGCCCAGGAAGCCCGCGCGCTGCTCGTTCTCGCGGATCGCCACCATGACGCGGCCGAAGCGGCTCACCAGCAGCCCGCGCAACCCGAAATAGACCGCGAGCAGCAGCACGATCGAGACGTAGAAGAGATCCTCCAGATCGAGCGCGCTGTCGGGAAAGCCCGGCCAGTTGAGCGGCGGGATCGAGGGGATGCCGTTGAAGCCGCCGAGCCGGGCCTCGCCGATATGATATTCGGGGCCGGCGGTCGAGTTCACGGCGTTGAACAGGATCAGCGTCACGGTGAGCGTGATCACCCCCAGATAGACGTCGCTGATGCGGCCGTAGAACATGAAATAGCCGAGCAGCGCCGCGAACGCCGCCGGCAGCGCGATCGCCAGCACGAACGGGATCGTGCTCTCGCCGATGTTGAACATCGCGATGGCGTAGGCGTAGGCGCCGAGGCCGAAGAAGGCCGACTGCCCGAAGCAGAGGATGCCGCCGTAGCCCCAGACCAGCGCGAGGCTCAGCGCCAGGATGGCGAGGATCAGGTAGACCGTGACGTCGAGCAGGGCGCTGAGCTCGAGCAGCAGCGGCAGGCCGATCATGGCGCCGAGGCCGACCACGCCGACCGCGATCAGGCCGGCGATATTCCAGCCTCGTGCATCCGGCGCGCCTGCGGTCACAGCCACCTCTTGAGGAAGCGGCCGGTGATGCCCTGCGGCAGGAGGCGGATCAGCACGATCGCCGCGGCGAGCGTGATCACGACGCCGAACACCGGCGTCGTGAAGTAGGTCGCCACTTCCTGGATGGCGCCGAACAGCGCCGCGGCGGTGACGGTGCCGCTCAGGATCGCCGCTCCGCCCCCGATCACGGTGATGAAGGCCTTGGCGATGTAGGCGATGCCGATGGTCGGGAAGACGCCCGAGATCGGCGCGATCAGCGCGCCCGCCAGGCCCGACAGCGCCGCCCCGACGCCGAACGTCACGGCATAGACCCGGGGCGGGCTGAGCCCCAGCGCCGCCGCCATGTTCGGGTTCTGCATGGTGCCGCGCGCGAACAGGCCGAGCCGCGTATGGCGCAGCACGAGGTAGATCGCGACCAGCAGCACCACCGTGATCGCGATCACCACCAGGCCGTAGATGCTGGTGCGGTAGTTGCCGATCGCCATGCCGCCCAAGGGCGCGGAGATGCCGACCGTGGTGTTGCCGAAGATGCCGGTGACGAGCCCGATCAGGAACAGGCTCAGCCCCCAGGTGGCGAGCATGGTGTCGATCATCCGGCCGTAGAGGAAGCGGATCAGCGTGCGCTCGACCAGCACGCCGATCGCGCCCACCACGATCGGCGCCACCACCAGCATCGCGATCCAGAGATTGACGCCGTGCTGGTTGGCGACGATGGCGCTGTAGCCGCCCAGCATCAGGAACTCGCCGTGCGCGAGGTTGATCACCCGCATCATGCCGAAAATGACGGCGAGCCCGACGCTGATCAGCGCAAGGCTCGCCATGGCAAACAGCACCTGGATGACCAGGACGAGGACCAGATCCACCTGCCTACCCTCGATCAGCGCCGTGTCATCCCGAGCGCAGCAAGGGATCTTTCCGCGGCATTCGAACCAAGGATCCCTCGCTGCGCGCGGGACGACACGGGCAAGGCCTCACGCCTTGATGACGTACTGCTTCTTGTCGTTCGGGTTCTTCTTGAGATTGCACACCGCGGCCGTGTCGGCCGGCGGCTGCTGGCTGAAATCCTCCAGCACGTTCAGCTTCTTGTCCCGCACCTCGGCGATATGGACGTCGAGAATGCAGTGATGGGTCTGCGGATCGATCGTGACCTTGCCGCTCGGAGCGTCGATGCCGATCGGCGTCTCCAGTGCCTCGATCACCTTCATGCGGTCGATGCTGCCCGCCTTCTTCACCGCCTCGGCCCACAGCTGGAAGCCCTGCCAGGTGCCCATGGCGAGCTCGGTGATGTTGGGATAGTCGGCGCCGAAGCGCTTGTGGAAGCGCTCGACGAACGCCGTGTTCTGCGGGTTCTTGAGGTCCTGGAAATAGTTGTAGCAGATCAGCATGCCGTTGCACTCGTCGGGCGACAGCACGATGTGCTCGTTGCCGACGGCGAAGGTCGTCGAGGCCATCGGGATCTTCTTGTTCATGCCGGCGGCGGCCCACTGACGGTAGAACGAGATGTGCGCGCCGCCGACCAGCGCCGACCACACGAAATCCGGGCCGGCCGCCTGGATCTTGGCGATCGAGGGCCCGAAGTTGGTGACATCGAGCGGGAAGAACTCGGTCGCCAGCGTCTCGCCGCCGTTCTCCTTCACGTACTTCTTCACCCACTCCGAGGTGATCTGGCCGTAGTTGTAGTCGGCGGCGACGATATAGACCTTCTTGCCCCACTTCTTCATCGAGTAGGGAACGAGCTTCTGGACCGTCTGCGCCGGCGTCACGCCGGTGTCGAACTGGTTGCGGTCGCACACGCCGCCTTCGTACTGCGTGTTGTAGAAGTAGAGCGTCTTGAAGCGGTCGAGCACCGGCCGGATCACCTCGCGCGACGCCGATGTGATGCCGCCATGGACCACCGCGACCTTTTCCTTGAGCGCGGCGTCCTGGGCATACTGCGTATAGAGCTGCATGTTCGACTGCGGATCGTAGCTGATGAGCTTGATCTGCCGACCGATCAGGCCGCCCGCGGCATTGGTCTCCTCGACCGCGAGCGTCAGGGCATCGACCATCGGCTTGCCGTAGATGTCGAGCCCGCCCGAGAGATCGTGGATGCTCGCGACCTTGATCGGATCGGCGGCCCGGCCGCGCGAGCTCAGAACGGCGCTGGCGGAAAAGGCGGCGGCCGTCGCGGCCGATGTCTGCAGCAGCTTCCTGCGGGCTATCTTCATGCTTGGCTCCCTGCCCGTCCCGTGACGGCGCGGCATTAGACGGCAAGTTATTTTACTTTTCAAGCAACACCCCGGGCAACCCCGGGCGATCAGGCGGGAAAGTGCTGGACGACGCGGAACTCGAGACCGTCCGCCTGGGCGAGATAGATGTCGGTGTGCAAATGGCGCGCCAGCATGTGCGACCGGCCGCGCGCGCCGACGTAGCAGAAATCCTGGGACGCCCGGCCGAGCGTCTCGACATCGAGCGCCCTGGCGCGGCGCGCGAGCTCGGCGTAGAAGCGCACGCCCTCGTAGCACGACTCGCCGATCGTGTTGGGCACCGGCGCCTCGCGGCCGAAGGCGCCGTGATAGCGATCGAGGAAGGCGAGATTGGCGTCGGTCTCGAGACCGGCGAGATAGCCGGCGGCGAAGAACAGGTTGATCGCGTTCTCCGCGCCGATGCCGAGCAGCGTGTTCTCCTCGCTGGCCGCCGACAGGCGCAGGATGTGCCGGTCGAGGCCGGCATCGGCGAAGGCGCGGTTGAAGGTGACGCAATCGCTGCCCACCATCGAAACCAGGACGGCGTCGGGCCGCGCCTTGCGGATGCGGTCGAGGCAGGCCTCGTAGGCCTCGCAGCCGAAGGGCACGTAGCTCTCGCCCACCACCTCGCCGCCGTTCGCGGCCACATAGCGCCGCGCGGCGCGATGGGAGACGCGCGGCCAGACATAGTCGTTGCCCATCAGGTACCAGCGGCGCGCCCCATGCCGCGTGGCCAGCCATCCGATCGAGGGCCTCACCTGCAGGGCCGGCGTCTCGCCGACCATGAACACGCCGGGCGCCTTCTCGCCGCCCTCGTAGACCGGCGTGTAGACATAGGGCACGCGGCCCCTGAGCGCGCGCACCAGGGCCTGGCGCACGGCGCTGATATGCATGCCGATCACCGCCTCGGCGCCGCCCTCGACGATCAGGTCGAGCGTCTCGTCGGTCACCGTCTCGGGGTCGCGCCCGGCATCGATGAAGGTGAGGTCGAGCTCGCGCCCCAGCAGGCCGCCGCTTTCATTGACCTCGTGCGCCGCCAGCAGGGCGCTGGTCTGGCACGACGGTCCCCACAGACCGGCCGGCCCGCTGAACGGGGCGAGCAACGCGATGCAGAGGCGATCGCGCCGGCGGCGCGAACGGCAGGGCACCGCATCGGCGATCGCCTCGCCGAGCAGGACCGCTCCCGCTGAGGGCGCGCGCGCCGCGATCGGCGATGCGGAGGCTGCAGCGACCATGTCGTGTCGTCCCCATCCCGGAACGGCCGCGGCCCGTTGCGACCGATTCAGCCGATCGCTGTTCCCCTGCCACGGTCCCTTCCGATCTTGCCAACCGACCGTAGCACCCGTATCAATCCTTGAAAAGTCAAACTCTTCCGCATTCGCGCAGACTCGGGAAATGGCCAATACACGTCCGATCAACGAATATCTTTCCTACCTGCTGGCCCAGGCCGAGCGGCAGCTCAACCGCCAGCTCGACCAGGAGTTCCGCGCCGAGGGCGTGCCGGTCGAGCAGTGGCGCATCCTGAAGCTGCTGGCCGAGAAGAACGGCCGCTCGATGGGCGACCTCGCCGAGGCCGCCCTGCTCAACCATCCGACGCTCACCAAGACCGTCGACCGCATGGTCTCGGCCGCGCTGGTCTATCGCCGCGCCGACAAGGCCGACGGCCGCCGCGTCCTGATCTTCATCGCCGAACGCGGCCGCGCCGTGATCCAGCGCCTCAACAAGCTGGCCAACTCGCACCAGGCCGAGATCGTCGAAAGCTACGGCAACCGCCAGGCCGAGGCGCTCAAACGCCTGATCGAGGGTCTGATCCAGCGCACGGCCTAGTCCTATCGCTCGCCCCGCATGAGCGCCACCGGAGTTCGCCACCGGCCGTGCGACCCTCGGGAGTAAACTGTGCTGCCTGCCGCAAAGTGGGTGACACGACACTGGTTGGCGCCTGATCTTGCTTCTTGTTGGCGGCGCGCTCCGATGAGCGCTCAAGGGAGCGCGCCACTCCAGTGGCGCTCATGGGATGCCGCCCACGGCGGCGGTCTCAATATTCCCGCCAATCGCCCAGCCGCTCGAAGGCATGGCCCGCGCGGATCAGGGTCGCCTCGTCGAAGTGCTTGCCGACCAGCATCAGGCCGATCGGCAGGCCGCCCACCTTGCCGCAGGGCACCGTGAAGGCGGGATGGCCGCTGGCGTCGAACGGGCAGGTGTTCTGCTGCATGTCGAGCGCGCGCTCGACATACTCCTCGCGGCTGCAGCCCGGCTCGGGAAGCCGCGTCGCCGGGAACGGCAGCGTCGGCATGGCGATGGCGTCGTAGCGCGCCAGCACCTCGTCGTAGGCGCGGCGCAGCACGACGCGCAGGTTCTGCGCCTTGGCGTGGTAGCGGTTGTGATAGTTGCGGTGCATGTACTCGCCCAGCAGCAGCACGAGCTTCACCGTCTCCGATACGTCGTCCGGCCGCGACCGCCAGCCGCGCGCGAAAGCCTCCTGCAGCGAGGTCGTGTAGTAGCCCGGCCAGTTGTTCCCCATGGCATAGCCCTTGATCATCATCTCGGCTGCGCCCTCGAGGATGATGCCGGCCCAGATGTGCGGGCCGTCGAGATGCATGGGGATCGACACCTCCTCGACGATGGCGCCGGCGTCCTCGAGCCTGCCGAGCGCGAGCCGCACCTTCTTGCTGGTGTCCGGCGTCAGAGGATTGCCGGTCTCGTGGCCGAAGCCCTCCTTCAGCGCGGCAATGCGCAGGCCCTTCGCCGGCTGGCCGAGCGCGCCCGGATAGTCGCCCACTCGCGCGTTGGCGGTACGCGGATCGTGCGGATCGGGGCCGGCGATGACGGCGAGCAGCCGCGCCACGTTCTCGACGCTGTCGCAGATCGGCCCGCAGTGGTCGACCGAATAGGAGATCGGCATGCCGCCGGTCATCGGCACGAGGCCCCAGGTGGGCTTCAGCCCGCAGACGCCGCACCAGCCCGAGGGCGTGCGGATCGAGCCGCCCTGGTCGCCGCCCAGCGCCATCTCCACCTCGCCCGCCGCCACCAGCGCCGCGCTGCCGCCCGACGAGCCGCCGGCGGAACGAAGCGGATCGTGCGGATTGCGGATCGGGCCGGTGGCGCAGGTATGGCTGCCGGCGGAGAAGCAGAGATCCTCGCACGCCGCCTTGCCCACGATCGTGCCGCCGGCATCGAGGATGCGCGCGACCACCGTCGCATCGACGTCGGGCACATAGCCTTCGAGCACGCGCGAGCCGTTCATCATGGGCACGCCGGCGACGCAGATATTGTCCTTCACCGCGACCCGCTTGCCCGCCAGCGGCCCCGTCGCGGCGCCACGGACCTCGCACTTCCAGTACCAGGCGTTCAGCGGGTTGTCCCGCGGCTCCGGCCGATAGCCGGGTGTACGCGGATAGCGCACCGCGAGCTTGGGCTCGGCGAGCTCGTCGAGGCGCGCGTAGGAGGCCATCGATCCCGCCATAAGCCCCCGGAAAGAGTGCGCATCGGCTTCGCTCAGCGTCATGCCGAAGCCCCGCGCGAGCTCCAGGATCTCGGCCGCGGTCGGCAGCCTGGGCGCCGTGGTCATTCGATTGCTCCTCCCGTTTGGTGGACGCAGTCTAGGGCGGCGTTATTTTACTTTTCAAGCAAACTTTGGCCGTCGCATACTCCGTGCCGCGACCGAAGCAAGGAGGAGCCCATGACCGTGAAGCGCGCCACGCTGGCCGAGCTCAAGGCGATCGCCGACGACCTCGCGATCCCCCTCACCGACGAGCGGGCGGCGGAGTTCCTGGCGCTGATGCAGGGGAACTTCGACGCCTACGATCTCCTGGAGGCGATGCCCGACTACAAGCCGGCGGTGAAGTATCCGCGCACGCCGGGCTATCGGCCCGAAGGCGAGGAGAACAAATACAATGCCTGGTATGTGAAGACGACCGTCAAGGGCGCCTCGTCGGGCAAGCTCGCCGGCAAGACGGCGGCGCTCAAGGACAATGTCTGCCTCGCCGGCGTGCCGATGATGAACGGCGCCTCGACGCTCGAGGGCTATGTGCCGGACATCGACGCCACCATCGTCACCCGCATGCTGGATGCCGGCGCCACGATCATGGGCAAGGCGCATTGCGAGTTCTTCTGTCTCTCGGGCGGCAGCCACACCAATGCGCTGGGCCCGGTGCACAATCCGCACAAGCCGGGCTACTCGGCCGGCGGCTCGTCGTCGGGCAGCGGCGCCTTGGTGGCGGCGGGCGAGGTCGACATGGCGATCGGCGGCGACCAGGGCGGCTCGATCCGCATCCCCGGCTCGTTCTGCGGCATCTACGGCATGAAAGCAACGCACGGGCTGGTGCCCTACACCGGCGTGATGCCGATCGAATCGACCATCGACCATGCCGGCCCGATGACCGCGACGGTGAGCGACAACGCGCTGCTGCTCGAGGTGCTGGCCGGCGCCGACGGCCTCGATCCGCGCCAGTATGCGCCGCGGACCGCCCGCTATACCGAGGCGCTGGGCCAGTCGGCCAGGGGCCTGCGCATCGCCGTCGTCAGGGAAGGCTTCGGCCATGCCAACTCCGAGAAGGACGTGGACGAGTGCGTGCGCGCGGGCGCCGAGCGCTTCGCGCGCATGGGCGCGACGGTGGACGAGGTCAGCATCCCCCTGCACCTCATGGGGCCGGTGATCTGGACGCCGATCGCGCTCGAAGGCCTGCAGGCGCAGATGATGCGCGGCAACGGCATGGGCTTCAACTGGAAGGGCCTCTATACGCTCGGCCTGCTCGACGCCCATGCCGGCTGGCGCGCCCGGGCCAACGAGCTCTCCGACAGCCTCAAGATCTCGATGTTCGTCGGCGAGTACTTCCTCAAGCACTATCGCGGCCGCTACTACGCCAAGGCCCAGAACCTCGCCCGCAAGCTCGAGGCTGCCTACGATTCGGTGCTGGGCAAGTACGACATGCTGCTGATGCCGACCCTGCCGATGAAGGCCACGCCCATCCCGCCGCCGAACGCGCCGCTGCCGCTCTATATCCAGCGTGCCTTCGAGATGGTGGGCAACACCGCGCCGTTCGATGTCACCGGCCATCCGGCGATGACGCTGCCCTGCGGCATGCGCGACGGGCTGCCGGTCGGGCTCATGCTGATCGGCAAGGACTACGACGAGGCCACCCTCTACCGCGCCGCCCACGCCTTCGAGCAGGACGGCGACTGGAGGAAGATGTAGAGGGAAACAAAGATCCCTGGCCGACGCTCGGGATGACACAAATGCCGGTGTCATCCCGAAGCGAAGCCGAGGGATCCTTCCAGCTTACTCCTTCGTCACCACATGGAAGGCCTTGGAGATCACCTGCCAGCGGCCATCGGCCTTCAGGAGCGTGAGGTAGTCGGTGAAATAGCGTGGCGGGAGCTGGCACTCGACCTTGGCGAAGGCGGTGGCCGGGCCGGAGAAGTCGATCGACACGATGCGGTCGCGCCGCTCGCTGCCCCTGGCCTTGCCCGAGGGCCGGCTCTCCACGCTCTTGAACCAGTCGGCGCGCGGCAGGTCGGCCGCCTTGCCGTCGGCGCCGGCGCTGTAGAGATGCGCGGCGGGATGGAAGGCCTGGCCGAGCTTCCTGGTGTCTCCCTCGTACAGGCCGTCGAAATAGACCTGCAGCACCTTCTCGATTTCGGCGACGTCGGAACTCATTTCGCTTTCCTCCTCGGGTTGTCAGATCGCCCCGCCGGGGCTGACCAGGATCTTGCCGTTGCGCCCGCCCTTGTCGGCATGCGCCAGCGCCTCCCTGATCTTGTCGATCGGATAGACGGTGTCCACCGGCGCGGAGAGCTTGCCCTCGAGGACCTGCTGCGCAAGCCCCGCATAGATCTCGCGGATCTTCTCCGGCCTGCGGCGGGCGAGGAAGCGGCCGAGCATGAAGCCGGTGAGCCGCACGCCGCGATAGATGAAGTTGGAGCGGTCGACGTCGGGATTCTCGCCGCTCATCGAGCCGTAGTGGACCAGCGTGCCGTCGCTGGCGAGGCAGTCGGCGATGCGGCCCGTCGCCTTGCCGCCGATCGCCTCCAGCCCCAGCCGGATCGAAGCGCCGCCGGTCTCGCGCGCGACGCGCTCGGCGAGATCGTCGCCATCGACCAGCACCAGGTCGGCGCCGAGCGGTTTCAACTCCGCCGCAAGCTCGGCTCGGCGCACGACGTTCACCGTGCGCAGGCCGCGCTCGTGCGCCAGCACGATGGCCAGCCGCCCGACCGCCGAGTTGGCGACGTTCTGGATCACCCATTCGCCGCCCCCGAGGTCGACGAAGTCCGACAGCATCAGCTCGGCGGTCGGCGGGTTGATGCGCACCATCGCCGCCTGTTTCAGGTCGATGCCGGCCGGCAGCGGGATCGCATCCTCGCCCTTGACCTTGCGCTTCTCGGCCCAGTTCTCGCGCTGCAGGTTGATGACGAGGTCGCCCGGCTTCACGTGCCTCACGTTCGCGCCGACGGCGGTGACGCGACCGACGCACTCGGCGCCCGGCGTCGCCGGCAGCGGCGGCTTGAGGCGATAGCTGCCGCGGCAGAACCACATGTCGGCGGGATTGATCGGGAAGGCGAGCACGTCGAACACCACCTCGTCGGCCGCCGGCGCGCCGACGTCCGGCACCTCGGCGCAGCGCGCCACTTCCCACGGCGTGCCGTAGCGCTCGATCAGCACCTGCTTCATGGCGTTCCCCTCTGGCCGCCTATATAGAGCGTCCTCGCAGGAGCGCGCCACCAACAAGAAACGGGCCTCACCCCGAGGAGCATCGCGCAGCGATGCGTCTCGAAGGACGGCAACGAGCACCCTGCCGCCTCATCCGCGACGCGATCGAGCGCACCTGTCCACGACTTCAACAAGCGCATGTTCCGGCCCGGCGGCGTCCACCGGCCGCAGGCCGCGCGCGAGCGCAAGTGGCACACCGAGACCGGCAAGGCGAACTTCATCGTGCCCGAGGGGCTGTCGGCCGATCCGGACGTCGAGCGCGACGACCCGCAGGTGCTGCGCCCCTTCACCCTGCGCAGCAACGGCCAGTTCAACACCACCGTCTACAGCCACGACGACCGCTTCCGCGGCATCTACGGCACGCGGCGGTTGATCCTGCTCAATCGCGACGACATGCAGCGCCTGGGCCTGGCCGAAGGCGACAGGGTGACCGCGACCTGCGCCGCCGCGCGCGACGGCGAGGCGCCGCGCCGGGTGCCGGGGCTGCGCGTCACGCCCTACGACGTGCCCATGGGCGCCTGCGCCGGCTACTATCCGGAGTGCAATCCCCTGGTGCCGCTGTGGCACCACGCCAAGGGAAGCAAGGTGCCCGCCGTCAAATCGATCCCTGTGCGGCTGAGAAGGAAGAATGACGGTGGTGGAACTGGCGGAGAGAGTGGAAGGCACATTTGCCAGCGAAATAATTGATAAACCTGTGTTCTCGAAATCTGAAGTCCGCACTTACCCCTAAAGTTACCCCTGCCGGCTTATTGTGAGGCCGGCAGCTACCCGGTCTACGTCTATGGCTTCGTCATCCCTCGACCGCCCCTGAGTCTTCACCTGTCAAGCTAGTTAAAAGGCTCTTCGTTTCTGCCATCAGACTCGAAAAGGACTTCTCGAACGTTTCCCGGGCTTTAACTGCAGCCCGTGTAGCTTCGACAATGCCACTCACGCCGGCCCAATCGGGCGGAACTGGAATCAAAATCCCTGCGATGTGCTTAGGTTCAAGATGTTGTTGAACAGAGCCGTATTCGTTTCGCAGCATCTGATTGTAGCCAGCATAAGACTGCAAGTAAGCATACACGTAGAACCGAATCGTCTCGTCCTTGATCCTGACCCGGATCATGTCGTCCGAGACGATGGCCCCAACTAACCGCGGCGTGACATATGCGACCCGCCCGATCGTGCCGGATCTAGTGACCAGAAGGTCACCCTCTTGGACCCGAAGTATTTTGATGGTGTGCAGTTGCCTTTTCGAAGCCTTCCCAAGGTCGGGAAGCTTCGCACTCTCCGCCTTCTCTTGAAGCACGGCCATTGGAGGAAAGTATCGTTCCACGCTCGCGCCGAGTTCGTCTACGATGAGATTCTCGGTCTTAATCCGGGGGCCCTTAAAGATGCCGATATCCTTTGAAAGCTGACCCACCGCCGACACTGTCCAGCCATTCTTGCCATCCAGCTTTTCAATGTCCTTGATCGTCTTGTTCAGGTTCGGCAAGTAAAATTGGGGATTGATGCAGAGCGGCTCTGCGATTTCGGATCGCTTTACAATGAAGCGATACTCCGAACTCGTAAGGCTGTTGTTCTGGGCGGCCCGATAGTCGTCCAATATCTCATCCAGATCGTGATCAACCTCTTCGGTCGGCTGGTTTCGGTCATCACGCTTAAAGATAGGAATGCCTTCGCTGTCCTGACCAACCTTCCGGGACACAGCCATGAAAATGTCGTAGTCCTCCGGGATTACCTCGCCAATCTTCGGACGATAGACAAACACTAGACAGGTTCGCACTCCAGTGTGCGGCTGAAAGGTGTTCTTGTGGCAGTTAACAACAGCCAAGAGCACGTAGTCGGACATCAACTGGCGACGGACCGCATAGTAAGTTTGCGTGTCCAAAAAACTCTTTGGCATAACGATGCCGATTTTCCCACCGGGCGCGATCCAGCTTAGACATCTCTCAAAGAACAACATCTCGGGCGGTACGCCCTCGTCGTTAACTTCGTTCGTCTTTTCGTACTTGCCGTCGCGCTCAGTCCATTTCATGCCGCAGGCGTAGTTATCCAGGATACGCCTATCCGTGATTTTTCCTTCGCCTACCCCTCCAAAGGGCGGATTAGTCAGGATGACAGTTGGCTTACCCTCTCCGGCACGGCTCTTCACGTGATCATCGAGGGCGTCATATGAAGCCAAGCTATCGCCCCGTGTCATGCCAGCGTGACCGTCGCCATTCAAAATCATCGCAGTCTTGGCGATTTTGACGAGTCGCTTGCTCTGCTCGACCATGAACAAATTTGTGCGATGCCGGTCGAGCTGTCTCTCCTTGGAGATAGTCGTTCCACCGCCGGCAAGGATCTTGCGGCGTATGAACCGCATTGCGCCGGTGAGGAATCCACCTGAACCTCCTGCGGGGTCCAAGATGATGTCCTGGTAGGAGGGATCAATCATGGCTACCATCAGGTCCACAACTAGGCGGTTCGTAAAGAATTGGCCCTGCTGCCGCTTCAGATAGGTGGCCGTGTACTGCTCGTAGGCATGCCCCATCACGTCCCAATCATGCGATTCATGCAGATTGCTTAGCATTCGGTATGGCTGAAGCTCATTGACCACATCACAAACAGCCCGGGCTCCTACTGTTATCTTCTCCTCTGCCGCAAAGACGGTGGGATTCTGAGCGACCACTTCCCTGAATAAGGACTGAACGCGCTGCGCGACAACCTTTTGGCCCTCGGCAGATCGATACTCCTCCGGGGTGCAATAAAACTCAGGCAAAGGCGGCGTCTTCTCCTCATCGATGGCCTTTGCAAGAATGAGGCGCACCATATCCATAGTGAGGTCCTCTTCCTCGCCATCGATACCTCGGCCATGCAGCTTGTTGTGACAGCGCCGTAGTAGTCCTTTGATATCTCTAGGCCGGACGAGGTCCTCTTTCTTTCGACGCCCTAAAGCGTCCCATGCTTCTCCACGACGAGGTATTCCGGTCCAATCAATGAGTTGGTTGGAAGGACTGCTAAGGCGACGGAAGTACCTTACGTTGCCGTTAAACCATACTGCACCGTCAGCACTGGTGTTGAAGACGTAAGAGACGAGCTGATTGTACCGTCTGTTTCGGTCGGTGCCTTGCACTCGACTATCAGATCGATCTTGCCCTGGTCGCGCTGCGCGCATGCAACCGGATTGGAGTAGACAACGATATCTGCTCGGACTGGTCTGCCCTCTCGGTCCACCATGGCTTTTCGGCCGTAATAGATCGGCACTTCCCGCGCCAGCACGGTCTTTGGATACTGGTACTCGAAGTGAAGGGTCCTCAAATACCGCTGTCGCACGAATTCTTCGGGGGTGGGCTCTAAGCGGTCGTCGCTCAAGAAGTCGCCTATTTTGCCGTCTTCTCCGACTTCAATTTCAAACTGATCCATTGTTACCAGACGCTTCCTCGTTGTCCTCGAACTTTACACCATGTGCTGCTCGTAGCGACAACGTAGCTATGTGCAATCCTCCTAGAACAAGCCAGCCCTACGCTGCAACCCGCGGCGTTAGGCTGCCAGCAGTCGCGACACTTGAACGGGCTGCCATTGGCTGTGCCCTGCAGGGGTTCTTACGCCTCTGGCCTCAAGAGTGCGCGCGATACCAGCCAAAGAGGTAACACCACTTTTTTGCACGTCTCGGATCACAGCCACGGTGGTGGCGTTGGCCTTTGCCGCGTAGGCGGAGCGGGCAGCCCGGGCCTTGGCAACTGTCTCAGCGGCGATCGGGCTGCCGAGCTTCCGCCCCCGCGCCTTGGCAGCCTGTAGTGCCGCCTTGGTCCGCTCGCTAATTCGGCGCGCTTCATCCTCTGCAACAGCCGCCAGAATGTGGAGAGTTAGGCGCGATGCGAAGGGCTGATCGCAGGCCAGGAACTCAACGTCAGCGTCCATCAGGTTGGCGATGAACGCTACGTTACGCGCCAAGCGGTCCAGCTTGGCAATAAGGAGAGTCGCCTTCGCCTTCCGAGCCGCGCACAGTGCCTTGGCCAGCTCGGGACGATCCGCCCGCTTCCCCGTCTCGACCTCGACAAAAGATGCGACGATGGTCGCTCCATGCTGCCGGGCGAACGCCTCGACCGCCGCCCGCTGGGCTTGCAGCCCAAGGCCGCTCTCCCCCTGCCGGACGGTGCTGACTCGAAGGTAGGCAACAAAGGCGGTCGGCTTCTTGGTCATGGCTGGACTTTACATTGTGAAACGGACGTTTCAGAATGTAAAGGGCCAAGATTGGACTGTCAACCAGTGCTTGTGACCTAGGGCAGCCGGGCTAATCGACCCGCCGCAGGTCTTCCATGGCACCCGCCAAGAGGTTCAACACCTCCTCCCTGCTCTTCCTAGGTCGGCCCAGCCCGCGAATGATCTCCGCTTGCCTCCCCTGTGTCAGATCACCGTAGCTGGTGAAAGTCGTCAGCACGTCGCTGTGCCCCAGATTCTGGCTCCAAGCCTTGAACTGCTCTGGTGACTGGCACAGGCGTTGTCCCAACAGAACGATCGTGTCCCGCAGCCGATGGGGCGGAAAGTACGACAGGCCGGCGGTGGTAAAGGCGCGTCGGAAAATCTGACGGATAGGATCGGCCGAAGACCAGTGCCGGCGCTCCAGCCCAACCGCCCGGAAGGTCCGGTCCATACCGCCCTCAACCAGTGTCGCCGGGAAAAGTGGATCGTCCGGCCCCCAAAGCAATTCCACCGTCAGATATTCGGCCCATTCCTCAACAATTCTCTGAACATCGGCGCCAACCGGGAAGAAGCTGGTGGTGAACGTCTTTCCAAACTTGGTCGCCACCTCGCGCGCATCCTGGACGACGCACCCGAGCGCCAGATTCAAATGCTTGAGCTTGAGCGACGCCACCGCGCCATCTCGCGCGCCTGTCAGCAGAATAAAGGCCACCAAAGCGCGGTCCCTCCGCTGGATCGCATCGTTCGTGGGCATGGTCCCAATTACGTGACGCACCTGCTCCAGTGACGGTGCCGGTTTGTCTCGTCGCGTCCGGGCTATGCGTGCATCGCGGTCCGATAGGTTGAAGTAGTCAGCATCGGAGTATGACAGCCGCGATCGGTAACTTGGCTGCCCAGCCAGCCAGACAAAGAATGCCTTGAGCGCCGCGAGCGTCGAGTGGATTGTCGCCTTGGCAAGTGGCTTGCCAGTGCGGGCGTTGGTTTGCTCGGCAAGATGGCGCTTGAACGCGACTGCTTGCTCCGGATGGAACGTCTTGAAGGAGCGGAAGCGCGTATCCAACTCGAAACTGCTGAGCGCCTTGGCGGCGGCATCCACCGATGGCTCGCCCCGGCGTTTCGCCTCCTTCAAGTAGGCGAAGTATTGGCGTTTGATCCGCTCGTTTTCAGGATTGTGCGTCGGCATGGGCAAAGGATCGGGTTGCGGAGTCATCGTTTAGGGAGGGTTCGTTGCGCTGCCTTAGGCGCGAGTCCACCTCCCTGATCGTCACGTCGAGACCGTCGCAGACAACCTCCAGCGTGGAGCGGTTGACGCGCCGGTAAAGAAGCGTGTCGCAGTCTGGGCAGATGCCTTGCAGGTCGCCGCTGGTGGCTGTGCGCGGCAGGTAATCGGCGATGTCGCCGGCCGGTCGGCGCGGCTCGCGACAGCGCAGGCAATAGATCATGCCGGATGGGGTCGGTCGCTTCCGTTTGGCACTGCGCTCACCGAGAAAGCGGCGCAGTTCGCTACCGAGAATCAGGGTCGGCCGGGCGCCGTCGATGGTCTTCAATCCGGCCCGCAGCCAAGCCCGCACCGTATTGCGGTGGGTACCGAAGAGCCGCGCGGCCTCCTCCACCGAATAGTTCCGATGGATCGTGCCCCGAGACGTGGTGTAGCTGGCGCTGAGTCAGCACAGCGATCTTCGGCGTGAGCCGGATCGATCAGGCAGCCACAGCAGGCAGCCCGACGAGAGGATCATCGCTTACGGGGGCGATGCTTTCCAGCGTGATGTAGCGGGAGCGCTGGACGGCCCACTCGTCGTTCTGCTCGAGCAGGATGGCCCCGACGAGTCGAACGATGGCCGCTTCATTGGGGAAGATGCCGACGACCTCGGTGCGGCGCTTGATCTCGCCGTTGAGGCGCTCCAGGGGGTTGATCGAGTGCAGCTTGACCCGGTGCTGTGCCGGGAAGCTCATGTAGGCGAGCACATCGGGCTCTGCCTCGTCCATCAGGGTAGCCAGCTTGGGGACCTTGGGTCGGAGCTGATCGGCGACACGCCGCCACTGCGCACGCGCCTGCTCGGCATCGTCCTGGGCGAAGGCGGTGGCGATGAAGGCCGAGACCACGCGGCGTCCGCTTCGGCCGGCATGCGCCAAGGCGTTGCGCATGAAGTGGACGCGGCAGCGCTGCCAGGTGGCGGTGAGGATCTTGGAGATCGCTGCCTTGATACCTTCATGGGCGTCGGAGATGACCAGCTTGACGCCGCGCAAGCCGCGGCGCGTCAGCTTCCTGAGGAACGCCGTCCAGAAGGTCTCGGCTTCGGACGGGCCGATATCCATGCCCAGCACCTCGCGCCGGCCGTCGGCGTTGACGCCGACGGCGACGATGACGGCGACCGAGACGATGCGGCCGGCCTGGCGCACCTTCACGTAGGTGGCGTCGATCCACAGATAGGGTCAGTCGCCCTCGATCGGCCGGTCGAGGAAGGCCTTCACCCGCTGGTCGATCTCCTCGCACAGCCGGCTGACCTGGCTCTTGGAGATGCCGCTCATGCCCAAGGCCTTGACCAGGTCGTCGACCGATCGGGTGGAGACGCCTTGGATGTAGGCCTCCTGGATCACCGCGGTCAGGGCCTTCTCGGCCATGCGGCGCGGCTCGAGGAAGCTGGGGAAGTAGCTGCCGCGGCGCAGCTTGGGGATGCGCAGCTCCACCGTGCCGGCCCGCGTCTCCCAATCCCGGTCGCGATAGCCGTTGCGCTGGGCCAGTCGCGTGGCGCTCTTCTCGCCATGGGCGGCGCCGGTCAGCGCACCGACCTCGATCTCCATCAGGCGCTCGGCAGCAAAGGCGATCATCTCGCGCAGAACGTCAGCGTCAGGGGCCTTCTCGACAAGCGAACGCAGGTCCATCATCTCTTCGGTCATCGGTGGTTCCTCGCGTGCAGGTTGGAGCTCGCAACCAAACCCTAACCGGAAATCGCCGGTGACCCCCGCAAGGCCGCTCCCTCGCTACGGCGCCATCAAACAGCGCGCTCGCTCGCGGCCTTGCTCTCCCCAGCTACACCACCATCCGGGACACGACCTTCCGATGGACCTTGGCCCGGCGCGGATCGATGCGCCGGCGCTTCACGGCCTAACCGTTCAGGCGCTCGATCAGGGCGCGGATGTCCTCGGCGCGCCAAGCCGTGGTACGTGGCCCCAGCTTCACCGGCTTGGGGAAGCGGCCGGACTTCACGCCGGCCCACCAGGTCGAGCGGCCGACGGGGATCGGGCCAATGGGAGCGAGAATTGCCGGAAGCCGGACGAAACCGGTCGCTGGTAGCGAGTATTGGTTGGCTTGCTTCATGCCAAGATGATGCAGGACGCTACCGATGGACGGCGAGCAGAGACGGGACAGAAATGCGGGCGTTCCGGTCAGATATGCACGGCTACAAATGTCAGAAAATGGCTACAGTGCATTTTCCGACTGTCGCAGGAAGGCGGAATAGTAGGGCTGGATCTTGAGGAGAAGAGTGCTTCTGCCGACCGGCCGCTTCCAAACGCGCGCGCACCAACTTTGCATATCTGCAATCAGGGCTTCCTGCTTCTGTGGCAGACTTCCTGCCTTCACGCGCTTCGCCATTTCTATATGGAAGGCGTCCCAGTCGAGTGACGGTCGGCCTCTCTTCCCAGGCCGTGCGGCACTTGATTCATCATCAAGTCGGTAGCAATCACCAATCCTGACAGCCTGTCCCGCGGGCTCCAGCGTGGGTGGGAAAGCTGCCATCAACTGCTCCGTGGAAACCATGACCAACGTATAGGACGCGTGTCGCCCACTGGCTTTACAGCCAACCCAGTCGATTTCGCCGGACAGCCAATTGCCGGACGGTATCTGTTGCCAGGGTTCCGCTACCCAACGATCCCATTCATCGCCTTCCAATCGCTCCGGAAATGACTTGTCAGCACGTGCAGGGATGCGCTTGCCGGCACTGAGGATTTTGCCCTCACGTAATGCAATGAACAGACGACACTTTGGCAGCTCCAAGAACTCTTCAAATCGCTGATCCCATGCATCTACCGCCTCATAATGCTGTCGTGAGGCCTCAAGATCAGCTAAGAGCCTTGCCCGGTCGGGTGGCTCCAAATCCAATCGGAGAAGCCTTTCGATGTCCTCGGGCCGCGAGTGGTAGTCACCCTCGATGAACGCGGCATACTCGGGGTTAGGTGGAAGACCAATCCTTTGACACTCTTCGTCGCTGATCGGTTCAAATTCCAACCGCGGTTCCGCGTTGTCCATGTCGTCGGTGCTAATCCGCCGATCTATTCCGTCATCCCACGGAACCGCCATCGGGATTCTCTGCAGCGCGACCCACAGCAACGCTTCGAAAAGATAGCAGTAAGCTGCGGCGGGCGTTGGTACCAACACGACTAGCTCGCGGTCTGACTCAGGAAAATCAAAGCAAAGGTCGGTCTTCGGACCCTTTGGCTCGGCAATCAACTACGCCTCCGCACTGGCCGACGAGCCCGACCCGTGTGACTAAGTGCCAGAGGCTTGCGGCTTCACAATCGGTCGCGCTCTTGTCCCACATAGGATTGCACGGAACGACCGTGGACAACCAAGTCTTGATACCTTGGATACAATTCCAGTTGAGGCGATTCACGGGCGAGCGCGCTTGAAGGCGACCACTTTGGTTTCGCTGTCCTTTTGGGTATCCAAGAAGTCTGCCCACGCTTGCATCATTGCCGTCCGCTCTTCGAGATACTGGCTCCGATGGTAGGCGGCCCGCACTGCGTTCTTTTCGATGTGCGCCAACTGCCGCTCGATCACGTCCGGCCGGAAGCCCAGTTCATTAAGCGCCGTTGACGCCAGCGCGCGGAAGCCGTGGCCGGTCATGCGGGAGTGATAGCCAAGGCGGTACAAGGCGAACAAAACGGTATTCTTGCTCATCGGCTTGCTAGGCGCGCGGCCGGGAAACACCCACGGCCACTTGCCGCTAAGTTCCCGAAGCTGGCGGAAGGCCACGACCGCCTGCCGCGACAGCGGAACGTGATGCGGCGCCCCGGTCTTCATCCGCTCCGCCGGGATCGTCCACTCCGCCTTGTCGAGGTCAATTTCCGGCCAAGTTGCGCTGCGCAGTTCGTTCGTCCGCACGAAGGTCAGCGCCAACAATCGCAACGCTAGCTTGGTTTGCAACTCGCCGTCGTACTGGTCGATCTTGTGCAGGAAGTCTGGCAGCTCGGACGCCGGAAGGGCCGCCATATGCTTCGGCTTGGGGCGGGCCTTGAGCGCGCCTCTCAGGTCGGCCGCCGGATTGCGCTCGCAGCGACCGGTGGCAATGCCATACCGGAACACCTGCCCGCAGGCCCGCGCCACTTTGTGCGCCGTCTCCACGGTGCCCCGCTTCTCAATCTTGCGCAGCACTGCCAAAAGTTCCGGTGCGGTCACGGCCGCGATGGGAGTCCGGCCAATGTCGGGGAAGACGTAACTTTCAAAGCGCGCGGTGGTGTCGTGGTGGTAGATGGCGGCCCATTTCGGCTTCACGTTGTCCAGCCATTCGCGCGCCACGGTGGTGAAAGTGTTGGCGGCAGCCTCCTGCGTCGCTCGCTTTTCCTCCCGGCGCACGGCGGAAGGATCAATCCCCTTTGCCACCAGCTTGCGGGCATCGTCCCGCGCGTCCCGCGCAGCTTTCAACGACACATCCGGATAGGTGCCGAGCGACAGGAGTTTTTCCTTGCCGGCGAAGTTGTAGCGAAACCGCCACCAGCGCCCGCCTGAAGGCGCGAGCAATAGGAATAGGCCACGCCCATCCATCATCTTCGTTGGCTTCGCAGGCTTCTTGGTTTTCCGGATCAGCGTGTCAGTGAGCACTGGGGTAACTCTCGCGGGGCTGAAAAAGTTACCCCGAAACTTACCCCGCAAAGTGGGGTAACTTCCAGTGGACAGCCATGGACGACGCGGGAACACACACAACAGAAAATCTCAGAGAATACGGGCTTTCTCGGCTTTCTTTAGACGGTATCGGATGAGAATTGGCGGAAGAGAGTGGGAGTCGAACCCACTAAGAGCCGTCTGGCGACCCTCTCTGGCTTTGAAGGCCAGCCGCCCCACCGGGAGCGCTTCCCCTCCGTCGCGGATATTTGCGCAAGGGCGGGGTGTTTGGAAGAGGGACAAGAAAGGTTGCTTCGGCACGCGGCATGAGGCGCGCCACGGCACGGGCCAAGTAGTGCACGCTTTCAGCCGAATCGAATGGGGAAAGATCCCTCGCTTGCGCTCGGGATGACACGGGGTTGTCCTGCGCGTCGCCCCTCTCCCGCCTCTCCCCCTCACGGGGGCGAGGAGCCTGACGAAGGCGGCGGGCCGTATTGCTGGAGCTTCTGCGGGACGGTGCGGCGCAGGTCGCCGCGGCGCAGCGTGATGCCGTGGCGGTCGAAGAATTCGAGGATCTGGATCGCGACCTTGCGGCCGTTGTCGAGGCGGTCGCGGAACTGCGCGGCGGTGAAGTCGGGGCCGAGCGCATGGGCGATCGCGATCATCTCGGCCACGACGGGCCGCAGGAAGAACTGGTCGGGCGCCACCTCGACCACGCGGCCGAGCCGGGCCATCTGGCGCAGCAGCTTGCGCACCTGGGGCTCGGCCTCGCCGTAGGCCTGCGCGAAGTCGCGCACGCGCGGCGGCCGGAAGCGCTCGCGCTCGAGCTCGGCCGCGATCTTCCTCCACAGCGCCTCCTCGCGCGGCGCGAGGGTCAGCGCATGGCCCGGCAGGTGCGCGAAGCCGCCGGCGATCGCCACCGTCTTGGCCGCCACCTCGCGCTCCAGCAGGGCGCGGAACACCGGCGCCGGCCAGCGCTGTCCGAGCGCCACGCGCAGCCGCTCGGGCTGCAGGCCGGGCGCGTCGGCATTGCTCCTGTGGAAGGCGGCGAGCGTGTCGGCGATGTCGCGCCGCGCGGCGTCGAGCGTCGCCTGCAGGAAGCCATGGCCCTGCACGCGCACGCCGCCCGCCTCCTCCAGCCGCCGCTCGATCTCGGCCGGCCGCAGGTTGTGCGCGAGGCCGAGCCGCGCGAGATCGACATGGCCGCCGTCGAGCGCCAGCAGCTTCGCGAGGAAGGCGCCATCGGGCGTGGAAAGCGCGCCGAGCTCGGCCAGCCGGCGCGCCGTGCGGCGATGGCGCGGCGGGCCGAAGGGGTCGATCACGAGGGCGCCCGCCATAGTGCGCGTGGCCGAGGGATCGCGCAGGACCGCGCGATCGCCCGCGACCGCCCCCACTTTCTCCTGCAGCACGAGCTGCGCCAGCGCCGTCTCGCCGGGCACCAGTCGATCGCCCTGCAGCAGCGCCACGCGGCCCATCACGTGCGCGGCGCCGAGATGCACATGGACCGGCGACCAGTGCTTCAGCATCTGCGGCTCCGAGCCGAGCAGCTTCAGCCGCACGTCGAGCCGGTCGGTCGGCGCATGCAGCTCGGGGCTCACCACCCAGTCGCCGCGCCGCACCGATTCGCGGGAAAGCTTCGGCCCGCTGAGATTGAGGGCGCAGCGCTCGCCGGCGCGCCCCACCTCGGCCGGCCGGTTCTGCGCATGCAGGGAGCGCACGCGCGCCTCCAGCCCCGATGGCGTGAGCAGCAGCCGGTCGTCGACCCGGATCTCGCCCGCATGGACCGTGCCGGTGACGACCACGCCCGCGCCCGCCAGCACGAAGCAGCGATCGACCGCGAGCCGCGCGAAGCCGGTCGTGCCCCTGGCGCTTTCGCCCAACGCCAGCAGCCTGGCCTTGAGCTCGTCGACGCCCCGGCCGGTGAGCGCGGAGACCGGCACGATCTCCGATCCCGCCAGCGCGGTCGTCGCCAGCAGGGCCTCGATCTCGGCCATGCGTTCGAGGAGCTGGTCGTCGTCGGCGAGATCGGCCTTGGTGAGCGCGACCAGGCCGCGGTCGAGCCCGAGCAGATCGACGATCTGCAGATGCTCCACGGTCTGCGGCTTGACGCCCTCGGCGGCCGAGACGACCAGCAGCGCGGCGTCGATGCCGGTGGCGCCGGCCAGCATGTTGTGCACGAAGCGCTCGTGGCCCGGCACGTCGACGAAGCCGAGCTGGCGGCCGTCGCCGAGGTCGGAGTAGGCATAGCCGAGATCGATCGTGATGCCGCGCGCCTTCTCCTCCTTCAGGCGGTCGGCGTCGATGCCGGTCAGCGCCTTCACCAGCGCCGTCTTGCCGTGATCGATATGGCCCGCCGTGCCGACGATCATGGCTGGGGACCGCGCGCATCCTGCGCGCTTACGAGCGAGCCGGAGGCTCGCGGTCCCGAAAGCGCCAGCTCCGAAAGCTGCGCCAGGAACGCCGCCTCGTCGTCGAGCGTGCGCAGGTCGAACAGCAGCGTGTCGTCCTCGATGCGGCCGATCACGGGAATCGGCAGGCGGCGGAAGGCGGCGGCAAGGCGATCGAGACCGCGGCCGGTGACGGCGAGCGCGACCGACGGCAGGAGATCGACCGGCAGCGCGCCCGAGCCGATCTGGCCGCGCACTTGCCCGAGACCAGCCTTCCAGCCGCCGCCCAGCGCCGCGGCGAAGGCGGGCAGGATGCGCTCGGCCTGCGCCTGGATCTCGGTCGCGGAACGCGCGAGCGCGCGGATGGTCGGCAGGCGCCGCACCAGCCGCTCGGGATCGGCATAGAGGCGCAGCGTCGCCTCGAGCGCGGCCAGCCGCACCTTGTCGAGCCGCAGCGCGCGCTTCATCGGGTTCTTCGCGATGCGCTCGATCAGGCCGCGGCGTCCCACGATCAGGCCGGCCTGCGGGCCGCCCAGAAGCTTGTCGCCGGAAAAGGTGACGACATCGATGCCGGCCGCGATCGCCTCGCGCGCGGTCGGCTCGTGCGGCAGGCCCCAGGTCTCGAGATCGACCAGCGTGCCGCTGCCCAGGTCCTCGATCACCGGCAGGCCCTTCTCGCGCGCGAGCGGCACCAGCTCGGCGGCGCCGACCGACTTCGTGAAGCCCTGCACCGCGTAGTTCGAGGGATGGACCTTCATGATCGCGGCCGTGTCCGGCCCGATGGCGGCCTGGTAGTCGCGCAGATGGGTGCGGTTGGTGGTGCCGACCTCGACCAGCCGGCAGCCCGCGCGCGCCATGATGTCGGGGATGCGGAAGGCGCCGCCGATCTCGATCAGCTCGCCGCGCGAGACGATGACCTCGTGGCCGGCCGCCAGAGCGTTCAGCGTCAGCAGCACCGCGCCGGCATTGTTGTTGGCCGCGGTCGCCGCCTCCGCGCCGGTCAGGCGGCAGAGCCAGGGGGCGATGTGATGGTCGCGCTCGCCGCGGCCGGCCCCGTCGAGATCGTATTCCAGCGTCGTGGGCGAGCGCATGGCCGCGACCGCGGCCTCGATCGCCTCTTCCGCCAGGAGCGCGCGGCCGAGATTGGTGTGCAGCACCGTGCCGGTGAGATTGAAGACCCGCCGCTGCGAGGGCTGCGCGAGAGGCGCCAGCCTCGCTTCGCACCAGCGCGCGCACGCGTCGGAATCGCCGACGTCGGGCTCGCCGCGCCTCGCCTCGGCCCAGGCGCGCAACGCTTCGACCACCAGCGGCCGGCCGACGCGCGCGACGAGTGGCGCCAACGCCGGCCAGTTGGCCATGCGGTCGATCGACGGCGGATGGGGGGCAGCGGCGGCGCCTCGGGCGCGGGGGTCGGCACGCGACACGGGTTCGGTCCCTTTTTCTGGAGGCCGGAGCCTGCCCGATTTCCCGTCCGCGCGCTACTGCGGCACGAGCGAGCGTTCGCCGTGCGCTGCACAAAGTAAAGCGGTGTCATCCCGAGGCGAAGCCGAGGGATCCTTGATCGCGAGCTGCGAAGGATCCCTCGCTACGCTCGGGATGACACCTATTTTTTGCAATCAGGGCCTGCGCTTCAGTCCCCAGGCCCGGGCAAGATCCTGGGCCACGCGCTCGGCCATGATCGTGTAGCCCGGGCTTTCGGCCTTCGGGCCGGGGTCGCGCCAGCAATGGATGCGATCGGCGTAGATGCGGCCCTTCTCGTCCTTGAAGACGTCGCCGAGGTCGAACACCGCCATGCCGCGCTGGCGCAGGTCCAGCATGCCGGCGACGATGCGCCGGTAGCGGTCGACGAGATCGAAGTCGGCGGTCCGCTTCTCGTCCTCCGTCAGCGCCTTGCCGTATCCGGGGATGGGCTGCAGGAAATAGGCGGTCCTGACGCCGTTGTCCTTCGCCACCGCCTCGATCGCGCGCTCGTATTTCTGATAGAGCGCGAGCTGGGTCTGGAACAGCTTCTCCGGGTCGTTGGCGATGTCGGGCGGCAGGGTGAACAGGCCGTTGAGCGTCGTGCGCTTGCCCGAGCCCGCGGTGTCCCGGCTTTTGGCCAGCGCCTCGATGCCGCGCACCAGCATGTAGGCGGCATGGCTGTGATCGAGCAGCGGGATGCGCGTCAGCACGCCGGCGACGCGGCCGATCACCCAGCCGATCGCGGCGTCGCCGAAATTCTCGTCGGCGACGAACGGGTTGACGTCGAGGAAGTTGCTGAGGGGCCGCTCCAGGCGCTCCTTCGTGCCGGGATAGAAGAAGTACTGCTCGTTGAAGCCGTCGAGGGTCACCACCGCGTCGACCGAGGTCGCGTAGAGCGAGAACAGGATGAAGGGCTGCGGCTCCTTCCACGCGCCGTCGCCGCCGTTCAGCACCAGGAACGGCTTGCCGTTGGGGCTCACGTAATGCCGGTTCAACTCCTCCTCGAGATAGCGCTCGGCCGGCGGCGCGCGCTCCTGCGCGAGCTGCGAGGCGACCGAGCCGCCGGTCAGCAGGATGGTGTAGCGGTCGGCGCGCTTCTCGGTCGGGAAGTCGGGGCCGAACAGGCCGACATTGTTGACCCACGGCTTGCCGCAGGGCGGGTTGGCGTGGTGGACGAAGCCGACATAGGGGTGCGGGAAGAGCGTGTCGACGTAGCGGCAGTCGGTGTGCCTCGTCATGTCGCGCACGTAGCTGTTCTGCGTGCGGTCGAAGAGCTCCGACGCGGGCGTGTAATGTCCGTCCTCGACCGTGAGCCAGAGCGTGGCCGCGACCTCGATCAGCGCAAACGCCAGCACGATCCCGATCAGAGTCGAAATCACCCCGAAGATGCGCCGCTTCATCGCCGTTGCACGAGCCTTCGCTGCCCCCTCTCCTGGCCTCTCCCCCTAGCGGGGGCGAGGAACATGAACGCGCTCCTTCTTCAAGCTCCTCTCCCCCGATCGGGGGAGAGGTCGGGTGAGGGGGTTGCGCACATCGCTTCGTTCGCCGCCTGTCACTTGCGCGCCTCCTGGATCGCGCGCCAGACGCGCTGCGGCGTCGCCGGCATCTGCAGGCGGCGCACGCCCAGCGGCCAGAGCGCGTCCATGATCGCGTTCATCACCGTCGGCGTCGAGCCCACCGTGCCCGATTCGCCCACGCCCTTGACGCCGAGCGGATTGCCTTTCGCCGGCACCGAATCGTCGAGCGTGTTGGAGAAGGTCGGGAAGGTGTCGGCGCGCGGCATGGCGTAATCCATGAACGAGCCGGTGAGGAGCTGGCCCGACTCGCGGTCGTAGACATTCTCCTCGAGCAGCGCCTGGCCGATGCCCTGCGCGCAGCCGCCGTGGATCTGGCCGAACACGATCGGCCGGTGCAACGGCCGGCCCACGTCGTCGACCGTGGTGTAGCGCCTGAGCTCGACGCGTCCGGTCTCGGGATCGATCTCGACCTCGCCGACATGCGCGCCGTTCGGCCAGGCGATGCCGTCCACCGTGTTCACGTTCTCGATGAAGATGCGCTTGTCGGGCTGGCGCGCCGCCAGCTCGCCGAGGCCGATGCCGCGGTCGGTGCCGGCGATGGTGAAGCGGCCGGCCGCATAGGCGATGTCGGCGGCGCTCGCCTCGAGCGCATCGGCGGCGAGGTCCTTGCCCTTTTCGATCAGCTTCTCGCTGCCCGACAGGACCGCCGAGCCGCCGATATAGGCCGAGCGCGAGCCCATCGAGCCCACGCCGCCCACCCGGTCGGAATCGCCCATGGCGATCTCGATCTTCGACGGGTCGATGCCGAGAAGCTCGGAGGCGAGCTGGGTGAAGCTCGTCTGCAGCCCCTGCCCCATGCCCTGCGTGCCCATCCAGATCGTGACCGTGCCGTCGGCCTTCACCTCGTAGTGCGCCATCTCGTTGAGCACATTGGCGCCGGTCCATTCGACGTAGGAGGCGAGCCCGCGGCCGTAGAGCTTGCCGCGCTTCTCGGCCTCCGCCTTGCGTGCGGCGAAGCCCTTCCAGTCCGAGATCTCGAGCGTCTTGGTGAGGAAGCGGTCGAAGTCGCCGGAGTCGTACTTCTCGCCCATCGCGGTGGTGTAAGGCATCTGCGCCGGCTTCACGAAGTTGCGGCGCCTGAGCTCCGCCGGATCCATCCCGATCTGGCGCGCCGCCGTGTCCATCACCCGCTCGATGTCGAGGATGCATTCCGGCCGGCCGGCGCCGCGATAGGCGCCGATGGTGGCGGAGTTGGTGAGCACGCAGTTGAGCCTGAGATCGACCACCGGGATGTCGTAGGTGCCGGTCATCACCTTGGGGCCCACGAACAGCGGGATCACCACGCCGGCGCGCGAGGGATAGGCACCGATATTGGCGAACGCTTCCATGCGCAGGGCCAGGATCCTTCCGTCCTTGTCGAGCGCGAGCGAGGCCTTGTGGAGCTGGTCGCGACCGGCCGTCGTCGCCTGGAACTCCTCGCTGCGCTCGGCCCGCCATTTCACCGGCCGCTTCAGCATCTTCGCCGCCCATACCGCGACCGACTCGTCGGGCTGGATGCCGACCTTCATGCCGAAGCCGCCGCCGATGTCGCGCACCAGCACGCGCACCTTGTCCTTCGGCATCCTGAGGATCACGTCGCAGAGCGTGTCGCGGGTGACCGAGGGGTTCTGGCTGCCGATATGGACCACCATGCGGTCGCCGTCCCATTCGGCCATGATGGCGCGCGGCTCCATCGCATTCACGATCAGGCGCTGGTGCACGATGTCGAGCGACACGACATGGACCGCCTTCCCGAACGCGGCATCGGCCTTGGCCTGGTCGCCGAAGCGGTTGAAGCCCGCGAGGTTGCCGGGCGCACCCGGCCAGACGAGCGGCGCGCCGGGCTTCAGCGCATCCTCGATCGCCGTGACCGAAGGCAGCGGCTCGTACTCGACCCCGACCAGATCGACCGCATCGATCGCCTGCTCGCGGGTCTCGGCGACCACGGCCGCGACCGCCTCGCCGACATGCCGCACCGTCTCGTGCGCCAGCGAGCGGCGCGGCGTCATCTCGGGCTTGCTGCCGTCGGCGTTGGGGAACATCGCGGGAAAGCCGAAATCGCCCACGCCGTCCTTCGCCATGTCGGCCCAGGTGTAGATCGCGACCACGCCCGGCGCCTTCTTCGCAGCCGACGTGTCGATTCCCGTGATCCTCGCGTGGGCATGCGGCGAGCGCGCCAGCGCCATGTGAACCTGGTTGGGCCGCGACAGATTGTCGGTGAAGCCGCCGGTGCCCGTCAGCAGCCGGTTGTCCTCGACACGCTTGATGTACTGCGCCTTACCAAACACCGCCATACGCTGCTCCTTCCGACTGGACCCGACTTGGGACCGGCGCGGACTATAGCCGCCAACGACTGCCGCACAAGGCGACGCTGCCCATCCTGCGGCAGGCCTGATCGTGCGCGCGCTGCCGTCAGTGTCCGGCCGCGCGCGTCCCGCTGTCGACGATCGCGCGGTAGGTTCGCGCGATCAGCTCGTCGACCAGCGCCGGCGGCGGCTCGCGGCGTTCGAGATGGCCCTTCACGGCGGCGACGGGGACCTCGGCGAGCACGAAGGTGGCGCGCCGCAGTTGCGCCGGCCCTGCGCGGCCGAAGGCATCCCGGGCGAACCGCGCCAGGCAGGCCTCGAACCGCTGCGCCTGATCGCGCACGCCCCGCCTCAGCGCCGCCGGCCAGTCGCCCTGCACGAAGTCGTGGCGGCTGTGGAGCAGCAGCAGGCGCGCATCGTCGGGATGCAGGCGCGACCAGGCCGGCGTATGCAGCGCCGCGGCAAGTCCGTCCCCCGCCTCGATCGCCGCCACGAACCCCTGCTGGTAGGCGAGCACGGTGGTCAGCCAAAGCTCCCCCAGCAGCACATCGCGCGAGGCAAAGCGGTGATAGAACGAGCCCTTCGGCGCCCCGAGCCTTTGTGCAACCAGATCGACGGTGACGGCGCCCGGACCGCGTTCGCAAGCCAGCGCGCGCGCCGCATCGACGAAATCCGCATTGCTGAATTGTGGCCGCCCCATGGATTTAGACTATATCGTCTAGACTCTTTGGTCAACAAGCGATATTGACTCCCGATGAGAGGAGACGTGCCATGGAAGATCGCATCCGCCTCACGATCGCCGACGGCATTGCCGATGTCCGGCTCGATCGGCCAGCGAAGATGAACGCCCTCGATCCCGCCATGTTCAGGGCGATCGCGGCGGCCGGCGCGCGGCTGAGGGACGATCGAAGCGTGCGTGCCGTCGTGCTTTCCGGCGAGGGCCGCGCCTTTTGTGCCGGCCTCGATGTCGAGAGGCTGGTCGCCGTCGCCGGCGGCGAAAGCCTCCTGCCCTTGGCCGACCTCACCAGGCGCACGCACGGCATCGCCAACTGGGCGCAGCACATCGTCTGGCTGTGGCGCGAGCTGCCGGTGCCGGTGATCGCCGCCGTGCACGGCATCGCCTTCGGCGGCGGCTTCCAGCTCGCGCTCGGCGCCGACCTGCGTTACCTGGCGCCCGATACGCGACTGGCGATCAGCGAGGCCAAATGGGGCCTGGTGCCCGACATGGCCGGCACGCAGATCATGCGCCATCTCGCCGGCGACGACGTGGTGCGCGAGCTCACCTACACCGCGCGGACCTTCTCCGCCGCAGAAGCGCTGGCCTATGGCTTCGCGACCCGGGTGGTCGAGAATCCGCGCCTCGCGGCGCTGGCGACCGCCCGCGAGATCGCCGCGCGCAGCCCCGACGCGATCCGCGCCGCCAAGCGCCTGCTCAACCAGGCGGTGACCTGCGACGTGCGCGCCGGCCTTCTCGCCGAGACGGCCGCGCAGGAGGGCCTGATCGGCGGACCGAACCAGATCGAGGCGGTCAGGGCCGGCCTCGAGAACCGGCCGCCCCGCTTCGCCGATGCCGCCGCATAGGCTCGATACGGTTTCGACTCTCCGGAGGTAATCATGTCTCGTGATTCGGTGCTGGATTTTCGCCGCCTTGTCGCGGCCAACGCCTCGGCGGCGTTCAACCGTCTCGCCGGATTCCAGGTGATCTCGGCCCAAGGCGGGACCGCGGAGATCCGCATGGAGTGGAGCGACGAGCTTACCCAATACGCCGGACATCTGCATGCCGGGGTCATCGCAGCGCTGCTCGATACCGTGTGTGGCTTCGCGGCGAGCACCGTCGCGGGACGGGTCACCGCCTCGCATTTCTCGATGAACTGCCTGAAGCCGGCGGTCGGTCGCCGCTTCATCGCCAAAGGTGTCACGTTGCGGGCAGGCCGTCGGCAGATCTTCAGCTCGGCCGAGCTCTTCGCCGAAGACGAGAACGACGAGAGGACGCTGGTCGCAACCGGCGAAACGCTGCTCGTTTCCCTGGAGGGCTGACTATGTGAGGTCTGACCCTGTGGCTGGCGACAACCAGCCGTTACACTGTTCATCCAGCCAGGTTGAAGGCTTGCCGCACGTTGCCGCCCAGCAGGCCGGCGCGCGCCGGTGCCGGAACCGATTCCACCATCTCCTCCAGCGCCTGCAGGTAGTCGCCGGTATGGTCGGGATGCGGATAGTCGGATGCCCAGAAGAAGCGATCGGCACCGTAGGTTGCCATCATCGCGGGTAGCGTCCGCTCGTCGGGATCGCCCGAGATCCAGACCTGACGCCGGAAGTAGTCGCTGGGCTTCATCTCGAGCGGCGCCCGTGCGCCGAGATAGGTCGACGTCGCCACGCCGTCGAGCCGGTCGAGCCAGTAGCCGATCCAGCCCGCGCCCGACTCGAGCAGCACGAGCTTGAGCCTCGGGAAGCGGTCGAAGGTCGCGAAGTCGAGGAAGGTGGTGAAGGCCTGCCGCACGCCGTCGCCTGCCCGCACCGAGGCGAGCATCGAGAGCCGATGTCCGTTCTCGAAACGCGGTGAGCGCAACTCGAACGGCTCGAAGGCCGGATGGATGGCAATCGGCACGTCGAGTTCGACCGCCTTGGCATAGACCGGATCGTGCACCGGATCGCCGTGCGCCTTGTGCGTCCAGGTGAAGGGCACGACGAAGGCGCCGCGGCAGCCGTCCTTGACCGCGCGCTCCAGCTCGGTTGCCGCCGCTTGCGGATCGCCGAGCGAGAGATGGGCGATGGGCACGAGCCGGCCCTTCGAGCCGCGGCAGAAATCGGCGACCCAGCGATTGTAGGCGCGGCAGTAGGCCTGGCTCAGCTCGGCATCGTCGAGCTCGGCCTCCCACAGGATGCCGAGCGTCGGATAGAGGACGGCGGCATCGAGCCCCTCGGCGTCGAGGAGCTTCAGCCGCTCGTCGGCGTCGCAGGCGCCGAACGGCATGTTGGCGGCATAGGTCTTGTCGGGATGCGGCGTGAAGGCCTCGAGATCCTTCTGGCCCATGCGGCCGAGCGTGGCCGGATAGCCCTTGCGCGTGAGCTTGCTCGGCCGGCCCGCGATCTCGAGATATTCGAGCCCGTCGGCGTCGCGCTTCATGCGCAGCGCCCGGTCGCGGTACTTCGCCTCGATATAGCGCTCCCACAGCCCCGCATCCTCGAGCAGGTGACCGTCGGCATCGACGGCGCCGCGGAACTTCAGGTGATGAACGGATTTGGGATCGAACACCGGACGCATGCCTGCTCCTCCGCCTGTTCCGAACAACGCCGGAAACTATGGAACAGGTGCGCCACCACCACAAAGGCCGTCGCTCACGAAGCGAAACTCGGGGCTGGGCATGAGCGCAACCGGGGTGGCGCGCTCCGACGACGACTCAGGGAGGCACGCCACCAACAAGAAACAAGGGCAGACGCCCAGTATCGTGTCATCCCGAGCGAATGCGAGGGATCCTTTATCGGCGCCAGTCAAAGATCCCTTGCTTCGCTCGGGATGACACAACCTCTCGGGATGACACAACCTGTTGCGATTTAAGGCACCCGTTTCATTTCCGAGGATCGACGCTGCCGGCGCCCGTGGCGCATCTGCGACTGATCGTGCCTAATTCAGGTTCGGCATCTCCGGCAGGGTGACGATCCGGATGCCGGCTGCTTCGAGGCCCTCGCGCACCGCCTTGGAGACCGGGATCGCGGTCGGGCCGTCGCCGTGCACGCAGATCGAATCGACGCGGCAGGGGATGCGCTTGCCCGAGGTCGAGTAGATCGCCTGCTCGTCGACCATGCGCCGCACATGCGCCACCGCCTGCGCCGGATCCTTGATCATCGAATTGGGCTCCTTGCGCGGCGTGAGGTGCCCCGTGTCGGTGTAGGTGCGGTCGGCGAACACCTCCTCGGCCGCGCGCAGGCCGAGCTTGCGCGCCGCCTTGCCCTGCTCGGTGTTGGCCTGGCAGAGGAAGATGAGGTCGCGATCGACGGCCTTCGCCGCGCGCGCGATCGCCTCGGACATCTCCTGGCTCTCGGCCGACATGTTGCCCATCATGCCGTGCGGCTTGATGTGCGTGACCTTGGCGCCGTGCAGCGCCGCGATCGCCTGCAGCGCGCCGAGCTGATAGGCGATGTTGCCTTCCAGCTCCTTCACCGTGAGGTTGATGGCGCGCCGGCCGAAGCCCTGCAGGTCGGCGAAGCCCGGATGCGCGCCGATCGACACGCCGTTCTGCGTGCAGAGCTTCACCGTGTCCATCATGACCACGGGATCGCTGGCGTGGAAGCCGCAGGCGACGTTGGCCGATTTCACGATCTTCAGCACCTCGGCATCGTTGCCCATCACCCACGGGCCGAAGCTCTCTCCGAGATCGGAGTTGATGTTGACCTGTCCGATGTTGCTGGCTGCCATGCGAGACTCCCTCGATCCGGGCCGCTATCCTAGCAGACGTGAGCGTACGGTACCTCTCCTGCGGCGACACGGCCTTCACGGTCGAATTCGGCAACCAGATTTCGCCCCGGATCAACGGGCAGGTCATGGCGCTGCATGCCGCGATCGGCGCCGCCCGGAAAAGCGGCGCCCTCGCGGGCGTGGTCGAGACCGTGCCGACCATGCGTTCGCTGATGGTCACCTATGATCCCATGGCGACCTCGCGCGCGGCACTGCAGCCCGAGATCGACGCCCTGATCGCGCGCGGCCTGCCGGCCGAGACCCGGACCCGCCGCGTCACCATCCCCTGCTGCTATGACGATCCCGAGTTCGCGCCCGACCTCGCGGAGGTCGCCGAGCGCACGAAGAGAACGCCGGAGCAAGTGATCGAGGGCCATCTGAAATCCGCCTTCACGGTCTATGTGCTGGGCTTCATGCCCGGCCTCGCCTATATCGCGGGTCTCGACCCCGCCCTCTTCCTGCCGCGTCGGGCCGAGCCGCGCGTGCGCGTGCCGCGCTCCTCAGTCGCCATCGCTATGGACATGACGACGATCTATCCGTTCGAGACCCCCGGCGGCTGGCACCTGATCGGCCGCACGCCGCTCTGGATGTTCGACCAGCGCCGCGAGCAGCCGGTGTTCCTGGCGCCGGGCGATCGTCTTTCCTTCGAGCGCATCGACCGCAAGGCCTTCGACCGCATCGCCGCCGACGTCGAGGCCGGCTCGCTCGACTGGGCCACGCTGGTGGCGGTATGAGCGCCGTCCTGAAAGTCGTCCGTGCCGGTCTGTTCGACACGCTGCAGGACAAAGGCCGCATCGGCTATCTCGCGCTCGGCATGCCCAGCGCCGGCGCGATGGACCGCATCGGGCTGGCGCTGGCCAATGCGCTGGCCGGCAATCCGGCCGGCATCGCAGGGCTCGAGATCGGCGTCATGGGACCCGACCTTCTGGTCGAGGCGGAGTCGGTGCGTTTCGCCCTCGCCGGCCCACTCTCGCCGTCGCTGATCGAAGGGCCGGATGCACCGCCCAGGCCCCTCGAGTCCAACCGCTCGCATCTTCTGAAGCGCGGGCAGATCCTGCGCGTGGGCATGGTCGAAGGGTCGAGCACCGCCTATCTCGCCGTGGCCGGCGGCTTCGCCCTGCCGGCCGTCATGGGCAGCCTTTCGACTTATACCCGTGCCGCCATCGGCGGCCTGGAAGGTCGCAAGCTGCAGGCGGGCGACAGCCTGCCGCTCGGGCTCGAGCAGGCACCGGCGCGCGTGGAGCTGAAGCTCGCGGCGCCCTTTGACTATGGCAGCGGCCCGGTCCGCATCGTCTGGGGCCCGCAGGACGACTATTTCAGCGAGCGCGGCCGCGCGACCTTCGTCGGCTCCGACTATCGCGTCTCCAGGGAAGCCGATCGCATGGGCATCCGCTTCGAAGGCCCCACGATCGAGCATGCGGTGGCAGTCGACAAAGGCGGCGCCGACATCATCTCCGACGGCATCGGGCCGGGCGCGATCCAGGTGCCGGGCGCGGGCCTGCCGATCGTGCTGCTGGCCGACCGCCAGACCGTGGGCGGCTATCCCAAGATCGCCACGGTCGCCTCGGCCGACCTGCCGCGCCTCGGCCGCCTGCTGCCCGGCCAGACCGTGCGCTTCGCCGCCGTCACCGTGGAGGAAGCCGAGAAGCTGCGCCGCGACCAGGAAGCGCGTCTCGCCCGCGCCATCGCCGACCTGCAGCCCGCCCGCCCCGCCGGCGGCATCGACCTCTCGCGCCTCTACGAGGAGAACCTGATCGACGGCGTGGTCTACGCGCGGCCGCCGGCGTAACGCGCACCAGACCGCGCCGCCAAGAAGAAACAAGATCGGTATCCGACCACTTCCGTGTCATCCCGAGCCGAAGGCGAGGGATCTTTCGCAACGCCGACCAAGGATCCCTCGCTCCGCTCGGGATGACACAGCTTTGTCGTGCTCGTGCATTTCCGAGGGTCGGCTTCCGGTCGCGAAGTCCAGTGGCGCTCTGTTCGTTCAGACGAACAGCTTCTGCTTCAGCTCCATCGGGAAGTTCGGCTCCTTGGCGATGCGTGCGTGCCGGTCGACGCCGAAGGTGAAGCCGAAATTCACGTTGAGGCCGATGATCGTGTAGACGTGGTGGTGCCGTGGCCCGAGCACCTGTCCGGGCGGAAGCGGCTCGACGCGCCCGTCGGTGAAGCCGCCGCGCGCCGGCTGCTCCCAGTACCATCGCTGGAAGGCCTCGATGGCGCCGATCGTGATGCTGCCGCAAATGCCGTCGATCGCCGGCGCCGCGCCGGGCCCACCGAACTTCTTGTTGGCCTTGTCGGTCAGCTTGTTCCACAGCGCGTTCAGGAAGAACTGGACCAGCAGGACATCGTCCCTGCGGTTCAGGCTGCCGCGCCCGACGGCCGCATCGACCAGATAGACCGCCCGGATGCCGGTGCCCGGGTCTTCGCGAAGCTTCACATGCGCCATGGCCCCCCTTTCCTCCCTGATGCGTGTCAGAACGGCACGCCGTCGAGCCGGCCCATCTTGCCGGAGGAATAGTCCCGCCTGGCCTGCGTCAGATGCTCGGGCGTATCCATCACGAACGGGCCGGAGAACAGGATCGGCGTCTCTGCCGGCTGCCCGCCAATCAGAGCGACCGTGGCGGCGCTGCCATCCGCCGTAACCGCGAGCGACGGCCCGGCGCCCAGCACGGCGAGCGTGCCCGGACCGAGCGCCGGTCCGTCCGGCGTTTTCACGCTGCCTTCGAGGACATAGAGCCCGAGCTCGGCCGCGGCATCGATCGCAAGCCGTGCCGTCGCTCCGGAATCGAGACGCGCGACGGCGAAGACGGTCGGCGTCGTCATCTTCATCGGCCCCTCCGCCTCGCCGACGCGGCCGGCAATGACACGGAGGTCGACGCCCGGCGACTGCACCCTGGGAATATCGGCGGCGCGATACGACGCATAGGCCGGCTCCGCGAACTTCTGCGCCGGCGGCAGGCTGGTCCAGAGCTGCAGTCCATGGCGGCCGCCCTCGGGCTGCTCGGCATGGAGGATGCCGCGCCCGGCGCGGATCCATTGCGCGTCGCCCGGCCCCAGCCGGTCGCGGAAGCCCATGCTGTCGCGATGCTCCACCCCGCCTTCGAGCAGGTAGCTCAGCACCTCGATGCCGGCATGCGGGTGCGGCTTGTCGCCGATGCCCCGCCGGCTCCTGTGACGATAGTGATCGACGAACACGAACGGCCCGACGGAGATCCGGTCCGGCGCCGGCAGGGCGCGCCACAACAGCATGTCGCCGTCGTCGATCAGGCGCTGGCCGGGAAAAATCGAGTCGATCTTGCGGTCCATGGCATTTCCCTTCGCGCGACGGCAGCAGGCTGGCGCTACCGGCCGTTTCGTCCATCGGCCCCGGCTCCCCCATGCCGTACTTTCAATGTAGCTCGCCGCGGGCCGCGTTGGTACGAAACAAGGCCAGAAACGACTTTTTGACACGGGCATTCGAGGACGATCGCGATGGGCTGGCAACCGGAGATGGACGAGCTGCGCCGCCGCCAGGAGATGACGGCGCGCATGGGCGGCGCCGACAAGGTGAAGCGCCAGCACGCGGGCGGCCGGCTCACGGTGCGCGAGCGCATCGACCGGCTGGTCGACCAGGGCTCGTTCCGCGAGATCGGCAGCATCGCCGGCAAGGCCGAGTACGACGGCAGGAACGACCTCGTGGACCTCATGCCGTCCAACTCGGTGATGGGCCGCGCCCGGATCGACGGCCGGCCCGTCGCCGTCACGGGCGACGACTTCACCGTGCGCGGCGGCTCGGCCGACGCCACCATCAAGGCGAAGGCGATCTTCATCGAGCGCTACGCCAACCAGTACCGCGTGCCCGTCATCCGCCTGATCGAGGGCTCCGGCGGCGGCGGCTCGGTCAAGACCATCGAGACCACGGGCCGCGCCAACGTACCGGGCGTCAGCGGCTGGGAATGGACGGTGCAGAACATGGGCACCGTACCGACGGTCGGGCTGGGGCTGGGCTCGGTGGCCGGGCTCGGCGCGGCGCGGCTTGCCGCCACGCACTACTCGGTGATGGTAAAGGAGATCTCGGCGATGTTCGTCGCCGGCCCGCCCGTGGTGAACCGGCTGGGACCGAAGCAGTTCGACAAGCAGGATCTCGGCGGCTGGGAGATCCAGCTTCGCGCCGGCGCCATCGACGAGGCGGCCGACAGCGAGGACGAGGCCTTCGCGCTCGCCCGTCGCTTCCTCTCCTATCTCCCCTCCTCGGTCTACGACGTGCCAGCGCGCGGGCCGCAGACCGACGATCCCGGTCGCCGCGAGGAGTCGCTGTTCGAGGCGATTCCGCGCGACATCCGCAAGGTCTATCGCATCCGCCCGATCGTCGAGAAGATCGTCGACAAGGGCAGCTTCTTCGAGATGGGCAGGCTCTACGGCCGCTCGGTCGCGACCGGCTTCGCGCGCATCGACGGCTGGCCGGTCGCGGTGATGGCCAGCGATCCCATGTTCTATGGCGGCGGCTGGACGGCCGACGCCTGCCAAAAGGTGGCGCGCTTCGTCGACCTCGCCGAGACGTTCCATCTGCCGGTGGTCTATTTCTGCGATTGCCCCGGCTTCCTGATCGGGCTCGAGGCGGAGAAAAGCGGCGTCATCCGCCAGGGCGTGCGCGCCATGTCGGCGATGTTCCAGACCACCGTGCCGTGGTGCACCTTCATCATCCGCAACGCCTTCGGCGTGGCGGGCGCGGCGCACCAGAACGGCGCGCGGCTCAACTGGCGCTATGCCTGGCCGTCGGGCCGCTGGGGCTCGCTGCCGCTCGAGGGCGGCATCGAGGCGGCCTACCGCGCCGACATCGACGCCGCCGACGATCCCAAGGCCAAGATGGCCGAGATCGAGGAACGGCTGAACAAGCTGCGCTCACCCTTTCGCAGCGCCGAGACCTTCTGGATCGAGGAGATCATCGATCCGCGCGACACGCGGCGGATCCTGTGCGAGTTCGTCGAGCTCGCCGCCCCGGTTCGAGGCATCGGGCCCAGCAGCCACTGCATGCGGCCTTAGCGATCACCGCCAGGCGAAGCCGTCGAGCCTGGGCAGCGTCCCGCACGCCGGATCGAAGGGCGGGTTGGAGCGGTAGTCCTTGTCGAGCAGGACGATGCCCTGCCCCGGCGCCGAGTGCAGCAATGCGCTCAGCGCCGGATAGGTCCAGCTTTGCGCGAACAGGCGATAGGGCCATTCGTCCATCGGCAGCTCGTTGGCACGCACGAAGCCTGCGTGGCTGGTCACCAGGCCGCGGAAATAGCCGAGATAGCCGACCCACAGACGGCTCAGCGCCAGATCGGGCACGGCGGCGGCGAGCAGCACGACAGTGAAAGCAGCCACCAGCCGCCGGCCGACCTCGGGCTGCGCCAGCTCGACCAGCAGGCGCGGTTTTCGCCGATGCCAGCCGACATGAAGCCACATCGCGACGAGCATCGCCGCCAGCAGCCAGCCCGCCGCCGTGCGCGCGACATAGTGGCTGGGTGGAAACAGCATCGCCTGCGGATGGATCCAGCGCAGGAAAGGCGTGGCCGCCAGCAGTGCCGCCACGAACGCCAGCAGCACGACCGGCCCCCGGCCGCGCAGCCAGGCCGGCCGGGCGAGCGAGACGATCGCGAGGACCGCAAGTCCCGTGAGCGGCACGACGAACTGCAGGTTCTGCCAGAAGTCGAAGGACGCCGCGCGCACCCGCATGAAATAGGCATGATCCCAGTATTCGACGATGGCCACCGTCGCCACGAACGCCGCGGCGAGGAAGGCAAGCGCCGCCAGGAGCGCGAGAAGCTGCGCGATATCGTCCGCGGCTCCTTCCTGCTGCGCCTGCCGCCGCGCCCACAGGATGGCGGCCGCCAGCAGCGGGCCGAGATAGATCATCGCCTCGTAGGAGGCGATCGACAGCGCGCCGAGCGCGCACAGCGCGACGCCGTCGCGGCGGCGCGTCAGGCCGGTCAGCGCCACCGCCATGGTCGCCACCGCGGCCGCATAGGCGATGTTGTACTCGCCGATGATGAAGAAGGAGGTCGGGAGGTACACCGCGGCGAGGACGGCCATGACGGCGGCCAGGAGAATCGGGCGATGGCGCACGCGCGCAAGCGCGAAGTGATAGAGAATCGCCGGCCAGGCGAACAGCGAGGCCGAATAGACGATCGCGATCAGCCTCGAGTCGCGCAGTCCGAGCTCGACCAGCAGCACTGCCGGCGCCTGGGTGAGCCACGCCACATGCTCGCGCTCGCGATAGAAGTCGTGGAAGGTCCGGAAATTCAGCATGTTGGCGAGGAACGAGGCGCCGTCCCAGAACAGCCCTCGCGCGATCGCGCTGTTCAGCACCACGAGCGCCCACAGCAATAACACTGCAGCGCGATAGGGACCGCGCGCGTCCTGCGCGCTCATCGACACGAACCGGCCAAGAGCCCACGACCCCCCGCGACTCCGGTGTGCTCAATCATGCCAGACGTAGGGTCCGAGATCGGGCGGCTTGTCGGGAGGAAACGGCACCCAGGCGGTGAAGTCGCGCGGCGGGAGCACGATGGCGTCGCCGGGCTTGCCGCGCAGGATCAGGCTCTGGGTGGGCAACGTCCAGTTCTCGACCAGCAGCAGATCCGGGCGGCGGGCAAGGGGCGTGTCCTCGTAGGCGACGAGGCCTGTATGTGTCGTGACGACCTGGCGGAAGGACTGGAGGTAGGCTCGCCAGGTGAACGACAGGAAGATGTCCGACGGCAGCATGGCGACCAGCACGAGGAAGGCGAAGCCGAGCACCCGTCGGCGCACCGCCTTGTCCCGCAGCGCAATGCGCACGCGCCAGGCTTCGAGCCGTTCCGCCGCATAGCACCAGAGGAAGATCACCATCGCCGCAATGATGACGCCGCACACGGTGCGCGCCACGTACTGCGACTTCGCCAGCGGGCGCACCAGGGTCTCGCTGAGCGCCAGCAGCGGCGAGAGCGCCAGCAGCGCGGCGAAGATCCCTGCCCAGAGGTAGGGCCGCATCGTCTCGAGCTGCTGCGGCCGCACGAGAGCCCAGACCGCCACGATCGCGACGGCCACGAAGGCAAGGTCGAACTGCAGGTTCTGCCAGAAGTCCAGCGCCATGTCGTAGGTCTCGGCGAGGTGCTCCGCCGAATAGGGATGGATCACCGAGTCGATCGCCACCGCCATGCCGGCGAGGAAGCATCCGCCCGCGGCGAGGTGCAGCAGCACGGGCACGACGGGGCGCCGCGGCATGCGCCAGACCTGCCACAGCGTCATGGCGGCAAGCAGCGGCCCCAGATAGATGAACACCTCGTAGGTGCGGATCGCGAGCACCGATGCCGCCAGCAGGACCAGGCTGTCGCCGATTGCGAGCCGCTCTGCCGTGACGAGCCGCACGGCAATGAAGACGACCAGCGCATAGGCCGTGTTGTATTCGCCGACGATGAAGAACGAGGTCGTCATGAAGACGACCGCGATGGCCGCGATCACGACCGCGAGCAGCACGGGATCGTGCCGCGCGCGGACGAGCGCCAGCGTGTAGAAAATGGTCGGCAGCACGAACAGGCCGAGCGAGAGCAGCCGGCCCAGAAGATGCAGATCGGTGACCCCCAGCTTGAGTCCGGCCACGATCGGCACCTGTGCGAGAACCATGGCATAGAGCCGCGGCTGGTAGAAATCGAAGAACGATCCGTTCCGCACGATGTTCATCAGGAACGCCGAGCCGTCGACGAAGAGGCCGCGGCTGATGCAGCTGTGCCACAGCGCAAGCGCCCAGATCAGGCCGATCGTTGCTCGATATGCGAGGGTCGTGGAGGGCATCGGCAGGCGTTTTCCGGCGTCTACCCGAGGGCCGGGGGCGGCGCAAGCCATGACGACTTGCAGCGTCGATAGGGCGCTGTTAGCAAGTGGCCCGCATAAAGGAGCAGGGATGCCGAGCTGGGAGCAAATCGACGCCGTGCCGGGCTGGTTCTCGTTCCAGTCTTTCTGCGTGTGGCGCGCGTTTCTCGACGAGCAGGCCGGCGTCACGGGCGATCTGTTCGAGATCGGCGTATGGAAGGGCCGCTCGGCCTCCATGCTGGCAAGCTACCGCAAGGGCGACGAGAAGCTCTTCCTGTGCGACCGCCGGCTGGACGAATCGGTGATCCGGAACTCGATCCGCACCGTCGGGGCCGAGCCCAAGAACGTCGAGTTCGTCGAAGCCTTCTCGATCGAGCTGCCGGGGCGGCTCGACCTCAAGGCCATGCACCATACGGTGCGCTGGTGCCATATCGACGGCGAGCATACAGGCACGGCGGTCTATCGCGAGCTCGAGCTCGCCAACCGGATCGTGGCCCCGCCTGGCATCCTGGTGATCGACGACTTCTTTTCGCCGCGCTACCCCGCCAACACGACCGAGGTGGTGCGCTATCTCGAGAAGAATCCGCACCACTTCCGCCTGCTCGCGGTCGGCTTCAACAAGGCCTATCTGTGCCGGCCCGAGAGCCTGCCGCGCTACATGGATTTCCTGGCGACCGGCATGGCGCGCTCCATGAAGAAGTACGGCTGGAAGGCCACGATCTACAAGACCACCGGACCGTGGGACATGGATGCCGTCGGCATGGACGAGTTCATCGACGCCGCAGGGTTCCAAGTCGGCCCCGACGACGACCCGCATCACTGGCACATGATCCGCTCCCGCCACGTCTGGTCGCCCTGGCGCCACGTTCGCGAGTTCGTGAAGCGCACGCTGGGCGGCTGACCGAAGGCGCCGACAGGAAGATTGCGCCACTGGAGTTCGTCACCGGCCAAGTCGGCGCCGCGAAAGATCCCTCGCTCCGCTCGGGATGACACGATACTGGTCGGGCGCCTGCTCCTGTTTCTTGACAGGGACGCGTTCCCTTGAGCAACCAGGAAGCGCGTGCGCCTACTGCTTCACAAGCTTCATCTGCTCGTCGAGGTCGTCGGCGATGAAGTGGCGGACGATCTCGTCGAGATCGCGGTCGACCTCGAAGCCGAGGCGGCGCGCACGGTCGGAGTCGATGCCCTGGGGCCAGCCGTCGCAGATCTTCTGGATCGCCGGATCGTGCCGCCACACCACCTTGCCGACCGTTCGGTTGCCGGCATGCCTGGCCACCGCCTGCTCGAGCTCCTTCGCCGTCACCCTGATGCCGTTCAGCAGAAGCGTGCGGCCGGGTCCGAAGGCATCGGCCGGCGTGTCGTGCAGGCGCAGGAACGCGTCGACTGTCCTGCGCGGGCTCAGCACCACCATCACGGTCTCGGGATCCACCGGGCAGACGACATCGATGCCGGTAAGCGGCTCGCGCACCACCGAGCTCGCCCAGGTCGAGGCGGCCTTGTTGGGCAGGCCGGTGCGCACGCAGATCGTGGGCAGCCGCACCGCCGTGCCGCGCAGAAAGCCCTTGCGGGCATAGTCGCGCACCAGGAACTCGCCGATCGATTTCTGCGCGCCGTAGGAGGTCTGCGGCGTGAGCGGCGTGTCGTCGTTCACCGCCGGCGGCAGATCGCCGCCGTAGGCCGCGAGCGAGCTGGTGAAGACCACGCGCGGATTGGTGCCGAGCGCGCGGCACGCTTCCAGCACGTTGCGCGTGCCGTCGAGATTGACATGATAACCGAGGTCGAAGTCGGCCTCGGCGCCCGCGCTCACGACTGCGGCGAAATGGAACACCGTCGAGGCGCCCTGGGCGATCGACTGCACCGTCGCGGAGTTGGCGATGTCGCCGGCGACCGTCCGTACCCGTGGATCGTCGAGGCCGGGGCCGCTCGCCTTGCCGACGTCGAACAGCAACAGCTCGTTGATCGTCTGCGGCCTGCCGTCGGCGTCCTTCAGCGTGCCCTGCTGCAGGATGCGGCGGGCGAGCTTCTTGCCGAGGAAGCCGGCGCCGCCGGTGATCACCACCTTCATGTCGTTTCCGTCCGTGAAATCCGCTGTCGACGAAAGTGTGCACAGAACGGCCGGTGCCGTCTATGTTGGGCCGCGATGGCCGGCCTGGACCAAATCTACACATTCAAGGATGCGCTGATCGTGCTCGGCACGGCGGCTGTCGTGGCGCCCATCATGCCGCGCCTGAAGGTGAGCCCGGTGCTGGGCTATCTCGCCGTGGGCGTGCTGCTGGGACCCTATGGCCTCGGACGCCTGGCCGAGCGCTCCCGTCTGCTGGACTGGCTCACCGTCACGGGCGAACGGCAGATCGACTTCATCGGCGATCTCGGCGTCGTCTTCCTGCTGTTCTTCATCGGGCTCGAGCTGTCGCTGCGCCGGCTCGTCACCATGCGTCGCCTCGTGTTCGGCCTGGGCGGCCTGCAGATCGTCCTCACCACGGCGGCGGCGAGCCTGATCGCGCTGTGGCTCGGCCAGCCGCCGGCCGCCGCTCTGGTGATCGGCGCCTGCCTCGCCCTCTCCTCGACCGCCATCGTCATGGAGTTGCTGTCGGGCCAGCGCCGCATGATGTCGGGCACCGGCCGCACCAGCTTCGCCATCCTGCTGGCGCAGGATCTCGCCGTGGTGCCGCTGTTGCTGCTGATCGGCGCACTGGGTGGTCAGGAGCAGGATGGCTCGGTGTGGAAAGGCATCGGGCTGGCGCTGGGCGAAGCCGCGCTCGCGGTGGTGGCGATCGCCGTCGTCGGCCGGCTGGTGCTGCGGCCGCTGTTTCGCCTCGCCGCCGGCAGCGAGAATCCGGAATTCTTCATGGCGGCGACGCTGCTCGTGGCGGTGAGCGCGGGCGTGGTCGCCGGCGCCGCCGGCCTGTCGATGGCGCTGGGCGCCTTCATCGCGGGCCTGCTGCTGGCGGAGACGGAATATCGCCGCGCCGTCGAGGCGACGATCGACCCGTTCCGCGGTCTGCTGCTCGGCGTGTTCTTCTTCTCGGTCGGCATGCATATCGACCTCGGTGTCATCTGGCACCAGCCGCTCCTGGTGGTCGCCGGCGTCCTCGGCATGCTGCTGCTGAAGGGCGTGATCATCGCGCCGCTGTGCCGGCTGTTCGGCCTGCCCTGGGCCGCCGGTGCGGAGATCGGCTTGTTGCTGGGGCCCGGCGGCGAGTTCGCCTTCATCGGCATCGGCCTCGCGGTCGTCTACCGGCTCGTGGAGACCGACATCGCCGGCGGCACGCTGGCCGTGGTTTCCCTCACCATGGCCCTGCTGCCCCTGATCGGCATCGTCGGCCGCAGCCTTTCACGGCGGCTCGAGGCCAAGGCCAAGGGCATGGCGGACGCCGTCCTGCCGCCGGAAGACCATGTACGGCGCGTGATCGTGGTGGGCCACGGCCGGGTCGGGCAGCTCGTCTGCGGCCTGCTCGAGGAGCATGCCGTCCCCTATCTCGCGACCGACCGCGACGCCGCGCTGGTCGAGCGCTGGCGCGCGCGCGGCCGGCCGATCTACTACGGCGACGCCGGCGACTCGCACTATCTGCGGCGCTGCGGCATCGACGAGGCGGCGGGCGTCATCGTCACCCTCGACACGGCGGTGGTCGACGATGTCGTGCGGGCGGTGCGGGCACGCCGGCCCGACGTGATGATCGTGGCGCGCGCGCACGATGCCCAGCATGCCCGCCATCTCTATACGCTCAAGGTCACCGACGCGGTGCCCGAGACGATCGAGGCGAGTCTGCTGCTGGCCGAATCGGCGCTGATCGGGCTGGGCGTGCCGATGGGCGCCGTCATCGCCTCGATCCACGAGCGGCGCGAGCAGATCCGCAACGAGCTGCAGGCCGCCGCCGGAGGGCCCGCCTCGTTGCGGGCGCGGGTGCGCCGCGCACGGCGCGAACGGTCGCAGCGGACATGAGGAAGCGGTGAGGATCATCAGCTGGAACCTGCTGCGGCTCGAAGGGGCGGCGGTGCACGATGTCGCGGCGCTTCTCGAGCGCGAGCGGCCCGACCTCCTTCTGATGCAGGAGGTGACCCCGCACCTCGACGCGCTGCCCTCGCTGGTGCAGGGCCACTATCACCGCCTGCCCTGGCCCGGCCGCATCCACGGTCTCGCCGCCTGGAGCCGACACAATTTCGCGACGCCGCACGTACTCGCCCTGCCGGCCTCGCCGCTGCCCGGCCGCCTGCCGCGGCGACGCACCCAGATCGTGAAGGTGGGCGACATCACCTTCGCCAACGTCCATCTTTCGCACGGCCAGCTCCTGAACCGCCGCCAGCTGCTGCGCATCGCCGCGGCCCTGCGCGGCGGGCCGTCGGCCATCGTCGGCGACTACAACGCGGTGGGACCGACGCCGATTCCCGGCTTCAACGACGTCGGCCCACGCGAGCCGACCCATTTCGGCGGCGACGTGCTGCCCTTCCGGCTCGACCGCTGCCTGATCCACGGTCTCACCTGCACCTTCACGACGACGCTCGACTTCGGCCCGTCCGACCACAAGCCGATCGTGCTCGACCTGCAGGTCGCCCAGGCCCGCCTTCGCCGCCGCCCCATCCACCGCATGCGCCGCCGCCTCGTGAAGATCCGCGCGGCGCTGCGGTGACGGTGGCGAGCCGGAGGCTCGCGGTCCAGAAGAGATCACAGATACGGCTGCAGCAGCCTTGCGGCGCTGTTGCGCAGGCGGAGCAGCAGGGGATCGGCGTCGAGGGCGGCAAGATCGAGGCGGGCGCCGGTGTGCGTCGCTTGCGCGAGGCGCTGAGCGAACTCGGGATCCTGGATCTCGACATTGAGCTCGAAGTTCAGCCGGAAGCTGCGCGTGTCCCAGTTGGCGCTGCCGATCAGCGACCAGGTATCGTCGATCGTCATCAGCTTTGAATGGTCGAACGGCGGCGGCAGCAGCCAGATGCGGCAGCCCGCCTCGAGCAGGTTGCGCATCGGCACGCGCCGCGCCCAGTCGAGCACGATGTGATTGGACTGCTCCGGCACCACGATATCGACCGTGATGCCGCGCATGGCGGCAAGCCCCAGCGCCGTCGTCAGCACCTCGGGCGGCAGGAAATAGGGCGTGACCACACGTATAGAATGGCGGGCGCAGGAGATCGCGTGCAGCGCCACGAACTCGATCTGCTCGAGATCCTCGTCCGGCCCAGACGTGATGGCGCGCGCGACCACCTTGCCGGCCGCCTCGAGGTCGGGGAACCAGTCTTCGTTCAGGAGCTTCTCGCCGGTCGTGAACAGCCAGTCGTCGGCGAACGCCTCGGCAAGCTGCTCCACGACCGGCCCTTCGATACGAAAGTGCGTGTCGCGCACCGGATGCGGCGGCTTCGACGCCAGCAGGTTCTCGCGGCCGATATTGATGCCGCCGACGAAGGCGGAGCGGCCGTCGACCACCATGAGCTTGCGGTGGTTGCGCAGGTTCAGGAACGGCATCCGCCAGGGGAAGTAAGAGTGGAGGAAGCGCGCCACCGGCACGCCGGAGGTGCGCAGTCGCTCGTAGGCGGCGTTGTAAAAATAGCCGCTGCCGATGCCGTCCAGCAGCACGCGCACCTGCACGCCGCGATCCTTGGCGCGCGCCAGGGCATCGATGAAGGGCCGGCCGGCGAGATCGTCCCGGAAGATATAGCTGGCGAGCCCGATGCTGCGCCGCGCGCCCTCGATCGCCTGCAGCATCGCCGGATAGGTCTCGTCGCCGTTGCGCAACAGCTCGGCGCTGTTGCCCGATTCGGCGGAGAGGCCGGTGAGTCGGCCGATCGCGTATTCGAGCGGCGTCAGCGGATCGGCCGCCGGATCGCCGGGCGCGGTCTGATCGATCACGAAGAGACGCGAGCGCTCGCGCCGGAGCCGCCGGGCGCGCCGTTTCACGCGGTTCACGCCCATGGCGAAATAGAGCAGGCCGCCGATGAAGGGCGAGAGCCAGGCGATCCCCATCCAGGAGATCGCCGCGCCGACGTTGCGCTTGTAGAGCAGGACGTGGACCGTCACCCAGGCCGCGATGACGACGTGCGCCAGCGCGGCCGCTTCGGTGATGAGCCAGACCAGGTGGGCGGTCACACGTCCACCGCGAGAGAGCTCAGGCGGTCGCCTTGATGGCCTTGCCGGTGATCTCGATGATCTCGTCGATCTGGTTCTTCTCGACGATCAGCGGCGGCGACATGGCGATGCAGTCGCCGGTCTGGCGCACCATGAGGCCGAGCTCGAACGCCTTGACGAACGTGTCGTAACCCCGCGCGGCCGGCGCATCCTTGCGCGGCTCGAGGTCGATGCCGGCGGCGAGGCCGAGATTGCGGATGTCGGTGATGCCGGGCCCCTTCAGCGAATGCACGCCGTCCTCCCAGTATTTGGAGAGGTCGGCGGCGCGCTGGAACAGGCCGTCGTTCTTGTAGATGTCGAGCACCGCAGAGGCCGCCGCGCAGGCCAGCGGATGGGCCGAGTAGGTATAGCCGTGGAACAGCTCGACCGCGTTCTCCGGTCCGTTCATCAACCCGTCGTAGACGTGCTTGCGGACGAACACGCCGCCCATCGGCACGGTCGCGTTGGAGATGCCCTTGGCGACCGTCATCAGATCGGGGATGACGCCGAAATACTCGGCGGCGAAGCCGGTGCCGAGGCGTCCGAAGCCGGTGATGACCTCGTCGAAGATCAGCAGGATGCCGTGCCTGTCGCAGATCTCGCGCAGGCGCTTGAGGTAGCCCCTGGGCGGCGGCAGGTAGCCGGTCGAGCCGGCGCAGGGCTCGACGATGACGGCGGCTATGTTGGAGGCATCGTGCAGCGCCACGATGCGCTCGAGCTCGTCGGCAAGCTCGACGCCGTGCTCGGGCTCGCCGCGCGAGAAGGCGTTGCGCTTGAGATCGTGCGTATGCGGCAGGTGGTCGACCCCCGGCAGCATGGCGCCGAACCATTTGCGGTTGTTGACCATGCCGCCCACCGAGATGCCGCCGAAGCCGACCCCGTGATAGCCGCGCTCGCGGCCGATGAAGCGGGTGCGCGTGCCCTGGCCGCGCGCGCGCTGGAAGGCGAGCGCGATCTTGAGCGCGGAGTCCACGGCCTCGGAGCCGGAGTTGCAGTAGAAGGCGTGGTTCAGGTCGCCCGGCAGCATCGCGGCATGCCGCGCCGCGAGCTCGAACGACTTCGGATGCCCCATCTGGAACGAGGGCGCGTAGTCCATCTCGTCGAGCTGCTTCACGATCGCGGCCTTGATCTCCTCGCGGCCGTGGCCGGCATTGACGCACCAGAGGCCGGCCGTGCCGTCGATCACCTTGCGGCCGTCCGGCGTCCAGTAGTGCACGCCCTTGGCCTTCGCCAGAAGCCGCGGGTTCTTCTTGAACTGCCGGTTCGCGGTGAACGGCATGAAGAAGGCATCGAGGTTGTTGGCGGTGGGCTTGGTGCTGGGCGAGGGCATGATGAAACCTTTGCAGAGGATCGACCTGAATTAATCTATCACCTGTCCACGCCGGCGGCCACGCGCCGCCTTCATTCTCCTTTGAGAATTTCTGGGGCCTTGCGCGTCAATCGCGAAACGGCGGGATGTCGAAGTGCAGCACCTGCTCGCGTACGCCGAGCTTCTCGTACAAGGCCACCGCCGGATCGTCGCCATAGTCGGCCTGCACGAAGACGACCCAAGCCTGGCGCATGGTCGCGATGGTCCGCAGGCGCTCGATCAGAGCGGTGGCTATGCCGCGTCTGCGATGCGGCTCCGAAACCGCCAGGTCGTAAATGTAGATCTCGCGTCGGGCTCTTTCGAACTTGTCGAGTTCATAGGCGACCAAACCGCCCACCACCGCTCCGTCGGCCAGCGCAACAAGGGCGATGACGTGATCCTTGCCCAGCAGGTCCCGCAGGTAGGTCTCGCCCGGCGGCGCGCTGCCGTAGGTCTCCGGGTCACCGAAGGCCTCGCCGAACAAGGCGTTGAGCTCGCGAAGGCGCGGCGCTTCCGATGGCGTCAGACGGCAGATCTCGACGGGCTCGCGCATGCGTCGCATGCCCTCACTTGTCGACATCGATCACCACGCGGCCCCTCACCTCGCCTTTCAGGATCTTCGGCGCCAGCCTCATCAGGTCGGAAAGGCCGGCCTCGCTCACCGTGCTGTCGAGCTTGTCGAGCGGCAGGTCGCCCGCGAGCCTGCGCCATGCCTCCTCGCGCGGCGCCTTGGGCAGCATCACCGAGTCGATGCCGTAGACGGTCACGCCGCGCAGGATGAAGGGCAGGATCGAGCCCGGAAAGGCCGCGCCGCCGGCCAGGCCGCACACTGCCGCCGCACCGCCATACTTCAGTTGCGAAAGCGCGCGCGCGAACATCACGCCCGATACCGTGTCGACGATACCGGCATAGCGCTCGGACAGCAGCGGCCGGTCAGGAGCGTCGGTCAGCTCCTTGCGGTCGATGATGGTCGCGGCTCCCAGCGACTGCAGATAGGCCGCCTCCTGCGGCCGGCCGGTGGCGGCCACCACCTGGTAGCCGAGCCGCGCTAGGATCGCGACCGCGATAGAGCCCACGCCGCCCGCAGCGCCCGTCACCAGCACCTCGCCCGATTCCGGGCGCACGCCGTGCTTCTGCAGGGCCATCACGCAGAGCATCGAGGTATAGCCCGCCGTGCCGATCGCCATCGCGCGCTTGGTGGAAAGAGCAGATGGCAGCTTCACCAGCCAGTCGCCCTTGACCCGCGCCTTCGTGGCATAGCCGCCCCAATGCAGCTCGCCGACGCGCCAGCCGTTCAGCACCACCTTGTCGCCGGGCTTGAAGCCGGGATTGCCGGATGCCTCTACGGTGCCGGCGAAATCGATGCCGCCGACATGCGGCCATATCTTCACCAGCCCGCCGCCGGTGGTCAGCACCAGCCCGTCCTTGTAGTTCAGTGTCGAATATTCGACCGCGACGGTGACGTCGCCCGCGGGCAGCCGGCTGTCCTCCAAGGTCTCGATGGCCCCGCTCACCTTGCGGTCGGCTCCCTGGCTCAGAACAAGCGCGCGAAACGACATGCGGAACTCCTTCGATAACGCCCGAGCGGCTTCTGCCGGTGTTGTATCAGCCCGGCAGACGGCGGGCGACATCGCTTGCGATGACGCGCGCAAGGGCCTGAAGCCGCTTCCCGAAACGCTGCCTGACTTCCTCCTCCGTCATCGCCGACCGCGGAAAGCGGATCGAGAGACTGCCAAGTACGCGCTCGCCGCGGCGGATGGGGACGGCCATGCCGTGCAGGCGGGTCGGTCGCGGCGGCTGGGTGAAAGCGACGCCGTCGCGCCGCACCCGCGCCAGCACCTCGTCGAGCGCCGCCTCCTGGCGCCGCGTCAGGCCGCCCATGTCGCGCAGGATGGTGCGGCGCTCCTCGTCCGGGCAGAAGGCCAGCCAGACGCGGCCCAGCGCGCTGATCAGCATCGGCCGGCGCGTGTTGAGCGCCGCACCCTCGAACGACATCGGGCTTTCCGGCGCGGTCGAGTGACGGATCACGATGGCGCCGAAGCTCAGCGTCGCGAGATAGAGCGGCCAGCCGTGTTCGGCCGTGAACCGGCTCATGTGCGGAATGGCGGCGTCGACCAGATGATCGACGAAGCGGATCGATTCGGAGAGCCCGAGCACACGGTCGGTGAGCCGATAGCCCTGCTGGCGCGACAGCCGACTGGCATAGCCGAGCGCGATCAAGGTCTGCAGCAGACGCACGACCGTCGGCCGCGGCAGGCCGGTTTCGCGCATCAACACGCCGACCGTCGAGCTACGCCGTCGGCTCAACGCCTCCAGCACCGCGAAACTGCGGCGGACAGGTTCGATGATGGCCGCAGGCATAGGCGTTCCAGCAAGCTTCCCGTGCCGGATGGTCGCAACCATCTTGGTACGATAGTCCGTAATACGGACTTCGTCGACTTTGTGCGCACCGGCCGGCGCCATCGGCGTACGCTCGACGCAAACGGAGGAAGCGAACGATGGCCCATCGATCGATCGAGGTGCGCAAGCTCACACCCGCCATCGGCGCGGAGATCTTCGGCGTCGACCTCGGCGGCGATATCAGCAACAGCCAGTTCGAGGCGATCCACGACGCGTTGCTGCAACATGTGGTCATTTTCTTTCGCGATCAGAAGATGACCCCGGAGCAGCACAAGGGCTTCGGCCGCCGCTTCGGCAAGCTGCACATCCATCCGGCCTCGCCGAGCGTGGTGGAAGGGCATCCCGAAATCCTGGTCATCAAGGCCGACGCGAATTCCAAGCGGGTCGCGGGCGAGGTCTGGCACTCGGACGTATCCTGTGACGCCGAGCCGCCGATGGGCTCGATCCTCTACATGCACCAGCCGCCGGAGAATGGCGGCGGCGATACGATGTTCGCCAACATGTACCTCGCCTACGAGACGCTGTCGGAGCCAATGAAGCGCTTCCTTGACGGATTGACCGCCGTGCATGACGGCGAGCATGTCTATCGCGGCCGTTACGGCGTCAACGACGCCAAGAAGGCGTTTCCTCGGTCCGAGCACCCGGTCGTGCGCACGCATCCCGAGACCGACCGCAAGGCACTGTTCGTCAACCGCGGCTTCACGACGCGCATCAAGGAGCTGAACCGCAACGAGAGCGACGCCCTGCTGACGATGCTCTACGATCATGCGGAGACGCCGGAGTATCAGTGCCGCTTCAAGTGGCAGGCGGGATCGGTGGCGTTCTGGGACAATCGCGCGGCAATGCATCACGCGATGTGGGACTACTTCCCGCAGAGCCGGCTTGCCCATCGTGTGACGATCTGCGGCGACAAGCCGTTCCATCGCGCCTGAGCGGCGCGCAAGAGTTGGGCCCGGCACGACATCGCCGGGCCAGGATCAGGGAGGATGACATGGGCCCTCGCCACATCGGTTGGGCATCGCTCGCGATTGTCGTCGCCGCGCTTTGCGGCAGCCCGACGAGCGCCGCGGAGCCGACCCCGACGCCGGGCGGAGAAGCGGTATTCGGTCTCGAGGCCGATTGGCATCCGATGGACCCGCTGCGGGCCGACGCCGTCGACGACGCCGACGTCGACTACGCGATCTACAGCACCTTGCTCAAGGTGACGCCGAAGGGCGAGATCACGCCGGGCCTCGCGAGCGGCTACACCGTCTCCGCCGACGGGCTGACCTACGAGCTCACGCTGAGACCCGATCTCAAGTTCCAGGATGGAACGCCGCTCGATGCCGCAGCGGTGAAGTTCAACCTCGACCGCGAGCTCGATCCCAAGAACGACTGCTGGTGCCGCGCCTTCATCTCCTCGATCGCCTCGGTGGAAGCGAAGGACGCGCTGCATGTCGTGCTGCATCTCGGCAAGCCCTACGCGCCTCTGCCCTACGCGCTCGCCGGCATCTTCGGCGGCCTCGTCGCCTCGCCGACGGCGATCCAGAAATACGGCAAGGACTACGGCAACAATCCGGTCGGCGCTGGCCCCTTCCGCTTCGTCAGCCAGCAGGCCGGCAACTACGTGACGGTGGAGCGCTGGGACGGCTACTGGGAAAAGGGGCTTCCCTATCTCCAGAAAGTGACGTTCCGGGCCATCCCGGATGCCCAGGCGCGCTACAGCAGCCTGCTGTCGGGCTCCATCCAGAGCGTCGAGAACGCGGCGTTCCGGCAGGTCGTTGCCGCCAAGGCCAATCGCGCGGTCGTGGTGCAGTCGATTCCGGCGCTGGGAACGATCTTCGTCATGTTCGACGTCAAGAAGCCGCCGTTCGACAAGGTGGAGGCCCGGCGCGCGGTCGGCTACGCGACCAACTTCGCGGTGCTGAACAAGGGCCTCTACCACAACCTCTACACGCCCGTGCAGTCGCCGTTCCCGCCGGCGTCGTGGGCGCATCAGCCGTCCGTGCCCGGCTATCCGGCCTACGACCCGGCGAAGGCGCGCGAGCTCCTGGACAAGATGGGCGGGCTGTCGTTCGTGCTGTCCGTCCAGAATTCGCCCGAAACCCTGCAGCTTGCCGAAGCCTTGCAGAGCGAGTGGAAGGAAGTCGGGCTCAAGGTGAAGATCAAGCAGGTGGATCAGGTCACGCTGATCAACGACGCCCACAACTTCGGCTACCAGGCGGCGATCTATCGCTATCGCGGCGCCTTCGATCCGGCCCTGAGCGTCTCGCCGTTCTTCGGCTGCAACGCGAGCTTCAATCACGTCGGCCTGTGCGATGAAGAGCTCGACAAGCTGATGCACGCGGGCGTCGCCGAGCAGGACAAGGCGAAACGGCTGGCAATTTACCGCAAGGTCGACGCCCGGCTGGCCGAGCTGTTTCCCTATGATTTCCTCTACGCGGCCGATTGGTGGCGCCTGCATACGCCGAAGCTGCACGACGTGCCGCCCATGCCCGACAATACCCTGGACCTGACCCGCGCATGGTTGGAGAAATGAGGTATCGTCGCATCATGGGATCTCATGCAGGCTGACACAGGCACCGTAGATCCACTGCTCGACGTGCGGGCGGTCACGCAGGTGTTCCGCCTGCCCGCGACTCTGCCGTTCCGCAAGCCGCGCATCGTTCATGCCGTCTCGGCCGTCTCCTTCACACTCGCGGCAGGCGAATGTCTCGGGCTGGTGGGCGAGACCGGCTGCGGCAAGTCCACGCTCGCCCGCACCATCATGCAGACGCCGCCTCCCGCAGAAGGCGACATCCTGTTCAAGGGCGAAAGCCTCGTCACGGCGAGTCCAGACAAGCGTCGCTCCCTGCGGCGCGATATGCAGTACGTCTTCCAGGATCCGTTCGCTTCGCTCGATCCGACCTGGCGGGTCGCCAACCTGGTGGCCGAGCCCTTGCGCATCGCGGGGTGGGATCGGCCACGAATCGGCGCGCGCGTCGGAGAGGTGCTGCAGGCTGTCGGGATTGATCCGGCGCGCTACGGCGGTCGCCGGCCGCGCGAGCTGTCCGGCGGCCAGTGTCAGCGCGTCGCGGTGGCCCGCGCGCTGGCGCTCTCGCCACGCTTGCTGATCTGCGACGAGGTCGTCTCCGGCCTCGACGTGTCGATCCAGGCGCAGCTCCTCAACCTCTTCGTCGAACTGCGCCGCACGTTCGGCCTCGCCTATCTCTTCATTTCGCACGACCTCGGCGTGGTGCGGCACCTCAGCGACCGGGTCGCGGTGATGTATCTCGGAAAGATCGTCGAGATCGGCCCCTCCGACTGCGTCTATCGCCAGCCGCGGCATCCCTATACGGCCGCCCTGCTGGGCGCCGTGCCGAGCGTGTCACACAAAGCCAGTCGTCCGCGCATGAATCTGGCAGGCGAGTTGCCGTCGCCGCTTGCGCCGCCGAGCGGCTGCCGGTTTCGCACTCGTTGCCCTCGCGCCGCGCCACGCTGCGCCGTCGAGGAGCCGCCCCTGCTCTCCAATGCCGCCGGCCACGCTGTCTCCTGCCATTTCCCCCTTACAGGGGACGGGGCGGCGGCATCTCAGCCCGAATCCGTGCTTTCCCTGAGCCCTGCCCGGCCATGATCGCCTTCGTCCTGCGCCGGATCGTTCAGCTCGTCCCCGTGCTTCTTGGCGTCACGCTGCTTGCCTTCCTGCTCGTGAACCTGCTTCCAGGCAACATGGCGCTGGCCATCCTCGGCCCGGATGCCAGCAAGGAAGCCATCGCTCACCTGCAGGAGCAGCTCGGCCTCAACCAGCCCATCCTCCTGCGCTACCTGCATTGGCTCGCGCATGCGCTCACGGGGGACTTCGGCTGGTCGGAAATCCAGTCCCAGCCGGTCCTGCCGACCATCCTCCAGCGCTTTCCGGTGACGGTCGAGATCATCCTGCTGGGCCAGCTCATCGGCGTCGTGCTGGCCATGCCTTGCGCCGTGGCGGTCGCCTTGCGGCCGCAGGGGTGGCTCGACCGGCTGCTCGGGCTGCTGGCCTATGGCGCCATCGCGACGCCGCGCTTCCTGCTGGGATTGCTGTTGATCCTCGGCTTCTCGGTCTACTGGCAACTCTTTCCCTCGACCGGCTTCGTGTCGCTGTTCGCCGACGCCGCCGGCAATCTCCACTCCGTGGCGCTGCCGGCGATCACCATTGGCGTTCTCGAATTCGCTGTCTATTTCCGCGTGCTGCGCGGCGAGATGCTGCGCAATCTGGCAGAAGATTTCGTCCTGGCGGCGCGTGCCAAGGGGATTTCGCCGCTGCGCGCGGTGCTGCGCCACGTGCTGCGCAACTCCGCGGTGGCCCTGGTCACCGTCATCGGCATCGGCTTCGGCCCGCTGGTGAGCGGCGCAGTGATCGTCGAGAGCCTGTTCTCGCTGCCGGGCGCCGGCGACCTCCTCGTCAACTCGATATACCAGCGCGACGCCGTCATGGTGCAGGGCGTGGTCGTGATCGTGGCCGTGACGGTCGTGCTGGTGAATCTCGTCGTCGATATCGCCCATATGCTGCTCGATCCGAGGATCCACCTCCATGACGGCTAGACAGGCGTTGGGAGCGCTCCCCCGTCTCGCGTTCCGTCTCCGGGGCGAGGCCGAGACCTGGATATGGGGAACGGTGCTCGTCCTGATCGCCGCCGGCTGCTATCTCGGCCCCTTCGTCCTGCCGCTGCCCAACCCGGAGGCGACCGATTTCGCCAACGCCCTCGCGCCGATCGGCACGCCCGGACATTGGCTGGGCACCGACGCGCTGGGGCGAGACCTGCTGGCGCGCTGCCTCCATGGCGGTCGCGTGTCCTTGACCGTCAGCGTCGCCGCAGTGGCGCTGGGCCTCGTCGCCGGCGGCACGCTCGGCATTGTCGCGGGCTATCGCGGCGGCACGGTCGACGCCGTCATCTCGCGCTGTCTCGACGTGCTGTTCGCGTTTCCGGGCCTCGTGCTGGCGCTGACCGTCGCAAGCTATCTCGGCCCGAGCGTGCGCAATGTCACGCTGGCGATCGCCTTCTACACCGTGCCGGCCTATGCGCGCATGGCGCGGGCCGGTGCGCTGCGCGTACGCGAGCAGAACTTCGTTCGCGCCGCGCAGATGTTCGGCGGCGGCGGCTGGTACGTGGGTACGCGCCATATCCTGCCGAACGTGCTGTTCCTGATCCTCACCTACGCCTTCGTGCTGATCGGCATCGCCATGGTGATCGAGGCGGGCCTCTCGTTCCTCGGCCTCGGCGTGCCGCCGCCACAGCCGAGCTGGGGGCAGCTCATCGCCATGGGCAAGCAGGATATCTCCGATGCGCCGCATATCGCCCTGGTGCCCGGCGCCTTCCTGTTCGTGACCATCGCGGCGTTCAACCGTCTCGGCGACATCCTGCAGGCGCGGCATGCCTGACGGCCAGCCGTTTCGGCCTCTGCTCGCGGTCCGCAACCTGCGTGTCGAAGCCCGGCTCGCCGGCCGCGATCTGGTGGCGGTCGACGGCGTGTCGTTCACGCTGTCGCACGGCCGCACCCTCGGGATCGTGGGCGAATCGGGATCGGGCAAGTCGCTGACGGCGCGCGCGATCATGGGCCTGCTGCCCGCCAATACGCGCATCGCCGGCGGCGAGGTTTGCTTCGAGGGCGTCGATCTCCGCCCGCTCTCGGACCGCGAGATGCGGCGGCGGCGCGGCGCCGGCCTCGCGATGATCTTCCAGGACCCTCTGCGCTCGCTCGACCCCACGATGCGGGTCGGCGAGCAGATCGTCGAGGCGATCACGGCCCACCATCGGGTGGGCCGCGCCGAGTCGCGTAACACGGCCCTCGCCCTGCTCGACGCCGTGCGGATCCCGGCGGCGGCGAAGCGGCTCGACGACTATCCCCATCACCTTTCCGGCGGCATGCGCCAGCGGGTGATGATCGCCATTGCGCTCGCCGGCCGGCCGCGGCTGCTGATCGCCGACGAGCCCACGACCGCGCTCGACGTCACCACCCAGGCCGAGATCCTCGATCTGCTGCGTCAGCTCCAGCAGGAGCTGGACATGGCAATGGTGCTGATCACGCACGACATGGGTGTAGCCTCCGAATGCACCGACCGGATTGCGGTCATGTATGCCGGCCGGCTGGTCGAGGAAGGACCGACGAACGACGTTTTCGCGCGGCCGCGCATGCCCTATACGCGCGGCCTCCTCGACAGCGTCGTCGATGTCGATACGCCGCCGCACGCATTGCTGCACGCGGTCGGCGGGCGCCCGCCCTCCCTGGCGGAGATGCCCTCGGGCTGCCGCTTCCACCCGCGCTGCACGCGGGCGACCGCCCAATGTGCGGGGCAGGCGCCGCGGCTCGCGCCCGCCGGACAAGACCATCGCTGGGCCTGCTGGCTTCCGCTGGATGGCGAAGGATGCAACGAGAGTCCGTAATGCGGACTCTTGCAACTTCGGCCGTGCCGGCGGCGGCGGCCGGCGTACGCTCGGCAAACGGAGGAAACGCCCCATGGCCTATCAGTCGATCGAAGTGCGCAAGCTCACGCCCACAATCGGTGCCGAGATTTTCGGGGTCGATCTCGCCAAGCCGCTGGGCAACCAGCAGTTCCAGGAAGTGCACGACGCGCTGATGGAGAACCTGGTCATCTTCTTCCGTGACCAGAAGCTCACCATCGAGCAGCACAAGGACTTCGGCCGGCGCTTCGGGCCGCTGCACGTGCATCCCAACGCGCCCATCACCTTCCCCGAGCATCCCGAGATCCTGGTGATCAAGGCCGACGAGAAGTCCAAGCGCGTGGCCGGCGAGGAATGGCACTCCGACGTCTCGTGCGATCTCGAGCCGCCCATGGGCTCCATCCTCTACATGACCGAGGTGCCGCCCGAGGGCGGCGGCGACACGCTGTTCGCCAACATGTACCGCGCCTACGAAACGCTCTCCGAGCCGATCAAGCAGCTGCTGCAGGGGCTCACGGCGCTGCATGACAGCTCCAAGGCGCACTACTATCGCGTCAAGGCCACCGACCGCGAGGAGATGAAATTTCCCAACGCCGAGCATCCGGTGGTCCGCACCCATCCGGTGACCGGCAAGCAGGGCCTCTACGTCAATCGCGGCTTCACGCTGCGCATCCCGCAGCTCAGGAAGAACGAGAGCGATGCGCTGCTCGAGATGCTCTACCGCCACATCGAGACGCCGGAATTCCACTGCCGCTTCAAGTGGCAGCCGGGCTCGGTGGCGTTCTGGGACAATCGCTGCGCCCAGCACCATGCGATGTTCGACTACTTCCCCCACCGCCGCTACGGCCACCGCGTGACGGTGTGCGGCGACAAGCCGTTCTATCGCGCATAGTCGCCGGCACATACTCGCGCGGCGATCTCGAATCCCTCGACGAGGCCGCCCGAGCGATCACGTCTCCTCGTCGGCCTCGATCGCGTGGGCGAGGGCCTGTTCGCGCTCGAAGGCGGCGTCGTCCAGCAGGTCGTCGACATAGCCTTGCGCCGCGCGCTCGATCTCGCGCGGCGCGAGGCCGTGCTTCTCGGCGAAGCGGTCGAGGACCCGGCGGATCTCCACCTTCGCCTCCTGCTTGTCGCGGGCGAGCGCTTCGAGGCGCTCGCGCGGATCGCCGACATTCATCGGCGAGCGAATGGCCCAGCCGGCCGGCAGGGGAAGCTGCGCGTCCATGATCAGGCCGCCCGCCGGCCGCCGGTCGGCTTCTTGGCCGTGCGGCGGTCCTTGGCCGGCGCCGAGCGTGCGCCGCCGTTGCCGGAGGTGCCGCTGCTGCTCTTGCCCTTGAGGCTGTTGCGCAGCGCCTCCATGAGATCGATCACCTTGTCGTCGTTGGCGGGCCTCGCCGGCCGCACCGGCTTGTGGCCCTTCCTCTTCTCCTCGATCAGGGCGCGCAGCGCGTCCTCGTAGCGGTCGGTGAACCCGGAGGGGTCGAAGTCGCCGGACTGCTGGTCGATGATCTTCTCGGCGATCTCGAGCATGCGCTTGTCGGCGCGCGGCAGCTCGGGCGAGGGGATCTGGTCCATGGCACGGACTTCCTGCGCCGTGCGCAGGGTCGTGAGCACCAGCCCGTTGTCCTCGATCTCGATGGCGCAGATGCGCTCACGCGTACCCATCACGAGGCGGCCGATCGCCACCGTCTTCCTGTGCTCCATCGCCTCGCGGATCACGGCGAAGGCCTCGATGCCGGTCTTGCCCGCCGGCACGAGGTGATAGGGCGTGTCCCAGTAGAGTCGGTCGATCGAGGCGGCCGGCACGAATTTCTCGATGTCGATGGTGCGCGTGCTCTCGAGCTTCACGCTCTCGAAGTCGTCCTTGTCGAGCAGAACGTACTCGCCCTTGGCGATCTCGAAGCCCTTCACGAGATCGCCGCGCGAGAGTTCCTCGCCGGTGACCGCGTCGACCGTCTTCATCTTCACGCGGTTGTTGGTCTCGGGATTGATCAGGTTGAAGCGGATCGTCTCCGCCTCGGTCGTCGCCGCAAAGAGCGCGACCGGGCAGGTCACCAGCGAAAGGCGCAGATGGCCTTCCCACGATGGCCGTACAGCCATGGCAAACCCCTCGTTAGTCCCCTCGATCCACAGACTGTACATAAGTAAAATGCTGCAGATACAGCACTTTGGCGACTGTCAACCTATGGGGGCCCGTTCCCGTTTCGACCTCGCAAGGTCTGGTGATGCCGGAACCGCCCCCACCGGAGGTACATGGCGCAGCGATTGCGGATCCACCGGGAAAGGCGCTAGTCGCGGGCGACCTCGCGAAGGATGAAATCGGCGATGCGTTCGTAGGCGCGCGCGTTCGGGTGCCACTCGACGCCGGGATCGATCACGTAGTCGGGCCAGACCTCGGCGAAGCGCGGGATGACCTTCGCCATCGACTGCACGTCGAGACCGGCGGCCGTCATGCCATGCTCGGCCCTCGCCATGATCCCGGCCGGAAAGGTGGGATCGGTGTTCCACACCAGCACATGGACTCGAAGGCCGGGATACCGGCGGCCGAGCTCGGTCGCACCCGCCACGACGAGCGCGGCGGCGAGATCGGCCTCCTCCATGCCGGGCACGGCATCGAGGCCGATCAGCGCGCGCCAGCCCCGCCAACCGCTGCCGTCGAAGTTGCCGGCGCGAACCGGCCGCCCGTCCGGTCCGAGCCGGAAGCGCGGGCCGTGCTTGTCCCACTGGCCCTGTCCCACCACGCGCCCGATCTGCGCCGGGATGATCAGATAGAAGGCATCGGTCGGCGCGCAGCCGATAGCGCGCTGGAAGCGGCCCGACAGAAGACCGGCCAGGAACTGGTGCGGCCCCCAGCCGCCGATGCCGAAGTTGCGGGCGGCCACGCGCCCCCTGCTCCTCGCCACGATCTGCGCCGCCGAGGTTTCGCCGTCGCTGACGCCTTCGCCGAAGGTGAAGGAGTCGCCGAACAGCAGCACGCAGCGGTCGGGCTTCCCGGCGGCCGGCACCACACGGAAGTGATCGGCGCCGGTCGTGTAGACGGCATCGTAGATCACGCGCGCTCCCATCACCTCGCGCGCCGTGACATGCATGTTGGCCCGGGCGATGAAGCCGACATCGTCGACGCCCTGCTCGTAGAAGCCCGCCGTGATCGAGCCTTCGATGTGGGTCGGCCGCGTCGCCCCTTGCGCCGGATCGAGCCGCTTCCAGGCGCCGAACGCCACGACGGCGACCACGACCGCGCCGAGGTTCACCGCCGTCGCGAGCAGCCATCGGCCGGACCGTTTCTCCCGCCCCGTCATTGGCGGGGCATACTCCCGCCGCACCGTCTTTTCCATATCGGACGCATGCTGTGCTAGGAGCGTTCGCCATGAAGTGGATGACATTGACCCGGCCGGACCGCTATCCACGGCTCCTGAAGGTGACGTGGGCGCGCTGGCAGCGGCAGATCGTCTTCCTGCTGGGCGGCGTCACGGTGGGCGCGTCGGCCGTCGCGCTCGCGCTCTTGGCCGACCAGGTGCAGGCCGCTTTCGCTCTGCTCGTGGGCAAATGGCGCTATGCGTCGCTCGTGGTGACGCCGGCGGGCTTCGTCCTCGCCGTCTTCCTCACCAACCGCTACTTCCAGAACTCGCAGGGCAGCGGCATCCCGCAGGCGATCGCCGCGCGCGAGCTCGACGACCAGGCGGCGCGCGGCCGGCTGGTCTCGATCCGCATCGCCATCGGCAAGATCCTGCTGACCCTGCTCGGCCTGCTGTGTGGCGCGTCGGCCGGCCGCGAAGGGCCGACGGTGCAGGTCGGCGCCTCGATCATGTTCGCGATCGGCCGCCTCTCGCCCAGGCGCCAGCCCGGCCTCATCCTGGCCGGCGCGGCGGCGGGCGTCGCCGCCGCCTTCAACACGCCGCTCGCCGGCATCGTGTTCGCGATCGAGGAGATGAGCCGCGCGTTCGAGGTCCGCACCAGCGGGCTGGTCATCGCCTCGGTGATCGCGGCCGGCCTCACCTCGCTCGCCCTGGTCGGCAACTACGCCTATTTCGGCACCAGCCCGACCATGCTGCGCACCGGCGCCGACTGGCTGGCGGTGCCGGTCTGCGGCGTCGTGGGCGGGCTGGCCGGCGGCCTGTTCAGCCGCATCGTCGTCGTCGTGGCGCGCGGCCTTCCCGGCCTGCTGGGTGCGGCGATCAAGCAGCATCGATTGCCCTTCGCCGCCGCCTGCGGCTTCGCGGTGGCGCTCTGCGGCATCGCCTCGGGCGACACGATCTACGGCACCGGCTACACGCATGTGAAGGCGGCGCTGGAGGGCGGCGTGCCGCTGCCCTGGCATTTCGGCCTCCTGAAGTTCGCCGCCACCACCCTGTCCACCATCAGCGGCATTCCGGGCGGCATCTTCTCGCCCTCGCTGGCCGTCGGGGCCGGGATCGGCGCCAACCTCGCGCACCTGTTCGCGGGCGCGCCGGTCGATGCCATCATCCTGCTCGGCATGGTGGCCTACTTCGCCGGCGTCGTGCAGGCGCCCATCACCGCCTTCGTCATCGTCACCGAGATGACCGAGAACCACGCGATGGTGATTCCGCTGATGGCGGCGGCGCTGATCGCCTGGCTCGCCTCGCGCCTGGTCTGTCCTGAAGGCATCTATCACGCCCTGGCCAAGGGCTTCCTGCGGCAGGAGCCCGACACGGCGGCGGCCCACTGACGTTATTGCTTCCACTCGGCCAATTCGACGACGATGCCTTCGGGCCCCTCCAGGAAGACCAGCTTGCGATCGTGGAAGACCATCGGCTCGTTGCGCAGGCGCACGCCCGCCTCGGTCAGCCGCGCGATCATGCCGTCGATGTCGGAGGTCGCGAAGCACATGTGGTTGTAGCCCAGCCGGTCGAGGCGGTCGGCGTTGGGATCGGGCCGCGCCTCGGGCCGGCGATAGTGCAGGATCTGCACCTCGCAGCGCGGCGCGGCGTCCTTCAGGACCAGCGTGACGTGATCGGCCTCGATGTCCTTCACGCCCATGTAGCGATCCATGACCGGGCCGCTGATCACCACCGCCTTGTCCTCCTCGAACCCCAGCAGGGCGAAGAAGCGGCGCGCGGCCGCGAGGTCGGACACCGCCACCGTGACGTGATCGATATGCTTCAGCATGTGATCGCCCTCCCCGATCTCTCCCCGGGCGAAATCCTCCGCCCTTTGCGGCGCCGGATCAACGGGAAGGCGGGGTCCTACCGCGCCGCCTGCCGCTCCCTCGCCTGCGCGGTGAGCGCCGCGAGCTGCGGCCGGTCGAGGAAGCCGGTCTCCGGCAGCCCCTGCGTCTTCTGCCAGGCCGCGATTATCTTGCGCGTGATCGGACCGAAATAGCCTGTCGCCGGAACCTCGTGCCCCAGCGCCGTCAACGCCGCCTGCACCCGCTTGCGATCCTGCTCGGACAGATTCAGGGCAGACTCGGCCTGCTGCGCGTCGTGCTTGGCCTGCTCGGCCGGGTCCGGCGCCGGCGTCGCCTGCGCGGTGAGCGCCGCGAGCTGGGACAGATCGAGGAAGCCCGTTTCCGGCAGCCCCTGCGTCTTCTGCCAGGCCGCGATCATCTTGCGCGTGATCGGACCGAAATAGCCCGTCGCCGGCACCTCGTGCCCGAGCGCCGTCAGCGCCGCCTGCACCCGCTTGCGATCCCGGTCGGACAAGTTCAGCGCCGCCTCGGCCTTTTCGGCCTGCCGCGCGTCGGCAACCGGCTTCGGCGCGCGGTCGGCCGCCACCGCGGCTGGCGGCGCTTGCACCGGTTCGGGCGCCGCCTCGGCAAGCTCGCGTTGCGCCGCTTCCTGCGCGGCCGCACGCCCCTGGGCCTCGGCCATCTGCCGCGCCGTCTCGATCGCGGCCTGCTGCTCCTGCTCCTGCCGCGCCTTGCGCGCCTCCTCGTCGCGTCGCGTTGCCTCGGCGGCGAGCTTCTCCTCGGCGGCGAGCTTTTCCTCCGCGGCTTTCCGCGCCGCTTCCGCAACCGCGGCATCCGTCGCTACGGCGGCGGGCGCCACCGCTTCCCGCGGCGCAGCCGACTGCTGCGGCTTCATCATGGTGGAATCATGCGCCGCAGCGGGCGACGCCGTCGAAGGAACCGCCAGCCTCCATACGCCGCCGGACACCGCGAGCATCACGACGGCTGCCGCCGCCACGGACGGCGCCCACTTCGGCTGCCATGCAAACGCGCCGGCCGTAGCAGAAGGGTCGCGCTGCTGCGGCATGGTCGGAATGGCTGCTGCCGTCCTTGCAGACTCGCTGGATGCACCGCGTCTCAACTCCACGATCTCGCGGGCGATCTTTTCCGCACGACGACGGCGTTGCTCGATTTCCTCCGCCGTCTCCGCCCGGCGCGGAACAGGGGCGGCCTCTCGGCGCCCCGAGGGCCGGCTCTTCTTCTCCGCTGCGCGGGACGGATGGTCCTCGATGATTCGCGCGAACACCTCCTCCGGATCGACCTGTCCCTTCAGCAGTTCCAGGACCTGCAGGAATTCGGCCTGGGCCTCGAAACCGTGCGACCCGAGCTTCCGGTACAACGCGTTCAACACCGGATCCCCGAAGGGGTTGAGGCGCTTGCGGCCTTCGGCCACGAGGGCGGCTGCGATCTCCTCGATGCGACCCGGGTCCGCCACGGCTTCCTGCCTGAACCGTTCCCTGAGGTCGTCCGGCAACGTGCTCAGGCGGGCCTCGGCGGCGCGGGCCTTGTCGGAATATTTGAGCAGCAATGCGTACTTGTCGGCGACGAACGGGCCGATATGAAGCGCCGCGCCCTCGGCGGCCGGCTGACCCGATGCGAACCCGCCCGATGCGAACCCGATCGGGCGCGCCGGCGCCGGGAGATCGGGGCCGAACTTCTTCAACTCGAAAGTGCCGCGTGACTCACGCAGCGCGACAGCCATCTCTGCCTTGGTGCGCATTGGTCCACCCATCATCGCCAATCGTGCAGCGCCGCCGCACGATCGGCGTCCCATGTCTTCCGCGCGCCGAACCCCTCTGGCGCACAAGGAGACCATAGGCCGGTTGACCGTAAGTTGTGTTTCAATGGCTTTTTCTATTTTGTATGAACTGTATCGGCCGGCGATTTGCCGCCTGGCGCGGCGACGGGCGCCGCATTGGACGAAACCCACGAAACCAAAAGGCGCCGGCGGCGAAATCGTCGCGAATGGAGCCCGGCGTACAAGGAAACTGCCGCACCGGAGACTGCGGCTTTGTAGCGGTCCACCCTCTTCTCCCCTGTGGACCGTGAGCGTTGAAGCCTCTCGATACCTCGAGCCCGTCCAGCCTGATCCGCTCGGCGGGCTCTTCTTTGCGCGCGGCGGCCTACTGTCCGAGGGCGCGCGGTGTCGGCGGCGTTCCTTCCCGCATCTTCGTCAGCTCGGCCGCGACACGCCGGGCGACGATCTCGGTGCCGAGGTCGGTCCAGTGGCCGTCGGTCACGCGATAGGTGCCGGGCACGCCCTGCAGATCCTGCGCAAGGTCGATCGGGTGCAGGCCGCGCCGGGCCAGCTCGGCGAGGAGCGCGCGCCGCGACGCCTCGCGGCGGCGGTTCTGGCTGTAGAAGCGCGGCCAGGGCTTCCAGTACTCGGCGTAGCGCGGATCGACCGAGGCCATCGGCGCGATCGCCAGCAGGAACTTGATGCCCTTCGCTGCCGCAAGCTTCTCGGCACCCAGCAGCCACGAGGCGGTGGCGTCGATCTCCGCCGGATCGACCATGCGCTCGGCCTCGGCGTCGCTCATGGGCGCAGGCCAGTCGGGATGAATCAGCTCCCAGTCGATGACGATGGCCGGCAGCCAGCCCATCAGATATTCGCGCTTGTCGTCGGTGCGCTCGAACGGCGCCCAGAAGGCCGCCCCGCCGCGCCCCAGCACCTCCTCGAGCGCCGCCTTGCTGACATTGGGGTAGTAGTACTTCTTGTAGTGGTCGGCGAGCAGGCCGGCGCGCTCGGCGAGCGGCTTCCTGGCGATGGCGTTCAGCGTGTCGAACTCGTCGGGGACGGACTTGTTGTGGCGGCCGAACTCGGAAAGGCCGAGCCGGTTCACGATCAGCCAGTCGAGATGCGGCGCCACCGCGCCCAGCAACGACGGCTCCGGCCGCTCGGCGACCAGCGGCGGGATCGACCAGGCGGAAAGCCTGTCCGGGACGAAGTCGTTGCCGGAGTAGAACAGCTCCAGCATCGCGTCGGGCTCGAGCTTCAGCGCGACCGACTTGATGCGGTAGTAGTATTGCGGCGGACCGGTGGCCGAGATGCCGAGATTGATGGCCTCGCTGTCGCGGATGCCGTGCTCGGCCCAGTTGTTGGCCACCATCTCGCTGAGAGGGGTGAGCGAGAACGGCGCCTCCAGGAAACTGTCGCCGACGAACACGGAGCGGAATTTGACGCCGGGTGGGCGCTCGATCGAGCGCTCCTGATCCTTGAGGCCCCAACTGTTGTAGTAGGGGATCAGCTTCGGCTTGTCGGCGAGCGTCTTGATCTGCCTCATGTTGGAGGCGGACGCCACGATCGGCCGCAGCTCGTAGGCGGGCCAGGGCGGCGTCAGGAACGAGGCCAGGAGTTCCGCGCCGCCGATGGTGACGGCGAGGAGCAGCAGTCCATAGATGGACCAGAAGAGAGCCTTCTTCATCTTTCCCCCGGGGGGAGCGCGACGATGTTGTCCGACAGCGGCGTGCCCGGGGTCCAGGGCCCCGTCATGCCGCTCTCGTCGAACGCATGGATCCGATAGTCGAGCGACCGCAGCAGATCCACCACCGCGGCAGCACTCGCGCCCTGTTGCCGAAGCGCCGCCTCGTTGGCCTCGATCAGCAGGACCGGACGCTGCCGCGACAGGAGACCTCGGCCGCCCGACAGCAGCTTGAGCTCGGCGCCCTCGACGTCGATCTTCACCACGTCGACGCGCCCGAGATCGAGGCGCGCGGCAAGCGCGTCGAGCGTCTCGACGGCGACCTTCTCGCGGGCGACGACGACATCGCCCTCGTAGATGAACTGGCCGAGCGTGTTGTGGCCGCCATGCCGCTTGGGCGCGATCTTGAGCTCGGCGCTGCCGGGCGCGTCGGCCAGCGCCCGCGGCACGACCGTGACGTTGCCCAGCCGGTTGCGCGCGAGGTTCGCCTCGAGCAGGGCGCGTTCGCGCGAGCTCGGCTCGATCGCGACGACGCGGCCGGCATGGCCCACGCGGCGCGCCGCGAACAGGGTGTAGAGGCCTTCGTTGGCGCCGACATCGACGAAGGTCATGCCCGGGCGCAGGACACGGTCGAGAAAGGCGAACTCGTTGGGCTCGAACGAGCTGCCGACATAGAGGCAGAGGCTCATGTCGTTGCCCAGCGTCAGGCCGATGCGGGTGCCGTCGAGCCACCGCACGACGACCGGCACCTCGAGCCCGTGATCGTGCGCACACTGCCACAGCACGGCGCGGCGCATCGCCCACCACGGGCGCGTGACGGAGTATTCGATCGCGAACCGCCAGCCCGGCACGACCCCGAGCCGCGGCGCGCGGCCGCGCAAGGCACGGGCATAGAGCCGGCCGAGCGGCGGCGCCCTGAGCAGCAGGCGCGGCCCCAGCCGATCCAGACGGTGGGCGAGACGATCGGCGAATCTATTCCTGAGCCAAGACGGTCGGTCGCCGCTCATGGCGGCGGTGTTTGGCATGAAAACGGACGAGCTCCAAGAGCGACGCTATCGCTTGTCGTCGAGCCGGGCGTCGTAGTAATCCTCCCTCCTCTTGCGGATTCAGCGGCCGTGCAGTGACCAAGACAATCGAAGCGATCATCCTCGGCCGCAACGACGACTACGAGCCGGGCTGGGCGGATCGGCTGCAGGCTGTCCTTGCCTACAACCGCGAGCGGCTGGCCGGCACGGCGTTCGAGTATCGCGCCGCTTTCGTCGAATGGAATCCGCCGCCCGACCGGCCGCTGCTTTCGCCCGGCCTGGTCGCCCGCTTCCCCTTCCTGCGCGCCATCGTGATCGAGGCGGCCGTGCACAGGAGCCTGTCGCGCGCCCGCCAGCCGATGATGATGAACTTCCCGGTCAATGCCGCGGTGCGCACCAGCACCGCCGATTTCCTGGTGATCACCGGCGGCGACATCCTGTTGGGCGAGGCGCTTTGTCGGCGGCTGGCCGATGGAGGCCTGCGTCCGAACCGTCTCTACCGCGCCGAGCGCGTGAACATCCGCCCCGACCTCGACTTCGCCTGTCTGACGCCGCGAACGGTCGAGGATCCGGCGAACGTCGTGTCGGTGGACACCTGCCGCGAGCCGCCGTTCGACAGGCCGCCCTACACCAACGCCAGCGGCGACTTCATCATGATGGACCGCGCTTCCCTGGTCGGCCTGCGCGGCATGGACGAAGGCATCGACTTCGCGCGCCTGCATCTCGATTCGCGCATGGCGACGAATGCGCTGCAGGCCGGCCTCGACTGCGAGCTCCTGGGACAGATCTTCCATATCAGCCATCTGCGCTCGTTCTCACGCGAGCCATCGACCTACCCCGATCATCAATACCTCTGGGACTGCGGTTTGCCCTATCTGAACGGCGAGAACTGGGGGCTGGCGGACCGCCTGTGGCGTCCGCTGTCGGATCGACTGTGGCAGGTGTCGAACGAGACGGCAGGCGCATGGCCGACCCTGCCGCAGGCGGGCGCTCCCGATCTCGACCGGCGAGGCGCCGAGCTGCGCGCCGTGCTGCAACGGGCCCGCGACGATCAGCGGACCGGGATGCCGGCCGGCACCGTCTATGAGCTGGCGCGCGTGCCGGCGCGGCACGGCTATGCCTTTCCCGACGTCGAGCTCGGCCGCGACGGCCGGCTGACGGCGCCGGCCAACCGGCATGGCCTGCTCGCCGCGTTCACGCCGCGACGCGTCGCGGCGCCGCCGGCCAAGGGCGAGCGCCGCTGGGCCGGGCTCGAGCTCGAGATCGAGGCGGGCGAGCTGGTCGTCAATCTCTCCGGCCATCCGCTCGGCAAGCAAGCCGCCGTCGGCGCCGGCCAGGGCCGCCGCATCGTCTGGTTCGAATGGACCCTCGACCTCAAGGCGATCGACCTGCGCCGCTTCCGCACCGACGATGTGGCGCCGCGCGCCCGGATCCTGGGCACGATCACCGCCGCGAGCTTCGAGGGCGACGAGGACCGCTTCCTGCGCGGCCCCGCCAGCCGCACCCGCTACCGCCTGCGCCGTCTGATGCGGTGAGGAGCACTGATTGCGCCACTGGAGTTCGTCACCAGCCAGGTGCGGGCCCTCGGGAGTGAAACTGCGCTGCCTGCCGCAAAGCGGGTGTCATCCCGAGCGCAAGCGAGGGATCCTTGATCGGCGCCGGCCAAAGATCCCTCGCTACGCTCGGGATGACACGGAAGTGGCTGGAGCGCCCGCTCTTGTTTCTTGTTAGTGGCCGCTCCTCCGAGCGCTCATCGGAGCGCGCAACTCCAGTTGCGCTCATGCGAAATGAATTGTCTTAGAGCCGATCCGAGAAGTTGTGATTCAGGAACAATGTATTGGCCTGGTCAAGCGCCTGAGCATGAGTCGGATCATGGCAAGGCGAATGAAGGCGACGACGGTGCAGGCGTAGCGTTCGAAGTCACGAGCGAGCCTGCGGTTGCGAGAGATCCAGGCGAAGGTTCGCTCGACGATCCATCGCTTGGGCAGAACGCTGAAGTTGTGCGCCTCGGTGCGCTTGACGATTTCGATCTGCCAGGAGCCGATATCGGCAACGACTTGGGCGACGCGTGGCCCTTGATAACCGGCATCAGCGAAGAGTTTGAGGATCGAGGGAAAGCGGCGTCTTGCGTTGCGCAGCAGCCGGCGGACGCCGTCGCGATCCTGCACATTGGCGCGATGGACGACGACGTTCAGCAACAGGCCGAGCGTATCGACGACGATATGTCGCTTGCGACCGGTCACCTTCTTGCCCGCGTCGTAGCCTTGCGGATCGATCGAGGCCCCCCTTTTTGCGCCGCTTTGGCGCTCTGACTGTCGAGGATTGCTACTGTCGGCTCGGGCTTGCGTCCCGCCGCCTCGCGCACCTGGACATACAGGGCCTGATGCAGGCGCAGCAGAGTCCGATCCGAGCGCCAGAGCGCAAAATAGTCGTACACCGTGCTCTTGGGCGGCAGGTCTTTGGGCAAGGCGTCCCACTGGCAACCGGTCGACAGCAGATAGAACACGGCGTTCAGCACTTCCCGCATATTGACGTCGCGCGGCCGCCCGCCACGGCGGGCGGGGGGAATCAGCGGCGCCACCAGTGCCCATTCCGCATCCGTCAAATCGCTGGGGTAGCGCAGCGCCTTGCGCTCATGAGCCCGACGATGCTCTGTCGTCCACATCTGGCACCTGTCTCAAACCACAGAGTGCCGAACAATGAATCACAACAGATTCTTCCGACTCAAGTTCTTTCCGGATAGGCTCTTACTTCGCCCTTGCGGCTTTTCGCGTCCGCGCCTCGGCCAATTCGTCGGCGATGCGCTTGGCGACGATCTCCGTGCCGCGTTGGGTCCAATGGCCGTCGGTCAGACGATAGGTGCCACTGACGCCCTTCAGATCCTCCTCCAGATCGATCGGCTGCAGGCCCTTCCTGCGCAACTCGGCGAGCAGCCGGCGGCGGGCGGCGTCGCGCGCCAGGTTGATGCTGTAGAAGCGCGGCCACGGCTGCCAGAATGCCGCGAAGCGCGGATCGACCGACCCCATCGGCGCGACCGCGAGCAGGAACCGGACACCGTTCGCTGTCGCGAGGCGGTCGGCCGCCAGCAGCCACGACGAGGTCGAGTCGACCTCCGACATGTCCACCATGCGATCGGCCTCGGCGCTGTCGTGCGGCACCGGCCAGGTGCCGGTTTCCCAGTCGATCATGCTCGCGAGAAGCCAGCCTTGCAGGAACTCCGGATCCTGCTTTCGGTGCTCGAAAGCAGCCCAGAACGCATCGCCGCCGCGGCCCAGGATCTCGCGCATCGTTTCCCGGCTCTTGCCCGGAAAGTAATTCTTCCCGAGATAGTCCGCGAGCAGGCCGGCGCGCTGGTCGCGCGGCTTCTGCAGCACGTCGTTCAGGATGTCGAACTCGTCCGGGATCGGCTTGTTGCCGCGGCCGAACTCCGACAGGCCGAGGCGATTGACGATCAGCCAGTCGAGATGCGGCGCCACGGCGCCCAGAAGCGACGGCTCCGGCCGCTCGGCCACGAGCGGCGGAATCGACCAGGGCGAGAACCTGTCCCGCACGAAGTCGTTGCCCGGATAGACCAGCTCCAGGATCGCATCGGGCTCGAGCTTCAGCGCAACGGTCTCGATGCGATAGTAGTACTGCACCGGGCCGGTGGCGGAGACGCCGAGATTGATCGCCTCGCCGTCGCGCATGCCGCGCGCCCGCCAATCCTGCTCGACGAGCTGGGCGAGCGGCGCGCGCAGGAAGGCGCCTTCCAGGAAGCTGTCGCCCACCAGGACGGAGCGGAAGCGCACGTCCGCCGGCCGGGAGAACGACCTTTCCCTGTCCCGCAGTCCCCAACTGTTGTAGCGCGGGATCAGGTCGGGCATGCCGGCCAGCGCCTTGATCTGGCCGATCGGCGCAGCGGCGGCATCGATCGGGCGCAGGTCGTAGGCCGGCCAGGGCGGCGTGAGGAACGACGCGACGAATTCCAGGCCGCCGATCGTGATCGCGGCCAGCAGCAATCCGTAGACGGTCCAGAAGAAAGTCCTTTTCATCCGGCCTCGGCGCGACGCAACGGCCTTGTCAGGCCGAAGCCGGCGCCACGTCTCATTGATAGGCAACGCATCCCATCAGGTCGAGCGCCACGGCGAGTTGGAAGATCGAGGCGGCGAAGCGCGGATCGTCGGCAAGCACCGCAAGATCGCCATCCGCCGCGCCGCCATCAAACAGGTTGGCGAGCCCGCTGCCTGTCGCAGAATCGATCGGCACAACCGCACCGCAGGTGACGGCGAACAGATCGACTGGCGCCACCCGCATGGCAAAGACCTCGCCGGGACGGGCGGATCGCTCGAGGCCTTCGTCCATCAGCCAGATCTCGCCGCCCCGCATCAGGTCGTCCAGAACAAGGCCGGCGATCTCCGATCTTCCGATCACGCGAAACACGGAAAATCGCGCGGCACGCAGCCCGGCGAGCACGACCGCCTCGTCGGCGCCGGAGGATGCCTCATGCCGCCGGGCATAACGATCGATCGCCCGGGTCTGCCCCGCCTTTGCCGTATAGACGGCCAGGTCGCAGACGAGAGTCAGTTCGGCATCGTCGTCCGTGAAGAGATGCTTGCCGTCGCCCAGTCCGATCTTCTTGGCGTGCGCGAGAAAACGCGACGGCGACACATGTGTGAGGGTCGCGTTCTGAATGTTCTTGCGCAGCTTCGAGTAGCGCCGATAGCGGGCGAGGGCCTCGTTGCGGTCGAGGACATGCGGCGCACCGTGGCAGGACGAGCGCTCAGCAGAGCACATCGGGGTGGCAATCGTCTGCGGCTTGGGCATTCGGTCCTCCAAGTCCGATATAGACCAGGCACGCGCCTCGCGAAGCTGCGTTCGCGACGGTTCAGAGGCGATTTTTCCACAGCGGTCCGTGTTCACCGTCGCCGAGGCGGTCCCGACGGTCCAATGCGGACCTCCTCGTGCGCGATTGCGAGGAACTGCCGAAGCGTGGGCGTGGCGTCGCCGCGCCGCCACGCGACGCCCGTCTCGAGCACGGGCGCCTCGCCCGCGAGATCGACGTAGCGGACCCCGGTGCGCGCCAGGTTGCGCAGCGACGCCGGCACCAGCGCGATGCCCATCCCGGCCGACACGAGGCTGATGATCGTCTGCATCTGGACGGCCTCCTGCACGATCCGCGCCTGTCCGCCGTGCTTCACATAGTAGCTGGTCACGAGATCGTGGAAGGCGGGCGCCGACCGCCGCGGGAAGAGGATCAGCGGCGCCGCGACCGCCACCCGGGACGGCAGGCGGCCACGCGCCAGCGACAGCCGTCGCTTCCTGATCCAGCTCGCCGGCACGGCCGCGATCAAGGGCTCGGCGAGAAGCGGACGATAGTCCAGAGACTCCGCCAGCCGTCCACCCGGCGGCGGAATGACGATGCCGGCATGGCCTTTCCCCTCCAGCAGCGCCGCGATCTGCACGTCGCTGGTCGCCTCCGTGAGCGCGATCTCGACATCGGGAAACAGCGCGGCGTAGCGGCGGACCAGGGCCGGCAGAATGCTGTAGTCGGCAGTGCTGACGAAGGAAAGCGCGAGCTCCCCGGCGACGCCTTCCCGCAGCCGCTTCGCGACGGCCGGCAAGGCGTTCAGCGACCCCAGCGCCGTCCTGACGTGAGGCAGCCAGGAAGCGCCGAACGGCGTCAGGGCGACGCTCCGCTTGGTTCGGGCGAACAACGGCGATCCGAGCTCCTGCTCCAGCGCCAGGATCGACTGGCTGAGCGGCGGCTGCGTCATGCCGAGCATCGCGGCGGCGCGTCCGAAGTGGAGCGTCTCGGCGACGGCGGCGAAGTGCCTGAACTGGCGCACGTCCATGCTCGATATCTTCTATGACTTTATTATCCGATAATAATATATTTCCGCAAAGATCGGCAGAGCGCTACCAGAATCTCCTTTTCGTCCGGAGGTCCGCCATGCCGCCCTATCGCTCCCGAACCACCACCCACGGCCGCAACATGGCGGGCGCGCGCGGCCTGTGGCGCGCCACCGGCATGAAGGACGAGGATTTCGGCAAGCCGATCGTCGCCGTCGCCAACAGCTTCACGCAGTTCGTGCCCGGCCACGTCCATCTGAAGGGGCTGGGCCAGCTCGTCGCGCGCGAGATCGAGGCGGCGGGCGGCGTCGCCAAGGAGTTCAACACCATCGCGGTCGACGACGGCATCGCGATGGGCCATGGCGGCATGCTCTATTCCATGCCGAGCCGGGAGCTGATCGCCGATTCCGTCGAATACATGGTCAATGCGCATTGCGCCGACGCACTCGTCTGCATCTCCAATTGCGACAAGATCACGCCCGGCATGCTGATGGCGGCACTGCGGCTCGACATTCCCACGGTTTTTGTCTCCGGCGGTCCGATGGAGGCCGGCAAGGTCATGGCCAAGGGCAAGGAGATGGCGCTCGACCTGATCGACGCGATGGTCGTCGCCGCCGACGATCGCTATTCCGACGAGGAAGTGAAGGCGATCGAGCGCTCGGCCTGCCCGACCTGCGGCAGCTGCTCGGGCATGTTCACCGCCAATTCGATGAACTGCCTCACCGAGGCGCTCGGCCTTGCGCTCCCCGGCAACGGCTCGGTGCTGGCAACGCACGCCGATCGCGAGGCCCTGTTCCGCGAGGCCGGGCACCTGATCGTGGACCTCGCGCGGCGCTGGTACGAGGAGGACGATCGGTCGGCCCTGCCGCGCGGCATCGCCACCTTCGCCGCCTTCGAGAACGCGATGAGCCTCGACATCGCCATGGGCGGATCGACCAACACCGTGCTGCATCTGCTCGCGGCGGCGCGCGAGGCCGAGGTCGATTTCACGCTGGCCGACATCGACCGCCTGTCGCGCCGCGTGCCCTGCCTCTGCAAGGTCGCGCCGGCCAAGAACGATGTGCACATGGAGGACGTGCACCGCGCCGGCGGCATCATGGCCATCCTGGGCGAGCTCGATCGCGCCGGCCTGATCGACACCTCGCTGCCCACCGTGCATTCGCGCACGCTCGCCGATGCGCTCGCCCATTGGGACGTCGCGCGGACGGAGAGCGAGGCGGTGCGCCGCTTCTTCCGCGCCGCGCCGGGTGGCGTGCCGACGCAGGTCGCGTTCAGCCAGGACAGGCGCTGGACCGATCTCGACATCGACCGCAAAGCAGGCGTGATCCGCTCGGCCGAGCATCCCTTCTCGCGCGACGGCGGCCTCGCCGTCCTCACGGGGAACCTCGCGCCGGAGGGCTGCATCGTGAAGACCGCCGGCGTCGACGAATCGATCCTCGTCTTCCGCGGCACGGCGCGTGTCTACGAGAGCCAGGAGGACGCCGTCTCCGGCATCCTTTGCAACGAGGTGAAGGCGGGCGAAGTTGTCGTCATCCGCTACGAAGGGCCCAAAGGCGGGCCGGGCATGCAGGAGATGCTCTATCCGACCAGCTACCTGAAATCGAAGGGCCTCGGCAAAGCCTGCGCGCTGGTGACGGACGGCCGCTTCTCGGGCGGGAGCTCCGGCCTCTCCATCGGCCACCTTTCGCCCGAGGCGGCAGAAGGCGGACCGATCGCGCTGGTGGAGACCGGCGACACGATCCTGATCGACATCCCCGGCCGCACCATTCGTCTGGACGTCGACCAGTCGGTGCTGGCCCGCCGGCGGGCGGCAATGGAAGCGAGGCGGAACGGAGCCTGGCAGCCCGCGAACCGCAGCCGGATCGTCTCTCCCGCCCTGCAGGCCTACGCCGCGCTCACCTCCAACGCCTCGCGCGGCGCGGTGCGCGACGTATCGCAGCTTCGGCGTCGTTTCGCGCCTTGAACGCGCCCGCTCTCCGGCTATATTACTGGAAATAACCGGAGAGCATGGTGGGTATCTCGCAAAAGCGCGCTATCCGGAATTACCGATCTCGTCTCGGCAAGCGCGGCTTGGCCCGCTTCGAAGTGTTGGGCCGCGACGCAGATCGGGATCTCATCCGATCGATCGCGCGCCGCCTCGCCGAGGACGGCCCTGAAGCCTCGCGGCTGCGGGCGGCCGTCCGTCAATCCATGACGGGCGAACCACCCGAGAAGGGAGGCATATTGGCTGCGCTCCGCCGCTCGCCTCTGGTTGGCGCCGACCTCGACCTGACGCGTCCCCGACTGGGGGGCCGCAAGGTCGGCATTTGATGCGATACCTTCTCGACACCGACATCATCAGCAACGTCGTCAAGCCATCGCCTCCAGAAATCCTTCTCGCCTGGCTCGCGGAGCAGAACGACGAGGACTTGTTCATCGCGTCCCTGACCATCGCCGAGATTCGCCGCGGCGTGCTCGAAAAGCCTGCCGGGAAACGGCGCGACCAGCTCGAGACCTGGTTCTCCGGACCGGACGGACCGCAGGCATTGTTTGCCGGCCGTATCCTGCCGTTCGATGAACGCGCTGGCCTCGTTTGGGCGCGTCTGATGGCCGAGGGCAAGTCCAAAGGCCGACCGCGGAGTGCGCTCGACACGATCATTGCGGCCGTCGCCGAGGCTCACGATTGCATAGTCGTAACCGACAACGAGAAGGACTTCGACGGAATCGAAGTTCTCAATCCGCTACGGGGAGCGATCGGACGATAGGAAATGGCTCGCGTCAGGCTGGCCCGCTCACCGATCGGCGATATCTTCGGGCACCGTTGATGCTCCCGGGCGTTTTCCTCGAAGCGATCTGAGAAGAGACGAGATGCCGGACAGCGAGATCGACAACCAAGATGCCACGGGCGGCGAGGCGTCGGCGGACGACGCCGAAGAGCAGCGCACGCTGCGCCTGATCCTGTACGATGCCATCGCCAGCGAGGCGATGGGGACGCTGACCACGGGCGTCTTCCTGGCGGGATTCGCGGTCGCGCTCGGCGCCGACAACCTCGCCATCGGCGTGCTGGCGGCGGTGCCGTTCTTCGTGCAGCTCCTGCAGATTCCCGCCACGCTGCTGGTCGAGCGCCTGCGCGTCCGCAGGGACATCTGCGTGTGGGCCGCCGGCACGGGCCGCGCCTTCCTGCTGGCCGCGGCCGTGGCGCCGCTGCTGCCCACCACCGCGGGCGTCGTGACCCTGATCGTGTCGCTCGCGATCTACCAGGGCATGGCCGCGATCGGCGGCTGCGCCTGGAACTCGTGGATGCGCGATCTCGTGCCGGCATCGCAGTTCGGCCGCTTCTTCGGCCGGCGCACCATGGCGACCACCGCCGTCTCCATCGTGCTGGCGCTCGTCGGCAGCGTCCTGCTCGACACCTGGAAGAAACATGTCCCGGACAATGCCGCGGCGGGCTACACGATCCTGTTCGCGCTCAGCGCCCTGATCGGCTTCCTCGGTGTCTATCTGCTGCGCATCACGCCGGACCGGCCGATGGCGCCGGTCGAGAAAGTGGCCCATCCGATCGCGCTGCTCCTGGCGCCGCTGCGCGATGCTAACTTCCGGCGCCTGCTCGTCTTCCTGTCGTCGTGGAATTTCGCCGTCAACCTCGCCGCGCCCTTCTTCGCCATCTACATGCTGAAGACGCTCGACTATTCCCTGACATCGATCCTCGGCCTCACGATCGCGAGCCAGCTCAGCAACATCCTGGCGCTCGGGGTATGGGGCACGCTGATCGACCGCTTCAGCAACAAGGCGGTGCTGGGGATCGCGTCACCGCTGTTCCTGGTCTGCATCCTGGCCTGGACCTTCACCGGCCTCGGCTGGATACAGCCGGCGCTGTTCTATTTCCTGATCGGCGTCCATATCCTGATGGGCGTGTCGACGGCGGGCGTCGGGCTCACCTCCGGCAATATCGCGATGAAGCTGTCGCCGGCCGGACAGGCGACCGCCTACCTCGCCGCCAACAGCGTGATCACGGCGGGCTGCACGGCGGTGGCGCCGATCCTGGGTGGCCTGTTCGCGGACTATTTCGCCTCGCATCAGCTCACGCTCGCCTTCACCTGGAAAGGCGGCGGCGAGGACGTCACGCTGCAGGTGCTCGATTTCCACTCCTGGACCTTCTTCTTCGGCATCGCCTGCGTCGCCGGCCTCTATTCCCTCCACCGGCTGTCCTTCGTCGAGGAGCCGGCCGGCACGACGGACCGACTGCTGCTGCGCCATCTGTTCCTCGAGGCGCGGCGGTCGGTGCACAGCCTGTCGAGCGCAGCGGGCCTTCTGCGCGTCGTCCGGCTGCCGCAATGGCTGGCGCGCACCTGATCAGGAGGAGCTCGGCCGGGCAAATCCCGCCAGCGAGGCGTAGCCGCGCACCACGCGCCTGCGCTCCTCGTGCGAAGCAATCGCGTCGATATCGTCGAATCCATCGGGGGCGCGGGCCTCGACCATATCGATGACCGCCTCCGGACCGCCGCGGCGATTGGACAGCACGATCTCCGACGTCGCGGGCCGGCGCTCGCGATCGTAGGCCGACAGCGCGGCCTCGACCGACCGCTCCGCCCGCAGATGCCTCGCGAGGCACCTGGCGTCGAGAATGGCCTGGCTCGCCCCGTTCGATCCCACCGGATACATCGGATGGGCCGCGTCGCCCAGCAGCGTGACCCGTCCGGAAGACCAGCACGGCAACGGGTCGCGATCGCAGTTGGGATACTCGTAGAAGCGGTCGGTCGCGCGGATGAGCGCGACCGGATCGACGAAGTGCAGGCGAAACCGGTCGCGCACGAACGGCAGCACCTCCTCCAGAACCCCTTGCCGGCTCCAGTCCCCGGCGCGCAACGGCGATGCGCCGCAGTCGCCGGTCCTGGCCATCACGGCCCAATTGGTGAGCGGCATCTCCGGCTGCCCGGCATCGGCCTGGATCGGGTAGTAGACGAACTTCGCGAAATTGCCGCCGGCGATCGCCATCGTGCGGCCGTCGCGCCATGTCGGCCACGGCGTGGCGCCGCGCCACAGCATGATGCCGCTCCAGACCGGCGGCCCTTCGTGAGGGTAGAGAACGGCCCGGACGGCCGAATGCAGCCCGTCCGCGCCGATCAGCAGATCCCCCTCCGCACGGTAGGCCGATCCGTCATGGCCGACGAGGCAGACCGAGACGCCCTCCGGCGTCTGCTCGAAGCCCGTCACCCGGCAGCCCGTCCGGATCGCGGTGTTGCCGAGCCGGCGGATCGCCGCCTTGTGGATCAGGCCCAGCAACTTGCCGCGATGGATGCTGATCTGCGGTACGTCGTATCCGGCATCGATGCCGCGCAGCTCCTGCCACACCGTCTGGCCGAAGCGGTTGGCATAGATCAGCGCGCGCGTGCGGATACCCGCTGCGTCGAGATCCGGCATCAGGCCGAGCGCTCCCTGACCGCATGGGGCAGCATGTTGATGCCGACGCCGAGCTCGCGCACCGCGTCGGCGCGCTCGAACACCTCGACGTCGATCCCCGCCTCGCGCAGGAACAGGGCCGTGGCCAGGCCGCCGATGCCGGCACCCGCGATCAGCGCCTTCATCGTTCGCGGTCCTTTGTCCTGTATTCGAGCTGCGTGGCGACGAGGTCGGCGGTGGACCTGCCGTAGCGGCGACCTATGGCATCGAGAGTCTGGTCCAGCGCGTGCGCCGGCGGCCGATCCAGGAACGCCGGAACGCGCTGTGCTGCAGGCCAGTCCGCCGCGACGCGATCCGGCCGGATGCGCAGGCCGTTGCGGCTCCGTCGCGGATCGGCGGAGCCGGCAAAGGTCACGGCGCGCGAGCGGTAGGTCCGCGACCAGGCGTCCGCCGCGAGCGCGAGCGACACCTCGTCGACGCCGGGCTCGAGCTCGAGTCCGAGCTGCTCATGGTTCCAGAAGGTGAGCGTGTTGCGGATGACGGCGAGAGCGAAGGGCCGCGTGAACCGGAACGCATCGCTGTCGTGGCGCGCGTCCCATTGTTCCAGGCCGAGATTCCGTGCGGTGTCCTCGGCCCTCTCGCGCCCGGCGATCGCCGCGATCAGGGTGAGCGCCATCGGCATCGACGCCGAGATGCCCGTCGTCGTCGCGACGCCGCGGTCGACCACGAATCGACGGTCCGCCACGTAGCGGATCGTCGGATGCTCCTCGCGCAGCTCGTCGAGATAGTACCAATGGGTGGTCGCCCGCCGGCCTTCGAGCAGGCCGGCATTGCCGACGATTTTGGCGCCGGCGCAGACGCCGATCACGATCGCGCCCTTGTCCGCCTGGCTCCTGATCCAGGCGAGCGCCGCCGGATCGTCGTCGCGGCTCATCGCGGGCACGATCACGAAATCGGCGCCGTCCGGATGCCGGAGGTCGAATTCCGCGATCGTCGCCTGCGGCTCGACCTCGAGCGCCGGATAGAGCGTCACCGGCCCCGGCTTCGTCGCCAGCGCCACGACATCGGCCACATCGGCGCGGCGCAGGATGCCGTACGGCATCAGGTAGTCGGTGGTCTCCGTGGCGTCGTTGATGCCGACGATTGCGATCAGAGGCCGCCGGCGCCAGCCCGATCCACGCTCGGGTGGCGCCAGTGCCGCGATCGCGGCATCGGTCTCGGACTGGGCGATCGGTCGGGTGGCGACCGCCGCGGCCGCTGGAGGCAGCGAAAGGAGCCAGCCTGCGCCCGCCGCCAGGCAAAGGACGACGGCAGCCAGCCCGCTCCACAAGAGAAGCCTGTTGCGCATTGTCGGTGGGCTCGGTTCCCGATTTCAAGGACGGCTCGAGGCCCACCCTACTGACCGCCAGCTTGTCTCAAATGACGTAAATCAGGCAAAATCTGCCATGGTCCGAACCGTCGCCCTCGTCATTCATCCGGGCTTCCAGCTTCTCGATGCGGCCGGGCCCACGGCGGCATTCGAGCTCGCCGAGCAGTACTGTCCGGACAGCTACGATCTCGCGCTGCTGGCGCCCGGCGGCGGCGCGGTGCAGAGCTCGGCCGGACTGGCGCTTTCCGCCAGGCCGCTCGAGGAAGCCGCCTTCGACTCCGTCATCGTGTCGGGTGGGGAGATCGTGCGCTCGGTGGCGGCGGCGGAGGAGATCGTCGCCTGGCTGCGGCGCACCCGGGCGCGCCGCGTCGCCAGCGTCTGCACGGGCTCGTTCCTGCTGGCGGCGGCCGGGCTGCTCGACGGCCGCCGTGCGACGACCCACTGGGCCCATACCGACCATTTCAGCCGCCGCTATCCCAAGGTGAAGGTCGATCCCGACCGCATCTTCATCCGCGACGGCGACGTCTGGACCTCGGCCGGCATTTCCGCCGGCATCGATCTCGCGCTTGCCCTGATCGAGGACGACCTTGGCCCGGAGATTTCCCGCCGGACGGCGCATCAACTCGTCGTCCATCAGCGTCGGCCCGGCGGCCAGTTGCAGTTCTCGGCGCTGGTCGAGCTGGGCGGCCGCACGGGCCGGTTCGAGCAGCTCATCGAGTGGATGCGCGCGCATCTCTCGGAGTCGCTCACCGTCGAGCGCCTTGCCGACCGCGCCGCCATGAGCCCGCGCCATTTCGCCCGTGCCTTCGTCGCCGAGACGGGAACCACTCCCGCCAAGGCGGTGGAACGTCTGCGCCTGGAGACGGCCCGCACGGCGCTGGAGACCGGCCACGCGCCGCTCGAGCGTATCGCCGAGGCGACCGGCTTCGGCGATGCCGGCCGCATGCGGCGCGCCTTTGTCCGCAGCTTCGGCCTGCCGCCGCAGGCGCTGCGACGGGCAGCCCGATGAGACGGACCGTCAGCTCCTGATGAACGCGAGCAGATCGGCGTTGATGGTGTCGGCCTGGGTCGTGGGCATGCCGTGCGGGAAGCCCTTGTAGGTCTTCAGGGTGCCGTTCCTCAGGAGCTTGGCCGAGAGCGGCGCCGAATCGGCGTAGGGCACGATCTGGTCGTCGTCGCCGTGCATCACCAGCACCGGCACGGTGATCTTCCTCAGGTCCTCGGTGAAGTCGGTCTGGGAAAAGGCAACGATCCCGTCATAGTGCGCCTTGGCGCTGCCCATCATCCCCTGGCGCCACCAGTTCCAGATCACGCCTTGCGAGGCTTTGGCGCCGGGACGGTTGTAGCCGTAGAACGGTCCGGCCGGCACGTCGTAGTAGAACTGCGCGCGATTGGTGGCGACCTGCGCCTGGAAGCCGTCGAAGACCTCCTTCGGCAACCCGGCCGGATTGCCCGCCGTCTTCACCATCAGGGGCGGCACGGCGGCAACGATCGCCGCCTTCGCCACGCGGCTTTCGCCGTGGCGGGCGAGGTAGCGCACGACCTCGCCGCCGCCCGTGGAATGACCGACATGCACGGCGTTCCTGAGGTCGAGATGCTCGGTCACGGCGGCGAGATCGTCGGCGTAGTGATCCATGTCGTGGCCGGTGCCGGGCTGGGCGGAGCGGCCATGGCCGCGCCGGTCATGGGCGACGACGCGAAAGCCGTGATGCAGGAAGAACACCATCTGGGCGTCCCAGTCGTCGGCCGAGAGCGGCCAGCCGTGGCTGAACACGATCGGCTGTCCCGATCCCCAATCCTTGTAGAAAATCTCGGTGCCGTCCTTGCTGACGATCGTGGGCATGCGCTTGATCCTTCCTGTGTCTCATTCGTGCGGCGGCCAGTCCGTTCGACGCGCCGGATCTTTCTTCATTCGCGCATGTACGCGAGATGAGTGCGGACGATCTCCAGCTTGTCCTCCGCCAGCCCGGCGAGCTGCGCTTCCTCCAGATAGCCTTCGGAGATGAGCCGGGCCAGGACCAAAGGAAGCTGCGAGTAGCGATAGTCGAACAGCTCGTCGATCTCGCGGCGCCGCTCGCGCAGGTAGTGCTCCATGGCCCACATCTCGGCAGGAGCCGCCGCCGCCGCGGCCTTCGCTTTGAACTCGGCCAGGATCCCCGCCAAAGCCGACTCGAGCGCGGCTTCGTAAGCGCGGCGTGCAATTTTCTTCTCGGAGGCGGACCATTTGAGTTCGCGCATCATGTTCGTCACCCTTGCGACGCCCTCACAGCAGCTTCATGAAATTGCGCTTGCGCCGGTGCCGGCCCTTGAGTTCCGCGAGGTAGGCGGCCTGCTGCGCGGCCCCGCGCAGTCTGGCCATGCGGTCGATCAGCCGGCGCGCCTCTTCGTACTGGCCGAGCTGGATGTGCCGCTCGACCAACGTGGCGTAAACCACGAGGGCCTTGTCAGGATGGCTCGCGGCGCTGGCATCGGCCAGCGCCTGCTGGAGCTGCGGCATACCGCCATGCTTCTCCAAGGCCGACCAGGCCGCATCGAACATCCTTTCCTGAATCAGCACCCCGATCATGAGATCGGACGCTCCGTGCCAGCGCACGCCCTCACCCGTACCCAGTCCCGCCTCGAGCAGCGTCAGAGCCCGCTCGCGCGCGGCCGTGCCGCCGAGCTTGCGCAGCCGCGTGTACAGCTCGAGGCTGGGCGCCTTTCCAAAGGCTCGCCACAGATGGGTCTCGGCGTCCGCCTTGCGCCCCGCCTTCGACAGGAGCCCGACCGCGAACAGGACCAGCTCTTCGTCCCGCCGGTCATCCTCGAACACCCACAGTCCTTCCTCGGCGTGACGCAACGCCTCGTCTTTGCGGCCGTTCTGCAGGCAGAACTCGGCCAGCCGCAGGTAGCTCTGCGGCGAACTCAGATCCTTGGCGCGCAGCGCAATGCGTTCGTCCAGATTGCCCTCGCGCTCGGCGAAGAAATCGAGGATGCCCTCGAGTCGCCCATAGTAGCCAACGGCCTCGTCGACCTTCGTACGCCGAGGCAGCTTCTGCCAGGCTTCGACGGCAAGACGCCGATACTCGGCCAATCCGCTGTCGCCAGCACGTCGGCGTAGGTCTCGGCGGCGCGCAAGAACGTATCGTATTGGCCTTTCATCTCTCGCGAGAAGAGGTCGCGCGCCAGCGCCACAGGATCGGGCCGTATGGCGCAGCACGCCGCGAGGTGGATGTCGCGCGCCTGCTCGAGCAGCGCGCCACCCTCGCCGTCGGAATCATCGATGCTCTCGATGGCCGCCTCGACACGGTCGATGGCATGCTCCGCGAGCCTCAACGCCAGACCGGCATGTTTTCCGCCGGCGAGCTCCGCCACAGTGTCCAGGGCGTTCCCTACCGCCGCCGCCCAATCCGCCGCGGCATTGTAGTCGACATATCCGCCGGTGCGGGTCGCGCGATCGATCGCGCGGCGCAGGCGCGCCTCGAGGGTCTTTTCGTCGACATCGACGGTCGCGGCGGCCGTGTCGAGCTTGCGGAACAGGACCGGATCGCGGTCGGCGAGATCCACGATCAGGTCGACCAGGGCATCGGTTCCCTTCCCCTTCAGATGGGCCCGGATGCGTGCCAGCGCGCCCCTGCTCTCCGCCGCGTCGTCGCCCACTTCGTTGGCGGCGAGCGCCGTCGCCACCATGTGCTTGCAAAAGCCCCAGTCCTCGAAGGCAGGACACGAGCACTCGCCGCCGATCTTCCGGCCTCGACCGACGAGCACCGTACGATAGTCATCGCTGCCGGCGACCTGCGCCAGCACGCGGTCGGGCTCCAGGGAGAGGATCTCGACCTGCCCATCGGCGTGGTAGTCCTCGCCGCGCCCGAACACCTTGGCGCCGGCGAGCTTGCGCAATGCCGCGACGTCGAACCGCGGCTTTCCCTCGCCACCGGAATCCCTGACCTTCATGCATGGGGCTGCAGAAGCAGCGCGATCCGGACTCTCCTGTACTGGGCCATCGCATATGCCTTCGAGGTTGGCGGCCCGATGATACGGCGCTCGTCGTCCTTGTCCTATCGGGCTCGTCGACCGGATGTGGAAAGCTGATGATTACCCGGCCGGCGTGGCCGGGTGTCGGCTTATGTCGCCGCCACGAGCAGCTCCTCCGAATTGTTCGGCGGGCGAAGGCCATCCGTTCTGCCGGCGAAGTAGCGCCGGCCGAGCGCCGCCGCCGAAACGTGCCGGGCTTCCCTGAAGCCCGCTTCACGGGCCAGGGCCAGCATCTCGGTCGGCGTGAAGAAGCTGATGAACGGCGTCCCGCTCGCGCGCGCGCCCTTCGCCGCGAGCTCGAGCCCGGGGCGCGCCTCCGGCTCCGCGAGCTCCAAAGGCAACAGGAACGTCATGACGAGCAACGAGCCCGGCGCCAACGCGGCGACCTCGCGCAACGTGGCGAGGTTCGTCTCCCGGCTGAGATACATCGAGACGCCCGTGGAGGCGACGGTCGCCGGCTTGCCGGCGTCGAACCCGGCCGTCGCCAGCTTCTCCCGCCAGGACTGGCCCGTCTCGAAGTCGACAGGCACCAGCCGCAACCCTTCCGGAAGGCCGAAGCCGAGCTCGATCAGGCGCTGGCGCTTCCATGCCTGCGGCGCGGGCCGGTCGACCTCGAACACGGTGAGGCGCGAGGCGATCTGCGGCCGCCGCTGGACAAAGGTGTCGAGGCCTGCGCCGAGCAGGACGTACTGATCGACGCCACGGTCCGCCTGTTGGGCGACGAGATCCTCGATGAAGCGCGCGCGGGCCACGATGGAGGCGCGGAACGGGCGGGTGAAGTGCGGATCCATGTCGGGGCGGTGGCGCCAGCCCTCTTCCGGCGCCGCGAGCGCGAGGCCGATCTCGTCCTCGATCACATGCGGCGGCGGATCGACCTCGGTGTGCAGGGCACGCCACAAGGCGACCCGGACCGCCGTGCTGTCCGGCTGCGCGCTTTCCTTGTCCGGCATGGCTCTGTTCGGCATGACTCCCTCGTCCATCCTTCCTGTTGCCCGGTCAGCCCGGCCATCGATCGAGGAGATTGTTTCAGAGCCACTCACCATTCTCTCTCCTGTTTCGCCTCGGTCGTATCGGCTAATATATAGACAACCTCGCCGTCCGATTGTTTCAAGCGCGGCGGGCATTCCAACCGGCCGGGGGACCTGGTGCCGGGCATCGACATCAAGTCGGGGAAGGATCTCACCAAGGAAGTGCGCGGCGTGCTGCCGGCCGGCGCGCGGTTGCACGACTACGAGATAATTTCGGTTCTCGGCCAGGGCGTATTCGGCGTCACCTATCTCGCGCGCGACACGACCCTCGATTGCAAGGTGGCCATCAAAGAATATCTGCCGCTGTCGCTTGCCTTGCATGATGGCGGGATGAACGTCGTGCCGCGCTCGGCCGAGCTGTCCGAGCCTTTCGTCTGGGGACGCGAACGCTTCCTCGGCGAAGCCCGCACGCTCGCCAAGCTCGGCCATGTCCCGGCCATCGTGCGCGTCGACGATCTGTTCGAGGCCAATGGCACCGCCTACATGGTCATGGAGTTGGTCCAGGGCGAGACGCTTCGCCGGCGTTTGCTGCGTGACAATCGTCTGTCGCCCTCGACCATCGACCGGATTCTTTCCTCGCTGCTCGAGGGCCTGGAGGCAATTCATGCGGCGGGCCTCCTGCACCACGACATCAAGCCGGCGAACATCATCGTCGACCCGAGAGGCAATCCGACGCTGATCGACTTCGGCGGCGCGCGCGCGGCGATGGCCGGCCGCATGGCCGCGACGGCCGCTGCCTCCACGCTGGACTACGCCGCGCCCGAGCAGTTCGCCTCCGCCAGGAAGGGACCGTGGACCGACATCTATGGTCTCTCTGCAACCCTCTATCATGCGGTCACCGGTGGCCCGCCGCCCGGCGTCTTCGATCGCATGCTGGGCGATTCCTGCCAGCCGCTGGCCCAGTTGATGCCGGCTGGATTCACTCCCGGCCTGCTGATCGGCCTCGATGCGGGACTGAAGATGGCGCCCGGCGAACGGCCGCAATCGATCGCCGACTGGAGAGCAATCCTGCCGCCGTCGGGACCGCTCGACGAGCAGGCCAGCTTCGTGATGCGCGGCCCGTCGTTCCTCTCGCCCCTGGCGCGAGCGAGACACGGCATGGGGCTCTGGATCGGGGTGCCGGCAGCACTGATGATGGCCGCCGTGGTGGCGGATGGCGCGCTGAGGCTCGCAGCCCCTTCCATCGAGACGGCCGATGCCGCGCATCGCTCCGTTGCCGCCGCGCTGCAACCGCAGCCGTCCCGAGACGCCGTCGCGTCCCGCCAGCCGGTCGCGGCGCATACCGCGATCGAGGCGGCGGCACTGCGGATCGGCGGGACCGAAGCCCCGGCGGCCGACCCGAAGGCTGCCGAGGACAAGCTTGCCGCCGAGGCGGCACGCCGCGAGGCCGAGGCTCGGGAGGCGTACCACAAGCAGCAGGCCGCCGAGATCGAGTCGGCACGCGAGGCAGCCGAAAGGCAAGGTCACACTGCCGTGGAGGAGGCCCTCCGGCGTGAAGCGGCCGTCGACCTCCACCGCGCGGAAGGTCCGGCGGCAGCGGCAGCGACGGAAAGCGGACCGAAGACGGAGGCCGCTCTTGACCTCTCCGAGGGCGACCGCAAGCGGGTGCAGGCGGCTTTGACGGCGCTGGGCCACGACGTTCCGACAACGGGCTACTTCGGGCCGATCAGCCGCAAAATGATCGCGGCCTGGCAGAAGGCGCAGGGATTGCCGGAGACGGGATTCCTGGACGCCTCCCAGCTCACCGCCCTGTACGCCATGGAGCGGACCAAGCTCGAAGCACCGCGGGCCGAGGCCGCCCTGAACCTGTCGGACCAGGATCGCAGGAAGGTGCAGGCGGCCCTGACGGCGCTCGGCCACGACGTTCCCAGGACGGGTCATTTCGGGCCGATCACCCGACGGATGATCACGACCTGGCAGAGGGCCCAGGGTCTGCCGCCGACCGGCTACCTGACGGACACGCAGCTCACGGCCCTTCAGCAGCAGGGCGCAGCAGGGACCACGAGATAGCGCCGGCCATGGCGCGAACCGCGTGAGTGATCGAAGCGCGGAACGCGTGCGGCCCTTCGCCCCCATATGGAGGCTGATCATGCTACCGTATCGGCCATGATCGCTTACGCCGACTACAAGCCCCTCACCTTCCACGATGCCGCCCGCCGCTTCACCGACGGCAACGACAGCCCGCGCGCCTACCTGGAGCGTGGCCTGGAGACCATCGCGCAACGCGAGCCGGTGGTGAAGGCCTTCACCGCCATCAACGAGGCTGGCGCGCGCGCCGCCGCCGATGCGAGCGCCGCTCGCTGGAAGGCCGGCAAGCCGCTCTCGCCGATCGACGGCATGCCGATCGCCATCAAGGATCTGCTCGAGACCAGGGACATGCCCACCGAGATGGGCTGCGCGGCGATGAAGGGGAACTTCCCCAAGCGCGACAATGCGGCGGTCTGGGCGTTGCGCCAGGCTGGTGCGGTGATCCTCGCCAAGACGGTGACGGCCGAGCTCGGCGGCGCGCACCCCGGGCCCACCACCAATCCGTTCGATCCCAGACGAACCCCGGGCGGCTCGTCCTCGGGCTCCGCGGCCGCCGTCGGAGCCAACATGGTGCCCGCGGCGATCGGCACCCAGGTCGGCGGCTCGATCATCCGGCCGGCCGCCTATTGCGGCAACTTTGCGCTCAAGCCCACCCAGGGCGGCATCAATCGCGGCGAGCGACTCGCCACCAGCCAGAGCACGCATGGTCCGCATGCCGGCTGTCTCGAGGACATGTGGCAGGTCGCGATCGAGGCGGCCAAGCGTTGCGGCGGCGATCGCGGGTCGGTCGGCCTGATGGGTCCCGACTCGCTTCCTGCCGCGATCAAGCCCGACCGGCTGATCGTGCTCGAGACCGAAGGCTGGCCCGACCTCGACGAGGCGACCAAGGCAGGATTCGCCCAGGTGCTGCGCCAGCTCGAGGCGGTCGGCATCACCCTGATCCGCCGCCGCGACCATCCGTTCGTCGAGGCGCTGGAGAAGGCGATCGCCAACGGCCGCGCCGTGTGCAACGGCATCACGAGCTGGGAGAACCGCTGGTACCAGCGCGGCCTGCTCGACGCCGCGCCCGACGGCCTCAGCGCCCGTGCCAAGGCGACGATCGCCAAGGCCGAGGCGATGACGCCGGACGACTACCGCATCAACCTGCTCGCCCGCCAGCAGGCGCAACTCGCACACGCCGCGGTCGCACCGCTGGCCGACGCCGCGATCACGCTCTCCTGCCCCGGCCCCGCGCCGATCTGGTCGGGCGACGTGCCGGGACAGCCGCTGGCGCCGCGACCCACCGGCGACTTCGTGTTCAACGCGCCGTCCTCGATGCTGTTCGCGCCGGCCGTGACGATGCCGCTGATGAGCGTCGGCGGCCTGCCGGTCGGCGTGCAGCTCGTGGGCCAGCAGCACGAGGACGCCCGAGTGACCGGTCTCGCACGCTGGGTCAGCGAGCATGTGAAGCGGGTCGTTGCCGAGGCCTGAAGAGGCGACGCCAGATGCCTGCCGACAGGCAAATTTACTCTTCGACGGCTGCCGGGTAGGGTGGCCTCGAGCAGACAGCAAGGAGCGACGCGCGTGCCTTCCGCGATTCCGCAACCGGTCGTCGCGCCGCTCACGCGCGCCGCTATTTTTCTCGTCGTGACGTTGAACGAGGGTCCGGCATGCGATGCGGCCGCGCGGGCCATGTGCGGCGATCTGCCGGCCCTTCTGCGCGCGGTGGGCTTCCGCGACCTCGAGGGGCGGCTGTCGTGTGTCATGGCATTCGGCTCCGACGCCTGGGATCGGCTGTTCGGAGCGCCGAAGCCGAAGGAATTGCATCCCTTCCGCGAAATCCGCGGCCAGCATCATGCCCCGGCGACCCCGGGCGACATCCTCTTTCATATCCGCGCCATACGGATGGATCTCTGCTTCGAACTGGCGACGCAGATCATGTCGCGGCTCGGCGAGGCGGTCTCCGCCGTGGATGAGGTGCACGGCTTCACCTACTTCGACGAACGCGATCTGCTCGGCTTCGTCGACGGCACGGAGAACCCCGTTGATGCCGCCGCGGTCGAGGCCACTGTCATCGGCGACGAGGACGCCACGTTCGCCGGCGGCAGCTACGTAATCGTGCAGAAATATCTCCATGACCTGAAGGGGTGGAATGCACTGCCCGTCGAGCAGCAAGAGAAGATCATGGGCCGAACCAAACTGTCCGACATCGAACTGGACGATGCCGTGAAGCCGACCTCGGCGCACAACGCCCTGACCACGATCACCGAAGACGGGAAGCAGCTCGAGATCGTGCGCGACAACATGCCGTTCGGCGACGTCGGCAAGGGCGAATACGGCACCTACTTCATCGGCTATGCCCGCTCGCCGCACAGGATCGAGCAGATGCTGGTGAACATGTTCGTCGGCCGGCCGCCCGGCAACTACGACCGACTCCTCGATTTCAGCCGCGCCGTCACCGGCACGCTGTTCTTCGTGCCGTCGGCGACCTTCCTGGAGGAGGTCGCCGCCGGAGTGGCGGCTCCGTCGGCCGCCGAGGCCGAGTCCCAATCGCAACCGTCTCCGCCCGACGGTTCACTCGGCATCGGCTCGCTGAAAGAAGAGGCAGAACATGAATAATCTCCATCGGGAACTCGCCCCGATCTCCAAGGCCGCCTGGGATCAGATCGAGGAGGAGGCGTCCCGCACCCTGAAGCGCCACCTGGCGGCGCGGCGCGTCGTGGATGTGCAGGGCCCGAAGGGCTTCGACTTTCCGGCGACGGGCACCGGCCATCTGCGGCAAATCGCGACGCCGGGCGACGGCATCCAGGCGGCGCAGCGCGAGGTGAAGGCGATCGTCGAATTGCGCGTTCCCTTCGAGCTGACGCGCCAGGCGATCGACGACGTGGAACGCGGCGCAATGGATTCGGACTGGGCGCCATTGAAGGATGCCGCACGCAAGATCGCCTTCGCCGAGGATCGCGCCGTCTTCGACGGGTACGCCGCCGCCGGGATCGAGGGAATCCGCCAAGGCGCCAGCAACGCGGCCGTGACGCTCCCGGCCGATGTGGCGAAGTACCCCGAGGCGGTCGCGCGGGCGCTGAGCGCGTTGCGCCTCGCCGGCGTCGATGGCCCCTACACCCTCCTGCTGGGCGCGGAGGCATACACTGCCGTCGCCGGAGGGAGCGACGAAGGGTATCCTGTCCTCGAACATATCCGGCGTCTCGTGGACGGAAAGGTCGTGTGGGCGCCGGCCATCGCGGGAGGCGTGGTGCTCACCACCCGCGGCGGCGATTTCCAGCTCGCTATCGGACAGGATATCTCGATCGGCTACCTGAGCCACACCGATGCGGTCGTCCGGCTGTACCTGCAGGAGACCTTCACCTTCCTCATGCTGACCGCGGAAGCGGCCGTGGCGCTGACGCCTGCGAAGAAATAGACGTCGGTCGCATCCATACGACCGCGCACGCTTCAACCGGCATGCTCGAGGGCACTGCCCTTGTGGGCCGCGACGTGGTCGGTCTTGTCGCTCTTGATCTCGTACTGCGGGTCCTCCTCCGAGGCGTGATGCACGTGGCCCTTGTAGAGAAAATCCCTGGTGTGGACGGCGATGATCGTCCCCGCCACCCGGCCTGCCTCGGAATTCCATCTTACATGGTCGCCGATTCGGAATTTCCTGGCCATCTCGTGAACCTCCGCTCGTTCGCTTAGGACGGCACGGCCAGCGTCTGCGGCGCGGCCTGCTTGATGCGGGTCAGCAACCAGAGACGCTGACGTTCGTTCCGCGCCTCGATGCCTTGAAGATCCTTCTCCAGATCGCGATCGCCGAGCGCACGAGCGCCCTGAAGTAACACGGCGGCCGATATCGTGCTTTCGTTCACCATCAGCCACAGATCCTGCAGGTCGCGCAGCAATCCGAAGGCGGTGGGCGGCCGGCCGATCAGCAAGGCCTGGTCGAGCGCCTCCGGCTCCCCCTCTCGCCGCTCGCCGTATCTCGTCACATGGGTGCGGACGACCTTCGCGTTCTCACGCGACCAGGTCATGAACAGCGTGCTCTGCGGGCCGATGTCGGGCGTGGTCGCATGGACGCGGCACAGCTTCTCCCAACCGCGGACCAGGCGCTCCTCGCTCGCCAGCAGCAGGCCGATATAGTCGGCGAGGTGCGGCCGCCGCTCGCTTGCGCGGCCGTCGTCTGCCCCGGCCTCCTCGTGCTTGGCCTCGTCCGGCTGAGGCAGCGACGCCCCTTCGACCTTCTCCAACCTCACGGCGGCATATTTGAAATGCGGCTGCTTGCTGACCGGATCCCACTCGTACAGGGTGAGCTCGTTGGCGGCGCGTGGCCGGCCGGGATCGTCCCAATAGCCGTAGTGGAACGGCATGAAGAGCGTGCCCGGCTCGATGTTGCCGATCCGCGCCGGCGCTTCGGCAACGCCGCGGCGGGAGGTGACCCGCACCATCTCTCCCTCCGTGATGCCGAGGCGGCGCGCATCGTCCTCGCTCACCTGCACGAAGGCGTCGGGCGCGGCCTCCCGCAGCGCCTTGGACCGTCCGGTCTTGGTGCGGGTGTGGAAGTGGTAGACCACGCGCCCGGTCGTCAGGAAGAAGGGATACTCGTCGTCCGGCTCCTCGGTCGGGGGAACGTATTCGACGGGGCGCAGCAAGGCCCGGCCGTTGGGCGCCTTCGCGCGGTACGCATCCGCCTTTATCTCCGCCCCCGTGAGCAGATCGTGGCCGTAGCTCTCGCAATAGTCGGGGTCGGTGGCGAACCGGAGATCGGCGTAGTAGCGAACCGAACCGTCCGGATGCTTGTCGTTGGCCGGCCACGAAATGCCGGATCCCCCGCCGAGCTTCGCGTAGGAAAGGCCCGAGTAGTCGCAGGGCCGGCCTCGCGTGCATTCGCGCCAGGCATTGAACGCGCCCTCCGGATCGGTCCACTTGATCAGCGGCGCGCCGTCCTTGTCACGGAAGTCCATGCGGCGTGCGAAGTCGAGGAAGATGTCGAGATCGGACCTCGCCTCGCCCGGCGGCTCGACAGCCTTGCGGTTGAGGTGGACGACGCGGCTCACATTGGTCGAGCACCCGGTCTTCTCGCCCCAGATCGCGGCGGGCAGCACCACGTCGGCCATCTCCGCCGTCTCGGTCATGAAGGCGTCCTGCACGATCACGAACACGCCCTGCCGGCGCAGGATCGCGCGCAGCCGGTCGAGGTTCGGGATGGAGACGGCCGGGTTGGTGCCGACGATCCACAGCACCTTGATCGAGCCGGTCTCGGCATAGTGGAAGATCTGCAGCGCGTGGGTCGGCGGGCCCCAGTTCGGCAAGGTGGCCGGATCCACGTTCCACAGCGTTGCGATCTCCTCGATATGGCGCGGATTGTCGAAGTTGCGAAAGCCCGGCAGATCGCCGCCCGCCCCGGTCTCGCGATTGTTCTGGGCGGTGGGCTGGCCGTTCATCTGCAGGATGCCGCAGCCCGGCCGGCCCATGCGGCCCAGCACCAGGTTCACATTGTTGACCTGCACGGCCGCGGCCGTGCCCTGGTTCGACTGGTAGACGCCCTGCAGGCAGCTCGTCAGCAGCATCCTCGACCGGCCGAGCATGTCGGCGGCCTGCCGGAGCTGGTCGGCGGGTATGTGCGCGATCTCGGCGACCCGTTCGGGCGTATAGCCGGCCACGGTGCGGGCCAGCTCGTCGAAGCCGAGGGTGTGCGCGTCGATGAAGGCACGGTCGGCGTGACCCTGCTCGATCAATTGCCGGATCAGACCGTTCATTACGGCGACATTGGTGCCGAGCCGCGGCTTTATGTGGAGATCGGCCTCGGCCGCCGTCGCCGTGCGCCGGGGATCGATCGCGATCATGCGCGACGGCGCGGCCGAGCGCCTGCGGTCGAGCACCCGCGCCCACAGCACGGTGGCGGTCGCCGCCATGTCGTGGCCGACCAGGAGAAAGCAGTCGGTGACGTCGATATCCTCGTAGGCGCCGGGCTGCCCGTCGGCACCGAACGACTCCTTCAGGGCGGCGCCCGCCGTCGCCGTGCACAGCCGGGTGTTGCCGTCGATATGCAGCGTACCGATGCCCGCCTTCCCGATCACGCTCAGCGTGTAGTTCTCTTCGGCGAAGAGCTGCCCCGAGCTGTAGAAGCCGATCGATCCCGCCGTATAGTTCTCCTTCGCATCCTTCATGCGACGGACGATCAGCTCCATCGTCTCGTCCCAGCTCGCGCGCTCGAGCCGGTCGCCGCGCCGGATCAGCGGATAGGTCAGTCGATCGGGGCTGGCATTGGCGACCCAGCCATAGAGCCCCTTGGGGCCGAGACGGCCGCGATTGACCACGTCCGTCCCCCGCCCGCGCACGCCGACGATGCGGCCGCCCGGCCGGTCGTCCTTGACGCCGACATCCATCCCGCAGCCGTTCGAGCACAGGAAGCAGGCAGCCTGGACCCAACGGTCCGGATCCTCGTCCACGTTCTGGTCCACCCGGACCGGCCAGCTCGGGCCCGCATGCGGTGTGCGCGGCCCCCAGATGTCGGCGATGCTGTCACGTGTCGTGGACATGTCGCGCTCCCTGATCTGGCCCGGCGGCGTCAGCATCGCGCGAACAGGGGATAGTGTCCAAACCGATGTCGGGGGTGCGCCGAAAGGCGCATTCATCGCGCTTTGGACCTGTTCAGGGCCACGGCGGCGCGGACGAGGGCCTTCAACGCCCGCGCGTCGATCTTGTCGCCTTCGTGGAAATCGATGGCGCGCCTCGTGTTGCCGTCGAGGCTGGCGTTGAAGAGGCGCGAAGGATCCTCCAGCGAAGCGCCCTTGGCGAAGGTCATCTTCACGGCGTTCTTGTAGGTCTCGCCGGTGCAGATTATGCCGGCGTGCGACCACACCGGCACCCCTCGCCACTTCCACTCCTCGACGACCTCGGGATCGGCTTCCTTCACCAGGGCACGCAGCCGGCCCAGCATCTCGCCGCGCCAGTCGCCCAGCTCCTCGATTCTCGCATCTATCAGCTCGGAAGCAGACTTGCCCTTCTGCGGCGCGCTCTTCTTCATGCCTGTTTCTCCTTCTATCGCAGATAGCGGACCACGAGGCGCGTGGCCTCGTCGACGAGCGTTTCGACCGCCTGGTCCGACAATATTTCGGGACGATGCAGGACCGCCGTGTGCGTCAGCGCCTCGATCGATGTCACGCATACGAATGCCGCAAGCCCCAGGTCGGCGGTGCGCAGCTCGTTCCTGTGATCCTCGAGATAATTCCTGAACAGGGCATAATATTCGCGATTGAAGGTCGCCACCTTCTCGAGTCGTCCCGTGCGCGGGATCTGCTCGGCCAGGACGCGATGCAGCCTGGGGGCGACGCGGTGCGCGTCGATCGCAACGGCGACGAGCTTGCGTACCGCCTTCTCGACCGGCAGCGCGGCAACGTCCGCCAGGGCGGCACGGACGACCTGCATCAGGTCACGGTTGTGACGATCGATGACCGCGGCGACGAGGGCCTCCTTGCCGGGGTAATATTGATAGAGGGAACCGACGCTGACGCCCGCTTCCTGCGCGATCCTGTTGGTGCTCGCCTTGTCGAACCCCTCCCGCACCAGGAGGCGCGCCGTCGCCTCGATCAGCGCGCAGACGGTCGCGCGCGATCGCTCCTGGGAGGCGTGCTTTCTGGGGGTCGTGAGCGGCCTGCGGGCCATGCCGACAACATGAGCTATCGCTCGCATTATGTCCAGAACGCGAGCAGTTGCCTCCGAAGGCCCGGCGTCGCCGCCGGCAGTCGCAGTAGCGACGCAGGTTTTCCGCACGCCGCCAATGCGAGTAGACAATACGAGCGATCACTCGCAAATTCCGGACGATCACCCGACTTCAACGACGAAAGGCACGGCGATGTCCACCCTCCCCTATCGCACCTTGATCCATTACAAGCGCTGGGCGACCAATGGCCTGAATGCGGTCGTCGCGGGCAACCTCGAACGCATGCCCGAAGACGAACGGGTCCTGGTCCGGCGGCTGCTCGACCATATTCAGGTGGTCGACGAGATCTTCCGCCACAATCTCGAAGGGCGTCCCCACGGCTATGGGGCGCCTCGCTCGGTCGAGCTTCCGTCCTTCGACGTGCTGGCGCGGGAGGCCCGTTCGACGGCGGACTGGTACGCCGACTATGTCGATGCGCTCACGCCGGAGGAAGTGAACGAGACGATTGCCTTCTCTTTCGCGAACGGCGAACCTGTGCGCATGACGCGCGGCGAGATGCTGCTGCACGTCGCGATGCATGCCGGCGGCCATCGCGGCCAGGTTGCGTTGCTGCTGCAGAAAAACGGCATCCAGCCCTTCCCCGACCGCATCACGGATTTTCTAGATGCCGAGGATGCCCGCTCGCAACGACAGGTCCCCGCCGAGGTGATGCCATGACGAAGCCAATCTCGCTGGAACGTTTCCCGATCCATCTCGGCCTCGGCGCCAGGGCCGAGCCGCAGCCCGAGTTCACCGGCATGGAATGGTATGCCGCCTATACCGAGCGCAACGCCGCCGACGGCAACGAAGGCCGGCTGGTCTCGCTCTACAGCTTCAGCGAGAGCTGGACGAGCTGGGAGCGGCATCCGCTGGGCGACGAGGCGGTGATCTGCACCGCCGGCGAGATCACGCTGATCCAGGAGCTGCCGGACGGGCCGCAGAAAGTCACGCTGCGCGCAGGCGACTACGCGATCAACCCGCGCGGCGTCTGGCACACCGCGGATGTCGCCGGCCATGCCACGGCGCTGTTCATCACCGCGGGCGTGGGAACGGAGCACCGTCCGCGGACCACGTGAGGCCGAGCCCGGCCAGGCACTGATCTTGACCAATCGGTTGGCAGCCGGCACGGTGCCCGCCGCCACGAGGCAACGCGCGGCGCGGGCCTCTGCGTCGATGTGGAGCTCGATCTCGCGGCGATCCCGTGTTCGAGGGACGCGCCCAACGGTGGAGGCCGGCAGATCATGGAGAGCATTTTCGACGGCCGCTCGAAGCGCCAGTACGCGGCACTTGCCGTCTTCGCCGTGATCCTCGTTGCCGGCCTCTACTATGTGAAGTGGCATCCCTACTATCTGCGCAGCTTTGTCGCCGCATCCAAGCAATCCATCGGTTCCTCGATCCTGTTCACCGGCGGCGCAAACGCCATCCCCTCGCCGGGATGGGACGCCGCGTGGGGTTATGCGATCGCCTACGGCAAGGCGATCTGGCAGGCGATGGTGCTGGGCCTCCTGCTCGGCTCCGGCCTGCAGGCGGCGATCGTGCCGCGGCGCTGGATGGAACGCCTGTTCGGCCGCGTCGGCCTGCGCGGCGTCACCGCCGGCGGCCTGATGGCGGTGCCGGGGATGATGTGCACGTGCTGCAGCGCGCCGGTGGTCGTCGGCCTGCGCCGGGCCAGGAGCAGCATCGGCAGTGCCGTCGCCTTCTGGCTCGCCAATCCGCTGCTCAATCCCGCGACGCTCGTGTTCACGGGGTTCGTGCTCGGTTGGCAATGGGTCGGCCTGCGCTTCGCCTTCGCGCTGCCGGTCGTGTTCGGCGCCGCCTATCTCGCCGAGCGCGTCGCGGGTGACGCCGCGGCCGCGTCGCCTGACGACATCGAACCCGTCGAGCCGGCGGCCACGGCCGAGACCGACGGTTTCCTGGTGCGCTGGGGCCGCGAGCTGTGGCGCCTCAGCATCCGCCTTCTGCCGGAATACCTGATCATCGTGCTGGCCCTCGGCGCGGCACGGGCATGGCTCTTCCCGACGATTCCGTCTGCGGTCGGCAACGACCTTCTGTGGATCGCGGCCGTGGCCATCGCCGGAACGGCGTTCGTCATACCGACGGCCGGCGAGGTGCCGATCGTGCAGAGCCTCCTGGCGCTCGGCCTCGGCGCGGGCCCGGCCGCGGCGCTGCTGGTCACCTTGCCGGCGGTCAGCGTTCCGGCCGCCGTCATGGTCTCGCGCGTCTTCCCGCCGCGGGTGGTGTGGTTCGTCGCGGCCGTCGTGGCGCTGAGCGGCCTCGCCGCCGGCCTCGTCGCGATCGGCCTGGGCTTTTAGCGGGGAGCGAGGAACAATGCCCGGCACGGTCCGCCTTCATCGCGTCATCGCGACCGCTCCCGAGAAAGTCTACCGCGCCTTCCTCGAGGCCGACGCCATGGCGAAATGGCTGCCGCCGAATGGCTTTGCCTGCACCGTCCATCATTTCGAGGCTCGAGTGGGCGGCAGCTTCAGGATGTCCTTCCGGAATTTCACCACCGGCCACAGCCACTCCTTCGGCGGCGAATATCGCGAGCTCGTGCCCAACGAACGCCTGCACTACACGGACAGGTTCGACGATCCCAACCTGCCGGGCGAGATCCATGTCACGGTCACGCTGAAGAAGGTTTCGGTCGGCACCGAGCTGAACGTCGTCCAGGAAGGCATTCCGGACGTCATCCCCGTCGAGGCCTGCTATCTCGGCTGGCAGCAATCGCTCGACAACCTGGCGAAGCTCGTCGAGCCGGAAATCAACCAGTGAGGCGGCGCTAGAACATCTCCGGTGTGATGACGTTCTGCGGTCGCGGTCCGACCAGGGCCGCACGCATGGTTTCCGCCGCCTTGAGCCTGGTGTCGTCCCACGCCTCCGGTGTAAAGAAGGCGGAATGCGGCGTGATGATCAGCCGCCCCTCGCACCACGGCTCGCGCGCACGATAGGCGCGGAGAAGTTCCGGAACGGGCTCGACCGGCGGCTCGACGGGAAGGACGTCGAGCCCGACGCCGGCGAGATGCCCCCGCTTCAACAGGTCGGCGAGTGCGTCGACATCGACGATCGGCCCGCGCGCGGTGTTGACTACCACGGCTCCCTTCGGCAGGCGCTCCAGCATGGCGCGCGAGATCATGCCGCGGGTCTCCGGCGTGAGCGGCGCATGGATCGAAAGGATGTCCGTCTGCTCCATCAGCGCCTCGAGCGAGCGCACGCGTTCGACACCGACGCCGAGCTCGGTGCCGTTCGGCATGTAGGGGTCGTAGGCGACAACGCGGAACTGGAAGGCCTTTGCCCTGAGTGCCGCCGCCGTGCCGATGCGGCCCAGGCCGACGATGCCGAAGGTCTGCACCCCGTTGCGCCGCAGCAGCGGGTCGCGCACGTAGCTCCACGGCGCCGGCTGCGGCCGGCGCTGCGCCTCGAGATGGAGTGCGATGCCCCGGCGAAGCGACAAGGCCAGGGCCAGCGCGTGGTCGGCCACCTCGGTGGTGCCGTAGTCCGGCACGTTGCACACCATGACCTTGCGCGCGGCAGCGGCCTTGCGGTCGATCTTGTCGTAGCCGACGCCCATGCGCACGACGCAGGCGAGCCTGGGGAACCTGGCGAGATGCTCGGCCGTCACCGCGTGCCGCATGATCATCAGGCCGTCGACCTCGGCGCAGTCGCGCTCCTCGAGCTGCGCCAGGTTGGCGACATTGCGCCACACCACGCGCACGTCGGACCCGAACACCTCGCGCTCGACCTTGTCGTTGTCGTACAGCTTCTCCGCATACAGGACCGTCTTGACCATTGCCTGAACATCTCCTCCGTGAGCCGGCGCATCCTAGCAAGCATGCGCCAGGTCGCCAGATGCTCGCCCTCGATCAACGGCGAATCATGTTTGCGCCGGCAGCTCGGCCGGCCCGGGTGATCGGGAAGATCTCGCGCATGTAAGCCGCCAGCATCGTGCAATAGTCTGTCGCGAAGCGGGGCAATGGACGTCTCTTGTCCCAGGAAATGGTCAGGGGCTCACGCAAGAGGCGGCCTCTGTACGTCAGGCCGACGGCTTTCACCCGATAGCGGTGACACTGCAGTTGCGCGGGAACAATCGCCACGCCGTGTCCCGCCTCCGCGAGAGCCAGCAAGGTGTGCGGGTTTCGGCTTTCAAACATGATTGTCGGCTTCAATCCCGCCATGCGGCTGGCCGCGTCGAAAGCACGGCGAAATCCGAATCCGCTATCCAACAGGAGCAACGGAAAGTCAGCGAGACGGGCAACCTCGATCGTGCGGCGGCGAGCGAGCGGCGTCGAGGGACGGCAAACGGCCAACAGCTCCACCGATTCGAGCGGAAGGCTGCCGAAATGGCGCTCGTCGAGCTTGATGGCATGCAGCAAATTCTGGCCGAGGTGAATTTCGCCGCGTTCGAGCATCGTCAATATCTCGCCGCCCGATCCCTCGCTGATCTTTATCTGGACCTTCGGATAGCGCTTCGCGTAACGGTGCAGGAACCCGGACAAGACGCTTTCGATATGTTGCGGCGAGCCGGCAATCCTCAGGACTCCCGTATCGCCATGACGAAGCAGCTCGGCCTGCTCTTTCAGGGCACTGGCGGAATTGAGAAGGACGCGGCAGCCCGCGAGCAACTGATCGCCTTCGCCGGTCAGGAGAAGCCGCCGCCCGACGCGATCGAAGAGTCGCAAGCCGAGCTCATGCTCGAGATCGATGATCTGCCGCGACAAGGCCGGCTGGGCGATCCGCAGGCGCAGGGCCGCCTTGGAGACGGTGCCGAGTTCGGCCACGGTCACGAAGGTACGGGCGTGTCGCAGGTCCATGCCGGCTTATAGCGTATCGGCATAAGAAAGGAGAGTTCTTATGTATTGGACGCGCGGCGACCGCCGGCGCCAAAGTCGCCTCGCTCAGCGGTTGAAGGGAGCGCAAATGAGTCCTCGATGGAAAATCGGCCTCGCCATGCCAGCGTGCGTCGCCCTGGGTGTCCTCGGCAGCGAAGCCCTTCATGGGCAGACCAGGCCGCCGGCATATTTGATCGGCCAGATCGATGTCAGCGACCCGGCCGGCTACGCCAGGGAATACCTCCCGAAAGCCAGGGAGATCATCAAAGCGCACGGCGGCCGTCTGATCGCCGCTGCGGGCGCGGCCGCGACCGGCCCGAAGGTCGTCGCCGTCGACGGGGAGGCCCCCAAGCGCGTGGTCATCTACATGTACCCGAGCCTGGAGGCGCTTCTGGCCTGGCGGAACGACCCGGCCTACGTACAGGTGCGCCACGTCGGTGAACGATACGCCAGGTATCACACCTTCGCCGTCGAAGGCGCCGCGGAGAAGCGGTAAGCGCTGCGGGAGAATTGCAAAACGCGGCGCTCGCCTCGCGTATGGTTCGTCGTGCCATTGCGGCAAGCTGCAACACTCAACCAGTCGCCAGATTCTAAGCGCGGATCGCCACCACTGCCGCCGCAGTCAGAATGACGGCGGCTGGCAGATGGCCCCACTCGCCACAGCGGATCAGCGTAATCACCGCGGCCATCAGGATCACGACACTGCCTATCGCGCCACCCCGCGACGTAGCCGGCACCAGTAGCAGCAATCGCGCTACCCCCTCGAGCCCGCCTGTCACCCGATGAAGACCGGCCGGATAGCCCCAACGCACAAAGGAGTTGCAGACCGATTGAGGCCGACGAAGTTGACCACGCCAGCCCCGATCATCACGACGCCGAGCGCGATCGGACGCCCGATCGCGAAGAGCTTGCCTGCTGGCAAGGGATGGTCCTCATGTTGCCGACTGCCGGGGTCCGCCATGCGCTGGCGGCTGGCCAAGGGGCGCCAAGGCGCCGATCTGCGTGAAGATGTCGAGGGCGTTGAGCTCGTCCCAATGCTCGATGAAGCGTCCGTCCTCCACACGCCAGATATCGATCGAGCGCATGGCGAAAGCGTTGCCTGTCGCGGGATATCCGAGGAAGTTGCCCGTGTGCGTCCCTTCGTAGCGGTAGCGGCCCACCAAGCGCGAGCCATCAGCCGACACGAAGACGTCTTCGGCGGACACCTTCAGGTCGGGTATGCCCGCGAGGATCGCGCCGAAGACCTTCTTGACGCCCTCTGGGCCGGGTTCGGCGAAGGCGTTGTGGTTCAAATAGCCGGGCGCGACGATCTCATCGAAGCGCGACACGTCGTGACCGGACACGATCTCGGCGAAGAGGTAGCCGAGCGTTACAGGATCGGTTGACATTGGGGTCTCCTGCCTTAAACGAGACTAATTGGTCTCGTCATGTCAAATAGCGAGACTGATCAGTCTCGTCAAGGATCACGGATGCCCCCCGCTGCCTCGCCGCGACCCGGACGCATTCTCGACCCCACCAAGCGCGCGGCGATCCTCGAAGGCGCGCGCGCCGTGTTCATGCGCGAGGGGTTCGCGCAAGGTTCGATGGACGCGGTCGCCGCCGAAGCCGGCGTGGGCAAGCAGACCATCTATCGCCACTTCCGATCGAAGGAGGCGCTGGTCGAGGCGCTGGTCGAGGCGATGTGTGCGCCGGAGGTCGTCCGACCGCCAACAAGGTCGCTGCCGGCCGGACAGCGGCTTCGCGAACTGCTGCTGGCATTCGTGACCGGCGCCGCCAGTCCGGACAGCGTCCGGCTTTACCGCGCCATTGTCGCCGAGGCCGACCGGATGCCGGGCCTGGGGCGCCTTTTCTGGGAGGCTGGGCCGCGTCAGGTCCGAGCGGCAATCGCGCAGCTATGGGCCGAAGAGCACGATACCGCGACGGCGCCTATCGTCGCCGAGCAGCTCGTCCAGCTCGCGCTGGGCGACGCGTACCAGGAGCTGGTCCTGGGGACCGGGTCGCCCAAGCCCGAGGTCTTCGAGCGTCAGATCGATGCGGCGCTGACGCTCCTGGAAGTGGCGTCTCGCCGGCGTCGGCGATGAGAAGGTCAGATCGGATCCCCCTTTGTGAGAAGATGCGAACAGGAGGCGCGCCGTTGAGTCTGCAACCGAGGCCGAAGCCGGTTAACAGCAATTGCCACGATCGGTCAGTGCCACGAGGAGGTCCTATCCCTCGCTATCCCAAGCCGCCCTTTTTCTACGACCGCTCACTCCCATTCGATCGTTCCCGGCGGCTTTCTGCGCCGCGACACCATTTCTTGTCAGAAGAAGCAAAGTCGCTCGCGATGTCCGCTCGGATTCGCTCCTTGATCCCGGTCGATATCGGCGCCTGCTCGACCAGGGCCAACAACTTCTGGCGGTCGACAAGGCCACATCTGGCGAGCTCCCGGGTGAAGATCCTGTCCTTGTCACGGGCCGCGACATACTCGTTCAGCAGCTCCGTGACATCCGGCTGCCTCGATGCGAACAAGTCGGCCTCCGCGGACATCACGATCTCGTCGGCCAAGTCGGGGTATTTGCCATGCAGCGCCTCGCTGCCGACAATCACGAACTGCTTCCGCCCGGTGATGTCACCGGCCGCTCGCAGGATGTGATCGAGCTGATGCTTCTTCATGCAGACGCCGGCCCTCCGACTGCGGCAGCAGGCCGACGAACGGCATCGACTCGCACAGCCGCGTGGCCGTGTCGTCGTGGCCCAGCATTGCCGCGAAAAGCTGGCCGTCGTCGCCACGTCGGGCGATCTTGCGCCACTCGTCGTATGCCGACACCCAGGCGCCCTGCTTCCGCCAGCGGTGCGGGTTGGCCAGGATCTGGGCGCGGATTTGTGCCGGCGTAAAATCCCGCACAACGGCGAGCGCAATGGACCGCTTCAGCTCATCCAGCGCCTGCGGGGCCAGACCGCCCTTCCGGCGCGGGCGCACGCCCTTGTCGGTAACCTCGAGCTGGTCGGATGGAAGGTGGCCCGTCCCTTGTTCAAGAGCCGCTGGTGATCCGCCCGATTGGGTTGACGGAGCATAGGGCGCTCGCGCTTGAGCCGCGATTGACGCACAGGTATTTTGGAGTCCTGAAAGGCAAGGAACCAAAATGAGCAACGAGGCCAAGACGCTGATCGAACGGGCACGCGCTCTGCCGCCAGAGGATCGCATTGCGCTGGTCGAGGACGTGCTCGACAGCCTTGACCATGCTGACCCCGCTATCGATCAACTGTGGGCGCGGGAGGCAACCGACCGTGTGGCAGCCTACCGACGCGGTGAGCTTGCCGCCAAGGACCTGAGCGAGGTTATCGCCAAATACAGACCGTGAAGGTCCGGCTTCTCGAGATTGCCGAGGCCGAGCTCGACCAGGCTATCCACTGGTAGCGCACAGACTCCCGGCTTGGGTAATGCGTTCTTGATTGAAGTGCTGTCCACTGTGGATCGCATTGTGCGCTTTCCCGAGGCGTGGCATCCGTTGGGCGAGGGCATTCGCCGGTGCCGCCTCGGCCGGTTTCCGTACGGACTGATCTACACCGTCGACAATAGCGACATTCTGGTTCTGGCGGTCGCCCACTTGCATCGCCGTCCGGACTATTGGCGCGATCGCCTGCCGCGATGACATGTCGGGTGCCTGCTCGACAGGCAGTCATCCCTACCATTTGACGAGCGACAGCTCGGGAATGTCGGCATAGTCATTGGCATTCATCGTCACCAGTGACGCACGGTGAACGATCGCCTGCGCCGCGATCATGCGATCGAGCAGCTTGCGTCTCGAATAGCCGGCTTGCGCCACGATCGCGCCGTAGGCTTCGGCGGCTTCATCGTCGAAGGCGATGGTCGGGATGGCTTCGAGGATCGCATCCAGCCGGGTGCGGCGTAGCCGGGCATGCGCAGGCTCGCGATAGACTCCGCCTTCCAGCTCGACGCGGGTAACGATCGACATCAAAACCGCATCGTTCAGTGCGGCGACCTTGTCCGTGATCGCCGGATCGCCATCGCGCAGATGGATCGCGACATTGGTATCAAGCAGATGCGCCATGGCCTAAAGCCGCGGCCGTTCCGGAAGCTCCTCCACGTCACGGCGCTCGACGTTCGGCGGCGCCGGCAAGGACCGCAGGCGCTTGATCATCGCAGGAATGGACTTGGCGGCCGGATAGATCGTCATCACGTCACCGGACCGCACGATGACCAGCTCGACGTCCTCACCGAACGCGACATCGCGCGGCAAACGCAGCGCTTCACTGTTGCCGCTGCGGAAGGTTCGGGAACGGACGACTGGCACGGCGACACTCCATGAGGATATATGCGTATATACGCCAGCCATCCGGATGTTGCAATGTGCTTTTTCACCATATTGTCGTCATGGCAGTAGTCGCAATCGGCGAAGAGTAGCCGGCGGTCATGACATCGGTCGAGCTGACAGCGCGCAGCACAACGCTGAATTTTCGGTGCAAATTTTTCTGCGCACGATGAAGAACCGTCTCGCCGATCCGCCAGAAATCTGCGCTCTTGATTCCAAACATGAATTCGGACGATCCGCGATTTGCTCGGTTTCAGCGACTATCGACATTGATCGGCGGACGCTTTGCATCCCGCGAATCAAACGAGCATCCATTTGGTAGTGTGAAATACCGTCGGTACCTATGGCACGCTGCACCAAGCTGCTCACACGGTAGGAGCTGCAATCTCGTCAGCAATAGATTCGATTTCTATTTCGTTGCCAGGGGAGTCATCATTGTAATAGGTGCTCCCGTTGGATCAGCAATCAAACACACGCGTCCAACTCCGGGAACGTCGTGTGGCGGCTCAATGATCGTCCCGCCCAATTGGGTCACACGAGCGGCGCACATATCCACATCATCGACCGCAACGTAGGCGTACCAGCTCGGTGACCGGGCGCGCGTGTAATCGATCGTCGGGTTCATCATTCCAGCAACGTCTTCGCCGCTACGCTGGAAGACTGTATATGTCCCGAACGGTCCCACCTCCACAACACGGCGAGTCCAACCGAACACCTCACCGTAGAAGGCGCCGCACTTGTCCTGATCGGTCGTTACGAGATGATACCAGACAAAAGCGCCGTGCTTGGTCATGGGTTTGCCTCTCCGCCGCTCTCTGCGATGACGCAACGGGAGAAGCAGCGAAACATCAATGACTATTGATGAAGTTCGCTGAGCAGTAAATCGTTAACTACGCTGTAGTGTCTTACCCCGCGCCACTATACTCCCCCTCACTCCCACTCATCTGTTTTTTGCTATGTTAATGCGCTGATTTTTCAGCGCAATTTTTTTCGATCGCGCGTCGCGATCCGAACTGCGAACCGACAAAAATTTCTGGTGCTGATTTTCAACAGAAAATCACACGATTCCGATTCAACGAGGTTTCAGCGACTATCAATGACGATCGGTCGATTTTTCGCCTCGTCGATCACGCAGCACGTTGCGCGCCAGCGCGAAAAATACCGTCGTCGCTTTAGCACGACCAGCAATCATTCGCCATCGCTCGCTCGCCAAGTTTCTCGCTTAGTACCATCTCGACGGCGTGAAGGCGTGATCATCGTCGTCGCCGAACAAATGCGCGGCCGCGAACCGCTCCTCGATCGCCTGCGCAGAGAGGCGTGCCTCACGCTTTGCCAAGTGATCCTGTGCCCAAGCGAGGAAGGTCGAAAGGCGCGGCGTCGGTTCGGCCGCGACTTCTGTCGTGAGCATGGCGATGAGCCGGCGCAGCCGATCGAGCTCGTCGAGTTCCGCCAGGATGGCCCCAAGCCCAGCGATGCGACGATCCTCGATATGCTTGGCACGCTCCGCCAGTTCGCGCCGGCGTCGCTCTTCCTCCCTTCTCCGCTCCTCCGCTTCCCGCCTCAGACGTTGCTCTGTCTTTGCCGCGGCGAGCACCGCGAGCCCCACGCCGATCTCGCTCGCCATGGTCTCGAGCCGTTGGATCTTGGCGTCGCGGAAGTTGCGACGAGGCGCCGTGCCTCCTCCAAGCACATAGACCTGCTCGAACTCGAACGAGAGCTGACCCGTCGGGTGGTAGTCCCATTCGGGAAATCGCGGTCTGTCGAGGAGCACCGCATCCCAAGCATTGCGCCGTGCCGCCAGGTCACGCTTGCGTTGCCACGCCTCCTCCTTGGTACGCTCGGCATCGGTCAGCACATGCTTCTCGCGCTTGACCAGCTCGGAGATCGAAAAACCGACGACTTCGGTCTCAGATTTGAAGTGAGCTGAACCCTCACCGCTGACAAGCTGGAATCCCTGCAATGAAGCCGCCCGTACAATTCGCGGCAGGATACCTGCGAGGCGATCGACAGATCGCGGTGCAACCTCGCACTTGACCAGCCCACCTTCGCTGACGGCGATCAGGCCGATATCGGATGGTTTCTGCTTTCTGAGCTTGGCGATGGTGTGGTCGACGATCGGGTGCGGCGGTGCAGCTTCGTTGTCGTCGCCTTCCGACGCCTGTATGCGTGCCCGCTCGCGTGCGGCTGCCAGATTGGCGGATTCACGACCGAACTCACCATCGGCAATCGTGATCCTGTCAGGAGCACCGGGCTTCGCTTCCGGCAGTGGCGTCTGCTTCACCTTCTTTCCGGCCGCCTTCTTCGCCCACCAGCCGAGCGGCGGGTTGGGGATCCCATGCTTTCTGCAGATCTTGTGGAGCGCAACATCGGAGATGGCGAAGTCTTTCGCCAGGTGCGTCATCGGCTTGGACCAAACGAGCTCGTAGAATTGCTCACGCGTGAAGACTCGGGCCACGGTCTGGGAAAGGGCGTGCGGCGAGGACGGATCGGCGGTTGCTGCTCGATAAACTGCTGGATGAAGGGTCCGTCGTCGTCAAGGTCGAACGTCAGCCGGGCGCCTTGGCCGGTCCAGGCAAGTGTTCCAAAACGCTGGCGTGTCGGACGCCATTCCGACTTGACAGGAGCGCCGTCCGCGTTGGATCGCATCCATGCGGTCAAATCGTCAAGCTGCTCTCCATCCGGCAGAATGGCGGAGAGACAGACAATGCGCCGCTTGCCGGCGTCGTCACGCCGCAAGAGTCGCTGCACGAGAACTTCGTACCGGAGTTCGCGTTCGCTGGGGCCGATCAGGTGCCCTTCATCAAGCACGATCAGACCGACATCATCGATGAGGTCCGGATCGTTTCTCAGCGCGAAATCAAGCTTCTCGGGTGTCGCTATCACAATCTGCCGCGTGCGAAGCGCGTCTTCGTCGCCCGGCATCATGCCGCTCGCGCCGTACAATGAGGAAACCGAGAATCCCAACGGGGCGAAAGTCCGGCGGAACGATCGTTCGGTCTGGGCGGAAAGGGCGCGCAGCGGTGTCACGATAAGGATGCGCTTGCCAGCGCTGAGCGACATCAATGCGCAGACTTCAGCAACCCTCGTTTTGCCTGCGCTGGTTGGAAGTGCCACGACCAGATCGTCGTCGAGGTCAGTTGCGCGGCGCGCCGCCTCCAGTTGGGATGGCCAAAGCTCGATCTCCGCTATGTCGCGCGCATAGAGCGATGCGAGAAACAGCTCCCGCAGTTCGCCGTATTCAGTGGCACCCTGCGGCCCCTCGGACGGCAGAATGCGGTGAAGACTGTGCGCCCATAGATCGTCGATCAGGTTGAGCGCAACGCGAATGATCCACCACAGGGAAACCGCACCTGAATCGGCGGCGACACGCAGCGCTCGCCTGAGGAGCGTAAGAGCCTCCTCCTGTAGAGCCGCAGAACCCGTGGCAAGCACGAAGTCAAAGATCGCAAACGCTCGATGTACTGTCGTGGTCAATATGACAGACATGGTGTCGTCAAAGTCGGCGGCACCCTCCACCAGGCTGGCGCGGATAGCGCCGTCCTGATGCAGCGGATCACGGAGCCATGTACGCGCTTCGTTTCTCAGGGTCCGAAGATCCCTGAGAATCAGGCGGGCGAGCGCAAGTTCCCCCGGCGCGAAATTCGGATCCTCCTCACGCTGGCTGACGAGCGAGTAGGCCATCGCCGAATAGCCGGCAAGGTGATAGGAGGCCGCGCCCATCACGCGCCAGAAGCCGCGTTGCAGCGTTTCCGGCGAGCCGTTGCGAACGAGCGCCTCGAATGCGTTTCCCGCCTTCAGGAATCCGGGACGCCACACGCCTGTGTCGGCGCCCTGTTCACGCAAGGCAAGGCAAGCCCGGAGCAAGGAGAATCCATACTCGGACAGATCGGTGTCCAGCGTTTCCGCGAACTGCGGCGCGCCAGCGGGAAGCTCGCCTTCGCGACGGATGATCGCGCGGGCTTCACCACGGTAGAGCAGGCGTCCGCGGACACTGTCCCGCGTCGCTGTGCTGATAAAAGCTTGCAGTTCGTCAATCGTCTCCAAGGTTGCCGGCCTCTTCGTAAATCTCGGCTATGAAAGCCTGATGGCCCTCGACGTGGAACCCGGCGGAGAGGTGGTTGTGCGCCCCGTCGGCCTCTTCCAGATCGGCGTCCAGAACGGCGTCCGCGTTGTTTCCCGAGAGCGCGAACAGCCCGTGCGTGATCCGTTGCGGCGGAACAGCCCTAAGCGCTACCTCATCCCGGATTCGCCGCCCCAGGGCCTTGTCGTTTTCATCATCCGATTCAAGCAAACGATCGGCGACGAACAGCAGGGATATTGTCGTCGGGCGACCATCATTCTCGGAAAGACGCTCGCGGGCATCGGCGACGACGCCCTGCGGGACCGTGCGCCCGCTCTTGGCCTCGCCCTTGAGGAAAAGAAGCCGCTGCTCGTCATCCTCATCAATACCGACGTAATCATCTCCGCGCAGTGCCATTTCGCGACCGTCCTTGTAACGCAAGCGGCGCACGGGGATACGGAATCCAGTGTGGTGCTCAATGAATTCGGTGGCGATGATCTCGCCCAATTCTCCGGAGCGCTCGCGCGCCGTGCGCGGCAACCGTTCCCTGAGTATGGCGGACGCTCCGGGAAACCCTAGACGTTCCACGTCGTCCGCGATCTGCTCGAGCTTGTCGTAGTGGGAGCGGACGCGCTCGATAAGCTCGTCCTTGATGGCCGCCCTTCCACCAGCCTTTTCGGTCAGGCCGCACAGCTTCTTTCTTTCGCCGCGGGCCGTTTCGTCGATATCGCACCAATCATCGAACATGCGGCAAGCCCCCCAGTACTACGCGAGAACTATTTATTATTATGCGAGGACGACATCGCAAACGATGCGCTAGTCTATTCTCGGGCCACGATCGTTCACTCCGGGACCAGATCGGCTCTTCGCGCGCGCTCACGGTGGCGCGCAAGCCGACGCCGATGCTCATCTGTCAGCGGAATGGGGGCGCTCCAGCGCAGTTCGGCGCGCGCTTGCTCGCTGAGACCCGACGAGAACTCGGGCTTGCCCTCATCGTTGAAGGTGACGAGTGCGCGGTCGAATGCAGCATCCCAAAGGGCCGAAAGGAGGAGGCCGTTATGCACGTCGAGCCGCTCCGCATCGGTTTCGCATTCCGCCCATGGGATGATGTGCGAGGCGCGCAGCAGGGCCGCGTCGGAGATTCCCGTCAGGGGGCAGCGTCGCCGCCAGTAATCCATCAGGCGATCGCGAAAGATATCCTGCCCGATCCTCTGGACGACCAGCCGTTCGGCCTCCGTCGTGCGAGGCAGGTTTGCGACCCGATGCTCGAACTCTATGAGCGGTGCGTCGGGCAGGCTGACCCCGAGTTCATAGACACGGTGCAACACCCCATAGAGTGCGCCGAGCGTATCGAAGGCGAAACGAGCACGGCCGGGCCCGGCCACATCGGCCGCGGGCACACCTACTTCCTTGATGACGCCGTGATGGTCTAGGGCGAGATACCATGGCCCTGACGATCCTGTTGCGGCCAGGTAGATCTGACCCTTCGCCGTGGTCGATCCGAACGCCGCCCAGCCAGCCTCTTCCCCCAAGATGCGGCGAAAGCCGTTCTGCGACGCCGCTTTCTGACATTCCTCTCGAACGACAAACGATTGGGGCGTTTCGATCGTCATCGCGGCGGCGCTCAAATGTCCATTGCGAACAGGCGCCGCTCCGCCGGAGTCGAGCTCATTACGAGTCTCACGTAACGATCACCTTGCAGTTCGGACGGCGGAGCGGTCGTGGTCGTGACAATGTATTGGAAGCAAGGCGCTTCCACCTCTTCCTCCCATTGATGCACAAGGCTGAATAGGCGACACGCCGCGACGCAGCATCATCGACGCCATCAGCGCATCCGTCACCGGCCCTCGTTCCTCAGGGAGAGGCACGGTGACGCCAGTCGCCTTTCGGATTTCCTCGGCCTTGCGAAGAATGACCTCGAGCACCGCGCCGTCGATGGCGCTATCCGGCGAGAACATCATAATCGAGCGGACGAGTTCCGCCGGCTGCCGACGGCGCAAGAGCGCGCCCAGGAGCGGCAGCTCGCCTTCCTCAATGCCGCCGCCGATCGTCGCACCATCGCCCCGGATCGGGTGATGCCGCCGGCCTCACCCTACGTCCTGCAAGCCGGCGCGGTGATCCCGGCCGCGCTGATCACCGGCATTCGCTCCGATCTGCCCGGACAGATCACCGCTCAGGTGACCGAAAACATTTACGACAGTCCGACCGGCCGAATTCTCCTCGTACCGCAGGGCACCCGCATCATCGGCCAGTACGACAACGCCGCGCAGTTCGGCCAGCGCCGCGTGCTGCTGGTATGGAATCGGATGATCTTCCCCAACGGCCGCTCGATCGTCCTGGAGCGCCAGCCGGGTGCGGACGCGGCGGGGTATGCCGGTCTCGAGGATGGTGTCGACTATCACTGGTGGGACCTCGCCAAGGCCGCGGGTCTCTCCACGCTCATCAGCGTCGGCGCAGAGCTGGCGATCGATGATGACGATCGCTTGCTGCGCGCCATCCGCAACGGCGGCCAGGACACGATCAACGATGCTGGTCAGGAAATCATCCGCCGGCAGTCGAACCTCGCGCCAACGCTGACCATCCGGCCCGGCTTTCCGGTGCGCGTGATCGTCACCCGCGACCTCGTTCTCGAACCGTATCGGTGACAGTTGATGACGAAACTCAAGCTCGCAGCTCTCGAAGACGACAAGCCGGTCAGAGTGTCATTCGACCTGCCAGCAGACGTGCATCGGGAGCTTATTGCGTATGCGCAGATCTTGGAGAGGGAGACTGGGAAACCTCTTCCGGATCCCGTGAAACTTCTTCCTCACATGATCCGCCGATTCATGGCGACAGATCGTGCGTTTGCAAAAGCCAAGCGTCGCGGGAATTCTGGCGACTCTCCTTAACTGAACAGAGGACGTTATTGCCCAGGTGACATATTGGATAGCCCTACGCAACACCTTCAAACAAGGCTCATCGCCAGAATGGGCCCGCGCTACGCATTCGATGCCCGCCTCCGCTTCAACACTCTCGCTAGACTAACGAAGCGCCGCAAAGCAGGATTGTCGTTACTCGGCGACCACACCCCGACGCAGGGCAGGACAGCGTCCACCCCATTTATCGGTCTGAACGCGACTCCCTGGAATGCACTTGAAACGGCCGACTCGCTTGTCAACGTTAGGCCAAATCCCATCGCTACGAGATGGATGAGGCTCTCTCTGCAGACCGACAACCGCTTTACGTTCGGATGAAAACCCAGCGTCGCTAAGTGCTTCACGAGATAGTCGTGAATCTCAGGACCTGGCTCCTCCTGACTTACAATAAAACTCTCAGCTCGAATGTCTGACCAATCGAGCGCTTCTTTCGATGCAAGCCGGTGGCCGACAGGCAGGACACAGAAGACGCGCTCGTGCCACAAGAGCTCGACATCGCAATCCACCAAGGTTGGACATCCAGTGAAGAATGCAATGTCCATGGTCCGATCACGTATTTCCTGAATGTGACATCCTGTTGCACCATGATCCAGGTCGATCGCGACAGTCTTATGGGCGCGCGCAAATTCGATCAAGAGTTCGCGAAGGAAACCGGTCGCAAGAGAGCAAAAGAACCCGATACGAAGGCTTCCACGATAGCCAATACCGGCGCTTCGTGCAGCCTTAACTGCATAGTCGAGATCCCGCAACGCGCTCCGGGCCTCGCGTACGAAATTCTTGCCGGCCTTTGTCAGCCGAACACCGGCATGGCTCCGCTCGAACAATGAGACACCGAGCTGATCTTCCAAAGCGCGGATTCTCCGGCTAACGACAGATTGGTCGAGGCCAAGCACTACGGCCGCCCTATGAAAGCTAAGCTCTTCTGCGGCCACAATCGAGTGCCAAATCGAGCGAAGCTCGATGTTGGATGTCTGGATCGCAGGAAGACACACACCGGTCGGGGCACGATCCGCCTTGCCGCAGGGTGCTACAATTTGGGCTTCCTCGTCCATCGTAAGTCACTGTCATGCTGTAGGACGCGAAGAGCTGAGATCACTGCGCCGAGCGAACAGGACGTTCGTAAGTTGCTCATGCCCTCCGGTACGTTGACGTCCGCCGCAATATCGCTTCACCAAAATCAATCCTCCGCCGCTGTAAACAATCTGCCCTAATCTGCCGACTCAGCATGGGCAGGCCTCGCTTAGGCCAGCAATGCCCGCCAAGCAGTCGCCCCTTTAAGCCGTCTTACTTTTGCGCACGAAGGACTCCATCAACTTGCGACGCTCCGGCATCGCAAACGTTAGGTGAAAGAGCTTACGCTCAAACGCTAATCCATCTGGCAATGTCATGCTCTCCGCATGAATTACGGACTCTTTAATCAGGCGAGCTACGGCCGCAGGAAAAGCTGCAATCCGCCGCGCAACCGCACCAGCCTCTTCCATCAACTTGTCCTCGCAAACGATGCGAGAAACTAGGCCAAACATCTGGGCTTCGGAGGCTGTAAGCATTCGCCCAGTTAGCAGGACATCCAGCGCCACGTGCCTTCCGACTAGCCTTGGAAGACGTTGCGTTCCGCCTGCACCCGACATCGTGCCGAGCGTGATCTCCGGATGTCCGAAGCGCGCGTTGTCGGCAGCAATCACGATGTCGCACATTTCCACTAGCTCGCATCCTCCGCCCAACGCGTAACCTCCGACGGCTGCGATCACGGGCTTGGGAAAGTCACCGAGCCGAGCGCAACAACCTGAAAAGTCGGTCGCTGCGACGTGCTGCACGCTCATCTCGACCATCTCGCGTATATCTGCACCGGCCGCAAAATCCCGACCCGTTCCGCCTAGAACCAAAACCGCTACGCTGTCATCGGCTTCAAGTCGATCGAGCACCTTGGTCAATTCGAGTACAATATCCGACGACAGCGCGTTGCGCGCTTCCGGCCTGTTCATCAAGACCGTTGCGACTCCCGCGTCGACGGCGACCTGAAGCTTGGTTTCATTCACGGCCTTATTCTCCGCCCCGCACTGATTTTCGCCCGCCATCACCGCTCGCTACTGGATGTACGAAGAGGGCGAAAAAAGCTGACGATTTCTTGAGCTAGGGCGTCCGGATCTTCGAGCGCAGGAAAGTGCCCCCCGCGCTGCATCAAACTCCAGCGTTGTATATTTCCGTAAAGTGTTTCGGCGACAGACTGCGGCGGCGTAAGAATCTCGCGTGGAAACTCCGCGTATCCAGTGGGGACCTGTACCTTTTCGCCCGACGGAACGATCCAGGGGCCATGGATGCGGGCATAGTAAGGCCAAAAGCTTGAGTTTATGGCGCCTGTCACCCAATAGATCATGATGTTGTCGAGCAGCACGTCGCGAGAGAAGTGAGCGTCTACGTCACCACCGCAATCGCTCCAGCTTCTGAACTTCTCGATGATCCACGCAGCAAGACCCACCGGCGAATCGGTCAGACCATACGAGAGAGTCTGCGGCTTGGTACCCATCATCGTGGAATATCCGGTCTCTTCGCGTAGCCAATTGGCAAGTTGCTCGTTAAACCGCAATTCCTGAGGCGTATTCGGTGCCTGAACCGGCTCTCGCGGGACCGCAAGCAACGTGATGTGGATTCCAAGAAGGTGGTCCGCATGAGCGAAGCCGAGCCGCGTTGCCAGAAAGGCGCCCCAGTCATGCCCATGAGCAGCGAAGCGCTTGTAGCCCAGCGTCCCGGTCATCAGGTCGGCCAAGACGTCGGCGATCTCTATGATACCGAGCCGAGCTTGGCCAGTTGAATACGAGAAGCCATGACCGGGGAGTGATGGCACGATAACGGTGAAGGCGTCTTCGGCGCGCCCCCCGAATGCCGAAGGGTGAGTGAGTCTTGGGATAAGCTGCTGGAATTCTACAATTGATCCAGGCCAGCCATGAGACAGGAGAAGCGGGTATGGAGCGTTGCCTTCGCCACATTCATGGATGAAGTGCACGCGCGTGCCGCGAATGCTCGTAGTGAATTGCGGGTAACGATTGAGAGCTCGCTCGCGAGCCCGCCAATCGTACGTGTCACGCCAATATTTGATTAGCCCCCGCAGATAGGTGAGATCCGCACCAAGGTTCCATCCAGCGCCTGGCACTTCATCTGGCCAGCGGACACGCGATAAGCGATCCTGCAAGTCCTGCAGAATGACATCAGGAACGGCAATCGAGAAGGGATCGATTGCCGTTCCTGATAACTCAGCTTTCAAATCCGCGCGCGTCATATCAGTACGCCCCGTTGAATTGTCAGATCTCCATTCGAGGCGCAGCGGCATGCCCACGAAAATTCTCGAGATAGATTCCAGGCAAGCCATCTTGCCGACCATAGAAGGCGGGACCAGAGGGACGCGCAATCCTCCCGGCACCAGAAGGCTAGAGGTACGATCGCTTGCATGTTAACGAATTTAGCCGACCAGGATCCGCCAGCAAAATCGATTGCTCTCACAATGTCTATCGACCGCGCTAATTTTCCGGCTTGAACTGGAAGAACGCATCGCAAGGTCAAGAAAAGGACGAGCCAGATGAACTGAAAGCGGTGCTCCGCGGCCCCTTTTGAGGGCGCTTGACAGTTACACTGCGTTTCCGGCGGTGCTGGCCCACGGCAGGAGCTCGTCGATACGGGACTGAGGCCATCCGTTGACGAGGCGGGCGAGCGTGTCAGCGAGGTAGCGCTGCGGATCGACAGCGTTCAGCTTGCAGGTCTCGACCAGCGACGATACAGCAGCCCAGTTCGCGGCGCCCTCGTCGCTGCCTGCAAATAGCGCGTTCTTCCTGCTGATGGCGATCGGACGCATGCTCCGCTCGACCGGGTTGGTGTCGATCTCGATGCGGCCGTCCTCGAGAAACCGGAATAGCCCCTCCCAATGGTTCAGCGCATAGCCAATGGCATCGGCGGTCGGGCCGCGGGCGAACAGCTTCTGATGCTGCATCGTGAACCAAGTGCGGAGATCAGCAACGATCGGGGCACTGCGGGCCTAGCGATGGACAAGCCGTTCGGCGACGCTGAGGCTGCGGATCTCCGCCTCGATGAACAATGCAGAGATCCGTGCCAGCGCCTCGGTCGCGATCGGCGCCGTCTTACCCTTGGCCAGGTCGTAAAAGCCGCGTCGGACATGCGCCCAGCAAAACGCCAGCGCGCTCGGTCCTGCTTTCCCGAAGGGTCCACCAGCTTTTTGTAGACGGCGTAGCCGTCGACCTGCAGGATCCCGCGATAGCCGCCGAGCACGGTGTGGCCTTGCTCGTGTCCGCGTCCGGGTGCGTAGGTGTAGACCCCGTCCGGCGGAAATAGCGGCAGGTCGCGCCACAAGAACTCACCGAGAGCGGCCAAGCCACGTAATCCGAAGTTACCGAGTACCACGCAAGGTGCCGACCCAAAACAGGACAGCCATCACGCTGACAACTGCACCCAAAGTGCACACACCCAGCCAGCCGAACGCCGCATAGGTAGCTGTAGATGCAATTGCGCCAGAGCCGCATCCGACGGAATAGAAAAGCATGTAAACACCAACGAGTCTGCTTCTGGCTTCCGGTCGCCGAGCGAAAATCAAGCTCTGATTTGTGACGTGAACCGCCTGCACAGCGAAATCGAGCATCACAATCCCTACCACCAAGATCCACAGCGATACGCCCATGAGGGCGATGAGGCTCCAAGAAGCCAGCATCAGGCCTAGCGCAAATCCTGTCGTGCGCTCATGGAAGCCGCGATCTGCGAGCCGTCCCGCGCGACTTGCGCCCAGTGCTCCGGCTAGACCTACCAACCCGAACAGGCCTATCTGAGTGTGTGACAAGGAGAAGGGCGGTACACTCAGCGGAAGTACAAGGGGCGCCCAGAATATGTTGATTGCTGCAAAGACTAGCATTCCAAGACCTGCGCGCACCCGCAGTATCGGTTCCTCCCGGAACAGCATTACCAGGGAGCGTAGAAGTTGGGGATATGATCCCGCGGCACTCTCTTGAGGGCTACGCGGAAGAATTCTAAACAGCAATGCGGCCATTACGGCGGTGATCCCCGCCGACGTGAAATAGACCAGCCGCCAACCGCCGACGTCGGCCAACGCACCTGCAGCGAAGCGGGCCAACAAGATGCCCACCACGACACCGCTCTGCACCACTCCAACGACTTCGCCACGCTCAGACGGATGCGCCAAATTCGCGGCGAAAGCCACCAGCACCTGTACCGCCACCGCTAGCACCCCAACACCAACCATACCGATCAGCAACGTTGTCGAATTCGGCGCGACGCCAACCACAACCAGTGCCGCGCTCGAAAGGAGAGCTTGACCAACTATAAGTCGGCGGCGGTCTATCAGATCGCCCAGAGGGACAAGAAAGATCAGGCCAGCGCCGTATCCGACTTGCGTCAGCGTTACGACAATGCCGATTGTCGCCGGAGTGATCGCAAGATCGCGAGCCATCTCATCGAGCAAGGGATGTGCGAAATAAATGTTCGCCACGCTCAAGGCGCACGCAGCCGCAAACAGCAGCACAATCGTACGTGGCAGAATGGACGAACCTCCGAGCGGAGCACTGGCCGATGATGTCTCGGCACTACGAGGCGAGCCGATTGTCTGCGTGAGTCCGGTTCTCATGTTCGCGTCCATGTCATCTCATATATTGGTTCGATAATAGAACCACTTGAGTCGATTTCTGTCTAGTACTATCTTAGAACACGTTTTAGGGACGCCCTCGAGGCCAACTGGCCGGTAGCAATTGGATGCCGATAGGAGAACAGGCTTTGGTCCGACGCACGAGTTTCGAGTCAGCGAGTTGTCCCATTGCGCGGACGTTAGACACCGTTGGTGATTGGTGGTCGCTGCTTATTGTTCGCGACGCCTTTGACGGGGCCAGCCGGTTCAGTCAGTTCCAGAAGAGTCTCGCCGTCTCCAAAGGAATTCTCACAGTTCGCCTGCGCGAATTGATCGCTCGGGGCGTACTCAGAACGACGCCGGCATCGGATGGAAGCGCCTACGAGGAATACGTATTGACCGAGCGCGGACGAGCCCTCTTCCCTGTATTGGTCGCTCTGCGCCAGTGGGGAGAAGATCATTGCTTCGGACCCAACGAACCGCATTCAGTGCTGATCGACAATAGCACTGGACAGCCGATTGCTCCGCTGCAGGTCCGCTCGGCGACCGGGCGTGAGGTAAGCTTCGCCGATACCACCGTCAAAAAGGTCATCAAGACAGCGGTGGCCAAGAAGCCATCCCACACTCGACGCCGAACTCGGCGGTTGCAGGCTCCAAATTCCAGAACGCAATCTCATTAACGAACCGCGGTCGTGACCCGGCCAGCAGGCTTCCGACAGTGTCACCTATTCCGAGGAGCACTCCCGCTCTCCTCACCGTCGCTTTTGTCAGGACCTCGTCGCATCGGCCAGCGAAGGAGCGGCGAGATGGCCGCGAAACAAGCAAGCTCGGAGAAGACCGATGTCCAGTTGCGAGGCTAGCTACTTCGACCGCACAGGGTGTCCAGTACGCAGGGCTTCCGACCACGACTAGTCATGAAAGCCCACGACATGCGGGTGAAGCTCCGAAGTGAAGCGATTAAGTTCTTCAGCGAGAGCTCGACTTGGCTGCCCAAAGATCCAGAACGAGCGTCGATTTACCATTTGCTCGTAACGTGGACCGAATGCCTCCCGGAAACTTCCGAGGTGATGAAGCGCGGCCTCCGAACTCTCATACCGCTCAAGTATACGACATTTCCGTCGGTCGCCGGTAAAAAAGCGCTCGTAGGATAGACAGCCGGGCTCACTATGCGCAGCATTGATCATTTCGAGCGTCAGCGCATAAAATGCATCGACTTGGTCCGGCAAGATGTCGAGATCGACAATCCACCCGACCTCGTTCATTTTCAGCCCCGCAATTCATCGATGCCAGGGTGGCGCTCCGCCGACGCGGTCCTCATGCACGATCGAGAATCACGCCGGTCCATGAAGAGCACCCGCTTGCAGATACCGCCAAGGTACACCATAAAGGACTGTGCATAAAATCGATTGCAGTCACTATGCCCATCGACCACGCTAATCTCTCCAGGCTCGACCTAAACCTGCTCGTGGCGTTTGACGCCCTCATAGCGGAACGGCACGTCACGCGCGCAGCACAGCGAGTCGGCCTTGGCCAATCCGCGATGAGCCACAACTTGCGTCGCTTACGTGACCTCTTCGGTGACGAGTTGCTGACTCGATCGGGGAGCGAAATGATACCCACGCCTCGCGCTGCTCAGTTGGCCGATCGAGTTCGAGCCTTGCTAGCCCAGTTGCAGTCATCCGTACTTTCCGCAACGATTTTCGATCCGCGCCTGTCTGATCGGCACTTTGCGATCGGTATGTCACCGAGCCTTGAGATCTCGATCGGGCCAACGCTCCTCGCCAGCATCAATCGGGAAGCGCCGAACGTCAGCCTATCGCTCCACAGCGAAGCGCCAGAGGTTATGCTGCGAGCTCTCGATGAGGGGCAACTGGACCTCGCAATAGGTGCTTTCACAGAGGGCGAGGTCCATCATAAGCGTCGGCTCCTTCGGGAGGCGGAGGGTTACCTGTGCCTGTTCGATGCTGAGCGCGTCGGCTTGCGGGCGCCGCTCTCACCCGAAGACTTTTGCCGGCTTCCCCAGGTTACTGTGCTCTCGACCGACAGCGTCTCGCAATTGCTCGATCAGAGCTTACAGGCTTTGGGCATCAGCCGCCGCGTGATTTACCGTACGCCGCACGTGATGGCCCTTCCGTTTTTACTACGCGAGACCGGCGCAATCGCTATCCTTTGCTACCGAACGGCGATGATCTGTGCGAGGACATTTGGCTTGGCGACGAGCCCCATTCCGTTTCCTTTGCCACCACAACACGTCGCGGCTGTCTGGCACACCTCGAACGACCAAGAGCCTGGGCACAAATGGCTACGGCAAAAGTTGCTGACTACAGCGGTGGTGCTGAAGAGCCAGGAGGAAGACGGCGGGACTGCACCGCATCGCTCAGCCCAGCCGGTGGGACGAACGCCGCCGCCAGTAGTGCCTCTTCGGGTAGAGTCGTTGAAGGGCTCGCATTGAGCCAGCCCCGCCTAGCTCACGCCGGTGCCGTGTCACGCTCCGCGGCCAACGAAGCCAGCTCTCGAGCAAACCGCGGCGGGCACTCTCTTGGCGAAAGGCCCGTCTACGCTTGAATGATTGCCGAAACGTGCTGGTATCGCCGTAGCCAACGCGCTAACTCACCGTCTCAAGATTGTATTGTAGCGGCCGGACTCCAGCAAGCGCATGGCATCGTCGTGGCCTGGCGATTCAGACGCCACGGCGCCCGCGTTATACGACAACCAAGTAATAGAGCGTGTAGCCGTCGACCAGTCTGCCTGGGAATCCCCCCGCGAGCCCAATCGAACAGGGTTTCTGATATCGACCACCGACAGGCATCAAATCGAGCGTCATGACACCTACCAGGGATTCAAACGATACTCCTTACCTATGTAAGCGCTAGAAGATTACTGCCGCCCATCCGGCGGTTAGTGACAGGAGGGAGCAGTTCATCTTCGGGCAAAGGTCTCTCCACCTCATCCGTTGCAGACACCGGCAACGTCAAATACTTTGGTCCATCGATATAGCAGGCGCCGCTGCCGCGTTATGGATGCGCACAATCTGCGCAGGCACGCCAGCGACGGTGCAGTGCGGCGGGACAGATTTCAAGACCACGCTCCCGGCAGCAACTTTGGAAAATTCTCCGATCTCGATGTTGCCAATGACCTTTGCACCGGCGCCAATCATTACGCCCTGCCGGACCTTGGGGTGACGATCGCCACCAGTCTTTCCGGTTCCGCCCAAGGTGACATTTTGCAGAATTGAGACGTCGCTTTCGACAACTGCCGTCTCGCCGATAACTATCCCCGATCCGTGATCAAGCATAATACCAAGACCTATTCGCGCTGCCGGATGAATATCCGGTCCCAAGACAAGTGACGCCCGGTTTGATATCCACGAGGCGAGCTCCGTTCGCTCGTCTAGCCAGAGTCGATGGGCGATGCGATGGGCTTGTAATGCCTGAAAGCCTTTGAAGTTTATGAGGGCATGAAGGTATGTTTCACACGCTGGATCGCGGGTCCGAACCGCCTCAAGGTCACGCGCGGCACATATCGCTATTGTCGGGTTTCCCGACACGATCTCCGCAAACAGGTCCGCCAAATCCGCGGCCCTGACGCCCGGAGCCTGCAGCAGATCGGCCAACCTGATGGCCAGCGCCTGTTGCAGCGTACCGCCTTTGCAAACGAGCCGTGAAACCAGATTTCGAAGCAAGGGCTCCTTTTCAATGAGCTCAGCGGCCTCAACCTGAATAGTGTCCCAGGGCGAAACCTCGGGAGGCTCAACGCATATTCTTTCTTGGCTTTCCAACGCTAGAGTCCTTCGAAAAAAGCCATCAAGCAAATTGGTGAATCCTCTTGCGCTCTCTGCGCAGCACTTTTCTCACCAGGGGCTGCCGTTCTTGCGGACAAACCGGTACTTTCCGTCTGGAGCCATTTCCGCACGCAAATCATCGTCTGGATATGTCACCTCGTCACCAGGTGTTCGATCCCCCACCTCGATGTAAAGTACGTCACAGCCCGTCTCATTACGGAGATAATGAGCGGTACCTCCGGCCGCAAAGCCCGCGCACATGCCTGGGCGTAGCTTCGCCTCCCCCTCGTCCGTTACGAGCGTAGGCTCACCCTCCAACACATAAATGAACTCGTCCTGGCGGCTGTGGCGGTGGCGCAGCGCAGATGAAGCTCCTGGCGATAGTCGTGTAAGATTCACGCCAAAATTGGTAAGACCAAACAGATCACCGAGCGGCCGCTTTTCGCGCCCAGCCATGCGCAAGGCAAACTGTTCAGGATAGTTGGATGGTCTTGTTCGCGGCGCGGCCAGCGCCGCCTCAACCGCAACGGCGGCGGCTTGGCCCGCCCCCTGCACCGTCTGGGTTTTCTCCATTGCGTATCTCATTCGCTAAGGTCTTTTCGAAGTGAAATCTGCGGAGGCCGCCGCCCACTGTCTTGTGCGTTGCTTCGCCCGCACTTTCTTCCCTTATCAAACGATAGCCAGCCCGACGGTAAAGAGAGACCGCTGCAGGCTGTAATTCCGATGTACTAAGAACGAGCCGATGCAAGCCTGCGAGGACGCAAAGTCGTTCAGCCTCCGCAAGTAGTGTCCGACCGACACCGCGACGCCTACACTCAGGAGCCACATACATCCGGCGCAGCTCGGAGCTATCGTCACCAGCGGGCTCGAGTCCAAAAAAGCCGATCAGCGCACCGGAAGGATCCTCTGCGACCCAGAACCCGCGGCCTGGGCTCGACCCGTAATAATCAGGAATTCGATTGATCTCATCCCGTAGTGCGATGGTGATGTATTGTTCGAAGCGCTCGCGAAGCCCAGGCGGAGCGAGTTCACGATTCACTCTCTCGAACAGCGTCCGCACAGCTGATGCGTCGTCACCTCTAAACGCACGGATGAGCAAATCGGCTTCCATTGTTTTAGACGCCGCGGAAGGTCGGTTGGCGCTTTTCGACGAAAGCAGCAACACCCTCTCGTGCATCGACCGTAGGCACGATACGGGCAAAGGCGGCTTCCTCAATGGCGAGACCATCATCAATCGAGCTATCCATACCGCGATGAACCGCTGCCAGTGCAGCAGCGACCGTCAGGGGCGGCTTGGCAGCCAAATCCTCCGCCAGCGCCATTGTTTTTGAGATCAGTTCGGCATCCGTTACCACTCTGTTTACGAGCCCGAGCCGAGCCGCCTCGTTCGCGTCGAAGACACGACCGGTCAAGATCAGTTCGATCGCGGCTTTGCGTCCGACGTTGCGTGGCAAACGTTGCGTACCGCCAAAAGTGGGAATGATTCCGATGTTAATCTCCGCCTTTGAAAAGGTCGCCGTCTCCGCGGCGAGCGCAACGTGAGTTGCCTCGATCAGTTCGCAACCTCCGCCAAACGCAATGCCATTTACGGCGCCAATAATGGGCTTCGGGAAGCTCTCTACGCGGCGCGTCATCTGATGACCGGGTCTCATAAAATGAACCACGGCTTCCGGAGCCCCGGCTTCGATGTGCCGCTGAAACGCCGCAATGTCAGCGCCCGCGCTGAAGGCACGTCCGGCGCCCGTAATTACGACCGCCCGAAGACGCCGATCGAGCTCAATTTCATCCAGAGCGGCCATCAAGGCCGCAATCATCTCGTTACTTAGCGCGTTCAGTTTTCGCGGGCGATTTAAGGTCAGCATCGCCACAGGACCGCGATCTTCGCGTAGCACTTGCGGCGCGGTGCCGCTGTCCATTTCTCTAGTATCCACCATTTCCTCCATGTCAGGACAAAGCCGGGCCTGCGGCTTAGAAACCAGAGCTGTCGCCCCCGGGGCCGACCTAGCAGGCTCGGGCAGCCCGTTGTCTCAGACGCCCTTGGCACTCCGGCTCAGGGTCACCTTAATTGAGGCCAAGCTGCCAATGAAATCGACGCTATTCACGTCCCGCATTGATGCTAGTAATTTCCATCCTCACTGCCACAGTTTAAGTCGATTTGCCGGAACCGTAACGCAGTCATTCCTGACTAAGTAATTAGAGCGCCACGTAATGCATTGACTCAACTCATTCGCCGCCAAGAAGCGTATCAATGAATGTTGCTGCCGTTTCCTTCAGGTGTTTGCGGCTGTATCCAGCGCGTTCCATCACCGCTATACCTCTTGTGAATGTTACAACTACCCGCGCAATTCGATCCGCATCAATCACCGACGATTTATGGGGGTCCGAACCGATTGCCTTGGCGATAAGCCGTTCAAGTCGGTTAAGCAAACTTTGCACGCGCCGGCGCACAGCTCTGCTCGAAATAGAAGCGTCGAGGGCGGTCCGCGTCGTAAGGCATCCTCGCGCAGGAGAACCGGCCGTCATATTCGCGATAATTAAGTCGAAAAACGATCGCAACGCTACTGCAGCGTCGCCGCGGGCCAAGGCGTTGTCGACGGCTTGCAGGAATTGCTCGGCGTATTGGTCGAACGCGCGCAGGAAAATCGCTTCTTTGTCACCGTACGCGTTGTAGAGGCTGCCACGCTGGACACCTGTCGCCGTGGCAAGGTCCTGCATTGTCGCGTCGTGGAGACCTTTCCGCCAGAACACATCAAGCGCGATCGCGATTACCTGACTTTCGTCAAACTGGCGCGTGCCCGCCATCCTATCCGCCCCGTTGATCCATCCTTGACATTCTCGTCAACTTTGACATTCTTGTCAAGAATGGCTTTAGGCGATACGTCAGCTATGCCCCGTCACTTGGCTGGTTCCAAACGCGTATTGAAAGGGATGACGCCAGCCGGCGCCTGCGTTCGTCTCGGCGTTATCGTGACTCGGTTATTCAACTCCACAGAGGCAGGACTTGATGGGCGATACCGAGGAATAGGCCCATTGATCACGCAACTCCGCGCTCGAGCGACGTCTCGGATCCGGCGATGGCGCGAAGCTCAGCAGAGCTGGGAAGCGCTCCGCCACCTGGATGATCGTCAATTAAAGGAATTTGGAATTCATTCCCGGCCGCCGGACTTATTCAAAAATAAATTTCCCTGAGCGATCAGTCCAGCAGTGATGAACTTGCGACCGATAAATTCTTACTAAACACCCACCGATGACCCAGTGCCATTTCGATACAGCCTGGTTCTGTGGCGCTTACAATGACAGTAGGATTTATATCAAGGTGAACGGCAGAAGAAGTGAGCTTTGGAAGGAAGTTATCATCGCGCTTGAACTATCTGCCGGTGCAGCAGTCGCGCTGGGATTCTCTCGGTTTGCTTACGCCTTGCTACTGCCACCGATGCGGGAGGATCTAGGATGGTCTTACGTTGAAGCTGGCGCTCTGAACACGGCGAACGGAGCTGGCTACATCGTAGGCGCGCTCGTCACGGCATGGATTGCCAGAAAGTGGGGTACAGCACGCGTCTTTCTCGCGGGCTTCTCCGTCAGTGTCTTGATTCTCTTGTTGACGGCGACGGCGACTCGTTTCTCTACCCTCTTCGTTTTGCGAATTGTCGGTGGCGCCTCCACTGCGCTCACATTCATTTTGGGTGCGGGATTGGCTGCTGCAATCTGTCCCATGCAGAGTCCGCGTCGGCGTGGCACCCTCGTCGGTCTCTATGTTGCTGGAGCAAGCATTGGCATCCTGTTAGCTGGCGCGGCGATCCCGATTATCTTGCAAGGTGGCGTGCAGCGTTGGCCAGAGGGCTGGGTCGCCCTAGGCCTCATTGGTGCCGCGGCACTGCCGGCTGCTTGGGGGGCTGCGCGCAATGTCCCCGAACCAGTCGGTCGTAGCATTGCCGTGTTGGACATTTCCGAATTTCGACAACTAGCGCCAACATTTGTCGGCTACAGCCTCTTCGGCGCCGGTTACGTCGGCTACATGACGTTCATCATCGCTTTGTTACAAAAGCAAGGCAGTAGCAACGGACAGGTAACTTTGTTCTGGTTCGTGCTGGGGCTAGCCCGGATTTCTCAAACCATCATCTCTGACGTCATGATCGGCGGGCAGTCGAAGATGGTGGCCCGCGTGGATGCGGCGAAGAGGGAGCGGGCGTGAACGCGGGCGAGCGGCAACACGCCGCGGGCTGCGACGCTATCTGGGCGAATGTGGCCTATGCGCTGTCTGGGTCGTCAGCGGGCGGCGGCAGCGAGTGAGATCCAGGCCTGCTTGAAGGAGCGCTGGTTGGGCCAGGCCGAGGCCATGGCGAGCCTGATGCGTCGCACGCTGATGGTGATCAGCGCCCCGATCTTGAGCAGCGCCAGGCGGATCGAGCCGCAGCTCGCCTGGGCGAAGCGGGTGTGCCTGAGCCCGATGCGGCGCAAGGCGCAGAGCAGCACATAAGCCATCGAGGCAAACCACAGGCGCAGCTGGTTGGCGCACATGGTGGCGGCCGAGGTACGGTCGGCGAACAGCTCGCCCTGGCACTCCTTGAGGCGGTTCTCCATGTCGCCGCGCGCGCAGTACAGCTTCTCGTAGATCGCCCGGGCCTTGCCGCCCTTCAGCGAGGTCACCACGAAGCGCGGGTTGGCCTCGCCGTGCGTCCATTCCGCCTTGGCGATGACCCGTCGCCTGCTGCTCCAGCTGTCGCGCGTCGACCACAGGAAGTCCTTGAAGCGGCGGGCCGGCCGACCGGTCCGCCGGCTTTCGGCCTGGGCGGCCGCCAACTCGGCCTCGATCTCGCCCGCCAGCCGAACGTTGCGCGCCAGGCCGAAGAGGTAGTCCACCCCGTTGGCCTCGCACCAGGCCATCAGCGACTCGCGAGCGAAGCCCGAATCGGCCCGCAGCAGGATTTGCACCCGTGGCCAGTGTCGGCGGAGCTGCGCCACGATCCGCGCCACCTCCTCCGCCGCCCCCGCCGAGGCATCGATGTTGGAGCGTCGCAGCTTGGCCGCCAGCAGATGACGGCCGCAGAAGATGTAGAGCGGCAGGTAGCAATAGCCGTCGTAGTAGCCGTGGAAAAACCGCCCCTCCTGCTCACCGTGCAGCGGATCGTCGGTGGCGTCCAGGTCGAGCACGATCTGCGACGGCGCCCGCTTGTGCGCCTCCACAAACACCGCCACGAACAGCCGCTCGATCGCCGCCGGGTCGTGGTCGATCTTGTGGTACAGCGAGCGCCCAGGCCCGCTCAGTTCCAGCCGGTTCAGCGTGCTCTTGCCGGCCACCGGCGCGCAGTCCCGGCGGCGCGCCGTGAGCTTGCCCGCCAGCACCGCAAACAGCCGATCGTGGCGCAGATGGTCGTGGTCGTTGAGGTCCTCGTAGCCCAGCGCCAGCCCGTACACCCGCTGCCCCACCAGCGTCCGCACCGCGTGCTCGACCAGCGACGGGTCTCGAAAGTCCCTAAAGCAGCCGGCTAACCGATCGATCAGTCCGAGCGCCCGATCCGTCGCTCCCAGCAACAGCCCGCCGGCGTCCGGTGTGATCGACCCGCCGTCGAACGACGCAACCACCGCCCGCCTTTCAACAGGTGCAAATCCAAACAAATCCGCAATACACTCTGTCGGCATCGGAGCGGCTTCCTTTCTCGGATAAAGTCGTTGTCGCAAAACAACTTTCTCAGAGTCAGCCCTCCGATGCACCTCTCTCCTTTGAGATATCCGGGCTAGTTTCCACCGTATCGACGCTGCTATGGGGAAGGGCTCTGGGTGCCTGTCAAGCTGGTCGGGGGCCGGCCTTGGTGTTCGCAGCTACGATGCTCGGCGCTCTACCTGTTCTGCTTCACCCTGGCCCGACTGCAATGTTCTTGTCTGCACTCCTTTTCGGAGGCAGCTTCTTAGCAGGCCCAACGTCGATCACGATCGTTGCACAGCGCCAATTGCCGGCTTCGTCCTGGACCGCGGCGATTTCCCTTCTCACAGTCGGCTTTGCCTTGGGGCAGGCTGCGGGTCCGGCTCTAGCAGGAGCGATTTCCGACGCTTTGGGAAGTGTCGCCGCAGGCTTTTGGGTCTCACCAGCTCTCCTTGGCATCGCGGCCTGCGTGAACTTGCTGCAACGTCCCGCTCGGGCAAGCAGTATGTGACAACCAACCGCCGCTGGGCTTCGTTCAGGCCCCTACTCCGCGGACAGACCAAGCTTACCTTCGCCATCACAGCGAGCAGCAACTAGTCAGATATCGATAGACCATTATGTTAAACGGTCAGCGAAGTGTGCCAAGCAATAGGCGAGCCCCAAGGTCGCTCAGCGGAAGCTCGGACTTTGCCGCTGAGGGGTCGTGCAGCCTACCGCGCTCTGCTGCACATACGGCGCCTGTGCTGCAATCAAAGTGCGCACCTTCTTTCGCGTGCGAGGCGCAGCCGTGACCGAGTTCCTTTGGATGTGCCGAAATCTGACATCGGGACATCCGCATTGCACCTTCGTTCCGGGCAGGCCAGATGGGCTATGTTCGAGATGCCGATCCCTGTGCTTGCCGCTGTAACGGCGACGTTTTTTATTGCCGGGCTCATTAAGGGAGTCACCGGAATGGGGCTTCCGACGGTGGCGATGGGCGTGCTCGGCTCTCTCATCTCACCCGGTGCTGCGGCCGCACTGCTTATAGTCCCCTCGTTCGCCACCAACGTCTGGCAGCTTCTGGCTGGACCGAGCTTTGGCCGCATTGTCGAACGCTTGTGGCCGATGATGCTTGCAATCACCGTCGGCACAATTACCGGCACCTCACTGCTAGCCAGCGGCAACACACAGGTGACGACGTGCGCCCTCGGGGCGGCTTTAGTCCTTTACGCGACCTACACTCTGTTTGTTCGCCAAGTCCTGATGCCGCCAAAGCACGAGGTTTGGCTTTCGCCACTAACTGGCATCGCGACCGGCCTCGTCACCGGCGGGACGGGCGTCTTCGTCATGCCTGCGGTGCCGTATCTTCAAGCCATCGGTTTGGAAAAAGACGACCTCGTCCAAGCGCTCGGGCTGTCGTTCACGGTCTCTACTATTGCCCTTGCGGTAGGACTTATCCTTCATGGAGCCTTCCACCTCAACAGCTTTGCTATGTCTACGCTGGCAATCGCGCCCTCACTTGGCGGAATGTGGGCGGGTCAGGTCGTTCGCAATAGGGTCAGCCAGCCGACCTTTCGCCGCTGGTTCCTTGTCGGGCTTCTCCTACTCGGTGCTGAGATGCTCGTTAAACCACTTTTTCATTGATGTACGCACGATGCGGTATGCATGTCTCCCGAGAAAGTAGAACCCCTCAATATGAAGACATCAATCTGCCATGGAGGCTACGCGACGGTTCAGCACGTGCTCGTATGCAAGACCAATCTCCTCGAGCATCCACGATGAACGGCTGGCACGCGACCTAGCCTAGCCATTAAGCTTGAGCATTGAGACAGCCTCCTCGTAACTATGCCCGGCCCCTTCCCGCACCCGACGCGGTTCGAACTCGTAATCTTTGCCTTCTTGGGCTCGAAAAAAATTACGCCATGATTTCTATTTGTGCGCTACTGTATCCGACTATCTGGCTTCCGAACTTTTGCCCTTCCCTTTCGAGATCTATCGCGCTCATTTCTCAAGGAACAAGAGCCGAGGAGATGGCGAATGACTCGCGAAAACGGCGCCCCAATCAAACGGACCATCCGCCGGCACCAGTTGCGCGAAATGGTGCCGCTTGCCAAAAGCACGATCTACGAGATGGAACAGCGTGGCGAGTTCCCTCGCCGTTTTGCCCTATCGCCCAGATGCGTGGTCTGGGACCTCGCCGAAGTCGAGGCCTGGCTGGCCGCGCGGCGAGCGTCACCGGTGGGACGCGCCCAGCATCCCGATGTCCGCCAGCGACGTGCCCGCCCAGTCAGAGAGCGGGATCAGGCGCGAGGAGAGGCATCGAAGGCGGGATGAGAACGGGAACGTATTTCTCGCCTGCCATCCATGCATCGACGATGTTCGACCACTCTTGCAGCATGTGCCGGCGTTGCACCTCGTACTCGGCCTTGTTGTAGACGCCGCGCGAGGAGCGGCCGTCCTCGTGAGCGAGGCACTTCTCGATCCAGTCGCTGTTGAAGCCGAGTTCGTTGAGCAGCGTGGATCCCGTCCGGCGCAGGTCATGGACGGTGAACGAATCGAGCGGCAGTCCCTCTTTCTTCGCCTGCTCCACGACGAGATAGGTGACGCGGTTGAAAGTGGCCCGCGACATGGGCGCATCGGCATCGTAGCGCGATGGCAGAACGTACCGTGAATTGCCGGCGCAAGTCTTGAGGGCGATGAAGATGTCAAGCGCCTGGCGCGAAAGATAGACGTTGTGCGCCTTGGAGCGCTTCATCCGCTCCTTCGGGATCGTCCAGACGGCGTTCTCAAAATCGATCTCGTCCCACACCGCGTCCTGCAGCTCACTCTTCCGCACCATCGTCAGCAGGATCAGCTTCAGGCCGAGACGGATCGTCGGCAGCGTTGCGACATTCTCGAGCTGCTTGAGCATGATCCTGATTTCGGTCGGCGACAGCGAGCGATCCCTCGGGGTGAAATGCGCGATCGCCGAAGGGCCGACCTCATCGGCCGGATTGGCGACCTTCTCGCCGTGGAGGATGGCAAACCCGTAGATCTGCTTGACGATGTCGCGGACGTGGAGCGCCGTCGCCGGCGCGCCGCGGTCGACGATGGCGCCGCAATGTGCCCGCAGGTCATCCGGCGTGATCTCCGTGAGAAGCCGCTTGCGCCACGCCGGCAGAAGCTCGCGCTCGAAGATCGCCCGGCGCATGGACCGCGTGCTGTCAGCCATCGGGGCCATGGTCAGCCATTTCTCACCGAACTCGCCGAAGCTCTTCGCCTCGAGAAGGCGCCGCTTGGCGCGCTGCTTTTCAAAGGCGGGCGAGCGCCCCTCCCGGATCATGCGCTTGGCGTCGATGCACAGCTCCCGCGCTCGCGCGAGCGAGATGCCGGCTTTGTCGTACCGGCCCAGCACGACGGTCTCGCGCCGTCCGTTCAGACGGTAGTCCAGGCGGAACGACACCGTTCCCGTCGTGCTCACCAGCACATACATACCGTCACGGTCGGTGACCTTGTACGGTTTCTCCTTTGGTTTCAAGTTCTTAAGCCCTACGTCCGTCAGCATCTCCGCACGCCTCTCGACCCGCAATACCGTCAGCCATGTTTGGGCCACCTGTCCGGTGATAACACGATATATTTCAACGACTTAGCTCGAAAAAAATACCGTCATCGGCCATCTGGATGGTGACGGTAACGGCAAGAGTCGGACTTGGCAACGGTATCGTGAACCGTCAGGCGGTCCGTCGGCGCCGATCTTTGCGGGCCGATAGACGCCGAACGTCAATCGACATTTAGCTTTTTATATCAAGATTTTACGTGGAAATTGCGGGATACTGCAGGATACCCTAGGCGGGCTCTGAATCATTCCCACTCGATCGTGCCCGGCGGCTTGCTGGTGATGTCGTACGTCACCCGGTTGATCCCCCGCACCTCGTTGATGATGCGGTTCGCCACTCGCCCCAGGAAGGCGTGGTCGAACGGGTAGTAGTCGGCGGTCATGCCGTCGGTCGAGGTGACGGCCCTGAGCGCGCAGGCCTGGTCGTAGGTGCGGCCGTCGCCCATCACGCCCACGGTCCGGACCGGCAGCAGCACGGCGAAGGCCTGCCAGATCTCGTCGTAGAGGCCGGCCTTGCGGATCTCGTCGAGATAGACGGCGTCGACCTTGCGCAGGAGATCGAGCTTCTCCTTCGTGACGTCGCCCGGGATGCGGATGGCGAGGCCGGGGCCGGGAAAGGGATGGCGGTTCACGAGATCGGCCGGCAGGCCGAGCTCGCGGCCGAGCGCGCGCACCTCGTCCTTGAACAGCTCGCGCAGCGGCTCGACCAGCTTCATGTGCATGCGCTCGGGCAGGCCGCCGACATTGTGATGGCTCTTGATCGTGACCGACGGGCCGCCGGTGAAGGAGACCGATTCGATCACGTCGGGATAGAGCGTGCCCTGCGCCAGGAACCCGGCGCCGCCGATCTTCTTCGCCTCGCGCTCGAACACGTCGATGAAGAGCGCGCCGATCGTCTTGCGTTTCTTTTCCGGATCGGTGACGCCTTCCAGCGCCGCGAGGAACTGCTCCGTGGCGTCGGCATGGATCAGCGGGATGTTGTAGTGGTCGCGGAACAGCGACACGACCTGCTCCGCCTCGCCCAGCCGCAAGAGGCCGTGGTCGACGAACACGCACTGGAGCTGATCGCCGATCGCCTCGTGCAGCAGCACGGCGACGACCGAGGAATCGACGCCGCCGCTCAGGCCGCAGATCACCTTCCCCCTGCCGACCTGGCGGCGGACCTCGGTAATGGCGCGCTCGCGGAAGGCGGCCATCGTCCAGTCGCCGGCGCAGCCCGCGATGTTGAGCGCGAAGTTGCGCAGCAGCTTCGCGCCGTCGGGCGTGTGCATCACCTCGGGATGGAACTGCACGCCGTAGTAGCGCCGCTTCTCGTCAGCGATGGCGGCGAACGGCGCGTTCTCGCTGGTGGCGATGACGGAGAAGCCAGTGGGCAGCCGCGTCACGCGATCGCCGTGGCTCATCCAGACCTGCTTGCGGTCGCCCGGCTGCCAGACGCCGTCGAACAGCGCCGACTTCGCCTTGACCTCGACCTCGGCGCGGCCGAACTCGCGGTGATGGCCGCCCTCGACCCCGCCGCCGAGCTGGTGTGCCATGGTCTGCTCGCCGTAGCAGATGCCCAGCACCGGCACTTTCGCGGCGAAAATGGCAGGATCGGCCTGCGGCGCCTCGCCCTCGATCACCGAGGCCGGACCACCGGAGAGGATGATGCCCCTGGGGTCGAAGGCCTCGATGCGGCCGGCATCGACCGACTGGAAGGGATGGATCTCGCAATAGACCCCGGCCTCGCGCACGCGCCGCGCGATGAGCTGGGTGACCTGGGAACCGAAATCGACGATCAGCAGGCGGTCGGTCATGGCGCGATATAGGCGAGCGGGCGGGTGGCTGCAATGTGGATCAGGGCGCCAGGCGCCGGCGCACCAGCGGCGCGGCGAGATCGCGCCAGGCGTAGGCCACCTCGTCGACATCGACGCCGGCGAAGGTGTCGGTGCGCTGGCCGACCAGCGCGCCGCCCAGCCCCTCGTAGAAGAAGCGGGTCGGGTTCTCGGCCAGCATCCACAGCACGGCGGTGTCGAAGCCGTCGGAACGGAGCTGGCGGAACATGGCGTCGAGCAACCGGCGGCCCAGCCCCTGGTTCTGGAAGTCGGGCTCGACATAGAGGAGATAGACCTCGCCCACGCGCCGGGCCTTGTCGTCCAGCCCCTCCGGCGGATCGCGCACCGGCCCGCAGCTTCCGAAGCCGACCACACCCATCGCCTCGTCGTCGGCCACGAAGATGCCGCGCGCCTCCCCCGGATCCTCGAGTGCGCGCGCCCACATGGCCGAGTGCCGCACGTCCGACATGTGCGCCAGCATCGCGTCCGGCAGCAGGCCGGCATAGGCCGATTGCCAGGTCTCGACATGGACGCGGCCGATCGCCGTGGCGTCGCTGCGCGTGGCGCGGCGGATGCGGATCACGCCGCCTTCTCCTCGGCCTGCGCCGCGCGGCGGACGAGCACTGCCGCGAAGAAGCCGTCGGTGCCGTGCCGAAGCGGCGACAGCCTGAGCCACGCGCTCTGGCCCATCCCGGCGGGCGGTTCGGTGCCGATGGCCTGGGGCCAGAGATCGGCGACAGGCACGGCGGCAAAGTCCGGATGGCGCTCGACGAAGCCCTCAACCTGCCGCTCGTTCTCGGCCGGCAGGACCGAGCAGGTGGCGTAGATCAGCATCCCGCCCGGCTTCACGAGGCGCGCCGCCGCGTCCAGGATCGCCGCCTGCTTGGGCAGCAGCTCCTCGAGATCCCTGGGCGAGAGCGTCCAGCGGCCGTCGGGATTGCGCCGCCAGGTGCCGGTGCCGGTGCAGGGCGCGTCGACCAGCACGCGATCGAAGCTCTGCTTGTGCCGCTTCAGCCACTTCGCGTTCTCGCCGAGCGCGCGCCGCTCGACATTGTGCACGCCGGCACGGCGCAGACGCTGGCCCGAACGGGCGAGCCGCGTCTCCAGGACATCCATCGCCACGACACGGCCCTTGTTGTTCATGCCGGCGGCGACCGCCAGCGTCTTGCCGCCGGCGCCGGCGCAATAGTCGACCACCTGCATGCCCGGCCTGGCGTCGACCAGCGCCGCCACGAGCTGCGAGCCCTCGTCCTGGATCTCGACTAGGCCGTTGCGGAACGCTTCGCCCGTCACCACCGAAAGCCGCCGCCGCAGGCGCAGGCCGTGCGGCGCGTAGCGCGTCGGCTCGGTCTCGACGCCCTCCTCGTGCAGGGCACGGCGCGCCTCCTCGACCGTGGCCTTCAGGCGATTGACGCGCAGGTCGACCGGCGGCGGCGTCTCGAGGGCGGCGATCTCGCGGCCGCACGCCTCGCCGTAGGCCTCGCGCAGATGCGGCATCACCCACTCCTGCACGTTCAGCCGGACCCAGTCGGGCTGCGCCGGATGGCTGAGCGAATGGTCCTCCATCTGGCGCAGCGCGCGCATCTCCGCCGCGTCGAGCGGCGCCGGGCGATAGCGGCCGCCGTCGAACAGCGGCTCCAGGTCGCGCAGGGCAAGCCCTTCGACCAGCACCAGATCGGCCGCGACATAGGCGCGCGCGGAACGATCGGGATGGCGCGCATGGTCGAGCCACCACGAAAGCTGGCCATAACGCCGCAGGATCGCCCAGACGCGATCCGCGACGGCCCGGCGGTCGCCGCCGCCGATGAAGCGGCGGGCGCGGAAGAAGGCGTTGGCGACCAGGTCGGCCGGCCGGTCGGACCGGCTGACGATCTCGTCCAGAAGCTCTATGGTTGCGGCCACCCGCGCGCCCGGTGTCACGTCCTTCTCCTTCCAGGCCTGCCGCTACGATGAATAAGCCTGCCGCGCAACGGCTTCCGACGTAACCGTGCGCCCTCCTGCCTTCTCCGACAAAGCGCGCCCGCGTCTCGAGCTGCTGTTCCGCTTCGGGCTGGTGGCGGTCTCGATCGTCGTGTCGCTGGGGCTTCTGGAGCTGGGGTTGCGAGCCTGGGCCGGCTATCTCACCGACTGGCCGAACTTCGTGCTCGACGCGCGCACCGTGCTCGCCCAGCGCGAGCAGAGCCGCTTCGTCGACGATCCGATGCTGGGCTACGCACCGCGGCCGAACTATGCGGCGAAGGGCGTCAGCTTCGATGCCGACGGCTTTCGCCGCACGGGCGATCCGCCGGCGGCCGCGACCGGCGGGCCGATCCTGGCGGTCGGCGATTCCTACACCTACGGCGACGAGGTGACCGACCTCGAGACCTGGCCTGCGCACCTGCAGGCCTTGACGGGAAGGCGCGTGCTCAATGGCGGCGTGAGCGGCTACGGCTTCGACCAGACCGTGCTCAGGGCGGAGATGGCCGTCGTGCACCGCCCCTCCGCGATCGTGGTGAGCTTCATCGCCGACGACATCCGGCGCACCGAGATGCGGCGCCAGTGGGGCGCCGAGAAGCCCTACTTCGACCTGCAGGGAAGCGGGCTGGTGCTGCGCAACGTGCCAGTGCCGCCGCGTCCCGATCCACGCACGACGCTCGGCTTCTGGCAGCGCACGCTGGGCTATTCCTACCTCTTCGACTTCGTCCTGCGCCGCCTCGACCTGCTGCACGACTGGTTCGGCGACCATATCCGCGTGCATCCGGCCGGCGAAGGCGAGGCGATCGCCTGCCGCCTGACGGCGCGGCTGCAGACCCTGCAGCGCGTGAGCGATGCGCGGGTGCTGGTGCTCGCGCAATACGATCCGGTGGTGTGGCAGGATCCCGACTTCGCGGCCGATCAGCGCCGCATGACGGCCGGCCTGCTCGCCTGCGCCCGCCGGCGCGGCCTCGACGTCCTCGACAGCTACGACACCCTGGCGAAGTGGTCCGACACGGACGGGCCGCGCGGCCTCTACGGCCTCTGGCACATGAACGACCGCGGCAATGCGCTCACGGCAAAGCTCGTCGCCGAGGCGCTGGCGAAGCAGGATCGCTGACGGCTCTGCCGCTTGTCCACACATCCGGCGCCGCGCCTGACTAATGACGATGCTTTTCTCGCTGTGCTATCAGGGTTGCCGCGAATGCCACGAAGCTTGCAGCGGCAGCGAGCGACGCTTCGGCCCGCTCTGTCAGACCAGTTGCGCCTGCGTCGTCGTCGGCAAGCAGGCGCAACTCGAAGCTTTCGCGCAGGGCCCGGCCATGTTCACGGGCATTGCCGGGCATGTCTTTGATCAGCAGGCCGAACTGGCCGACGAGCGATGCGTGTGTCTTGGGATAGGTACTGTCTCGTTCCAAGAAGACCGCGGTCGCCGCATTGTACATTGCATAGTACGCGTGATGCGCGATGCCTTCCGGGTCTTTCCTGGCGTCGTAGCGGCGGGCAATTCGGACAAGCCGCCTTGCCTTGGCGAGCCTCTGCCGCACTTCAGGTTTCAAACAACGATTCCATCATGGCGGACGTTGCGCAGGAAGAAGCTGTCTTCGTTCTCTCGGCGCGCCGGCAACGTCACCGGATGAATATTCCATCCTAGATCGAAGAAGAGATCGGAGCCGATATGGGAAAGCATCGTTGCCTCGGCCGGCGCCACCGCGCCCTTCACGAAGATCGCGACGTCCCAATCCGAGTGGCGGCGAGCCTCTCCGCGTGCGCGCGGTCCATAAAGCACGACCTTCTTGATCCGGCCCGGCAGGGCTTGCTCGGCGCGGCGCTTGAATTCGCGGACAGGAGCGAGATCGCCTCTCATGCTAGCCATCATAGCGTGAGAGGCGATCGATTGCATTGCGGTCACTTCCCGCAGTACGCCTCCAGCCGATAGCCGTCGGGATCGATGACGAAGGCAGCGTAATAGCCGGGGCTGTACTCCTTGCGAAGGCCGGGCTTGCCGTTGTCCTTGCCGCCGGCCTCGAGCGCGGCGGCATGGAAGGCGTCGACGGCGGCGCGGTCGGGGGCGTTGAAGCAGAAATGCAGGCCCGACTCCATGTCGGCCTTCACCGGCTTGGTCGCCGCCGAGATCCAGAGCTGCACGCCCTTGCCGCCGTAGCCGAGCGAGCTCTCGCCGTCCGACAGTCGCGTGAAGCCCAGCGGCCGCAGCGCCGCGTCGTAGAACCTGCCCGTCCGCTTGATGTCGCTGACGCCGATCGAAACGTGGTCGAACATCGTTTCCTCCTTAACTGGATAACCAGTTAAGTGGTTAATATCTCCTATCGAGCTTGTCAACCGGTCAGGCGGTTATTAACTGCTGGTCATAATGGTCCGTCCCGATCTCTGCCTCGACTTCGCCAACACCCGCTATTGGCGCGGCCAGGCCACTCCCACCGAGACGCTGGACGGGCCGGAAGACCTCGCCACCTGGGCAGCGGCCAGTCTCGGCGCCAGGGCCGACAGGCCGCTGCCGAGCAGGGAGTTCGAGCATGCGCTTGCCCTGCGCGAGACGATCTATCGGCTGTTCGATGCGCAGGCCCAGGCCCGGCCCGCGGCGGCGCGCGACCTCGCGGCCCTGAACGGCGCGCTGGCAGCGGCGCCGGCACGAACGGCGCTCAAGCGCACGCGCAACGGCTATGAATGGGACATCGAGGCGCGGTCGGGGACCGCGCTCGCCCTGCTCGCCCCGGTCCTGTGGACGGCCGGCGATCTCCTGACCGGGCCGCGGCTCGGCCGCGTGCGGCGCTGCGCCAACCCGGAATGCGGCTGGCTGTTCCTCGACGACAGCCGCGCCGGCAAGCGCCGCTGGTGCTCGATGTCGGCCTGCGGCAACCGTGCCAAGGCGCGGCGCCACTATCACAAGAGCAAGGAAGAGGCCTGATGGCGCCGGCCGGGACGGACAGGCTGGCGCGGAAGGCGTTCCAGAGCATTGTCGGCGTCTTCCTCGTCACCGCGGCGCTCCTGTTCGGCATTCCGTGGACGCTGGTTTACTGGCAGGCCTGGATCTTCCTGATCGTCTATTTCGCGGCGTCGCTTCTGATCACGGCCCGTCTCCTGAAGACCGATCCCGGGCTGGTCGAGCGGCGCATGCGGGCCGGTCCTCTGGCCGAGAAGGAAACGTCGCAGAAGATCATCATGCTGTTCGCCTCGATCGGCTTTGCCGGCCTGATCGTCGTTCCGGCGCTCGACCGCCGCCTCGGCTGGTCCCACATGCCGCCGCCGATCGCCGTGGCTGGCGACATCCTCGTCGTGCTGGGCTGGCTCGCGGTCTGGCGGGTGTTCCGGGAGAACAGCTTCACCTCGGCGACGATCGAGGTCGCCGACGACCAGAAGGTCATCTCGACCGGGCCGTACGCCTACGTGCGCCATCCGATGTATGCCGGATCGCTGGTGATGCTGCTCGGCATTCCGATCGCGCTCGGCTCCTGGTGGGGGCTGATCGCGCTCGGCGTCATCGCTGCCGCGCTGGTCTGGCGAATCGTCGACGAGGAGCGCTTCCTCGCGCGCCGGCTCGCGGGCTACGCCGCGTACAAAGAAAAAGTGCGGTATCGCCTGATACCGCACCTCTGGTGAGCCGCCTGCGGCGCCCTTAGCGCAGGATGCTTTGCAGCTTCATGGCGACACCCATGTCGCCCTCGATCTTGAGCTTGCCGGTCATGAACGCGCTCATGCCGTCGAGCTTGCCGCCGATCAGGTCGGCGAAGTCGCTGAAGTCCATCTTGATGGTGCAGTCGGCGGCCTTGTCGTCGTTGCTGACGGCGGGCGGGTTCGCGTTGCCGTCGATATAGACGACGCCCTGGTCCGTAGCGAACTTCACGGTGTTGCCGAAGGACGACTTCTTCGCCGCGCCTTCCTTCATTTTCGCGGTGATTTCCTGCAAGGTCATGTCGAGTTCCTCCTGTCGGCCGACCGTCCGGGGGGCTTACTTGACCTTTACGTAAACGTCAACTACAGCCCGGTGAACGGCTGTTCAGGCGTGCGGAGGAAACATGTCGTATCGCTCGGTCTTCGCGCCGGGACTGTTCAGGGACCAGACGGTCGTCGTGACGGGCGGCGGCAGCGGCATAGGGCGCTGCACGGCGCACGAGCTGGCCGCGCTCGGCGCGCACGTCGCCATCACCGGCCGCAAGATCGAGAAGCTCGAGAAGGCGAAGGCCGAGATCGAAGCGAGCGGCGGCAGTTGCGAGTTCCACGCCTTCGACATCCGCGAGGAGGCGCAGGTCAGGGAAGCGGTGGCCAGGATCGTCGCCGCCAACGGTCGCATCGACGGGCTGTTCAACAATGCCGGCGGCCAGTTCCCCTCGCCCGCCGCCGAGCTCAGCGCCAAGGGCTTCGACGTCGTCGTGCGCAACAACCTCACCGGCGGCTTCCTGGTGAGCCGCGAGGTCTATACGCAGTCGATGCGGCGGCACGGCGGCTCGATCGTCAACATGACGGCCGACTACCGCAACGGCTTCCCCAACATGGTGCATACGGGCGCGGCCCGCGCCGGCATGGCGAACCTCACCATGACGCTCGCCTACGAATGGGCGGTCTCCGGCGTGCGCGTGAACTCGGTGGCGCCGGGTTGGATCGCCTCCTCCGGCATGGACACCTACAGCGGCGAGTTCAAGGAACAGATTCCCAGGCTCAAGGGCTACTGCCCGCTGGGGCGCCTCGGCACCGAGAGCGAAGTCTCGGCCGCCGTCTGCTTCCTGTTGAGCAAGGCCGCGGCCTACATCACCGGCACCGAGATCCGGATCGACGGCGGCGTGCCGCTCGCCAACCGCTCGGTCGACCTGCCGGCGACCGACCGGTCGCAGCCCTTCAACGGCTTCCACCTCGCCGTCACGCCCAAGGTCCTGGGCGGCTGAACCATGCCGATCATCGAGACCCAGATCGACCGCAACAGCGACGAGTTCGGGCGGAACCGGACGCGCATGCTGGCGGCCATCCGCGAGTTTCGCGACGCCGAGGCGAGCGTGCAGGCGGTCGCCGAGAAATCGCGGGCGCGGTTCGCCAAGCGCAAGCAACTCATGCCGCGCGAACGCATCGCCCTGCTGCTCGATCGCGGCGCACCGTTCCTCGAGCTGATGCCGCTCGCCGGCTACCGCATGCACGACGACAGGGACGGATCGAGCGCCGGCGGCGGCTCGGTCTCGGGCATCGGCTATGTCGAGGGCGTGCGCTGCGTCGTGACGGCGTCGAACTCCGCCATCAAGGGTGGCACTGTCGCACCGTCCGGCCAGCGCAAGGGCCAGCGCGTGCAGCAGATCATTCTGGAGAACAAGCTGCCGGTCGTGAACCTCGTCGAGTCGGGCGGTGCCAATCTCCTTTATCAGGCCGAGATCTTCGTGCCCGGCGGCCGCGGCTTCGCCAACCAGGCGCGCATGTCGGCGCGCGGCATCCCGCAGGTGACGGTCGTTCACGGTTCCTCGACGGCGGGCGGCGCCTACCTGCCCGGCCTCTCGGACTACGTCATCATGGTGCGCAACCAGGCCAAGGTCTTCCTGGCCGGCCCGCCGCTTCTGAAAGCCGCGACCGGCGAGATCGCGACCGACGAGGAGCTGGGCGGCGCGGAGATGCATGCCACCGTGTCGGGCGTCGCCGAATGGATGGCCGAAGACGATGCCGACGGCATCCGCATGGCGCGCGAGGTGATCGCCAGGTGGCACTGGAACGACAGGCTGCCGCCGCGAACGACCAAGCCGTTCAAGGAGCCGCTGTACGATATCGACGAGCTCTGCGGAATCGTGCCGCCCTCGCACAAGGACCCCTACGACGTGCGCGAGGTGATCGCGCGCCTGGTCGACGGCTCGGATTTCCTCGAGTTCAAGGGCCTGTTCGACCAGCAGACGATCTGCGGCTGGGCGGAGATCGAGGGCGAGCCGGTCGCCCTGATTGGCAACAACGGCCCCATCACCTCCAAGGGCTCGGTCAAGGCGGCGCAATTCATCCAGCTCTGCTGCCAACAGGGCACGCCGATCGTCTACCTGCAGAACACCACCGGCTACATGGTCGGCACTGAGGCCGAGCGCGGCGGCATCGTCAAGCACGGCTCCAAGATGATCCAGGCGGTGGCCAACGCGACGGTGCCGCAGATCACCATCGTGATCGGCGGCAGCTTCGGCGCCGGCAACTACGGCATGTGCGGCCGCGCCTACGACCCGCGCTTCATCTTCGCCTGGCCCAACAGCCGGATCGCCGTGATGGGCGGCGAGCAGGCGGCGGGCGTGATGCGGACCGTGACCGAGCAGAAGTTCCGTCGCGAGGGCAAGGAACCGCCGCGCGAGCAGATCGACAAGATGTACAAGTCGATCGTCGACCAGTTCGATCGCGAGTCCACGGCGCTTTACGCCACCGCGCATCTCTGGGACGACGGCATCATCGACCCGCGCGACACGCGCCGCGTGCTCGCCTTCACGCTCTCCATCGCCCGGGAGTCGATGGTGCGGCCGCTCAATCCCATCACCTTCGGCGTCGCGAGGATGTAGAGATGAAGTTCACGCCCGAGCACGAGGCGCTGCGTCAGACCTGGAAGACGCTGATCGACCGCGAGATCAATCCCCATGTCGATCAGTGGGAGAAGGAAGGCCGGTTCCCGGCCCACGAGCTGTTCAAGAAGATGGGCGATGCGGGCCTTCTGGGCGTCGACAAGCCGGTCGAGTTCGGCGGCTCGGGCCTCGACTTCTCCTACGCCATGATCTGCTCCGAATCGCTGGGCCTGGTGAACGGCGGCTCGATCCCGATGGCGACCGGCGTGCAGATCTCGATGGCGACCCCCGCCCTCGCCCGCTACGGCAGCGACGAGCTGCGCCGCGAGTTCCTCGCGCCCTCGATCAGCGGCGACTATGTCGCCTGCCTCGGCGTCTCCGAGACCGGCGCAGGCTCCGACGTCGCCTCGATCAAGACCACGGCCCGCCGGGTCGGCGGCGACTGGGTGATCAACGGCGGCAAGATGTGGACCACCAACGGCGCGCAGGCCGACTGGATGTGCCTGCTGGCCAACACCGGCGACGGCCCGGTGCACAAGAACAAGTCGCTGATCGTGGTGCCGATGAAGAGCAAGGGCCTGTCGATCGTGAAGAAGCTCGACAAGCTCGGCATGCGCGCCTCCGACACCGTGCAGACCTTCTTCGACGAGGTGAAGGTGCCGGTGCGCCATACGATCGGCCAGCCGGGCATGGGCTTCGTCTACCAGATGCAGCAGTTCCAGGAGGAGCGGCTGTGGGCGGGCGCCGGCACGCTGATGGGCTGCGAGCGCATCATCAACGCCACCATCGACTACACGCGCGAGCGCCAGGTCTTCGGCCGGCCGCTGCTCGACAATCAGGTCGTCCATTTCCGCCTCGCCGAGCTCAAGAGCGAGGTCGAGGCGCTGCGCGCGCTGGTCTATCGCGCCTGCGAGGAGTACCTCGCGGGCAAGGACGTCACGATGCTGGCCTCGATGGCCAAGCTGAAGGCGGGCCGCCTGCGCCGCGAGGTGTCGGATGCCTGCCTGCAGTACTGGGGCGGCGCGGGCTATCTCTGGGACAGCCCGGTCGCGCGCAGCTATCGCGACGGCCGCCTGGGTTCGATCGGCGGCGGCGCCGACGAAGTGATGCTGCAGATCATCGCCAAGCTGATGGGCACCCTGCCGCGGTTGGGGAACCGGTGATGACCGCTGTTTGCCAGTTGTCGGTGCCATCCCGAGCGCAGCGAGGGATCTTTGATCAGCATCGTGAAAGATCCCTCACTTCGTTCGGGATGACACGGATCTCGAGTAACGCGACCGGGCGTGCGCAGGAGGCATAGATGCAGTTCACGCAAGAGCATGACGAGATCCGCCGCACGCTGCGCGCCATCATCGACCGGGACATCAATCCGCACGTCGACCGGTGGGAGGAGGACGGCATCTTCCCGGCCCACGAGGTCTTCAAGAAGCTGGGCGATGCCGGCCTGCTCGGCATCAACAAGCCGGTCGAGTACGGTGGCATGGGCCTCGACTATTCCTACGCCATGGTGATGGCCGAGGAGCTGGGCCACATCCACTGCGGCTCGGTGCCGATGGCGATCGGCGTGCAGACCGACATGGCCACACCGGCCCTGGCCCGCCACGGCAGCGACGAGTTGCGCCGCGAGTTCCTCGCGCCCTCGATCGCCGGCGACTATGTCGCCTGCCTCGGCGTCTCCGAGGTGGGCGCCGGCTCCGACGTCGCCTCGCTCAAGACAACCGCGCGCAAGGTCGGCGGCGACTGGGTGATCGACGGCGGCAAGATGTGGACCACCAACGGCACGCAGGCCGACTGGATGTGCCTGCTGGCCAATACCGGCGAAGGCCCGGTGCACAGGAACAAGTCGCTGATTTGCCTCCCGATGAAGACCAGGGGCGTGCAGGTCGTGAAGAAGCTCGACAAGCTCGGCATGAGGAGTTCCGACACCGCCCAGATCTTCTTCGACGAGGTGAAGGTGCCGGTGCGCCACACCATCGGCCAGGAGGGCATGGGCTTTGTCTATCAAATGCAGCAGTTCCAGGAGGAGCGGCTGTGGGGCGCGATCAGCGCCGTGGTCGGCATGGAACGTCTGATCGACGAGACGATCGACTACACGCGCGAGCGCAAAGTGTTCGGCCGGCCGCTGCTCGACAACCAGGTGATCCACTTCAAGCTCGCCGAATTGCGGACCGAGGTCGAGCTGGTGCGCTCCCTCTGCTACCGCGCCTGCGAGGAGTACCTCGACGGCAAGGACGTGACGATGCTGGCCTCCATGGCCAAGCTGAAGGCCGGCCGCATGCTGCGCCTCGTCACCGACGGCTGCCTGCAGTACTGGGGCGGTGCCGGCTATCTCTGGGAATCGCCGACGGCGCGGGCCTTTCGCGACTCGCGGCTCGCCTCGATCGGCGGCGGCGCCGACGAGGTCATGCTGCAGATCATCGCCAAGATGATGGGCACCCTTCCCCGGCTGGAGAACCGCTGATGGCCGAACTCGCCTCGACATACGAGACGCTGCTGCTGCGCCGCGACCGTTCGCGCCTGCACGTGACGCTGAACCGGCCGCAGGTGAAGAACGCGCTCAACCCGACGCTGATCGGCGAGCTGTGCGCGGTGTTCCAGGGCCTGCGCGAGCGACGCGACATCAAGTCGGTGGTTCTGCGCGGCGCGGGCGGCACGTTCTGCGCCGGCGCCGACCTCAAGAACATGGAGCAGAGCTTCGCCGAGCAGCCGAAGCCCGGCGAGAAGGATCCGATCGCGCTCAACAATCGCGAATATGGAACCTTTCTCGAGATGGTGAACAGCACGCCGCAGGTCGTCGTGGCCGCTGTCGAGGGCTATGCCATCGCCGGCGGCTTCGGTCTGCTGTGCGTGTCGGACGTAGCGCTCTGCACCGAGGACGCGGGCTTCGCCATGAGCGAGACGGCGATCGGCATCGTGCCGGCCCAGATCGCCCCTTTTGTCGCCGCCCGCATCGGCGTGCCACAGACTCGCCATCTGGCGCTGACCGCGGCGCGCTTCAGGGGACCGGAAGCCTATCGCCTGGGCATCGTGCATCACCTCGTGAAGGATGGCGCGGCGCTCGACGCCAAGCTGGAAGAGGTCTTGAGGCAGATCGACCGCTGCGCGCCGCTGGCCAATGCCTTGACGAAGGCGGTGGTCATGAAGGTCGGGGCCGAGCCGCTGTCGGCCGTGCTCGACTTCGCCGCCGACAAGTTCGCCGAGGCGCGGCGCAGCCCCGAGGCGGCCGAAGGCCTGCGCGCCTTCGCCGAGAAGCGCCCGCCCAAGTGGGCCGTCGAATGACCTCCTTCACCAAGATCCTGGTCGCCAACCGCGGCGAGATCGCCTGGCGCGTGATGCGCACGGCCAGAGCGATGGGCTACCGCACGGTGGCCGTCTATTCGGATGCCGACCGGGAAACGCCGCACGTGGCCTTCGCCGACGAGGCGGTGCGGATCGGGCCGCCGCCCGTGGGCGAGAGCTATCTCAGCGTCGACCGCATTCTCGAGGCGGCGCGCGCCTCGGGCGCCGATGCCGTCCATCCCGGCTACGGCTTCCTTTCCGAGAATGAGAGCTTCGCGACAGCCTGCGAGAAGTCGGGCCTCGTCTTCATCGGGCCGCCGCCTGCGGCGATCGCCGCCATGGGCAACAAGGCCGCCGCCAAGCGCCGCATGATCGAGGCAGGCGTGCCTTGCGTGCCCGGCTATCAGGGCGCCGACCAGAGCGATGCCGGCCTCGAGCAGGAGGCGCGCAAGATCGGCTTGCCTGTCATGGTCAAGGCCGCCGCCGGCGGCGGCGGGCGCGGCATGCGGCTGGTGGAGCATGAGGCCGACCTGGCGGAGGCCATCCGGACCGCGCGCACGGAAGCGGAGAGCGCCTTCGGCTCCGGCGAGCTGATCCTGGAGAAGGCCGTCGTCGATGCGCGCCACGTCGAGATCCAGGTCTTCGGCGATAGCCACGGCAATGTGATCCATCTCGGCGAGCGCGATTGCTCGGTGCAACGGCGCCACCAGAAGGTGATCGAGGAAGCGCCCTCGCCCGCCGTCGACGCCGACTTGCGCCGGCGCATGGGCGCGGCCGCGGTCGCCGCCGCCAAGGCCATCGGCTATCGCGGCGCAGGGACGGTCGAGTTCCTGCTGGGCGGCGACGGCGCCTTCTACTTCCTGGAGATGAACACGCGGCTGCAGGTCGAGCATCCCGTGACCGAGGCCGTCACCGGCCTCGACCTCGTCGAATGGCAGCTTCGCGTGGCACGCGGCGAGCCGCTCCCCTTGGCACAGGACGATATCCGCCTGGACGGCCATGCCATCGAGGCGAGGCTCTATGCCGAGGATCCCGATGCCGGCTTCCTGCCGCAGACCGGCCGTATCGATGTCTGGCGGCCGGCGGCCGGGCCCGGCGTGAGGCTCGACCACGGCGTGCAGGAAGGGCTCGCCATCTCGCCCTTCTACGATCCCATGATCGCCAAGGTGATCGCCCATGGCGCAACGCGCGACGAGGCGCGCAGGCGCCTGGTCCGGGCGCTGCGGGACACCATGGTGCTCGGCCCGACCACCAACCGCCATTTCCTGATTCGCGTGCTGGAGCATCCAGCGTTCGCGAGCGGCAAAGCGACCACGGCCTTCCTCGGCAGACATGCCTTCCCCACTCCGGCCATCAGCGATGCCCATTGGAAGCTGGCGGCGAGCCTTCTGTGGCGGCGGTCCGCCGAGCGCTATCCCGCCCCCTTGCGCGGCTGGCGCAACTCCAACCCGGAACCGACCCCGATCAAGCTGGCGGTCGGCGACAGCGAGCGCGTGCTGCATCTTTTGCCCGAGGACGTCGTGGCCACGCATGCGCCCTTCCACCTCGACGGCAACGATATCCTCGTCGATCTCGACGGGCATACAGTGCGCTTCCAGGACCGCACCTATCTGCCGCCCGCGTCCGCGCAGGCCGGCGGCGACGGCAAGCTGCGCGCGCCCATGGACGGGCGCATCGTTTCCGTGAAGGTCGATGCCGGCGAGAAAGTCGTGCGCGACCAGACGCTGATCGTCCTGGAGGCGATGAAGATCCAGCACCAGCTCAAGGCGGCGCTCGATGCCACGATCGAGACGATCGCCGTGAAGGAAGGTCAGCAGGTGAGCAATCGCACGGTCCTGGTGACCATGACTGCGGCCGCTCAGTCGGCGTAGTTCGGCGGCACCGGACAAGGCGGCAGCAGCTTCTCCATCACTTTGGCGATCCCCAGCAGCCTGGCCTCGTCCCAGCGCTTGCCGACGAGCTGCAGGCCGATCGGCAGGCCGTCCTTCGAGAGACCGCAGGGCACCACGATCGCCGGCTGGCCGGTCAGGTTGGCGAGGAAGTTGTAGGACGTGCCCGTCAGGAAATAGGGATGCTCGCGGCCATCGACCGTCAGGGGCTGCCCGGACTTCTGCCGCTCGAACGCGACATCCGGTGTCACCGGCATCAGCCAGGCGTCGTGGCCATCGAGGAAGGACTCGCAGCGGCGGATCAGTTGGTCGCGGCGATCGAGGACCGCGAAGAAGTCGGCGAGACCGAGCCGCGAGGCGCGCGCCACCGAGCGCAGGCTGGGATCGGGCGCATCGGTCTTGTCGAAGAAGCGCTCGCGCTCGGCGAGCGGCTGCAGCGCCCGCACCTCGTATTGCAGCAGGTCCGACCAGTCGTCCCAGGCCTGCTGCCAGTCGAGCGCATCCGGCCCGGCATGCCTGACCTTCATGCCCGCCCTGGCCAGCAGGCGCACCGTCTCCTGCACCACCCTCGCCGTCTCGGTGGAGGCCGGCACCAGGGGATTGCCGTCGATGAAGGCGATGCGCAGCCCCTTGGCGGCGAGCTTCGGGGTCGGGCCCAGCGGCACCGGCGCCGCCTCCGCCTCGCTGCCGTCGGGCCCGGCGATGATGCGCAGGGCGACGTCGAGATCGTCGACGCAGCGCGCCAGCGGCCCGTAGACGCCCATATGGCGCACCGTCCGCGTCTGGCCGGGAAGGCCGGGCACGTGCCCTCGTCCCGGCACGCGCCACTCGGTCGGCTTCAGCGAGAAGATGCCGTTGTAGTGCGCGGGATTGCGCACCGAGCCGCCGATGTCGCTGCCCAGCTCGAGCGGCGACAACCGGGCCGCAACTGCCGCCGCACCGCCGCCGGTCGAGCCGCCGGCCGTGCGCCTCGCATCCCAGGCGTTCTTGGTCGTGCCGAAGAGCGGACTGTCGGTCTGAAAGTCCATGCACAGTTCGGGCACGTTGGTCTTGCCGAGAATGACGGCGCCGGCCGCGCGAAGCCGGGCCACGGCGGTTGCGTCCATGGACGCGACATTGTCCTTGAGTGGCAGGAAGCTGGAAGTCGTCACGAGTCCCTCGACGTCGAAGGCCTCCTTGATGGTGATCGGCACGCCGTGCAGCGGCCCGAGCCTGCTAGCCTTCCGCACCACGGCACGATCGGCGGCACGCGCGGCCTTCAGCGCATTCTCGCGGTCGACCACGACCAGCGCGTTGAGCGCACCGTTGAACCGAGCAATGCGCTGAAGATGCGCGTCGGTCGCTTCGCGCGAGGACAGGCGGCCGTTTCGTATGGCGCGGGCAAGCCGAGTGGCGGTCTCGAAACACGGATTCATGCATGCCTCCCCTGCGACGCGGCGAGACTAGCCGCCTCATCGTCGTCCGGCTATAGAGCCGCAGGGAACCTTGGGGACCGGATGAGCTCGGCCGACAAGACGCAATTCGAGACCGGCGCAAGCGCCCGCCCTGTCGAAGGGCGGTCCTGAGGATGGCGACGTTCATTCTCGTCCACGGTGCATGTCATGGCGGCTGGTGCTGGGAGAAGGTGACGCCCATCCTCGAAGGCCACGGCCACAAGGTGTGCGCGCCCGATCTTCCCGGTCTCGGCAAGGATCTGACGCCGCCCGCCAATGTCACGCTGGCCGACAATGTCGAAAGGATCTCGCGTCTCCTCGACAAGATGGACGAGCCGGTCGTGCTGGTCGGGCATGCCCTGGGCGGCGTCACCATCAGCCAGGTGGCCGAAGCCCGGCGGCGCAAGCTCAAGGCACTGGTCTATGTCTGCGGATTGATGCCGCCCTCGGGCAAGGCGAGCCGCGAGATGACGGCGGGCGATCCCGACATGCTGTTCCGCCGCTCGCGCGAGATCAGCCCCGATGGCCTCACCTACACCTTCGTGCGCTCGCAGCTTCCGGCGCTCTTCTATACCGACGTGTCGCCCGAGGACCGCTATCGCGCCATGGAGCGGTTGCGGCCGCAGCCGATCTCGATTTCCAAGACGCCGGTCACCCTGACCGAGGAGCGCTACGGCTCGGTGCCGCGCTGGTACATCGAGTGCACCCAGGACCTCGCCATCCGCATCGCGCGCCAGCGCGCCATGGTCAAGGCGCTGCCCTGCAAGGTGATCACCATGGAATGCGGCCATTCGCCGTTCTACAGCCAGCCCGAGGAGCTGGCGCAGCACCTCGAGACCATCGCCAGCTCCTAGAGGCATGAGCGCCACTAGGAAGAAGCAAGATCAGGCATCCAGCCAGTGTCGTGTCATCCTGAACGCAGCGATCTTTCGCAGCGCTGACAAAGGATCCCTCGCTGCGCTCGGGATGACGCGGCCTCACCAAAAAGTGCCGGTTCATTCCCGAGGATCTGCCCTTGGCCGGCGACGAACTCCAGTGGCCCAATCTTGTTCTTACATCAGTCGAAGAAAGCGAAGGTGCGGACCTCGATGCTCTGGCGCGGCCTGGGATCGGCGGGTGACGACGGATCGTCGAAGGCCGAGTGCAGCGAGAAGCGGGCGCGGCCGTCCTTTGCCGAGTCGTAGCACTTGATGAGGATGGCCTCCTCCCGCGTCATCGCCGGGAAATAGTGCCACTGGTGATCGGCGTTGTAGACGCCCTGGTAAATCTCACCGACGCGGTCGGCATAGACGAGGTCGCAGACCGCGAGATCGCGGGGCGCGATCGACTGTGCATCGACCAGCCCCAGCGGCGCCATCTCGACTGCCTCGTGCGCGATGTTGCGCCAGACATTGTATTCGGCGAAGCGCCCGGCGAGCCGTGCTTCCGCTTCGCTTGCCGGCAGAAGATCGCGCACTCGCTGAGGGCCGGACTTCTCGGTGTAGTCGTTGTGCACGCTGCGCACCGGCGTGCGCAGCCCGCGCTCGACGGCCCGGTCGGCGGTGCGCACGGTATGGTCGAAGATCACGACCTTCGACGCGCCGGTCTCGCGCTTGATCAGCGCCTCGACCTCGGGAAAGTAGATCGAGCGCACTTCCCGCTCGTCGTAGAAATCGCGCACTTTCGTGTCGTGCCGCGTCAGGACGAAGGCCTGCCTGTCGAGCGAGAAGCTGCGCGCGAGCGGACGCCCGTTGCGGATGCGCACCGTGAAATCGCGATAGTTGCCCTCGCGGCGCGGCATCCCGGTGCCCGGCGGTGGATTGTAGGTCACCGGCCTGACGCTGAGATCGGCAAGGTAGTTGACCGGCGCTTCGACCCAGGCCGCGGTCGGCGCGGCGCAGGCGGAATGGGCAAGGCGAGCTTCGGGCATGATCGGCATCCGTTCGTCGAGAAGCAACGCTTAGATCGGGTGGCAACATACGCAGCCCAAGGCTGCGACCCCACGAGAAGAATTCATGGGGTCATTCATGCCTCAGGCCGCGAGCTCGAGGATTTCCACGACCTGGGCCGGCCCGCTGATCGGCCGCGGATTGTTGAGCACCGCCCGATCGTGCATCGCCTTCTCGGCGATCTCGCGGAAGCGGTCCCGGCCGACGCCGACATCGGCCAGACGCCCGGGCAGTCCGAGTGTCCTGACCAGCCCCGCCACCAGGTCCGCCGCCGGCACCGCCGGCTGGCCGAAGGCCTCGCTCGCCCTCTTCTGGCGGTCGGCATTGGCCGGCAGGTTCCAGCGCAGCACCGAAGGGAGCATGACGCAGGACGTGTGCCCGTGCGGCACGCCGCAGGCGGCGCCCAGCACATGGCCGATGCTATGGCTCGCGCCCACGCCGACGCCCGACGTGCCGGCGCCGATTGAGAGCCACATGCCGAACTGCAGATCGAGCCGCGTTTCCATGTCGTCGGGCCTCGCCTTGTGCGCCGGCAGGGCCTTCGCCAGAAGCTTCAGCGCCTCGCTGGCCGTGCCGATGACGAAGGGATGCGCCTGCTGGGAGCACAGCCGCTCGACAGCGTGATCGACTGCTTTCAGTCCGGTAGACAGCATAAGGTCCATCGGCGTGGCGAAAGTCGCCGCCGGATCGAGCACGATCACCCGCGGCACGATCAGGCGATGGCCGAAGCTTTCCTTGATGCCGTGACGCGGGTCGGTGATGCCGGCATAGGCATTGAACTCGGCCGCCGACAGGGTCGTCGGCACCGCGATCATGCGGATCGCGTCCGCTGGCGGCCGGATTGCCTCCGACGGCGGCGCCGCGCCCTCCTTCGGCCGGCCGGCGCGATAGGGGTCGAGATCCTCGATCCGTGTCGCCTTCTGCCACAGCGCGACCAGCATCACCTTGGTGGCATCGATCACCGAGCCCCCGCCGACCGCCACGATGAGGTCGGCCGCCGCCTCCCGCGCGAGCCTCGCCCCCTCGATCACGCACGGCCGCGGCGAATGGGCGGTGATGCCGGCATAGGTGCCGACATGTCGCCCGCCCAGCGCGCCCACGATCCCGGCCAGCAGGGGACTCTGCGCCACCGATTTCGACGTCGTCACGAAGACGCGCCGAGCGCCCACCCGCTCCGCTTCGGCGCGCACGGCACCGCCGGCAGGCCTGCCATAGACGACCCGCTCGATGTCCTGATGGCCATGGATTCCGCTCAGCATGCGCCCCTCCTCCACCGAGGCGCCGACGGTACCGGGCCCCTGCCGCATGGTCTATAACCGCGCCTCCTGACCGGGTTCGAGGAGTGGAACGAGATGCCTTTGGGCAGCATGGGTGCGTTGGAAGGGCTGAAGGTCGTCGATCTGTCGCGGGTGCTGGGCGGCCCCTATTGCGGCCAGATGCTGGCCGACCATGGCGCCGAGGTGATCAAGATCGAACCGCCGCAGGGCGACGAGACCCGCGGCTGGGGCCCGCCCTTCGACCAGGAAGGCATCTCGGCCTATTTCGCCGGCATCAACCGCAACAAGCGCACCATGGCGCTCGACCTGGCGAAGCCCGAAGGCCGGGCCGTGCTGCTGCGGCTCCTGGAAGACAGCGACGTGCTGATCGACAACTTCAAGACCGGCACGATGGAGAAATGGGGCATCGGCTATGCCGACACGCTGTCCGCGAAGTTTCCACGGCTGATCCATGCCCGCGTGTCGGGCTTCGGTGAAGACGGTCCCCTGGGCGGCCTTCCCGGCTACGACGCCATCGTGCAGGCCTCGTCCGGTCTGGTCTCGGTCAACGGCTCGCCGGAAAGCGGGCCGGTACGCATCGGCGTGCCGGTGGTCGATCTCTCGACCGGCATGAACGCCTGCATCGGCATCCTGATGGCGCTTTACGAGCGCAATCGGTCCGGCAAGGGCCAGTTCGTCGACGCGACGCTCTACGACAGCGCCATCGCCCTGCACCAGCCGCACGCGCCCAACTACTTCATGGCCGGCCTCAAGCCCAGGCTCGTCGGCAACAGCCATGCGAGCCTCGCGCCCTACGCCAACTTCCCGACCCGCAACGGCAACATCGTGGTGGGCGCCGGCAACGACGGACAGTTCCGCAAGCTCTGCCAGATGCTGGGCAAGCCGGCGCTTGCCGACGATCCGCGCTTCAGGACCAACAAGGATCGCGTCGCCCATCGGGCCGAGCTGGAAGCCGAGCTGAGGGAGCTCTTGAAGGACCGCGACGCCGACGCCTTCTCGAAGGAGCTGATGAAGGGCGGCGTGCCGTCCGGCGCGGTACTCGACGTGCCCGAGGTCATGGAGCACCCGCATACCGCGCATCGCGGCATGGTGTGGGAGAAGGACGGCTATCGCAATGTCGGCAACCCGGTGAAGCTCTCGCGCACGCCGGCGGCGGTCCGCAGCAAGCCCAAGAAGTTCGGGCTCGACACGAAGGCGGTCCTGGCCGAGCGTGGCTATTCGGAGGCTGAGATCGACAAGCTTGTCGCTTCCGGCGTCGCGTTGACGGAAATCCGGAAAGGCTGACGGCAGCACCGGAAGTCCGGGGCCGACCGCCGGTCGCGCCGGGGCCGGTGCTTGTGAAGCCAGGAATTCCCTGCTCTGTTCCATCCGAAGCAGGTCGGGGGAACGGACGGCATGGCGGACTATGACTACATCATCGTGGGCGCGGGCTCGGCCGGCGGAGCCCTGGCGGCGCGGCTGAGCGAGAACCCGAAGACCCGAATCCTGCTGCTGGAGGCCGGTGCGGCCAGCCATCCCTACGCGCGCATGCCGCTCTCCTTCGGCCTGCTGATCGACAATCCCGCCGCCAACTGGCTCTACCAGTCCGAGCCCGAACCCGGCACCGCCAATCGCGTCATCCCCGTGCCGCGCGGCAAGCTGCTGGGCGGGTCGAGCTCGATCAACGGGCTGGTCTGGGTGCGCGGCCAGCCGCTCGACTACGACACCTGGGCGCAGATGGGCTGTCGTGGCTGGAGCTGGCGGGACGTGGCGCCGCTCTTCACCCGCATCGAGCACTTTGTCGACGGCGACGGCAGCAATGGCCGTGGCACCGCGGGCCCGCTCAAGGTGTCGACGGTGCCCGACCGCAACCCGCTCTATGACGCCCTGTTCGAGGCGGCTGTGGCGGCCGGCTATAAGCTCAATCCCGACTACAACAGCGAGGACCAGGAAGGCGTCGTGAAGACGCAGACCTCGATCTACAGGGGTCGCCGCATGAGCGTGGCCCATTGCTACATCGAGCCGGCGATGAAACGGTCGCCCAACCTCAACGTCGTGACCAACGCCCATACGCTGCGCGTCCTGCTCGAGGGCAAGCGATGCGTCGGCGTCGAGTACGAGAAGGACGACAAGGTCGCGCAGGCCCGCGCCCGAGAGACGATCGTCTCCGCAGGCGGCGTCGCCAGCCCGCAGCTCCTCGAGCTGAGCGGCATCGGCCAGCCCGAGCTGCTGCGCCGGCACGGCATCGAGGTCAGGCACGAGCTCCCGGCAGTGGGCGAGAATTTCCGTGACCACATCAACGCCCGCATCGTCTGGCGCGTGAAGGACCGCCGGGTTTCCTACAACCACATGGCGCGCGGCGTGGGCGCCGTGACCCAGATGATGAAGTACCTGGCGACCGGCGGCGGCTTCATGAGCCTGCCCTCGGCGCCATTGCTCGCCTTCCTGCGCACGCGACCCGAGCTCGCCACGCCCGACGTGCAGATGCACCTCGTGCCCTATTCGATCAAGGACCCGAAGACGCGCAAGCTGCAGGACTTCCCGTCGATGACGATCGCCTGCTACCAGCTTCGCCCCGAGAGCCTGGGCTCGATCCACATCAAGTCGCCCGACCCGAAGGCGCAGCCCGCGATCCGCTTCAATTTCCTCGCCGACCCGATCGACCAGCGCGCCATGGTCGCGGGCTTTCGCATGATGCGGAAGATCGTCGATGCCGCGCCGATGGACGCCTATCGCGACTCCGAGTTCTCGCCGGGTCCGGCCGTCCGGTCGGACGAGGAAATCCTGACCTGGATCCGCAACAACTCGCAGACGGCCTACCATCCGATCGGCACCTGCCGCATGGGACCCGGCCCCAACGCCGTGGTCGACGACAAGCTGAAGGTGCACGGGATCGAGGGACTGCGGGTCGCCGACGCCTCGGTCTTCCCGACCATGCCTTCCGGCAACACCAACGCGCCCTCGATCATGGTCGGCGAGAAGGCGGCCGATATCCTCCGGGGGGTCCCGTGATCACCGTCTGGTCACCGCTCCCCCACCCGCCTCCGGCATAACATCGCCGCCAATCGAGAGCAAAACGCACGCAGTGCACACATGGTCGACGTCAACAGCACCTATGCCGAGGCGCGGCACGCCCTGCGTGCCATCTGCCCCAAGCCGATCCTGAACTGGCGCGAGGCCCGCTACTACGGCCGCTACGGCGAGATCGAGCTGCATCTTCTCGAGTTCCTGTGTCGCCGCGATCGCGACGCGATCGATGTCGGCGCCAACGACGGCAGCTACGTGCACTACATGCGGCGCTGCGCGCGCCATGTCGTGGCGTACGAGCCGATGCCGCACCTCGCCGCCGCCCTGCGCGCCAAGTTTCCGGCCAGGGTGCAGGTCGAGGCCATGGCGCTGTCCGACGACCAGGGCACGGTCGAGCTGCGCATGCCGTTGGTCGACGGCATTCCGATCGAGGGTTGCTCGACCATTTCCTTCGACGCGTCGGCGACCTATGCGGCCTATAGGAGCGTCGAGGTGCCGATGGCCAAGCTGGACGACGTCTACAAGGGCGATGTCGGCTTCATCAAGATCGACGTCGAAGGCCACGAGCAGGCCGTGTTGGACGGCGCCGCCGCGACGATACGGCGCTGCATGCCGAGGCTGCTGGTCGGGATCTATGAACGCCTGTCGCCGGGCGGCATCGAGCGCGCCCGCAGCTATTTCACCGAGTTCGGCTATCGCGGCTTCTTCATCCACAACGGCAACCTGAAGCCGATGGAGCGGTTTTCCGTGGAGCGCATGCAGCGCCCGGACAATCTGCCGAAACTCACAGCGCCCCTGCCCGAGCGCGAGCGGTTCGGACGCTACCTCTACAACTTCATCTTCCTGCCGCCGGATGAACCGCAGCAGACGCTGTGGAAGATGTCGGAACGCCTCTACCGGCTGTCGGCGCACTGAGGCCGCCAGCGTTCGCCAAGGTCGCTGCGGCCCTGCCTCGCTGACGGCGCTGGCCGGCGCGCCGCATGTGCTCGAGCAGATGCCGGCCGATCCGATCCCAGTCGAACCTCACGGAACAGGCCTCGAAGGCGGCCACCTGCCGCCGGTTGAGCGTCTCGAAGTCGTCGACCAGCCGGACGATCGCGGTCGTCAGCTCCTCGTGGCTGTCGAACAGACCGATGCCGTGGCCGTCCTTGAGCGGCATGCCGGGAAGCGCGACGCGCATCGCGAGGATCGGAACGCGGTTGAAGACGTAGTCCAGCCCCTTGAGCTTGAACCCGCCGAGAAGATCGATCACCAGCGCGAGCCGGGCGGCAGCCATGTACGGCAGCACATCCTCGACGCGGCCGACGAAGGTCACGGACGGGTAGCGCCGCCGCAGACCGGCGAGATAGTCGGGATCGATCTCGCCCACGAATTGCAGATCGACTCCCGCCTCCGCCAGGCGCGATGCGGCCGTTGCCAGGAACCGTTCCAGAGCGACCCGCTTGGGCGGCCAGTTGAAGCTTCCGACGACGACGGCACGGCGCGGCACGCTCTCATCGATCGTGCGCGAGGCGACTCGATGGCCGCCGTAGCCGGGCGGCAGGAAGGCGACCGGCGTGCCGTGGGCATCGGCGACGAAACGGCGGCAGTCGTCGGGCGTATTGGACGTCACGAGGTCCGAAGCCGCGATCAGCGACCGCTCCAGCCTGACGACCTTGAGGAAGTCCAGCTCCTTCATGATCCGGCGGACGCCCCGGCTTTCGTCGGCAATGCGGCGCGCCGCCGTGACCTCGTGATTGTGGGCCAGGTAGACGACCTTCGGAGGGTGCACGGTGCGCGCACAGTGCCGCCGCACCGCCTCCAGCGCCCAGCCGGCGCAAATGCTGTCGAAGACGACCGCATCCCATGGCCGCGCCGCGAGCGTCGAGGCAAGCATATCGGCCATCGGCCTGGAGATGCCGCGCATCGCGACCTCGGGCATGCGGTGAAGCAGGCGCCGCCAGCGCGGCAGCCGCTCCTCGCTCACGAGCCGCCATGCAAGTCCGCTCTCGTCGGCGGGGATCGTCGACTTCTCCATGCGCGAGAGTCCAACGACGCACAACGACGCTCCGGCCGATCGCATCGCCCGGATGAGCCCCTCGGAGTATATGAGCTGACCGTTCGTTGCCGGTTCGGGATCCGCAAGCGTGATCCAAAGGCAGTGCATCATTCCCCCAAGACTGCTCGGTGCGGACAAGATGCGAAGACGTTTCCGCGCTGACCAGTGACCAAGAAATGGTTGTTGCCACCATCGCATGCACTAACACCGGCCACAAAGAGGCCACTGGCTTCGACCGTCCAACACACGTCTGATGGCGTGAAGTCGCTCGTGTTTGGGGTGTGCGGGCGGCGAAGAGTATCCCGAAGGAGGACTCGATGTCTTTGTCCGTTGTGGAAGCGCGGCCGGTTGGGGACGGCGCGCTGGAAGGGGGAGACGACTTTGTTTGCAGCACTTCGGAAAGCCTGATCGCCGCCATCGAGAAGTGCCTCGACAATGGCCTGGGTACATGCCTGGTCGTCGGCGACAAACGTCACGTCGTCGGTCGCATCTCCCTCGACGACATCGGCAAGGCCGTGCTGGACGGTGCGTTGCTCAATCCGCGGCTCGATCAGCACATCGAGCGATTTTCGCATCGGTTGCATAACGACTCATCGGTCGACAAGGACGTCCTTCGTCCCGTCCTCGATGCGTCGGGCCGTCTCATCGGCGTCGACATCGACCGGTCGTCGCAGCGCATCCAGGTCGCCCGACCCGACATGGGCCACCAGGAGTTCCGGTCGATCCTCGATGCCTTCCTCTCCTCGTGGATCTCGAGCAAGGGCCCGTACGTCGACAAGTTCGAGCAGGAGTTCCGGGCCTTCATCGGCACAAGCCACGGCATCGCCGTCTCCAACGGCACCGTAGCGCTCCATCTCGCCCTGCTGGCGCTCGGCGTCGGGCCGGGCGACGAGGTCATCGTTCCCGACCTGACCTTCGCGGCGACCATCAACGCCGTCCTGTTCTGCGGCGCGACGCCGGTCGTTGTCGATGTCGACAGCCACCTGTGGGGCATGTCTCTCGCGGGTGTCCAGCACGCCGTCACGCCGCGGACCAAGGCGATCATTCCGGTGCACCTCTACGGCCGGCCGGTGGAGATCGGACCGATCGCCGCCTTCGCCGCCAAGCGCGGCATCGGCGTCGTCGAGGATTGCGCGGAGGCTCATGGTGCGCGATATGCCGGCCGGCCCGTCGGCCAGTTCGGCGATGTCGCCTGCTTCTCGTTCTACGCCAACAAGATCGTCACGACCGGCGAAGGCGGCATGTGCCTCACGAACTCGGCCGAGCTCGCGCAGTCGATCCGCTTGCTGCGCGATCACGGCATGACGCCCAGCCGCTCCTACTGGCACGAGCGCGTCGGTTACAACTACCGGATCACCAATCTCCAGGCGGCGATCGGCTATTCGCAGCTCTGGCGCATCGAGGACGTGCTCGATCGCAACCGGGAGATCGCCAACGCCTACCAGGCGGCGCTCAAGGGTATCCCCGGCGTCAAGTTCCCGCCGCCGATGGATGCGGTCTACGAACCGGTCGTCTGGCTCGCATCGGTGCAGGTTCCCGCCGACAAGCGCGACCGGCTCCTGATGACAGCACAAGAAGCCGGGATCGAGATGCGGCCCTTCTTCCACTCGCTCTCGACCCTGCCGCCCTATGAAAAATACGCCCGGGTCTGTCCCAACAGCCTCGAGCTCTCCGCCACTGGCATCAACCTGCCCACTTCGCGTGCGGTGGACGACCAGGTCATCGACCGTATTGTGAAAGTGTTCCGCAATGTGCTGGGCTGAACCGCAGTCTCGTCGTGAGTTCTCGTCCATTGTCGTAGGGGGAGGCCCGGGTGGCCTCGGCCCCCTCCTGTGGGCGGCGCAGCACGGCCTCCTCGAAAGCTGGCTGGAGCAGGGTGTCGCCCTGGTCGAGCGCACCGGCCGGCTCGGCGGCACGCTGGGCTGCTACGGCATAAACTCGGACTCACTGGGAGGCTCCTACCTCGAGTGCCTGGAGGCCAAAGGCTGGCCGGCGGCCCTGCAGCACCTGCGTCGCAATCCCGTGACGCTGGAGATGCGGCGCTACCGGACGAGCTATCCGCCGCTTCCGCTCGTCAACCAGTACATGGGGTGTGTCGGGCAGGCGGTCGCGGACATGTTCGGCGGCCATTCGAGCTCCGCACTTCATCTGCATACGACCGCACAGTCGGTGCATCTCTGCGATGACGGACGGGTTGCCGTCGTCGTGCATGGTCAGGACGGACGAGCGAAGACCCTCGTCGCCCGTTCGGCGGTGGTGGCCCTCGGTGGTCGGCAGCACTGGCGGGACGAGATGGCGGCGCCGGGACTCAAGTTCGTCGACTGCGCCGCGCGGCAGTTGTTGTCGTCGAATGAATTCCTGACACACGACGGGCTCGCCCGGGCGGACGAGATCATCCGCGATGCCGCTGGCCGGTCGATCGTGATCGTGGGCGGGGCACACAGCGCCTATGCCGCCGCCTGGGCCCTTCTGCAGTTGCCGGCCGCCAGGTCGTTGAAGGATGGCCAGATCGTCATCCTGCAGCGTCGGCCGCCGCGCATCTTCTATCCGGATCGGGCGGCTGCTGTCGCCGACGACTATCCGTTCGAGGAGGGCGACATCTGCGTGCGCACCCAGCGCGTCAATCGCATGGGCGGCATCCGCGGCCACGGCCGGGACATCTGGCGACAGATCGCCCACAAGCCCAACGTGCCGCCGGAGTCGCGCGTGGCCGTCCGGGCGATCCAGGACTTCTCCGCCGCACAGTTGCGCACCGTGCTGGAGGAGGCCGCCCTCGTCATACCGTGCCTCGGCTATCGATCGGCGACCATGCCGATCTTCGATTCGGCCGGCCAGCGGCTGACGCTGAAGGCGGACATCAACGGCGACGCCGTCGACGGCGACTGCCGCCTCCTCACGGCGGACGGCAGGCCGTTGCCCAATGTCTTCGGCATCGGCCTCGGCAGCGGCTTTCGTCCCACGCAGGCGATGGGCTGCGAGCCGAATTTCCGCGGCCAGGCGAACAGCCTGTGGATGTACCAGAACGACATCGGCGCGGTGATCTATCGCGAGATCCAGGTGCTGGCGGACGAGAAGCTGACGGCGGCGGTTGCCGCCTGAGGCTGCTTCTCAGCCGACGAGCCTCTTTCGCACATCGTCCGGGATGGCGACGGCCCTGAGCGAACGGGCGTCGCCGTCCTTGCGGGCCCAGATGCGGGTCTCGCTTCCTTCAGCCGCGATCTGTCCCGTGCTGTCGCGGAAGACATGCCGGATGGTGAAAGAGCTGCGGCCGAGCTTGTCGACATGGCTTTCGATGATGAGCTTCTCGCCGTGCTGGGAGGGGCGGCGGAAGGCGCATTCGGCGGCCACCAGCGGCGTTCCCTCCTTCCATTGACCGCCGCTGACGTCGTCGCGCTTCAGCCCCGCCGCCAGGAACAAACGATAGGTCGCCTGGTCGAGCCAGCGGAAATAGGACGGGTAGTAGACGATCCCGGCGGGATCGCAGTCGCCCCATTCGACGGTGATCTCGTGGCGGCCGGTCAACGCCATCGCTATTCCGCCGCCCGCCGCAACATGGCGCCCGACGCGGCAAGCGCCGCCAATGTCCTGGACAGCGACTCGCCGTCGGGGTCGGCGAGCGCCGCCACGCGCGCGCTGGCGATGGCGTCGGCGGCGACCTTCGGCGGGAGTTGGCCGGCCAGCGCCGGTGCAACGATCTCCGCCACGATGCGCCGGTAGTTGCCCAATCCGCGCTTGAAGGTGTCGCCGTAGCCCTTGATGAGACGTGCCAGCTCGGCGATCTCCCGAGCGAGCTCGACGCCGAGCGGCGCCGCGGCGCGGATGTCGGCCAGCCAGCGCTCGATCTCGGCCTGCTCCTCGGCATAACGGAAACTGTGCGGCCGCCACCAGCGCATGGCAGCGAGGAAGCGCAGCCGCGCGAAGCCCCAGATCGTGGTCGTGCGCACGCGCATCGGAAGGTGGATCTTGCCCAGCCGGCCGGTGCGCTGGGCCCAGACGAGGATGCGCCGCGCCAGGGCAGGCGGCAGGACGGCGCAGATCTCATCGATGCCCGGCTTGAAGTGTTCGGTGAGGGCGACCGGCTCATCGGCCTTGGCGCGCACCTCGGCGCGCACCCGTGCCAGTCGCTCGCGCGAGGTCTTGGCCTGGGCGACGCGAATCACGTCCTCGAACGACATGCGCACGGCGAGGTGCCGCGCCGTGTCGCGCAAAAGCCCGGCGGAGCCGAGGGCCGCGACCGCGTCGAGCCGATCGAGATAGAGCGTCGCGTACCGCCGGTCCTGATAGGCGGCCAGCCGACGGATGCCCTCCTCCACCATGTCGAGCGATGCCGCGGGATAGCTTCGCCGGGCCCGCTCGATCAGGTCCTCGATGCCATGGGCGGCCGCCTGCCGCTTGCGATGCTCGAGCACCACCTGGGCAAGCTCGCCCCGCGCATGGCCACGCCCGAAGGCGAAGCCCGCGAGGTTGGCATCGACGGCCTTGCCGCCCTCGCGAATCGCGGCCTCGAACGCTTGCTCGGGAATCGGCAGCCGGCCGGAGCCGGCAAGCGCCCCCAGCAACACCGCGTTCAGCACGCCGCCCGACTCCTCGGCGGCCTGGTCCATGTCGAACAGGATCTGCGCCTTGCTGCGTTCCTTCACTGCGCGCAGCAGGCGGCCGAGATCGAAGCTGCCATCGCCCATGGCCGACCGCTCGCCGATCGACAGCACGCGATGGGTCGAGGCGACGAGGGTCGTGCGATCGGGCGTGACGAAGCCATTGAAGATCATGCGGCCGGCCTCGAGGAGCTCGGTGGCGAGCGCCACGTCGACCTCGCCCATCGCCGGATTGAGCGCCAGCACCGCCGGCGCCGGGCCGGGCGTCGGCATGATCTCGAGATAGTAGGTCGTGGCGCCGGTGCGCTGTGCGACGCCCGGGATCTGCGTTGCCTGCACGGCGAGCCCCTGGCTGTGCGCCGCAGCCACGATCCAGTCGCACAATACGCCGCCGCCGTCGCCGCCCAGCGCCCCGACCAGGATGGTGATGGGCCTAGGCACCCGCCATCGCTCCGATCACCGCCGACCGCAGGCGCCAGAGGGTCCGGTTCCACCATGTCGGATTCTGCACGATGTCGGCGCGGTAGAAGGACGGGCAGAGAACGGCCGCGTCGGCCACCTCGCCGCACAGGCCGCAGCCGACGCAGCCGTTGTTCACATGCGCCACTGGATCGGAGCGCAGCGGATCGGGGCTGGGCTTCACCACCAGTGACGGGCAGCCCGACAGGCGGATGCACGAATGATCGCCGGTGCAGACCTCGTCGTCGACGCCGAAGCGCGTACGTACCACGCGCTCGCCGCGCTTGAGCCGGGCGGCGAGCTCTGGGCGGATGCGGCGCTGGCGCGCGAGCTGGCACTCGCCGTCGGCCACGATCACCTTGAGGCCCGAGTAGTCCGTGCGCATCGCCTCGCGCAGCGTCTTGAGCATGGTGCCGACGTTGTAGGTGCGGATGGTGCGCAGCCATTTGACGCCCATCCCCTTCAGGGTCGCGGCGATGTCGGAGGTCGTCTCGCCGTCCCGGCGGTTGCCGGCGGTGCTGGGAATGAACTGCGCGCCGGTGGCCGAGGTGTAGCCGTTCTGCATGATCACCAGCACGCGGTCGCCGCGGTTGAACATCGAGGAGGCGACGCCGCTCAGCAAGCCGTTGTGCCAGAACCCGCCGTCCCCCATCACCGAGATGGTGCGCTTCTGCATCACCGGCGCGACCGCGCCCGCGGCCGCCAGCGACATGCCGAAGCCCAGGATCGAGTTGCCGAGATTGAAGGGCGCCAGCGTCGCGAAGGAATGGCAGCCGATGTCGCTCGAGATATGGACCTTGCCCACCTCGCGCTCGAGCAGCTTGATGGCGGAGAAGACCGGCCGCTCCGGGCAGCCGACGCAGAAGCCGGGCGGCCTGAGCGGCAGAGCGCCGCCCAGCAGGCGCTGCGCTTCGGCGCGGCCGGCGCGCGCCGCCTCGAAACGCTCGCGCGGCTTTGCGAGATCGATGTCGTTGGCCGATTGCGCGAAGAACTTCAGCAGCCCTTCGGTCACCACCTCGGCGGTGTATTCGCCGGCCATCGGCAGCACGTCCTTGCCATGGATACGGGTGTCGATGTCGCGCTGGCGCAGCAGCGCGTTGACCGCCTGCTCGATATAGTCGGGGCCGCCCTCCTCCACGATCAGCACGGCGCGCTTGCCCTCGCAGAACCCGGCGATCTGGTCCGGCACCAGCGGATGCGTGACGTTCAGCACCAGGGTCGGGATCCTGCCTTCGACTTCCAGCCGATCGAGCCCGCGCATCAGCACGTTGGTGATGCCGCCCTGCACGATGATGCCGAGATCCGACCGCTCGCCGGGGAAAAGCTCGTTCAAGCCCTGCTCGACGATGAAGCGCCGCGCCGCCGGCAGGCGCACATCGGCCTTGAGCTTCTCCTGCGCATAGGTCGAGGGCGGATGCGAGATGCGGTCGTAGTTGTGCGGCGCCGGGTCGGCGAGCCGGTGATTGCGCGAGATCGCGGGCGGCCTGTTGTCGCTCGCGACGAACTCGCCGGTGACGTGGCAGGCGCGGATGCGCAGCTCCATCATCACGGGCGTGCTGCTGGCTTCCGAGAGCTCGAACGCCTTCTCGGTGCAGCGCACGATGGCGGGCAGCGAGGGCCGCGGGTCCATCAGCCACACGGAGCATTTCAGCGCGTAGGCGTGGGAGCGCTCCTGGATGACCGAGGCGCCCTCGCCATAGTCCTCGCCCACCACGATCAGGGCACCGCCGACGACGCCCGGCGAGGCGAGATTGGAAAGCGCATCGGCCGCCACGTTGGTGCCGACGATCGATTTCCAGGTGACGCAGCCCCGCATCGGATAGTTGATCGACGCGCCGAGCAGGGCCGCCGCCGAGGCCTCGTTGGTGCAGGTCTCGAGATGGACGCCGAGCTCGTCGAGCAGGTCCTGCGATTCGATCAGCACATCGACCAGATGCGACACCGGCGCTCCCTGGTAGCCGCCGACATAGGCGACGCCCGACTGCAGGATCGCCTTGGTGACGGCAAGGATGCCCTCTCCGCGGAAGACCTCGCCCTTGCCGAGGCGAAGCGCGCGCACTTCCTGGCGGAACGAGCGCTCCGGATTGGTGCGCTGGGCAATGGGAAGCCGGGGCTGATCGAGCATGGTCGAAGTCTACTGTCCGGATGTCGCAGGTGTCAGCCTCATTGTCAGCCGGCCATGCCTCCTGTGACGCTGAGCGTCGTGCCGGTGGTGAAGCTGCTCTGGTCCGACGCCAGGTAAAGCACCGAGCGGGCGATCTCGCGCGGCGCCGCGTGCCGGCCGAGCGGGATCAGCTCGTTGAACATCGCGGTAGCATCGCACTTGAGGATGGCGCCGAGATTGCTTTCGAGATCGGCCTGAAAGGCGTTGTCGGTCGGGCCGGGATGGATGGTGTTGACCCGGATACGGCGCGGCGCGGCCTCCCTGGCGACGCAGCGCATGAGGCCGATCTGGGCGATCTTGGCGGTGATATAGGCGGTGACGCCCGGATCGCCCCGGAAGGCCGCCACGCTCGAGGTGATGATGATGCTGCCGCCGTCGTTCATGCGCGGCAGGCCGTACTTGCAGGCGTTGTAGGCGCCCCTGACATGGACCGCCTGGACGCGGTCGAACACCTCATCGGGGTATTCGGCGATCGGCGCGATGACGCCGGCATTGCCGGCGTTGCTGAACAGCACGTCGATCTTGCCGAAACTCGCGACCGCCTTGTCGAGATAGGCGCGCGTGTCGCCGGCCCTGCTCACGTCGGCGACGCTACAGGCGATATTCCTGCCGCCCAGCTCGCGCGCCGCCGCGCTAAGCGCTTCCGCTTCCAGGTCCACGAGCAATACCCGCGCGCCTTCTTCCAAGAACAGGCGGGCACTCTCGAGGCCGATGCTGCCGGCACCGCCGGTCACGACGCACACCTTGTTTTGCAGTTCGTTCATGAGGGGAGCTTCAGGACGCGAGGGCAGCCCGTCAACTACGCCGCAACCCGAGCGGCCTCCGGCGCGACATCAAGGACGGAAAGGTCGGCGTCGCCGATCGCGGCGACCGTCGTGCATACCGGTAGCGCGCGCCTCGGCAAGCAGGGCGCGGAACGGCACGAGCAGCTTCTCGCGCACCGCGGGATCGCCCTCCAGCACGGACAGGGCGAGCGCAACGGCCTCCAGCGTCGAGACGGCGTCGGCTCGCGCCTCGCGGCGCAGATCGCCATAGAGCGAGGGACCGTCGGGCACGACGACGAACCGGCGAAGCCTGGTGAGCCAGGGATTGCGCCACCACAGCGCCTTCGCCTGCGCCCAGTTGCCGTCCAGCGCGACGATGCCCCTCAACCCTCGGCGCGCGGTCTGCTGGTCGGCCAGCGGCTCGCTCTTGCGGTCGAGGGCGATCAGCGGGCCGCCGCCGGCCTTTCGCGCCTGTGCGGAACCGAGATAGAGCACGCCCCACTCCTTCGCCTCCGCCGGCGACCCGAGCGCATGACCGAGATTGCGCCACGAGAGACCGACCGTGAGCGTCGCATGGGCAAGGGTCGTGCAGACGAGCCTCGCGGTGCCGAGGACGCGATCCTGCTCTTGCGGATGCTGCAGGATCAGCACGGCGGTCTTGTTCTCGACGAGGGGCTGGCTCATCGGGCGACATATAGAACGCCGACGGTTATGCTGTCGCGCGATGAACGTACCCGTCCTGATCCTCGACAGCGTGACCAGGCTGCCGCCGGAGGCCGATGGCGCGGTGGTGGTCGGCGGCTCGCATGCCGCGATCTACGCCGCCTACCTGTCGGCGAAGGCCGGCACCCGCGCCGCCATCCACCACGATGCCGGGATCGGCCGCGACGAGGCGGGCGTCGGCGGACTTGCCTATGCCGACGCACTCGGCATGGCCATGGTGGCGCTGGCGGCCGCGAGCTGCCGCATCGGCGACGGCCAGGACCAGGCCGAGCGAGGCATCGTCAGCCGCGCCAATGCCCATGCCGCCGCCTGCGGCGTCGCAGCCGGCATGAGCTGCAAGGAGACCGTCGAGCGCCTGAAGCGCGCGCCGTGGCCGCACCGATCGCCGCCGCCAAAGGCCGAGAGCCGCCATATTGTCGAGGGCATCGTCTGCATCGACTCGGCCAGCCTGGTCCTGCCCGAGGATCGTGGCCGCATCGTCGCCACCGGCAGCCACGGCGCGCGCAACGCGGGCACCACGACCGCGCCGATGCGACCGCGCCTGATCTTCTTCAACGACGCGGGACCGGGCATGGACCGCGGCGGCGTGCTCGGGCTCGACATCCTCGAGAGCGAGGGGCTCGCGGGTGTGGCGGTGGCCGCGGCGTCGGCCCGGATCGGCGACGGGCGCTCGACTTTGCAGGACGGAACGATCTCGGCAATCAATGCAACCGCCTATCGGCTCGGCGCCCGCATCGGCGGCACCGCCCTTGCCTTGGCGCGGACGCTGGCCGAAAAAGCCGAATAGCCAACTGCAAAGGAACCGGGAATGGCCGCCATCAATGTGAAGTCGGAGATCGCCGGCAATGTCTGGAAGATCCAGCTCAAGCCGGGCGACAAGGTCGAAGCCGATGGCGAGATCATGATCCTGGAATCGATGAAGATGGAGATCCCGGTCCTGTCACCCAAGGCCGGCACCATCAGGGAGATCAAGGTCAGCGAAGGCGAGGCTATCGGCGAGGGCCAGCTCGTGGCCGTCCTCGACGCCTGAGCGCGCCGAGACCCTGATCGGCGTCTCAGACTCGACACAATCGGCGGCACAATTGTGCTGCGGTGACGCTCTACCGAACGCAGGGGATCGCCGGTTCGCCGACACCGCCCTCCTTCACAGGGAGCCGGACCCGTGACCGACCGCTACTTCGAGGACTTCAGGAAAGGCGAGCGCTTCGTGAGCGGCGGCATGACCATCACCGAGGCCGCCATCATCGACTTTGCCCGCCAGTGGGATCCGCAGCCCTTCCACATCGATGTGGAATTCGCCAGGAAGTGGGCGTTCGAGGGTCTCATCGCCTCCGGCCTCCATACGATGTGCGTGACCTTGCGCCTGTGGCTCGAGCTCGGCATCTTCCGCGCCTGCAGCCTGGGCTCGCCCGGCCTCGGCGAGACCCAGTTTCCGCGACCCGTCCGGCCAGGCGACACACTGCGCGTGGTCACCGACATCGTCGATCTGCGCAGCTCGACATCCAAGCCCGACCGCGGTGTCGTGCGCATCCGCCAGGTCACCATCAATCAGCGTGGCGAGCATGTGATGGAGCAGGAGACGACCGTCATCCTCAAGCGCCGCCCGGTCACGGTCGCGAGCATGCGCTCCTAGCCTAGCGCCAGGCGAAGACCGGCTGTTCGTAGTGATCGACGCGCGTGCCGCGGCCCGCGAGCGCGACCTCCTTGAACTGGTAGAGAATGGCCGCCGTCGGCGCATTGACCGTGGCGACGGGCAGCGGCAGCCGGATGATAGGCCGGTCCGATTCCTCGATCGCCACGATCTCGGGGGAATCGGGACGAAAGAGTTCCGAGCATCGGATGCGATAGGCTGCCGCGACCTCGCCCGGATTGGGCGCCAGCTCGACGAGGCCGCGCAGCCACACGATGACGGGCGTGATGAGATAGCCCGATCGCGTGGGATAGTCGTCGAGCGTGCCCAGGACGTCGTCCGCCGCCGCCAGCACGCCCAGCTCCTCGTGCAGCTCGCGCAGCGCCGTCTGCTCGATCGTCTCGCCCGGATCGACGCGGCCGCCCGGCAGCGCCCATTGCCCGCCATGGGCGCGCAGCTTCGGTGTCCGCTTGGTCAGCAGGAAGGCTGCCTCGCCGCGCGCCTCCGACTCGATCACCGTCACGGCGACTGCGGCGTGACGCAGACTGCCCGGATCGCTGCGACGCCGCACCTCGAAGCGCCGCAGGCGATCGACGATGGCGCCGCGCAGCGCCTCGTCGAAGGCCACTCCCGTCACTTCTCCGGCGCCCTCGTGAAGGTCCAGACCACGGCCGGCGGCACGTTGCGCCAGATACGTCGGCTGTTGACCGCCACCAGGTTCAGGCTGCGACGCAGGCTGCGCGGTATGGGCGGCGTCGGGCCATAGGTGAACTGCACCATCGCGGCGCCGCGCGGCATGGATGCGAACACGCCGCGCACGATGCCACGCACGACCTCCGCCGGAAGCGACAGGAGCGGCACGCCGGACACGACGGTCGAGACGCTGTCGATCGCATTGGCTGCGAGCAGGCGAGGCAACCGCGCGGCGTCGCCCTCGATGATCCTGAGGCCGGCGAAATGGCGGCGCAGGAAAGCCACCAGCTCGGGATCGCGCTCCACGAGTGCGAGGCGATTGGGCGGGATGCCCGCCGCCAGAAGGGCTTTCGTAACCTCCCCGGTCCCCGCGCCGAGTTCGATGACATGACCGGGATAGTCGCCCATCGCCTCCACGGCTGCCCGGGCGATGGCCTCGCCGAGGAACGGGCCGCTGGGCAGGAAAGCGCCCATGGACAGCGGCCGTGCCAGCCAGCGCTTCAGGAAAAGGGTCCGGCCGACGTGAGCTGCAGTGGGCATACCAAACGCTAGCAGAGGATGATGGTGTGTCGAGAGCGAAAAGCGATGCTTCTTCTACTGTGCGGGTTGCATCGCGGGTCCGGCGGAGGCCGGCGCGGCCCGGGGGGCAGGTTCGAAAGCCGCTTGCGCGTGCCGCATCTGCTCGAGCGCATTCACCAGCGAGACGACGACGGCAGCCGTGAAGGGCAGCGACTGCACCACCATGAAGCCGGCCCACAGCCGCGCCTCGGGATCGATGACGCCGCTGGTATTCCACAGCACTAGGGCTGCAATCCAGAGCAGGATCATGAGGAGCGCCTCGCCGCGCGCCATGCCGAGCGCCATGCCGAGCGTGGCGCGCTCGTCCATCTTCGGGGTCCGCATGAACGGCAGCCGGCTGGTCGCGAGCCCATAGATCACCGCCCGCCCGACCGTATAGGTGAGCGCAAGGCCCGCCAGTGCGGCGCCGAGGCTCTGACGGAACGAGCACTCAACGCGGTCGGCGTAGAGGCTGAAGGAATAGACGAGCTTGAAGATGAAGATGCCGATCGTGGGCACGATGAACTCCGCAGGCGGCAGGCCGACCGGCTTCAGGCCGAACACCGGCGGAACGAGCACGGCGAGCGCCCACACCAGCCCCGCCCAGGTGAAGATCAGGTTCAGCGCATCGGCGAACCAGGGCAGCCAACCGGCAACGAAATGGTACTTCTGCCAGAAGGTGAGCCGGGTACCCTTGCCCAGCATCCTGCCGGCATGCGCCTTCATGATCTGCATGGCGCCGTAGGCCCAGCGGAAGCGTTGCTTCTTGTAGCCCGCGAAGTGGTCGGGGGTCAGGCCGTGACCGAAGCGCTCGCGACTGTACATTGCGCCGTAGCCCTTCTCCATCAGGCGCAGCCCGAGCTCGGTATCCTCGGTGATGCACCAGGTGGCCCAGCCGTCCATCTCCTCCATGCGGTCCTTGCGCACGAGCGTCATGGTGCCGTGCTGGATGATGGCATCGTACTCGTTGCGCAGGCACATGCCGATGTCGAAGAAGCCGGCGTACTCCCAGTTCAGCATTTCCTTGAAGCGGTCGTCGCGCCAGTCGCGATGGTCCTGCGGCGCCTGCACATAGCTCACCTTGGGATCGTCGAAGTACGGCACCACCGCCTTGAGCCAGTCCGGCCGCACCATGTAGTCGCTGTCGATGACGCCGATCACCTTGGCGTCGGGCGCGGTCTGGCTCAGCACATAGTTCAGCGCGCCGGCCTTGAAGCCCTTCATCACGTCGAAATGGAAGAAGCGGAAGCGCTCGCCGAGCTGGGCGCAATAGTCCTGCACCGGGCGCCACACCGCGGGATCCTTGGTATTGTTGTCGATGACGATGACCTCGAAGTCCGGATAGTCGAGCGCGGCCAGCGAATCGAGCGTCTCCATCACCATGGCCGGCGGCTCGTTGCAGATCGCCAGATGCAGCGAGACCTTGGGCCAGATGCGATCGGCGGGTTGATGCGCGATCATCTTCGCGGCCGGCAGCGCCTCGCGCCGCCACCGCCGGCGCCAGATCGTCTCCACCATCTCCAGCGCCTGCACGAGCGCCATGGCGAGACTGAGGACGAGGAAGAAGGCGAGCGCCGCCCAGCCGATCACCTCGCCGGTCACCATGTAGGTGCCGGCGGCGACGGCGGCGCCGTAGGCCACCGCACTGGTCGACAAGACAGCGAGGCCGCAGAAGGCGAGCTGGCCCACCGCACCGACATCGCGCCACTTCCACAGGAACAGCGCCATCAGCGGCAGCGCGGCCGCCAGCGACCAGGCGGCACAGCGCCACCACTGCGGGAAGGTCTCGACGGGCCCCGTCCAAGCGAATTTCGGCTGCCGGTCGGCGTTCCAGAGGCCCCAGTAGCCGCCGGCCTTGCCCTCGAGGTCGTAGGCCTTCCACGGCTGGTCGATGGCCTCGACGACGAAATAGTCGATGTTCTGCGACTTGAGCCAGGCCACCATGTCGCGAATGTTCTTGGCCTGCTCGGCGGGCGTCGCGCGCTTGACGAGGCCGGTGCCGGGGCTGCGGCGCTCGGCGCCGTTCGACGGCCAGCCCACCTCGGTCACGATGATGTTCTTGTTGGGATAGGCCTGCCGCAGGAGCTTGATCTTGTTCTTGAGGTACTCGAGCGGCGTCTCGCTCGACTGCTCGTCCCAGTAGGGCAGGATGTGGACGGCGAGGAAGTCGACCTCCCGCGCCAGCTCCGGATAGCGCAGCCAGATGTGCCACGGTTCGGCGGTGCTGACCGGCACCTTGACGTTGCGCTTGACGTTCCTGATCTCGCGGATGAGCTGTGCGGGGCTGACGGCCGTGTTGTCGCGGTCGTCCTTCTGCGCATCCCAGCGCAGGATGTTCTCGTTGCCGACCATCACGCGATCGATCACGTTGGGATTCTGATTCGCCATGCGGATCAATGCGCGCGTCTCCTCCGCATTGACTTCGGCGGCGTCGCGACCGAACTGCTGCTTGGCTTCGATCGCGCTGTAGATCCACGCGCCCGGCACGAGCTTGAGGCCGTGGCGCGCGGCGATCTCGGGCATCTCCTCGCCGCCGTCGGAGGTGCGATAGGTGCGGACGTACTCGACATGGCCGGCCATCGTGGCGAAGTCGCGCTCGATCTGCTCCTTGCGCGGCTTGACCGGGGGCGGCGGCGCTTCGGTGAAGGCGGTGCGCAGGAAGCTGAAGACGCCGCTCGACTTGGCCGACAGCGGATCCTGGTCCTTGGCCCACGGCGCATAGGTCACGCCGTGCAGCGGTCCTTCGACGTTGGCGGCCTGGACATGGCTGTCGAGAAGACGCCATCCCCCGAAGGTGACCGCGGCAACGAGTAGGACCAGCCCGAAACGGAACATGAAACGGCGATCGCTCCGGCAATCCGACGACGGCGGCCCACCCGCACTCGAGATCGCGGTCGCATGTCTCCTGCAGACGACGGACGTCGGCGCAAGGACCGTCCCGGATCGACTCCCAAGCTACGAGCCGATGACCACGCGGCGAGACCTCTTGGAGGTTTCCTTGCGCCAGATTTCCTCGTCTGCGACCCTTCGCAGGCGATGAGGCGACCGCGTCGATCTATAGCCGCACGTCCAGAAGCGGTAAAGAGTCCGGAACCAATGATGGCCAAAATGCCAAATTCCCGTCGCGCCCGATGACCCGGCGCGATCCGTCGGCCGCTCCGGCAGCCGTCCCCACCGAACTCGCATCGACCTATCGACCGGCCGACCGCTATGCCTTCCTGCAGTCCGGAGCGACGCGCTTGCGCTACGCCTGGTGGGACGCCCCGGCGGCGCCGCGCGGCACGGTGCTGCTCCTGCCCGGCCGCGTCGAGTTCATCGAGAAGTACGCGACCGAGGTGGTGGGTGAACTGCTCGGTCGCGGCTTCGCCGTGGTCGGCTTCGACTGGCGCGGCCAAGGGCTGTCCGACCGTCCCCTGGCCGATCACGACAAGGGCCACATCGATCGCTTCGAGACCTATCTCTCCGACCTGCGCCTGTTCCTCGACACCGTCGTCGCGCCCGAAGCGCCGCGGCCGATCCTGGCGCTTTGCCATTCGATGGGCGGCCATCTTTTTCTACGCTCTCTCGCTTTGCACGGTAGCGCACCCTTCGCGGCGGCCGTGACGACAGCGCCCATGACGAGGCTCAGCCAGGAAGCTCTGCTGCGCAACGTGCTGCGCCTAACGCCGCCCCTGCGGATGATCGAGCAGCGCTATCTGTACGGAACCGGCCCGTTCAATTCGATTGGCCAGCCCTTCCAAGGCAATGTCCTCACCCGCGACGAGCGACGCTTTCGCTTCACGGCGCGATGGTTCGCCGCGGATCCGCGCCTGTCGCTGGGCGGTCCGACCATCGGATGGTGTCGCCAGGCGATACGATCGATAGCAGCCGGGCTGGCGCCGGGAGTCTTGGAGCGCATCGACCTGCCATTGCTGGTGGTGAGCGCCGGCAAGGACACGCTGGTCGATCCGGCAAGCCACAGCCCCGTCGTCGCCCGGCTTCGTCACGGCGAGCTGGTGACGATCGCGGACTCCCGACACGAGGTCATGATGGAGACGGACGCCGTGCGCGCGGCATTCTGGAGCGCCTTTGACCGGCTGGTGAGGATGGCCCTGGGCTGACGGCCGTCGCGACCCGGCCTGCCCAACACGCCTTCGTTGCTGTAGAACCGTCCCCATGCCCCTGCCGACCCAGAAGCTCACGATCTGCGGCATCCCCGAGCTGCCGCAGCATGCCGCGATCGGCGTCAGCCATGTCCTGTCGATCATCGATACGCACGAGCCGCGGCCGGACGCGCTCGACGGCTACCTCAGGATCGATCATTTGCTGCTGCGCTTCGACGACGTGGTGGCCGAGTATCCCGGTTTCGCCGCCTGCACGCCGGACCATGTCCGGGAGGTGCTCGAGTTCGGCGAGCGCGTGCACGCGGTCCGCGACAGCCACGTGCTGATCCATTGTCACGCCGGCATCTCGCGCTCCACCGCGGCGGCTGCGATCCTCATGGCCCAGCATGCGCCGGGACAGGAGGAGGCCGCATTTCTGAGGCTGCTCGAGCTGCGCAAGCACGGCTGGCCCAACACCCGCATGGTCGAATTCGCCGACCGGCTGCTGAAGCGCGACGGTGCTTTGATGGAAGGGCTCGTCGCCTACCGACGAGCCCTCCTCCAGGCCAAGCCGCACTTGAGCGAAATCATTCGCAACATCGGCCGCGGGCACGAACTGCCGGCCTAGGTCCGGCGCCAGCGGTGGAACACCAGCGTGCGCACTTCGATGCTCTCGCGCGGCGGGGCGTCGGCGGGCGCGGTCGGATCGACGAAGGCGCTGTGCGGCGTGAAGCGCGCCGGCACAGCGGTCGAGGTGTCCGAGCATTTCAGCAGCAGCGCCTCGTCCGTCCGCATCCGGGGCACGTAGTACCAGCGATGGGCCGGATCGTAGGTCACCGAGTAGGTCTCGCCGACACGATGGGGATAGACGAGATCCGACGGCACGAGCTGATCGGCGCCGACGCTGGTCGCATCGCAGACGGCGAGCGGTGAATCGAGCAGTGGCCCGTTGATCGGCCGCCAGACGTTGATCACCTGGACGCGCCCCTTCAGGAGCTCGCCGGCCTCGTCCGGGAGAAGATCGCGCACCCGCTGCGGGCCGGACCGCGCGGTATGGTCGATGTGGACCCGCTGCACCGGCTGGCGCGGACCGCCGCTGCGGTCCTCGACTCCCGCCATACGGCGGCGCGTCGTGTGGTCGAAGATGTGCACGCGCCAGGCGCCGGTCGCCTCCTTCACGATGCGCTCGACCTCGGGATAGTAGACGCGCCGCACTTCCTCCTCGTCGAAGAAGTCGCGCACGGCGCTCGCGTGCTTCACCAGCGCGAAGCCGGTCGCATCGAGCGATATCCTGTCGGCGATCGGCCGCGCGTCATGAATGGCGACGCGGTGCGCCTCGTGCTGTGCGTTGCTGCGCGGCACGCCAGCCGGCGGATCGAAGGTGTAGTTGCGCGGCCGCTCGGCCATCGGCGCGAGATAATTCATGTCGGCCAGCACGTGCGGCAGCGCCGCGATGGTCTCGACGGTGGCTTGAAGCGTCATGGGACAGGACCTCCGGATCGTACGGTCGAACTCGTGCCACCGATTTTGGTCCCCGCCGCGCCCGGCGCCATGGAGAAGAACTGCCGGAGTCCATGAGAGGACCTACTGCGAAAGAGCAAGACTTTTTCCGGCGGGCGCGCCGAGAAGCAGATTCACGTCGCGGCCGCCGCCTCGGCATACACCGCGGCGAGCCGCCGGTGGAAGTCGGCAACGAGATTGTTGTCGCTGGAGGCCATCCTTCCCGCGATGCGATCGGCTTGCAGCCGCTCGCAGGCCTGCTTGATCAGCTCGCCTGACACCCTGTGCTCCTCGGCCGCGCCGCCGAACAGATGCGTGAGCAGACGCGAGCGCAGGAAAGTGTGCGGCACGACCTGCTCGAGGATGGCGAGCGTGCCGGCACGGCGCAGCGTGAGCAGCGGCCACAGCCAGATGAAGTCCTGCGAGCCGGCCGGATGCTCCAGCAACAGATGCTCGACCAGGACCTTCCAGTTGCAGGCGATCTCGGTGGCGACGGTGCCGCCATAGGCCGGCAACCGGACATCGAGGTCGGGTGCGCCGGCCTTGCCCGCCAGATTGAAGAACACCAGGCCGGCCGCCCGCGCGATTGCAAACGAGATCAGGTTCACCTCGGGCGTGCCGGTGTCGGCTGGCGCGACGGGGGCCGGCGCCGTCACGAACCGTCCGGCAAGATCGTAGGTCCAGCCATGAAAGCGGCAGCGGAAGGTCTCGCACTTCCCTGCCGGCACGCCCACGACAGGCATGTTCTGGTGCCGACAGGCATTGCGCAGGACGCGGACAGTCCCCTGCCCGTCCCGGACGGCTACGACGCCCCAGCCGCCTATCGTGGCCGAGAAAAAATCTCCGGCGGCGCCGATCTGGCCCTCGGCGCAGACCGGCAGCCACTCGGTCGAAAAGACGGTGCGCTTCTCCACCTGGAAGGCCTGGCCTTGGCCGTAATCCTCGGATTTCATATTTGTTGTATACAATAACGCTTGCCGTGGGACGACAACGGATCAATTATCGTTAAATTGTATACGATCCTGGAGGTCGGCATGGCAAAAAGCGCATTCCGTCTGGCGCTCGAGGAGGCCATCGAGCAACGGCATTCGGCCGTGCATCCGTGGAGCGAGGCCTGGACGTCGGGCAAGCTCAATCGCCAGCTTCTTGGCGAATGGGTGAAGCAGCACTTCCACTATGTCAGCCACTTCTCCGAATGGCTGGGTGCGGTGTACGCCAACTGCCCGCACTGGGAGGTGCAGCACTTCCTGCTGGAGAACATCACCGAGGAAGAAGGCTTCGTGGGTTCCGGGGACTTCGCGCCGGTACGGCATTCCGAGCTGCTGCTCGACTTCGCCGAGACCTGCGGCATGAAGCGGGACGAGATCCTGGATGCGCAGGTGAAGGGCGAGCTCCTGCCCGAGACGCTCGGCCTGCAAAGCTGGTGTGCCATGCAGTCGACCAAGCCCTTCGTCGAAGCGCTGTCGGGGCTCCTGATCGGCCTCGAAAGCCAGGTGCCGCGCATCTACAGCAAGACGACACCACCGCTCCTCGAGAAATACGGCTTCGCCGAGGACGAGGTGACCTTCTTCACCCTGCACATCGTGGCCGACACCGAACACGGCGAGCGGGGATACGAGATCGTCGAGAAGTACGCCACGACCGACGCCCAGCGCGAGGCCTGCGTGCGGCTCGTCAAGGAGGCGACGATGATGCGTCGGCTCTATCTCGACGGCGTCTATCGCAAGTTCCTCGTCAAGCCCGAGGCGGCGAACAGGCTCGCCGCATAGACGTGCATACCTACAAGACGCTGACGCTCGCCGAGGCGCACATCATCCTCGACGCGGCACAGAAGAAGGCAGAGGAGCTCGGCGTCCCCGAGGTCCTCTGCGTGGCCGACAATGCGGGCTACCCGATCGCGCTGCGCCGCCTCGACGGCGGCAAGGTGACGAGCGTGCAGATCGCCATGAACAAGGCCTTCACCGCGGCCGGGCACCGCAAGCCCACGCATGCCTACAAGAATGCGCTGCCGGGCGAGGAAGCGTTCGGCATCTTCACCCAGCACGAGGGCCGCTTCACGGTGTTCGTGGGCGGCTTCCCGATCTTCGTCGACGGCCAGTGCGTGGGCTCGATCGCCGCCTCGGGCGGCAACGGCGAGCAGGACATCGCCTGCTGCGAGGCCGGGATCGCCGCCTTGATGGCAACGCTCGGCAAATGAGCGACCGCGCTTCCCTGAGCAAGTTCGTGCGCGAGCGCATCCGCGGCCGGATCCTCGACGGTCGTCTGAAACCGGGTGCGCGCTTGGTGGAGGATCGCCTGTCGGCCGAGCTCGGCGTGTCGCGCGTGCCCGTGCGCGAGGCGCTGCGCAGTCTCGCCGCCGAAGGGCTGGTGCGGCTGGAGCCGCATCGCGGCGCCACCGTCGTGGAGGTGACGCCCGAGACGGTGGCCGAGCTCGTCGAGGTGCGTGCCCTGCTGGAAGGCCAGAATGCCCGCCTCGCCGCCCGCCGCCACGATCCCGAAATCGTGGCCCTGCTGCGCGAGACGCTGGCGCATGGCAATGCCGCCGCCGAGTCCGGCACGACCGAGGAGCTCGCCCGGCTCAACGCCGAGTTCCACGAGCGGCTGGGCGAGGCCAGCCGCAATTCCGTGCTGCTCGACGTCATGCGCGGCCTGCGCGAACGCACCGGCATGGCCTTCGCCATCAACGGCCGCGCCCGCGCCCGCGAGGACTGGAAGGAACATGCCGGAATCCTCGAAGCGGTGATAGCCGGCGACGAGGAGCTGGCGTCCCTTCTCGCCATCCGCCACGTGCAGAACGCCGCCGCCGCCTTCGCCCGCGGCCACGCCGCGGCGAACACGAACGACGAAGCGGCCTAGCTATCGGCCTTTCATCGGCAGGCCGCCGAGATGCGTGCCGGCATCGACGATCAGGAACTCGCCGGTGATGTTGCTGGCGCTGGTCAGGAAGAAGATGGCGGCCTCGGCCATCTGCTCGGCCGTGCCCGCCTGGCGCAGCGGCGTCGTCTGTTCCTGGGCCGCCTTCAGCTTCTCGTAGTCGTCCTTGCCGAGGGCGCCGAGCAGCCAACGCGTCTGGATGAAGCCGGGGCATACCGTGTTGACGCGCACGGCCGGGCCGAACCAGCGGGCGAGCGACAAGGTGAGCGTGTTGAGCGCGCCTTTCGAGGCGGCATAGGGAATCGAGGTGCCGACGCCCATCACGCCGGCGATCGAGGAGATGTTGACGATCGAACCGCGCTCCTTCTTCTCGTCCCACTGCTTCTTCATGGTCGGGAACACGGCGCAGCTCATCATGTAGGGGCCGGTCACGTTCACGCGCAGGATGCGGTCGAAATCCTCCGGCGTGACGCCGTCGAGATCGCCCTGGTTCTGGAATTTCGTCGTGCCGGCATTGTTGATCAGCCCGTCGATGCGGCCCCACTGCTTCAGCGTTTCCGCAGCGAGCTTCCGGCAGTCGGCGTCCTGGCCCATGTCGGCCTGCACCAGGATCGCCTCGACGCCCTTGGCCTTCACCTTGGCATAGGTCTCGTCCGCTTCCTTCTTGCTCTTGGTGTAGTTGATCGCGACGTTCCATCCCTTCGCCGCCAGATCGATCGCGCACGCGGCGCCAAGACCGGTCGCCGAACCCGTCACGATTGCCACCTTGGCCATGCCTGCTCCTCCCGATAGGTCCTGCCGCCCTTTCTAGGCTAGGATCGCGCCCCATGGCAGACCTCTTTTCGATGAAGAACCGCGTCGTTCTGCTGACCGGCGCATCCCGCGGCCTGGGTCGCGACATGGCCCTTACCCTGGCCGGTGCCGGCGCCACGGTGCTGTGCGCCGGCCGCACGGTGAAGGCGCTCGAGGCGACGGCGCGGGCGATCCGCCGCAAGGGCGGCAAGGCCGACGTCGTGCCGCTCGACGTGACGGACGAGGCCGCGGTGCGCGAGCAGGTCGCGAACGTCATCGCCCGGCACCGCCGCATCGACGCGTTGGTCAACAATGCCGGCGTCCTGTCGCGCGAGCCGATCGTCGATCTTTCGACCGAGTCGTTCCGCCTCACGGTCGAGACCGATCTCGTCGCGCCCTTCGTGCTGTCGCGCGAGGTCGGCCGCCACATGCTGAAGCGCAAGTACGGCCGCATCGTCAACATCGCCTCGGTGCTGGCGGTCATCGCGCGCGCCCAGGTCGCGGGTTACGTCTCGGCCAAGCACGGTATCGTCGGCCTCACCAAGAGCCTCGCCACCGAGTTCGGTCCCAACGTGACGGCGAACGCCATCGCGCCGGGCTACATCCGGACCGAGATCAATGTGGCGTTGCAGCAGAACCGAAGCTTCAGCCAGATGCTGGAGCAGCGCACCGCCGCGCATCGCTGGGGCAAGCCCGAGGATCTGCGCGGCGCCCTGCTGCTGCTCACCTCCGACGCCGGCGCCTACATCACCGGCCACACGCTCGTCGTCGATGGCGGCCTGTCGACCGTGCTGGCGTGAACGTGCGCCGCCCTTTGCTCTGGGCGATCGCCTTCGTCTTCGCGATCGTCGTCGGCGTGGGAATCGCGATCTCGAGGGGATGGCTGCGGGAGCCGTCGCTGACGCGCTCGGACTATGTCGGCACGATCGAGGTCTCCGCCGACGATGCCCGGCTCTATCGCGCCGTGCCCTTCGAATGGCGTGTCACCGGCCCGACCGGCCGGGTCGGCGGCCGCGATGTCGCCCATATCCGGATTGATCCGACGGGCGAGCGCACGGTGATCTGCGGCTGGCTCACACTCGACAAGGGCGGCGCCTCGACGCGCGCCTCGCGTTGGCTGAGCGAGGCCACGCTCAGGATCGGCGATCTCGCCATTCCCGCCCTGTTCATCGCGGCCGTCCAGGCCGCCCCGGGGAACGGCCTGAATGCCGGCTGCGCCGGCCTTTTCGATCGGCTCGAGCCGGCGGTCGACGCCCCGCTGTCGCTCGACGGACCGGCGGTCCCCGAGTAGCGTAGACCGGAATGGATTCCAGGGACGAACGCCCATGCCCACTTTTCAACAAGCCCGCCAATTCCTGCTCGACAACCGCACCGATTACCAGGCGGCGGTCAAGGGCTTCGAATGGCCCGAACCGGTGCCCTTCAACTGGGCGCTCGACTGGTTCGACGCCGATCTCGCGCGCTCGCCCGAGAGCAAGGATCGCTGCGCGCTCTGGATCGTCGATGTCGCGAGCGCCCAGGAGACCAGGCTCACTTTCGCCGAGCTGAGCGCGCGCTCGAACCAGGTGGCCAACTGGCTGCGCGGCCTCGGGCTCGGGCGCGGTGATCATCTCCTGGTGGTTCTGAACAACGTCGCGCCGCTCTGGGAGGTAATGCTGGCAGCGATGAAGCTCGGCGTGGTGGTGATTCCCGCCACGACCCTCCTCACTACCGAGGAGCTGGCCGACCGTGTCGAGCGCGGCCGCGCGCGCATGATCATCGCCGGCGAGGACCAGGCGGAAAAGTGCAAGGGCCTGCCGCACGACGGCGTCACCTTCGTGACGACCAGCACGTCGAAGCTCGAGGGATGGCTGCCGCTCTCGGATGCCTACAAGTGCCCGACGACGTTCACGCCCGACGGGCCGACCCGGGCCGACGATCCGCTGCTGCTCTATTTCACCTCGGGCACGACGGCCAAGCCCAAGCTCGTGCGCCACAGCCACCGCTCCTACCCGGTCGGCGGTCTCTCCACCATGTACTGGCTCGGCCTGAAGCCCGGCGACGTCCACGTGAACATCTCCTCGCCGGGCTGGGCAAAGCATGCCTGGAGCACCTTCTTCGCGCCCTGGAATGCCGGCGCGACGGTGCTGATGGTGAACCAGGCGCCGTTCAACGCGAAGGGCCTGCTGGGCGTTCTGGAACGCTGCAAGGTCACCACCTTCTGCGCGCCGCCCACCGTGTGGCGGCTGCTGATCCAGGAGGATCTCGCCGCCTGCAAGCTCTCGCTGCGCGAGGTTTGCGGCGCGGGCGAGCCGCTCAACCCCGAGGTGATCAACAAGGTGCAGGAAGCCTGGGGCCTCACCATCCGCGACGGCTACGGCCAGACCGAGACCACGGCGCAGATCGCCAACTCGCCGGGCCAGCCGGTGAAGGCGGGCTCGATGGGTCGGCCGATGCCGGGCTATCGCGTGCGGCTTCTCGACCCCGACGACAAGGACGCCAAGGAAGGCGAGATCTGCCTCGTGCTGGGCGCCGACCGGCCGGCCGGCCTGATGCAGGGCTATGCCGACGCCGCGGGCAAGGTCACCGGCGCCGATGGCGCGATCTATCGCACCGGCGATGTCGCCAGCATCGACGAGGACGGCTATCTCACCTTCGTCGGCCGCGCCGACGACGTGTTCAAATCGTCCGACTACCGCATCAGCCCGTTCGAGCTCGAAAGCGTGCTGATCGAGCACGAGGCGGTCGCCGAGGCCGCCATCGTGCCGTCTCCCGACGAAATTCGCCTCAGCGTGCCCAAGGCCTTCGTCCTGTTGACCGCCTCGACGCCGCCCACGCGCGACACCGCCGCGTCCATCCTCAAGTACTGCAACACGCGGCTCGCGCCCTTCAAGCGCATCCGACGGCTGGAGTTCGTGACCGAGCTGCCCAAGACCATCTCCGGCAAGATCCGCCGTACCCAGCTCCGCAAGGTCGAGTACGAGGGCAGCGCGCCCGAGGTCGCTCGCGGCGTGGAATTCCACGAGAAGGACGTGTTGGGCGGCTGAGCGGACCCTCGTTAAAGTATCGCGTATGAGGGAAGCCCAGCTCGACGTCTCCGGTCTCGCGTTCGCCTACGACGGCGCCCTTGCCGTGCGCGATGTGTCGCTGGCCGTAAAGCCCGGCGAGATCGTGGCGCTGCTGGGCGCCAACGGCGCGGGAAAATCCACCACCGTCCGCATGATCGCGGGCGTGCTGCGGCCCCAGAAGGGCGAGATCCGCTTCGGCGGCGAGATGCTCGGCGGCGTGCCCAGCCATCATGTCGTGCGCCGCGGCATCACCCTGGTGCCCGAAGGCCGGCTGGTGTTCCCGCAGATGACGGTGATGGAAAATCTGCAGCTCGGCGCGCACGTCAAGCAACGGACCGAAGTCGCCGGTCTGGTCGACAAGGCGTTCCGCCTGTTCCCGCGGCTCGGCGAGCGGCGCGGCCAGCTCGCCGGCTCGATGAGCGGCGGCGAGCAGCAGATGCTCGCCATCGCGCGCGGCCTGATGGCCGAGCCTCGGCTCATCATCCTCGACGAGCCGTCGCTCGGCCTGATGCCCACGGTGACGCAGGAGATGTTCCGGCTGATCGAGATGGTGAACGCAAGCGGCATCGGCGTGCTGCTGGTCGAGCAGAACCTGCACCAGTCCCTGCGCATCGCCCATCGCGGCTATGTGCTGGAAAAGGGCGAGGTCGTGCTGGCCGGCACCGGCCGGGAGCTGCTCGCCGACGCCTACGTGCAGAAGGCGTTCCTGGGCCGGTAGCTGGAGCACCTCACGAACAAAAGCACGACAGGCGCCCCAACTACCTTGGTGTCATCCCGAGCGTAGCGAGGGATCTTTAATTGGCATCACGAAAGATCCCTCGCTGACGCTCGGGATGACACGGAGTTGATATAATCAGGAACGGATGAGAGCGACTGCAGTCGCGCTCCCGGCATTCAGGGCAACACTTCCGGCGTCCCCAGGTAGGCGGCGATCACCTTGGGATTTTTCGCCACCTCGTGCGGCGGGCCGTCGGCGATCAGGGTACCGGCGTCAAGCACCAGCAGCCGGTCGGAGATTTCCATCACCGACGGCATGTCGTGCTCCACCAGCAGCACCGTGACGCCGCTCGCCCGGATCTGGCGCAGCACGTCGATCATGGCCGCGGTCTCGGTGGGATTGAGGCCGGCACAGGGCTCGTCAGCCAGCAGCAGGTCGGCGCGCGTCGCGATCGCCCGCGCCACCTCGAGATGGCGCAACTGCCCGACCGTCAGCGCGCTCGCCGGCCGGTCGGCGAGAGAGATGAGCGAAGCGAGCTCCATGCCGCGCCGCGTCGTCGCCTCGACGTCGCGCGGCCCGGCCTTGCCGAACAGCGCGCCGATGCGCACGTTCTCGCGCACGCTCAAGTCGCGGAACGGACGGGCGATCTGGAAGGCGCGGGCGATGCCGAGCGTGGCGATGCGGTTGGTCGCCATCCCGGTGATCGACCGGTCCTGGAAGCGGATCTCGCCCGCGGTCGGCGCCAGATAGCCGGTGATGAGGTTGAACAGCGTCGACTTGCCCGCGCCGTTGGGGCCGATGATGCTGGTGATCGACCCCGACAGGATCGAGAAGGAGACGTCGGTGATGGCCTGCAGACCACGGAAGCTCTTGGACAGGCCCTCCACCTGCAGGATTGGCATGGCGCTCATTCTGCGGGCGCCACGGTGTCGCGGCGGGGCCTCCACGACCGCGCCATGCCGATGACGCCGCCGGGCGCGGCCAGCACGAGCAGCACGAGGAGAAGGCCGGTCGCGAAGAGATGGAAATCGAGCAGGCGGGCCAGGATCACCTGGGTGATGAAGACCAGCAGGAAGGCGCCGATCACCGGCCCGAACAGCGTGCCCATGCCGCCCAGCAGCGAATACACGATCAGACTGAGGTTGGTGTCGTCGCGATAGACCGAATCGGTCGTGATGTAGCCGAGTGAATGGGCGTAGAGCACGCCCAGCAGCCCGGTGAGCACGGCGCTCACGACGAAGGCCAGCCGCTTGTAACGCTCCGTCGGCACGCCCAGCATGCGCGCGGTATCCTCGTCCTCCCGGATGCTGAGCAGCCCCGCGCCGAAACGGCTGCGGCGGATCCGCCAGGCGATGAAAAGCACGGCGAGACCGGCCAAGAGATAAAGCCAGTAGAAGAAGTCGGCAGGCTCCATCGCCGAAGGCGCGACGGGCGGGAAGTTGAGGCCGAGCGAGCCCTGGAAGAAGTCGACGTTGTTGGTCAGCTCGGCGCAGACATGGCTCACGCCCAGCATGGCGATGGCGAAGAAGGTGCCGCGCAGGCGCAGGATCGGATACGCCACCGCCGCCGACAGGATGGCGCAGGCGCCGCCGCCGGCGAGAAGGCCCAGCGGCAACAACCAGATGGTCGGCAAGGTCGAGAAGCTGCTTTCGACCAGGCCGGCGGCGAAGGCGCCCACGCCGACGAAGGCGGCATGGCCGAAGCTCGCATAGCCGGCGAAGCCGCCGAGGATTCCCCAGGCGAGCCCGAGCCCGGCCGAGTAGAGCATCAGCTGGCCCACGCGCACATAGAACGGCGGCAGGACGAGCGGCCCGGCGGCGAGAAGGACGACGCAGGCGGCGACGAGCAGCGCGGCCGGAGCTGACGAACGTGTCATCGCGAGGCGCTGAAGGCGTTGCCCAGCAGGCCGTGCGGGCGGACCAGCAACAGGATCACCAGCATCAGGAACATGGTCACGTTGGGAAAGGGCGGGCCGACATACTGCGCGGTGAGCGTGTTCACGATGCCGAGCAGCAGGCCGCCCAGCAGCGCGCCGGCCGGGCTGCCGACGCCGCCCAGCACGACCACCACGAAGGCGTTCAGCGTCCACAGCGCCTCGTCGGCCGGCGAGAACGGCAGGATGACGCCGATCACGATGCCGGCGGCGCCCGCGAAGGCGGCGGAAACGGCAAAGGTGAGCGCGTACACGTGGCGCACATTGACGCCGCAAAGCTGGGCCGCGAGCGTCTGCTGGGCGGTGGCGCGGATGAGCCGCCCCAGATTGGAGAACTTGAGCAGCAGCGCGAGGCAGGAGAGCAGCACCAGGCTCGCCGCCAGCGCGCTCAGCCGCACCGCATCGAAGGTGAGGCCGGCGACCTTGAAGGAATCGAAGGCATAGGTCGGCGTGATGTTCTTCATGTCCGGCGAGAACACCCAGATCATGGCATTCTGCAGCATCAGCGCGATGCCGAAGGTGAGCAGCATCGAGCCGAGCGGCGTGCGACCGACCGTGCGCTGGATCAGGAAGCGCTGATAGACGTAGCCCACGCCGAACAGCGCGGCCATCACCAGCGGCAGGGTGAGCAGCGGATCGATGCCGAGTGCGTTGGACACGACGAGCGCGAGATAGGCGCCGAGCAGCACCAGCACGCCATGGCTGAGGTTGATCACATGCAGGACGCCGAAGATCAGCGAGAAGCCTACCGCGGCAAGCGCGTAGATGCCGCCCAGCACCAGACCGTCGGCCACTGTCTGCAGGACAAGGCTCATGCCGGACCGCGCCCGTCTTGCGCGCTCACGGGCGGGCTGGAAGCCCGCGGTGCCATGATCACGCCTTCTTGTCCCAGGTCGGAGAGGGATAGACCGGCGGCGCCGAGCGAGCCGCCTCGGGGAAGACCGTCTCGAGCTTGCCCTTCTGCACCTGGCCGATCATGCCGCCCAGCAGCAGCGGATCGCCGTCGCCTTCGGGCGTGAACTTGATGCGGCTGTAGAAAGTCTCGAAATCGGCCGCCGCCAGCGCGTCGCGCACCGCCTGCGGCTCGAGGCTCTTGGCCGCCTGCATCGCCAGCACGTAGGTCTCGATGCAGGCCGCGGCGCCGGCCGTGTGATAGGCGATCGGGCGCGTGAACTTGCTGCGGTAGTAGTCGGCGAACTTCTTGGCGCTGCCGAAGAACTTGTCCTTGTAGGGAACGTCCTCGTTCCAGTAGGTCGAGCAGCAGAGGTCCTCCGAATACTTGCCCAGCGCCTCGCGGAAGGAGGCGAGCTGAGGCCCCAGCCCCTGGAACAGGAGCTTGACGTTGGTGTTGGTCGCCACCATCTGGCGCGCGATCAGGAGCGAATCCTGGTCGTGCACGACGCAGATCAGCAGGTCCGGCGTCTTGGCGCGCACCGAGGCGAGCACGCTCGAAACATCCGTGACCTTGGCCGGCAGCTCGTAGGTCTCGATCCTCTTGAATCCCGCCTTGTCGCAGGCAAGCTGCACACCCTTGCCCGCCGTCTTGGAGAAGGGATCGTTGGCGTAGATCACCGAATAGGTCTGCGGCAGCGGCGTCAGCGTCTTGAAAAGCGCCGAGGCGGCGGTGAACTGGCGTGTCGCGCGCGGGTACATGCCGAAGACGTACTTGAAACCCCGGGTGAAGATGGCATCGGAGCCGCCGCCGGTCTGCACCATCGGCTTTTTCGCCCGCTCGGTGATCGCCGCCGTGGGCAGCACGATGTTGCTGCCGAACGAGCCGAGGAAGAAGTTCGTTCCTTCGTCGAGCTGGCGCTGGATCAGGGTGGTGGCGCGCGCCGGGTCGCTCGCATCGTCGAACAGCTTGAGCTCGATCCTGTATTTCTCGCCCGCGATCTCGACGCCGCCCAGCACGTCGTTGAAATAGCTCGCCGCCGTCAGATAGCCGTTGTTCACGTTGAGGCCGGTCTCGGCGGCGGCTCCGGTGAGCGGAACCGAGCCGCCGATCACCAGCGGCTTGCCGGCCGCGGCCCGCGCCGTACGAACGGCAGGCGCCGCAAGGGCCACCGCGCCAAGCCCTGCTCCACGAAGAACATCGCGACGATGCATCAATGCCCCCTCCCTCTTCGCTCCCAACGTTGACGGATCGCTTCCACGCCGGACTATAGGGCAAGATGGACGCCCGATGGAGATCGCTCGCGCGTCGCATTCCGCGAGACGCAACCTCCCGAAGGAGATGCTCATGGCTATCCGGCGTGCCCTCGCCAGACATGCCGCCGCGGCGGGCGTCATGCTTTGCCTCGCCCTCCTGTCCGGCGTCCATCCGGCCGAGGCGCGCGAGTTCAAGGTGCTCGACGCCTACGGCGCCTATGCCGACAGTCCAACCGTCAACAGTCCAGCCGACTACATCGCCTGGCTGAGGACGCAGCCGCGGTTTCGGGACGGCAAGCTCGACCGCCTGCCGGACCGCGCCGTGATCCTGCACCACGTCGAGGTGCGCGGCATGCTGAACCGGCTCGGCTATCCGGACTCGGAGATCGAAGAGCTTCGCATCGGCCATATCGATCCCAATCTGCTGTTCGTCGTGCGACCGAAATCGGGCCGTGCCTTCATCGTCAATCGCGGCCTTCCCGGCGCTGGTGGCATCGGCACGCAGGTGGCCGAGCTCGGCGCCCTCGGCGTTCGGCAGGCGATCCATATCGGCACCGCCGGTATCCTCGGTGAGCGGCTCCCCTACGGCTCCCTGATCGTCGCGCAAGGCTCCTACAAGGACGGGGCGGCCTTCCTGCTCGCCTCGAGCGCCAAGGAATTCGCCGAGCAGATCGCCTTCGCCGACGCCGCCCTGGCCGAGGCGATCGCCCGGCAAATGACCGCGGCGCACGTCGCCCACAGGCGCGCCCTCGGCTTCACCTCGCCGGTCTACTATTTCCAGAAGGTCGGCTTGCTGAAGGCCCTGCTCGCCTTCCCCTTCGATCCGGGCAAGGCGCCCGGCTTCGTCGAGATGGAAGAGGCGCCGTTCTTCGCGACGGCGCAGCTTGCCGGCGTCCGGGCGGCCAGCATCGTCGTCGGATCGGACCGGGCCGTTCCGGCGGGAGACGCGCTGCGACAGGAATTCTTCGACGGCGACCTCGATGCACTGCTGGCGCTCGCCCTGCGGCAGGCCATCGCAACCTTGTCTTCGAGTCCCTAAGGTGACGCTGCCGTCAGCTTCTTCTTGAGACGCCGCGCCGCTCTCCTTACAGTGGCTCGCAACAAGGCGGGCCAATGCCCTCGTTCTGGGAGGAACATCGATGATCAGGAGCGCAAGACTGCTCGCATTGGCCGTTGCGGCCACCTTCATCGCCGGCGGGCCCGCGATGGCCCAGAAGCAGGGCGGCACCCTCACTGTCGGGCTCGAGCTCGACATCCCGGGCTTCGATCCTCTCAAGGTGGGCGTTTTCGATACCGCGGCCGAAACTGCCGCCGCCCTGATCTTCGACACGCTCACGACCCGCGACGACAGCGGCAAGGCGCAGCCCAAGCTCGCCCTCTCCTGGACATCGTCCGACGACTACAAGACCTGGACCTTCAAGCTGCGGCCCAACGTCAAGTTCCAGGACGGCTCGCCGTTCAACGCCCAGGCGGTGGCCTGGAACTATGCCCGCCAGAAGGATCCGAAGAACCACTGCCGTTGCGCCTTCTACATCTCCAACATCAACAGCGTGGAGGCGGAGGACGACCTCACCGTCGTCTTCCATCTGCGCGACCCGGCGGTCGATCTTCCATCGCTGCTGACGATCCCCTCGTCGAACAATGTCGTGCAGTCACCGACGGCGATCCAGGCCAAGGGCGACGACTACAACCGCAATCCCGTCGGCACGGGCCCCTATGTCATCAAGTCATGGACCGCCGGCGACCGCATGGTGCTGGAACGCAATCCCGACTACTGGAACAAGAGCCATCAATATCTCGACCGTATCGTGCTGCGGCCGTTGCCCGATTCGCAGTCGCGTTTCGCAAGCCTGCAGTCCGGCGAGGCGCAGGTCGTGTGGGCCGACGAATACGAGGCCGACAACATCGCCCGCGCCCGCAAGGACAAGAACCTGAAAGTGCTCGAATATGTCGGCTCGGGCGCAGGGGTGTACGCCTTCAACACCAAGGTGGCGCCGTTCGACGATGTGCGCGTGCGGCAGGCGCTGGTGATGGCGATCGACCGCAAGAAGATGTCGCAGGCGCTGACCAACGGCCTCAGCCGGCCCGCCACCAATCCCTACGGCGACGGCTCCTGGGTCAAGTGCAAGGACGACGGCGCGCTGCCGTACGACCCCAAGAAGGCGGCGGAGCTCATCAAGGAGTACGGCAAGCCGGTCGACTTCAAGATGCTGGTGACGGCGACGCCGCGCGGCCGGGCGGTAGGCCAGGTGCTGCAGCAGTTCTGGAAGAGGGTCGGCGCCACGATGGAGATCGAGCAGGTCGACCAGGCGACGATCGTGCCGCGCGCCTTCCAGCGCAAGTTCCAGCTCACGCCGTGGCGCATCATCGATCTGGCCGATCCCGATCCGCAGATGTACGCCAACTTCCACACCGGCAGCCCGGTCGCGCTTGCCAACTATTCGAACCCCGAGCTCGACAAGCTCCTCGAGCATGCCCGGGTGACGGCCGACCCGGCCAAGCGCACCGAGGACTATTGCGCCGTCAGCCGCCTGATCAACAAGGAAGCGATCTGGTTCTGGACCTTCCAGAACACCTACTACGCCATGACGAGGGCCAACGTGAGAGGCATCCCCAAGATGTTCAGCGGCGTCATCGACGTCTCCCAGGCCTGGCTCGAATGACGGAACTCCATGACGACGCCGTTCTCCCGCCGCGACCCCGCATGAGCGCAACTGGGGTTGCGCGCTCCGATGAGCGTCCAAGGGAGCGCGCCGGTCCAATGACGCAATCTTGGAGTTTCGTTCGCGGTGATGGCCGGCGGGTCAAGGAGGTCGCATAGTGGCGCGATTCGTGGGACGGCGGCTGCTCCATCTCGTGCCGGTGCTGCTCGCCGTCACCCTGCTGACCTTCCTGATCGCATCGCTGCTGCCCGGCGATCTTGCCTATACGATGCTGGGCGACCAGGCGACTCCGGACAAGGTCGCGGCGCTGCGCGCCGAGATGGGGCTCGACCTGCCGATCTGGCAGCGCTACCTGCACTGGCTGTGGGACGTCCTGCAGGGTGACTTCGGCCGCTCCTTCCGCACCGGCGAGACAGTCCTGTCGGCGGTCCTCGACCGCCTGCCCGTCTCCATCGAGCTGATGGTGATGGCCGAGGCGCTGGGCCTGCTGATCGGCATTCCATTGGCCATCCTTTGCGCCGTCCGGAGCGGCAGCGCCGTCGACCGGTTCCTGACCGGGCTCGCCTTCGGCAAGCTCTCCCTGCCATCCTTCATGGTGGCGATCCTGCTGATCTACCTTTTCGCCGTGCAGCTCGGCTGGCTGCCCGCGACCGGCTGGGTCCCGTTCGCCGAGAATCCGGTCGGCAATCTGCGCAGCTTCGTGCTGCCCGCGCTCACGCTCGCCTTCGCCGAGTGGCCGGTGCTGATGCGCGTGCTGCGCTCGGACATGATCGCAACGCTGCAGGAGGACTATATCGCGATGGCCAAGGCCAAGGGCCTGCGGCCGGCGCGCATCCTGCTGGTCCATGCGCTGAAGCCGTCATCGCTGACGCTCGTCACGGTGACCGGCATCAATATCGGCCGGCTGATCGGCGGCGCGCTGATCGTCGAGACCATCTTCGCCCTTCCCGGCATCGGCCGCCTGCTGGTGGGCGCCATCTACGCCCGTGACTTCATCATCCTGCAGGGCGTCGTGCTGTTCGTGGCGGCCGGCTTCGTGATCGTGAACTTCGTGGTCGATATGCTCTATGCCGTCCTCGACCCAAGGATCCGTCATGGCCGTGCTTGAGATCGACGGCGACACCGCCCTGGTGTCTCCGGTGCGCAAGCGCCGCCGCGGATCGAATGCCTTGTTCGTGGCGGCGCTTGCCTGGATCGCCCTGATCGCGCTTGCCGCCATCCTGGCGGACGTGTTGCCGATCATGAGCCCGACCGACATGGACATGCTGGACAAGCGCGCGCCGCCCGGCGCCGAGCACCTGCTGGGCACCGACCAGCTCGGCCGCGACATGCTCTCGCGTCTGATCTATGGCGCCCGCATCTCGCTCACTGTCGGCCTGCTGGCGCCGGTGATCGGCCTCGTGATCGGCGGCGCGCTCGGCATGCTGGCCGGCTATTTCGGCGGCCGGTTCGAGGCGCTCACCGTGGGTGCGGTCGACGTCCTGCTGGCCTTCCCGCCGCTCGTCTTCGCGCTCGCCGTCACGGCCTATCTCGGCCAGTCGGTATTCAACCTCACGCTGGTGATCGGCGTGCTGGGCATCCCTGCTTTCACGCGCGTCGCCCGCGCCACGACCCTGTCGCTCTCGCAGCGCGAGTTCGTGGTCGCCGCCCGGGCGCTCGGCGCCACCCACACGCGGATCCTCCTGCGCGAGCTCCTGCCGAACGTAGCGCTGCCGCTGCTGGCCTTCTTCTTGCTGGGTGTTGCGGTCACCATCGTCGTCGAGGGCGCGCTGAGCTTCCTCGGCCTCGGCGTGCCGCCGCCGGCGCCGAGCTGGGGCAGCATGATCGGCGAGGGACGTGAGAGCCTCGACATCGCGCCATGGCTCGCTTTCCTGCCGGCCGGATTCATGTTCGTGACGGTCCTCGCGTTCAACATCGTCGGCGACACGCTGCGCGCGTTCACCGACCCGCGGCCCGGGGCCCTGTGAGGCGGGCGCGATGACGGGTCCGCTGCTCTCGCTCGAAGCCGTGTCGGTCGAGCTGCCGACCCCGCGCGGTGCATTGCGCGCCGTCGACAAGGTCGACCTCAGCCTGATGCCGGGCCGCACGCTCGGTATCGTGGGCGAATCGGGCTGCGGCAAGACCATGCTGTCGCGGGCGATCCTGCAGTTGCTGCCCAAGCGCGCGAAACTGTCGGGGCGCGTGGCCTTCGGCGGCCGCGACCTGGCGACGCTGTCGCCCGAGGCACTGCGCCGGCTGCGCGGGCCGGAGCTCGCGGTCGTGTTCCAGGATCCGATGACCTCGCTCAATCCGGTGCTCACCATCGGCACGCAGCTCGTCGAGACGCTGCAGGCCCATCTCGGCATGGATGCCACAGCGGCCAGCCGGCGTGGCGTCGATCTCCTTGCCGCCGTCGGCATCCCCGCGCCCGAGCAGCGGCTGCGCCAGTACCCGCACCAGCTTTCGGGCGGCATGCGCCAGCGCGTGGCGATCGCCATCGCCCTCTCCTGTGAGCCCAGGCTCCTGGTCGCCGACGAGCCCACCACGGCGCTCGACGTGACGGTGCAGGCCCAGATCCTCGACCTGCTGGCACGCGAGCAGAAGCGCCGGCACATGTCGATGATCCTGATCACCCACGATCTCGGCGTTGTCGCCGGCCGCACCGACGAAGTGGCCGTGATGTATGCCGGACGGGTCGTCGAGCGGGCGCCAACACCGAGCCTCTTCGCCCGGATGCGCATGCCCTATACCGAGGCGCTGCTGGCGGCCATCCCCAAGCTCGACTCGCCGCCCCATACGCCCCTGCCCGCCATCGCCGGGCGTCCGCCCGACCCGACGCGGCCGATGCCGGGCTGTTCCTTCGCGCCGCGCTGCCGCTACGCCGACGAGCACTGCCGGCAGGCGAAGCCGCCCTTGATCGATCCGGAGCAGAGCGGCGGGCTCTATGCCTGCTGGCATCCGCTGGCGCCGCCGGCCATGGCGGGGACGTGATGCCGGATTCGGCGTCGACCCTTGCCGCGCCTCTCCTGTCGGTGGAGCGGCTGACGGTCGAGTATCCGGTGGCCGGCCAGACGCTGTCGGCGGTCTCGGATGTCAGCTTGTCGGTCGGCCGCGGCGAGACGCTGGGCCTCGTGGGCGAATCGGGCTGCGGGAAGTCCACGCTCGGCCGCGCCGTGCTGCAGCTTCGCCGCCCCACGGCCGGCAAGGTCGTGTTCGACGGCACCGACCTCACTGCGCTCGGCGGCGAGGCGCTGCGGCTCATGCGCCGCCGCCTGCAGCTCATCTTCCAGGATCCGATCGCCTCGCTCAATCCCAGGCGCTGCATCGGCGACATCGTGGCCGAGCCGCTGATCATCGCCGGCGTCGCCGACCGGGCCGAGCGCGAGCGGCGCGTGCGCGAGGTCCTGGCGGCGGTCGGCCTCGATCCGGACGTCGTCTGGCGCCGCCTGCCGCACGAATTCTCCGGCGGCCAGTGCCAGCGCGTCTGCATCGCCCGCGCGCTGATCCTCGAGCCCGAGCTCGTGATCTGCGACGAGCCCGTGTCGGCGCTCGACGTGTCGATCCGGGCCCAGATCCTCAATCTGCTCGAGGAGATGAAGCGACGCTACGGACTGACGCTCCTTTTCATCGCGCACGACCTCGCCGTGGTGAAGGCCGTCAGCGACCGCATCGCAGTGATGTATCTCGGCCGGCTGTGCGAGATCGGGCCGACCGAGCGGGTCTTCGGCCGCCCGGCTCATCCTTACACCTCACTGCTCCTGGAAGCGATCCCGCTGCCGGATCCGACGGTTGCGCCGGCGACCAACGTCGCGGCCGGAGAGCCGCCCTCGCCGCTCGATCCGCCGTCCGGCTGCCGCTTCCGCACCCGTTGCCCGCGCGCCGACGCGATCTGCGCCGAGAAGGTGCCCACGCTGCGCCCCGTCGCCGGCGGGCAGATGGCCGCCTGTCACCATCCTTTGACCGAGGGTTAGTCGGGAACGACTCTGCGCACGTCGGCTGGCCGCCAGGCGTCAGACGCCGTAGGGCCAGGTGTCCGGAACGCCCGGGCCGGCGCTCGCCGCCAGCGGCTCGACCGCGTTCGTCCGATCGAACCAGACATAGGCGTCGAGCTGTCCCGGCAGCTCGACATGTGCATAGTGGCTCTGCAGCTCGGTCTCGGGGCGATAGATCACGCCGATGAAGCGCTCCAGCCGTTCCGCGCTCAGGCGGTCCCGCAGCTCACCCGCGATGTCGCCCAACATCAGCACGCCGCGGCCGATCCGGCCGTCGTGGAACTGGCGCTCGATGCTGTCGGGCCGCGACGGCCTCACTTCCATCACTTCCATCGGCCCGCCCCAGCCGTGTGCAGCCGCCACGGTGCCCGCATGGGTGCCGAAGCCGATCAGCGCGACCTGATCGCCGAAGCGCTCGCGGCAAAGCTGCCCGAGATTGAGCTCGTCGCGCACGCGGCCCATGTCGGTGAAGCGGGCATCGCCGATATGCGAATTGTGCGCCCACACGACCGCCTTCGAGCGCGGGCCGCGATGCTCCAGCAGCCGCAGCAGCGTGTCGAACATATGCCGGTCGCGCAGGTTCCAGCTTTCGGCGCCGCCATAGTACATCGCACGGTAGTAGCGCTCGGCGGTGGCCACGAGCTGCGCGTTCTGCACCGTGTCGAAGAAGCGGTCGTCCTTCGCGGCGCGATCGAGGCGGGTGGACAGGAGATCGGCGAGCGTCGCGACCACTGCCGCCTCGCAGTCACGATAGCCCTGGCTCAGCACCGCCCGGCCGTAGGCGGCCGGATCGCCCTGCCAGGGCGTCAAGCAGCCATAGCGCTCGCGCGCGATGCGCGCGGCGTCCCGATCGGTGCGATCGAGATAGTTCAGCACGGCCTCGATCGAGTCGGACAGGCTGTAGATGTCGAGGCCGTGGAAGCCGATCCTCTTCTCCTCGACATAGGGCAGGTTGTAGTCGCGCAGCCAGCCAATAAAGGCCTCGACTTCCTTGTTGCGCCACATCCAAGTGGGAAAGCGCCGGAAGGCCGGACGATCGCCGGCCGGCTGCGGCAGATGTCGGACATGCCGGTCGAGCGCCGCCGCATCCGGCCAGTCGGCTTCGACCGCGACCATCTCGAAGCCGTGGCGCTCGATCAGCCGACGCGTGATCCGGGCGCGGGCGCGGTAGAACTCCCGCGTGCCATGGCTCGCCTCGCCCAGCAGCACGATCCGCCGCCCAGCAAAGCGGTCGAAGATCTCGGCGAAAGCGGGATCGGCCGGATCGGGCAGGGCCTGCGTGGCGTCGGCAATCAAGGCCGGCAGGGAATGCGTCGTCGCCGGCGGCGGGTCCGCGATGCGCCCGTCGTCTCCCTCGTCGACGCTGCCGGCGGCCCAGCCTTCCGCGCCGATCAGCGGCACGAACATGACCTTCTCCAACGTCTCCTGCTCGAAGCTCGTCTTCCCCGTGCGGGTCACGCGGATCAGATGCTGCCGGCTGCGCGTCTCCCCGACCGGGATGACCAGCCGCCCGCCGATCGCGAGCTGGCGCCGCAGCGCTTCGGGAACGCGCGGCCCGCCGGCCGAAGCGATGATCACGTCGAAGGGTGCCGCTTCCGGCCAGCCCAGCGTGCCGTCGCCGGCCCGGACATCGACATTGCCATAGCCCAGCGACCGCAGCCGGCTCTCCGCCAGTTGCGCCAGCGCCGCGTGGCGCTCGATGGCGTAGACGCGGGCGGCGAGTTCGGCAAAAACGGCAGCGGCGTAGCCGGAGCCTGCGCCGACTTCCAGCACGCGATCGCCCGAGGCGATTTCCGCCGCCTCGGCCATGCGCGCCACGATGTAGGGTTGCGACATGGTCTGGCCTTCCTCGATCGGAAGCGCCGTGTCCTCATAAGCGAATTCGCGCATCGCCTCCGGCAGGAAGGCTTCCCGCTCGACCTTGCGCATGGCGGCCAGCACGCGCGGATCGCGGATGCCGCGACGCTCGATCTGACGGCGGACCATCCGTTCCGAGTTGGTGACGGCCATGCAGGGGCAACGACGATCTTTCTGCCGGGTTGCAGCCTTCCCGCGGGCCGCCATCAATTGGACAAATCCTGAGGCTTGAAATCCGACGCGGGGAGACGCTACTCCCGGCCCGACCTGAACTGCCCTAATGGAGCTGGAACTTGACTCGAGGCGGTTGGCTCCTTGCGGCGATCGCGCTGGGGCTTGTCGCAATCACGGCAGCGGCGGCGCTGCTGATCTGGGAGCCGGCCCTGCCGCCGATCCCGCCGCCTGCCGCCACGAGCTTCGACCACACGACGGTTCTGCATGGCGAGGCGCTTGCCCATCTCGGCAATTGCAGGACTTGCCACACCGCCCCCGGCGGACAGCCTTTCGCCGGCGGCCGGGCGCTGCGGACGCCCTTCGGCACGATCTACACCACCAACATCACCCCCGACCCCGAGACCGGCATCGGGCGCTGGTCGGCTGCTGCCTTCGCGCGCGCGATGCGCGAGGGCGTGTCGCGGGACGGCCGCTTTCTCTACCCGGCCTTCCCCTACGACCATTTCGCGCGCGTAAGCGACAGCGAACTCGATGCGCTTTACGCCTTCCTGATGACCCGCCCGGCGGCGCCGGCAAAGACCGCGGAAAATCGACTCGACTGGCCGTTCGGATATCGGCCGCTTCTCGCGATCTGGAACCTTCTCTTTCTATCGAGCGAGCCGACCGGAGATGGCGATCGCGGACGCTCTCTCGCCGAAGGGCTGGCGCACTGCGGTGCCTGCCATACGCCGCGCAATCGGTGGGGAGCGGAGATCAGCGGGCGCGCCTACGACGGGGCCTGGACCGAAGGCTGGTACGCACCGCCGCTCAATGCCCGGTCGCCGGCGGTGCGGCCCTGGACCGCCGACGAGCTGTTCATCTACCTGCGCACCGGCGTCGGCCGAACGCACGCGGCGGCGGCCGGGCCAATGAGGAATGTGACGCGCGAATTGGCCGCGGCGCCGGAGGCCGACGTGCGGGCGATCGCCGCCTACTTTGCCGGCCTGATGGCCGATGCACCCGCGGCGAAAGGCGACGCAATGCTGCAAGACAGGCAAGACCACGCCGATCAGGCGCACGCCGAAGGTGCGATCCTGTTTGCCGGCGCATGCGCTGCCTGCCACGAGACCGGGGCGCCCCTGATGCAGCAGGGACGGCCGCCGCTCGGCTGGACGACCTCGCTGCAGGAGAAGACACCGCACAACACGCTTCACGTGATCGTCCAGGGTCTCACGCCGCCTCCCGGCCGGGCCGGCCCGTCGATGCCCGGCTTCGGCAACGATTTCAGCGACCGCCAGCTCGGCGAGATCGCCGCCTACCTGCGGGCCCGCTACACCGATCTGCCGCCGTGGCAGGACCTCGACGCAGCGGTCGCCGACGTGCGCAAGGCAGCCGGCGAATGATCGGCCTCAGCGTGAACGGGATCGCACACTCCCTCGATGTCGACCCCGACACGCCGCTGCTCTACGTGCTGCGCGACGAGCTCGGGCTGAACGGCGCCAAGTTCGGCTGCGGTCTCGGCCAGTGCGGCGCCTGCACCGTCCTGGTCGACGACCGTCCGGCCTTTTCCTGTCTGCTGCCGGTCGCAGCCCTTGAGGGCCGCAAGGTGCGCACGATCGAGGGTCTGGGAACGCCCGACAAGCCGGGGGCTCTCCCGGCTGCGTTCGAAGCCGAGCAGGCTGCCCAGTGCGGCTACTGCATCGCCGGCATGATCATGCGCGCGCACGCCCTGCTCGAGCGCAACAACCGCCCGACCGAGGCCGAGCTGCGCGGCCATCTCGCGCCCAATCTCTGTCGCTGCGGCACCCATATGCGGATCCTGCGTGCGGTGAGGCGGGCCGCCGTTGCCATGGGCGGCGGGGTCAAGGAGGAAACCGCGCTGTGACCGGCCTCACGCGACGGACCCTGCTGGCCAATGGCGGCCTCGCGGTCGCCTTCGCAAGCGCGCCGCGCGGGCAGGCGCAGGAGCTTGGCGATTCCGCCAGGCTGCCGGGCGATCTCGACCGATATCCCTTCCTCGATTCCTGGATACGCATCGATCCGGCAGGCAATATCACCGTATTCACCGGCAAGGCGGAACTGGGCCAGGGGCTGAAGACGGCCCTGGTGCAGATCGTCGCCGACGAGCTCAGCGTGTCGCCGGCCGCCATCATGCTCATCACTGCCGACACCGGCCGCACGCCCGACGAGGGTGTCACCGCGGGAAGCCATTCGATGCAGAACAGCGGCATGGCGCTCCGCAACGCCGCGGCGAACGTACGCGTGCAGCTCACGCAAGCGGCGGCCTGGCGATTCGCGACCTCGATCGATCAGGTCGAGTTGCAGGACGGCAGGGCCTACGGACCCCGCAGCCAGCATCTCGGCTATGGCGATCTGGCGGCCGGCTTGTCGCTGCACGTGATGGCGAAGCCCGATGTGCCGCGGCGCACCAAAGGCCGCCGCCTGATCGGGGAGAACGTGCCGCGGATAGACCTTCCGGCCAAGGTGAGCGGCGGCGCCGCCTACGTGCAGGACATCCGTGCCCCCAACATGCTGCATGCCCGCGTCGTTCGCGGCCCGAGCGACGGCACGCAACTGAAACAGGCGGACATCGACGCCGCGGCCAAGATGCCCGGCATCGTACGCGTCGTGCGCGAGGGGCGCTTCCTGGCAGTGATCGCCGCCAAGGAGTGGCACGCCGTCAAAGCCTTGCGCCGGCTGCAGGCGGCGGGATGGGAAAGGCGCGGCGTCCCGCTCCCTCCCGCGGATCTGCGCGAGGCGATCCGTGGCTTGCCTGCCCGGGAGATCCCGATCTTCGCCTATCCGGGCCCGCCCGCGCCCGCCGACGCGCGGCTGCTGAAGGCGCGCTACAGCCGTCCCTTCCTGATGCACGGCTCGATCGGGCCGTCGTGCGCCGTCGCGCTGTGGCAGGACGACGGTCTCATGGTCTGGACGCACAGCCAGGGCGTTTCGCCGTTGCGCAAATCTTTGGCGGAGCTGCTGCACCTGCCGTTGGACAAGGTCCGCTGCATCCATGTCGAGGGCTCGGGCTGCTATGGCCACAATGGCGCCGACGACGTTGCCGCCGACGCGGCCCTTGCAGCGCGCGCCGTCCCGGGCCGGCCGGTGCGCCTGCAATGGACCCGCGAGCAGGAGCATGGCTGGGAGCCGCTGGGCTCGGCCATGGTGGTCGAGCTGCAGGGCGCGCTGGGCGCGGACGGCCGCATCGTGAGTTGGCGGCACGATGTCTGGAGCCATGCGCACAACGGCCGGCCGACCAGCGCCGGCGGCCTTCTGGCCGGCGCCGAGCTCGAGCCGGCCTTTGCGCCGCAGACGCCAAAGCCGATTCCCATGCCGGAAGGCGGCGGCGACCGTAACGCCAATCCGATCTATGCCCTTCCGAACGCGCGCGGCGTCTATCATTTCGTCGAGCGGGCGTCGGTGCGCGTCTCCGCGCTGCGCTCCCTCGGCGCGCACATGAACGTGTTCGCCATCGAAAGTTTCATGGACGAGCTGGCGGCAGCGGCAGGCATGGACCCGGTCGATCTTCGACTCATCCATCTGACGGACGAGCGTGCGCGAAAGGTCGTCGAGACCGCCGCCAACCGCTTCGGCTGGAAGCGGCGCACGAAGCGCGCCCGCCCCGGCCGTGGCTGCGGCTTCGGCTTCGCCCGCTACAAGAACCTCGGCGCCTACTGCGCGGTCGCCCTCGAGATCGAGGTCGAGCCCGATACCGGCGCGGTCGAAGTACGGCGCGCCGTCGCCGCGGTCGACAGCGGCGAAGCGGTCAGTCCCGACGGCATCCGCAACCAGATCGAGGGCGCGATCATCCAGTCGTTGAGCTGGAGCCTGCTGGAGTCCGTCACGTTCGATACCAGCCATCGCACGAGCTTCGACTGGAGCGCCTATCCCATCCTGCGCTTCCCGGGCGTGCCGGCCGCGATCGACGTCCATGTCGTCGACCGGCCGGGCGAGCCGTTCCTCGGCACGGGGGAAGCCGGTCAGGGACCGACGGCGGCGGCGCTCGCCAATGCGATCGCCGACGCGCTCGGCCATCGCCTGCGCGACATGCCGTTCACGCCCGACCGCATCAGGGCCGCCCTTCGAAGCTGAGAGTCAGTCGAGCCAGGAGGTGTCGCGCGATTTTCGACCGTAGTGCCGTTCGCCCTCGGCCGACGGCGCGGTCTCCTCGGATCTCGCCGACGTTTCCTTCGGCCGGCGCTGCGGCGCGCTCGCGAGCACCTCGCGCCCCAGGGCAGTGATCTTCCATCCCTGCGGCGTCTCGTCGATCAGCTTGTAGAGGGCAAGGCGGCCGCGCAACGGCGGATCGAGCCCGCGATCCGGCCCGAAGGCCGCCAACTGCTCGAGTGCCGCCCGTTCGTCGTCCATCAGAGCCATGGCAACCATAGCCGAAGAAACGGTTGTACTGATTTCCGGTTGCGACGCTTTGATGCGAAGCGCAGTCTGAAAGCGAACGATCGGGAACCCGCTCCAGCCGGACGCGTTACACCCGGTTTGCGAGGAGGGGCCTTGGACTCGATCTGGCCTTGGCATGTCGGCGTGCTGGATCCGCAGGGCCCGATCGGCAAGGCGGAGCGGCTGATCCTGCTGAACGCCACCTCGATCATGCTCGCGGTGATCGTCCCGGTCATCGTCCTGACCATTGCTTTCGCCTGGTGGTTTCGCGCGAGCAACCGCCGCGCGCGCTACCTGCCCGACTGGTCGTATTCGGGACCGATCGAGCTGGTGGTGTGGTCGATTCCCGCCCTCGTCGTGCTGTTCCTGGGCGGCGCCGGATGGATCAGCTCGCACGAGCTCGATCCGCCGCGACCGATCGCCTCGTCGGAGCCACCGCTCGAGATCCAGGTCGTGTCGCTCGACTGGAAGTGGCTCTTCATCTACCCCGGTGAAGGTGTGGCGACGGTGAACCGGCTGGTCGTTCCCGTGGAGAGACCGCTGCACTTCAGCGTCACCTCGGCGACGGTGATGAACAGCTTCTTCGTGCCGCAGCTCGGCAGCCAAATCTACGCCATGGCGGGCATGACGACGCAGCTCAACCTCCAGGCCGACAGGCCGGGCACCTTTCCCGGCCTCAGCGCCCAGTTCAGCGGCGATGGTTTCTCCGACATGCGCTTCGACGTTCTCGCCGTGCCGGCCGACCGCTTCGCGGCCTGGCTTGCCGAGGCGCACGCCGGAAAGGACAAGCTGGACGAGGCAAGCTACGCCGCGCTCGCCCGGCCCGGCATCGTCCGCCAGCCGATGACCTACGCGACCGTTGCGCCGCGGATGTTCCAGGCCATCATCGGGGAAGCGACAGGCCAGTAGCATGCTGGGCAAGCTTTCCTGGGACGCCATTCCGTTCGACAAGCCCATCCCGATGGCGGCATCGGTGATGATGATGGTCGCCATCGCGGCGGTCCTGCTCACGGTCGTCCTCAAGGGCTGGTGGCCATATCTCTGGCGCGAATGGATCACCAGCGTCGACCACAAGCGCATCGGCGTCATGTACGGCGTGCTCGCCCTCGTGATGCTGCTGCGCGGCTTCACCGATGCGATGATGATGCGCCTGCAGCAAGCCTTCGCCGCCGGCAACTCGCAGGGCTACCTGCCGCCCGACCATTTCGACCAGATCTTCTCGGCGCACGGCACGATCATGATCTTCTTCGTCGCCATGCCGTTCATGATCGGCCTCATGAACTTCGTCGTGCCGCTCCAGCTCGGCGTGCGCGACGTCGCCTTTCCGGTGCTGAACTCGGTCAGCTTCTGGCTGACCGCCGCCGGCGCGCTGCTTGTCAACATGTCGCTTGCCGTCGGCGAGTTCGCGAAGACCGGCTGGCTCGTCTATCCGCCCCTCTCGGAGCTCGCCTACTCGCCCGGCGTCGGCGTCGACTACTATCTCTGGGCATTGCAGATCTCGGGCGCCGGCTCGCTGCTGACCGGCATCAACTTCACCACGACCATCCTGAAGCTGCGCGCGCCCGGCATGGGCTATGGCCGCATGCCGGTGTTCTGCTGGACGGCGCTGGCCTCGAACCTCCTGATCGTCGCCGCCTTTCCGATCCTGACGGCGACCCTCGCCATGCTGCTGCTCGACCGCTACCTCGGCTTCCATTTCTTCACCAACACGGCCGGCGGCAACATGATGATGTACGTCAACCTCATCTGGGCGTGGGGCCATCCCGAAGTCTATATCCTGATCCTGCCGGCATTCGGCGTTTACTCGGCGGTGATCTCGACCTTTTCCGGCAAGCCGCTGTTCGGCTACCGCTCCATGATCGTCGCCACCATGGCGATCTGCATGCTCTCCTTCATGGTGTGGCTGCATCACTTCTTCACCATGGGCGCGGGCGGCGACGTGAACGGCTTCTTCGGCATCATGACCATGATCATCGCCGTGCCGACCGGCGTGAAGGTCTTCAACTGGCTCTTCACTTTCTATGGCGGCCGCGTGCGCTTCGCCTCGCCGCTGCTCTGGGCGCTGGGCTTCATCTGCACTTTCGTGATCGGCGGCATGACCGGCGTTCTGCTGGCCGTGCCGCCGGCCGACTTCGTTCTGCACAACAGCCTGTTCCTGATCGCGCACTTCCACAACGTCATCATCGGCGGCGTGCTGTTCGGCGCCTTCGCGGGATACGCCTACTGGTTCCCCAAGGCCTTCGGCTTCACGCTCGACGAGCGGTGGGGCAAGGCGGCGTTCTGGTGCTGGCTGATCGGCTTCTACCTGGCCTTCATGCCGCTCTATGCGCTGGGCCTGATGGGCGCCACGCGGCGCATGCAGCACTACCCCGAGACCGACTGGCAACCGATGTTCGTGATCGCCCTGGTCGGAGCGGTCGTCATCCTGGCCGGCATCGCCTGCATCATCGTGCAGCTCGTCGTCAGCATCCGCACGCGCGAGACGCGCCGCGACCGCACCGGCGATCCCTGGAACGGACGCACGCTCGAATGGTCGACGTCCTCGCCGCCGCCGGCCTGGAACTTCTCGGTCCTGCCACGGGTCGAGGGCGTGGACGCCTATTGGCATATGAAGCAGGCCGGCCGCGGGACAACCGGGCCGCAGGCGTCGCGCCGCTGGCGGCCGGTCGCCCTGCCCCGACCGACGCCGGTGGGATTCTTCGTCTCGTTCTTTTCCGTGATCGCGGGCTTCTCCCTGGTCTGGCACATCTGGTGGCTGGCGATCGTCGGATTGATCGGCATGGCGGCGTCGGCGCTGACCCACGCCTGGCGCATCCACGGCGAGATCGAGATTCCCGCCGACGTGATCGCCGCGGCCGAACAGGCGCGCGAGCGCGAGGCGTCGGCATGAGCGTCGTCGACACCCTCACGACGCCGGTCGACAGCAAGACCGGAATTCCGCTGTCCGAGCGCGGCCCGGCGCCCGTGGAGATCGTGGTCGGCTTCGGCTTCTGGCTGTTCCTCCTCAGCGACATCGTGATCTTCTCGGCGCTGTTCGCGACCTACGCCGTCCTTGCCGGCCGCACCGCGGGCGGCCCCGACGGCCTCCATCTGTTCAATCGCGGCCATGTCCTGATCGAGACCTTCTGCCTGCTGTTCTCGAGCTTCGCCTGCGGCCTCTGCAGCCTCGCCATCGAGCGCCGTTCCACGGCCGCGACCTATCTGTGGGCCGCCGCCACCTTCGTCCTCGGCGCGGCGTTCATAGGGCTGGAGCTGTCGGAGTTCCTGCGCATGGGGGCCGAAGGCGCGGGACCGACGCGCAGCGCCTTCCTCTCTGCCTTCTTCACCCTGGTGGGCACGCATGGGCTGCACGTCACGTTGGGGCTCTGCTGGCTGGTGGTGATGATGGCGCAGGTGGCGACGCTGGGGTTCCGGCCGGTGGTCGTGCGAAGGCTTCTTTGCTTCACGCTGTTCTGGCATGCGCTCGACATCGTCTGGATCGGCGTCTTCACCATCGTCTATCTGGGAGCAGGCTATGTCTGACCCGCACCAGCAGCAGGCCGCGGCGCACGATCATGCGCCGGGCGGCGCCCGGACGAGCCGTGGCGGCCTGCGTGCCTATCTGGCGGGCCTGGGCTTCGCGATCGTCCTCACCGCGGCTTCCTTCTGGGTGGCCGACACGCAGACGGTATGGAAACCCGCGGTGCCGGTCCTGCTCGCCGCGCTGGCGATTGGCCAGATGGGCGTGCATGTGGTGTTCTTCTTCCACATCTCGAGCGGCCCCGACGACACCAACAATTTCCTGGCGCTGGCCTTCGGCATCTTCGTCGTCGCCCTGATCGTGTTCGGCTCGATGCTGATCATGACCAATCTCGACGCCAACATGACGCCGATGGAGCATATGCTGCAGACTCGGCACTAGCGGCCGCAGGAGTCCATGCCATGCGCAAGATGGTCCAGATCGCGCCGACCAGCCTGAATGCCCTCGAGATCCTCGAATCCGACACGGGCAAGAGCTTCCAGGAGCTCATGGACGAAGCCGTCGCCGACCTCCTGAAGAAATACAAGCGGCCGGTGGCGATGCGCGAGATGTTCGAGAAGAGCGCCGCGCGCGCCCGCCGGACTAAATGAACGACATGCCGCCGCTCAAGGCGACGGTCTGGCCGGTCATGTAGGCGTTGCCCACGAGCATGAGGACGATCTGCGCGCACTCCTCGGGGGTGCCGAAGCGCCCCAGGGGAATGCGCGCGGGCGACGAAGCGAGGCCCGATCGTACCATGTCGGTCTCGATCAGGGACGGCGCCACCGCATTCACCGTGATGCCGTCCTTCACCAGCCGCGCCGCATAGCCGCGCGTCAGCCCCTCCAGGCCCGCCTTCGAGGCGTTGTAGTGAGGGCCGATGCCGCCTGCACCGCGGGCCGCGCCCGACGAGATGTTGACGATCCGGCCCCATCCTCGGGCGCGCATCTCGGGAACGACGGCCTGCGTGCAAAGGAACGCCGACTTCAGGTTCACGGCGATTGTCTGATCGAACACGTCCTCCGTGAGCTCGTCGATGGTCCGGATGAGGCCGATCCCGGCGTTGTTGACCAGCACGTCGATCGCGCCGAGCTCGCGTCGTACGGCGGCCACCATCGCCGCGACCTCGGTGCTGCTGGACACATCCGCACGAACCGCCATCGCCCTGCCGCCCGCCTTGCGGATCGTCTCGACGACCGACTGGGCAGCCGCCGCATTGTCCCGGAAATTGACCGCGACTGCAGCGCCCGCTTCGGCCAGCGAAATCGCAATCGCGCGTCCGATGCCGCGCGAGCCGCCCGTGATCAACGCCGTCCGCCCGCTGACCTCCGCCATTTTCGCCTCCCTCTATCGACCGATCCGGTTGGACATGTTAGGCGAATGAACGACCGTTCAGGGAGGTTCTTATGCATCGGCTTGGTTTCGGCGCCTTTCTCGCCCCGCATCATCCCATCGGCGAGCACCCGATGCTGCAGTTCCGCCGGGACATCAAATTCGTCCAGCATCTGGACGAACTGGGCTACGACGAATTCTGGTGCGGCGAGCACCATTCCTCCGGCTGGGAGATGATCGCCTCGCCCGAGATGTTCCTGGCCGCCGCCGGCGAGCACACCAAGCGCATCAAGCTCGCCACCGGCGTCGTCTCCCTGCCCTACCATCATCCCTACAACGTGGCGCAGCGCATGGTGCAGCTCGACCACATGACCGGCGGCCGGGCGATCTTCGGCTCGGGACCGGGCGCGCTGCCGTCCGACGCCCATACGCTCGGGATCGATCCGATGGTCCAGCGCGATCGGCAGGACGAGGCCATCGGCATCATCCGGCGCCTGTTCCGGGGCGAGCGCGTGACCGCCAAAAGCGACTGGTTCACGCTGCAAGACGCGGCGCTGCAGCTTCTCCCGCTGCAGGAGGAGATGCCGTTCGCCGTCGCCTCGCAGATCAGCCCGTCCGGCATGACGCTGGCCGGCAAGCATGGCATCGGCATCATCTCGCTGGGCTCGATGTCGACCGAAGGCCTGACCGCCCTGCCGACGCAATGGGGCTTCGCCGAGGAGGCAGCCAGAAAACACGGCCAGACCGTCGATCGCCGCAACTGGCGGGTGCTCCTCAACTGGCACATCGCCGAAACCCGCGACAAGGCGATCGAGGAAGCCCGGCACGGCCTGATGCGCTGGCACAACGAGTACGTCCACGGCACCCTGCAGCGGCCGGGCTCGACACCTTTCAGATCGCCCGACGACGCGATCGAGCAGACGGCTTTCGCCTCGGGATCGGCCGCCGTGATCGGCACGCCCGACGACCTCGTGAAGATGATCCGGTCGGTGTACGAGAAGAGCGGCGGCTTCGGCACGGTCGTCGGCTTCGTCCACGACTGGGCCAATATCGAGAACACGTTCAGGAGCTGGGATCTCGTCGCCCGATACGTCGTGCCCGAGGTCAACGGCTACGTCGCCAAGCTTCGCCAGTCGCAGAAGTTCCTGATCGAGAATCGCGGCGTGTTCGAGCGCGCCAACCAGGCGGTCATGGCCAAGATCATGGAGAACAAGTCGGCGGCCGAAGCGCTCAAGGTCACGGCCTCTCCGCGCGTCGCCGCCGCCTCGGCCCAGGTCCCCGACTTCGAGAAGGCGCGCCAGCGCGCGAAGTAGAAGCGGCGAGCTCGGAGCCCCGCTTGGCCATCGTGGTGGTGATGGGCGTCTCGGGATCGGGCAAGACCACGATCGCGATCCTGCTGGCCGACGCCCTGCACTGCCAGTTCCTGGAGGGCGACGATCTGCATCCGCAGTCGAACGTCGAGAAGATGCGCGGCGGCACGCCGCTCACCGACGCCGACCGCCTGCCCTGGCTGCACAGGATCGCCGGGAAGATCGACGACTGGCGCTCGCGCCGCGAATCGGGCGTGCTGACCTGCTCGGCGCTGAAGCGCAGCTATCGCGACATCGTCATCGGCGACCGCAAGGACGTGACGCTGGTCTATCTCCACGGGTCATGGGAACTCATCCACCAGCGGATGGCGGCGCGCCGCAAGCATTTCATGCCAGCCGCATTGCTCGACAGCCAGTTCGCGACGCTGGAGGAACCGGGGCCCGACGAAAATCCGATCGTCGTCGACGTCAGCGGCCAACCGGCCGAGATCGCGGCCGAGATCGTGCGGCAGCTCGAGGCCCGCGCCGTCTGAACCTACGAGCTTCGCGGCGGCGCGAGCATGATTCCGCTTTCGCGGCAGAGGGTCTCGACATCGCTGCGCTGCGGCTCGAACGCGCCGATCTCGACCACGATGAACTCGGACGGCGTGGGCGTGCTCCTCATCGCGCCGATGAAAGGCGCCATGCCCACATAGGCCCCCGCCGAATTGCGGCCGTTCACGGCGCCGCAGACCGTGATCCAGCCGTGCTTGTTCCTGGTCGCCCGCAACTCGCTGAAGGAGGCGGTCCGCGGGTCCTTCATCCATTTGAGGACGGCGGAGATGACGGCCTCCTGCTGGCGCTCGTCGAGCTTCAGGGGGACGCCAGCCTCGATCGGCGTTCCGACAGGCGGCTGGGGATAGCTGCGATACGGCTCCGGAAGGCTGACCGGGCGGTAGGACGGATCAGCCGTCGTTTGCACACAACCAGCCAACATCGCGCCCACCGCGAGCAACAGGTGCCCACGCATCGATCCGAACTCCCCCTTCCGTCAGAACAGGTTAGGCCGGCGCGCGGATTTAATCCACAGGTTCCGCAATCTGCTTCATAGAGCGCGAATCAAGTTGGTGCTTCATCCACACCGAAGGCCTGTCGCATGGCCTTCACCCCTTCTTGGTGGGGCGTCCACATCCGGCCGCCGACCAGGCCGCCGTCGACCACCAGATCGTGGCCGTTGACGAAGCTCGACTCGTCGGAGGCGAGGAATACCGCGGCGTAGGCGATATCGTCGGTCCTGCCGGCGCGCGGGATCGGCTGGTTCTTCGCCATGCCGGTCTTCATCGCCTCGGCGTAGCCGTCGGCCTTGTCGGGCGGCAGGCCCAGCGCCTTGGCGAAGATGCCGGTGGCGATGCCGCCCGGCGAGATCGAGTTCACCCGCACGTTCTTCTCGCCGAGCTGCATGGCGGCGCAGACCGTGAGGTGGTTCACGGCGGCCTTGGCCGCGCCATAGATCATCGACGTCGAGTAGCCGGCCCGACGCGCGGCGACGCTGCCGTTGTTGATGATGCTGCCCGAGCCCTGCTTCATCATGACGGGTGCGGCGTGCTTCATGCCGAGCATCACCGAACGCACGAGCGTCGCCATCGCCGCATCGAAGCCCTCGACGGGAACGGTCTCGATGCCCCCTACCGGCGCGGGGCCGCCGGCATTGTTGAAGAGGCAATCGAGCCGCCCCCACCTGGCGAGGCACGTCTCGATCATCGCCCTCACGTCGGCTTCCTGCGTGGCGTCGGCTTTCACGAACAGGCACCTGTCCTCGCCCAGCGCCTGCTCGAGCGACCGCCCGAGTTCCTCGCGCCGGCCCGTCGCTACCACCCTGGCGCCCTCCTGCACGAAGATTTCGACCGTGCGCCGACCGATGCCGCTGGTCGCTCCCGTGACGATGGCGACCTTGCCGTCGAGCCTGCCCATGACCTTTCTCCCTAGATGGCCGGCGCCAGTCTGTGCGCCACCAGCGATGCGTTGCGTGCGGCGATCGGCAGAAACGCCCCGAAGTCGAGATGGCTCTCCGCGCCCGCGAGATCGCTGAGGCAACGGATATTGACCAGCGGCAGGCCGCCGAAGCGCTCCGCGACCTGCGCCACGGCACCGCCCTCCATCTCGCACGCTTGCGCGCCGTAGGCACCGTGCAGGCGCTTGCGCGTGCGCTCGCTGTTGACGAAGCAGTCGCCGGTGGCGATCGGCCCGAAGCTGACGCGCGGCAAGCGCTGGCCCGCGCCGACATCGGCCGGCAGCGCCTCGAACCTCACGCCCGCAACGGCGTCCTTCAGGCGCTCGACGAGGTCGGCTGGAACGTCGTAGCCATGGGCATCGTCGAAGCCCGGCAGCGGCGGCTTTCCCGGCTGATAGGTCTTGAAGCCCGCCTCCAGCTCGGCGCCGTAGTCGTACTGCAGGTTACGCGTGCCGACGACGACATCGCCCACGCCCAGAGCGGGATCGAGACCGCCCGCGACGCCGCAGAACATCAGCGCCGCACATGGAAAACGATCGAGCATCAATGCCGCGGCGACGCCGGCATTGACCTTTCCCATCCCGCATTCGACGAAGACCGCCGCGCGACCGGCAATGTGGCCCCTGAGATAGGACAACCCGCCGATGGTGGTCCGGCCGCCGGAATCGTCGGCCAGATGCGCGAGTTCCTCGGGCATCGCCGAAAGGACGCCCAAAAGCCTGTTTGCCATGGGCGAATGGGTTATAAGGTCGCCGCCATCAAAGCAACTCCGCCGTGACTTCGCCCCTCTCCCCCTTGCAGACCCTGCGTGACGCCTGCACCGGCTTCGCCCGCGACGCCGCGCGGGAGATCATGCGCATCTATGCCGGCGATCTCGGTGAACGGACCAAGGCCGACAAGAGCCCGGTGACCGACGCCGACCACGCCGCCGAGGCCGTCATCCTGGCGGGCTTGCGCGACCTGACGCCGGACATGCCGGTGGTGGCCGAGGAGGAGATGGCGGCGGGTCGCGTGCCGAAGCTCGATGGCGGCCCCTTCTGGCTGGTCGATCCGCTCGACGGGACCAAGGAATTCATCAAGAGGAACGGCGAGTTCACGGTGAACATCGCCCTGATCGAGAGCGGCCGGCCGATCCTCGGCATCGTGCTCGCGCCCGCCAGCGAGACGCTGTGGCGCGGGGCGATGGAGCTGGGGGCCGACAAGAGCGAGAAAGGGTCCCGCTTCGCGCGCATCGCCACGCGCGTGCCGCCGGCCGAAGGCCTCACCGCCTTTGCCAGCCGAAGCCATGCCATCTACAGCGATCTCGACATCTGGTTTCGCACCAACGGCCTCATCGTGGCCGAGCGCAAGCAGGCGGGCTCGTCGCTCAAGTTCTGCCTGATCGCCGAGGGCCGGGCCGATATCTATCCCCGTTTCGGCCCGACCAACGAATGGGACACCGCCGCCGGCCAGGCGGTCCTCGAGGCGGCAGGCGGCGAGGTCGTGACCACCGACGGCAAGCCGCTGCTCTACGGCAAGCCGGGCTTCGCCAATCCGCACTTCATCGCCCGCGGCAAGCCTGTGCGATGAAGATCGTCGCGCCGACGGCGAGCTCGATCGAGGACGCCGTGCGTCTCCTGCGCAAGGGCGGCCTCGTCGCCTTCCCGACCGAGACCGTGTACGGGCTGGGTGGCGATGCCACCAACGAGCGCGCCGTCGTGGCCATCTTCGAGGCCAAGGGCCGGCCGCGGTTCAATCCGCTGATCGCGCATGTGCCCGGCGCCGCGGACGCACAGCGCTTCGTGCGATGGAGCGCCGCCGCCGAGCGGCTTGCCGCCGCGTTCTGGCCCGGCCCGTTGACCTTCGTCCTGCCGCGGGCCGAGCGGTCGCCGATCGCCCTGCTGGCGACGGCGGGCCTCGACACGGTGGCCATCCGCGCGCCGGCGCATCCCGTGGCGCAGGCCTTGATCCGCGCCGCCGGCCTGCCGCTCGCCGCTCCATCGGCCAATCGCAGCGGCGCCGTCAGCCCGACGCGCGCCGAGCATGTCGCCGAGTCGCTGGGCGAGCGCGTGTCGCTGATCCTGGATGGCGGCCCTTGCGCAGTCGGCGTGGAATCCACCGTGCTCGATCTCACGGGCGCGACACCTGTGCTGTTGCGACCGGGCGGGGCGACACGCGAGGCGATCGAGGCCGTCATTGGCCCGATTGCCCTCTCCACCGCACTGCCGATGGGCGACGCCGCCCGCTCCTCGCCGGGCCAGCTCGAGAGCCATTATGCGCCGTCACGCCCGGTGCGGCTGGAAGCGACCACCGTCTCGGCCGACGAAGCACTTCTCGCTTTCGGGCCTCATCCGCCCGCCGGCGCGGTGATGACCCGCAATCTCAGCCCGACCGGCGATCTCGCCGAGGCCGCCGCCAATCTGTTCGCGCATATGCGCGCGCTCGACCGGCCGGAAGTCGGCCGCATCGCGGTCATGCCCGTTCCGCATACGGGACTGGGGCTTGCGATCAACGACAGGCTGCGCCGGGCGGCCGCGGATGACGGCGCAAAGCGCCAGGGCTAAGCTCGTGGACCAAGAGAGGAACGATGCCCGACACCGCCATTCCCGCCATTCCGACGGTCCCCGTGACGCCGGCAATTGTCGACTCCCTGCGCGCCATCGTGGGCGACAAGGGCCTGATCCTCGACGAGCAGGGCAAACAGCCGTTCGTGACCGACTGGCGCGGCTCGCTCGTCGGCACGGCGGCCGTGGTGGTGCGGCCGGCCAATACCGAAGAAGTATCCCGGGTGGTGAAGCTCTGCCATGACAACGGCATCGCCATCGTGCCCCAAGGCGGCAATACAGGCCTGATGGGCGGCGCCACGCCGTGGCCCACGCATCAGGGCATCCTGCTGTCGCTCGGCCGCATGAACCACGTGCTGAGCGTCGATCCGGTCGGCTACGCCATGACGGTCGAGGCGGGCTGCGTGCTGCAGACCTTGCAGGAGACGGCGGCCAGCCACGATCGCTTCTTTCCGCTCAGCCTCGGCGCGCAGGGCTCGTGCATGATCGGCGGCAACCTCTCGACCAATGCGGGCGGCGTGCAGGTGCTGCGCTACGGCAATGCCCGCAACCTCGTGCTGGGCCTCGAGGTGGTGCTGCCCAACGGCGACGTCTGGGACGGTCTGCGCTCGCTCAAGAAGGACAATACCGGCTACGATCTCAAGCATCTGTTCATGGGCGCCGAAGGCACGCTCGGCATCATCACCAAGGCGGTGCTGAAGCTCTGGCCCGCACCCAAGGACATCTGCACCGCCTGGCTCGCGGTCCGCGATCCGCAGGCGGCGGTCGAGATCCTGTCGGAAGCCCATGCGGCGTCGGAGGACAATGTCGGCTCGTGCGAGCTGATGAGCCGCACCTGCACCGACATGGTGCTGCGCCACGTTCCCGGCACGCAGGATCCGCTGAAGGCCGAGACGCCGTGGTATCTCCTGCTCGAATGGTCGTCGTCGCGGCCGCGCCAGGACGGCGCCGAGGGCATGTCGGAGAAGATGGAGCAGTTCCTCGCCGACCAGATGGAGGGGGGCCGCATCCTCGACGCCGTGATCGCGCAGACGGAGGCGCAGTCGCGCAACATGTGGCGCATCCGCGAGGGCGTCGCCGAGGCCTCGCGCGCCGAGGGGCCGGGCCTCAGCTACGACATCTCTGTATCGGTCTCCCGGATCCCCGTTTTCATCGACAGGGGCATCAAGGCCGCCCTCGACATCCTGCCGACCATCCGTCCCTATCCGCTGGGCCATATCGGCGACGGCAACATCCACTTCTCGTTCATGGGCCCCAAGGGCATGGACCGCGAGACGCTTCGGCAGTATTCGCCGGCCATCACACGGGCGGTGAACGACCTCGTCACCTCGATGGCGGGATCGATCTCGGCCGAGCACGGCATCGGCATCGAGAAGCTCGACGAGCTGGCCCACTACCGGTCGAGGATCGAGCTCGACATCATGCGCACGATCAAGCGCGCGCTCGATCCGAAGAACATCATGAATCCCGGCAAGGTCCTGCGCCTCTCATGAGCTTCGACGCGTCCGCTTTCGTCGCCAAGCTGCGATCCATTGTCGGCGACAAAGGGCTGATCGTCGACGAGCACGGCAAGCGCCCCTACCTGAGCGACTGGCGCGAGAACTATCTCGGCGCGGCGCTCGCCGTGGTGCGCCCCGTCTCGACCGAGGAGGTGGCGGCGATCGTCAGGCTCTGCGCCGCCGAGGCGGTCGCGGTGGTTCCCCAGGGCGGCAATACGGGGCTGGTCGGCGGCGGCGTTCCGCCCGAGACGGGGCGCGCGGTCGTGCTGTCGCTCACGCGCATGAACCGCATCCTCGAGGTCGACACCATCGGCTATACGATGACCGCCGAGGCGGGCGTCGTGCTGAAAACCATCCAGGAGACCGCGGCGGCGCACGACCGACTCTTTCCGCTGAGCCTCGCCGCCGAGGGAAGCTGCACCATCGGCGGCAACCTGTCGACCAATGCCGGCGGCGTACAGGTGCTGCACTACGGCAATGCGCGCCAGCTCGTGCTCGGCCTCGAGGTGGTGACACCGGCCGGCGAGATCTGGAACGGACTGCGGGCGCTCAAGAAGGACAATACCGGCTACGACCTGCGCGATCTCTATCTCGGCGCCGAGGGAACGCTCGGCATCATCACCAAGGCGGTGCTGAAGCTGTGGCCGAAGCCCCGAGACATCGCGACCTCCTGGGTCGCCGTTCCCTCGCCCGACGCGGCGGTTGCGCTGCTGAGCGGCGCGCATGCCGCCTCCGAGGACAACGTGACCTCCTGCGAGCTGATGAGCCGCCAGGGCATCGACTTCGTGCTGAAACATATCCCCGGCGCCGCCGATCCTCTGGCGGAGAGGCACGATTGGTACGTGCTGCTCGAATGGTCGTCGGCCCGCGCCCGTCGCGAGGGCGGCAACGAAGGCAGTCTCGGCGCCAAGATGGAGGCCTATCTGGGCGAGGCGATGGAAAAGGGCCTCGTGCTCGATGCCGCGATCGCCCAGAACGAGAGCCAGGCGCGCGCCTTCTGGGCGCTGCGCGAGAACCATTCAGAAGCGCAGAAGAAAGAAGGCCCGTCGATCAAGCACGACATCTCCGTCGCCGTGGGCAAGATGCCGGCCTTCATGAAAGAAGGCCTGGCTGCGATGCGGAAGGCGTTGCCGGAGGGCCGGCCCGTTCCGTTCGGCCATGTCGGCGACGGCAACATGCATTTCAACTGCCAGGCCCCCGCCGGCTGGGACAAGGTGCGCTTCATGAAGCATGGCGAGGCCATCAGCAGCGCCGTCTACGACGTTGTCGTGCGGTATGGCGGCTCGATCTCGGCCGAGCACGGCATCGGGCGATTGAAGCTCGACGAGCTGGCGCACTACCGCAGCAAGATCGAGCTCGACACGATGCGCACTCTCAAACGCACACTCGATCCGCAGAACATCATGAATCCCGGCAAGATCGTGCAGATCTGACCGCTATTGTCGCTCGTCCTGTCGACGGTCGACGATTTCGTAGGAGACATCGGTCACCCTGGCGCGCGGCCGGTCGGGCGGGCCGGCCCGTTCGCGGTCGTCGAGGAGCGACCGCAGCCACTGCTTCGCCTTCAGCGCGAAAATGACCAGCAGCGCGATTGCGGCGACGCCCGCGATCACCGCGAAGCCCAGCACCGCCAGCACGACGAAGCCGATCAGGCCGAGAACGGCCTGCAGCCAGACGCGCGCCGGCAGGCGGGCGAGAAGCTCGAAAAGCTGACGTGCGTTCAAAACTGCGCCCACTTCTTCTCGAAGTCCCACACCTCGGGAAACCCCATGAGCTCGTGCATGCCACGATATTGCGGCACCTTCATGTCGACGCTGGTGCCTTTTTCCTTGAGATATTGCCACGCCTCGCGCATCGCCTCGGCGGCGACGCTGAAGCCCAGTCCAGGATAGATCGCGAGATCGAAGCCCCATTCCTTGAGCCGGGCCGTCGCCACGCGCGGCGTCTTGCCGAACTCGACCATGTTGGCGAGCAGCGGCTTCTCCACCTCCCGGCCGATGCGTTCGAGCTCCGCCTCGCTCTCCGGCGATTCCACGAAGATGATGTCGGCCCCCGCCTCTTCGTACAGTCTGGCACGGCGCAGCGCCTCGTCGAGGCCGAGCGCGGTGCGGGCGTCGGTGCGGGCCACGATCAGCGTCGCGGGATCGCGTCGCGCCTCGACCGCCACCCTGATCTTGAGCACCATATCCTCGGCCGGCACGACGCGGCGGCCCGGCGTATGGCCGCACTTCTTGGGCATCTCCTGGTCCTCGATCTGGATCGCCGCGACCCCCGCCGCCTCGTAGCCACGCACCGTGCGCTGGACGTTCAGGAGCCCGCCGTAGCCCGTGTCGGCGTCGGCGATCAGGGGCGTCTCGATCACCGAGCAGATCATCTCGGCGCGGCCGACCATGTCCGAGTAGGTGGCGAGGCCGGCGTCGGGCAGACCGAGCATCGAGGCCGTGGCGCCGTATCCGGTCATGTAGAGCGCGGAAAAGCCCATGCGGTCGGCGACGCGGGCCGAGATCCCGTCATAGACGCCGGGCGCCAGGATGAATTCGCCCTTCGCCAGCCGCGCACGCAGGGCGGCTGCCTTCGCATTTCCAGCCATCGGACTATCCTCTCGCTATGCCAGCGCCCATTGCGCATTGGCCGGCCGTTGGTGGCAAGCCCCAAGCAGACGGAGCGCCCGAAGGCGCTCCGATCACGGGCGGCCTGAACGCCGCTATCGCATCCGGGTCAGGTCTCAGACCGAAACCGGCTTCAGCTCGCTCGAACCCGATGCCTGGCAGAAGGTCGTCGTCTCGCGCGTGGTCTGGCCGTTCTTGGTGGCCGTCAGCTCGATCGGCCGGCAGGTGCCGCCGTCCGGACGCGTGGTTTTGGGGCCGACCGGCTTGGCCGCCACCACGGTTGGCGGCGGTGGCGGTGAAGACGAGTTGGTCCGCGCCGGCTCGACCGTGTACACCGTGGCCTCGTCGGTCTCCGAGGCGTAGGCGCGCTGTGTCGCCTCCGCCAAGCGCCGCCGCTCCTGGTCGTCGAGCGCGCGGCCGACCAGATTGCCGGCGAGGGCGCCGACCAGCGCGCCGCCCACCGCGCCGCCGACACTGCCGAAGGCCAGACCACCCACCGTGCCGCCCAGCGCCGCCCCCAGCACGGTTCCGGTCGTCTGGTTGGACGGCTGGGAATCGTTGCCGGTCATGCAGCCGGCGGCGACGGCGCAGGCGATCATCAGTCCCGCGACGCGCGCGATAAATCTCGGCCGGATTCCGCTGCCGGAAGCCGTACCGCACACTATCCCCGTCATTTTGAGCATCTCCGTTTGTATTCTGTTACTTTCACTCTACCCCAAAGGGACTGCCCGCGGCTACGCGCCTCGTCTTCGGCGTCGGCGTAGGCACGCGGGGCATCGCAAGATGCCAGCACCAGACCATTGCGGACGAGGGCCAATGCGAGGTCGCTCCGCTCCGAATCCGGCACATCGGCCAGCGGCTTCTTGGCGTTCAAGGGCGTGATCAGGCAGCGATAGAGGGGCGTGCCGTCGGTCAGGCGGTCGGTCTGACGGCATTTCAGGTGCCGCTCCTGCTTGGCGAGGGCGTCGACCGCGAGCTGGCGCAGGGCGGGCACATCGACGATGTCCACTCCTTGCAGCCTGATCTCGCCGGGATGGTCCTTGAGGCCGATCATCATCAACGTCTTGCCGAAATGATCGAAATCGCCGGCGACGAACTCGATCGCCTTGCGCGCGGCCTCGATCGCTTCGCGGCGCGCCTCGGCCTCCTGCTCCGCCTTCGCCTTGGCCGCCTCCTCCGCCTGGTGCTGTGCGGCGAGCTCCGCCTCGATCTTCTGTCGCGTCTCCTCCTCGATCCGCTTGCGCTCGGCGGCCTGCGCCTCCTCCTGGCGCTTGCGCTCCGCCGCTTCCTGCTCGGCCTTCTGCCGCTGCTCGGCCTCGGCCCGGAGCTTCGCGGCTTCCTGCTCGGCCTGCTTGCGCGCCGCTTCCGCCTGCTGCGCGGCCACGCGCGCCCTGACCGTCTCGGGATCGGGGCCGCGCATGGCGACAGCGTAATATCCGCCTCCGGCCAGCAGCAGCACCACGACCGCGGCGACCGCCGCCCACAGCCCCGCCCGGCCTTTCGCCGGCGGGTCCGCCGCCGATGTCCCGAGCGTGGAGACGTGGCGCGGCGGTGGCCCCGGCGGGCTCATGACCACCGTGGCGTCGCCGGCCGGTGCGGCATTGAGACCGAGCAAAGGTCGCCAGCTCGCGATGCTCTGCGGGCGGTCCCGCGCCGCCACTGCCAGGCCGGCATCGATGCCGGCCAGCAGTCCCGGCGCGAAGCCGGCCGGCCTGAGCTGGGCCAGCGGCTCGTAGGCATCGTTCAGCAAGCGGTCGAAGCTGCTGAGCGGAGGCTTGCCCGTGATCGCGTGGTAGAGCGTCGCCGACAGGCCGTAGATGTCCGTCGCCGGTCCCTGCTTGGCCGAGGTCATCTGCTCCGGCGCCGCGTAGGCCGGCGTGAAGATCGCGGTCATGGCCGTCGTGCGGCCTGCCATCGCCGCACGCGAGGCGCCGAAGTCGATCAGAGTCGGATTGCCGGCGGCGTCGAGCAGAATGTTGGCCGGCTTGATGTCACGATGGAGGAAGCCCGCCTCGTGCACCTGCTGCAGCCCGTCGAGCAAGGGCCAGACGATGCGGTCGACCTCGTCGGCCGCCAGCGTGCCAGCGTGCTTCAGGCGATCCTCCAGTGTCTCGCCGCTCAGCAGCTCCATGACAATGTAGGCGGTGCCGTTGGCCTCCAGGAAGTCGAACACGTGGACGATCGCCGGGGCGCGATGCAGCGTGGCCAGCGTCCGGCCCTCCGACACGAAGCGTTCGCGCCCCCAGCCGAAGTCGTCGGCCAGCTTGGTGGTCCGCGGCACGACCGTGGATCCGTCCTGCCGCATGGCCAGCGCCGACGGCAGATATTCCTTGATCGCGACCTCGCGCCCGAGCTGCACGTCGCGCGCCCGATAGGTGATGCCGAAGCCGCCTTGCCCGAGAACGGAAACGATCTCGTAGCGCCCGATCGTCTGTCCGGGGACCAGCGCCGCGAAATCGACCTCCGGCGGCTGAACGGCCCGCTGATCGACGGTATTGCTCGGGTTGGTCATCTTCGGTCGACGGTTCTAGACCTGCCGGATCGACAATTCCACGTCGCCGACCCGCAGCCGGCTGCCGGTCTGCAAGGCCACCGGCATCCCCGCGGGCGCAACCGTGCCGTTCACCGCCGTGCCGTTGGTCGAGCCGAGGTCTTCCACCTGCAGGGCGTCGCCGTTGATCATCAGTCGCGCATGGCGGCGCGACACGGTCGGATGGGGGATCACCAGCTCGCACTGATCGGCGGCGCGGCCGAGCACCATGCCCGTGCCCAGCGTCACGAGCTTGTCGAGCGCGACATCGAAGGAATATTTCTGTCCCGCTGAATTGGTGCCTTCGAAACGCAGCGTGACCTGCGGCAGAAGGCGGGTCGTCGTCTTCGCCGATTCGTTCATCCTGCCCGCGGCGGCACTGCGAACGTGGAAGATCTGGATCGGCCGGCTGACGTTCTTGAGCTGATGCTCGCCGCCATCGACGAAGGCGTAATCGATCCTGAGCTGGGTGACGTCGCGGACCGCGCGCGACACGGCGATGCCGCCCGGATCGGCGATCGCCTGGATGCGCGCGGCGAGGTTGACGCCGTCGCCGAAGATGTTCTGGTCTTCCTCGTCGATGATCACCTCGCCGAGATGCACGCCGATGCGGAACAGCATGCGCTGGTTCTCGGTCAGCGCCTCGTTGAAGCGCGCCATGCGCTCCTGGATGTCGATCGCGGCGGCCAGCGCGCCGACGGCCGAGCTGAACTCCGCGAGCATGGCGTCGCCGGCCGTGCCCACCAGCCGTCCGCCGCCGGCCTCGATGGCCGGCTTCCAGACTTCCGCCTGGGCGGACTTCAGATGGCGGAAGGTGCGGGTCTCGGCGCCTTCCATCATCCGCGTGAAGCCGGCGAGATCGGCATGGACGATGGCGGCGAGGCGGCGCTGCATGACGGATCCTATCTTCCCTTGAAGGCCGGCGCCCGGCGCTCGCGCAGCGCCGTCAGGCCTTCGCGCAGGTCCTCCGACGTCTGGCACTCGTGAATCCCTTCGCGGATGCGGCCGATGTCGGGCTCGGCCTGGGCGAACTGCTCGATCGCCCGCTTCATGTTCGACATCGACAAAGGCGCGAGGCCGGCGAGCCGACCGGCGATCTCGTCGACCCTGGAGCGGAATTCCGCCCGTTCGACCAGCCAGTCGAGGTAGCCGACGCGCAGCAGGTCCTCGTCGGTGAAGTCCTCCGACAGCAGGAACGCCCGCTTGGCGAAGCTCGGGCTCACCTTCTGGGTGTAGCGGCGCAAGCCGCTGGGATAGTAGTGCAGGCCAAAGCGCGCGGCCGGCATGAAGAACCGCATGCCCTTGACGCCCAGCCGGAAATCGCAGGCCAGCGCCATGTCGGTGGCTCCGCCATAGACGCCGCCGTTCAGGGCGCACAGCGTGGGCATGCGCATGGCCTCGAGCCGATCCATGACGGTCTCGAAGCTGTCGCGGCCATCGGACGGACGGGCGCCTTTGCCCGACGGGATCGAGCCCAGATCGTAGCCGGAGCAGAAGGTCTTCTCTCCTGCGCCGGTCAGCACCGTCACCCGCACATCGGGATCGGCATCGGCGGCTTCGATCGCCTCGCGCAGCCTGCCGAGGCCGGCCGTGTCCAGGCGATTGTGCTTGGCAGGGTCGTTGAGCGTGATGGTGGCGCGCTGGCCATCGATTGTAAGCAAAACAGGATCGGTCATGTCGGCCCAAGGATACCCGACCCGGTCGCCAAAGGCGACTGAGCGCGCCATAGTGCGGCGGGAGGAAAAGACCCCGATGACCTATATCGCGCCCCTTGCCGACATGCGTTTCGCGTTGCGCGAAGTGGCAGGACTTGGCCAGGTTGCCCATCTGCCGGGCTACGAGCATGCCAGCGACGACACGATAGACGCCGTGCTGGAGGAGGCCGCCAAGCTTGCCGGCAACGGTCTCGCACCGCTCAACCGCGAGGGCGACAAGGCGGGCGCACGGCTGGAGAACGGAGTGGTGCGCACGGCCCCCGGCTTCGCCAGGATTTACAAGGAGTTCGTCGACGGCGGCTGGAATTCGCTGCCCTTCGACCCCGAGTTCGGCGGTCAGGGCATGCCCTGGTTGCTTGCCACCAGCGTCCAGGAGATGTGGCAGGCCGCCAACATGGGCTTCGGCCTGGTTCTGCTGCTGAACCAGGGGGCGATCGACGCCATCCATCATCACGGGTCGGCCGAGCAGAAGGCCACCTTCCTGCCCAGGATGATCTCCGGCGAATGGACGGGGACCATGAACCTCACCGAGCCGCAGGCAGGCTCCGACCTCGGGCAACTCAAGACGCGGGCGGTGAAGGACGGGGACCACTATCTGGTCACGGGCCAGAAGATCTTCATCACCTACGGCGAGCACGACCTGACCGAGAACATCGTGCATCTCGTGCTGGCGCGCACGCCCGACGCGCCGGCCGGCGTGCGCGGCATCTCGCTCTTCATCGTCCCGAAGTTCCTGGTCGGGCCGGACGGCAAGCCCGGCAGGCGCAACGATCTGCGCTGCGTGTCGCTCGAGCACAAGCTCGGCATCCACGCGAGCCCCACCTGCGTGATGTCCTACGGCGACGATGGCGGCGCGGTGGGCTATCTGGTGGGCGAGGAAGGCCGCGGCCTTTCCTACATGTTCACCATGATGAACAACGCCCGCCTCTCGGTCGGCATCCAGGGCCTCGCCATCGCCGAGCGGGCCTACCAGCAGGCGGCCGAGTTCGCGCGTACGCGGGTGCAGTCGAAGGACGACGCCAGCGCCGACGCCAGGTCCGTCCCGATCGTGCATCACGCCGACGTGCGCCGCATGCTGATGACCATGCGCGCCCAGATCGAGGCGATGCGGGCGCTGGGCTACTACACCGCAGCGGGGATCGACGGCGCGCTGAAGCATCCCGACAAGGAGGCGGCGCGCCGGACGCAGGATCGCGTCGATCTCCTGATCCCGATCGTGAAGGCCTGGTTCACCGATCTCGGCAACGAGATCGCCTCCCTGGGTGTGCAGATCCACGGCGGCATGGGCTTCATCGAGGAGACCGGCGCGGCGCAGCATCTGCGCGACGCGCGCATCCTGCCGATCTACGAAGGCACCAACGGCATCCAGGCGCGCGACCTGGTGGGCCGCAAGGTCGCCAAGGATGGCGGCGAGACCATGCTGGGGCTGGTGAGCGAGATGCGGGCGCTGGCGCAGGAAATGTCCGCCATGCCCGGTGACGATCTGGCGGCGATCCGGACCGGCCTGCAGGCGGCGGCCGATGCCGTGGAGGACGCCACCAAGTGGGTGGCCCAGTCGGTGAAGGCCGACCTCGTCGGCGCGCTCGCCGGCTCGGTGCCCTTCCTGCGGCTGGCCGGGACGGCCCTGGGCGGCTGGCTGCTCGCCCGGGGAGCGCTGGTGGCCACGCAAAAGCTCGCCGCCCGCGAGGGCGATCCGGCGTTCCTGGAAGCCAAGCTGGTAACGGCGCGCTTCTATGCCGACGTGGTCCTGCCGCCGGCACTCGCCCAGCTCGGCCCTCTGAAGGCCGCCGGCCGGACGGTGTTCGCCCTGAAGGAGGATCAATTCTGAGCCAGGGTCTGATCGAGCTGCCCGAGGACGAGGCCCGGGCTTTCGCCCGGCGCTTCGACCTTGCCGCGCTCGAGCCGGCCTTCCTGGAGGATCCCTTCCCCTGTTACCATGCACTGCGCCGTCATGCGCCGGTGAAGCATCTGCCCGACGGCAGCGTCTTCCTTTCCCGCTATGCCGATGTCGCGGTCTGCTACCGCGATCCGCGCATGAGCTCCGACAAGAAGGCGGAGTTCGGCCCCAAGTTCGGCGTCGCGAGCCCGCTCTACCGCCATCACACGACCAGCCTGGTGTTCAACGACCCACCGTTGCACACCCGGGTGCGCAAGCTTCTGGCGGCGGCCTTCACGCCGCGGGCGCTTGCCGCGCTGCAGCCGCGCATCGAGGCCGTGGTCGATGGCCTGCTGGACGCGCATGCCGGGCGGGGCCGCATGGACCTCGTCGAGGACTTCGCCTTCCGCCTGCCGGTCGAGGTGATTTGCGACATGCTGGGCGTGCCCAAGGGCGAGCGCGCCCCGTTCCGCCGCTATTCCCTCGCCATCCTCGGCGCCCTGGAGCCGGTCGCCGGACCGGAGCGGCAGGCCGCCGGCAATGCCGCCGTCGCCGAATTCTCCGCCTATCTGGAGGATCTCGTGGCCGAGCGGCGCAAGCGGCCGGCCGACGAGCATGACATCGACATCCTCGGCACGCTGATCCATGGCGAGGTCGATGGCGAACGGCTGACGTTGGAGGAGCTGGTGCAGAACTGCATCTTCCTCCTGAACGCCGGGCACGAGACGACCACCAACCTGATCGGCAACACGATCGACGCCCTGTTGCGCTTCCCCGGCGAGTTGCGGCGCCTCGAGGCCGATCCGGGCCTGCTGAAGACCTGCGTCGAGGAGGGCCTGCGCTTCGAGAGCTCCAACCAGCTCGGCAATCGCCGTCTGTCGGCCGATCTCGAGCTGGGCGGCGAGCGGCTGGCCGCGGGTACCTACATTCATATCGGCATCGGCGCCGCCAACCGCGATCCGGCGCAGTTTCCCGACCCCGACCGCTTCGATGCCGGCCGCGAGCCCAATCGTCACGTCGCTTTCGGCGCGGGCGTGCATATGTGCCTCGGTGCCGTGCTCGCCCGCCTGGAGGGCACGATCGCCATCGGCCGTCTGGTGCGCCGGTTCGGGGGCTTGGCACGCGACGGCGCCTTCGAGCGCGGCGGCCGCGCCCGCTTCCGTGGCTTCAACCGCTATCCCATCGCGTGGCAGCGGGTCCGGGGCACGACGCGGTAGCGAGAAGATTGCGCCACTGGAGTGGCGCGCTCCGATGAACGCCCGGGGGATCGCGCCACCAACGAGAAGCAAGATCAGGCGCCAAGCCTTACCAAAAGCGCTTGTCCATTCCCGAGGATCTGCCCCTGACGTGGTGGTGCATTCAAAAGAAAACGCCCGGTCGCAAAACGACCGGGCGTCTTGAATTCGACGAGGAAGAAGACCTACGCCGCTTCCTTCTGCTCGTTGTCGGCGTCGGCCGACGGACCCGAATCCTGGCCCTTGGCGGAGGTGTCGCGCTCGACGAACTCGATCACCGCCATCGGGGCGGCGTCGCCGAAGCGGTAGCCGGCCTTCAGCACCCGCAGATAGCCGCCGTTGCGACTGGCGTAGCGCGGCCCGAGCGTCGTGAAGAGCTTGTCGGCGACGTAGGGATCGCGCAGGAAGCCGATCGCCTGACGGCGTGCATGCAGGCCGCCCTTCTTGCCGAGCGTGACCAGCTTCTCGACGATCGGCCGCAGGTCCTTCGCCTTGTGCAGCGTGGTCGTGATCTGCTCGTGCTTGATCAGCGCGCCGGCGAGATTCATGAACATCGCCTTGCGATGCTCCGCCGTGCGGTGGAATTTCCGGCCGCGATTTCCGTGACGCATGACTGTGGTCCCCTTGCCGGCCTAGTACGGCTCTTCCAGCCGCTTGGCCATTTCCTCGATGTTGTCCGGCGGCCAGCCCGGGATCTCCATGCCCAGGTGGAGGCCCATGCCGGCCAGCACTTCCTTGATCTCGTTCAACGACTTGCGGCCGAAGTTCGGCGTGCGCAGCATCTCCGCCTCGGTCTTCTGCACGAGATCGCCGATATAGATGATGTTGTCGTTCTTCAGGCAGTTGGCCGACCGGACCGACAGCTCGAGCTCGTCGACCTTGCGCAGGAGGTTGCGGTTGAACGGGAAGTCGTCCGGCTGCTCCTCCTTGCGGACCTCGCGCGGCTCCTCGAAGTTGATGAAGAGCTGGAGCTGGTCCTGCAGGATGCGCGCGGCCAGCGCGACGGCGTCGGCCGGCAGCGTGGTGCCGTTGGTCTCCACCGTCATCGACAGCTTGTCGTAGTCGGTCACCTGGCCGACGCGGCTGTTCTCGACCTTGTAGGAGACGCGCTTTACCGGGCTGAACACCGAGTCGACCGGGATCAGGCCGATCGGCGCGTCCTCGGCGCGGTTGGCCGCCGCCGGGATGTAGCCCTTGCCGGTGGCGACGGTCAGCTCCATCGAGATCGAGGCGCCATCGTCCAGCGTGCAGATCAGGTGCTTGGGATCCATGATCTGGACGTCGCCCGGCAACTCGATCATGCCGGCGGTCACCTCGCCGGGCCCGACCGCGCGCAGATAGAGGCGCTGCGGGCGGTCGCCCTGCATCTTCACCGCCATGGCCTTGATGTTGAGGACGATGTCCACCACGTCCTCGCGGACGCCGGGGATGGAGGAGAATTCGTGCAGCACGTTGTCGATCTTGATCGACGTCACGGCCGCACCCTGGAGCGATGACAGCAACACGCGGCGCAGCGCGTTGCCAAGCGTCAGGCCGAAGCCGCGCTCGAGCGGCTCGGCGACGATCGTCGCCACGCGGCTCGGATCGACGCCCGCTTCGGTGACAAGCTTCTCCGGCTTGATGAGATCTTGCCAGTTCTTCTGAAGCACGGGGGCTACCTCTCTAGACCGGTTGGATCACGCGAGCCCCAGGGCCCGCGTCACATTCAGAACAGCGCGGCGCAGGAAGCGCGCCGCCGCTCGCACTCAGACGCGACGACGCCTCATACCCGACGACGCTTCGGCGGGCGGCAGCCATTGTGCGGGATCGGCGTCACGTCGCGGATCGCGGTGACGGCGAGGCCGACGGCCTGCAGCGCACGCAGCGCGGACTCGCGGCCGGAGCCGGGGCCGCGCACCTCGATCTCGAGCGTGCGCATGCCGTGCTCCATCGCCTTGCGGCCGGCATTCTCGGCCGCCATCTGCGCGGCGAACGGCGTCGACTTGCGCGAGCCCTTGAAGCCCTGCTGGCCCGACGACGACCAGGCGATGGTGTTGCCCTGGGCGTCGGTGATGGTGACGATCGTGTTGTTGAACGAGGCGTTCACGTGTGCGACGCCGGCGATGATGTTCTTGCGTTCCTTGCGGCGGGGACGCGCGGCAGGAGCGGCGCCACTGGCGGCGGCGGCAGACTTGGCCATGATGCGGATCCCTTCGCTCTACTTGGTGACTTTCTTCTTGCCGGCGATCGGCTTGGCCGGGCCCTTGCGGGTGCGTGCGTTGGTGTGGGTGCGCTGGCCGCGCACCGGCAGGCCGCGGCGATGCCTGAGCCCGCGATAGCAGGCTAGATCCATCAGGCGCTTGATGTTCATCGCCACTTCGCGCCGCAGGTCGCCCTCGACGGTATAGTCGCGATCGATCGCCTCGCGGATGCGAATCACCTCGTCGTCGGTGAGCGTATTGACGCGCCGCGACTGGTCGATTCCCACTTTCCCCAGAATTTCCCTGGCTTTCGCCTGGCCAATCCCGTGGATGTACTGCAGCCCGATCACCACCCGCTTGGCGGTCGGAATGTTGACGCCGGCTATACGAGCCAAAGTTCCAACTCCTTCAAAGACTTACGGCGCGCTCATGCGCGCCCGTACGACGTTCCGCTGGCTCCGGAAAAGCGCGCGATTATATGTACCCGCACCCCCGAGTCAACGGATCTCGAACTTGTCAAGTCCCCGCCAGGACGGCGCGGATCTGACGGTAAACCTCGTCCATGCCGGCCATCCCGTCGACCTTCCGCAGCACCTGGCGGGCGCCGTAGTAGGGCAGGAGCGGCTCGGTCTGGGCGCGATAGGCGGCCATCCGGGTCTTCATGGTCTCGGCATTGTCGTCCTTGCGGCGGGTGAACTCGCGCGATCCACAGACATCGCAGACGCCCTCGACCTTCGGCCGCTTGAACTTGTCGTGGTAGCCCGCGCCGCATTTGGCGCAGGTGAAGCGGCCGACGACGCGCTCGGTCAGCGCCTTCTCGTCGACCTCCATCTCGATCACTCGGTCGAGCTTCTTGCCCGCCTTGGCCAGCATCCGGTCGAGCGCCTCGGCCTGCGCCTCGGTGCGCGGGAAACCATCCAGGATGAAGCCCTTGGCGCAATCGGGCTGGCCGATCCGGTCCTCGATCAGGCCGACCATCAGGTCGTCGGGCACGAGCTGGCCCTTGTCCATGATGCCCTTGGCCTTGCGGCCGAGCTCGCTGCCCGAGGCCACCGCCGCCCGCAGCATGTCGCCGGTCGAAAGCTGCACCATGCCGAGATCGCCCTGAAGACGCTGTGCCTGCGTGCCCTTGCCGGCTCCCGGCGGCCCGAGAAGAATGATGTTCATCGTCTTCCCCTCATCGACCGCGGCCGCGCAGCCGCGCTTTCTTGATGAGGCCCTCGTATTGATGGGCGAGCAGGTGCGCCTGGATCTGGGTCACGGTGTCGAGCGTCACCGAGACCACGATCAGGAGGCTGGTGCCGCCGAAATAGAACGGAACGCCGCCGCGCGCGATCAGCAGCTCCGGCAGGATGCAGACCGCCGAGAGATAGAGGGCGCCGATCAGCGTCAGCCGATTGAGGATGTACTCGAGATATTCGGCGGTGTTCTTGCCCGGCCGGATGCCCGGCACGAAACCGCCGTTCTTCTTGAGGTTCTCCGCCGTGTCGGCCGGGTTGAAGACGACCGTCGTATAGAAGAAGCAGAAGAAGACGATCAGCCCGACATAGGCCGCCAGGTAGAGCGGCGTGCCGTGGCCGAGGTAGGTCGCGATCCACTGGGTGATGCCAGGCTCGCCGGTATTGCCCTGGAACGACGCGATCGTCGCTGGGAAGAGCAGCAGGGAGGAGGCGAAGATCGGCGGGATCACGCCCGACGTGTTGATCTTGAGCGGCAGGTGCGACGCCTCGCCGCCGTACATGCGGTTGCCGACCTGGCGCTTAGGATACTGCACCACGATCCGCCGCTGCGCCGTCTCCATGAACACCACGACGGCCACGACCACGACCACGCCGACCATGAGGCCGATGATGAACAGCGCCGACAGCGCGCCGGTACGGCCGAGCTCGAGGGTCTGCGCCAGCGCATTGGGCAAGGCCGCCACGATGCCCGCGAAGATGATCAGGGACACGCCGTTGCCCACGCCGCGCGCCGTGATCTGCTCGCCGAGCCACATCAGGAGCAGTGTGCCGCCGACCAGGGTCACGATGGTCACGAACCGGAAGAAGAGGCCCGGATCGTGCACGACCGGCCCGGCGCTGGCCACCTGCCCCTCTAGGCCGACCGCGATCCCGTAGGCCTGGAAGGCGGCCAGGAACACCGTCCCGTACCGCGTGTACTGGTTGATCTTCTTGCGGCCGGCCTCGCCCTCCTTCTTCAGCGCCTCGAGCGACGGCACGACGGTCGTCAGGATCTGCATGATGATCGAGGCCGAGATGTACGGCATGATCGACAGCGCCAGGATCGACATGCGGCCGATCGAGCCGCCGGAGAACACGTCCAGCATGCCGGCGATGCCGCCGGCCTGGCGGTGGAAGATTTCGGCCAGGGCGGCGGGATCGACGCCCGGCACGGGAATGTAGGCGCCGATGCGGAAGACGATGAGAGCGCCCACGGTGAACCACAGGCGCTTCTTCAGCTCGGTCGCCTTACCGATCGCGCCCCAGTTCAGATTGGATGCGAGTTGCTCGGCGGCGGATGCCATGGACCCTCACGCGTGGACGTCGACGACACGAAGAGGCGAAGCCGGAGCCCGCCCCTTGACGAAATCGGACCTCAGGCCGCCTCGGCGGCGGGCTTGGGCGGCAATTCGACCTTGCCGCCCGCCCGCTCGACGGCGGCGATCGCCGAGGCCGAGGCGCCGGCGACCTTGATCTCTATCTTGGACGTGATCCCGCCCTTGCCAAGCAGGCGCACCCCGTCCGCGGCGTTCTTGAACAGGCCGGCGGCCTGCAGGGCGGCGCTGTCGATCGGCTTGGCGGCATCGAGCCGGTTGGCGTCGATCGCCTTCTGCAGCGCCCCGAGATTGACGATCCGCCACACCTTCTGGTGCGGCGGCCGGAAGCCCCGCTTGGGCAGGCGCCGATGCAGCGGCATCTGGCCGCCCTCGAAGCCCTTGATGGCCACGCCGGTGCGCGACTTCTGGCCCTTCACGCCGCGTCCCGCCGTCTTGCCCTTGCCCGAGCCGATGCCACGGCCCACCCGAAGGCGGGCCCGGCGGGCGCCCTCGTTGTCGGCGATTTCGTTCAGCTTCATCTCTCTGCCCTCCGCGCCCGGCCTCCGCTCAGCGCGCCTCCTCGTCGACATGCACCAGATGGCGCACCTTGTTGATCATGCCGCGCACCGCCGGCGTGTCGTCGAGCACGCTCTGGCGATGGCGCTTGTTCAGCCCCAGCCCGATCAGCGTCGCCCGCTGGTCGTCGGTGCGGCCGATCGCGCTGCCGGTCTGGGTGATCCTGATCTTCTTGCCGTCGGCCATGATCCCTCTCCTCAGGCGGCGGCCTCGGCGGCCGGCTCGCCGTCGCGACGGCCGAGCAGGTCGCCCACCTTCTTGCCGCGACGGTTCGCCACCATGCGCGGCGAGTTGAGCTGCTCGAGCGCGGCGAAGGTCGCCTTGATCATGTTGTGCGGGTTGGAGGTGCCGACCGACTTGGCGACGATGTCCTTGATGCCGAGCGTCTCGAACACCGCGCGCATCGGACCGCCGGCGATGATGCCGGTACCGGCCGGTGCCGCACGCAGCGTCACCTTGCCGGCGCCGAAGCGGCCGCGCACGTCGTGGTGCAGCGTGCGGCCGTCGCGCAGCGGCACGCGGACCAGGGCGCGCTTGGCGGCCTCGGTCGCCTTGCGGATCGCTTCCGGCACCTCGCGCGCCTTGCCGGCGCCGTGGCCGACGCGACCGCGCTGGTCGCCGACGACCACGATGGCGGCGAAGGCGAAGCGGCGGCCGCCCTTCACCACCTTGGCCACGCGGTTGATCGTGACCAGCTTGTCGGTCAGTTCATTTTCCTCGTCGCGGTCGCGGCCCCGCTCGCGCGAAGAGCGGCCGGAGCCACCGGGTGAACGAGCCATTGTGCTAACTCCCGATCAGAACGACAGACCGCCCTCGCGGGCGGCATTGGCGAGCGCCGCGACGCGGCCGTGATACATGTAGCCGCCGCGGTCGAACACGACTTCCTTGACGCCGGCGGCGATGGCCCGCTCGGCGATCAGCTTGCCGACCTCGGCCGCCGCCGACTTGTCGGCGCCGGTCTTGAGCTTGCCCTTGAGGCTCTGCTCGAGCGACGAGGCGGCCGCCAGCGTGGCGCCCTTCCGGTCGTCGATGACCTGGGCATAGATGTGCCGGCCCGAGCGGAACACGCTGAGGCGCGGGCGGCCGCCGCCGGCCTGGCGCAGCGCGTGGCGCGTGCGTCGCTGGCGACGGGCGAAGAGAGCTTTGTTGTCGGCCATGGTGGATCGCCTTACTTCTTCTTGCCTTCCTTGCGCCGGATCGTCTCGGTCGAATACTTGATGCCCTTGCCCTTGTACGGCTCGGGCGGACGCAGGCTGCGGATCTCCGACGCGATCTGCCCGACCCGCTGGCGGTCGGCGCCGCTGATCTCGATCTCGGTCGGCTTCACGGCCTTGATCTGGATGCCGGGCGGGATCGGAACCTCGACGTCGTGACTGAAGCCGAGCTGCAGCTTCAGGTTCTTGGCATCGGCCTGGGCGCGGTAGCCGACGCCGTTGATCTCGAGGTTGATGGTGAAGCCGTCCGACACGCCACGCACCATGTTGCTGGCGAGATTGCGGGCCGTGCCCCACTGCATGCGCGCGCGGCGGCTGTCGCTGCGCGGCTTGAAGGTGAGGCCTTCGCTGGTCTTGGCGACCTCGACGTCGTCGTGCACGACGAGCGAGAGCTCGCCGCGCTTGCCCTTGACCTTGAGGGCCTGGCCCTGGAGGTCGACGGTGACGCCGCTCGGGATCGGGACGGGATGCTTGCCGATGCGCGACATGATCAGAACACCTTGCACAGGACCTCGCCGCCGACATTGGCGGCGCGCGCCTCGGCGTCGGACATGACGCCGCGCGGCGTGGACAGGATCGAGATGCCGAGGCCGTTGAAGTGGCGCGGCAGCTCGCGGATCTTCGAATAGACCCGGCGGCCCGGTGTCGAGACGCGCCGGATGTCGCGGATGACCGGACGGCCGTTGTCGTACTTGAGCTCGATGCGGAGCTCCTTCACGCCCGGGCGCAGCTCCTCCTCGAACCAGCCGCGGATATAACCCTCGCGCTGCAGCACGTCGAGCACGTTCGACCGCATGCGCGAGGCCGGCACGGTCACGCTGTCGAGGCGCGCGGACTGGCCGTTGCGGATGCGGGTCAGCAAATCACCGACAGGATCTGTCATCGCCATGGTCTACGGTCCCCCGTTACCAGCTCGACTTCACGACGCCGGGCAACGCGCCCAGCGAGGCGAGCTCCCGCAGCGCCAGCCGCGACAGCTTGAATTTGCGATAGACCGAGCGTGGCCGGCCCGTGAGCTCGCACCGATTGCGGATGCGCGTCGGCGAGGAGTTGCGCGGCAGCTCGGCGAGCTTGAGCCGCGCGCCGAAGCGCTCCTCCGGCGTCAGCTTGTCGTCCACCGCCATCGCCTTCAGCGTGGCGCGCCTGGCGGCATACTTCTTCGCCAGCTTCGCCCGCCGCTTGTTCTTCTCCACTGCACTCGTCTTGGCCATCTAGGGTCTCCGGCCTCAGTTCACGAACGGAAAGTCGAACCCGCGAAGAAGCGCTCTCGCTTCCGCGTCGGTCTTCGCCGTCGTGCAGATGATGATGTCCATGCCGCGCACCTGGTCGACCTTGTCGTAGTCGATTTCCGGGAACACGATCTGCTCCTTGAGCCCCATCGCGTAGTTGCCGTTGCCGTCGAACGACTTGCCGTTCAGGCCGCGGAAGTCGCGCACGCGGGGCAGCGCGATGTTGATCAGACGGTCGATGAACTCGTACATGCGGTCGCGCCGCAGCGTGACCTTGGCGCCGATCGCCATGCCCTCGCGCAGCTTGAAGGTCGCGATCGACTTGCGCGATTTGGTGATGACCGGCTTCTGCCCGGTGATCGCCGCGAGGTCGGCCGCGGCGCCGTCGACGGCCTTGCGGTCGTTGACCGCCTCGCCGACGCCCATGTTGATGACGACCTTCTCGAGCTTCGGCACCTCGAAGGGGTTCTTGTAGGAGAACTCCTTCGTGAGCGCCTCCCGGACGGTCCTGGCGTAGTGTTCTTGCAGTCGCGCGGGCATGGCCCGTTCTCCTAGCGGTCGATTGTTTCGCCGGAGGCGCGCGCGAAGCGCACTTTCCGGCCGTCTTCGAGGAACTTGAAGCCGACCTTGGTCGGCTTGTCGGACTTGGGATCCAGCAGGGCCACGTTCGAGACGTGGATCGCGGCCTCGCGTTCGATGATGCCGCCGGCGCCGGTGCGGTCCGGCTTGGTGTGGCGCTTGATGACGTTCACGCCCGACACCACCACGCGCTGCTCGGCCGGCAGCACGCGCAACACGTCGCCCACCTTGCCCTTGCTGCGGCCGGCGACGACCTTCACCCTGTCGCCCTTGCGGATCTTGAGCTTGACGGTCATGGCCTAGAGGACCTCCGGTGCAAGCGAGATGATCTTCATGAACTTCTTGGCACGCAGTTCGCGCGTCACGGGTCCGAAGATGCGGGTGCCGATCGGCTCGTCCTGCTTGCTGATCAGGACCGCGGCGTTGCGGTCGAAGCGGATGGCGCTGCCGTCGGGACGGCGCAGCGCGAACGAGGTGCGCACCACGACGGCGCGGTGCACCTCGCCCTTCTTCACGCGGCCGCGCGGGATGGCGTCCTTCACCGATACGACGATGACGTCGCCCACGCTGGCATACTTGCGGCGCGAGCCGCCCAGCACCTTGATGCACTGGACTCGACGGGCGCCCGAATTGTCGGCGACCTCGAGGTTGGTACGCATCTGGATCATGTCTGCCTGCCCCGCGCCTAAGCCTTCGCGCCTTCGACCAGAACTTCCCAGCTCTTGGTCTTCGACAGCGGCCGGCACTCGCGGATGCGCACGCTCTCGCCGATCTTGCCCTTGAAGGCGTTGGTCTCGTCGTGCGCGTGATACTTCTTCGATCGGCGGATGAACTTCTTGTAGATCGGGTGCTGAACGCGCCGCTCGACCCTGACGACGATGGTCTTGTCCATCTTGTCGCTGACGATGACGCCTTCGAGAATTCGCTTCGGCATTGACGACTCCTTAACCCGCGGCCTTCTCGCCCAGCACCGTCTTGATGCGGGCGATGTCGCGGCGGACCTGGCGCACGCGGCCGGTCTTGCCGAGCTGGCCGCTGGCTTTCTGGAAGCGCAGGTTGAACGCCTCCTTGCGCAGGTTGCCCAGCTCCTCCTTGAGCTGGTCCGTGGTCCTGGGACGCAGATCGCTGGCCTTCATGGCTTTCTCCCTCAACCCTCGGCGCCGACGCGGCTCACGAACCGCGTCTTGATCGGCAGCTTGGCGGCGGCGAGCTCGAGCGCCTCGCGGGCGATCTTGACCGGCACGCCGTCGAGCTCGAACAGGATGCGGCCGGGCTTCACGCGGGCGGCCCAGAACTCGGGCGCGCCCTTGCCGGAGCCCATGCGGACCTCGGCCGGCTTCTTCGACACCGGCACGTCCGGGAACACGCGGATCCAGACGCGGCCGGCGCGCTTCATGTGGCGGGTGATGGCGCGGCGGGCGGCCTCGATCTGGCGTGCGGTGATGCGGTCGGGCTCCATCGCCTTCAGGCCGAACGAGCCGAAGTCGAGGTTGAACCCGCCCTTGGCGGCGCCGCTGATGCGGCCCTTGAAGGCCTTGCGGTACTTGGTGCGCTTGGGTTGCAGCATGATGCCTTACGCGTCCCTCTGCTCGGTGCGCTCGACGCGCGCCGGCGTGCGTTGCGGCGCGGCTTCCTCGGCGCGCTTGTCGTGCGCCATCGGGTCGTGCGCCATGATCTCGCCCTTGAACACCCACACCTTGACGCCGCAGGTGCCGAAGGTGGTGAAGGCCGTGGCGGTCCCGTAGTCGATGTCGGCGCGCAGCGTGTGCAGCGGCACCCGGCCCTCGCGGTACCATTCCATGCGGGCGATCTCGGCACCGCCCAGGCGACCCGAGCAGTTGATGCGGATGCCCTGGGCGCCGAGCCGCATGGCCGACTGCACGGCGCGCTTCATGGCGCGGCGGAAGGCGACGCGGCGCTCGAGCTGCTGGGCGATGTTCTCGGCAATCAGCGTGGCGTCGATCTCCGGCTTGCGGATCTCGACGATGTTCAGCGCCACCTCACCCTTGGTCATCCTGGCGAGATCGCCGCGCAGCTTCTCGATGTCGGCACCCTTCTTGCCGATCACCACGCCCGGCCGCGCCGTATGGATGGTCACGCGGGCGCGCTTGGCCGGCCGCTCGATGACGATCTTGGCCACGCCCGCCTGGGCCAGCCGCTCGCGCAGCATCTTGCGGATGTGGATGTCCTCGTGGAGCATCGACGAGTATTCGCCGCCCTCGGCATACCAGCGCGAATCCCAAGTCCGGTTGATGCCAAGACGCAGGCCGATCGGATTGACCTTCTGACCCATTACCTGTCCTCCGTCTCGGGCCGCTCGCGCACCACGATCGTGAGATGGCTGAACGGCTTGACGATGCCCGCCGCCCGACCGCGGCCGCGGGTCTGGAATCGCTTCATGACCAGGCCCTTGCCGACCGACGCCTCGGCCACGATCAGACGGTCGACATCGAGATTGTGGTTGTTCTCGGCGTTGGCGATGGCCGAGTTCAGCGCCTTCCTCACGTCCTGCGCGATGCGCTTCTTGGAGAAGGTGAGCTCGTTGATGGCCGACGAGGCCTTCTTGCCGCGGATCGTGGCGGCCACGAGGTCGAGCTTGCGCGGGCTGACGCGGATGGTGCGCAGCACGGCCTTGGCCTCGTTGTCCGCCTCGCGGCGGGGAGCGGATGGCTTGCTCATCGCGCGTTACTCCTTGGCGACCTTCTTGTCGCCCGAGTGGCCGGTGTAGGTGCGGGTCGGTGAGAACTCGCCCAGCTTGTGTCCGACCATCTCCTCGGTGACGTTCACCGGGATGAACTTCTTGCCGTTGTAGACGCCAAAGGTGAGCCCGACGAACTGCGGCAGGATCGTCGAGCGGCGCGACCAGGTCCTGATCACGTCGCTGCGCACGCTCTGGCGTGCCTTCTCGGCCTTCTTGATCAGGCTGCCCTCGACAAAGGGACCTTTCCAAACGGAACGTGCCACTTGATTGCCTCCTCGCCCTGCCGTCAGCGGCTTGCGTGACGGCGGCGGATGATGAACTTGTCCGTCGCCTTGTTCTTGCGTGTCTTCTTGCCCTTGGTCGGCTTGCCCCATGGCGTCACTGGATGGCGGCCGCCCGAGGTCTTGCCTTCGCCGCCGCCATGCGGATGGTCGACCGGGTTCATCGCCACGCCGCGCACCACCGGGCGCCGGCCGAGCCATCGCGTGCGGCCCGCCTTGCCGACGACCGTGTTCTGGTTGTCCGGGTTGGACACCGCGCCCACCGTCGCCAGGCATTCGCCCGGAACGAGGCGCAGCTCGCCCGAGTTCAGCTTGATCTGCGCGTAGCCGGCGTCCTTGCCGACGAGCTGGGCGTAGGTGCCGGCGGAGCGGGCGAGCTGCCCGCCGCGGCCGCGCTTCAGCTCGACATTGTGCACGATCGTGCCGACCGGCATGTTCGACAGCGGCATGGCGTTGCCCGGCTTGATGTCGACGCGCTCGCCCGACACCACCTGGTCGCCTGCCTTGAGGCGCTGCGGCGCCAGGATGTAGGCGAGCTCGCCGTCGGCGTACTTGATCAGGGCGATGAAGGCCGACCGGTTGGGGTCGTACTCCAGCCGCTCCACCGTCGCCGCCACATCGAACTTGCGACGCTTGAAGTCGACGAGGCGCAGGCGCCGCTTGTGGCCGCCGCCGCGATGATTGGCGGTGATGCGGCCGTGGTTGTTGCGCCCGCCCGTCTCGGCCTTGCCGCTCGTCAGCGCCTTGACCGGCTTGCCCTTCCACAGGCCGGCACGGTCGACGATCACGAGCTGCCGCATCGACGGCGTGATCGGCTTGAAACTCTTGAGAGCCATTTCTCGTTTCCCCGTCCTACAGGCCCGTGGTCACGTCGATCTTTTGACCTTCGGCCAGCGAGACGATCGCTTTCTTCCAGTCACTCCGCATGCCCGGACGGCCGCGGAAAACCTTGGCCTTGCCCTTGACCGTGACGGTGTTCACCGCCTTGACCTTGACCTTGAACAGGCCTTCGACGGCCTGCTTGATCTCGGGCTTGGTGGCGTCCATCGAGACGCGGAACGTCACCTGGCTGTGCTCGGAGCCGTTGGTCGTCTTCTCGGTGATGAGCGGCGCGCGGATCACTTCGTACATGCGCGCGCGCGACACCGTTGCGGGCTTGGTCCTCGCGCTCATTGCAGGCGCTCCTCGAGATGCTTGACCGCATCCTTGGTCAGCACGAGCGTGTCGCGCCGCAGGATGTCGTAGACGTTCGCACCTTGCTGCGGCAGCACGTCGACATGGGCGATGTTGGCGGCGGCGCGGGCGAAGTTGGTATCGACCTCGGCACCGGCGATGACCAGCACGCTCGACAGGCCAAGCTTGCCGAGATGGCCCTTGAGCCTGGCCGTCTTCGGCTCCGGCAGCACGGCATTCTCGAGCACGATCAGCTTGCCGTCGGCCGCCTTGGCCGAGAGCGCGGTGCGCAGCGCGAGCTTGCGCACCTTCTTCGGCAGGTCGGTCGCGTGGCTGCGCACCACCGGCCCGAACGCCTTGCCGCCGCCGCGGAACTGCGGCGCCGCCTCGTTGCCGTGGCGGGCGCGACCGGTGCCCTTCTGCGAGTACATCTTCTTGGCCGTCGCCGTGACCTCGGAGCGACCCTTGGTCTTGTGCGTGCCCTGCTGGCGGCGCGAGAGCTGCCACACCACGCAGCGCTGCAGGATGTCCTTGCGCACGGGTGCGGCGAACACCGCGTCGGCGAGGTCGATCTCGCCGGCACTGCCGCCATCGATGGTCTTGACCGCGATCTTCATGATCTGATCCTCAGGCCTGCGGCGCCGCGTCGGCCGCCGGCGCCTCGGGCGCCTGGGCGGCGGCCTTGCGCAGGCCGGCCGGGTAAGGGGCTTCCTTGGGACGCGCGCGCTTGGCGGCGTCCTTCACGATGATGTAGCCGCCGGCAGGGCCCGGAACGGCGCCGGAGACCAGCAGCAGGCCCTTCTCGTCGTCGGCGGCGACGACCTTGAGGTTCTGCGTGGTGACGCGCTCGTGGCCGTAGTGGCCCGCCATCTTCTTGCCGGGGAAGGTGCGGCCGGGATCCTGGCGGTTGCCGGTCGAGCCGTGGCTGCGATGCGAGATCGAGACGCCGTGGCTGGCCTCGAGGCCGCCGAAGTTCCAGCGCACCATCGAGCCGGTGAAGCCGCGGCCGATCGTGGTGCCGACGACATCGACGAACTGGCCGGGCACGAAGTGGCTCGGCACCAGCTCGGCGCCGACCTCCAGCACCGCGTCCTTGGCGACGCGGAACTCGACGAGCTTCTTCTTGGGCTCGACCTTGGCCTTGGCGAAGTGACCGCGCATCGGCTGCGTCACGTTCTTCACCTTGGCCTTGCCGTAGCCGAGCTGCACCGCCGTGTACTTGTCCTTCTCTTCCGAGCGGACGGCGACAACCTGCAGCTGATCCACCTTCAGAACGGTCACCGGCACATGTTCCCCGGCGTCGTTGAAGACGCGGGTCATGCCGACCTTCTGGGCGACGAGACCGCAACGCATGGTCCTGTTCCTCTTCCCTGTCCCCGCCGCGCGACCGTCAGGCGCCCAGCTTGATCTCGACGTCGACGCCGGAGGCGAGGTCGAGCTTCATCAGCGCGTCCACCGTCTGCGGCGTCGGATCGACGATGTCGAGCACGCGCTTGTGCGTGCGCACCTCGAACTGCTCGCGCGACTTCTTGTCGATGTGCGGCGAGCGATTGACCGTGAACCGCTCGATGCGGGTCGGCAGAGGGATCGGCCCCCGCACCTGCGCGCCCGTCCGCTTCGCGGTGCTGACGATCTCGCTCGTCGACGTGTCGAGCACGCGATGATCGAAGGCTTTGAGCCGGATGCGGATGTTGGTGCTGTCCATGATCTGCTCGCCTGCGCGCCGGTTCGGTTACTTGACGATTTTGGTGACGACGCCGGCGCCGACGGTTCGGCCGCCCTCGCGGATGGCGAAGCGCAGGCCCTCGTCCATGGCGATCGGCTGGATCAGCTCGACCGTCATGCGCGCATTGTCGCCCGGCATCACCATCTCCGTCCCCGCCGGCAGCGTCACCACCCCCGTCACGTCGGTCGTGCGGAAGTAGAACTGCGGCCGGTAGTTGGTGAAGAACGGCGTGTGACGGCCCCCCTCCTCCTTGGTCAGGATGTACGCCTCCGCCTCGAAGTTGGTGTGCGGCGTGATCGACCCCGGCTTGGCCAGAACCTGGCCCCGCTCCACGTCCTCCCGCCCGATGCCGCGCAGCAGCGCTCCGATATTGTCCCCCGCCTCGCCCTGGTCCAGGAGCTTGCGGAACATCTCCACCCCCGTCACCACCGTCTTGGCCGTCGCCTTCAGACCGACGATCTCGATCTCCTCGCCCACCTTGATCACGCCCCGCTCGACCCGGCCCGTCACCACCGTGCCCCGGCCCGAGATCGAGAACACGTCCTCGATCGGCATCAAAAACGGCTTGTCCTTGTCCCGCGTCGGCTGCGGAATGTAGCGGTCCACCTCCGCCATCAGCTTCAGCACCGCCTGCTCGCCCTGCTCCGGGTTCTTGTCCTCCAGCGCCATCAGCGCCGAGCCCCGGATCACCGGGATGTCGTCCCCCGGAAACTGGTAGCTCTTCAGAAGCTCCCGAACCTCCAGCTCCACCAGGTCCAGCAACTCCGGGTCGTCCACCATGTCGACCTTGTTCATGAAAACCACCAGCGCCGGCACACCCACCTGACGCGCCAGAAGGATGTGCTCGCGCGTCTGCGGCATCGGGCCGTCCGCCGCGCTCACCACCAGGATCGCCCCGTCCATCTGCGCCGCACCCGTGATCATGTTCTTCACGTAGTCCGCATGCCCAGGGCAATCCACGTGCGCGTAGTGCCGGTTCTGCGTCTCGTACTCAACATGCGCCGTCGAGATCGTGATCCCACGCTCCCGCTCCTCCGGCGCCTTGTCGATCTGGTCGTACGCCGTGAACGTCGCTCCCCCAGTCTTCGCCAGGATCTTCGTGATCGCCGCCGTCAGCGACGTCTTCCCATGATCCACATGACCGATCGTCCCAATGTTGCAGTGCGGCTTCGTCCGCTCAAACTTCGCCTTCGTCATGGTGGTGTTCCTTGCCTGTCGATCTAAACGGTTACTCAGCCAGCGAGCTTGGCCACGACTTCATCCGCCACTGCCTGCGGCACCGGCGCGTAATGGTCGAAAGTCATGGTGTAGGCGGCGCGTCCCTGGGTCATCGAACGCAGGGTGTTCACGTAGCCGAACATGTTGGCGAGCGGCACCATGGCGTTGATGACCTGCGCATTGCCGCGGGCTTCCATGCCCTGGATCTGGCCGCGGCGGCTGTTCAGGTCGCCGATGCAGTCGCCCATGTAGTCTTCCGGCGTCACCACCTCGACCTTCATGATCGGCTCGAGGAGCTTGCACTGCGCCTTCTGCAGCCCTTCCTTGAAGGCCGCACGGGCGGCGATCTCGAAGGCGAGCACGCTCGAATCGACATCGTGATAGGCGCCATCGATCAGGGTGGCCTTGAAGTCGATCACCGGGAAGCCCGCCAGCACGCCCGACTCGCGCGACGCCTCGAGCCCCTTCTCGACGCCCGGGATGAACTCCTTCGGCACCGCGCCGCCCACGATCTTGCTCTCGAAGCTGTAGCCCGAGCCCGGCTCGCCCGGCTCGAACACGAGCTTGACGCGCGCGAACTGGCCCGAGCCGCCCGACTGCTTCTTGTGGGTGTAGTCGATCTCGGAGCGACGCCCCAGCGTCTCGCGATAGGCGACCTGCGGCGCGCCGACATTGGCATCGACCTTGTAGGTCCGCTTCAGGATGTCGACCTTGATCTCGAGATGGAGCTCGCCCATGCCCTTGATGACGGTCTGTCCCGTCTCGGGGTCGGTCGAGACGCGGAAGGTCGGATCCTCCTGCACGAGCCGGCCCAGCGCCTGGCCCATCTTCTCCTGGTCTGCCTTCGACTTCGGTTCGATGGCCAGTTCGATGACCGGATCGGGGAAATCCATCCTCTCGAGCACCACCGGATTCTCGGGTGTGCAAAGCGTGTCGCCGGTGGTGACGGTCTTGAGACCGGCCAGCGCGATGATGTCGCCCGCCCGCGCCTCCTTCACGTCCTCGCGATTGTTGGCGTGCATCAGCAGCATGCGGCCGATGCGTTCCTTCCTGTCCTTCGTGCTGTTCAGCACCCCGGTGCCCGACTCGAGCACGCCCGAATAGACGCGGGCGAAGGTGAGCGAGCCCACGAAGGGGTCGGTCATGATCTTGAACGCGAGCGCGGACAGCGGCGCCTCGTCGCTCGACGGCAGCGAGATCGCCTCATCGGTGCCCATCTTCACGCCCTTGACGTCGGGCACGTCGGTCGGCGCCGGCAGGTAGTTGACCACCGCGTCGAGCATGGGCTGAACGCCCTTGTTCTTGAACGACGAACCGCACAGCACCGGCACGAAGGCATAGGAGATCGTGCCCTTGCGGATGCACTTGATCAGCGTGTCGTAGTCGGGCTCCTCGCCGCCCAGGTACTTCTCGAGCGCCGCGTCGTCCTGCTCGACGGCCATCTCGATCAGCCTGGTGCGGTAGTCGGCTGCCTGCTCCTTGAGGTCGGCCGGCACGTCGACGATTTCGAACTTCGCGCCCAGCGTCTCTTCCAGCCAGATGATCGCCTTGTTGGACGCCAGGTCGACGATGCCCTTGAAATCGGATTCGACGCCGATCGGAAGCTGGGTCACGAGCGGCTTGCTGCCGAGGCGATCCTTGATCATGTCGACGGTGCGCCAGTAGTTGGCGCCGGTGCGGTCCATCTTGTTGACGAAGCAGATGCGCGGCACGCCGTACTTGTCGGCCTGCCGCCACACCGTCTCCGACTGCGGCTCGACGCCGGCGACCGAATCGAACACGCACACCGCGCCGTCGAGCACGCGCAGGCTGCGCTCGACCTCGATGGTGAAGTCGACGTGGCCCGGCGTATCGATGATGTTGATGCGATAGCTCGGACCGGCGAACGGGCCACCCTCGTTCTTCCAGAAGCAGGTGGTTGCCGCCGAGGTGATGGTGATGCCGCGTTCCTGCTCCTGCTCCATCCAGTCCATCGTCGCGGCGCCGTCGTGGACCTCGCCGATCTTATGCGACTTGCCGGTGTAGTAGAGGATGCGCTCGGTCGTCGTCGTCTTGCCGGCATCGATGTGGGCCATGATGCCGATGTTGCGGTACTGCGCGATGGGGGTTGTGCGAGCCATGGTGAGGGCTTTCTGCGTGGAGGGGGGCCGGAACGCCTACCAGCGGTAGTGCGCGAATGCCTTGTTGGCATCGGCCATCTTGTGGGTGTCCTCGCGCTTCTTCACCGCGTTGCCGCGGCGATTGAAGGCGTCGAGCAATTCGGCCGAGAGCTTCTCGGTCATGCTATGGCCCGACCGGTCGCGAGCGGCCTGGATGATCCAGCGGATGGCGAGCGCCTGGCGACGCTCCGGCCGCACCTCGACCGGCACCTGGTAGGTGGCGCCGCCGACGCGGCGCGAGCGGACCTCGACCGCGGGCTTCACGTTCTCCAGCGCCTCGTGAAAGGCCGGGATCGGGTCCTGCTTGAGCTTGGTCTCGATCTGGTCGAGGGCGCCGTAGACGACACGCTCGGCGACCGACTTCTTGCCACGCTCCATCAGCGTGTTCATGAACTTGCTGAGCACGACATCGCCGAACTTGGCGTCCGGCAGAACCTCGCGTTTCTCGGCTGCGCGACGACGGGACATGTCTGCCTCCCCGCCTACTTCGGACGCTTGGCGCCGTACTTCGACCGGCGCTGCTTGCGGTCCTTGACGCCCTGGGTGTCGAGGGTGCCGCGGATGATGTGGTAGCGCACGCCCGGGAGGTCCTTCACGCGGCCGCCGCGGATCATGACCACCGAGTGCTCCTGCAGGTTATGCCCTTCGCCCGGGATGTAGCTCACCACCTCGTAGGCATTGGTGAGGCGCACCTTCGCCACCTTGCGCAGCGCCGAGTTCGGCTTCTTGGGCGTGGTGGTGTAGACGCGCGTGCACACGCCGCGCTTCTGCGGGCAGGCCTGCAGCGCCGGCACCTTGTTACGCGAGGTGAGCGGGCGGCGGCCCTTGGCAATCAGCTGGTTGATGGTCGGCATCGACTTCCGGTTTCCTTAACGCCGTCTCGGGTCCGCCCAATTGGGCCATCGGCGCAAAGCGAATGCGCGGGCATAGCGGCAAGAGCGCAGCCCCGCGCGAAAGGCAACCTTGCGGCCAGATGGCCTTACTTGTAGCGGTCCTCGACGTCAGGCTGCGTCTAGGCTTTGCGGCCTACTACCAGCCCCCCGGCGAGGTGGCGCGCTTATATGGCCATGCCTGCGCAGCGTCAAGCGCTGCGCCGCGCTTTTCTCTTTGATTTTGCTGGCTATTCCCCGGCCGTGACGGCGGCGGCGGTTCCTGACACGCTGTCCGGACACGGCGCAAGATTCTATCAATCTACTTGTGGTGGGCGCGCGCGTCATGGGGCCCCAAGTTTACTTCGGGCGGCGCGTCGGCTATGTCGGCATCCATGCTGCGCCGCGCTCCGCGTACGAACGTCACCGCCAAAGCTCCTTTGGGGGCGGGGGGAGTCGTGCGCGGTCGTCCGATCGAGAGCTGACCTGAAAAACCCGACCCCGCCGCGAGGCCGGGGTCGCAAGCGCAGCGGGTCCCGCCTCCGGCAGAGGGAAGCGAGACCGACCAATGCCGTCCCTGCCCATGCCTCCGACCCCGATCCTGCAGACGCCGCGGCTCGTCCTGCGCCCGGTGCGCAGCAAGGATGCTCCGGTGATCCAGCGCCTCTTTCCGCAATGGGACGTGGTGCGCTGGCTCGATGCCCGGATCCCCTGGCCCTATCCGCCCGACGGCGCCGCCGCATTCATCGCCGGCTGCCTCGACGAGATGGCGCGCGGCGAGAAGTCCCATTGGGCGATCGTCCCGAAGTCGGGCCCGGCGGACCTCATCGGCCTGATCGGGCTCTGGCCGGACGACGGCGTCAGCCGCAACCAGCGCGGCTTCTGGCTCGATCCGGCCTTCCATCGCCGCGGCCTGATGACCGAGGCGGCGGGCTGCATCACCGACTATGCCTTCGGCGCGCTGGGCTGGCCGCATCTCTGGCTCAGCAACGCGCTCGACAACCATGGCTCGCGCCGGATCAAGGAAAAGGAAGGCGCGCGGCTGGTCGATCTCATGATCGGCCGATATGTCGGCGGCGAATCATCGCAAATGGTGTGGCTGCTGACGCGCGACGAGTGGGCGGCGCGCCGGACAAAAAACTGAAGCCGTCGCGCGCCGATCCGGCGCCAGCCGAATCGGGTAGGGAGAGGCTTCACAGCCTCCCCCTCCCACACCACCGTACGTACGGTTCCGTATACGGCGGTTCGTCAAGCGCGGGTGAGGCGATGATGCAGTTGCTGGAGCGACGGCAGGCCGAGGGTGGCGAAGAAGGCGGCACGATAGGCGTTGTTCATGTGGCTGGCCCCGGCATTCCACCAGGGGCCGCGTCCGTTGGTGGCGGACTGCCACGCCCGAGCCTGATCGATGCCGCGCTGCATCAGTCGCTTGGCGCGTGTACGCGGACGCTTCCACTGCCGCCACAGCAGGCCGCGCAGCTTGCGCCGCAGCCAGCCATCGAGGTCCTCGAAGGCCCCCTTTGCCTGCGCCAGCCGGAAGTATTGCATCCAGCCACGCAGGATTGGAGCGAGGTCCTCGACGGTCCGGGCCAGGGTTCGTCCGCGTCCTTGGCGTAGCGTCATCCTGAGCTTGTTCCGCAGCCGGCCCACACTCTTGGCCGCCACCCGAAGGCGCGGCTGCTTGTGGGACGTCACGGTGTATCCCAGGAACGTTCGTACCCAAGGACGGTCAACCGCGCTCTTGGCGCTGTTGACCTTCAGCCGCAGTCGTTCGGCAAGGAACCGTGTGATCGACGCCATCACCCGCTCGCCGGCTGCCTTCGTCCGCACGTAGATGTTGCAGTCGTCGGCGTAGCGGCAGAAGGCATGGCCCCGTCGCTCGAGTTCCTTGTCGAGATCGTCGAGCAGGATGTTCGACAGCAACGGGGATAAAGGCCCACCTTGCGGCGTGCCTTCGGTCCGTACCGTCGTCAACCCGCCCGTCATCAACCCAGCCTGCAAGTAGCGGCGGATCAGCCGCAATACCCGCTTGTCCTCGACCCGGCGTGCCACCCGTGCCATCAGCACGTCGTGGTTCACCCGGTCGAAGAACTTCTCCAGGTCGAGGTCGACCACAAAGCGTCGGCCATCGGCCATGTGCGCCCGCGCGGCAAGCACCGCGTCGTGCGCGCTGCGCCCCGGACGGAAGCCGTACGAGGACGCTGAGAAGCCCGGATCGAACAGCGGCATCAGCACCTGATGCATCGCCTGCTGGATCAGCCGATCCAGGACCGTCGGGATGCCCAGTTGGCGCATCCCGCCGCCGGGCTTGGGGAGTTCGACCCCACGCACCGGCTTGGGCCTGTATCGATCGTCCAACAGTTCCTCTCTGACGCGCGGCCAGTGCTCCTTCAGGTGCGGCGCCAACTGCTCCACAGTCATCCGATCGATGCCTGCGGCGCCCTTGTTCGTCATCACCCGATGGTAGGCCGCCATCATGTTCTCTCGGCTGACGATCTTCTCCATCAGCCGCATCTCCTCCTCCGGATGGGAAGGTCGCGGTCTTGCCGTGGTGGTTGACGCACCCGTCCCCTGCTCTCGCGGCTGCCGGCCGCTACCCTCGGGGCGGGCATGGCGCATCTCAGCGCTATCGCCTGCGTCTGTTGTCACCATCGAAAGACCGACCTCCCTCCGGCACTTGATGTTCGGCCCTTTGTCGACCCGGTTCGCCGACTACTACGGCCTCTGCTGACTCCTGCCGCCCCATCCCGCCGCCTCGCAGCGCCGGTAGCACACCTGTTGCCAGGGGCAAGACGGCAGATCTCCCAGGGTAATGCGCGTGACCTTCGTGCCATCTACCTGGCGCATCTACGCCCGCCCCTTCCGGGTGATATTCGGGCTTCGGGCTTCTTGGCTCCCTCGCCCAGAGGCGGACGCCTCATATGCGCTTCCTGTTCGTCAGGCCGGCACTTTGCCTGCAGCTTCCTTCAGACCCCATCTCACGATGACGCCCTTGCCGTTCGGCTAACGGTTCCCATCACCAGGGCCCGTGAAGGACTTCCACCTCCAAGTCTTCGACCGGATACCAACTCGGTCAAATCGTGCCCTCGCACCTACGCGCCATGCCTGGCGCACCAAAAAAGGCCGTCGTCTTGCGACGACGGCCTCGAATGTCTGTGGCGCCCGCGGTCAGTCGGCCGCGCGCTCGGCCTGCTCCAGGGTCGGCACCGGCTCGTCCTCGCCGTCGGCACCGGCCGCGAGGATCGCCCGGTCGCGCTGGGCCGCGATCGCCTTCAGCCGGTTCACGACGCCGCCGGTTCCGGCCGGGATGAGCCGGCCCACGATCACGTTCTCCTTCAGGCCCTGCAGGTTGTCGATGCGGCCGGAGACGGCCGCCTCGGTGAGCACGCGCGTGGTCTCCTGGAAGGAGGCCGCCGAGATGAACGACTTGGTCTGCAGGCTCGCCTTGGTGATACCGAGCAGCACCGGGTCGGACTTCGCGGGCCGCAGCTTCTCGGCCACGAGCTTGGCGTTCTCGATCTCGAACTCGCTCTTGTCGACCTGCTCGCCGACCAGGAAAGTCGAATCGCCGGCGTCGGTGATCTCGACCTTCTGCAGCATCTGGCGCGCGATCACCTCGATGTGCTTGTCGTTGATCTTCACGCCCTGCAGCCGATAGACCTCCTGGATCTCGTTCACGAGGTATTCGGCCAGCTTCTCGATGCCCAGAACGCGCAGGATGTCGTGCGGCACCGGGTTGCCGTCGATCAGGAGATCGCCGCGCTCGACGTAGTCGCCCTCCTGGACGGCGATGCGCTTGCCCTTCGGGATCAGGTACTCGACAGGCTCCGCGCCCTCGCCCTCGGGGACGATCAGGATGCGGCGCTTGTTCTTGTAGTCCTTGCCGAACTCGATCCGGCCGGCGACGTCGCAGATGATCGCGAAGTCCTTCGGCTTGCGCGCCTCGAACAGCTCGGCCACGCGCGGCAGGCCGCCCGTGATGTCGCGGTTCTTGCCGCCCTCGCGCGGGATGCGCGCCAGGATGTCGCCGGCATGGACCTCCTGGCCGTTCTCGACCGACAGCACCGAGTCGATCGAGAGCAGGTAGCGGGCCTCCTGCCCGTTCGCCAGCATCACCGGGTTGCCTTCGGCGTCGTGGATGGCGATGCGTGGACGCAGGTCGCCGCCGCGCGGCTGGCCCTTCCAGTCGACGACGACGCGGTTGGAGATGCCGGTCGAATCGTCGATCACCTCGCGCATCGACACGCCCTCGACGAGGTCGACATAGACCGCCTTGCCCGCCTTCTCGGTGATGATCGGCAAGGTGTACGGATCCCATTCCGCGAGCTTCTGGCCCTTGGCGACGGGGGCGTCGTTGTCGACCAGCAGGCGCGCGCCGTAGGGCACGCGGTGCTTGGCGCGCTCGCGCTCGGCGCCGTCGATCAGCACCAGCTCGGTATTGCGGCCCATCACCACCGGCATGCCCTGGCTGTTCACGACGATGTTGCGGTTGCGCACCTCGATGCGGCCGTCGTGGCTCGCCTCGATGCTCGACTGCTCGGCGCCACGCTGCGCGGCGCCGCCGATGTGGAAGGTGCGCATCGTGAGCTGCGTGCCCGGCTCGCCGATCGACTGGGCGGCGATGACGCCCACCGCCTCGCCGATATTGACCGGCGTGCCGCGGGCGAGATCGCGCCCGTAGCACTTGGCGCAGACGCCCGTCTTGGTGTCGCAGGTCAGCACCGAGCGGATGCGGATCTCCTCGATGCCGGCCTTGTCGATCTGCTCGACCTTGACCTCGTCGATCAGCTCGCCGGCCTTGGCGATCACGGTGCCGTTCAGGGGGTCGACCACGTCGTCGAGCGCAGTGCGACCCAGCACCCGCTCGGAGAGCGGCTCGATCACGTCGCCGCCGTCGACGACGGCGCGCATGGTGAGACCGCGATTGGTGCCGCAGTCGTCCTCGAAGATGATGCAGTCCTGCGCCACGTCGACGAGACGGCGGGTCAGGTAGCCCGAGTTCGCCGTCTTGAGCGCGGTGTCGGCCAGGCCCTTGCGCGCGCCGTGGGTGGAGTTGAAGTACTCCAGCACGCTGAGCCCTTCCTTGAAGTTCGAGATGATCGGCGTCTCGATGATCTCGCCCGAGGGCTTGGTCATGAGGCCGCGCATGCCGGCGAGCTGCTTCATCTGCGTGGTCGATCCGCGCGCACCGGAGTGCGCCATCATCCACACCGAGTTCACCGGCCGGCCGGGCCTGGGCGTCGAGATGCCCTTCATCATTTCCTCGGCCACGCGGTCCGAGCAGCGCGACCAGGCATCCACCACCTTGTTGTACTTCTCGCCCGAGGTGATCAGGCCGTCCTGGTACTGCTGCTCGTACTCCTTGACCTCCTTCTGCGTCTGGCCAACGAGCTTCTCCTTGGCGGCCGGAATGACGAGGTCGTCCTTGCCGAAGGAAATGCCGGCGCGGCAGGCGTGGTAGAAGCCCAGCCCCATCAGCCGGTCGGCGAAGATCACCGTCTCCTTCTGGCCGCAGTGGCGGTAGACCGAGTCGATGACGTTCTGCAGGTCCTTCTTGGTGAGCAGACGGTTGATCAGCGAGAATGGCAGATTGGGGTGCCGGGGCAGGATCTGCGCCAGCAGGATGCGGCCCGGCGTGGTCTCGACCACGCGCGAGGCGAGCTCGCCCTTGTCGTCGTAGGCCTCGAGCCGCGCCTTGATCCTGGCGTGCATCGAAAGCGTGCGGCTGTGCAGGGCATGCTCGAGCTCGCCGATGTCGGAGAACAGCGAGCCCTCGCCCGGCTCGCCCTCGCGCTCGAGCGTGATGTAGTAGATGCCGAGCACGATGTCCTGGCTGGGCACGATGATCGGCTTGCCGGACGCGGGGCTCAGGATGTTGTTGGTCGACATCATGAGCACGCGCGCCTCGAGCTGGGCCTCCAGCGAGAGCGGCACGTGGACCGCCATCTGGTCGCCGTCGAAGTCGGCATTGAAGGCGGTGCAGACCAGCGGATGGAGCTGGATCGCCTTGCCCTCGATCAGCACCGGCTCGAACGCCTGGATGCCGAGGCGGTGCAGCGTCGGCGCGCGGTTGAGCAGCACCGGATGCTCGCGGATCACCTCCTCGAGGATGTCCCAGACCTCGGGCCGCTCCTTCTCGACCATGCGCTTGGCGGCCTTGATGGTGTTGGCCATGCCGTAGTTCTGCAGGCGCGAGTAGATGAACGGCTTGAACAGCTCGAGCGCCATCTTCTTCGGCAGGCCGCACTGGTGCAGCTTGAGCTCGGGGCCGACCACGATCACCGAGCGGCCCGAGTAGTCGACGCGCTTGCCAAGCAGGTTCTGGCGGAACCGGCCCTGCTTGCCCTTCAGCATGTCGGAGAGCGACTTCAACGGCCGCTTGTTGGCGCCGGTGATGACGCGCCCGCGGCGGCCGTTGTCGAACAGGGCGTCGACCGACTCCTGCAGCATGCGCTTCTCGTTGCGCACGATGATGTCGGGCGCGCGCAGCTCGATCAGCCGCTTCAGGCGGTTGTTGCGGTTGATGACGCGGCGGTAGAGGTCGTTCAGGTCCGAGGTCGCGAACCGGCCGCCGTCGAGCGGCACCAGCGGGCGCAGCTCGGGCGGGATCACCGGCACCAGCTCGAGGATCATCCACTCCGGCCGGGCGCCGGATTCGATGAAATTCTCGACCAGCTTCAGCCGCTTCACGAGCTTCTTGCGCTTGGCCTCGGAGGTGGTCTCGCGCAGCTCCTCGCGCAGGCGCGGCCTTTCCTCGTTGAGGTCGATCGCCTGCAGCATGGCGCGGATCGCCTCGGCGCCTATGTCGGCGCGGAACGCGTCGTCGCCGTACTCGTCGAGCGCGTTGAGATACTGTTCCTCGTTCAGGAGCTCGCGGTACTTGAGCGGCGTCAGGCCGGGCTCGGTCACCACGTAGTTCTCGAAGTAGAGGATGCGCTCGAGGTCGCGCAGGGTCATGTCGAGCAGGAGCCCGATGCGGCTCGGCAGCGACTTCAGGAACCAGATATGGGCCACCGGCGAGGCCAGCTCGATATGGCCCATGCGCTCGCGGCGCACCTTGGTGAGCGTCACCTCGACGCCGCACTTCTCGCAGGTGATGCCGCGGAACTTCATGCGCTTGTACTTGCCGCACAGGCACTCGTAGTCCTTGATCGGTCCGAAGATGCGGGCGCAGAACAGGCCATCCCGCTCCGGCTTGAAGGTGCGGTAGTTGATGGTCTCCGGCTTCTTGATCTCGCCGTGGCTCCAGGCGCGGATGCGCTCGGGACTGGCGATCGAGATGCGGATCTCGTCGAAGGTCGGGGTGCCCTGCGGCTGGCCCAGTACGTTGATGAGGTCGGTCATATTCGGGGTCCTACGGGTTCGTTGGACTTAAATTCACGAAAGAGAGAGGCCGGCCGCCGTCAGGCGGCCGACTGGTTGAGTTCGACATTGAGGCCGAGCGAGCGCAGCTCCTTGACCAGCACGTTGAAGGACTCGGGGATGCCCGCCTCGAACGTGTCGTCGCCGCGCACGATGGCCTCGTAGACCTTGGTGCGGCCGGCCACGTCGTCCGACTTCACGGTCAGGATCTCCTGCAGCGTGTAGGCGGCGCCGTAGGCCTCCAGGGCCCACACCTCCATCTCGCCGAAGCGCTGGCCGCCGAACTGCGCCTTGCCGCCCAGCGGCTGCTGGGTGACCAGGCTGTAGGGACCGATCGAGCGCGCGTGGATCTTGTCGTCCACCAGATGGTGCAGCTTCAGCATGTAGATGTAGCCCACCGTCACCTTGCGGTCGAAGGCCTCGCCCGTGCGGCCGTCGACCAGCGTCACCTGGCCCGACTTGTCGAGCCCCGCCATGTCGAGCATGCCGACGATGTCGGCCTCGTGCGCGCCGTCGAACACCGGCGAGGCGAAGGGAACGCCGCGGCTCAGGTTCGCGGCGAGCTCGATCACGCGCTCGTCGTCGAGGTCGGCGATGTCGGCCTTGTAGGACTTCTCGCCGTAGACCTCGCGCAGCGTCTTGCGGACCGTGGCGACCGACGCGTCGCGCGCGCCGTTCACCATTTCGCCGATCTTCCGGCCGAGGCCGGCGGCGGCCCAGCCGAGATGGGTCTCTAGGATCTGGCCGACGTTCATGCGGCTCGGCACGCCGAGCGGGTTCAGCACGATGTCGACCGGCGTGCCGTCCTCGAGATACGGCATGTCCTCGAGCGGCATGATGCGGGAGATGACGCCCTTGTTGCCGTGACGGCCGGCCATCTTGTCGCCGGGCTGCAGCTTGCGCTTGGTCGCCACGAAGACCTTGACCATCTTCATCACGCCCGGCGGCAGCTCGTCGCCGCGCTGCAGCTTGTCGACCTTGCTGTCGAAGCGGTCCTGCAGGCGCTTCATCGATTCGTCGAACTGCTTGTTCAGCGCCTCGATCTCGCCCTGCCGCTTGTCGGTCTTGACCGCGATCTGGCGCCATTGGCCCGGAGTGTACTCGCCCAGCACCTTGTCGGTGACGCGCGTGCCCGGTTTCAGGCCCTTCAGACCGCCCGCCACGGTCTGGTTCAGCAGCATCTCCTGGAGCTGGCCGTAGAAGCTGCGCTCCAGGATGGCCTTCTCGTCGTCGCGGTCCTTGGCCAGGCGCTCGATCTCGTCGCGCTCGATGGCGAGCGCGCGCTCGTCCTTGTCGACGCCGCGGCGGTTGAAGACGCGCACCTCGACCACGGTGCCCTCGACGCCCGGCGGCACCTTGAGCGAGGTATCGCGCACGTCGGCCGCCTTCTCGCCGAAGATGGCGCGCAGCAGCTTCTCCTCCGGCGTCATCGGGCTCTCGCCCTTCGGCGTCACCTTGCCGACCAGGATGTCGCCCGCCTTTACCTCGGCGCCGATGTAGACGATGCCTGCCTCGTCGAGGTTCTTGAGGGCCTCCTCGCCGACGTTCGGGATGTCGCGGCTGATCTCCTCCTGGCCGAGCTTGGTGTCGCGGGCCATGACCTCGAACTCCTCGATGTGGATCGAGGTGAAGACGTCATCGCGCACGATGCGCTCGGACAGCAGGATCGAGTCCTCGAAGTTGTAGCCATTCCACGGCATGAAGGCGACGAGCACGTTGCGGCCGAGCGCCAGCTCGCCGTCGCGGGTCGACGGACCGTCGGCCACGATATCGCCCTTCTTCACCTGGTCGCCGACCTTCACGAGCGGCTTCTGGGTGATGCAGGTGCTCTGGTTGGAGCGCTGGAACTTCAGCAGATTGTAGATGTCGACGGCCGGCCGGTTGGGGCCGACGTCCTCGGTCGCGCGCACGACGATGCGCATGGCATCGACCTGGTCGACCACGCCGGTGCGGCGCGCGGCGATGGCCACGCCCGAATCGCGGGCCACCACCTCCTCCATGCCGGTGCCGACCAGCGGCGATTCGGCCTGGATGAGGGGCACCGCCTGGCGCTGCATGTTGGAGCCCATCAGCGCGCGGTTGGCGTCGTCGTTCTCGAGGAACGGGATCAGCGCCGCCGCCACCGAAACGATCTGCTTGGGCGAGACGTCGATGAAGTCGATCGTCTCGGGCCGGGCGAGGATATACTCGCCGCCCTTGCGGCATTGCACCAGCTCGGACACGAACTTGCCCTTGGCGTCGAGCGCGGCGTTGGCCTGGGCGACCGTGTACCGCCCCTCCTCCATGGCCGAGAGGTAGACCACCTCGTCGCTGACGCGGGCATGCGAGACCTTGCGGTACGGGCTCTCGATGAAGCCGTACTGGTTCACGCGGGCATAGGTCGCCAGCGAGTTGATCAGGCCGATGTTCGGCCCTTCGGGCGTCTCGATCGGGCAGATGCGGCCGTAGTGCGTGGGATGCACGTCGCGCACCTCGAAGCCCGCGCGCTCGCGGGTGAGGCCGCCCGGGCCCAGCGCGGACAGACGGCGCTTGTGCGTCACTTCCGACAGCGGGTTGGTCTGGTCCATGAACTGCGAGAGCTGGCTCGAGCCGAAGAACTCGCGCACCGCCGCGGCCGCCGGCTTGGCGTTGATGAGGTCGTGCGGCATCACCGTATCGATGTCGATCGAGCTCATGCGCTCGCGGATCGCGCGCTCCATGCGCAGCAGGCCGACGCGATACTGGTTCTCCATCAGCTCGCCCACCGACCGCACGCGGCGATTGCCGAGATGGTCGATGTCGTCGATCTCGCCGCGGCCGTCCTTGAGGTCGTGCAGCACCTTGACCACGGCGAGGATGTCCTCACGGCGCAGCGTGCGCTGGGTGTCGGGAACGCCCTCGAAGCCCAGCCGCATGTTCATCTTCACGCGCCCCACCGGCGAGAGGTCGTAGCGCTCGATGTCGAACAGGAGGCCGCCGAACAGCGACTCCGCCTGCTCCAGCGTCGGCGGCTCGCCCGGCCGCATCACGCGGTAGATGTCGAGCAGCGCCTCCTCGCGGTTGGTGTTCTTGTCGGCCGCCAGCGTGTTGCGGATATAGGGCCCGACATTGGCATGATCGATGGCGAGCGTCGGCAGCGTGTCGATGCCGTTCTCCTCGAACAGATCGAGTACGGCCTGCGTGATCTCCTGGCCCGCCTCGACATAGATCTCGCCCGTCTTGTCGTTGATGACGTCGAGCGCGGCGTAACGGCCGATCAGCTCCTCGGGCGACACGCGGATCTCCTTCAGTCCCGCCTCCTTGAGGCGGGCGAGCAGACGCGGCGTCATCTTGGCGCCGGCGTCGGCCACGGTCTTGCCGGTCTTGGCGTTGACGAGGTCGTGCGTGAGCTTCACCCCCTTCATCGCCTCGGCGTCGAAGGTCGTGTTCCAGCCTTCCTTGTCGCGCTTGTAGACGACCTGGCCGTAGAAGGCGGCGAGGATCTCCTCCGGCGACATGCCCTGCGCCTCGGCCGGGTCGAGCTGCTGGCCCTTGGCGACGGCGGATGCGCGCTTCTTGGCCGTGGCATCGTTGTCGAGCGCGAGCAGCAGCGTCGTCACCGGAATCTTGCGGCGACGGTCGATGCGGACATGGATCAGGTCCTTGGCGTCGAACTCGAAGTCGAGCCACGAGCCGCGATAGGGGATGATGCGCGCCGCGAACAGGTACTTGCCCGAGCTGTGGGTCTTGCCCTTGTCGTGGTCGAAGAAGACGCCCGGCGAGCGGTGCATCTGGCTCACGATCACGCGCTCGGTGCCGTTCACGATGAAGGTGCCGTTGTCGGTCATGAGCGGCATGTCGCCCATGTAGACGTCCTGCTCCTTGATGTCGCGGATCGAGCGCGAGCCGGCTTCCTCGTCGACGTCCCAGACGACGAGCTGAAGCGTCACCTTGAGCGGCGCGGCGTAGGTGATGCCGCGCTGCTGGCATTCCTCGACGTCGTACTTCGGCTCCTCGAACTCGTACTTCACGAACTCGAGGCTGGCGCGCTCGGCGAAGTCCTTGATGGGAAACACCGAGCGGAAGACTTCCTGAAGGCCGCTCTGCGTGCGCTTGGCGGCCGGCGTCATGCGCTGCAGGAAGCTCTCGTACGAGCTCTTCTGCACCTCGATGAGGTTGGGCATCGGCGCCACGGACTCGATGTGGCCGAAGAAGCGACGAATCCGTTTGCGCGTATTGAAGGCCGTGGCCATCCTGCGTCCTCGAAGGTTCAAGGGCGGAGAAACACCCGCTGCTTTCTCGGAGCTCGCGGCCCGCCAGCCGCTTGCCCCATCCGTTGCAGAGGGCCACTTGTCGGAAGGGACCCCGCAGGATCCGCTCGGAGAAGAGGCCCCGATGGGGCCGACCTCGGGAGAGGCCGGCCCGACCGGAAAGATTGCTACTTCAGCTCGACCTTGGCGCCCTCGGCCTCGAGCTTGGCCTTGAGCTTCTCGGCATCGGCCTTCGGCACCGCTTCCTTGACCGGCTTGGGCGCGCCCTCGACCAGGTCCTTGGCCTCCTTGAGGCCGAGACCGGTGATCTCGCGCACGGCCTTGATGACGTTGATCTTCTTGTCGCCGGCTGCGGCCAGGACGACGGTGAACTCGTCCTTGGCTTCCGCCGGAGCGGCGCCCGCGGCGGCAGCGCCCGGCGCCGCGGCGATAGCGACCGGCGCGGCGGCGCTCACGCCCCACTTCTCCTCGAGCAGCTTGCTGAGCTGAGCGGCCTCGAGGACCGTCAGGGTCGAGAGCTCCTCGACCAGCTTTTCCAGATTGGCCATTGTCTATCTCCTGATAACCCGAACTTCGTTGATCGTGACTTCGACAGATTGACTCACGCCGCCTTCGCGCCGTCCTTGGCTCCGTAAGCGCCGAACACCCGAGCGACCTGACCGGCCGGCGCCTGCAGCACGCCCGCGACCTTGGTCGCCGGAGCCTGCAGAAGGCCGATGATCTGGGCCCGCAGAGCATCGAGGGAGGGCAGCGTGGCGAGAGCCTGGACGCCCGCGACGTCCAGTGTCTCCTCGCCCAGCGCACCGCCGACGATGCTGAGCTTCTCGTTGTCCTTGGCGAAGGTCGCGACGACCTTCGCCGCCGCGACCGGATCCTTGGAGTAGGCGATGGCGGTCGGACCCGTGAACAAGGACCCGAGCGCCTTGAAGGGCGTGCCCTCGAGGGCACGCAGCGTGAGCCGGTTCTTGGCGACCTTGTAGCTCGCACCGGCCGCCCGCATCTTGCGACGCAGGTCCGTCACTTCCTGGACGGTGAGGCCGGACTGGCGGGTGACCACCATCAGGCTCGCGTCCTTGAAGATCTGGTTCAGCTCGGCGATCGCTTCGGCCTTCTCCGAACGATTCACGGCTTTCTCCAATTGAGGCCCGACCCGACGATCGGATCGAACCGGCTGCGTTAAGACCACGCAGCCTCCGTTTGCGGTTCAGCGAACGGAGACCTCGCGGCCCTGCTCGCCTGCCCCGGAAGTTCGGGTGCGCGCGCATGCCTTCGCAAAGGAATGCATGCGCCGATACCCTTGCCCCCGTCTGCGCTGGCGGGTTTCCCCTTTACGCTCCGCCCGAAGGCGGAAAGCACCGGCGGTCTCGGACAGGTGGAGGTCGAAAGCCTCTCGGCTCCTTCCCTCCTTGCCAGCGCCAGCCGGGACGGCCGACGCCGGAAACTCGTGACCGGTCTCCGCGCTCAGCCCGCGAGCGCGGTGGCGGGATCGAGCTTGATGCCCGGCCCCATGGTCGAACTGATCGACACCTTCTTGATGAAGGTGCCCTTGGCGCCGCTCGGTCGCGCGCGGCTGATCGCGTTGACCAGCGCCTTCACGTTGGCGGCGATCGCCTCCTCGCTGAACGAGGCCTTGCCGACGCCGGCATGGACGATGCCGGCCTTCTCGGCGCGGAACTCGATCGAGCCGGCCTTGGCCGCCTTCACGGCCGCGGCCACGTCCTGCGTCACCGTGCCGAGCTTGGGATTCGGCATCAGGCCGCGCGGGCCGAGAACCTTACCCAGCCGTCCGACCACGCCCATCATGTCGGGAGTGGCCACGCAGCGGTCGAAATTCATCTCGCCGCCGTTGATCTTCTCGGCGAGATCCTCGGCGCCCACGATATCCGCGCCCGCCGCCTTGGCCTCCTCGGCCTTGGCGCCGCGGGCGAACACCGCCACGCGCACCGTCTTGCCGGTGCCGCTCGGCAGCTCGACCATCCCGCGCACCGCCTGATCGGCGTGGCGCGGGTCGATGCCGAGATTCATCGCCACCTCGATGGTCTCGTCGAACTTCGCCTTGGCGTTCGCCTTGACGATCCTGACCGCCTCGTCGAGCGAGTAGGTCTTGGCATGATCGACCGCGGCGGACGCGGCCTTGTATCGCTTGCCGTGCGCCATGGTCCTACTCCACCACCTGCAGGCCCATCGAGCGGGCCGAACCCGCGATCTGGGCCACCGCCGCCTCGACCGAGTCGCAGTTGAGATCGGGCATCTTCTGCTTGGCGATCTCCTCGACCTGCTTGCGCGTCACTTTGCCCACGATCTGGGTGCCGACCATCTTGGCGCCCGACTCGACGCCGGCCGCCTTCTTGAGGAAGTAGGTCACCGGCGGCGTCTTGGTGATGAAAGTGAAGCTGCGGTCCTGGAACACGGTGATCACCACCGGGATCGGCATGCCTGCTTCCATCTTCTGCGTGCGCGCGTTGAACTGCTTGCAGAACTCCATGATGTTCACGCCCTGCTGACCGAGCGCGGGCCCGATCGGCGGCGACGGATTGGCCTTGCCCGCTGGCACCTGCAGCTTGACGTAGGCCTGGATCTTCTTGGCCATGCCTGCCCCTTTCCGTTGGGCGGCGCGGTACGGCCATGGCCGGCCTCCCGCACCTGTACCTGATCAAGTCCTTGATCTACAAAGATTCCTGGACGTGACCGACCACACGAGAAAAGGCCGGCGCGCAGCCAGCCCTTCCGAGGGCGCGGGGTTTAGCAAACTCCCTGCCCCTCTACAACCCCCTGATTCGGGCTTTATATAGGCAGAATTTAAAGCTTTTCCACCTGTGCATAATCGAGTTCGACCGGCGTCGACCGGCCGAAGATCGAGACGGCGACTTTCAGGCGGGCCCGTTCCTCGTCCACGTCCTCGACCGTGCCGTTGAAAGAGGCAAACGGGCCGTCGGCCACCTTGACCTGCTCGCCCACCTCGAAGCTGACCGCAGGCTTGGGCCGCTCCACCCCCTCCTGGACCTGGCGCAGGATGCGAGCGGCCTCGGCGTCGGAGATCGGCACCGGCTTGCCGCGGCCGCCGCCGCCCAGGAAGCCCGTCACCTTGGCGGTGTTCTTGACGAGATGCCAGGTCTCGTCGTTGAGATCCATCTTCACCAGCACGTAGCCGGGGAAGAACTTGCGCTCTGTGTTCACCTTCGAGCCACGGCGGACCTCCACGACCTCCTCGGTCGGCACGATGACCTCGGAAATCTCTTCGCTCAGGCCTTTCTTCCCGGCCTGCTCGCGGATCGACTGGGCGACCTTGTTCTCGAAGCCCGAATAGGCATGAACGACGTACCAACGATGAGCCATGTCACGAAATCCCGAGCAGCGTCTGGACGACGAAGGCGATCACCTTGTCGGACACCAGGAAGAACAGCGCCGCGATCACGACGAAGATAAAGACCATGCCGGTGGTGACCATGGTCTCGCGCCGGGTCGGCCAGGTGACCTTGCTGGCCTCGGCCCGGACCTCCCGGACGAATTCGACTGGATTCATCGACATGCTCGCCATTCAGAAAGTGGCAGGAGTGGAGGGACTCGAACCCCCGGCCCTCGGTTTTGGAGACCGATGCTCTACCAACTGAGCTACACTCCTACGCGCCGCCGCCGGACATAGCCGGCGGCGGGTTCGATTTATAGCATTACTTGACGATTTTGGTGACGACGCCGGCGCCGACGGTTCGGCCGCCCTCGCGGATGGCGAAGCGCAGGCCCTCGTCCATGGCGATCGGCTGGATCAGCTCGACCGTCATGCGCGCATTGTCGCCCGGCATCACCATCTCCGTCCCCGCCGGCAGCGTCACCACCCCCGTCACGTCGGTCGTGCGGAAGTAGAACTGCGGCCGGTAGTTGGTGAAGAACGGCGTGTGACGGCCCCCCTCCTCCTTGGTCAGGATGTACGCCTCCGCCTCGAAGTTGGTGTGCGGCGTGATCGACCCCGGCTTGGCCAGAACCTGGCCCCGCTCCACGTCCTCCCGCCCGATGCCGCGCAGCAGCGCTCCGATATTGTCCCCCGCCTCGCCCTGGTCCAGGAGCTTGCGGAACATCTCCACCCCCGTCACCACCGTCTTGGCCGTCGCCTTCAGACCGACGATCTCGATCTCCTCGCCCACCTTGATCACGCCCCGCTCGACCCGGCCCGTCACCACCGTGCCCCGGCCCGAGATCGAGAACACGTCCTCGATCGGCATCAAAAACGGCTTGTCCTTGTCCCGCGTCGGCTGCGGAATGTAGCGGTCCACCTCCGCCATCAGCTTCAGCACCGCCTGCTCGCCCTGCTCCGGGTTCTTGTCCTCCAGCGCCATCAGCGCCGAGCCCCGGATCACCGGGATGTCGTCCCCCGGAAACTGGTAGCTCTTCAGAAGCTCCCGAACCTCCAGCTCCACCAGGTCCAGCAACTCCGGGTCGTCCACCATGTCGACCTTGTTCATGAAAACCACCAGCGCCGGCACACCCACCTGACGCGCCAGAAGGATGTGCTCGCGCGTCTGCGGCATCGGGCCGTCCGCCGCGCTCACCACCAGGATCGCCCCGTCCATCTGCGCCGCACCCGTGATCATGTTCTTCACGTAGTCCGCATGCCCAGGGCAATCCACGTGCGCGTAGTGCCGGTTCTGCGTCTCGTACTCAACATGCGCCGTCGAGATCGTGATCCCACGCTCCCGCTCCTCCGGCGCCTTGTCGATCTGGTCGTACGCCGTGAACGTCGCTCCCCCAGTCTTCGCCAGGATCTTCGTGATCGCCGCCGTCAGCGACGTCTTCCCATGATCCACATGACCGATCGTCCCAATGTTGCAGTGCGGCTTCGTCCGCTCAAACTTCGCCTTCGTCATGGTGTCATGGCCCTCGTGATTCTCTTTTCCGCCTCGACAATTCGCCCCGAACTGGAGCGGGTGACGGGAATCGAACCCGCATAGCCAGCTTGGAAGGCTGGAGCTCTACCATTGAGCTACACCCGCAACTCCTGAACAGAGCCACCTGCACACTGCAGCCGTTGGTGGAGGGGGAAGGATTCGAACCTTCGTAGACGCGAAGTCGGCAGATTTACAGTCTGCTGCCATTGACCGCTCGGCCACCCCTCCGAACCTGCGGCATGCAGCGCGAGATAAGCCTGTTCGGCCCGCCAAAACGGGCGCGCGTTGCTCGCAAATCCAATGAGTTACGTCAAGCGCCAAATCCCTCTACAACCGTCGCCATGCGCCCGCACCGCCCGGCCAGGCCGGCCCGCGGCGGCCATCAGCCGGTCTGGCTCTACGGCCGCCATCCGGTCCTGGCCGCCCTCGCCAATCCCGCGCGCCGGATCGAAAAAATCCTGGCGACGCCGGAGATGGCCGACCGGCATGCCGCCGAATTCGCCGGCAAATCCCTGCAGATCCTGCCGCGCGACGAGCTGGCGCGGCGCCTCCCGCCAGGCGCCGTCCACCAAGGCATGGCGGCTCTCGCGGCCCCGCTGGACGAGCCGTCCCTCGACGATGTCCTCGCCCGCTGCCGCGACGATGCCCTGGTGCTCGCCCTCGACCAGGTGACCGACCCGCACAATGTCGGTGCCATCCTGCGCTCGGCCGCGGCGTTCGGCGTCGCCGGCGTGATCGTCACCGAACGACACGCGCCGGCCGACACCGGCGTGCTGGCCAAGGCCGCGTCGGGCGGCCTCGAGCTCGTGCCGCTGGTGCGCGCAGTCAATCTCGCCCGCGCGCTCGAGCAGCTGAAGAAGGCGGGCTTCTGGCTCTATGGCCTCGACGAGCGCGGCGACACGCCGTTGGGCGCGCTCGACCTCGCCGGCCGGGTCTGCATCGTGCTCGGCGCCGAAGGCGAAGGCTTGCGCCGGCTCACAATGGAAAAGTGCGATCGTCTCGCGATCATTCCCACGACCGGCCCGCTTTCGGCGTTGAACGTCTCGAACGCCGCCGCGATTGCCGCCTATGAATGGGCGCGGCGGCGCTAGACTAGCCGCCGCAAATGCCATCGGCCTTTGGTCAGCGGCCTGACAGTTCAAACGCCTGGCCGCGCAGCTCTCTTGCATTGCAAACACCAGCGCCGCAAGAAATTCCTATGCCAGAGAGGTTTGGGCTGCTCGGCTAACCTGCCGCCACAAAATCATCGCAGGCCTTCCATAGGCGTTTCCCTGTACCTCAAGGGAGGCTAGGTTGAGGTTGCAACTTGGCCTCGTATCTAGGGCCGTTACTCCGGCATCGAACAGGTAGCTTCGCCGATTGCTTCATGGGTGACCAAGTTGCGGACAAATATGGATAAATGCCGGGTTAGCACAGCGGTAGTGCAGCGGTTTTGTAAACCGAAGGCCGGGGGTTCAAATCCCTCACCCGGCACCAGTCCCGGAGCCGGCCCGTGAGCGGCGCGGTCCTGGTGGCCGGCGGCGCGGGCTACATCGGCAGCCATGTCTCCAAGGCGCTGGCCGAGGCCGGGTTCGTCCCGGTGTGCTTCGACACGCTCGAGAAGGGCCACGAATGGGCTGTCCGGTGGGGACCGCTGGAGCGGGGCGATATCGGCGACCGCGCCCGGCTCGACGAGGTGTTCGCACGTCACCGGCCCAAAGCGGTCGTCCATCTGGCCGGCTACATCGAGGTCGGCGAGTCGGTGCGCGAGCCCGAGCGCTACATGCTCAACAACGCAACCAAGACCGAGGTCCTGATCGACGCCGCCGTGCGCCATGGCGTCGACGGCCTGGTCTTCTCGAGCACCTGCGCCGTCTACGGCCTGCCGCAGACCGACCTGCTGACCGAAAGCCATCGCATCGCGCCGCTCAGCCCCTATGCCGAGTCGAAGGCGCGCGTCGAGCAGGCGTTGCAGAAGGCGGCCTGTTCGGGCTTGCGCTCGGCATCGTTGCGCTACTTCAACGCCGCCGGCGCGGACGCGGGCGGAGAGATCGGCGAAGCCCATTCCCCCGAGACGCATCTGCTGCCGCTCGCCGCCGATGCCGCACTTGGGCTCGGCCCCTCCCTCACCGTGCTCGGCACGGACTATCCGACCTCCGACGGCTCGTGCATCCGCGACTTCATCCATGTGACCGACCTCGCCGATGCGCATGTGCGGGCGCTCGGCTGGTTGACCCGTCGCGCGGGCAACGGCGTCCACGAGTGCTTCAATCTCGGCAGTGGCGCGGGCTACAGCGTTCGTCAGGCGGTGGCCGAGACCGCGCGCATCGCCGGCAAGGCGGTTCCGCACCAGGTAGGACCGCGCCGGCCCGGCGATTCGCCCAAGCTCGTCGGGGACATCTCCAAGTCGGCGCGCGAGCTGGGCTGGCGGCCGACGCGCGATCTCGCGGCACAGATCGAGGACACGTTGCGCTGGCGACGCGCGATGCCGCGCTAAGATGGCAAAAAGTTGGTGGCCGCAAATGCTTGAAACGAGCCGCTTTATTCAGAGCGCTTGCAACCAATCGGTGACATTTCGGAGCGAGGCTTGACGGTCGCGCGGCGGACGCGCAAACGAGCGATATCGCAGTCAGTCCAGAAGCGAGCGCTGGCGTGAAGCCGAGGCATTGGAAGTCTGGCAAGCACCCCTCGTATTGATTCGAAAGGCCTGTTCATGTCCAAGGATGATCTTGTTGTCGTTACCGGTGCGGGTGGATTTATCGGCGGCCATCTGGTCCGCGAGTTGCAGAAGCGCGGCCATACGAAGATCCGCGCCGTCGATGTGAAGCCGCTCGGCGAGTGGTACCAGAAGATCCCGGGCGTCGAGAACCAGGTCGGCGACCTCTCCCTGCTCGAAGCCTGCCGCGCCGCCGCCAGGGGCGCCCGCACCATCTACAACCTCGCGGCCGACATGGGCGGCATGGGGTTCATCGAGACCCACAAGGCCGAGTGCATGCTGTCGGTCCTGATCAACACGCACATGCTGATGGCGGCCAAGGAAGCCGGCACCGAGCAGTTCTTCTATTCCTCCTCGGCCTGCGTCTACAACGGCGACAAGCAGACCGATCCCAACGTCACCGCGCTCAAGGAAGAGGATGCCTACCCGGCCCTGCCCGAGGACGGCTACGGCTGGGAGAAGCTGTTCAGCGAGCGCATGGCGCGCCACTTCCGCGAGGATTACGGCATCGCCAGCCGCGTCGCCCGCTATCACAACGTCTACGGCCCGCACGGCACCTATGACGGCGGCCGCGAGAAGGCGCCGGCCGCGATGTGCCGCAAGGTGATCGAGGCCAAGCTCTCGGGCAACCACGAGATCGAGATCTGGGGCGACGGCCAGCAGACCCGCTCGTTCATGTACATCGACGACTGCACCGAGGGCACGATCAAGCTCCTCAACAGCAACATCGTCGAGCCGCTGAACATCGGCAGCGACCAGCTTGTGAGCATCAACCAGCTGGTCGACATCGTCGAGAAGATCGCGGGCATCAAGCTGAAGCGCCGCTACAACCTCGACGCGCCCAAGGGCGTGCGCGGCCGCAACAGCGACAACACGCTGATCAAGAAGCTGATGAACTGGGCGCCCTCGATCCGCCTCGAGGACGGCATGGAGAAGACCTACAAGTGGATCTATGACGAGATGACGTCGGGCAAGGCGTCGGTCGTCAACGCCGTGCCGCGCGCCGTCGCCGCACAGTGATGTCTTCGATGCGCGGGCCGTGAGGCCTGCGCATCAGCGCCCGACGCGGCGCACCGCCTTGTTGCTCCTCAGGAGACCGTCGAAATAGGCGATGGTCTTCCTGAGGCCCTCGTCCAGCGGCACCTTCGGCTCCCATTTGAGCTTCTCGCGCGCCAGCGTGATGTCGGGGCAGCGCTGCATCGGATCGTCGACCGGCAACGGCCGGAACACCAGCTTCGACTTGCCGTTCACCAGTTCGAGGATCTTCTCGGCCAGATGCCGGACCGGCGTCTCGACCGGGTTGCCGAGATTGACCGGCCCCGTGAAATCGTCCGGCGTGTCGTCCATGAGCCGGATCCAGCCCTCGATCAGGTCGTCGACGTAGCAGAAAGCGCGGGTCTGCATGCCGTCGCCGTAGATCGTGATGTCCTCCCCTTTGAGCGCCTGGACGATAAAGTTCGATACCACGCGCCCGTCGTTGGGATGCATGCGGGGGCCGTAGGTGTTGAAGATGCGCGCCACCTTGATGCGCAGCTTGTGCTGCCGCCAATAGTCGAAGAACAGGGTCTCGGCGCAGCGCTTGCCCTCGTCGTAGCAGGCGCGCGGCCCCAGCGGATTGACGTTGCCGCGATAGCTCTCGACCTGCGGATGCACGGTCGGATCGCCGTAGACCTCGCTGGTCGAGGCCTGGAAGATCTTCGCCCGCACCCGCTTGGCCAGCCCCAGCATGTTGATGGCGCCATGCACGCTGGTCTTGGTCGTCTGCACGGGGTCGTGCTGGTAGTGGATCGGCGAGGCCGGACAGGCGAGGTTGTAGATCTCGTCCACCTCGACGTAGAGCGCGAACGTCACGTCGTGGCGCATCAGCTCGAAGTGCGGATGGTCGAGGCAGGCCGCCACATTGTCCTTGCTGCCGGTGAAGTAGTTGTCGACACACAGGATGTCGTTGCCGGCCCGCAGCAGCCGTTCGCACAGATGCGAGCCCAGGAACCCTGCGCCGCCGGTCACCAATATGCGCTTGCCCATATTCTCGCCAATCCCCCTTTTGACCTGAGACTAGGCGATCAAACTCTTGAAATCACTCGAAATTCGTCGCACTCCAATGAGCACAAGGGCACGTAAAGGGAGTAACGCCATATGGACAGCGAGCTGGTCGGACTGGGCGATATCGTGCGCAGGCACGCGAGCCGGCGGGGCGACGCGGTCGCCCTGGTGCACGAGGGCAGGAGCACGACCTACCGCCAGCTCGACGGCGCCGCCAACCGCGTCGCCCAGGCGCTGATCGCCGAAGGGATCGGTCCGGGCACGCGCATCGCCCATCTCGACAAGAGCAGCGACCTCTACTTCGAGCTCCTGTTCGGCGTGGCCAAGGCCAATGCCGTGATGGTCTCGGTCAACTGGCGGCTCGCGCCGCCGGAGGTCCTGCACATCGTGAACGACGCGGAGGCCGAGATCCTGTTCGTCGGCGAGGACTTCTTCCCGGTGATCGACAAGATCCGCGACCAGCTGCGCATGGTGCGGCGAATCGTGTCGCTCTCGGGCAGCCATCCGGGCTGGGATCCTTACGCCACCTGGCGCGACCGCCATCCCGACCGCGACCCGCATCTGCCGGCCAGCCCGTCCGACACCGCGGTCCAGTTCTACACCAGCGGCACGACGGGGCTGCCCAAGGGCGCCGAGCTGACGAACGCCAACTTTGCCGCCCTGTTCCGGGAGTGGCCGCGGAGCTGGCGCATGAAGCCGGGCACGCGCACGATCGTCTGCCTGCCCATGTTCCATATCGGCGGCGCGGGCTGGGGGCTGGTCGGCCTCTATGCCGGCGCGGTCAACCATGTGGTGCGCGAGTTCGTGCCGGCGCAGATCCTCGACATCATCCAGCGCGAGCGCATCGAGGTGATCCTGCTGGTGCCGGCGATGATCCTGTTCCTCGTCCAGGCGCCGCAAATCCGCGAGACCGATCTCTCGAGCCTCGAGCTCATCGTCTATGGCGCGTCGCCCATTCCCGCCGAGCTGCTGAAGCAGGCGATGGCCGTCTTCGGTTGCGGCTTCCAGCAGGTCTACGGCCTGACCGAGACGACCGGCGCCGTCACGCTCCTGCCCGCCGAGGATCACGATCCGGCCGATGCGAGGAAGCTCCTGTCCTGCGGCTATGCCCAGAAGGAGGTGGAGCTGAGAATCGTCGACGCGAACGGCCGCGAGCTGCCGGCCGGCGAGGTGGGCGAGATCGCGATCCGCTCGTCCCAGGTCATGGCCGGCTACTGGAAGCTGCCGGAGGCAACGGGACGGGCCATCAATGGCGACTGGTTCCTGAGTGGCGACGCGGGCTACCTCGACGACAAGGGCTACCTCTACATCCACGACCGCGTGAAGGACATGATCGTCTCGGGCGGCGAGAATATCTATCCGGCCGAGGTCGAGAGCGCCCTGTTCGGCCATCCCGCCGTGGCCGACGTGGCCGTGATCGGCGTCCCCGACGAGCGCTGGGGCGAGGCGGTGAAGGCCATCGTCGTCAGGAAGCCCGACGCCGCGGTGACCGCGGGAGAGCTGATCGAGTGGGCGCGAGCGAGGATTGCAGGCTACAAGCTTCCCAAGTCGATCGATTTCATCGACGCCCTGCCCCGCAATCCCACCGGCAAGATCCTCAAGCGCGAGCTGCGCAAGGCCTACTGGGCGGACCAGGAACGGCAGATCAACTGAGGGCGGGGAAGCCGGCAGCCGCCATCGGCGAGTCGCCACGCGGCATTCCGCCTCAAACATCCCTCGAAAAAATGGCCGGACGCGGCTAGAACGCCGGAATTCCCGAAACGATAGCCATCAGCCCGCCGATGTCCGAACTGCCCTCGAACCTCACCCCCGTGCGCGACGCCCATGCCTTCGACGAGGGCCGGCTCACCGACTACCTGACGACCCATGTCGACGGCTGCCGCGGACCGCTGCGCGTCCTGCAGTTCGAGGGCGGCCAGAGCAATCCCACCTTCCATCTCACGGATGCCGGCGGGCGCATGTACGTGCTGCGCAAGAAGCCGCCGGGCAAGCTCCTGCCCTCGGCGCACCAGGTCGACCGCGAGTTCCGCGTCATCAAGGCGCTCTCGGACCACACTGACGTACCCGTGCCGAAGCCCTACCTGCTCTGCCAGGACGGCGCCGTGATCGGCACCACCTTCTACGTCATGGAGTACATGCCCGGCCGCATCTTCGCCGATCCCAAGATGCCGGGCGTGTCGCCGGCCGAGCGCGGCCGGATCTTCGACTCGATGAACGACGTGCTGGCCCGCATCCACAATGTCGACTATCGCGCCGTCGGCCTGGGCGACTACGGTCGCGAGGGACAGTATATCCCGCGCCAGATCGCGCGCTGGTCCAGCCAGTACGACCTCTCGCGCACCGAGCACATCGAGGCGATGGAGCTCCTGAAGCAGTGGCTGCCCGCCAATATCCCGCCCGGCGACGAGACGCGCATCAATCACGGCGACTATCGCCTCGGCAACACGGTCGTCCATCCCACCGAGCCGCGCATCGTCGCGGTGCTCGACTGGGAGCTCAGCACGCTCGGCCATCCGCTGGCCGACCTCGGCTACAACTGCATGATGTACCATTTCGGCGAGGGCTTCGGCGCCTCGGGCGGCTATGCCGGCATGGACCTCGCGGCGTTCGGCATCCCGACCGAGGCGGAGTATCTCGCCGCCTATGCGCGCCGCACCGGCCGCAGCGGCATCGAGCACTGGGACTTCTATCTCGCCTTCTCGCTGTTCCGCCTCGCCGCGATCGTGCAGGGCGTCTACAAGCGCGGCCTCGACGGCAACGCCTCCTCGACCACCGCGACCAAGTACGGCAATCGCTGCAAGGCGATGGCCGATCTCGGCTGGTCGATGGTGCAGGCCCGCGCCTGAGCCGTTGCCCGCTCAGGGCTCGTCGGCGACCGGCACCATCGACGTGTCGTTGCCGACCGGGCAGTGGGCGCTGTCGACGACGACGTTGGCGGGATTGCGGAACTTGCTGATGTCGGCCGCCGTCTGCTCGGTCGGCACTCCGGGCGGCGGCGTGCGCAGCGTCCAGGAGACCAGCTTCTTGATGACGCTGCCCAGCGCCTGGTCGATCGCCTCCACGACCTTCGGCACCTTGTCGGCCCGCGCCCGCACGCAGCGCTCGAACGTCGCCTCGCCGATGATCTGGCGGTTCGGCATCTGCACCAGCTTGGCGACGATGCGCACATGCGCGATCGGCGGGGTGCCGTAGTAGTACATCGCCTCGAAATCGCGCAGGTCCGGCTGCAGCAGATAGTTGGGCACGAGGGCGATCGACTCGCGCGCCACGGCAATGATCTTGCGCGAGTTCTCGAACGAATCGACGATGCGCGTCTGCACCATCAACGGCGCCCGGTCCGTCCAGGCCGACTTCGCGTAGTAGTCGAACGACGTTGGCGACTGGGCGATGGCGATGCGGCCGGTATTGAGATTGGCCGCCGCCGCCGGGACCTCGACCGAGAGCTGCCAGCGCACGCTCGGCAGGCCGGGATCGAAGGTGCTCTTGGGCGTCACCTGGTAGAGGTTGGTCGGCTCTTCCACCGCCTGGATCAGCGAACAGCCGGCCAGCAGCAGCGACGCGGCCGCCACGGCCGCGGTAAGGCGTATCATTTGGGCGTGTATCCCTGCTTGCCGCTGAACACGAAGCCCGCCGGATCGCGCTCGAGCTTGGTCGCGATGATGTTCAGATTGGCCGTCAGCTCCCGCAGCTCGCGGATGGCGAGCGAGAACTCGGTGAGGCCCGTCTGGGAGAATTGCTGCACCGGCCCCCGCGTCGCGGTCAGCAGCTTGTTGATCTGGCCCGCCGCGCTGTTGATGTTGGCGAGGGCCACCTTCGCCTCGTCGACGGTCTTGGCCAGCTCGCCGCGCTCCTTGCCGGCCAGCGCCTTGCGGGTCTGCGCATCCTGCGGCCCGAGCTCCATGGCCATCAGGCTGAGCGAATCGGAAAGCCTGTTGAGCCTCTCGAAGGTCTGATGGAAGTCGGCGACGGCAGAGGGGAGCTGGGCGAGCGCCGACTGAATCGCCGCGTCCTGCTTGGCGATGCCGCCCGTCACGGTCGAGAGATTGCGCATCGTGTCGCCCAGCGCGGCGATGTTCTCGTCGCTCAAGAGCGCGTTCAGGCGATCCACCGTGACGCTCGCCTTGGTCAGCAGGGCCTGGGCCGAGGTCGAGGTCGCCTGCAGGAAGGACGCGCCCTCGCGGATCTCCGGATACGGCTTGTCGCCCAGCTTCTTCTTCGGCATGACCTGGTCGGATTCGAGGCGGCCGACGATCTGGATGTAGGCAGCGCCGGCGATGAAGGGCTTCTCGAACACGGCATAAGACCGCTCGCGAATGTCGATGTGGGAATCGACGGCAACCGTCACCTCGATCTTCTCGGTCAGCCGCTCGTGGCCGGTGCTGCGCTGGACGTCGCGCCGCGAGGTGAGCGCGATGTTCTGCACGCGGCCCACGCGCAGGCCGCGGTAGTAGACCGGCGAGTCGACGCTCAACCCCTGCACGTCGCCCGAGAACAGGATCACGTAGTAGGCATAGGAGGTCTGATCGCCCTCGCGCAGCTTCCAGATGACGAAGCCGACGAGGGAAACGACGAACAGGATCATCGCCGCGCCGATCAGCACGTATGGCGATCTATTTTCCATTGTACGCTGCTTTTCGCTCCTGCCCCGCCGCCGCGGCCCGCCCGCGCGGCCCGCGGAAATACTCCTGCACCCATGGATGATCGTAGGCCAGCAATTCGTCCATCGTACCCGCCACGACACGCTTGTCGAGCAGTACGGCGATCCGGTCGCACACGGCATGGAGACTGTCGAGATCGTGCGTCACCATCAGCACCGACAGGCCGAGACTTTGCTGCAGCTCCCGGACCAGCTCGTCGTAATGGGCGGCACCGATCGGATCGAGACCGGCCGTTGGCTCGTCGAGGAACAGGAGTTCGGGATCGAGGGCGAGAGCGCGCGCGAGGCTCGCCCGCTTGCGCATGCCGCCGGACAGTTCCGACGGCTTCTTCTCGGCGGTATCGGGCGGCAGGCCGACCAGCGCGATCTTGAGAGCGGCGATGCAGCGCATGACCTCCTCGTCCAGCCCGGCGTGCTCGCGGATCGGCACCATGATGTTCTCGGCCACCGTGAGCGAGGAGAACAGTGCGCCATCCTGGAACTGCACGCCGATATGCGCCTGCAGGGCGTGCTCCGCCTTGCCGTGCAGGTGACGCGTATCGGTGCCGAGGACCTCGATCTGTCCGCGCCGCGCGGGATTGAGGCCGATGATGGTGCGCAACAGCACCGACTTGCCGGTGCCCGAGCCGCCGACGAGGCCGACGACCTCTCCGCGAAACATGTCGAAATCGAGACGGTCGTGGATCACGTTGTCGCCGAACTGCGTCCGCACGTCGCGCAGCCTCAGGACGACGTCGCGCCCGTCGCGGTGGTCGACGAGCTGCCCGCCCTGCGCCATCGCCTGCTCGGCCGTCGCACTCCGGACCATCACACGCCCGCGAGCAGGAAGATGACGGAGAACACCGCGTCCAGCACGATGACGCAGAAGATCGATTCGACAACCGAGCGGGTCGTGAGCTGGCCGACGCTCTCGGCGCTGCCGCGCACCTGCAGCCCCTCGAAGCAGCCGATCGCGGCGATGATCATGCCGAACACCGGCGCCTTGATCATGCCGGTGTAGAAGTGCCAGATGCCGACGGTGTCGCGCAGGCGGGCGAAGAACTGCACGAAAGTGAAGTCGAGATAGACGGTGCAGGCCACCGCGCCGCCGAGCAGGCCGGCCATGTCGCCCCAGAAGACGAGAAGCGGCATCGAGATCAGCAGCGCCACGATCCGCGGCAGGACCAGCCATTCGATCGGATTGAGCCCGATCGTGCGCATGGCGTCGATTTCCTGATTGACCTGCATCGTGCCGATCTGGGCGGTGAAGGCGCTGCCCGACCGGCCGGCCACGATGATGGCCGTGAGCAGCACGCCCAGCTCGCGGAAGATGCCGATGCCGACCGCCTCGACCGTGAAGGTCTCGGCGCCGAACTGCCTGAGCTGCTGCACGCCCTGGTAGGCGATCACCACGCCGATCAGGAAGCAGAGGACGCCGACGATGACGAGCGCCTTGACCCACACCTCGTACATCTGCCGTACCACGGCGGCAGGCCGGAAGCGCTTCGGATGGGCGAATGCCCCGAGGACGACCACCAGGGTCTCGCCGAAGAACGCGCAGAGGGCGATGATCTGCTGGTAGATGTGGACAAGGCCCTGGCCCACCTCGGCCAGCCAGTGCGACAGCCAGTCGACATGCGGTTCGGGCGGCGTCTGCACATTGTGCTCCTGCACCACCCGGAAAAGATCGGCCTGGCCCTGCTCCTTCGCCCGGACCTCGGTGTCCTGGCCGCCGCCGGCAAGATGCAGAAGCTCCAGCACGCCCGCCGTGTCGAGGCGCCCCACATCCGTGATATCGATGAGATCCGGCCGGCGTTGCACCACAGTTGCGCGGCGCTCACGGCGGCGCAGCGCGCGAAGACTGAAGACGGTCCAGTTGCCCGACGCCTGCAGGACGGAAGCGCCGTCCCGCTCGACGTATCTGAAGGTTGGGGCCGAAGGCATCGGACGGATTAGTCGCGGCGCGCGTTCGGCCTGTCAATCGGCATGGCGAATTGCGTCGCCGCCGAGCCGCTGGCACGATCCCGCGCGGAGGAACCGATGGGCAGATGGCCGGTGCTCGACGAGATCGCGATGATCGACGAGCCGATCGACGACGAGAGCTACGACCGCCGGCTGAAGGAGCTGCAGCACCGGCTGCTGGACCTCCAGGTGCATCACATGCGCACCGGCGGACGGGTGATCATCGGCATCGACGGCTGGGATGCCGCCGGCAAGGGCGGTTCCATCCAGCGCATCATCTACGGCCTGGAGCCGCGCTCGACCCATGTCTGGCGCATCGGCGCGCCGACGCCGGCCGAGCAGGGCCGGCACTATCTCTGGCGCTTCTGGGAGCGACTGCCGGCGCCCGGCAACTGGTCGATCTTCGACCGCACGTGGTATGGCCGCGTGCTGGTCGAACGCATCGAGAGGTTCTGCGACGAAGCCGCCTGGAAGCGCGCCTACCGCGAGATCAACGAGTTCGAGCGTCAGCTCGCCGACGACGGCGTGCGCATCGTCAAGCTGCTCTTCCACATCAGCGCCAAGGAGCAGAAGGAGCGGATGATCGACCGGCTGCGCAAACCCTACAAGCGTCACAAGGTCGGGCTCGAGGATTTCCGCAACATCGCCAAGCGCAAGCAGTATCTCGAAGCCTACAAGGACATGCTGGACAAGACCGACACCGACCATGCGCCGTGGCACGTCATCGCCACGGACGACAAGAAGCAGGCCCGGCTCGCCGCCTTGGGTGTCGTCGCCGAGACCCTGAGCCGGGGCGTGAACATTTCCGAGCACGAACTCGACCCGCGCATCGCCGAGGCAGCCTATAAGCTTTGGGGCTGGCGCCTCGGCGACGGGAAGAACGGCGGCGGCAAGAAGTGACCCCCGCGCGCGCTTTCGCCGGCTGGCGTGTCGTGGCCGGCGCGTTCCTCTGCATGCTGACGGGCTATGCCGTCGCCTATTCCTTCGCCGCCTTCTTCGGGCCGCTCGAGGCGGAGTTCGGCGCCCAGCGCGGCGATACCTCGCTCGTCTTCTCGATCGCGGCCTTCCTTTATTTCCTGCTCGGCCTGCCGGCCGGCCTGATCGCCGACCGGGTCGGGCCGCGGCCGGTCGTGACGGGCGGCCTGCTGATCGTCGCGCTCGGCCTGGTGATCGCCGCGCAGGCCAACGCTTTGTGGCAGGTCTACCTCGGCTACAGCCTCGGCGTCGGCCTTGGCGTCGGCCTCTCCTATGTCCCGAGCGTCACCGCGGTCCAACACTGGTTCGTGCGCCGGCGCGGCACGGCGAGCGGCATTGCGGTCGCCGGCATCGGCGTCGGCACCTTGATCGGCGCGCCGCTCGCGAACACGCTGATTGGCCATATCGGCTGGCGCCACGCCTATCTCGTCCTGGCCGGCCTCACGGCGCTGGGCGCGATCGTCGCCGGCCTCCTGATCCGCCGCGATCCGCACTTCTACGGCATGGAGCCGGACGGCGAGCCGGTACCGCCCGGCGGCGCGCCGGCCGCACCTTCTGGCCTGACCCTCGGCGAGGCGGTTCGGACCAGCCCCTTCTGGGCGGTGTATGTGGCGGCCCTTCTGATGTCCTTCGGCCTGTTCACGCCTTTCGTCCATCTCGTGCCCTACAGCCGCGACGTCGGGCTGGGGGCAGGATTCGGCGTGCTGCTGATCACCCTGCTGGGCGTCGGCAGCACCGTCGGCCGTTTCCTGTTCGCGACCGTCACGCCCTGGCTCGGCCGGCGGCTTTCCTTCGCCCTGATGTTCGTCGGCGCGGGGGCGATGCTGGTCGTCTGGTCGTTCTCCACGACCGCGCCCGCCCTGATCCTTTTCGCCTTGCTCTTCGGCGCCTTCTACGGCGGCTTCGTCGCCATCGCACCCTCGCTTGCCGCCGACTATTTCGGCGGCCGTTCGCTGGGCGCGGTCATCGGTGCCCTCTATAGCGGTGTCGCCTTCGGCGCCCTGCTCGGCTCGCCGGCCGCGGGCTATGCCTACGACTTCTTCGGCTCCTACGCCGGCGCGATCCTGGCCGGGGCGCTCCTGTGCTTCGTGGGTTTCGCGATCATGCTCCTCGCGCCGGAACCGGCGCGCTGGCTGGAGAGGCGTGCACCATCGCGCTGACCCCGCGGCCGAGGTGGGCCGCGACCCAGGGTAGCGCCTCGCGCATCGCCTCCTCGAATTTCCAGGGCGGATTGATCACGGTGAGACCGCAGGCTGCGAGCTTGCCGGGCGCAGCCGCCTCGCCGAGCTTCAGGTCGAGCGTCACCAGGCTCGTCCGCTGCGGCGGCGTTGCGAGCGTGGGCGCCGTGGCGTCCTTGACCGGATACCAGGCCGCGTAGCATCCGGTGGCGAAGCGGCGCAGACCGTGTCGCAAGGCGCGCGCCACGCGGTCGAGTTCGTCGACAGCCTCGAACGGCGGATCGATCAGGACGAGGCCGCGTCGCTCCGGCGGCGGCAGCAGCGCCTTCAGCACCCGGTAGCCGTCGGCATGGCGCACCTCGACGGCGCGATCGCCGGCGAATTCCCGCTTGAGCGCCAGCGCCGCCCCCGGATGCAGCTCGCAGGCCACGAACCGGTCGCCCGGTCGCAGGCCGGCGCGGATCAGGCGCGGCGAGCCAGGATAGTGCCGCAGCGCGTCTTGCGGCGGACCGAACTTGCGGTCGTAGGCCGCGACAGCCGCAAGGTAGCGCGCCACGGCCGGCGGCATGCCGGTCCGGTCCGCTGCGGCAAGGCGCAGGATGCCGGCTTCGGCCTCGCCCGTGCGCCGTGCCTGCTCGCCGACCAGGTCGTAACCGCCGGCGCCGGCGTGCGTGTCGAGCACGAACAGACCTTTGTCCTTGGCCGTCAGGAGCCGCAGGAGCTCGACCAGGGCGACGTGCTTCAGCACGTCGGCGAAGTTGCCGGCATGGAAGCCGTGGCGATAGTTCATCACGTGCCTTTCATCATGTGCCTATAGCATCGGGGCCGCGGTTCGTGCTTCAACCCTCCGACAAAGGGGGACCGCATGGCCACGCACGAGCTTCATTCCTCGCCCGAGACTTGCCACTGGGGCTATTTCGACAGCCAGCTCGAGCCCTCCCTCAGCCTCAGATCGGGCGACATCGCCACCATTCATTGCGTGTCCGGGGCTGCCGAGATCCTGCCCAAGCCGCCGATGAACGTCCTGCCCGAGCACCGCGAGATCCTGGCCAAGCTCAGGCCGCATCTCGGCCGGCACATTCTCACCGGCCCCGTCCATATCGAAGGTGCCGAGCGTGGCGACGTGCTGGCGGTCGAGGTCCTCGACATCAAGTTCCGCACCAACTGGGGCTGGAACGTGCAGCGACCGCTGATGGGCACGCTGCCGGAGGACTTCCCCTCCTACCGTCTCACCCACATCCCGATCGATTCGAACCGCGGCGTCTGCACCCTGCCCTGGGGCACCGAGATCCAGCTCAAGCCCTTCTTCGGCATCATGGGCGTGGCGCCGCCGCCGGAATGGGGCCAGTGCAGCTCCATCGAACCGCGCGCCTTCGGCGGCAACATCGACAACCGGCATTTCAACATCGGCACGACGGTGTACTTTCCCGTCTTCGCGGCCGGGGCCCTGTTCTCGGCCGGCGACGGCCACGGCGTGCAAGGCGATGGCGAGGTGAATCTCACCGCCCTCGAGACGGCGCTCTCGGGCACCTTCCGCTTCACCGTGCGCAAGGACATGAAGCTCAACAATCCGCGTGCCGAGACCGCGACCCACTGGATCACGCACGGCTTCGACCCCGATCTCGACGATGCGGCCAAGGAAGCGCTGCGCGACATGATCCGGCTGATCGCCGCCCGGACCGGGCTGAAGGCGGAGGATGCCTACATGCTGTGCAGCCTCAAGGGCGACCTGCACATCACCCAGACAGTCGACGGCAACAAGGGGGTGCATTGCATGATGGAGAAAGCCCTGATCGGAGGGTAGAATTCGCACGGACCTGATCCCGCACCGCAGGGCCCAGCGCCTGCCTATGCATGGATGCAGGCGGCATTTGTCGTAGATTGTGTCAGGATAGGCGGTATCTCGTTTCGTCCTGCAAGGGGGAGGAATCGCGCAATGAACCTGGCGAGCGGCGTGTTGCAGATATCGACGCTTCTCGGAGCGTCGCTCGTCGCCCGGCTGCTGTTCGATCAGGTGAACAGGATCCTGCTGGTGTCCTTTCCCGAAAGGCTGACGCGCGCCAATTTCGATCTCACCGACGCCGCCCTCGCCCTGTTCGTGGCGCAGCAGGGCTCGGTCGACACGATCATCGATTTCAGCCACGTCTCGGAGGACGTCGACACCAGCGTCATCGTCGCCCGCGCCTATTCGCCGTGGCCGGCGCAAGAGAAGCGGCAGGTCTTCGTCGTCTCGAGCGACGTGATGGAAGGCGTGTTCCGCATGTACGCGCTCCACCACGAGGCCGCCGGCTTCGGCACGACGCGGGTCGTGCGCTCCCTCGACGGCGCCCTGGCGGTCCTGGGAGCGGCCGCGGCAGGCTTCGATCCGGTCACTCCCGGCTGACGCCAGGGCGGCCGATCATCAGGCCGGCTGCAGACGCGCTCGAGTACGCGACGGCAGCGGCGGGAAGGCGAGCGCGATCGCCGCCGCGCCGAGGCCGATGCCGAACGATGCGATATAGAGCCAGCCGTAGCTCGCGAATATGTCGAAGATCCAGCCGCCGACGACCGGCCCCAGCGCCATGCCGAGGCTCGAGATCATGGCGGCGGCGCCGAACACGGTGCCCATGATGCGCATCGGAAAGTACTCGCGCGCGATCACCGCATAGAGCGGCATCACGCCGCCATAGGCCATCCCGAACACGACGGCGACGGCATAGAACTCTCCGAGCTCGCGGACGAAGAAATACGTGCCGGCCGCCAGCGCCTGAATCAGGAGCCCCGCCACCACCACCGGTTTGGCGCCGAACCTGTCGCCGGCCAGGCCGAACAGCAGGCGGCCGCCCAGTCCCGCGAGGCCCTCGACGCTGTAGATCGTGACCGCGGCCATGCCCGGCAGTCCGCAGGCGATGGCGTAGCTGACCGTATGGAAGATCGGGCCGGAATGAGTGGCGCAACAACAGAAGAAGGTGAGCGCGAGCACGATGAATTGCGGCGAGCGCAGCGCCTGTCGCACCGTCATGCCGGAGTCGCCGGCGGCAGCGGCGCCCGGGCCGGTGGCCTCCGGTGCCGCGGGTGCGCGGCGTACCAGGAGCGCCGTGGGCACCAGCAACAGCCATGCCGCCACGGCGATCACGAGCTGGGCGGTGCGCCAGTCATAGGTCGAGATCAGCCAGCGGGCGAACGGCGAGATCGTCATCGGCGCGACGCCCATGCCGGCCGAGACGAGGGACACGGCGAGGCTGCGGTGCTTCTCGAACCAGCCGGTGACCGTCGCGATCATCGGCGCAAAGACCGCGCCCGCCGCGATCCCGACAATCACCCCGTAGACGAGCTGGAACTCGAGCAGGCTGCTGGCGCGGCTCGCCATCGCGAGGCCCAGACCCAGCAGGATCGCGCCGGACAGGACGACGATCCGGGGCCCGAAGCGATCGGTCAGTGCGCCCCATCCGAAAGCGGCGACGCCCATGGTCAAGAAGTCGAAGGTCATGGCGGTCGAGATACCGGTGCGCGACCAGCCGGTGGCATCGGCCATCGGCTGCAGGAAAACCGCCAGCGAGAACATCGCGCCGATCGCGACGCAGCCCATCAAGGCTCCCGCCGCCACGACCACCCATCCGTACGACCGTTCCATGTTGCACTCCCGTTCGGCAGTCGGGAACACATAACCCATCGGTTAACTATTGGCAAATACCCGTCGCCGGGCCCCGGCGGGCAATGGCAACCGCCGGGCCGGCCCGCCGTTGACGAGTCCGAGCTTCACAGGAGACCCTTGATGAAGAGATTGGCCGTCCTCGCACTTGTGCTTTGCGGCCTTGCCGCCGCCTGTACGGTCCGTTCGGAACGGACCGTCGTCGAGCATCCCAAGCCGGCGCCCGCGGTGGTGACCACTCCGCCACCATCGGGAACGACCGTAGTCGTGCCATCCCGATAAGATGGACACCCCGTCCTTCCGGACGGCCCGTCAAGGCGCCGGCTCGACCTTGAGCTCGGTGCCCTCGACGGCGGCCACGCGCACCCTGGCCCCCGCCGCCATGTCCGGGCCGGTCACGATCCAGCTTCCGTCGCCAAGGGTCAGCCGGCCGCGACCGTTGAGGATCGGCTGATCCAGGACGAAGGTGCGCCCGATCATCGCCTTGCCGCGTTCGTTGAGGGCCTCGTCACCGCGCCCCTGCAGCCGGCGCAACGAGCGGCGCAGGAGCACCGCCGACGCCACGGCGACGATCGCGAACAGGAAGAGCTGGAACTCAAGCGCGGCTGCCGGGGCGACCAGCAGCAGCAGGCCGCACGCTGCCGCGCCGATCGCCAGGAACAGGAACACCACGCCGGGCAGCATCATCTCGGAGACGAGCAGCACGGCGGCCAACGCCCACCAGTACCAGAAGACGATCGTCATCGGCGCCTAGCCCGACGGCGGCACCGAACCGCGCGGGCGAGCGGCCTCTGCGGCGCGCGCCTGCGCTTCTTTCGCGAGCTCGCCAATGCCCGCGATCGACGCCATCACGCCTGCCGCCTCGACCGGCAGGAAGAACATCTTGGCGTTGTTGGAGGCGCCCATCTTGGCCAACGCCTCCACGTACTTGGTGCCGAGGAAGTAGTTGATCGCCTGCGTGCCGTTGCCGGCGATCGCCTGGGCGACCACGGCGGTCGCCCTCGCCTCGGCTTCGGCCTGCCGCTCACGCGCCTCGGCCTCGCGGAAAGCGGCTTCGCGCTTGCCCTCGGCGATCAGGATGGCCGACTGCTTCTCGCCCTGGGCACGCTGGATGCTCGACTCGCGCACGCCCTCGGCCTCGAGGATAGTGGCGCGCTTCTCGCGCTCGGCCTTCATCTGGCGGCCCATCGCGACCACGATATCCTCGGGCGGCGCGATATCCTTGAGCTCGATACGCAGCACCTTCACGCCCCACGGGTTGGTCGCCTGGTCGATCACGGCGAGCAGCGTATTGTTGATCTCGTTGCGCTTGGACAGCACCTCGTCGAGCGCCATGTTGCCCATCACGCTGCGGATGTTGGTGAGCGCCAGGTTGGTGATGGCGAGATGGAGGTTCTGCACCTCGTAGGCCGCCCGCGCCGCATCGATCACCTGGTAGAAGGCGACGGCATCGACCTGCACCGTGGCATTGTCCTTGGTGATCACCTTCTGCGCCGGGATGTCGAGCACATTCTCCTGCATGTTCATCTTGCGGCCGACCCGGTCGATGAACGGCACGATGAGATGCAGCCCCGGGGCCAAAGTACGGGTGTACTTGCCGAAACGCTCGATGGTCCAGTTGAAGCCCTGATTGACGGTCTTCACCCCGGCAAACACCAGGACGACGGCCACGACGACCAGCGCCACGACGAAAATCAACGCGCCCATCTTTTCTGTCTCCCCCTGCTCGCGCCGACCCTAGCCCAGCTCGCGGCAGGGAGCCAGATCAGGCGGCCCGCCTCTGGTCGGTGGCCAGCCAGCGATCGAGGAACCTGTCGATCCAGCGGTCGAGCGGCGGATCGTAGAGCGCATGCATGGCGAGGTGGACGCCGCGCTGCTGGGCCCCGGGCATGGCCAGCCGCTCGGCGGCCGTCAGGGTCCAGATCTTCTTCATCTCCAGCGTGACCTCTGGGTGGAACTGGAAGCCGAAGGCGTTGGGCCCGCAGCGAAAGCCCTGCACCGGGTAGCGCTCGTTGGTGGCGAGCAGCTCGCAGCAATCGGGCAAGGTCATGCCCTCGCGATGCCACTGATAGACCTTCATCGGCGCCTTGATCCAGTCGCGTCCGGCCTCGGTCGGCTCGATGTCGACATAACCGATCTCGACCAGGCCTTGCGGATGCGGTCCGACCCGGCCGCCCGCGGCGCGGGTCAGGAGCTGGGCGCCGAGGCACAGACCGAGATAGGGCACGCCGGCCTCGATCACCCTCGGAATCCAGTCGAGCTCGCACCGGATGCCGGCCAGCGTGCCGCAATCGTTGGCCGACATCGGGCCGCCGAAGATCACCACGCCGGCATAGTCCGACATGTCTTCCGGCAGCTCGCAGCCGAGATTGGGGCAAAGACGGTGAAGCTCGTATCCGCGCTTCTCGAGGAGGGTGCCGACCCGTCCGGGTCGCGAATGCTCCTGATGGACGACGATGGCAACTTTCTTGGGCTTTTCAGCCGGGACCGTCATGGATTTGCAAAGTACGCTGGGCTTGTGGCAACGACAAGGCCGACCGACGGCAAAGGGACGAAATGGCGCGCCAACTCGACTTCTACTTCGACTGCTCCAGCCCCTGGACCTACCTCGCCTTTCATGCCGTGCAGCCGCTGGCCGCCGGGATTGGCGCCGAGATCGTCTGGAAGCCCATCCTGGTGGGCGGCGTCTTCAATGCCGTCAACCGGACAGTTTACGAGAACCGGGCGAAGCCCAATCCCCGCAAGCAGGCCTACATGCTCGAGGACCTGGCCGCGTGGGCCCGGCTCTATGGCCTCTCGATCGTCTTTCCGCCGCAGGTCTTTCCGGTCAACAGCGTGAAATGCATGCGCGGCGCGTTCGTGGCGCTCGACGAGGGCAAGCTCGTGCCCTATGCGACCGCCGCCTTCGAGGCCTATTGGGGCGACGACCGCGACCTCTCGAAGGAGGAGGTGCTGGCCGATATCGCGGCGCGCGCCGGCCTCGAACGCCAGCGATTCTTCGCCGCCATCGAGACCGGCACCTGCAAGGCGAGGTTGAGGGCCAATACCGACGAGCTGATCGCCCGCGGCGGCTTCGGCAGCCCGACCATGTTCGTGGGCGGCTCGATGTTCTTCGGCAACGACCGCCTGCCGCTGGTGAAGGCGGCCCTCGAGGCAGCATGAGCAACAACGGCGATCCGCAGTTCTGGGAGAAGGCGCGCGCCCATCTCGTGCGCTATGGCGGCGCCTTCGCACCGCTGATCGCCGAGAGTGCGGCGGGCAACTGGTTCGTCGACGCCGACGGCCGGCGCATCCTCGATTTCACGTCGGGCCAGATGAGCGCGATCCTGGGCCACAGCCACCCCGAGATCGTGGCCGTGGCGCGCCGCTATATGGGCGAGCTCGACCATCTCTACTCGTCGATCCTGTCGCGGCCCGTGGTCGATCTCGCTGCCCTGCTGGCCAGCGTCTCGCCGGGCAGGCTCGATCGCGTGCTGCTGGTCTCGACCGGCGGCGAGTCGAACGAAGCGGCGCTGCGCATGGCCAAGCTCACCACCGGACGGCACGAGGTGGTCGCGACGAGCCGCTCCTGGCATGGCGTGACGGGCGGCGCCGCTTCCGCGACCTATTCGTCCGGCCGCCGCGGTTACGGTCCGCCGGTCCCCGGCTCGTTCGTTCTGCCCGCGCCCGACACCTATCGGTCCCGCTTCATAGATGCCCGCGGAGTGTACGACTGGAAAGCCGAACTGGCCCTCGGATTCGAGCTGATCGACCGCCAGTCGAGCGGCGCGTTGGCGGCCTGCATCGTCGAGCCGATCCTGAGCTCGGGCGGCGTGCTCGAGCCGCCCGAAGGCTACCTCCCCGCCCTCGCAGCCGAATGCCGGGCGCGCGGGATGCAGCTCGTCTTCGACGAGGCCCAGACCGGCCTCGGCCGGACCGGCACTTTGTTCGCCTGCGAGCGCGATGGCGTCGTGCCCGACTACCTCACCCTGTCCAAGACGCTGGGCGCCGGCCTGCCGCTCGCCGCCATGTTGACCACGCCCGAGATCGAGGAGGTGGCCGCCGAGCGCGGCTACCTGTTCTACACCACCCATGCCTCCGATCCCCTGCCGGCGGCGGTGGGCCTGAAGGTGATCGAAATCATCCTGCGCGACCGTCTGGCCGAACGCGCGGCCCTGCTGGGCGAACGCCTGAAGAGCGGGCTTTGCACCCTGCAGCAGCGCTACGAGTGCATCGGCGACGTCCGGGGACGGGGCCTGCTGCTCGGGCTCGATCTGGTCAAGGACCGGCGCACCCGGGTCCCGGACCCCGAGCTCGCCCGGCGCGTGGCCCACGAGTGCCTCGCGGTCGGGATGATGACCAGCGTGGTCCGCGGCGGCTACGGCATCTTCCGGATTGCGCCGCCGCTCACCATCGAAGCGGCCGAGATCGACCTGGGCCTCGAGATCTTCGACCGAGCTTTGGGTAAGGCCCTGCACTGAAATCACTTTCCAGCGTGCGACGGGCCCTGTGCGGTATTTGCGTTTGAAACGGCCCGCTATCTGTTGTACCCGCTGACGCTTTCCGGCCAACGTGTTGGGAGTCTCTGGATGAGAAGCAAGGTCAAGCAGGCGGCACTTCTGGTGGCGGGCGGCCTGGCGCTGAGCGGTTGCAATCTGTTCGGTCCGAACACCGCCGCGCCGGCCAAGAAGCCGCCGGCACCCGACTACCAGGCGGCGGTGACCGTTCCGGCGCCACCTGCGGCCAAGATTCGGGCGACTTGCTACAACGACACCGACCTGTCGGTGATCCACAATCGCATGCTGCAGCAGGAGCTGACGGTGGCCACCCTGCAGTGCCAGACGCCCAACGGCGCCCGCGCTTTCGACGACACCTACAACACCTTCATCAAGAAGTTTCAATCGGAGCTCAGCTCCAATGCCCGTGCCCTGACCGAGCTGTCGCGACGCAAGCGGTTCAATGTCGACGTCCTCGTCACCGAGTTCGCCAACCGCACGGCGCAGCGCGCGCCGGTGGACAAGGAATTCTGCTCGCGCAGCCTGCGCGCGCTCGAATGGGCGCTCGACGGCAAGGTGAACTCGCTGAGCCAAGCCCCGCCACCCTACGATCTCGGGCCCGAGATGAACATCCATCCCTGCCCGCCGAAGTGAGCGACGGTTTGTGGAGCATGTAAGGGCAAGGCGGCCTGCGGGCCGCCTTTCTGTTTTGGAAGGCAGCGTCCGCTCTCAGCCGCCGTGGCGCAGCAGCCGGCCCGAATGCGTGTTGGTCTGGCGGCCGTCGCGCATCGTGATTTCGCCATTCACGAGGATGTACCGATAGCCCTCGGCGCGCTGGATGCGCCGCCACTCGCCGCCCGGCAGATCGTGCGCGATCTCGTCGGGCAGCACCTTCAGGCCATCGAAGTCGTAGACGACGATGTCGGCCGGCGCCCCCTTCCTGAGCACGCCCCGCCCGCGGAAGCCCGCTACCTCGGCCGGCAGCGCCGACAACCGCCAGTGCGCCTCCTCGAGGCTCAGCATGCGGTGCTCGCGCACGACCTTGCACAGCGTTTCGGTGGGATAGCGGCCGGCGGTGAGGAACTTGGTGTGCGCCCCGCCGTCGCTCACGCCGAACAGCACGTAGGGATCGTCCACCAGCTCTTTCAGATACTCGATCCGGCCGTTGGGCGGCGCGGCAAAGAACTCGGTCTCGAGGCCCTCCTCGACCGCCATGTCGAGCATGACATCGACCGGATGCTTGCCCATCTTCTCGCCGGCATGGGCCAGCGTGTAGTCGAGCCATTTCCTGTTCTTGTCGAGCTTGGGGCCGACGATCGCGATCTGCGGCAACGGCCCGGTCGCGGTGATCGGCAGGTTGGCCCGCAGCGCCGGCCGGCGCGCCGGATCGGCGAGCTTGGCCAGCCGCTCGGCGTGCGTGCCGGTGGTGGCCTCGCACCAGACCTGCTGGTCGTCGAACAGGTTCCAGTCCTCGAAGGTGAAGGTGAAGCCTGCGTCGGTCGTGAGCCCCTGCCCCACCACGCGGATGCCACGCTCGCGGCAGCTCTTCAGCCAGGCGAGCACATGGCGGTGGATGTGCGGCCGGTCGTCGAAGGCCTGGACGACGTTCATGATCACCGGCCGCCCGCTCAGCGTCGCCACCTCCTCGTAGAAGGCGCGATCGCGCGCGTTGTCGCCCGACACCAGCAGCATCTGCACGAACCCGTCGTTGCGCTCGGCCAGCACCCTGGCGAACTCGCGGCAGGTGTCGTCGTGCATCACGTCGGTCGGCATCGGCGTGCCGTCATAGTCGCGCTGCACCGCCGCAGGTCCCGCGGGCAGCATGCGCTGGGCCGACCAGCCGCAGGCGCCGGCATCCATCGCCTCGTGCAGCAGCCTTCTCAGCTCGCCATGCTGCTCGGAGGTCGGCCGCTCGCCGGCCTTGGCCGCCTCGAAGCCCATCACCCAGATGAGCAGCGGCGAGATCGGCACATAGGGCAGGATGTTCATCGCCTTGGGCGCCCGGTCGACGGCGTCGAGGAACTCGGGAAAGGTCACCCAGTCCCACGGCATGCCGGCCTTCATCGAGGCCATCGGGATCGCCTCGACCCGCGTCATCGACATCATGGCGCGCTCACGCTCGGCCGGCCGTACCGGCGCGAATCCGAAGCCGCAATTGCCGATCACCACCGAGGTGATGCCGTGCCAGGCGGAGAGCGTGCAATAGGGATCCCAGAAGAGCTGCGCGTCGTAATGCGTGTGCAAATCGACGAAGCCGGGCGCCACGATGAGGCCGCCCGCATCGATGGCTTCGTCGGCCTCGCCGGTCGCGATCCTGCCGATCTCGGCGATGACGCCGTCCTTGATGCCGATGTCGGCACGGAAGCGCGGCAGGCGGCTGCCATCGACGACCATGCCGCCGCGGATCACACGATCGAAACGGGCCATGTCTCCTCCTGCTTTGCCCGAAGCGTGCGTGGGCCCCGGCATGCTGTCAACGCGGGGACGGTCGGCTAAGCTCGCAGGATGGAAACGCTGTCCGTCCGCACCGATACCCTCGAGATCGCCTGCGAGGCGCATGGTTCGGGAAACGGACCTCCGGTCATCCTCCTGCACGGCTTCCCCTACGACCCGCGTTGCTTCGACGAGGTGGCGCCGCCGCTGGCCGCCGACGGATGCCGGGTCCTGGTGCCCTATCTGCGCGGTTACGGTGCGACGCGGTTCCTGTCGGACAGCACGCTGCGCTCGGGCGAGCAGGCGGTGCTGGGCAACGACCTTCTGCAGCTCATGGATGCCCTCGGGATCGGGCGCGCGCTGCTCGCCGGCTACGACTGGGGCGGGCGCGCGGCCTGCATCGTCGCCGCCTTATGGCCCGAGCGCGTGCGCGGCCTCGTGAGCTGCACCGGCTACAACATCCAGGACATAGCGGCGTCCGCCAGGCCGGCGTCAGCCGCGCAGGAGCACCGCCTCTGGTACCAGTACTACTTCCACACCGAGCGCGGCCGGGCCGGCCTCACCCGCAACCGGCGCGACATCGGCAAGCTCCTGTGGAAGCTCTGGTCGCCGCACTGGCGGTTCGACGATGCCGCCTTCGAGAAGAGCGCCGTCTCGTTCGACAATCCCGATTTTGTCGATGTGGTGATCCACTCCTATCGCCATCGCTACGGTTATGTGCCGGGCGATCCCGCCGTTGTCGGCATCGAGGCGACGCTCGCGGCGCAACCCGTGATCGGGGTGCCGACCATCAACCTGCACGGCGATGCCGACGGCGTCGGACCGGCCGCGCCAGTCGATCCTCATGCCAGGAAGTTCACCGGACCTTACGAGCGCCGCCTGATCGCGCGCGTCGGGCACAACGTGCCCCAGGAAGCGCCAGCCGAGACGGTAGCGGCAATCCGCGACCTGATGAGGGCGACATAGTTCCTAGTCGAGCGTCTCCAGCAGGCGGGTGCAGAGGTAGGTGCGCGGCACCAGCGAGGAGTAGTAGATCTGCTCGTAGGCCGCATGCGCCCCCTTGCCGTCGGCGCCGAGCCCGTCGAGCGTCGGGATGCCGAGCGCGGCGGTGAAGTTGCCGTCGCTGCCGCCGCCGGTCAGCGGCACGTCCCGGAGCTCCTTGCCGATTTCGCGATAGATCGCCTGCGCCTTCTCGAACAGCGCCGCGATGCCGGCGTCCTTGCGGTAGGGCGGCCGGTTCATCCCGCCCTCGACCGTCACCTCGACATCCTTGCCGATCGGCTCGAGGTTCAGGAACCAGTGCGTCATCTCCTCGGCCAGCTCGGGCGTCGGCACGCGCAGGTCGATCTCGGCCGTGCACGCGGCCGACACGACGTTGACCCCGGTCCCGCCGCTCACCAGCCCGACATTGCAGGTGATGCCGCGGGCATAGTCGGTCTTGCCCTCGATGCGCACGATCTGCCGCGCCATCTCGAGGATGGCGCTGCGCCCGTCCTCGTGCCTGACGCCGGCATGGGCGGCGCGGCCCTTCACCGTCATCACGAAGCGGCCGACGCCCTTGCGCGACGTCACCACGCGGTCGCCGTCGCGGCCGGGCTCCATCACCAGCGCATACTTGTGGCCCAGCGCCGCCGCCTCGATGCGCGCCCGCGAGGTCGGGCTGCCGACTTCCTCCTCTGGAATGAACAGGAAGGTGACGGGCAGCCTCGTCTTCTTGCCCTGCCGGACCAGATGGCGCAGCGCGTAGTAGGCGATATAGCCGCCGGCCTTCATGTCGTAGATGCCGGGCCCGAAGACGCTGTCGCCCTCGCGGCGGATCCTGAGCTCCTTGTCGATCGTGCCAAGGGGGTGCACCGTATCGAGATGGGCCAGCACCAGGATGCCCTTGCCCTCGCCCTGGCTCCATTCGCGGGGCGTGCGGCATTCCAGGATGTCGCCGAAGCCGTTGATTCCTGCGGTGCGCTCGACCCTGAGCCCGAGATCGCGGAACTGGCCCTCGACATGATCGACCACCTTGTTGACCGACCTGGCGTCGTGGCTCGGGCTCTCGATCGACACCCATTCGACGATGCCGTTCAGCACTTCCTCGGCATCGATCTTCGGTTCGTTCTTGCGCGCTTGGGCCATGACTATTCTCTTGCTTTCACAACGTCCTTTCGCGTCATCCCGAGCGAAGCGAGGGATCCTTCGCGCACCGTCAAAGATCCCTGACTTCGTTCGGGATGACAACTTTGCCGCGGAACGATAGTCCGCTCAAATCGGATCCCAGGTGAAGTATTCGGGCGAGCGCTTGAGGTCGGTGAAGTAGGGCTTCATCGACGGCACCGCATGCTCGGCAATGGCTTCGAGCGTCCAGCCCTCGGAGTTGTGCACCGAACGCACCGGCCGGTTGGCGTTGAACAGCATGATCTCGTTCATGCGCACGCCGAAGATCTGCGAGGTGATGCCGTCGGCCGCATCGGAAAGCAGGAACACGGCCATCGGCGCGATCTTGGCCGGCGTCATCCGCTTGGAGCGCTCCAGCCGCACCTTCTGCGCCTCGGTGTCGGCCGGGATAGTGCCGATCATGCGCGTCCAGGCGAACGGCGAGATGCAGTTCGAGCGCACGTTGAAGGCCGCCATGTCGAGGGCGATCGAGCGTGACAGGCCGATGATGCCCATCTTGGCCGCCGAATAGTTCGCCTGGCCGAAATTGCCGACGAGACCCGAGGTCGAGGTGAAGTGCACGAACGCGCCCGACTTCTGCTCCTTGAAGTAGTTGGCGGCGGCGCGGCTCACGTTGAAGGCGCCGTTGAGGTGCACGTCGATCACCATCTTCCAATCCATGTGGCTCATGCGGTGGAAGATGCGGTCGCGCAAGATGCCGGCATTGTTGATGACGCCGTCGATCTTGCCGAAATTCTCGACTGCGGCCTTAACCATGCGCTCCGCGCCCGCAGGATCGGTGACGCTGTCGGCGTTGGGCACGGCCTTGCCGCCGGCCGCCGCGATCTCCTCACAGACCTTTTGCGCGGGCGTCGCACTGCCCACGCCTTCGCCGTCGACCGCGCCGCCGAGATCGTTCACCACCACCCGGGCGCCTTCCCTGGCCGCCAGCAGTGCCATCTCGCGGCCGATGCCGCCGCCCGCGCCCGTGATCAGCACGACCTTGTCCTTCAGCATGTTGGTCATTCTCGTCTCCCTTCGTCGGTCTCGATATTCCTTGCCGGCTCAGTCGCGGGCAGCCTCGGCGGCGCCTTCCGCGCCGAAGTCGCCGCCGAGCGTCCCGCCCGCCGGCATTTCTTCCTGCAGCCGTGTCATGCGCGGATAGTAGTGACGGAAAGCGGCGCGGATCTCGTCGAACGGAATGTCGGCGAACACGCCGCGATAGGCGAGATATTCCATGTGCCGCCGGCCGCTGAGATCGAACGGGTGATAGATCGAGTCGGAGACCCCGTCCCAGTCGAGCGGCTTGAGGCCGAACCGCTCGGTCAGCTCCCTGTTGAAGGCGGGGGTCGCCTTCACCCAGCGCCCGTCGAGCCAGACGTCGGTATAGCCGTGGTAATAGAAGACGTCGCTGCCCATCAGCTCGGCCAGCCGCCTGGTGGTCATGTGGTTGCGGACGTCGGCATAGCCCACGCGGGCGGCAATGCCCGAGGCGCGGCAGAGCGCCGCCATCAATCCGGCCTTGTTCACGCAATAGCCGTGGCCCGACGCCAGGGTCGTGCTGGCGCGATAGGCCTCCCGCCTCATCGGCGTGTTGTAGGGATCGTAGCGCAGCCCGTCGCGCACGGCGTAATAGAGGCGTAGGGCCTTCTCGCGGGCGCTGCCCGAACCCGCCACGCGCCGAGCCTCGGCGACGATTTCCGGATGGCCCGAATCGACCAGATCGCCGGGCCGGAGATAGGCATCGAAAGCGGCGCCGTCGCGCACCGTGTCGTCGCGCGGCGTCTTCAGAGCGTCGAAATCCATGGCCGGTGTTGTGCCCCGAAAGAAGCGGCAAAGTCCATGAGCGATCGCGCGCAAGTCACCCATGCGCATTTGGCGAGCGGTTTACCTCCATCCGGAACCGTATTTTCATAGCCTCACGAGGGCCGGAGCATTGCATGTCGAAAGAGAGCGTCCTGCCGGAAGCCGCGTCGGCCGGAATCGCGGGACGCCGCAGCCTGATCCTGGCGGCCTGCATGATGGCGACCTTCATGGCGGCCGTGGAAAGCACCATCGTCGCCACCGCCATGCCCACCATCGTGGCCGATCTCGGCGACTTCCATCTCTTCAGTTGGGTCTTCGCCGCCTATCTGCTGTCGCAGGCGGTCAGCATCCCGATCTACGGCCGGTTGGCCGACCTGTTCGGCCGCAAGCGGGTGTTCTTCGCCGGCGCGAGCCTGTTCCTCGCGGGCTCGACGCTCTGCGGCTTCGCCCAGGGCATGCTGTCGCTCATCGTCTTCCGCACGCTGCAAGGACTGGGGGCCGGCGCGGTCCAGCCGGTCGCCTACACGATCATCGGCGATATCTACACGCCGACCGAACGGGCCCGCGTGCAGGGCTTCCTGTCCAGCGTCTTCGGCATTTCCGCCGTGATCGGCCCGTCGCTCGGCGCGTTCCTGGTCGAGCATGTGAGCTGGTCGGCGGTGTTCTGGGTCAATCTGCCGATCGGCGCGCTTGCCATGACCATGCTCGCGGTCTTCTTCCGCGAGCATCTGCAGGCGAAGGCGCCGCGCATCGACTATTTCGCCTCGTTGCTGCTGATGCTGGGAGCGGGCGCGCTGATGATGGCCCTGATCCAGGGCGGCAGTCTCCGTCCCTGGATGCTGGCCGTGTGCATCGTGGTGGGCGTCGCTTCGCTGACAGTGCTGGTGCGCCACGAGCGTCATGTCGAGGCGCCGATGCTGCCGATCCGATTCTGGACCAACCGGGTGATCGCGCTGGGCAATTTCGGCAGCTTCGCCATCGGCATCGTGATGATGAGCGTCAGCGCCTTCCTGCCGACCTACGTCCAGGGCGTGATGGGCCGCAGCGCCGCCGTGACCGGCGTGGTGCTGGGCGCCATGTCGATCAGCTGGGCGGTCGCCAGCACCGCCTCGGGCCGCGTCATGATCCGGACCAGCTATCGCGTGAGCGCGATGTTCGGGGGTGGCATGCTGGTGCTGGGCAGCATCGTCCTGATGGCGATGTCGCCGGCCAGCGGGCCGGTCTGGGCGGGCGCCGGCGCGCTGCTGATCGGCCTCGGCATGGGTTCCTGCAACACGACCTATCTCGTCTCGGTACAGGCCGCGGCGGCGTTGCGCGAGCGCGGCGCGGCGACCGCGTCCAACATGTTCATGCGCATCGTCGGTCAGTCGACCGGTGCGGCGCTGTTCGGGGCGCTGGTGAATATCGGCCTGCTGCACTACGCGCCGCAGGCGGGCGAGGTGGCGGCGCAACTGATGCAGCCTGCCCTGCGCCAGACTCTCGCTGCCGGCGACGTCGCGCTGCTGACCCAGGCAATGGCTGCCGCTTTGAGGAATGTCTATGTCGTGGGCGCGGTGGTGGGTCTCGTCGTCCTCGGCCTCGGTGCCAGCCTGCCGCCCGCGCTCGGCCCGACGACCGAAAGGTCATAGAGCCGACGGCTCGTCGTCGGCCGTCACCAGGAAATGCGCCTGGGCAGTGGCGACCGGCCTGTTGCGGTCATCCTGCCAGGCTTCGGCGAAGACGTTCACCATCCGTCGTCCCTGCTTGGTGACCTTGGCCGAGGCGATCACGTCGAGCGGCCGCGCCGAGCGCAGATAGTCGACGGTGATGTTGACGATCTTCGGCACGGTCTCCGTCTCGATCTCCCACAGGAGATGGAAGATCGCGGCCATCTCCAGCATCGCGCCCAGCGTGCCGCCATGGATCGCCGGCAGGAAGGTGTTGCCGATCAGCGAGTCGTGGAAGCGCATGCGGGTGAGCAGCTCGCCCGTGCCGTTCTCCGGCGCGATCCGCATCCAGCGCGCATAGGGGATCGCCTCGGCGAGGCGGCCTACGTCGCCCCGCTTGCGCGCCTCGGCGAGGTGCTTCATGAGGCCCCGGCTCACGCGACCGCTCCCTTGCCCAGCAGTTCCCGGCCCCTGAGATGAGCGGGGGTCACCTTGCCCTTGGTGCCCAGCATGAAGGTGCCGGCCGCGGCCGCCACAGGATCCTTGGGATCGCCCTGATGAGCGAAGGCGCGGGTGAAGGCGACCGACCGGGTGATGCGATAGCACTCGGCCTCGGCGATCACCGGCTTTCCCGGAACGGCCGGCTTGGCGTAATCGATGCGCAGATCGAGCGTGGCGAAGGGCATCGGTTCCTTGAGCATGGTCGCGACCGCCATGCCGCAGCAGCCGTCGAGCATCGCGGTCAGCGGCCCGCCCGCCAGCACGCGCGTCTCGGGATTGCCGACCAGCTCCTCGCGCCAGTCGAGCTGCATCGAGGCGAGCCCGCGCGCCACCGCGAGCACCTTGAGCCCGAGCGCCTTGTTGTGCGGGATGGTGTCGGAGAAGAGACGCTGGAACAGCGCGATGCGCTCTTCCGGAGTCGTCAGGGGTTTGGCCATGCGCTACTCCTGTAAAGATCCCGCACTCATCGCTCGGGATGACACGGGTCGATGTGTCATCCCGAGCCGAAGGCGAGGGATCTTTCCTTCTTCCTACAACCCCATCTGCCGCGCGGCGAGGTCCTTCATGATCTCGACCGAGCCACCGCCGATCGACATGACCTTGGTCTCGCGATAGATGCGCTCGACCTTGGCGCCGCGCAGGTAGCCCGCGCCGCCGAAGATCTGCATCGCCTCGTTGGCGCAATATTCCAGCGTCGAGGTGGCGAGGTTCTTCAGCATGCAGATTTCCGCCACCGGCTTCTCGCCCTGCCCGACGCGCCAGGCGAGGAGCTCCAGCGTCGACCTCACCGCGTTGATGCGCATCGCCATATCGACCAGCCGGTGGCGCACGACTTGGTTGGCGATCAGCGGCCTGCCGAAGGTATGACGCTCGCGGGCATAAGTGATCGCCTCCTCGAGGCAGACCTTGGCGTAGCCGTAGGCGCCGGCCGCGAGGCCGATCCGCTCCTGGTTGAAGTTCAGCATGATGCCGATGAAGCCCTTGTTCTCCTGGCCGATCAGGTTGGCGGTCGGCACGCGCACATTGTCGAAGAAGAGCTGGGCCGTGTCGGACGCCCACCAGCCCATCTTCTTGAGCTTGGCGCGCGAGAAACCTTCGCGCTCGCGCTCGATCAGCAGCAGCGACACGCCGCCCGCCCCGGCGCCGCCGGTGCGCACGGCGACCGTGTAGTAGTCGGCGCGGACGCCGGAGGTGATGAACATCTTGGAGCCGTTCACGACATAATGATCGCCCTCGCGGCGCGCCGTCGTCCGGAGGTTGGCGACGTCCGAGCCGCCGCTGGGCTCGGTGATCGCGAGGGCACTGATCTTCTCGCCGGCCAGGATCTCGGGCAGCAGCTTGCGCTTCATCCATTCGGGGCCAAGCGCGGCGATCGGCGGAGCGCCGATCGTGTGGCTGTTGAGGCTGGCGTTGATGCCGCCGCTGCCGTGGCGCGCCAGCTCCTCGGACTTGACGATGGCGAAGAAGGGGTCCGTCGGCGCGCCGCCATATTCCTCCGGAAATCCGAGCTGCAGCAGGCCCGCCGCCGACGCCTTCTTGTAGAGCTCGCGCGGAAACTCCTCGGCCTCGTCCCATTGATCGACATGAGGCATGATCTCACGATCGACGAAGCGTCGGACCGTTGTGCGGAATGCCTCGTGCTCCTCGGTGTAGAAGGGGCTCGGTGGGTTGGCCTGCGGGAACGGCAATCCGCGGGACTCGACGGCGGCCATCGCGATCTCTCCTGTCAATCGGCTCGTTGTGCCAGTTTGCGTCTGCACCGCATAGCGTTGACAGCGCTGAATAGCTGTTCATATTGGCAGCGTACGAGGCGGCGTCAGATCGCCCGACACAAGGGATGGAAACTGGTTGATTTTCTGCAACTCACCCTGAACGGGCTTGCGGTCGGCTGCATCTATGGTCTGGTCGCGCTTGGCTTCGTGCTGATCTACAAGGCCACGGAGCTGGTGAACTTCGCCCAGGGCGACCTGCTGATGCTGGGCGCCTTCGTCGCCTACATGGCGGTGGCCTGGTGGAAGCTCGACTACTGGGTCGCCTTCCTGATCTCCGGCCTCTCGGTGGCGGTGTTCGGCGCCCTGCTCGACGCCGTCGTGCTGCGCCGCGTGATCGGCCAGCCGCAATTCGCCGTGGTGATGCTGACGATCGGGCTCGGCGCCATCTTCCGCACCTTCGCCAGCGTCACCTGGGGCTCGGAAATCTACACCCTGCCGACGCCCTTCGGCGGCGTCACCACGATCGGCGGCGTTACGCTCAGCCACCAGTATCTTTCGATCGTGGCCGGCACGTTCCTGCTCTGCGGCGTGCTCTATCTCTTCTTCACCCATACCCGCATCGGCATTGCCATGCAGGCGACCTCGCAGAACCAGCTCGCCGCCTACTACATGGGCATCCCGGTGAAGCTGATCTTCTCCCTGATCTGGGCGATATCGGCCGGCGTCGCCGCCGCGGCCGGCATCCTGCTCTCGCCGGTGACGCTGATCGACACCAACATGGGCCTCGCCGTGGCGCTGAAGGCCTTTGCCGCGGCGGTGCTGGGCGGTTTCGGGTCCATTCCGGGAGCCCTCGTGGGCGGCATCATCATCGGGCTGATCGAGCTCTATGCCGGCGCGACCCTGTCGGAGGGGCTTAAGAACACCGCGCCGTATATCGTCATGCTGGTCGTGCTCGCGATCCGGCCGCAGGGCCTGTTCGGCACGCTCGCGCGCAAGAAGGTGTAGGCGGCGGCATGCGGTTCCTGTTCAAGACCTCCTACGAGCAGGATATCCGGCTTTTCCGCGACCGGACCGACGCCTTCTGGTACGGCCTGCTCGCTTTGCTCGTGGTCGGTCTGCCGTTCGTGATCGACGAGTACTATGTCGGCGAGACGAGCTGGGTCTTCATCTATGCGCTGTGCGGCCTCTCGCTGATGGTGCTGGTGGGCTACACCGGCCTCGTCTCGCTGGGCCATGCCGCCTTCCTCGGCATCGGCGCCTACGCCCACGCCTATTTCCTGCAGCAGGGGCTGCCATGGGTGGTGGCGATGGCGCTGGCGGTCGCGATCACCACGGCGGCCGGCTTCGTGGTCGGCCTGCCGGCGCTGCGCATGACCGGCATCTACCTCGCCATCGCCACGCTCGCCTTCGCCGTGATCATCCAGGAAGTGTTCAGCCGCTGGGAGTCGGTCACCCATGGCTTCGCCGGCATGCCGGTCGACAAGCCGACGATCTTCGGCGTTTCCTTCGACGACGACCGGTCGTTCTACTTTCTCTGTCTCTTCTTCCTCGTCGTGGCGCTGTGGCTGACGCGCAATCTCCTGCGCGCGCCGACGGGGCGGGCCTGGATCGCCATCCGCGACAGCGAGATCGCCGCCCAGTCGATGGGCGTCAACCTCGCGATCTACAAGTCCATCGCCTTTGCCTATTCGGCCGGGCTGATGGGGCTGGCCGGCGCCCTGTTCGCCCACAAGATCGCCTACCTCGCGCCCGACATCTTCACCATCCTGCTGTCGATCCAGTTCCTGCTGCTGGTGATCGTGGGCGGGCTGGGCTCGCTGCACGGCGCCGTGTTCGGCGCGATCTTCGTCGCCCTCCTGCCGCCCGTGATCGCCATCCTGCGCGATTCGATTCCGGAAAGCCTCGCCGGCTTCGCAGCCGCCACCGGCATCGCGCCGATCGGCAGCCTGGGCGCTGCGATCGGCGCGTTCCTCTCGAAGCCCGGCGTCGAGGCCGGCATCTTCGGCCTGATCCTGGTGCTGGTGATCCTGCTCGAGCCGCTCGGCATGTATGGCCGCTGGCTCAAGATCAAGCTCTTCTTCTCGACCTTCCCGATGTACAAGAAGGCGACCTTCAAGCGGCAGAAGAGCTACATGCGATCGGAGCGGCTGCGATGAGCCTGTTCAGCGCCGACGATCTTTCGGTCAGCTTCGGCGGCATCCGGGCCGTCGATGGCGTGAGCTTCGCCGTCGAGAAGGGCGAGGTCTTCACCATCATCGGCCCCAACGGCGCGGGCAAGACCACGATCTTCAACCTGGTGAGCCGCATCTACAATCCGACGGGCGGCCGGCTGCTGTTCGACGGCGCCGACATCACGACCGTGCCGCCGCACCGGATCGCCGCCCTCGGCATCGCCCGCACCTTCCAGAACATCGAGCTGTTCGAGCACGCCACGCTCCTGCAGAACCTCCTGCTGGCGCGCCACGCGCACAAGAAGTCGGGCTTCTTCTCCGAGCTCCTGTTCCTGCCGTCGGTGCGGCGCATGGAGGTCGAGCACCGCGCCGCCGTCGAGCATGTGATCGATTTCCTCGACCTGCAGCAATATCGCGACAGCCTGATCGTCAATCTGCCCTACGGCGTGCGCAAGGTGACCGAGCTTGCCCGCGCGCTCTGCACCAACCCCCGGCTGCTGCTGCTCGACGAGCCCTCCTCCGGCCTCAATGTCGAGGAGACCGAGGACATGGCGTTCTGGATCGAGGACATCAAGACGGTGCTGGGAATCACGGTGCTGATGGTCGAGCACGACATGACGCTGGTGTCGGCCGTCTCCGACCGGGTCCTGGCGCTGAACTACGGCAAGCCGCTGGCGATCGGCACGCCGCGCGAGGTCCAGAACCACCCCGACGTCGCCAGGGCCTATCTGGGTGGCGAGGCATGAGCTTGCAGCAGCCTTCTCGTCCCTCCTGCTCGAACCTCCTCTCCCCCCACGTGGGCGGAGAGAGCCTCTGCATCCGGACATAGGGGCAGGGACGCCATGGCCCAGCCCATCCTCAAGGTGACCAACATCGAGACCTACTACGGTCCGATCATGGCCATCCGCGGCGTCTCGTTCGAGGTGCCGGAGGGCGGCATCGTCACCATCCTGGGATCGAACGGCGCCGGGAAGACCACGGTCCTGAAGACGATCAGCGGCGTCATGGACCCGCAGAAGGGCAGCGTGGCCTTCGCGGGCCGCGAAATCCGGCGCATGGATCCCGACAAGGTGATGCGACTCGGCATCAGCCACGTGCCCGAGGGCCGCGAGGTCTTCCCGTTCCTGACGGTGCGCGAGAACCTGCGCATGGGTGCCTTCACCCGTCGCGACGCCGACGGCGTGGCGCAGGACCTCGAGACCGTGTTCGGCTACTTCCCCGTGCTGCGCGAACGCGCCGACCAGCGCGCGGGCTCGCTGTCGGGCGGCGAGCAGCAGATGCTGGCGATCAGTCGCGCGCTGATGGCGCGGCCCAAGGTGATGCTGCTCGACGAACCCTCGCTCGGCCTCTCGCCCAAGCTCGTGAAGGACATCTTCGAGATCATCGTGCGCATCAACCGCGAGCGCGGCGTCACCATCCTGCTGGTCGAGCAGAACGCCAGCATGGCGCTGCGCACCGCCGACTACGGCTACGTTCTCGAGGTCGGCCGCATCGTGATGGCCGACACCTGCGCGCGGCTGGTCGAGAAGGAGGACATCAAGGAGTTCTATCTCGGCATCAAGGAACAGGGCGCGCGCGGACAGCGGCGCTGGAAGAAGCGCAAGACCTGGCGGTAGCGAGGCAATGCGATGAGGGACAACGGCTTGCCCGTCTCGGGTGCATCGATCGAAGTCGAGGGTTGCGACACCATCGCCAGGCTGTTCTGGCACCAGGTGGGCGCGCGGGGCGACCGCACGGCGTTCCGTGAGAAGGATCTAGGCATCTGGCAGGCGACGAGCTGGCGCGACTACGGCGAGCGGGCGCGCGCCGTCGGCATGGGCCTCGCCCGGCTCGGCCTGGTACGCGGGGAGGTCGTCTCCATCCTGGCGGAGACCGTCCCCGAATGGCTCTATGCCGACATGGGGACGATGGGCGCGGGCGGCGTCTCCAACGGCATCTACCCGACCGACTCCGCCAAGCAGGTCGAGTACATCCTGAGCGACAGCCGGTCGCGCTTCCTGTTCGTCGAGGACGAGGAGCAGCTCGACAAGTTCCTCGAGGTGCGCGAGCGCTGCCCGCTGGTGCGCAAGGTGTTCGTGTTCGACATGGAGGGCCTGTCGGACTTCCGCGACGGGCAGGTCATGCCGTTCGACGAGCTGCTGGCGCTCGGCCGCCAGCATCAGACGGAGCATCCGCGCCTGTGGGAGGAGCTGGTATCGGCCTCGCGGCCGGACGACCTCGCCCTTCTCGTCTATACGTCGGGCACGACCGGGCCGCCCAAGGGCGCCATGCTCTCGCATCGCAATGTCATCTTCCAGATCGGCAATGCCGACGCTTTCATCCCGATGGCGGCGGGCGACGAGCAGCTCGCCTTCCTGCCGCTCTGCCACATCGCCGAGCGCACCTTCACGGTCTTCCTGCCGCTGCGCTCGGGGGCGATCGCCAACTTCGCCGAGAGCGTCGAGACCGTGCCCGAGAACGTGCGCGAGGTGGCGCCCACGATCTTCTTCGCCGTGCCGCGCATCTGGGAGCGCTTCTACTCGGGCATCGCCATCCGCATGAAGGAGGCGACCTGGATCGGGCGCACCGCCTACCGCTGGGCGGTGAGCGTCGGGCTCGGAATCGCCGAGGCGGAGCTCGACGGCCGCCGGCCCTCCGCGTTCCACCGCCTGCTCTTCCGGCTGGCCGACTTCCTGGTGCTCGACAACATCAAGCGCGCCATCGGCATGCATCGCGTGCGCTTCGCCGGCACCGGCGCCGCGCCGATCGCCCCCGATCTCATCAAGTGGTATCGCGCGCTCGGTATCGACATGCGCGAGGTCTACGGCCAGACCGAGAATTGCGGGCTGGCAACCGGCATGCCGGACCGCATCAAGCTCGGCACCGTGGGCATCGCTGCGCCCGGCACCGAGGTGAAGGTGTCGCCCGACGGCGAGATCCTGCTGAAAGGCCCGCACGTCTTCATGGGCTATCTCAACAATCCGCAGAAGACGGCCGAGGCGGTATCCGATGGCTGGCTGCACACCGGCGATGTCGGCTTCCTCGACAACGAGGGCTACCTCAAGATCACCGACCGGATGAAGGACATCATCATCACTGCGGGCGGCAAGAACGTCACGCCGTCGGAGATCGAGAACCAGCTCAAGTTCTCGCCCTACATCTCCGATGCGGTCGTGATCGGCGACCGGCGCAAGTTCCTGAGCTGCCTCGTGATGATCGACTACGAGAACGTTGCCAAGTATGCCCAGGACAGCAACGTGCCCTTCACCGACTTCGCCTCGCTCTGCCGCACGCGCGAGGTGATCGAGCTGATCGGCGCCGAGATCGAGCGGGTCAACCAGAACTTTGCGCGCGTCGAGACCGTCAAGAAGTTCCGGCTGATCGAGCAGCAGCTCACGGCCGAGGACGAGGAGCTGACCCCGACCATGAAGCTCAAGCGCAAGTTCGTGAACGAGAAGTACAAGGCCCTGATCGACGGCATGTACGTGGAGGCGGCGTGATCCCGCGCGGGGCGCGTCCGCGGTGGAAGAAACCCAACGGGAGGAGGAAATGACACCATCGGCAAGAATAGCGGCGTTGGCGGCCATCCTGGCGACAGCCACCGTCGCCGGCGGCGCATCGGCCCAGACGCGCGGCGTGACCGCCAACGAGATCGTGCTGGGCATGCACACCGATCTGTCCGGCGTGGCCGCGACCTACGGCGTATCGTCGTCCAACGCGGTGAAGATGCGCTTCGAGGAGATCAACGCCCAGGGCGGCGTCAACGGGCGCAAGATCAAGGTAATCGTCGAGGACCAGGGCTACCAGGTGCCGAAGGCGGTGCAGGCCTGCAACAAGCTCATCAACCGCGACAAGGTCTTCGCCTTCATCGCGCCGCTCGGCACGCCGATGAACAATGCCTGCTTCAAGGAGGAGTTCGCGGCGGGCGTGCCCAACCTCTTCCCGTTGTCCTCGGCGCGCTCGATGTACGAACCGTTCAACCGGCTGAAGTTCATCGCGGGCGCCACCTATGTCGACCAGATTCGCGCCGGCATCAACTATCTGGTGACCAAGCAGGGCAAGAAGAAGCTCTGCGTGATGTACCAGGACACCGACTTCGGCAAGGAGATCGTCGAGGGCGCCGAGGAGCAGGCCAAGAAGCTCGGCATCAAGATCGTGGAGATGACGGCGCACAAGCCGACCGACAGCGACTTCACCGCCTCGCTCACCAAGCTCAAGTCGGCCGGTTGCGACCTGGTCGCCATGGGCACGATCGTGAAGGACACCATCGTTCCCTACACCGCCGCGCGCAAGGAAGGCTGGAACGACGTGACCTTCCTCGGCTCCGCCGCCACCTATGACCTGGTCGTCGGCGCCGCGCCGGGGATGGACGGCTTCTACGGCATGGGCCTCACCGAGATGCCCTATGCCGACAGCAAGGTCGCCTCGGTCGCGAACTTCGTGAAGCAGTACAAGGCGAAGTTCAACATCGATCCCAACATCGGCGCGGTCTACGGCTATGTCGCCGCCGACCTCACCGTGAAAGGCCTGCAGAACGCCGGCAAGAACCTGACGCTCGACAGCTTCATCTCCGGCATGGAGGCGATCAAGGGCTACCACGATATCTTCGGCGGGCCCGAGATCAACTTCGGACCGAAGATCCGCCAGGGCGCGAACTCCTCGTTCCTGGCCGAGGTCAAGGGCGGCCGTTGGACGCGCGTCACCGAACCGCTCGGCTTCTAGAGCGGCGATGTCACCGCCCCGCTTTCCGGAGCGGGGCTTTTTCTTTGGTTTGCGCATCCTCTGCCGCTAAGGTCGCCCCGACATGAGCGAACTTTCGGGACGGGTGGCGATCGTCACCGGCGGCGCCTCTGGCATCGGCGCCGCCTCGGCCAAGCTGCTGCAGGACGCGGGCGCGGCCGTGATCGTGGCCGACGTGCTGGAGGCCAGGGAAGGAGCCGGCCGCTTCGTGCGTCACGATGTGGCCTCGGAGGGCTCCTGGAAGGCCCTGCTGGCCGACGTGATGGATCGCGAAGGCCGGCTCGACATCCTGGTCAACAACGCCGGCATCAGCGGCGGGATGGGCAATGTCGAGACCACCACGGTCGAGGAGTGGCAGCGCGTGCAGGCGGTCAATTCGGAGGGTGTGTTCCTCGGCTGCCGGCACGCCGTCGAAGGCATGAGGAAGACCGGCCCAGACAAGCCCGGGACCGGCGGCTCGATCGTCAACATCTCGTCGGTCGCCGGCCTGGTGAGTGGTGCCGGATCGCTTGCCTACACCGCCAGCAAGGGCGCGGTGCGGCTTCTCACCAAGAGCGTGGCGCTCCATTGCGCCGAGAAGAGATACGGCATCCGCTGCAATTCCGTGCATCCGGGCGGCGTCGATACCGCGATCTTCGACCCGCTGTGGCAGGCGGTGGGACGCGAGCAGGGCAAGGCCTTCTTGGGCACACGCCATCCGATCGGCCGCATCGCCGAGCCGCCGGAGCTGGGCCAGGTCGTGCTCTGGCTCGCCTCCGACCGCTCGAGCTTCGTGACTGGCGCCGAGATCGTGGCCGACGGCGGCCTCACCTGCGGCCTGACGAGGAGGACGCCGCTTGGCCCGTCTTGAGAGCAAGGTGGTGCTGATCAGCGGCGGCGCGTCGGGGATCGGCGCCGCGACCGCGCGGCTGGTCGTGTGCGAGGGCGGCAAGGCGGTGATCGCCGACCGCGACGAGGAGAAAGGCCGCCTTCTCGCAAGGGAGCTCGGCGCCTCTGGCCTCTTCCTGCCGCTCGATGTCACCCAGGAGCCCGCGTGGCAGAAGGCCGTCGCCGGCACGATCGACACCTTCGGCGGCCTGCACGGGCTGCTGAACGCCGCCGGCATCGGCACGCGCACCGACATCGAGAGCTGCACGCTGGCGGAATACCGCCGTGTCAACGACATCAATGCGCTGGGCACGTTCCTCGGCTGCAAGGCCGCGGTCGCGGCGATGAAGCAATCGGGCGGCGGCTCGATCGTCAACATCTCGTCGGTGCTGGGATTGCGCGGCGCCCCCTATGCCATGGCCTACTGCGCCAGCAAGGGCGCCGTGCGGCTGCTGACCAAGCACGTGGCGCTGCATTGCGCGCAGATGAAGTACAATATCCGCTGCAACTCGGTGCATCCGGGCTATATCGACACGCCCATGATCGCGCCGCGGCTCGACCAGGCCGTCGGCAACATGTCGGGCCGGCAGTGGCTCGAGGAGCTGCATCCGCTCGGCCGGCTCGGCCGTGCCGAGGAAGTCGCGAGCATGATCCTGTTCCTGCTGTCGGACGAGTCGAGCTTCTCCACCGGCGCCGAGTTCGTCTGCGACGGCGGCCTGACCGCTTGATCTCCGGGACCGCGAGCCTCCGGCTCGCTCACGACCTCCGAGCGGACAAGATGCCCGCGGTCCGGAAGATTACCTCATCCCGGTGATCGAGGCGCTCGTCGCGCGCGGGTCGCGCTTGGGCCAGCGGCCGGCCTCGACTTGGGCGATGAAGTCGCCGACGATGCGGTTGAACTGGTCGGGATCCTCGAGATTGATGGTGTGGCCGCAATTCGGCATCACCGCGAGCGCCGCGGCCGGGATCTCGCGCTTCATCAGGAGCGCGGGGGCGAGACAGGGCCAGTCCTCGTCACCGGTCAGGATCAGGGTCGGCACCGCGAGCGCACGCATCCGGTCGACGAGATCATAAAGCGACGGCCGCTGTCCCTGGCAGCCGATCTGGGTGTTGGCCGAGCCCAGCGCCGAATGCTCGGCGAGCGCCTTCTTGAACTCGGCGAAGCCGCGCGGGTCCTTGTTCTCGAACTGCACGCGCGTCGGTCCATAGGCGTACTTCTCGGCGAAGGCCGCCATGCCGTCGCCGAGCAGCGACGCCGCCACCGCCTCGACCTCGGCCCTGAAACGGGCCTGCTGGTCCTTCTCCGCGCCGTAGCCGACGCCCGCCACCACCAGAGACCGGGCGCGCGACGGGTGACGGAAGCCGAAATGCAGGCTCGCGAATCCGCCCATCGACAGCCCGACGACATGCGCGCGGTCGATCCCGAGATGGTCCAGCACGACCAGGATGTCGTCGGTAGCGCGCTCCTGGGAGTAGCTTTCGGGCTTCTCCGGCACGTCGGACGGCGGATAGCCGCGGGCGCCGTAGGTGATGCAGCGATAGCGCTGGCCGAAATGGCGCATCTGCATCTCCCAGGAACGATGGTCGGCCGCGAATTCGTGGACGAAGATGATCGGCGCCCCGGCCCCGGTTTCCTCGACATAGAGCTTCACGCCATCGTCGGTCGTCGCGTAAGGCATTGTTTTTCTCCGGCAAGCCTCGACATTAGCTCATATGGCGGGCCGAGACCCGCCGGTGCTACGGTTTTGGCCATGAGCGAGATCGGGACAGGATTGCAGAACGCGACGGGCATCCGCCAGACCGTTGCCCGCGCCGGCTATGCGTTTGTCGAGGCCTCGGATATGCGCACGGCGCTCGGCCGGTTCGGCACGCTGGCCGACTGGGCCGCCTTCGCCGAGAGCTGGAACGATCTCGAGACCGACACCTACATGGCCGATGGCGGCCGCTATCGGCGGCGGCGGTTCGCCGTCTTCGCCGCACCGCGCCAAGGGGCGATCGTCCGCGGAGCGCATCAGCCGCACTACCAGAGCCTCGACTACAACACCCTGAACGGCGGCATCGAGCGCTGGTTCGAGCCGATCAGGCCCGAGATCGCCGACGGCCCGAGCTTCCGCACCATCCTCGAATATTGCCGCTCGCTGTTCGGCCGGCTGGCCCCCGACGTCGCGCACTGGCATGTCGAGGCGCATCAGTTCCGCATCGAAGCCCGGCCCGGGGAACAGGGCAAGCCGACGCCCGAGGGCATGCATCGCGACGGCGTCGACTATGTGCTGGTGCTGCTGGTCGCCCGCCGCAACATCCGCAGCGGCACGACCACCGTGCACGATCTCGACAAGCGCGCGCTCGGCAGCTTCACCCTGACCGACCCGCTCGACTCGGCGCTGGTCGACGATGCGCGCTGCTACCACGGCGTCACGCCGGTCGAGCCCGAGAACCCCGCCCAGCCCGCCTATCGCGACGTCCTGGTCGTGACGTTCCGGAAGAAGCAGTCCTGATCGACGATCATGCTCGTTCGGCCCTGCGTCCCGGCGGCATCGTGATCATGAACTGCGAGAGACTCTTCGCATCAGGTAAGTGTCCATGATCCAGCCATGCGCCGCCCGGGCATCGCGGCGCAGGCGGTTGATCTTCGCGGCGGCTTCCTTCAGGCGGCCGGCAACGAGGATCTCGTCCGACGTCCCGAGATAGGCGCCCCAGAAGATCTCGACCTCCTGATCGGCAAAGCGGTTGTAGGTCTCCTCGCCGTCGAGCATCACCACGACGCTATCGGCGCCATCGGGCCAGCCTTCCTTCAGACGCCGGCCGGTCGTGATCAGCACCGGCTGGCCGATGCGGTTGAGCGTGATGCGGTGCCGGGCCGCCAGGATCTGGAGGCTGCTGATGCCGGGGATGACCTCGTACCGCAGTGCCTGCCCCGGCTTGCGCGCGAGCGCCTCGACGTTGCGGATCGTGCTGTCGTAGAGCGCGGGATCGCCCCAGGCGAGGATGCCGCCGCACTGACCTTCGCCCAGCTCGCTGTCGATCATGCGCTGAAAGGCCGCCTGCTTGTCGCGATTGAGGTCGTCCACGCAGGCGGCGTAGTCCGCCGGCGCGCGCTCGCGCGGCGGGCTCCGCGCTTCGACGACGCGGTAGGGGTGGTCCTCGATATAGCGACGCAGGATCTCGAGACGCAGCGCCACCATGTCCCGCTTGAGCGAGCCCTTCTCCAGCACGAAGAAGACGTCCACCCGGTTCAGCGCCTCGACCGCCTCGACCGTCACCTGCCGCGGATCGCCGGGCCCGATGCCGATGATCAGGATCGTTTTCATCGCGGTGGTCCTAACGTGCCATCCAGGAGACAGCAAGCTACTGCGCTGTCAACGATCCGCCGCCCACGGCGACGAAGAGCCGGTCCAGGAAACAGAGGCCTGGTCATTCGAGGACGGCGGGATGCGCGCCCGCCTGGGGCCTGGCGCGCCGGATCAGCACGAGGAAGGGAATGGTGAACAGCGTCAGCAGCATCATCAGCCGGAAGTCGTCGATATAGGCGATCATCGCCGCCTGGTTGGTGATCATGGCGTTCAACGCCGCGATGCCCTTGGCGGTCGAAATATCGACATGGGCCGCCAGGGCGGCGGGGTTGGACGTCATGTCGTAGGGCGTGACGTGCTCGGCGAGCGAGGCATGCAGGCGCTGGGTGTTCTGCGTCAGCAGGAACATCACGACCGAGATACCGATCGAGCTGCCGAGATTGCGCAGCAGGTTGAAGAACGCGGTGCCTTCGTTGCGCAGCGGGCCGGGCAGCGTCGTGAAGGCGACGGTCGAGAGCGGCACATAGACGAGGCCCACGCCCAGGCCCTGCAGCACGCCGGAGACCACGATCGGCCAGTAGTCCATCAGAAGCGACCACTGGGTCATCTGCCAGAGCGAGTAGGCCGTGACCAGAAGACCGGCTGCGATGATCAGCCGGGCGTCGAAGCGCTGGATCAGCCGGCCGACGATCATCATGCCGAGGAGCGTGCCGAGGCCGCGCGGCGCCGTGACGAGGCCGGTCAGCACCACCGGATACTGGAGCTGGTTCTGCAGGAGCGGCGGCAGCAGCGCCAGGGTGGCGAACAGCACGACGCCGACCAGGAAGATGAAGACATTCGAGGCGAGGAAGTTTCGATCCTTGAACAGGCCGGGATTGAGGAACGGGTGCCGGCTCGTGAACATGTGCACGATGAAGAGATAGAAGCCGAGGCTCGACACGACCGCCTCGACGATGATCTCGGTCGAGGAGAACCAGTCCAGCAACTGGCCGCGGTCGAGCATCAGCTGGAGCGCCGCGATGCCGACGCTCAAGGTCGCGAAGCCGAAGAAGTCGAAACTCGACGAGCGCGGGGCACGGCTTTCCGGCAACGTCGAGACCAGCCCCAGGAAGGCCAGCACGCCAATCGGCAGGTTGATGTAGAACACCCAGCGCCAACTGTAGTTGTCGGTCAGCCAGCCGCCGAGCGCGGGCCCCAGGATCGGCCCCATCGTGACGCCGATGCCCCAGATCGCCATGGCGCGGCCGAAGTTCCGCGCCGAGTTGATGTCGAACAGCACCGCCTGCGAAAGCGGCACCAGTGCCGCGCCGCCCACGCCCTGCAGGAAGCGGAAGGCGACGATCTCGGGCAGCGTCTCGGCCAGTCCGCAGAGCGCGGACGCGACGGTGAAGACGACGATGGAGACGAGGAACACGCGGCGGCGGCCGAATTGGTTGGCCATCCAGCCGGTGAGCGGGATCGTGATCGCGGCGGCGACGATATAGGAAGTGAGCACCCAGCCCATCTCGTCCTGCGTGGCCGAGACCGTGCCCTGCATGTGCGGCAGCGCGACATTGGCGATCGTCGTGTCGAGCGCCTGCATGATGGTCGCCAGCATCACCGAAACGGTGATGATGCCCTTGTGGGGCACCTCCTCGAACCGTCCTTGCGACGATCGACCCGTGTCGCTCACGGCTATTTCCAGAAGGCAAGCGAGCGGCGATGGTGCGTGTCGACCTCCACCGTGACGCTCATGCCGGCGGCCAGCGGCACCTTGTTGGGGTTCCCATCGATCGAGAGCCGCACCGGCAGGCGCTGCACGACCTTGACCCAGTTGCCGGACGCGTTCTCCGGCGGGAGCAGCGAGAAGCTCGAGCCCGTGCCCGGGCTGAGGCTCACCACCTTGCCGGTGAAGCTCTCGCCGGGAAAGGCGTCGACGTCGAAAGTGGCGCCCTGACCCGGCCGCATGTAGGTGAGATCGGTCTCCTTGAAATTGGCCTCTACCCAGACATCCGTATCGGAGACCAGTGCGAACAGCGGCGCAGCGGCGTTGACATAGTCGCCGACCTGGAGCTGCTCGACCTTGGTGACGATGCCTTCGATCGGCGCGTCGATCTCGGTGTAGGAAAGCTCGAGCCGCGCATGATCGAGCGCGGCCTGCGCCTGACGCACGCCCGGCTGGCTGTCGACGGGGGCGTCGGGCTTGCCGCCGAGCTCGGCAAGCGCGCTTGCCGTCCGCTGGCGCGCCGCCGCCAGCCGCTGGCGCGCCGTTTCGAGATCGTGCGTCGCCTGGTCGAGCCGGGAACGGGAAGCGATGCCGGACGCGGCGAGCTTGCTCTGACGGTCGAACTCGCGCTGCTCGAAAGCCAGGGTGTCCTCGGCCGCCTTCTCCTCGGCACGCGCCTGGGCGTAGGCCGCCTGCAGCGTGGCGATGCGCAGCCGCGCGCTCGCGAGCTTCGCCTCGGCCGATTCGACGGCGATCTCGAACGGCCGCCGGTCGAGCTTGACCATGGGCTGGCCCTTCTTGACGACCTCGTTGTCGTGCACGTCGATCTCGACCACGCGGGCCGAGATGTTGGCGCTCACCTCCACGCGCGCCGCCTGGATGTATGCATCGTCGGTCGAGACGTAGCGGCCGCCCAGCAGGTAGAAGGCGATCGCCCCCAGGACGACCACGACCGGCCCGGCCGCCAGCAAAATGGTCCGGACCCTGCTTCGGCGGGTCTTCAAGGCGAGAAACGGGGCTTCGAACGGCATTTTCCTGGAGGTCCGATTGAGGGGGAGCGGAACCTAGCAGGTTGGTCGCTCTGGGATTATACCGTACAATATGAATAGATTAGTTGGTATTAACGAACAATGCACGGAACGGAATTCGCCGAGTTGAACGCCTTCGTTGCCGTCGCCGAGCGCAGCAGCTTCGCGCGCGCCGCCGCCCAGCTCGGCGTCGTGCCCTCCACCATCAGCCAGATCATCCGCACGCTCGAGGAGCGGCTGGGCGTGCGCCTGCTGAACCGCACGACGCGCAGCGTCTCCCTGACCGACGCGGGCGAGCGCCTGCTCGCGCGAATCCGGCCGGCCATCATGGAACTGGGCGCCGCGGTCGAGGACCTGAACGAGTTTCGCAACATTCCGACCGGCACCCTGCGGCTCAGCGTTTCCACGGGCGCGGCGCACATCGTGCTGGCGCCGATCGTGAAGGACTTCCTCGCCGCACATCCCGCCATCTCGCTCGACATCACCACCGACAACCGCCAGAGCGATATCGCCAGCGGCCGTTTCGATGCCGGCATCCGGGTGGGACGATTCGTCGCCAAGGACATGCAGATCGTTCGCGCGAGCGCGCCGTCGCGACTGATGGCGGTCGCCTCGCCCGACTATCTGCAGCGAAACCCGCCGATCCGGGTGCCGCAGGATCTGCAGCACCACAACTGCATCCGCTTCCGCGGCAACGACCAGATCTCGACCTGGGAGTTCGCGCGCGGCAAGAGGACGCTCCATCTCTCGGTGAACGGCACGCTGGTCACGAACAACATGGAGCTGGTGCTGCGCGCCGTGCTCGACGGTGTAGGCGTGGGCTATACGATCGAATCGTACGTCGCCGCCGAGCTTGCGCAGCAGCGGCTGGTGCCCCTGCTGACCGACTGGTCGCCGCAGCACCAGAGCTACTATCTCTACTATTCCGGCCGACGCCAGCTTCCGGTGCCGCTGAAGGCGTTCATCGCCTTCCTGCGCCAGCGGAGAAAAGCATAGACCGAGGAGCGCTTACTGGCTGTCCTGGTGTCCGTTGAACCGCCGGTAGCGGATGGTCGCGGCGCCAAGGCACAGGATCAGCACGGCGAAACCCGCCGCCCAAAGAAGATAGCCGACGCTCTGGAGAATCTGACCGGATGACATGACGCGCTCCTTCTGCAAGGAGACAACACCACGCTCCGGCGCAAGTTGCGCGTGCGACGTCAGGACGCTCCGGTTCTGTCCACGCTACATCGCGAGGTAGCGACGACGAATATCGGTATTGGCCCTCAGTCCCGCCACATCGTCGCGATGCACGATATGGCCCTTGTCGATCACCGCGGCATGCGAAGCAATGCTGAGGCAGAAGTGCATATTCTGTTCGGCCAGCAAGATGGTCGCGCCGCCTGCGCCCAATTCGCGCACGAGCTTGCCGATCTCCGCGACGATGATCGGCGCCAGCCCTTCGCTCGGCTCGTCCAGCAGCAGCACCAAGGGATTGCCCATCAGTGCGCGCGCGATCGCGAGGAGCTGCTGCTCGCCGCCCGACAACCGGCCCGCGGCGCGGCGCCGCAGCCTGGCGAGCAGCGGAAAGGTTTCCCAGATACGCGGCACAGTCCAGTCGCTGCGGCCGTCAGGGCCGGGTTTCGCCGCGATCAGGAGGTTGTCCTCGACCGTGTGCTCGGGAAAGACCTGACGATCCTCCGGCACGTAGGCGAGACCGAGCCTGGCCCGTGCGTGGGGCGGGGCGTGAGTGATGTCGCGGCCGCCGAAGAAGACGCGACCCCGGCGCGCGGGAACGACGCCGGCCAGCGTCTTCATGGTCGTGCTCTTGCCGGCGCCGTTGCGGCCCAGCAGCGCCAGCGTGCGGCCCTCTTCCAGCGCCAGATCGATGTCGAACAGGATCTGGCTCGCGCCATAGAAGGCGCAGAGCTCCTCGGTGCGCAGGAGCTCGGTCACGCCGCGTGCTCCTCGGTGCCGAGATAGGCGTCGATCACGAGCTGGTTGGCGCGGATCTCGTCGGGTGTGCCTTCCGCCAGCACGCGGCCGTAGCAGAGCACGCGGATGGTGCTCGCGACCGAGAAGACGATGTCCATGTCGTGCTCGATGAAGACCAGGGTGAGCTTCTGGCGCTCCCACAGACCGCGCACCCGTTCGATCATGCGCCAGCGCTCCTCGGGCCCCATGCCCGCGGTCGGCTCGTCGAGCAGCAACACACGCGGCTCGAGCGCCAGCGCGAGCGCGATATCCAGCAGCTTCTGATCGCCATGCGAGAGGATCGCGGCCTGCGTGTCGACCACCTCCTCCAGGCCCGCCATCTCGGCGACCTCCATCGCGCGCTGGCGGACCGCGGGCGACGGGAAGCGGCCGCGGAGATTGCCCCACTGGCCGACATGGGAGGTGACCGCGGCCATCAGGTTCTCGAGCACGGTCATGCTGGGGAAACAGCTCGCCACCTGGAAGGCGCGGCCGATGCCCTCGCGCACGCGGGCGGTGCGCGACAGGGCCGTGACGTCGCGCCCGTCCAGCAGCACCTGGCCGGCGTCGGCCGGGAAGGCGCCGCAGATCAGGTTGAAGAAGGTGCTTTTGCCCGCGCCGTTCGGGCCGATCACCGCCGACAGCGAGCCCGACGGAAAATGCAGCGACACGTCGTCGATGGCGCGCACGCCGCCGAACGCCTTGATGAGATTGCGGACCTCAAGGCTCATCGCGCCCTTCCCCTCCAGCGCAGCCGGAGGAAGTCGAGCACGCCGCGGCGCAGCCCCAGCGCAAAGGCCAGGATCACGATTCCGAGCACCAGTCCGTAATACTCGGTCGTGCGGGTCACGATATCGTTCAGCGCCAGCAGGATCATGGCGCCGGCCAGCGGTCCCAGGAAGCTCTCGATGCCGCCCAGCATGACGGCGAAGATCGCCTGGCCCGAATTCGGCCAGTCGGCGAACTCGGGATAGGCTCCCGACACGAAGAGCGCGGCCAGCACGCCGCCCAGACCCGCGAAGCCGCCGGCGATCACGAAGGCGGCGAGCCGGGCCCGCCACAGCACGACGCCGAGAAAGGCGGCACGGTTCTCGTTGTCGCGGATCATGCGCAGCGTGGTGCCGAAGGGGCTGGCCGATATGTGGCGCAGGGCGAGCAGACCCAGCACCGCAACGATCGCACAGAATTGGTAAAGATGGAGCTGCGAGCCGAGATCGAAGCCGAAGATCTCCCGTCGCGGAATGCCGCCGCGCAGGCCCTGGTCGCCGCCAGTCAGGCTCTGCCACGAGATGATGATGCTGAAGAACAGCATCTGCATGGCCAGCGTCACGAAGGCGAAATAGTCGGAGCTGAGCCGCACGCAGACCGCGCCAACCGCAAGCGCCGCGACGCTCGTGGCCAGGACCGCGAGAATGGCGGCCACCGGCAGCGACATATCCGTGAGCTGCATCATCAGGGCGAAGGCATAGGCGCCGAACCCGTAGAACATGCCATGACCGAACGACACCATGCCGGTGCTGCCCACGAGCAGATTCAGTGACGTGGCGAACAGCGCCATGGCGCTCAGCCGGATGACGTAGTCCTCGAAGGCCGGATTGCGATGGACCGCGGGGATCAACAGGATGACGATCAGGACCACGGCGGCGATGATCGTGTCGCGCAAGGCGGGCCGGATCTTCATGCGGTGCGGCGGCCGAACAGCCCTTGCGGGCGGAAGACCAGGATCAGGATCATGACGGCGTAGATCAGCCCGTCGGTGAAGCCCGGAAAGCCGATCGTGCCGAAACCGCGCAGCAGCCCGATCACAAGAGCCGCCACCAGTGCGCCGCCGATCGAGCCCATGCCGCCGATCACGGTCACGATGAAGCTTTCGATCAGGATCGAGAAACCCATTCCGGGCGAGAGCGAGCGCACCGGCGCCGCCAATGCGCCGGCGAGCCCGGCCAGGGCCCCGCCGACCGCGAACACCACCGCGAACAGGAGCGTGGTGTTGATGCCGAGCACCCCCACCATCGCCGCATTGTGCGCGGCCGCGCGGACGGTCTTGCCGAGCCGCGTGAACGCGAGGCCGAGGCCCAGCGCCAGGGCGATCGCGGCCGCGACGCCGATCAGCACCGCATAGAAGGGCGGCACGACGCCGCCGGCGATGAAGAACGGCGGCACCTGGAAGGCCGCCGGCATGCCCATGGCATGGAAGTCGGGCCCCCACACGATCTTCACCACGTCGTCGAAGATCAGCACGACGGCGTAGCAGATCAGGAGCTGCATCAGGACGTTGCTGCCGTAAACGCGCGCGATCAGCAGGCGCTCGAACAGCACGCCGAACAGCGCCATCGCCGCCGCCGCGGCAAGCACCGCGAGTGCATAGCTCGTCGTGAGCTCGAGGGTCGTATAGGCGACGTATCCGCCCAGCATGTAGAAGGTGCCGTGGGCAAAGTTCACCACCCTCAGCACGCCGAAGATGAGCGTCAGCCCGGCGGCGACGAGGAACAGCAGCATGCCCACGATCAGGCCGCTGGTGGTCTGCGTCACCACGCAGGCGGCGGTCGCGAGGCAATGCCCGAGCGCGTCGAGATCCATCGTCAGGCGGCAGCGTCAGATGTAATGCTGCTGCTTCTTCCACTCCGTCTCGAGCTCGACGATCTTGCCCCAGTCGGCCGGCTTCACCGAGGTGATGTAGGGCGGCTTGGGCACCGTCTGACCCCAGCCGATCGCGTAGCCGATGGTGGTGTGGTCGTCGCGCATGGTGATGGTTCCGTCGACGCCGAAAGGCGTTTTGATCTTCATCCCGGTGAGCGCCGCCGCGACCTTCTTGCCGTCGATCGATCCGGCCTTCTTCACGCCCTCCTCGACGAACTGCAGCGCGACGCTGTTCTCCCACGACCAGTTGGTGGGATATTCGTTGAACTTCTTGCGATAGGCCTCGCCCCATTCCTTGTTGGCGGGCGTGTCGGGGAAGGTCTCGATGTAGCGCGTGGCGGCCTGGATGCCCTGCGGTAGGTTCTTGATCGCCGTCAGCACCGGATAGTCGAAGTTGGGGCTCGCCACGGTCATCTTCGAGAACAGCGCGTAGACGTTGCCCTGGTTGACGAAGGCCGAGAGATCTCCGGCATAAAGCAGCGTGAACAGCGCCTGCGGCTTGGCCTGGATCAGCTTGGTGATGACTTCGGTGAGGTCGGGCTGGCCGAGCTTCGGCCAGGCCTCGGTGTTGAACTCCGCGTCCGGCTTGAGCTTCTTGAAGAATTCCAGGTACTGCTTGGTCGTGTCGCGGCCGTAGGCGTAGTCGGGCGAGCAGGTCGCCCACTTGGTGATCTTCTTCTCGTTGGCGAAGTCGGCGAGGTAGGCGCTGCCGGCGATGGCGTCGTGCACGCCCTGCCGCGCTACGCGAAAGGCCGTCGCCACGCGGATCTTGGGATCGGCGGTCAGCGACGAGGTCTCGCTGTTCGAATGGATGCAGAGCACGCCGAGATCGCGCACCACCTCCTGCACGGCAAAGGCACCCGACGAAGCCTCGGCATCGATCAGGATTTCGCATCCGGCGCTATTCACCAGCTCGCGCGCCACGCGCGCCGCCTCCTGGGGCTGGCCCTTGGAATCGCGGAACACGAACTCGATCTGCCGGCCGAGGATGCCGCCTGCGGCGTTGATGCGCTCGGCCTCGAGCTGCAGGCCATTGCGCGAGGACGTGCCCAGCAGCGCGATCGGTCCGGAAAAAATACTCTGCATGCCGATGCGCAGCGTCTTGGCCTGCGCCCGTGCCACCCACGGCGCCGCGAGAACGCCGGTGACACCGGCGGCGGCGCCGGCGAGAAGGCTTCGACGTCCGATTCCACGCATCCGCATTGTGTTTCCTCCTTGTTCCGCATCGAGCCGTGGTTGTTTCGTTGAGCACATCCTAGCTGGAAAACGCAGACCACAAACGCCGCGTTTGCATTTGTTTCGCTGTTCGGCCCGTTGACAAAGGCGCTGCCGACATCCCCCAATCGCCGGCAGGCCATTGCGAGGGACTTCATGACCGACGTCGCCGTGTTGCCGCTCAAGCCGGATCCGCTTGCGCAGGCGCGCAAGATCGGGCCGTCGGTCGGTGCCGTCGCCGACGAGATCGAAGCGACGCAGGAGATTCCCGAGCCGGTCGTGACGGCGCTGCACGAGTCGCGGCTCTTCCGCATGCTGCTTCCGCGCTCGGTGGGCGGCGATCAGGTCGAGCCGTGGACCTATTTGCGCGCGGTCGAGGAAGTGGCGCGCCATGACGGCTCGGTCGGCTGGAACGTCTTCGTCTCGAACAGCTCGGCGCTGATCGCGCCCTTCATCCCCATCGACTCGGCGCGCGCGATCTACGGTGATCCGCGCGGGCTTGTCTCCTGGGGACCGCCCAATCAGCATCGCGCGATCGCCACGGCCGGCGGCTACCGCGTGACGGGCGAATGGCATTTCTCCAGCGGCCGGCGGCAGGCAAGCTGGATCGGCGTGCACTGCCAGGTGATCGAGCCCGACGGCTCGCTGCGGCTGAATCGCTTCGGCCGGCCGACCGTTCGCACGCTCCTGATGCCCAAGGAACAGACGACGGCGATCCACGACTGGCACACGCTCGGCATGCGCGGCACGGCGTCGGAAGGCTACAGCGTCCGCGACGTGTTCGTGCCCGAGGCATTCTCCGGCACGCGCGAGGACCCGACGCTGCGCCGCGATCGCGGGCCGCTCTATGCCTTCACCATGCAGGGCCTCTATGCCGTCGGCGTCGCCGGCGTGGCGCTCGGCATCGCGCGGGCGATGCTCGAAGCTTTCGTCGCGCTCGCCGCCGAGAAGGCGCCACGCTACCAGGGCAGGCTGGCGGACAATCCGGCGGTGCAATCCGACTTCGCTCGGCATGAGGCGGCGTTGGGCGCATCGCGCGCCTATCTGGTCGAGGTGCTGGAGGAGGCATGGGAGAGCGCCGACGACGTCGAGCCGCTGGAGGCCCGACAGCGTGCGCGCGTGCGGCTCGCCTGCAGCCATGCCATACAGAATGCGCTCGACGTCGCCGATCGCGTCTTCAAGGCGACCGGCACATCCGCGATCTTCCTCGGCACGCCGTTCGAGCGCCGCTTTCGCGACATCCACACCCTCTCCCAGCAGATCCAGTCCCGCGACGCGCATTTCGAGGCCGCCGGGCGTGTCCTGCTCAAGGGCGATCCCGACGGCACCTTCATGGGCTGAGGCGCATGCCCATATGGCGATCATGTCACGGGCGCTGATCGCAATCGGCCTCGTCCTGGTGCTCGCCGGTTTGCTGTGGCCCTGGCTCGTTCGCCTCGGCCTTGGCCGGCTGCCGGGGGACATCGTGATCCGGCGCGAGGGCTTCACCTTCTATGCCCCGATCACGACCGGCCTGATCGTCGGGATTGTCCTGTCGCTGATCTTCTGGCTGATCAACCGCTGACTCCGGCGTCGACTGACCTATGCGCGGCGGCCTAATGGCTGCCCGCGGCCCGACGGTAGCGGGCGAAACGGCGGTGGCCCCATTCGCGCATGCGCTGGAAGACGACATAGAGCATCGGGATCAGGAAGATGCCGACCGTGCTCGCGACCAGCATGCCGGCGAAGACCGACGTGCCGATATCGCGTCGGCTGATCTGGGCGGCGCCGTGGGCGAAGACCAGCGGTACGAGCCCCAGGATGAAGGCGAAGGAGGTCATCATCACCGAGCGGAATCGCATGCGTGCTCCCAGCACGGCGGCATCGGCGATTCCCATGCCCTGCTCGCGCTGCTCCCTGGCGAACTCGACGATCAGAATGCCGTTCTTGGCGGCGAGCGCGATCAGCACCACGAGCCCGATCTGGGCGTAGAGATCGAGCGTCAGGCCGGCGATCAGGATGCCGGCATAGGCGCCCAGCACACCGACTGCCACCGACAGCAGCACCGGCATCGGGATGACCCAGCTCTCGTACAGGGCGACCAGGAACAGGAAGGCGAAAATGACGGCCATCGCCAGGATCGGTCCGGTCTGGCCGCTCGCCTCGTGTTCCTGATAGGCGGTTCCCGTCCATTCGAACGCGTAGCCCGGCGGCAGGGTCTTGGCCGACACCTCCTGCATCGCGGCGAGTGCCGCGCCCGACGAGCCGCCCGGCGCCGGGCTGCCGTTGATCGTGATCGAGCGGTAGTTGTTGTAGCGCGTGATCACCTGCGGGCCGACGACGAAGCGCAGTTGCGTGATCGACCGCATGGGCACCATCTCGCCCGCCTTGTTGCGGATGTGGATCTGCCAGATGTCCTCGATATCGCGACGGTTGGCCGCCTCGCCCTCGACGTTGACCTGCCAGGTCCGGCCGTAGAGATTGAAGTTGTTGACGAAGAATCCGCCCAGCGTCGACTGCAGCGCCGTGAATACGTCGTTCATCGACAGCCCCAGCGCCTGCGCCTTGTCGCGGTCGATGTCGAGATAGATCGACGGCGTCGTCGCGGTGAAGGTCGAGAAGACGCGGGCAAGCCGGGGATCCTGGTTGGCGGCGGCGATGACGCCCCGCATCACGCTGCCGAGCGTGACCGGGTCCTGCCCCTCCAGGGCCTCGAGCTGGTACTCGAAGCCGCCGCTGGTCGACAGGCCGATGATCGGCGGCAGGTTGAAGGCGACGATCGACGCCGTGCGGATCTGCTGCGCCTCCTCGAACGTCTTGCGGATCAGCGCCTGCGCCGAATCCTGGGCCGACCGGCGGTCGGCGAACGGCTTCAGCTTGGCCAGCATGAAGGCGGCGTTGCTCTCGTTGGCCGAATCGAGCAGCGAGAAGCCGATCACGGCGAACACGTCCTGCACCTGCGGCATCGACTTCAGGATCTGCTCGACCTGGCGCGCCGTCTCGCCGGTCCGTGCCACCGACGCGCCGTCGGGAAGCTGGATGTTGAGGAAGAACGCGCCCTGGTCCTCCTCGGGCAGGAAGCTGGTCGGCGTGATGCGCGAAAGCCCGTAGGTGCCGGCGCCGATCACCACCAGCAACGGCAGAGACAGCGCCGCGACGCGCACCAGCCGGCGCACGATCGCGGCATAGCCATCGCGTGCCAGATCGACTCCGCGCAGCGCCAGCGCGATCAGGCCGCGCTTCCTCGGCTCGTGCCGCAGGAAAATGGCGCACAGCGCCGGCGACAGGCTGAGCGCGTTCAGCGCCGAGATCAGCATGGCGATGCTGATCGTGACCGCGAACTGGCGGAAAAGCTGGCCGGTGATGCTCGGGATGAACGCGACCGGCACGAACACCGACAGCAGCACCAGGCTGATGGCGATGATCGGCCCGGTGATCTGCCGCATCGCCTTGAGCGTCGCCTCGCGAGGCGGCAGGTCGGGCTCCTCCTCGAGCACGCGCTCGACATTCTCCACCACCACGATCGCATCGTCGACGACGATGCCGATGGCCAGCACCATGGCGAGCAGCGAGACGGTGTTCGCCGAGTAGCCGGCGATCAGGAGGAAGGCGAAGGTACCGATCAGGCTCACCGGAACGGCGACGGCGGGAATGATGGTGGCGCGGAAATTGCCCAGGAAGAGGAAGACCACGATCACCACGAGGACGAACGCCTCGGCCAGCGTCCAGAGCACGCTCTGGATCGTGTCCTCGACGAACACCGTCGAATCGTAGACGACCTGGGCCTTGAGGTCCGGCGGGAAACGCTTGCCGAGCCGCTGCAGCGTGCGTCCGACCTCGGCCGCGGTCCGCACGGCGTTGGCGTCGGGCGCCAGATAGAGCGCGACGCCGACCGACGCCTGGCCGTTGATGCGCGTCTCGGTGTCCTCGTTCTGGGCGCCGATCTCGACCCGCGCCACGTCCCCGATCCGCAGCACCGAACCGTCGGGATTGGCGCGTAGCACGATCTGGCGGAACTGCTCCGGCGTGGTCAGCGTCCCCTGCGTCTGCACGTTCATCTGGAACTGCTGGTCGTTGGCCACCGGGCGGGCACCGATGCGGCCGACCGGCGCCTGCACATTCTGCGCCTGGATGGCGTTCACCACGTCCGACGGCGACAGGCCGAGGCTGGTGAGACGCTGTGTGTCGAACCAGATCCGCATCGAGTAGTTGAGCTTGCCGAACAGCAGCGCCTGTCCCACGCCGGGCACGCGCGCCAGCTCGTCCAGCACGTTGATCGTGGCGTAGCTCGTGACCTCGACCGGAGTCATCTTGCCGGTCTCGCTGTAGAAGTTGAGGAACTGCAGGATGGCGGCCGACCGCTTGATCACGGTGAGCCCCTGGAGCTGCACCGCCGGCGGCAGTTGCGGCAGCGCCGTCTGCACGCGGTTGTTGACGTTCACGGTCGCTGTGTCGGGATCGGTGCCGACCTCGAAGCTGACGGTCAGCCGGTAGCTGCCGTCATTGCCGCTGGTCGACTTCATGTAGATCATCCTGTCGACGCCGACGATCTGCGCCTCCAGGGGCTGCGCCACCGCCGCTTCGACCACGGCGGCCGACGCGCCGGGATAGGTCGCGGTCACCTGCACGCGCGGCGGCACGATGTCGGGGAACTGCGCCACCGGAATGCGCGTGAGCGCGATGGCGCCGGCGATCGTGATGACGATGGCGATGACGACCGCAAGCCGCGGGCGCCGGATGAAGACTGCCGAGATCACCGCCTCGCCCTCAACGCCGCGGGCCGGGGTCGGAAGCCGGTGCGGCCGAGGCCGGCGGCTGGGCCCGGGGGGCGGCCGGGCCCGGCGACACCCGCTCGCCGGGCCGGACGCGCTGGATCCCGTCGAGGATCACCTTCTCGCCTTCCTTCAGGCCGCCGGTCACGGATGCCGTCATCGGCGTCGACTGGCCGAGCGTCACCCGCCGCTGCTCGGCCTTGTCGTCGCTGCCGACGACATAGACGTAGTCGCCCTTCTGATCGGACAGCACCGCTGCCCGGGGAATGGCAAGCGCCTCGGTCGGCTCGGCATCCTGCAGGATCACGGTCACCAGCTCGCCGTCGACCAGCTCGCGCGCGCCATTTCTGGCGTTGCCCAGGCGCGGATTGGGAAGGACGCCGCGCAAGGTCATGGTGTCGGTGGTGCCGGCCACCGAGTTATCGACGAAATCGAGCTTGCCGTTATGCCGATAGAGGCTGCCATCGGGCAGGCGGAGCTTGATCACCAGCGAGTCCGGCCGCACCGCCAGCCGGTGCTGCAGATCGATGACCGTGCGAGTCGACACCGGAAAGAGGACATACATCGGATCCTGGCTCACGATCGATACCAGGACGCCGGTCGCCGAGCTGACATAGTTGCCGACGGTGACCGCGGTCCGGCCGATCTTGCCGTCGATCGGGGCGCGGATCTCGGTGTAGCCGAGGTTGATGCGGGCCTGCTGGAGCTGCGCCTCGGCGCCCAGCACCTGGGCCTTGAGCGCCTGCTGGCTGGCGACGGCGGCATCGACGCTCGATTGCTGCCCGGCCGGCGTGCGCAGCAGAGCCCGGGCGCGGTCCAGCGTCAACTGCGCGTTCTTGAGCTGGGCCTCGAACTGGGCGATTGCAGCCTGCCTGGCCTGGACCTCGGCGCGGAAGGGTCCCTGCTCCAGCCGATAGAGAAGGTCGCCTTTCCTCACTTCGGCGCCGTCGTCGAACAGCACCTCATCGAGATAGGCCGCCACGCGGGCGACGACGTCGACACGGTTGGTGGCCTGGATGCGGCCGACGAATTCACTGGATCGCGTGACCGGCTGCCGCGTCACCTCCACGACCCCCACCGCCGGCGGTGCCGGACCTTCCGGCTGCGCCGCACCCTGGCCGCCCGCAAGGAGCAGCGCCAGACCGGCCGCCGCGACATGCCGCAAAAGCGTCTTGACCGTTTCCACCCTGTCCCCAATGGTGCTAACGCAACGGTACGGTATCGTTTCACTATACGCGATCACAAATGGCGACAAGCGTATCGGTGCGTGAGGATCGAAAGCCGCGGATGAAGCGGCGGCCGCGACGCGGCGGCCGGCCGACGGCCGCCGAAGGGCGCCGCCGGCAGCAGCGCCTGCTCGATACGGCCATCGCGCTGTTCATGAGCCGGGGTTTCGACGGCACATCGATCGAGGCCGTGGCCGAGGCCGTCAGTATGTCGAAGCGCACCGTATATGCACGCTACCGCGACAAAAACGAGCTCTTCGGTGCCGCGCTGCGGGCGCTGATCGACCGCTCCCTCGCTCCGTTCAACCAGTTCCAGACCGGCCCGCGCCCGCTCCGGCCCACGCTGATGGCGATCGGGCGACACCTGCTGTCCGTCGCGCTCACCCCGCAGTCCGTGGGCCTCTACCGGATCCTCGTGGCCGAGGCCGAACGCCATCCGGAGCTGGCCCGTCTCGCCCATGCCGAGGGGCGTCAACAGGCGATCCGCGGCATCGAGGCCGCGCTGCGCCGGCATGCCGGCGAGCTCCGGGTCCGCGACCTCGGAGCGGCGGCGGAACAGTTCCTGAGCCTGGTCGTCGACAGCAGCCTGCGTGGCGCCGCGCTCGGCCTTGGCTCGGGCACGGCCGACATCGACAGGACAGTCGGCGCGGCGGTCGATCTGTTCCTCGATGGCGCGGCGACCGGCCGTCGCGGTTGACGACGGCGTCGATTGCGCAGCGCGCCGCCGCCTGTGCACCTTTCTGGGCATTTGGGTATTATTGCGCTCCGGCAGACGCGGGCGACCATTCCTCGACGACCGTACCGGTCGCAGCGTCCAGCAGGCGCGTGCTCCGCCGTGCCAGGCCGTGCCTCGCCATCACCTCCTCGACGGTGGCGGAGGACCCGACGCCGGGAAAGACCGGCCGGCCACCTGGCACGCTGGCCTCCGTGCGCGTGAGATAGAACGCGTCATAGCCGATCGTCAGGAAGAGCTGGAAGACGTCGGTGCCGCCGACCACCGCCAGGATCCCATCCTTGATTCCCAACCGCTTCCATGCCTCCTCGAAGGGCGTCGACGCCGGATTCCAGAGGATGGCCCTTGGATTGTGCGGATCGGTCACCAGCCGGTTGACGCGGCGGGTCAGCACCAGTCGATGCCGGAGCTTTTCCTTCTCGCCGCCCTCGGCTGAATGACGGCCGTTGGCGACGGCGGACGCGCGGTCGACCGAGTCCTGGTAGAATTCGTGGTCGGCCGGAATCCTGATTGCGTCCGGGAAGCGTCCGTCGGCCGTGGCGATCATCCCTTCGCGGGAGATCACGGCGTAGCCTTCGATGCGGGGACGCGCTACGGTCATTCGGACAGCTCCAGGCGGCACGGTCTTGCCATCTTCGAAGCCTAGCGTACAGCCATGCGGTTCGCCCTTTTCCTCTTCCTCGGGCTCGTGCTTCTCGCCGCGGCTGCCTTGGCCGGCGAGCCGGACGATCACGGCGTGACGGTCCTGCGCGGCAGCTCGGCGCCCCCATCTCCTGCGCCTCCGCCGGCGAGCGAGACGCCGAGCACGGTCCAGCGCGAGATCGTCTACACGCCCTATCCTGTCTATCTCTCGCCCGGCTTCGTCGTGCCGGGCTTCATCGTATCGACCCGGCATCATCGGTCTTTTCCCGTGACGACGACGACCGTGCCCAACGGCTGGCCGCTGTTCGTCGGCAACTCGACGCGACACTGACGACCGGTCATCGCACGGCGGAACCATAGGCCGCTGGGCGGCGCGCTTCGGGATTGCTAAGACGGGCCAGCTTCAACGGCCTTCACAGCAGGAAGAACGCCATGACCGACGCAGTGCAACGCTCCACGCAGGGGCGGATCGGCATCCTCACCATCAACAATCCGCCGGTGAATGCGCTGGCCGCCCCGGTGCGCGACGGCATCAAGAGCGGCATCGAAGCGTTCGGCGCCGACCCCAACATCGACGCCATCGTGCTGATCGGCGGCGGCCGGACCTTCATCGCCGGCGCCGACATCCGCGAGTTCGGCAAGCCGCCGCGGGGCGCCAACCTCAACGACGTGATCGCCGCGATGGAGAACTGCCCCAAGATCGTGGTCGCGGCGCTGCACGGCACGCCGCTGGGCGGCGGCCTCGAGACGGCGCTCGGCGCGCATTATCGCGTGGCGCTGCCGACCACGCGCGTCGGCCTGCCCGAGGTGCATCTCGGCCTGCTGCCCGGCGCCGGCGGCACGCAGCGCCTGCCGCGGCTGACCGGCGCCAAGTACGCGCTCGACGCCATCCTCTCGGGCCGCCATATCCCGGCGCCCGAGGCCAGGAGCAAGGGGATCGTCGATGCCCTGGTCGAGGGCGACCTGCTGGCGGGCGCGGTGGCGCACGCCCAGATGCTGGTGGCCCAGAAGGCACCGCGCCGGCGCGTGCGCGACCTCGATGTGACGCTCGAATCGCCCGATCTTTTCAAGGACACCGAGAAGGCGATCGCGCGCCGCGCCCGCGGCTTCAAGGCGCCGTGGAACATCATCAAGTGCGTCCAGGCCGCCTGCGAGCTGCCGTTCGACGAGGGCATGAAGCGCGAGCGCGAGCTGTTCGTGGAGCTGGTGACGTCGCAGGAATCGGCGGCGCAGCGCTACTACTTCTTCGCCGAGCGCGAGGCGGCCAAGGTGCTCGACGTGCCGGCCGACACGCCGCAGCGCGAGATCAAGACGGCGGGCATCGTCGGCGCCGGCACGATGGGTGGCGGCATCGCCATGAACTTCGCCAATGCCGGCATTCCGGTGACGCTGCTCGAAGTGAAGCAGGAGGCGCTCGACCGCGGCCTCAAGACCATCCGCACCAACTACGAGAACACCGCCCGGCGCGGCGGCATGAAAGCCGAGGACGTCGACAAGCGCATGGCGCTGATCAAGCCCACGCTCAGTTACGACGACCTCAAGGACGCCGACGTCGTCATCGAGGCGGTGTTCGAGACCATGGAGGTCAAGGAAGGCGTCTTCAGGAAGCTCGACGAGATCGCCAGGCCCGGCGCGATCCTGGCCACCAACACCTCGGGCCTCGATGTGAACCAGATCGCGGCCTACACCCGGCGACCGGGCGATGTGATCGGCATGCATTTCTTCTCGCCGGCCAACGTCATGAAGCTCCTGGAGAACGTACGCGGCAAGGCGACCGCGAAGGACGTGATCGCGACGGTGATGTCGCTTTCCAAGAAGATCGGCAAGATCCCGGTGCTGGTCGGCGTCTGCGAGGGCTTCGTCGGCAACCGCATGCTGCGCCAGCGCGGCGTGCAGTCGGCCTACATGCTGGAGGAAGGGGCGCTCCCGCAGCAGGTCGACAAGGTGATCTACGACTTCGGCTTCCCCATGGGCCCGTTCGCCATGAGCGATCTCGCCGGCAACGATGTCGGCTGGCGCATCCGCCAGGGCAAGAAGGAGAAGGAACAGCGTAACGTGCGCTACACCGGCTACATCGCCGACGCGATCTGCGAGCTCGGTCGCTTCGGCCAGAAGACCGGCTCGGGCTACTACAAGTACAACCTGCCCGACCGCACGCCGATCCCCGACCCCGAGGTCGAGAAGATCATCGAGGACACCTCGAAGAAGCTCGGCATCACCCGTCGCGCCATCTCCGACCAGGAGATATTGGAGCGCTGCCTCTATCCCATGGTCAACGAGGGCGCCAAGATCCTGGCCGAGGGCATGGCCCAGCGTTCGCTCGACATCGACGTGATCTGGGTCAATGGATACGGCTGGCCGGTCTATCGCGGCGGACCGATGTGGTGGGCCGACAACGTGGTCGGCCTCAAGACCGTCCACGACGCCCTGCTGAAGTATCGCGACGCCTCCGGCGACCCGTTCTGGGAGCCGGCGCCGCTGCTCAAGAAGCTCGTGCAGGAAGACAAGAAGTTCTCTACGGTCTGACACGATGCGCTGCGACACCGAGGCTGTTTCTAAAAGGAGGGAATCCCCATGGCTGACGCCGTTATCGTCTCCACTGCCCGCACGCCGATCGGAAAGGCGTTCCGCGGCATCTTCAACGACACGCACGGCGCCGACATGGGAGCGCATGTGATCAAGCACGCCGCCGAGCGCGCCAAGGTCGCGCTGGGCGAGATCGAGGACGTAATCCTGGGCTGCGCCGCGCCCGAGGGCACGACCGGCTCCAACGTCGCGCGCGTGGCGGCGATCCGCGCCGGCGCGCCGGTCAGCGTGTCGGGCGTGACCGTCAACCGCTTCTGCAGCTCCGGCCTGCAGACCATCTCGATGGCGGCGCAGCGCGTGCTGGTCGACAAGGTGCCGGTGATGCTGGCCGGCGGGCTCGAATCGGTGTCGCTGGTGCAGGGGCCGCCGGGCGGCAACAAGAACCGGCTGGTCAATCCCTGGGTTCAGGAGCACTGCCCCGGCATCTACCATTCGATGATCCAGACCGCCGACACGGTGGCGGCGCGCTACAAGATCAGCCGCGAGTACCAGGACGAATATTCGCTGCAGAGCCAGATGCGCACGGCGGCGGCCCAGCAGGCGGGCAGGTTCGACGACGAGATCGTGCCGATGGAAACCACGATGATCGTCACCGACAAGAACACCGGCGAGACCTCGAAGAAGACGGTCAAGCTCGCCAAGGACGAGGGCAACCGCCCCGACACCAACATGGAAGGCCTCGCCAAGCTGCAGCCGGTGATGGGCCCGGACAAGTGGATCACCGCCGGCAATGCCAGCCAGCTTTCCGACGGCGCCTCGGCCGCGGTGGTCATGAGCGACGCCGAAGCGGCCAGGCGCGGCCTGAAGCCACTCGGCATCTACAAAGGCCTGGTTGTCGCGGGCTGCGAGCCGGACGAGATGGGCATCGGCCCGGTCTATGCGATCCCGAAGCTCCTGAAGCGCTTCGGACTCAAGATGGACGACATCGACCTCTGGGAGCTCAACGAGGCCTTCGCGGTGCAGGTGCTCTATTGCCGCGACAAGCTCGGCATCCCGAACGACAAGCTGAACGTCAACGGCGGCTCGATCTCGATCGGCCATCCCTTCGGCATGACCGGCGCGCGTTGCACGGGGCACATCCTGATCGAGGGCCGCCGCCGCAAGGCCAAGAACGTCGTCGTCACCATGTGCATCGGTGGCGGCATGGGTGCTGCAGGCCTGTTCGAGGTCGTGCACTAAAAGACCCGGCGAGCAGCATCGACGCGGTTTGCCTATCGATCCGGCCAGCGCGGCAGCTCCGTGCCGCGCAAGGTCGCCTCGAGGAGCGGCAGGCGGTCGTTTCCCCAAAACATCCGCTGGCCGACGAAGAAGGTCGGAACACCGAACGCGCCGCGCCGTTCGGCCTCGTCGAGCAGCGCCTCGTGCCGGCCCCGCGTCGCCGGCGCTTCGAGATCCTGCCGGAATCGGCCTTCCGCCAGCCCGAGCCGCGCCGGCAGGGCGGTGATCGCCGCAAGGTCGATCGTCACGCCATCGACGAAAACGAGTTGCTGCAGAAGACGGCAGCAGGGCACGAGCGCTCCCTGCTCGCCCGCCGCCAGGCAAGCCAGCGCCGGCAGAACGGGGTCGACGGCGAAGGCGGCGGGCTCGTGGAAGGGAATGCCGTAATAGGCTGCCCAAGCCTTGGCGTCATATTCTCGGTAGGGCCCATTGTACGGTCCCGAACCCTGGACGTCGCGAAAGGGATTGCCGCCGCGGCGGCGATCGATCAGTCGGCCGCTGGCGATGGGTTTCCAGACGAAACGATAGCCGGTCTGCGCTTCGATCCGTTCGACCTGGCTGGCCGCCAGGTATGAATAGCGGCTGCCGACGCCAAGGAAGAAATCGACGGTGTCCATCCGGTGTCCCAGTCGCGCCGCATTTCACAAATTTGGCGAATTGACGTATATTATGTGACCCTCTGCTGAAATCGAACAGGGCCTCATTGCCATGGGTGCTCGCGAAAAGATCACCGAGCTGGTTGCCTTCGTGGCCGAACTGACCGACGTGGATCAGCGGCGCGCCTGCCTTGCCGAGCTCGATCAGCTCCTGCTCGCCGAAAGGCCAACGGCGCGCGAGCGGCCGCAGCTCCTGATGACGAGGCCGGCCGGCGGCATGGCGCTGGTCGTCGGGCGCTCGGACTAAATCCTTCCCGGCTGGACGACGTATGTCCGCGGCGGCCATCGGCCGTGCCGCTCGTGACAAAGCTGTGGACCCTTGGGCCGTGCACTTCCCGACATCGAGGGGCGCGCCTATGGTCTCTGACGGGGGGCGGCTTTCGAGCGAAAGCCTGCCGGGATGTGGAGTTCTACGATGCCAGGTCAAGCGGATCAGGGATGGTCTGCGGACGCGTATGGGTTGCCGGTTCGGCACTCGTACCTCGATACCATCTGCAAGTGGATCCTCCGGCTCGTGTTGCCGGCGGTCTTGGGGCTGGGCGGCCTGCTGTTCTACTGGGTCTGGCTGGACGGCGAGCGCACCATGGTGGTGTGGCGGGTGATCGGCATGATCCCGCTCACGGTCTCCTTCACTGCGATCGCCATCTGGGCGCTCCAAGCCTGGCTGCCGCCGGTGGAAAGCGAGCATCCCGCGCCCGAGACGGTACGGCTGGAACGGCCGCGCCTGGGCCAACGCCGCCATCATCCTAAACGGCCGCCGGCGCTCATCGCCTATTCCGCCGTAGATCCTCCTCGTCCTTCCACATCATGAACTGCGGGCCGAGATCGGCGATCTTGGTGGCGCCGATCTGCGCCATGGTGAGATCGATCTCGCGGCGGAAGATCTGCAACGCCTTGGCAGCGCCGGCGGTCCCGCCGGCGGTGACGCCGTAGAGCGTCGGCCGTCCCACGAAGCAGAACTTCGCGCCAAGGCAGAGGGCCACGATCGCATCCATGCCGCGGCGGATGCCGCCATCGAACATCACCGTCATCTTGTCGCCCACTGCGTCGCGGATCGCCGGCAGGACCTCGAGCGGCGACGGCGCGATGTCGAGCTGCCGCGCGCCGTGATTCGACACCATGATGCCGTCGACCCCCAGCGCATGGGCGCGCAGCGCATCGTCGGGATGCATGATCCCCTTCAGCACGAAGTTGCCCTTCCACAGCGCGCGATAGCGCTCGACATGCTTCCAGGTCATCGGCGCCCGGTTCTGATGAGCGACGAAATCGGCCACCTTCTCCGCATCGGCCCCCGGCCCGGCATACTTCGCCCAGTTGTCGAACATGGGCGTGCCGTGCTGCAGCCATTCCATCATCCACCCCGGATGGCGCAGCGCCTCGAACTTGGTCTTCCAGCTGAGCTTGAGCGGCCGGCTGAAGCCGTTGCGGACATTGCGCTCGCGGTTCGAGCCCTCCGGCACGTCGACGGTGAAGACCAGTGTCCTCAGTCCCGCATCGGCCGCGCGCCTGATCATGTCCTCCGACACGCTCTGGTCCTTGGCCGAATAGAGCTGATACCAGCCGTGATCGGGCGCGAGCTTGCCCAGATCCTCGATCGAGGCCGTGCTGGAGCCCGACATGATGAACGGCACGTTGGCCTCGCGCGCCGCCTCGGCCAGCATCAGGTCGGCGCCGCGCCGGAACAGGCCGGCGAGACCGGTCGGCGCGATGCCGATCGGGCTGGAATAGGTGCGACCGAACAGCGTCGTCGACTGATCGCGCACCGAGACGTCCACCAGGTAGCGCGGCACGATGCGCGCCTTGCGAAAGGCCTGCTCGTTGGTGACGAGCCCGACCTCGTCGTCGGTTCCCCCTTCTATGAAATCGTAGGCGATCTTGGGCAGGCGCTTTTTTGCAAGCTTGCGCAAATCCTCGATATTGACCACGCCGTTCATGCGTTCTCTCCCATGGCGCGGATATTGGCGTGCTTTGAAGCAGGGGGCCAGCGATGTTAGACGACCCGCCATGCAAATCAGGCCCGCCCGAAACGACGACCAGGAGTCGCTTGCCCATCTCCTGGAGGAGCACGAGCATCACTACGGCAATCCCGTTCCGCATGGCGCCGGAGCGCCGGCCGCTTCCTTCCTGATCTCGCCACCGCATGGCGGCCCGGTCTGCCTCGTCGCCGAACAGGACGGCCGGCTCCTGGGCTTCGCCATCCTCAATCCCTACTTCCCAGGCCCCAATCTCAGTCACGGGCTGTTCCTGAAGGAGCTCTATGTCGCCGCCCATGCGCGGTCCGACGGCGTCGGCGAGCGCCTGATCGAAGGCATCCGCGAGCTCGCCCGCGAGCGCGGCGTCAGCCGCGTGATCTGGACGACCGGCGAGCACAACGACGGCGCCCAGCGCTTCTACGACCGGCTCGGCATGCGGCGCGAGAAGAAGGTCTACTACGTGATGGACCCTTGAGCCGCGGAGGCAGGCGCAAGAGCGGCACGCACGGGCGGCTTTGCTATGATGCGGCCGCTTCACCGACGAGAGGTCGCCTTGGCGCTCATCCTTCACCACTACGACTTCTCGAACTTCGCCGAGAAGGCACGCCTGATGCTGGGCTTCAAGGGCCTCGCCTGGCAGGGCATCGAGCAGCCGCCGATTGCGCCCAAGCCCTTCCTGACGCCCCTGACCGGCGGCTATCGGCGCATTCCCGTGTTGCAGGAGGGCGCCGATCTCTGGTGCGATACGCGGCTGATCGCGCGCGAGCTCGAGCGGCGCGTTCCGACGCCCACCCTCTTCCCTTCCGAGACGAGCGGAACGGCAGAGGCGATCGCGTGGTGGGCCGAGCACCAGCTCATGCGGCCGATGGCGCTCTACGTGTCAGGCATCAATGCCGACCACATGCCCGCGGGCCTGCACGAGGACCGCGCCCACATCCACGGCGTGCCGGTTCCCTCTCTCGAAGCCGTGCGCGCAGCCGCCGTCCGCAATGCCCATCTGGTGCGGCCGCAGCTCGAATGGCTGGCCGGCATGCTGAAGGACGGGCGCGGCTATCTCCTCGGCGAGCGAGCCTGCATCGCCGACATTGCCTGCTACCACGTCGTCTGGTTCCTGCGCGGCCGCAAGATCGACTGTCGCGCCATGCTCGATCCCTTTCCCAAGCTGATCGCCTGGCGCGACCGCATGGCGGCGATCGGACACGGCCGGCGATCCGACGTGTCGCCGGACGAGGGGCTTGCTGCGGCGCGCGCCGCGACGCCCGCGGCGCCGCGATCGTCCGACCCGCAGGACGGCGATCCCCTGCCTGGCGACCGTGTCCGCGTGCGCGCCGCCGACAATGCGAGGGACTGGGTCGAGGGCGAGGTGCTGTTCATCGATGCCGAGGAGATCTCGCTCCTGCGCTCGGATCCGCAGGTCGGCGAGGTCGCTGTCCACTTCCCACGGCTTGGCTACGACTGGCGGCGCGTGCGAGAGCCGTCCTAGAACAGGAGTGCGTAGATCTCCCTTTCCTCCCGAACGCCCCGCAGGGCGTGGCGGCCGACCGACATCAGGCGGCCTGCTGCCGGTAGCGCCGCGGCATCGGCCAGATCGGCCGAGACCAGGACCGGGCAGCCAAGCGGCGCGCACAGCGCCTCGATGCGCGACACCTCGTTGACGGCCGGGCCGATCATCGTGAAGTCGAGCCGGTCGACGGCGCCGACATTGCCGAACAGCACGTCGCCGACATGCAGCGCGAGATCGACGGCAGCGGCGATCTTGCCGGCCGCCCGTCGTTCCGCATTGAGCGCGGCGATTGCCTGCACGGCATCTGCCGCGGCATCGAGGGCGCGGCGGCAGGTTTGCGCGCGACTGTCCTCGTCGAACGAGAAGGTCGCGAGCATGCCGTCACCGAGGAACTTCAGGACCTGGCCGCCATGCTGCCGCAGACAGTCGGTGAGGGTCTCGAAGACGTCGTTCAGCAGGTCCACGAGATCATGAGCGGGTGCTGCGTCGGCAATCGCGGTGAAGCCCTGGATGTCGGCGTACCACAAGACGGCATGCAGGCGCTCGACCGAACCGCGGCCGATGCCGCCGTCCTGGACGCGACGGCCGGCATCGTCGCCGAGATACACCTGCAGCAGCCGCGATGCATTGACCCGCCCGGCATAGGCCTTCATCGCCAGCGACAATGGCGGCAGCACCGCATGCAGCAGCGCCATGTCGTGCGGCCTGAATCCGTCCGGGCGGTCGGTCATGAACGAATAGACGACGCCCAGGCCGGCCGGGATGCCGTCGCGATCGTCGAAAAGCTCGGCGACATAGTCGGTCGCGCCCGCGGCGAAGAAGCGTTCGAGGGCCGGAAAATCCCGCTCCTGTGGCCCTCTGACGAGCCGCCGGCGCAGGCACGGATTGCGCTCGCCGGCCCTGGCCCGCTTGGCGAGATGATGAAAGACGCCGCCCGTCCAGCTCGCCGTCGTCGCGTGCTCGTGGCCGAACTGCGCCGCCTTGACGAAGTCGAGGTCGCGCTGCCAGGCGAAGCCGAACCCCCACCATCGCGGGTGCAATGTCTCGAGCGCCGCGTAGCCGCGCGAAAGAGGAACCCCGTGATCGAGCAGGCGGCCGCAAAAGCCTCCGAACAGATCGCAGGCGGCCTGGCCACGCAGGCCTTCACTGACGACCCACCGATTCACCTCGGTGATGCAGCGACCGAGGGAATCGTCGTAGGCGCGCGTGGAAAGAGGCGTCGAGATGTCCTGCAACATGAAACCGCCACTCCGGGAGGCCGGCCGTCAATCGCCCATCGTCTCGCCGGAACCGCCGAACTCGGCCAGAAAATCCTTGAGCTTTGGCAGCCCATCCTTCATGGGCAGCACGGTCTCGGCGTAGTTGACGTGAACTCCGGGCTCGAAGACGAGCGTCGGCAGGGTCGCGGCGAAGACGTCGATCAGTCCGAGCGGCGGATGGATGGTCATGAGGTGACCGCCGCATTTCCTGCAGTACTTCCGCAAGCATCGCGGAGTCTTCTGACAAGCGATACTCTCCGTGCCTGACGTGATACGAACGTCGTCCGGCTTCCAGAATGTGAACGCATTGACCGGATCGCCCGACCACAAGCGGCAGGAGCGGCAATGGCAGTAGCCCATGGCCTCGGGCGCCCCCGAGACCTCGAGCGTGACTGCACCGCAATAGCAGCCGCCGACGTGAGTCATGGCATTCTCTCCATTGAGGGGCTGTTCGCGGCCGCAACCTGCCCGCCGCCCCGCCGGCAGTCACGCCGGTATTGCTCGGCCCCCGGCTGCAAATTTGCAGGCCCACGAAAGCCTATATAGGCTCGCCGCCATGAACTGGGACGATCTCCGAATCATCGCCGCGGTCCGCGACGAAGGCACCTACGCCTCGGCCGGCGCGCGGCTGCGGATCGACGAGACGACGGTCGCGCGGCGCATGGCGCGAATCCAGGCCTCGTTGGGGGTCACGCTGTTCAACGCGGTCGACGGGGTGCGCAAGCCGACGGCGCATTGCGACGCGGTCGTGTCGCATGTCAACGCGATCGCGCGCCACGTCGCCGAGATCAGCCACGTGGGAAAGGCCGTACAAGGGCCGATCGGCAAGTTCAGGCTCGCCTCGACCACCTCGATCGCCGAGCAGATCCTGGCGCCGCATGCGGCGCGGCTGCTGAGCGCGAATCCCGGACTGAGCCTCGACTTCATGACATCGCCGGGCAACGTCAACTTTTCCCGCTGGGAGGCCGATCTCGCCATTCGCCTGCGCAAGCCCGACAAGGGCGACTTCACGATCAGCAAGCTCGTCGACATCCAGCTCTACCTGTTCGAGCCGGCCGTCCTGCCGGCGGGGATGCGCGAGCCGATCGTCTGCCGCTTTCCCGAAGAGCTCGATCACATGCCGGATGCCCGATACCTTGCCGCGACGGGGCTGGACAGCAAGGCCCGTTGCAAGACCGGCGACTACCGGATCGTGCGCGAGCTGATCAGGAGCCATGCCGCGGTCGGCATCCTGCCGGACTATCTGTGCGGCGACCTTCTTCGCGACCGGAAGCTGCGCATCACGCCGCTGCCGGAACGGCGCGACGTGTGGCTGCTGGTCCAGAACCACCTCAAGCGCGATTCCGCGGCCCGTCTGGTGATCGATTGGGTGCGCCAGTGCTTCGGCAAGGCCTGGCCGGCAAACCAATGATCGGCAAGGCGGCTATTCGTCGTTGGCGGCAAGAGCGATGCGACGGCGGGGAGCCAGCGCTCAACTGGCCGCGAACCGCTCGATGCCGAGCCCGTCAATCGGCACGTTGGTGGCGCCGGTCGCGACCAGCTCCGCCATCATGGCGCCAGTACCGGGGCCGAGCTGGAAGCCGTGGGCCGAGAAACCGAACTGGTGATAGATGCCTTCCGACGTCGAGCTGGGACCTATGACAGGAAGGTCGTCCGGCATGCGCGCCTCGATGCCGGCCCAAGCGCGCATGATGGTCGCTTCGCGCATGACCGGAAACAGCTCCCATACCGTAGCCGCCGAGACGGCGAGCTTCTGCCAATCGAGCACGGTGCGGTTTTGGTCGCGGAATGGTTGCGCGCGATGGCCACCGCCGATGACGACCGTGCCGTTGCTGACCTGCTTGAAGGAGAGCTTGCGCCCGCGCAGGATTACCACCGGCTCGATGAAGGCCGGCAGGCGGCTGGTAACCATCAACATGGGCGCGATGACTTCGAGCGGCACCGGCTCGCCCAGCATCGACGCGATCCGATCGGCCCAAGCGCCGGCTGCATTCACCACCTTCGGCGCCTCGATCGGACCGCCGCTGGTTTCCACGCGCCACTGCCCACCGACGCGCGAGAGGCCGGTGACCACGACGCCTTCCATCACCTCGGCGCCCTTCTCGATCGCGCGCTTGCGAAAGGCCTGGGTGGTGCGGAAGGGGTCGGCCGCGCCATCGCGCCTCGACACCACTCCACCCGGACAGTGATCGGACACCGCCGGCACCAACCGCCTCAGCTCCGTGCGATCGATGAGTTCCTCGTGCACAAAACCCCTGAGCCGCAGATCGTCGACGCGAGCCTGGAAATCCGCAAGCTCGGCCTCGCTCTCCGCCACCAGCACGGTGCCGTGGCTTGCAAAGCCGCAATCGTCGCCCACCAGCTCCTCGACATGCTCCCAGATCGCCATGGAGGAAACCGAGAGCGGAATTTCCGCGATATCGCGCGCAAGCTGGCGCACACCGCCGGCATTCACGCCAGAGGCGTGCCGGCCGGCATAGTCCTTCTCCACCAGGATCGGCTTCAGGCCGCGCAGGGCCAGATGCAATGCCGTCGAACAGCCATGCAGGCCACCGCCGATCACGACCACGTCTGCGATGCGCGCCACCTCAGCGCTCCACCGCCTTGCGTTCGGCCTCGCTGATCGGCAGCGAGGCGAGCTCGGCGAGCGTGATGGGCTTCACCGGTGGGCGCAGCCGGTAGTAGCCGACATCGGCCGGCCGCGCGTGGCGCCCCGCGGCGATCAGCTCGGTGACGGTGAGGCCGCAGAGCCGCCCCTGGCACGGCCCCATGCCGCAGCGCAGGAAGGCCTTCATCTGGTTCGGCCCCTCGCAACCCATTGCCGTCATGTCGTGAATCTGCTTCGCCGTCACCTCCTCGCAACGGCAGACAATGGTTTCCCCTTCGGGCAGCCGGAACGCGTCCGCGGGTCGATAGAGCGTATCGAGGAAGCCGCGACCGAGCTCTTCCCGCTGCAGCCTTTGCCGCACGCTTTGCGGATCGGGCACAGATGCCGAAGGCCTCAGCGCATGCACAGCCGCAATGGCCGCGATCCGGCCGCGCTCGGCCGCCGCCGCTCCGCCGGCAATACCAGCACCATCACCAGCCACGGCAATGCCAGGCACGGAACTTCCGAAGTCGACATCGAGTACGGGCTCGAGGCAGAGTTGGCGTTCGTTCCAGCGATGGGCGACGCCGGCCGCGCTGGCGAGGTTGACGTTGGGCACGACGCCCTGATGCAAGAGCAGCATGTCGACCCGCCGACGATAGTCCTTGCCGGACGACCGATACTCGACATGCTGAAGCTTGCCCTCGCCGTGCGCCGACAGGCGCTGGATCGGGATCACCGGCACCTTGGCCTTCACCTCGCGCAAGAGCGCCAGTCCCTTGGACCAATAGGACGACAGCAGGAAGTCCGGCAGGTGCGGCAAGGCCCGCAGCCAATTGGAGCGCGGTGTCGTGTCGAGGATCGCCTCGATCTTCGTGCCGGCACGCAGCAGCTGCGCGGCCAGCAACCACAGGAGCGGGCCACAGCCGGCGAGAAGGACGCGGCCATCCGGCACCAGTCCGTGCGCCTTGAGCGCCGTCTGCGCGGCGCCGGCGGTCATGACGCCGGGCAGCGTCCACCCGGGAAGCGGAAAGGGCCGTTCCAGCGATCCGGTGGCGATGATCACGCGCTGGGCCTGGATCATCCGGGCCTTGCCGGCGACCGAGACGCCGACCAGTCGCGACGGATCGAGACTCCAGACGGTGGCACCGGTCACGATCAGCGCGCCGCTCGCCTTCGCCTCGGCCGCAAGCGCGGCGCCGGCCCAGTAATCCTCGCCCAGCACGGCATGGCTCTTGATCGGTGTCGAGGTGATGCCGCGATAGATCTGGCCGCCGATGTCGGGATTCTCGTCGAACAGGACGGTCGACGCACCGGCGCGAGACGCCAGCGCCGCCGCCGCGAGCCCGGCAGGGCCGCCACCGATAACGACGAGATCGTAGGAGGAGGCGAAATTGGAGGCTTCGGTCACCGGCCCACCTCCCGCTTGCCCTGCTGCGTTTCGACGCGCATGCCGTCGCGCACGGGCACGAGGCACCCTTGGCGGCTGCCGACACCGTCGATGGTGACGAGGCATTCGAAGCACACGCCCATCAGGCAGTAAGGTGCACGCGGCGCGCCCGATACCGGCGTGGTGCGGCAATGATCGATTCCGCCGGCCAGCATCGCCGCGGCTACCGTGTCCCCCGAACGGGCGCGGACGGTTTTGCCGTCGACCTCGATGGCGACGATGCTGGCGGCTTCATCCAGCCTCTTGAACATGGAACCTCCGCGCGCTGAAAGGAGCGACCAGCATCTTGTCGAGGGCGCCGCGCGCAATCATCGGCGCCACGGTGAGCGCGTGGTTGGCCGCGAGCGTGACGCCCGAATGGCAGCAAAGCACGAACGCACCGGGATGCGTCTCGGACTCGTCGTAGATCGGAAAGCCGTCCTGAGTCATGACGCGGATGGCGCTCCAGGTGCGCACCACGTTCACGTTGGCGAGCAGCGGGAACTGGCGCACCGCGCGCTCGGCCTCGGTCGCGCTCACGCCGAGCGTGAGGCCCGCGGGGTCGGTGCTCTCTTCCTTGGAATCGCCGATCATCACCGTGCCCTCGTCGGTCTGGCGCAGCGTGACCACCGGATAGTGAAGGAATGGCCGCAGCCGCTCGGTGACGACGATCTGGCCGCGCTCAGGCTTCATCGGCGCTTCGAGACCGACCATGGGTGCGAGCCGCATATTGGCGTTGCCGGCGGCGAGCGCCACGCGACCTGCCCGCACCGCGCCCTGCATCGTGCTCAAGTGGAACTCGCCGCCTTCCCGCGAGATGTTCCCAACCCGGTGGCTTGGCAGATACTTGACGCCACGCGCATGGAGCGCCGTGTGCAGCGTGCGGAACAGCCGTAGCGAGTTCACGTGTCCGTCGAGCGGGCAGTAGCTCGCCCCCACGACCTCGCGGCCGATGTCAGGCAGCATCTTCGCCACCTGGCTATGATCGAGAATCTCGGTCCTGTAGTCGACGATGCCGGGCTGGTTGTGCAGGCGCTTCAGCGTGGTGGCACGCGCCTCGAGTTCCCGCTCCGACAGAGCGAGATGGAAACCGCCGGGCCGCTGGAAGCAGACGTCGAGGCCAGTCTCCTCCTTGAGCGTCGCCGCGAACCCTGCCCAAGCGTTGGACGAGCGCACCGTCCAGCCGGCATAGGCCGCGAGTCCCAGCCCCTTGCTCTGCACCCACACCAGCGCGAAGTTGCCGCGCGAGGCGCGGACGGCGCGATCGCCTTCGTCGAGCAGGGCGACGCGGCACCCCTCGCGCGCCAGGCCCCAGGCCGTCGCCGCCCCGACCAGCCCGCCTCCCACGACGGCGACGTCGTAGTCGCTAGCGGCCATCGGCTGCGGCCCTTCCGACAAGCAGCCGTTCGAGGCCGTAGGCCCGATCCAGCGCCACCAGCGCCACGACCGTCACCGCGATCACGCAGGCCGACACCGATGTCACCAGCGGGTCGATATTGTCCTGGATGTAGAGGAACATGCGGACCGGCAAAGTCTCCGTCCCCGGTGCCGCCACGAACACGGTCATGGTGACTTCGTCGAAGGAATTGATGAAGGCAAGCGCCCAGCCGCTCACCAAGCCGGGCAGCACGAGCGGCAGAATGATACGCTTCATGACCATCCATTCCGAGGCGCCGAGCGACAGTGCGGCATGCTCCAGCGCGCGGTCGAGGCCCACAGCCGACGCGAGCGTCAGTCGCAGCGCGAACGGGAAGACGATCACGATATGGGCCAGCACGAGCCCGGTGAACGTCCCGCCCAGGCCGACCTCGGTGAAGAACCGCAGGAAGGCGATGCCCAACACCACGTTGGGGATCATGAGCGGCGACATGAAGAGCGCCGTGAAGGTCTCGCGGCCGGCGAAGCGATGGCGCGCGATCGCCAGCGCCGCCGGAACGGAAATGGCGACTGCGATGGCCGACGACAGCGCACCCAGCCCGATGCTGCGCCAGAAGGCCGAGATGAACTCGGGGTAGCGCGCGATGGCCTGAAACCAGCGCAGGGACCAATGGCTCGTCGGAAACGAAAGATAGCCTTCGGGCGTGAAGGCAACCCAGCAGACGACGACGATCGGCGCCAGGGTGAAGATCACGAACAGCGTATGATAGCAAAGGGCGAGCGCTCCGTTGCGGCTCATCCGAACACCTGCGCGTAGCGGCGCTCGACCCACCGATTGGCGCCGAACACAATCAAGACCAGCGCCAGCAACAACAGAACGGCAACGGTGGCACCCAGCGGCCAGTTGAGCGTGTTCAGGAATTCGTCGTAGGCGAGGGTCGAGGCGACTTTCAGACGGCGGCCACCGATGATGGCCGGCGTGGCGAAGGCGGACGCCGCGAGGGCAAAGACGATGACCGCGCCGGACAGGATACCGGGCATGGCTTGTGGCAGCACGATCCGGCGCAGCACCGTGAACGGCCCCGCCCCCAGCGTGATGGCGGCATTCTCGACCTGGGGATCGAGGCGCTGAAGCGCGGCCCAGACAGCCAGCACCATGTAGGGCATCAGCACGTGCGTCAACGCCACCACGATGCCGGTCTCGGTGAACATGAAGGGCAGCGGCGCCGAGATCAGCCCGAGCGACAGCAGAACCGCGTTGACCAGTCCCGACTTGCCGCCGAACAGCAGCGCCCAGCCGAGCGTGCGCGCCACCACCGAAATCAGGAGCGGCCCCAGGATCACCAGCAGGAAAAGGCCGCGCCACGGGCTCTTCATGCGGTTGAGGATATATGCCTCCGGCGTGCCGAACAGGGCTGAGAGCAGCGTCACCAGGAGCGCGATGCGAAAGGTTCGCCAGAACATCTCGCCGTAGTAGGAATCCGAGAAAACCTCGCGCCAGTTCTTGAGGATGAAGACAGGCACGATGCCCTTGTATTGTCCCCAGTCGTGGAAGCTTAGCGCCACGGTCATGCCGAGCGGCACGACTACGACCGCCGCAAACAGCATCAACGCCGGGAGGCTGAGAAGATATGGGGTTTGCTTCATCTCGATGCCAACGCCAAATGCACCGCCGCGCCTTCTGCCGGCATCGCCTCGCCGGTGTTTTGGCGGATGACCGTTACCAGCCCGCCCGATGTCTCGACCTGATAGAGCCAGTGATTGCCCTGGAAGATGCGGGTGCGCACCCGGCCAGCGAGCCCCGAAGCGGCAAACGAGATGCGCTCCGGCCGCACGGCCACGCCGTCCACCAGATTGGTCTTGCCCAAGAAGCTCGCCACGAATGGCGTCGCCGGCCGCTCGTAGGCTTCATAGGGTGGGCCGATCTGCTCGGCGCGCCCCTTGTTCATGACGACGATCCTGTCGGAGAGCGCCATCGCCTCGGCCTGGTCGTGCGTCACCAGCAGGGTCGTGGTGCCGACCGTGCGCTGGATCTGCCGCAGCTCGATCTGCATCTCCTCGCGCAGCTTGGCGTCGAGGTTGGAAAGCGGTTCATCGAGCAAAAGGATGCGGGGCTGGATCACCAACGCACGCGCCAGCGCCACACGCTGCTGCTGGCCGCCCGAAAGTTGGCGCGGGAAACGGCCGGCGAAGCTTCCGAGCCCCACCAGCTCCAGCGTCTCGCCAACGCGCCTGGTACGCTCGGCGGCGACCACGCCCTGCATTTCGAGTCCGAACGCAACGTTCTGCGACACGGTCATATGCGGGAAGAGCGCATAGCTCTGGAACACCACGCCCAGCCCGCGCTGGGCCGGCTTCACCGCCAGAAGATCGCGGTCCTCCAGCCGGATCGCTCCGGAGGTCGGCTCCACGAAGCCCGCGATCATCTGCAGGGTCGTGGTCTTGCCGCAGCCCGAAGGGCCGAGAAGCGAGACGAACTCCCCCTTCTCGACGCCGAGCCACAGACCATCGACTGCGGTCTGCTGGCCGAAGCGCTTGGTCAGATTTTCGAGCTGGAGAAACGCCAATCGCCTAGCGCTCCACCTCGCGATTCCAGCGCTTGGTCCACTCGTCGCGATGGGCGTTGATCGTATCCCAGTCGGGATTGATCAGCTTGGCCGCCCTCTCGCCGACCGGTGCCATCTTGGCGAGCTCCGGCGGCACCTCGACTTTCTTGTTCACCGGCCCGTAGCCGTAGTCCTTGAGCAGGATGAGCTGCAGCTTGGGCTGCAGCATCGCCTCGATGAACTGCGAGGCGAGCGGCGAGGCGTTGGCCTTGGCGATCGGGCAGGCCGAGGCCAGCAGCGTCACCGCGCCTTCCTTCGGATAGACGAAATCGACCGGGAAACCCGTATTGGCGAAGGACTGCACGCGGCCGGAGCCCCAGACCGCCAACAGGCCCTGCCCCGACTCGAACAGCTCCGTCATTTTGCCCGGCGACGGCTCATAGGCCAGCACGTTGGGATTGACATCGGCCTTCATCACCTTGAAGCCCGGCTCGATGTTCTTTTCGCCGCCGCCGTTCAAGCGCGCAAACATCATGAGCGTATAAAGACCATAGGTGTTGTTGATCGGCGGAATGACGATCGTCTTCTTGTACTTGGAATCCTTGAGGTCGTTCCAGGAGGTGGGTGCGGACCAGCCCTTCTCCTTGAAGACCTTGGTGTTGTACATCAGACCAGTCGCGACCAGACCGATGGCGACGGCCTTGTCGTCCTTGAAGCGCGCACTCGTATAGAGATCGTCGACCGGCAGGCCTGCGATCTTGCCGCAAAAGCCGAGCTGGATGGCCTGGTACATCGGGCCGTCATCGACGATCGCCACGTCGATCACCTGGTTGGCCTTCTGCGCCTGCAGCTTGGCGAGCGTGTCGGTCGAATTGCCGGCGACGTACTCGACCTTCACCTTGTGCGCCTTCTCGAAGTCGGGAATGACTTCCTTGCGCATCGTCTGCTCGAACGAGCCGCCGTAGCCCGCGACAGTGAGCGTCTGCTGCGCCGAGGCCGATGCACCAAAAAGCGCGATCGCGCCCGCGAAGACCGACAGCCGTGCCAAACGTCTCATTGCCCCTCCCGTTGGCCGATTCTCTCGACTTCGGCCATGCTTCCCGTCCGCCAGTCGATCGTCAAATTCGGAATTGCCGCCTTATTCATAACAGGATGTTATAGAAGGCCATGCGCCTCAATCCTCGCCAGATCGAAGCCTTCCGCGCCGTCGTGCTGACCGGTGGCGTCGGCGCGGCGGCCAAGCTGATCAATGTCACCCAGCCGGCCGTGAGCCGCATGATCCGCGACCTGCAGCACCATCTTGGGCTCGCGCTGTTCGAACGCCGGGGCACCGGATTGATACCGACCAGCGAGGCCCTGTCGCTCTATGCCGAGGTGGAACGCGCCTTCGTGGGGCTGGAACGCATCGCCGAGATCGCGTCCGAGTTGCGCATGCATCGCACGGGTTATCTTCGTATCGCTGCCCTGCCGGCCCTCGCCAATGGTTTCCTGCCGCGCTTCGTCGGGCGCTTTCTCGACGAGCGGCCGAAGCTCAACATCGTGCTGTCGGGTCTGGTGTCCCACGCCGTGGTGACTGCCGTGGCGCAGGGCCAGTGTGATCTCGGCTTCGCCGAGAGCTCGATCGAACATGCCGCCGTTCAGCTCGAGCGCATGCCCACCGCGCCCTACGTAGCCGTCGTGCCACAGGCGCATCGGCTTGCCCGCAAGACGAAGCTGAGGCCCGGAGATTTCAACGGCGAGAACTTCATCTCGCTCGGCCCGTCGACGGTATCCCGCTTTCGTATCGATCGCATCTTTGCCGAGCACGGCGTGGATCGCGTCATGCGCATCGAAACACCGCTGTCGGAGATCGCCTGCGCGCTCGCAGGCTCAGGTGTGGGTCTGGCGCTCTGCGAGCCTTTCACCGCCACCGAGTACGCCACGCGCGGCATTGTCGTACGACCGTTCGAACCCCGAATCGATTTCGAGTTCGCAGCTCTCTATGCCGCCCACCGCACGGTGCCGCCGGTAGCGCGGGAGTTCATCGACGGCTTCAGGGACCACGTCACGGCGTTCTTGCGCCATCGCCGGGCAGCACGAACGTAAGCTCGTGCTTGTTGTGATGCAGGTGCATCACGCGGGCACCCTCGATGGCCGCGAAGGCGGCGGCCGCGTCGTGATCGGTGGTCCCCTGGAACTTGAGGGTGCAGACGAAGTTCCTCGCCAATCCCGCGGCGCGCCAGCGCTCTACCAGCCGCAGTAAGCGCCCCGGGTAACAGATGACGTCCGAGAACAGCCAGTCGACCGGGCCGATGCTCTGCGGATCGAGCGCGAAGGCGCTCTCGCCCCGCCATTCGACTCCCGCCATTGCCATAACCTCGGGATCGAGCGGTGCCTTGTCGACCGCGACGACCCGCGCACCGAGTCTCGCCAGCACATGGGTCCAGCCGCCCGGCGCCGCCCCGAGATCGACACAACGTTGACCAGGCTGTGGCCAGCGGCCGAGACGCACCAGCGCCTCCCAGAGCTTGAGATAGGCCCGGCTTGGCGGCCCTTCCCTGTCCTTGACGAACGCCACCTCCCCATTGGGAAAAGGAGCGCTGCAGCGCGCGGCGGCCAGCAGCCGGTCCGACGCGAGCAGTGTCCAGGAGCCGAGCGGCGCAGTCGGCGCGGCCGCCGGAAAGGCGACGGGCCTGGCGGAAACATGCGGCAGGCGCTCCTGGATCAGCGCTGCGCGGCGGTGATGCAACGGGGCGTACACTGCCCAATTGCGCTGGATCACCCGCAAGGCCTTCGCCGCCTCGCCAATCGAGGCGATCGGGCGCTCGACGCAATCCCGCCAGATGTTGGCGGCCCACGCGGCCGGAATCGCAGGCATATCGCTGATGAAAAGGCGGCCGTGCCGCGCGCGAACCGGGACACCGGAACGGCGCAGTTCCTCTTCGAGTTGCGGCTCGAAGCCTTCGGCGGCGAGATAGGCGGTGGTCATTCCTTCAGGAAACTATCGAGCGCCGCCAGGTGTCGCTGCTTCGCAGCCTCGTCGCAGAAGGCGGCCTGGAAGCCGTTGCGCGCCAGGGTGACGATCTCCGCCTTCGTCAGGTCGAGCGCCTGCCGCACGGCCAGGAAATTCTCCGTCATGTAGCCGCCGAAATAGGCCGGATCGTCCGAATTCACCGTCGCCATCAGGCCGGCCTGCAGCATGCGCCGAAGCGGATGCGCCTTCATGTCGGGCACGACGCAGAGCCGCAGGTTGGACAGCGGGCAGACCGTGAGCGGCATCTTCTCGGCGGCGAGCCGCACCGTCAGCGCCGGATCATCCAGAGCGCGATTGCCGTGATCGATGCGCCGCACGCCGAGCAGATCCAGCGCCTCGCGCACATAGTCGGCCGGGCCCTCCTCTCCGGCATGGGCCACCGTCAGCAGGCCGAGACCGCGCGCCCGCGCGAACACGCGCTGGAACCTGGAGGGCGGATGGCCCTTCTCGGAGGAATCGAGACCGACTCCGATCAGGCGCTCGCGCCAGGCCAACGCCTCGTCCAGCGTGCGCTCGGCGTCCGCCTCGTCGAGATGACGCAGGAAACACATGATCAGGCCGCTCGTGACGCCGAGCTCGCGCTCTCCCTCGCGCAAGGCGCGCCACAAGCCGTCGATCACCGTCCGAAAGGCGACACCCCGTGCGGTATGGCCCTGCGGATCGAAGAAGATCTCGCAATGGCGGACATTCTGCGCGGCCGCGCGGCGCAGGTAGGCCATGGCGAGATCGTAGAAATCCTGCTCGTGCACGAGCACGCTCATGCCCTGGTAATAGAGGTCGAGGAAATCCTGCAGATTGGCGAAGCGATAGGCCTCTCGCACCGCCTCGACCGTCGGATAGCGCAGGGTGATGCCGTTGCGTTGGGCAAGCATCAGCATCATCTCGGGCTCGAGGCTGCCTTCGATATGGATGTGCAGCTCGGCCTTGGGCAATCGAGCGATGAATGCGTCGAGGTCGGTCATGAAGTGCAACCTATCACTTCAGCCGGCGTTCGGCAGACAGGGGTTTCGGGCGCGGGGCATCATCGAAGGAGCATTTCATGGCCAGACAATCGCCGTCCCAGCGCAAGAGCGTCGGGCGCGTCATGCACGAGTACAAGCACGGCGAGCTGAAGAGCGGTCGCGGCGGGCGCGCCGGCAAGGTGAAGAATCCGCGCCAGGCGATCGCCATCGCCCTGCACGAGGCCGGCGCCTCCAGATACGAAAGCAAGGAAGAGAACCGTCGCAGCTATCGCCGCACCAAGCAGAAGGAAGCGCACGGCGAGACCGCCCAGCAGGAGGCCGAGGGCAAGAGCCACGTGGGCGCCCGTGGCCGGCGCGAGAGCAGCCGTTCGATGGGCGGCAAGAACGCCAAGACCACGACCCGGCGCGGCCGCCGGGCCGCCGCCACGCGCAAGCGCCGGAGCACGGCCCGCAAGTCGACCAGCCGCCGCAGCTCGTCGCATCGCCGCAAGAGCACGGCGCGGCGCCGTCGGGCGGCCTGATCTTGCCGGCCCCGCCTCGCGGTCCAAGGAGACTTTCATTCCCCCTGCCGGCCGTCTAACCTCCGTTCCGACACGGAGGAATTCATGGCGAAGTTCGGCATCGGTCAATCGATTCGCAGGGTTGAGGATCCGCGCCTCCTGACGGGCGGCGGCCGTTACACCGATGACACCAAGCTCTCGGCGCCGGCGGCCCGGCTCTACGTGCTGCGCTCCCCGCACGCTCATGCCGACATCCGCAGGGTCGACACCACCGCGGCAAAGAAGGCGCCGGGGGTGTTGCTGGTCCTGACCGGTGAAGACGTGAAGAAGGCCGGGTTCGGCGACCTGCCCTGCCTGGTGCCGGTGCAGAACCGAGACGGCACCCCGCGTGGCGACACGCCGCGACCGATGCTGGCGCAGGGCCGCGTGCGGCATGTCGGCGACCCGGTGGCGATGGTGGTGGCAGAGACGCTGGAACAGGCCAAGGATGCCGCGGAGCTGATCGAGGTCGACTACGCCCCTCGCCCGCATACCGTCGGCACCTACGAATCGGCGCAGCCCGGCGCGCCGCTGGTGCACGACAACATCAAGGGCAACCTCGTGTTCGACTGGGAGATGGGCGACCGCGCGAAGACGGAGGCCGCCTTCGCCAAGGCCGACCGCGTCGTGACGCTCAAGCTCGTGAACAACCGGCTGGTCGTGAACTCGATGGAGCCCCGCGGCGCCATCTGCGAGTACGATCCCCGGGACGATCGTTCGACGCTCTGGGTGTCGTCGCAAGGCGTGAGCATCATCCGCCCCGTGATCGCCGACATGATCCTGAAGATCGGACAGCCCAAGCTGCGCGTGCGCACCGGCGACGTGGGTGGCGGCTTCGGCATGAAGATCTTCGTCCATCCCGAGTATCCGATGGTGGTATGGGCGTCGCGCGAGCTCAAGCGCACCGTGAAGTGGATTCCCGACCGGCAGGAGGCCTTCCAGTCCGACGTGCAGGGCCGCGACCACGTGTCGTTGGCCGAGATGGCGCTCGACAAGGATTGCAAGTTCCTGGGCCTGCGCGTCACGACCTACGCCGCGCTCGGCGCCTATCTCAGTCATTTTGGCGCCTTCATCCCGACCATGGCCGGCACCAGCATGCTGGCCGGGCTCTACCAGACGCCGACGATCTACGTGAACGTGAAAGGCGTCATGACCAACACCGTGCCGACCGACGCCTATCGCGGCGCCGGCCGGCCGGAGGCGGCCTACCTGCTCGAGCGCTTCGTCGACCATATCGCGCGCGAGACCGGCCTGACGCCGGACGAGATCCGCAAACGCAACTTCGTGAAGCCCTCTCAGATCCCGTGGAAAACCGCGTTCGGCGACACCTACGATTCGGGCGACTTCGAAGGCGTCATGCGCAAGGGCATGGAACAGGCCGACTGGAAGGGCTTTGCCGCCCGCCGCGCCCAGTCGGAGAGCCGCGGCAAGTGGCGCGGCATCGGCATGGCGACCTATGTCGAGAAGTGCGGCGGCGGAAACCCCGAGACCGCCATCGCCAGATTCAACGATGACGACACGCTCACGCTCTATCTCGGCAACCAGACCAACGGCCAGGGCCATGAAACCGCCATCAGCCAGATCGCCTCGGCGCGGCTGGGCATCGACGTCGAGCGCATCAGGATCGTGCAGGGCGACTCGGACGTCGTGCCCGACGGCCTGACCGGCGGCAGCCGCATGGTCTCGGTGGCAGGCGCGGCGACCATGGGCGTTGCTGACAAGATCATCGCCAAGGGCAAGCTCGTCGCAGCGAGCGTGCTCGAGGCCTCCGCTGCGGACATCGACTATGACGACGGCGCCTTCAAGATCGTCGGCACCGACCGCACGATGAGCCTGTTCGACGTTGCGCGGGCCGCCAGAGACCCGAGGCACCTGCCGGCCGGCGAGAAGCCCGGTCTCGACGACGAGTTCACGCGCACGCCAGCGGCCGACACCTTCCCCAACGGCTGCCATATCTGCGAGCTCGAAATCGACCCCGATACCGGCACGCTCGAGATCGTGAACTACAACGTGGTGGACGATTTCGGCACGGCCCTCAATCCGCTGCTGCTGCAGGGCCAGGTCCATGGCGGCGTCGGCCAGGGCGTGGGCCAGGCGCTGACGGAGAAAACGGTCTACGATCACGAGTCGGGCCAGCTCATGAGCGGCAGCTTCATGGACTATGCCCTGCCGCGGGCCGACATCGTGCCGTCGGTGAAGTTCGACATGCACAACAGCCTCTGCACGACCAATCCGCTGGGCGTGAAAGGCGCCGGCGAAGCCGGGGCGATTGGCGCGCCGCCGGCCGTGGTCAACGCGATCATCGACGCGATCCGCCCGCACACCGGTGTGAAACACGTCGACATGCCGGTGACCGCCGCGAGCCTGTGGCAGGTGATCGAGGCCAACCGCACGAGGAAGGCCGCGTGAGATGGCCGGCCACGATCTCGTCGCCCTCTGGGAGGCGCACTGCCGGCACGAATTCGAGACCCGCGATGTCGACTCGACCATGGCGACCATGGTCGAGGCGCCCTACGTCAACCATGTACCGACGATGACCGGCGGCGTCGGGCACGATCAGCTCAAGCGCTTCTACAAGTACCACTTCATCGGCGGCAATCCGCCCGACACGACCCTGACCCCGGTCAGTCGCACGGTCGGCGCCGACCAGATCGTCGACGAGATGCTGTTCGCCTTCACCCACACCAGCGAGGTCGACTGGATGCTGCCCGGCGTGCCGCCGACCGGCAAGCGGGTCGAGATCCCGCTGGTCGCTATCGTGCGATTCGTCGGCGACAAGGTCGCGCACGAGCACATCTACTGGGACCAGGCCTCCGTCCTGGTGCAGATCGGCCGGCTCGATCCCAAAGGCCTGCCGGTTGCCGGCGTGGAGACGGCGCGCAAGGTGATGGACAAGACCAGGCCCAGCAACGGGCTCATGAGCCGTTGGCAGGAAAGCGAAGGCAAGCCGATCTAGGCATCACCACGAGAGCGGCGTGGTCACTGCACCGACGACAGCCCCGCCGAGGCCGCCGATGACGGCGCCCGGCACGGCGCCGACGACCGTCGTCGAGCCGACGACAGCGCCCGCGCCTGCGCCGATCGCACCGCCGGTAAGAGCACGCGTCCCCGGGTCCTGGCCGCAAGCCGCGAGACCGAACATCACGACGAGCAGCGCAATGGATCTGCGCAAGAAAGAGCCCTCCGTCATTCCTTCGGAAGAACGCGGCGATCTTCGTTTGGTTTCGTACTAAGCGGCCGACTGCTCGGTTTCGATGCCCAGCTTCGCCATCAGCTTGACCAGAATTGGCCGCTGTCCCGCCAGGATCTTTACCATGGCCTCGCGCGGTCCGAACCAGGCAGCGCGGTCGACTTCGGGAAAGGATGCAAGGCGGCCAGAACGCGGCGGCCATTCCATCTCGAACAGGCCGGGCTTCAGGGCGGCGGGGTCGAGATCGGCCTCGACCGCCCAGGGATGAACAAGCTTGCCGCTGGGCTGGCGCACCGGCGGCAGTCGCTGGAAACGGCCGGTCACGACCAAGCCTGTCTCCTCCAGGGTCTCGCGCCTGGCGGCGGCAAGCAAATTCTCTCCCAGCTCGATCTCGCCCTTGGGAATCGACCACGCACCGTCGTCCTTGCGCGTCCAATAAGGCCCGCCAGGATGGACGAGGAAGAACTCGATCGGGGAGCTTGCGCCTTCCACTCGCCGATAAATGACGAGGCCGGCGCTGGCCTTCTTCTTTGCCATTGCCGTTACAACGCCGATTGATGGAAAGTGTTTCCGCTGCGCCGTGCCGCACAAGCGAAACACCCATGCTACATCGACTGGGCTTCCCGCTCGCGCTCGGCCTGATCCTGCGCTACCACCTTGCGGAAGTTCAAGAGATCGGTGCCGCGAAGTCGCACAGGCTTCAGGGCCGCGTTGCCGATGGGGTTGGCCGGACGGCCATTGACGCGGATCTCGAAATGGAGGTGCGGACCGGTGCTGCGGCCGGTATTGCCGGTATAGCCGATCAGGTCGCCCTGCTTCACATGGGCCCCCGCCACGATGCCCGGCGCGAAGGCGGAAAGGTGGCCGTAAATGGTGGCGAGCCTGTCCGGATGCTCGATCTCGATCCAGTTGCCATAGCCGCCCTTGGCCTCCGCCCCCAGCACCGTGCCGTCACCGGCGGCATAGACCGGCGTGCCCACGGGTGCCGCCAGATCCACGCCGTCATGCATCTCCATGGTGCGGCTCGCAGGGCGGTTCTTGGCGAAGCCCGCAAAGCGCTGCGCGCCCGCCGGCGCCAGGCCGAGCGACAGTCCAAGCGCTGTCGGCTGGTTGACCGACGCGGCTCCCGTGAGCAGGGGGCTTGGCGCCAACGCCGCTGCCGGCGCCTGCCAACGTCCACCGGGAGCCGGCCCCTTCTGACGGGGCGATGCCTTGGCGAACGGATGGCCCCACGGCTGATCCATCGGATCGACTCGCATGCCGAAGCCCGATGTCACTGTGATCGACTTCAACGGCATCTCGAGCTCTGGCGGCAAGGTGCCCTGGCCGTTCGCGAGCCAGAATGACTCCCGCGCCGCATTCGCCGGGCGAAAGCGATGCAGCGCCAATGTCCCCTTGGCGGCGGTCTTGATCTCGGCCCAGAGCACGCGCCCCACCTCGATCGGATCGCCTGCGGCCGTGAAAGCCTGTTCGTAGCGGACATAAAAGCGATCGCCTTCACGTATGTCGTGATCGATGTCGATCGTCGCGGCCAGCGCCTTCACCAGCTCGAGCATCGCCGCTCGCGGCACGCCTGCCGCGGCAGCCGAGTCGGTCAGGCCGCCCTGGACGATGCCGCTCACACCGATGGCGCGCGTGAAGGGAAGATAGCTCTGCAGCTGCGCATCCTCGCAGCCGCAACCGAGCAACCGCTCTTCCTGCGGCGACGCGGCCAAGGCGGGTGTTGCCAGGCAGACGCCGACAACAGCGAGCATCGCCACAGGCGACGATATCCTGATCATCAGCCCTCGAAAGCTGGAGGGGGTGCGACGGCCGCCATATCCAACACGAAACGCAGCCCGGAGGTGTGACAAGCCGGTGACGAGTCAGTGGCCGGGCTTCCAGTCGCGTATTTCGCGCTTCGCCTGCGCAAGCTGCGCCGGTGTCATGCGCGCCTCGAGCGTGGCCTTGTCCTTGATCGCCTGGTCCCGGCGATCCTGGTTCTTCGCCGTGTAACGCTCGATGGCGAGGCTGATCCATTTGTATGCCTGCACGTCGTCGTGTGGCGGAATGCCTTCACCGAAGCCGTACATGAACCCGATATCGTTCTGCGCCCGCGCATAGCCCTGTTGCGCCGCACGCAAATACCATTTAGCGGCTTGCGCATGGTCGCGCGGCACGCCCTCGCCGCTCCAATACATCGCGCCCAGAAGGGTTTGCGCTTCGGCATTGCCTTGCTCGGCCAACGGCCGCCAGATAGCGATGGCCGTCGCAAAATCCTTGTTGTGATAGGCCACCGCCGCCGTGTGCATACGCTCCGCGACCGACTGCGCCGACGCCCCGGTCGAAGCGGCGATCGACGCCAGCAAGATCAACAATCCGACTCGCATCCGGACATCGTATTGCCCGGCCCTGTCGAAGTCATCTCGCCATCTGCAGGCCACATGAAGCTGCACCGACGTCTTATTCACCGGCCGGCGGGCACGCTATAGTCGCGCGGCAACGGAGGACGGGAATGCAGGAACGGAAGATCTACGGCCGGCGCGAGGGCGCGGTCGGCCACGTCGTATTCAACAATCCGGCCAAGCTGAATGCCGTCTCGCTCGACATGTGGGACGGCTTCGTCGGCCTCCTCAAGGACTATGAGAAGGATCCCGCAATTCGTTGCGTCGTGGTGAGCGGCGCCGGCGGCAAGGCATTCGTTTCCGGCGCCGACATCTCCAAGTTCGAGAGCGAGCGCGCCAATGCCGAGGCGCAGGTGCGCTACGATTTGATCTCGAAGCAGGGTTACGAGGCGCTCTACGACCTCCCCAAACCGACCATCGCCAAGATAACCGGCTACTGCATCGGCGGCGGCATGAATCTCGCAGCCTGCTGCGACATGCGCTTCTGCGGCGAGGGCGCCCGCTTCGGCATTCCCGCCGCCAGGCTCGGATTGGGCTACGGCTTCCTGCGTATCGAGCGCCTGTCGCGCATCATCGGCTTGCCGCGGGCGATGGAGTTCCTGTTCACCGCCCGACAGTATTCGGCGAAGGAAGCCTACGAGATGGGCCTCGTGAACGCCGTTGCGCCCGACGCCGAGCTCGATGCCCTTGTCGCAAAAACGACCGATGCAATCGCCCAGAATGCGCCGCTCACCATCGCGCTCGCCAAGGCCGCCGCGCGCGAGATCGCCAAGCCCGAATCGCAGCAGGACCACAAGAAGCTCGAGGTCCTGGCCAAAGGCTGCTTCGACAGCGAGGACTACAAGGAAGGTCGGACCGCCTTCATGGAGAAACGCAAACCGGTCTTCAAAGGGCGTTGACGCTGCATAGCGAGTGTTCGTGAGAGCAACAGCACCCCGAGGAACACCATGACCGACCTTCCGCTTTCCGATCTGTTCGTGCTCGACCTCACCGCGCACCGTGCCGGACCGACGGCGGTGCGTCAGCTCGCCGACTGGGGCGCCAGGGTGATCAAGATCGAGCCGCCGCCCCCCGCTTCCGATGGCGGCAAGACCGACACGATGGGCGGCTCACGACACGGCTTCGACTTCCAGAACCTGCATCGCAACAAACGCTCGATCACGCTCAACCTCAAGAGCGCGGAAGGCCACGCGATCTTCATGCAGCTCGCGGCCAAGGCCGACGTCATCGTGGAGAACTACCGGTCGGACGTGAAATACCGGCTGAAGGTCGACTACGACACGGTGGCCAAGGTCAATCCCCGCATCGTCTACGGCTCGATCGCCGGCTTCGGCCAGAGCGGGCCGGACGCGGCCCGGCCGGGCGTCGACCAGATCGCGCAGGGCATGGGCGGCCTGATGTCCATCACCGGCGAGCCGGGCCGCGGCCCGATGCGCGTCGGCATCCCGATCGCCGATCTCACCTCCGGCCTGCTGCTCGCCCAGGCGATCATGCTGGCCCTCTACAATCGCGAGCGGACCGGCAAGGGCCAATGGGTCCATACCTCGCTGATCGAGGCGCAGATCTTCATGCTCGATTTCCAGGCCGCGCGCTGGCTCATGAAGGGAGAGGTCGCCAAGCAGGCCGGCAACGATCATCCGACCTCGATTCCCACCGGCGTGTTCCCGACGAGCGACGGCTACATCAATATCGCCGCAGGCGGCGACAGGTTGTGGAAGCGCTTCGCCCGGACGCTGGGCAATGCCGAGCTGATCGACCACCCCGAGCATGCGACGCCGGCATTGCGTTCGCAGCATCGCAAGGCGCTGAACGAGCGCATCCGCGCCGTTACGAAGACCAACACCTCCGCACACTGGATCGCGGCGCTCAACGAGGCGGGCGTGCCCTGCGGCCCGATCAACACGATCGACAAGACCTTCGCCGAGCCGCAGGTCGAGCATCTCGGCATCGCGCGGCCGGTGAAGCATCCGGAGCTGGGCGAGTTCAAGGTGGTGGGGCAGCCGATCAACCTGTCCGACTTCCCGCAGCCCAAGGAGCTGCGGCCGACGCCCGAGCTCGGCCAGCATACGAACGACGTGCTGGCCGACCTTGGCTACGACAAGAAGGCGATCGACGGCTTGCGCGCCGCCGGCGTCGTCTGAGGCCGGTCAGGCGGCCGGCAGCTCGATCGTCGTCGCCCGCTCGCCGCCGCTCATGATCGTGAGGACTGGCGGACGGCCATGCGGCGTCTGCCCGAAATGATCGGAGTCGGCGCCCGAGATCGACAGCCGCACGCGGCTGCCCTGGGCGAACTGCCAGGCCACCGGCAGCAACGCGAACCTGAGGAGCTGCGGCTCGCCGATCGGCATCGGCTTCGCGTCACGGCGGGCGAAGCTGCGCCATGGCCAGGTGGTGCGATAGTTGGCGGGACAAGGCGCTTCGGCGCGATGGATGGCCCGCAGCACACCCTCGGTGACATAGCGCACGGTGCCGTCGGCTTCGACCTCCGACAGGTAGGCGAACACGGCGGCATCGGGCTCGCTCGAGGCGAGCCAGAGAGACAGCACGGGATGGCCCGCCATCTCCAGCGCTTCCGCCAGCGGCTCCGACGTAAAGCCGGGCAACTTCGCCTCGCGCTGCGGCCAGTCGTGATAGTAGGCCGTCGCGTCGATTCCGGCGATGCGCTCGTAGCGCGTCTGCAAACCGCTGCCGGCCGTGAAGTCCGTCTGGCAGATTGTGCTCGCTTTCTCGTGCGGCGACGTCTGCGCGAGCCGCCAGTCGGTCGCAGTGTGGAGCCGCCGGGTGCCCGAGACGGGCGGCCAATTGCTGGCGGCGCGCCATTCCTCGGCATGCATCACGAAATAATGAATCGGATCTTCATCCAGGAGGCCGGTATCGCGGCGGGCGAGATGCTGGTCGAAGAAGCGCAGCACCTCGCCCAGCACCGGGAACTCCGGCTCCTGTCGCGTCCGCCATGGCGAGGCATTGACGCGGGCGCCGTGATCCCACGGTCCCAGCAGCAGGCGCCGCTCGCGATTGGGCAGGGAGAGGAAGCGCGACAGCGCGCCGTTGGCATAGCCCGCGCCGTCCATCCAGCCCGACACGGCGTAGACGGCGACGTCCTCGGGAATCCGGTCGAGATAGTTGTAGGGACTGAACGAGGCCGAGGTGAAATCCGGATCGTAGGGCAAGGCATCGTCGCGGCATCTGAACTCGGTGATGAAGTCGGGCATGCGGAAATTCGCCAAGTGCCCCTTGACGGCTGCCCGCGCCAGCGATCCATCGCGATCCTCGTCCACCGGTGCGGGGCCGAGAAGCGCGGGATTGGCGAAATAGCTGAACTGGCGACGCAAGTCGCGACGGTCGTGGTCCAGCGCCTGCATCAGTTCGTCGTACACCAGCGCCAACCGTTTGATCAGCAAGCCGCCCGGATAGTAGTTGTCGGCCCAGGTGTCCCAGACGGCGAACAGCGGTGCGATGGCCTTCACCGCAGCGTGACCCGTACTGGCGAGAAAATCGCAGGCGGCGCCGAGATAGGAAATGCCGGTCGCGCCGATCGAGCCGTCGCTCCAGGATTGATCCACGATCCAGTCGGCGATGGCGCGGTAGTCCTCGCGCTCGCGCGGCGAGCGGAAGGAGTCGCGGGTGCCGAAGCTCGCGCCCGTGCCGCGGGCGTCGACCACCACCAGCGCATAGCCGCGCGGAACGAACATGTCGCGATAGCGATATGTGTTGGGCGAGGGTTCGACGTCCGTGGCGCCGGGTGCCAGCTCGAAGCGCCGCACATAGGGCGTCAGGATGAGCACGGTCGGCCAATGCCGGCCAGGATCACCGTCCGGCAGGATGACATCCACCGCCAGCCGGCAGCCATCCGCCATCGTCACATAGAGCGATCGCGGCGCCCCTATTTTGAACTCGGCGGGTCGGCGCGCGAGGTATCGACTCGGCGACACCCGCCACGCCTTCCCAAGATCGTCGCGATCCGGCATTCGATCTCCCGCTTCGGTCGAGCCGCAGTGTCGCGGTTCGCAGCCGGGACATCAACCGCCGGTGCGCTCATCGCATCAACGAATGAGACGCGCGGCGCGTGACACATCAGGAATGCATATCTCGAGCACTACGCCGGCACAGGCGTTTGTCGCCGCGGCGAACGCCGTACCGACTCCGGCACGCGGATCGATTGAGCATGCGGCGGACCGGCAACCTTCCGGCGATCGCGTCATTTCTCCCTGATGATCAGAGGAGCCGACATGATCCGTCCTCTCCTGCCCGGCTTGCTGATATCCCTCGCTCTCGCCGCTCCGGCCAGTGGCCAGCAATGGCGGCAATACCAACCCGACGGCGGAAGCTATCGTATCGATTTCCCCGGCCAGCCGGCCGAGGACGTGCGCGAGGTCGTGACCGATGTCGGCCCCGTCCGGCTGCGGACGTCGTCCATCACGATCGGCGACAAGATCTTCATGACCATCACCTCGCACTATCCGCGGCACGTGGCGATGGGCGATCCGCAGAAGAACCTCGATGGCGCACGCGACAGCACCATCCGGAAGGTCGACGGCACGCTGCGCGCGGAGAAGCGCCTGGACGTGGGCGACAAGCCTGCCCGCCATCTTCTGATCGACCTGCCACGCGGCAATCTGGCGGACGCGCTGCTGGTGCTCGACGATCACCAGCTTCTGCAGGCGATCTACGTCGGTCCGCAGCGGGCCGAGGAACCGCCGGAGGCCCGGCGCTTCCTCGGCTCCTTCACGCTTCTGAGATAGCGATCGACGCTACATGCCCAGCATCGAGACGAACTTGGTGTTGAGGTAGGCCTCGAGCGCCTCGATGCCGCCCTCCGAGCCGTAACCCGAATCCTTGATGCCGCCGAACGGCACCTCCGGCAGGGCAAGGCCGTGGTGGTTGATCGACACCATGCCGCTTTCGAACGCCGCTCCGACCTGCGCCATGGTCTTGGTGTTCCTGGTGTAGGCGTAGGCCGCGAGCCCCCAGTCGAGGCGGTTCGCTTCCTTCATCACGCCGTCGAAATCCGTGAACGGCGTGATCGGCGCGAGCGGGCCGAACGGCTCCTCGTTCATGATCCTGGCGCCGAGCGGCACGTCGGTCATGACGGTGGGCTCGTAGAAGTAGCCCTTGTTGCCCTTGCGCTGCCCGCCGGTCTGGACCTTGGCGCCTTTGGCGATCGCATCGCTCACGAAAGCGTCCATCGCATGCAGGCGACGCTCGGCCACCAGCGGGCCCATCTTGGTGTCGGCTTCCAGCCCGTTTCCGACTTTCACGTTCTTGGCGTAGGTCGTGAAGCGTTCGACGAACTCGGGATAGACCTTCTCGTGCACCAGGAAGCGGGTGGGCGCGATGCAGACCTGGCCGGCGTTGCGGAACTTGTTGGCACCCAGCACATTCACCGCCTGGTCGAGATCGGCATCCTCGAACACGATGGCCGGGGCGTGTCCGCCGAGCTCCATGGTGACGCGCTTCATGTGCGCGCCGGCAAGGGCCGCGAGCTGCTTGCCGACCGGCGTAGACCCCGTGAAGGTCACCTTCTTGATGACGGGATGCGGGATCAGGTATTCGCTGATCTCCGAAGGCACGCCATAGACGAGCTGGATCACGCCGGCCGGCACACCGGCGTCGACGAAGGCCTTCACGAGCTGCGCGCACGAGCCCGGCGTGTCCTCCGGCCCCTTGACGATGATCGAGCAGCCGGTGGCGATCGCGGCCGACGCCTTGCGCACCACCTGGTTGATCGGGAAGTTCCAGGGCGTGAAGGCGGCGACCGGCCCCACCGGCTCCTTCATCACGAGCTGATGGATGTTCTCGGCGCGCGCCGGCACGATCCGGCCGTAGGTGCGGCGGCCCTCCTCGGCCATCCAGTCGATGATGTCGGCCGCGAGGTTGGTCTCGACCTTGGCCTCGAACAGGGGCTTGCCCTGCTCCATGGTCATGATGGTGGCGATCTCGTCGAGGCGCTGGCGAATCAGGTCGGCCGCCTTGCGCATGACCTTGTAGCGTTCGAAGGCGGATACCTTCTTCCACTGCCGGAAGCCCTTGTCGGCAGCGGCCAGGGCACGATCGAGGTCGGCTTTCTCGGCATGGGCGAGCTGGCCGATCACTTCCTCGGTCGCCGGATTGACGATGGGAATGGTCCGTCCCTGGGCGCCCTTGGTCCAGGCACCGTCGATCATCAGGGAGACATCGCTGTAGGTGGTCATGGCTTCCTCCGTTTCTCGTCAGCTTCCGCGATAGGTCGAGTAGCTCCAGGGCGTGCACAGCAGCGGCACGTGATAATGCCCTTCCGGCTCGGCGATGGAAAAGCGCAAAGGCACGATATCGAGGAATGGCGGGTCGTCCACGTGAACACCCCTACTGCGGAAATGGTCACCGAGCGCGAAGCGCAGCTCGTAGCGGCCGATCGGCAGCGGCCGACCGTCGATCAGGGGCCGGTCGGTGCGGCCGTCGTCGTTCGTCGCCGTGCGAACGATCCGATGCGCCTGGCCGCCGGCGAGTTCGTAGAGCTCGATGCCGACGCCGGCGGCGGGCCGTCCGGCATGCGTATCGAGTACGTGCGTCGACAGCCGGCCGGCGATCTTCGGCATGCCCTCGCCCGTTACCGCCGCGGCCAGCCGCAACCGGGTAATGTAGAAGATCTCCTGCAGCGCCGCCGCGAGCTCCGCTGCGGCGTCATGCTGCAGCCGTCGCTCGAATTGATGCAGGATCGAATCGCGGCCGTGGCGGCGGACGCAGATGACGAAGGGAAAGCCGAACTTTGCCCGATAGGCATCGTTCAGGCGGTGGAAACGCGCGAATTCCTCGTCCGACAGCGCGTCGAGACCGGCGCTCGCCTGCTCGCTCCTCGATTCGGCGGTCACGGCACCGGCGCGCGCCGCCTTTCCCGCCAGGTCGGGATGGTTGCGCAGGAAGGCAAGCTGAGCCTCGCGTGGCGCCGATTGCACCGCCGCCATCATCGCGGCGTGCAGGTCGGTGACCGCAGCGAACGGGCGTCTGGCATGGGCCGTCGCTGCGACCCAGGGCGCGAGCTCGAAGGTCGCGCCAAGTGCGGCCGTGAAATCAGCAAGATCCAGGCGATTGAGGTCGGCCAGCGCCACGGTCATGCTGCCGACCTAGCATGATGCGATGAGCGTCTCTATAGTCCGGCCGGCCCATCGAGCGGGCCTACTGAAGGAAGGGAGGACCACATGACCGACCGCAGCCGTGTCACGCGCCGCCGCCTTGGCCGCGCTTCGCTGGCCGGCGCCGCGCTGCTCGGGGCGCCGTTGCCGCTGCGCTACGCCCTGGCGCAATCGGGCCCCGCCAACCTCAAGGTCGCGCTGCTGTTGCCGACGTCGGGCGTGCAGGCGCAGATCGGCCAGGCCTGCAAGCGCGGCGCGGACGTGGCCAACGCCGTCCTCGCCGACATGAAGATGCCGGTGAAGCTCGAGATCATGAACTACGATACGGAGACCAAGCCGGACGTCGCCCGCACCCAGGCCGAGAAGGCAATCGAGGCGGGAGCCCACGTGCTGGCAGGCGCCTTCGATTCCGGGCAGACCATCGCCATCGCCCAGGTCGCCGAGCAGCGCGGCGTGCCCCTCATCGTGAACATCGCCGCCGCACCGCAGATCACCGAGCAGGGCTACAAGTTCGTGGTGCGCAATTTCCCGACCGCGCCGATGCTGATCAAGGGCGCCTTCGAGCTCCACAAGGAAATTTTCCAGGCGTCCGGCACCACGCCCAAGACCGCCGTCCTGATGAGCATCAACGACACCTTCGGCACGGCGATGATGGGCGGCATCAAGGCGATGTTCCCCAAGCTCGACATGCCCTACCAGCTCGTCGATATCATCAGCTACGACCCGGCGGCGAAGGACCTCTCGGTGGAGGTCGCCAAGGCCAAGGCCACCAAGGCCGACATGCTGATGCCGGTCTGCCGCCTGAACGATGCCAAGCTCATGATCCAGGAGCTGGTGAAGCAGCGCTGGGAGCCGATGGCGGTGATGAACCCCGGCTCGCCCGGCCTCTACGAGCAGGACTTCCTCAAGACCATGGGCAAGTACGGCGAGTTCCACATCTCCAACGTGCCCTGGCTCGATCCCAAGTCGGCCATGACGCAGTCGCTGGAGAAGCAGCATGCCGCGAAGTTCCCCAAGGACCAGCTCGATCTCAACGGCGGCTTCACCTTCGAGGCCATGCTGATCGCGGCCCAGGCCTGGCTCGATGCCAGGTCCACCAAGGCCGACGCGCTGATGGAAGCGCTGCGCAAGATCAAGATCGACCATCACGTCATGGTCGGCGGCCCGATCCAGTTCGACGCCAAGGGCCAGAACGTGGGCATCAAGGCCGCAGCCGTGCAGAACCTCCACCGCAAGCCCACCGTGGTGATGCCCAAGGCATCGGCCGCTGCGGAGCTCGTTTTCCCCGAACCCGGCTGGAACGACAAGCGACGGACGTGATTTGCGATGGCGGGCTTCCAGCTTGCTCATGCGCCACTGGAGCTCGTCATCGGCCAACGGCAGACCCTGGGGAATGAACAAGTGCTTTCGGCAAGGCTATGTCATCCCGCGCCGAGCAGGGGATGACACGACACTGGTTGGATGCCTGATCTTGTTTCTTGTTGGCGGCGTGCTCCCTTGAAATGACCCGGTCCTGAACCCGTGACCTCGGATTTCCTCCTCGCGCTCGCCCAGGCCGTCACCAAGGGATTGCTGACCGGGATGGTGTACGGGCTGATGGCGCTTGGCCTGTCGGTGATCTTCGGCGTCATGCGGGTGGTCAATTTCGCGCACGGCGAGATGATGATCGTCGGCATGTATCTCGCCTGGGCGGGCTTCGAGTATTTCCAGATCTCCCCGCTCCTCAGCCTGCCGCTGATCGCGGCGCTCTTCTTCGCGATCGGCTACGTCCTGCAGCGCGGCCTGATATCGCCCTTCATCGGCCGGCCCGAGCATCAGCAGTTCCTGTTGCTGCTCGGCGTCGCCCTCATCCTCGTCAATGTCTGCCTCGCGGTCGTGGGACCTGATTCGCACGGCGTCCAGCTCGACTCGCAGTTCGACTCCTACCAGATCGGCCCCCTGGTGTTCGATGCCGTCCGGTTGCATGCCGCCATCGGCGCAGTCGTGATTGCCGGCCTGTTGTGGCTCTTCTTCACCCGCACGCGTGTCGGCAAGTCGATCCGCGCCGCCGCCGACAACCATATGGGCGCGCTCGTGGTCGGCCTGAACGTGCGCTCCCTCTATGCCGTCACCTTCGGCGTCGGCGCGGCCTGCGTCGGCGCGGCGGGCGCATTGATGATCACGATCATTCCCGTGACGCCGTCGCTGGCCGCCGAATACACCCTTCTCGCCTTCGTGATCGTGATCGTGGGCGGGCTCGGCAGCATGACCGGGGCGCTGATGGGCGGCCTGCTGATCGGCGTCAGCGAGGCGGTCGCCGGTCTGCTCGCCGACCCCTCCCTCAAGAGCATGTTCAGCTTCGGCCTCCTGATCCTGGTGCTGCTGCTGCGCCCGCAGGGGCTGCTCGGCAAGCGCGGCGCATGACGGCCTTCCATCGCCTGCTCGACGGTGCCGCGCCGCGCTCGCTCTGGATGCTGGGCGCACTGCTGCTTCTGCTCGCCGTCGCGCCGCACCTCGTCGACACATACGCCCTTTCGGTCCTGATCCTGATCCTGTACTTTGCCTATGTCGGCCAGGCTTGGAACATCATGATGGGCTTCGCCGGCGAGCTGTCGCTCGGCCACGCGCTCTATGCCGGTCTGGGCGGCTATGTCGCCGCGGGCCTTTTCATGCACTACGGGATCGGGCCCTGGCTGGGCTCGTTTGCCGCGGCCGCCGCGGCGGCGCTCGCCGGCGCCATCGTGGGCTATCTCGGGTTCCGCTTCTCGCTGGCGGGTGTCTACTTCGCACTGCTCACCATCGCCTTCGGCGAGTTCACGCGCATCGCCTTCGATCATCTTGCGTGGTTCGGCGGCTCGGCCGGCCTGTTCCTGAAGGTCGACATGGCGCCCAATCCGTTTGACCTGCGCGGCGGCCCTCTCCTCTTCTACTACGTCATCCTGGCACTGGCGGCAGGCGCCTTCGTGTTGAGTCGGCTCCTGTTGGAGAGCCGGCTCGGCCGCTACTGGCTCGCCATCCGCGAGGATGCCGAAGCGGCGCAGGCGGTCGGCGTTCCGGTCCTGCGCTGCAAGCTCTCCGCCGTGATGATCTCGGCTGCCCTCACCTCGCTCGCCGGGGTCTGGAACGCCTTCTACTACAACAACCTCTTTCCCGAGACAGCCTTTGGCATTGGCCGCTCCATCGAGATCACCTTGGCGCCGATCATCGGCGGCCTCGGCACACTGTTCGGCCCGTTTGTCGGTGCCGTGCTGCTGACGGGATTGGGGGAAATTTTCACCAGCCTCGGCGACACATTGGGCATTCCCGGCATCAAGCAGATCTTCTACGGGCTCGCCCTGCTGATCATCATCATGTACCGGCCGGCCGGCGTCTGGCCCTGGCTGGCCGAGCGGCTCGGCTTCAGGGAGCACCGACGATGACCGGCGCCAGCCTGGAGCTGACCGGGATCGGCAAGAGCTTTCGCGGCCTGCGGGCCGTGCACGATGTCAGCTTCGAGGTCCCGCCGGGCGCGATCCATGCGCTGATCGGCCCCAACGGCGCGGGCAAGACCACGATCTTCAACATGATCGCGGGCGTCTACCGGCCCGATGCAGGCACCGTCTCCCTCGACGGCCGCGTCGTCTCCGGCCTGCGCCCCGACCAGGTCTGCGCCGCGGGGGTCGGCCGCACCTTCCAGCTCGTGAAGCCGTTCAAGGGGCTGAGCGTGCTCGAGAACGTGACCATCGGCGCGCTGCATCGCCATCGTGACCTCGGCGACGCGCGCGCGACTGCCGAAGCGATCCTCGTACGGCTCGGCCTCGGCGGGCGGCGTCATCACATGGCCGAGAGCCTCACCCTTCCCGACCGCAAGCGCCTCGAAGTGGCGCGCGCGCTCGCGACCGAGCCCAGGCTCCTGCTGCTGGACGAGGTGATGGCGGGCCTGAGGCCCACCGAGGTCGATGTCATGGTGGCCTTCCTGCGCGACCTCAACGCCAGGACCGGCCTCACCATCCTGCTGATCGAGCATGTGATGCGTGCGGTGATGGCGCTCGCGGCCGAGGTCGTGGTCCTGAGCTACGGCGAGAAGATCGCGCAGGGCACCCCGCGCGAGATTTCGCGCGACCAGGCAGTTCTCGATGTCTACCTGGGCGAGGAGGATGCGGCGTGAGCGCGCCGCTGCTCGAGGTCGAGGGCCTCGATCTCTACTACGGCGACGCCCAGGCGCTGAACGGCGTTTCGCTCGATCTCGCGGCGGGAGAGATCGTGGCCATCGTCGGCGCCAACGGCGCGGGCAAGAGCTCGCTGATCCGCGCCATCCATGGCATCGAGAAACCGGCGGCCGGCAAGGTTCTGTTCGACGGCACCGACATCACCGGCTGGTCGAGCTATCGCGTCTGCGAGGCGGGGATCGGGCACGTCGCCGAAGGGCGGCAGGTCTTCCCCAACCTCACCGTGCTCGAGAATCTGGAAATGGGAGCGACGCCGAAGCATGCGCGAGCGGCCGAAAAGAGGACCCGCGACCGCGTGCTCGCCCTGTTTCCCCGCCTCGCCGAACGGCGCCGGCAGGCTGCCGGCACGCTGTCGGGCGGCGAACAGCAGATGCTGGCCATCGGCCGCTGCCTGATGGGGCAACCGCGGCTCATCATGTTCGACGAGCCGTCGCTCGGCCTTGCGCCGGCGATCGTGCAGGAGGTGTTTCGCATCGTGCGGCGCCTCAACGACGAGGGGCTCGCCATCCTGCTGGTCGAGCAGAACGTGACGGCCTCGCTCAAGATCGCCCATCGCGCCTATGTGCTGGAAAACGGACGGATCGAGCTCTCCGGCTCGGGGGCCGAGCTCCTTGCCGACGATCGCGTGCGCCAGGCCTATCTCGGCCTGTGACACGGCGGCGGCATTTCGTTCCGCCACGATCCGCTCTATACCGTCGGTCATGGCGGCATCGTCCAACGCGGCGTCAGGCGGAGCGGCCCTCGTTACTCGCTATTATCTGGCGATGGGCGTGCCGTTCGCGATCGATCTCGCGAGTTCCACCGTCTACGCCTTCATCAACAGCCAGCCGGGCATCCTCCTGCCGATGGTCGCTGTGTCGGCGGCCTTCCTGGTGGCTGGCGTGGCGAGCGGGGCATGGCTGCTGTTCCGGCCCGTCCGGCGCTTCATGGCCGGCAATCGCAGCTTCTCGTCCATCGAGCCCGGCCTCGCGAGGCTGCCCCGCTCCTCCGCGGCGCTGATGGCCGCCCTCTATGGGCCGATGCTGGCGCTGCGCCTGCTATCGCCGCGCCTCGGAGTCACCTTCGGGGCGAACGTCGAGATCAACACCTGGATCGACACGGCGGCAACGTTCTTCGTTCTCACGGCCTTCAATGTCGTACTGACCTACTTCGTGGTCAGTGCCTATCTCGACAGCCTGTGCAGGTATTTCTTCCGGACCCGCGGCGTGAACCTCAGCACGTTTCCCGGCGCGTTCCGCTACAAGATCGGGGTGGCGATCCTGTTCGTCTCGTTCGCCGCCATGATCCTGCTGGCCGGCGACATCGCGAGCTACAGCGGCGATCGCCTGGTACGCGAGGCGACGATGGACGTCACGGCCTCCGTCGCGGGCGTGGCCATCATCTACTACTGGATCGCCCAGGCGCTGACCGCGCCGATCACGCGCCTCGACTACGGCATGCGGCATGTTGCCGAGGGCGATCTCGCCGTTCGCCTGCCCGTCACGTCCGACGACGAGGTCGGCCGCGCGACCAGCGGCTTCAACCAGATGGTCGAAGGGCTGGCCGAGCGGCGATATCTGCGCGACACCTTCGGCAAGTATGTCAACGAGAGCGTCGCCGCCGCCATCCTGGCCGATCAGGAGCGCGGCGGACGCGTCGCCGACACCCTGGCCGAGGCAACGCTGATGTTCACCGACATCGAGGGCTTCACGGCACTCTCGGAGCGGCTCGCGCCGCCGGAAGTCGCGCACATCCTGAACCTCTACTATGCGACGGTCGTCCCGGTGATCCATCGGCATCGCGGCGTGGTGAACAGCTGCATCGGCGACGGCCTGTTCGCCAGCTTCAACCTGCCGCTGCCCGAGAAGGATCATGCCGCCGCGGCCCTGCAGGCATCGCTCGAGATCCAGCGCGCCCTCGCGGCCACGGCATTTCCCGCCGGGGTCGCGGTGCGCACGCGAATCGGCATCAATACGGGACCGGTGGTCGGCGTGACGATCGGCACCGCCGACTGGCTGAGCTACACCCTGCTGGGCGACGCGGTGAACGTGGCCTCGCGCGTCGAGCAGCTCAACAAGCAGTTCGGCAGCTCGATCCTCGCGACCGAGAGCACGGTTTGCGCGGCCGGCAGCGGCTTTCGCTGCACCCGCCTCGGCCCGACCGACGTTCGAGGCCATCAGGGCAATGTCGTCGTCTATCGCCTCGATCCGCCGGCATGAGCGCCACCCACGCCGAGATCGCCGCCCTCCGGCGACATTATCTCTGGAGAGCCACGTCGGTCGCCTTCCTGAGCGTGGCGATCAACCTGATCTACGTCTCGATAACCGGCGCATGGCCCATCCTGTGGCGATCGGCTGCGAGCGGTTTCTTCCTGCTCCTGGGCGTCAACTGGCTGATCGCGCGACAATTGTTCGAACCGATTCGGCGCTTCCTGGACGGCGAGACTCCGTTCGAGAACATTCAGCGGCGGCTGACCCAGCTCCCCCTGCTTTCGGCGCGGTATGTCGGCCTGCTGTCGATCGTCGTCGTCGCCTTCCAGACCTCGACGCCCTGGTGGATCCCGTCGGTCGGACTCGTGCTGCCGCCGCCGACCATCGCCGACTTCGCCACGATCTGCATCGTCCTGCCGGTCTTTTTCTTCACCTATACCTACTTCGTCGTCAGCGACTATCTGGCCGGGCTCTGCGAGTTCATCTTCAGCCGTTACGGACACAATCTCGGCCTCTTCTTCGGCAGCTACCCCCTGAAGCTCCTGGTGGCGCTCGTGGTCATCTCAGTGGCGCCGCTCGCCACCATCGTGGTTCACCTGTTTTCGTACGACGGAGAGCGTCTGCAGCTCGATATCCTGATCGATGTCGCTTCGGCCGTCCTCGGCATCACGATCTCGGCCTATTTCATCAGCCGCTCGCTGCTGCGCCCGATCGGCATCCTGTCGCGCGCCATGACCAGCGTCGCCGGCGGCGACCTCGCCGTGCGCGTGCCGGTCACCTCCAACGACGAGGTGGGCGAGCTGACCGGCCGCTTCAACGACATGGTCGATGGATTGCGCGAACGAGAGCGCATCCGCGAGACCTTCGGCCGCTACGTCGACGAGAACATCGCCGCCGCCATCCTGCGCCGCCAGGGCGACGGCCAGCGGTCGGGCGAAATCGCCGAAGCCACCATCCTGTTCACCGACATCGAGCGCTTCACGACGATCGCGGAGTATCTGGCGCCACACGAGCTGGTGGATGCCCTGAACGACTATCTCGAGACCGTCCTGGAGCCGATCCGCCGTCACGGCGGCGTGGTGAACACCTTCATCGGCGACGGCCTGTTCGCCTCGTTCAACGTGCCGCTCGCCTGCGAGAATCATGCTGCCGCGGCGGTGCGGGCGGCCATCGACATCCAGCGGGCGGTCGGCCGCCGGACCTTCGGCATGGCGGGCGTGGCGCTTGCCACACGGATCGGCGTCAGCACCGGATCGGTGATCGGCGGCGACGTCGGTGCCGGCAAGCGCCTGAGCTTCACCTTGCTGGGCGACACCGTCAATCTCGCTGCACGCCTGGAGGAGCTGAACAAGGACCACGGCACGCGCATCCTCGTTTCGAGCAGCACCTGCGCGGCCTGCCGCGGCGGCTTTGCCTTTCAGCCGCTCGGAAAGGTCGCCGTGCGCGGGCTCAGCGAACCGATCGCCATTTTCAGCGTCGACCCTACCGTCGGGAAGGCCTAGTTGTCTGCCGACCCTCGCCAACCCAACATCGGAGACCTGATCCATGGCAACCGCGTCCCAGCCGGCCATCAGCCGATTTCCCGTCCCGGCGCTGTCTGACCTGCCGGCCGACATCCGCGAACGGATCGTCGCCGTCCAGGAGAAGTCCGGCTTCATTCCCAACGTGTTTCTCGCGCTGGCGCATCGGCCCGACGAGTTCCGGGCGTTCTTCGCCTACCACGACGCCCTGATGGACAAGCCCGGCAATCTCTCCAAGGCCGAGCGCGAGATGATCGTCGTGGCGACGAGCAACGCCAACCAGTGCCAGTACTGCGTGATCGCGCATGGGGCCATCCTGCGCATCCGGGCGAAGAATCCGCTGATCGCCGACCAGGTGGCGGTCAATTACCGCAAGGCCGACATCACGCCCCGCCAGAAGGCGATGCTGGACTTCGCCATGCGCGTGGCCTTCGAGGCCTATGCCGTCGGTGACGAGGCCTTCGCCACGCTGGCGCAACACGGCTTCAGCGAGGAGGACGCCTGGGATATTGCCGCGATCGCCGCCTTCTTCGGGCTGTCCAACCGTATGGCCAATGTCATGGGGATGCGGCCCAACGACGAATTCTATACGCTCGGCCGCTGACCGCTCTCACAACAGGTTTGTCGCCATGGACGCCTCCGGTTTGTCGCCCGACCAGATGAAGCTGCAGGCGCACGCCCGCGAGCTCGCCGCCGGCCCGATCGCGCGCCGCGCGGCCGAGATCGACCGGACGGAGCAATATCCCTGGGACAATGTCGATCTCCTGAAGGAGGCCGGGCTGATCGGCATGACGATCCCGGCGCAGTATGGCGGCCAGGGCAGGAATTGGCTCGACGCCGTGCTCGCGATCGAGGCCTTGTCGGCGACCTGCGCGGTGACCGGCCGCATCGCCGTCGAGACCAACATGGGGGCGATCAGCGCCGTGATGGCCTACGGCTCGGAAGAGCAGAAGAAGCTGGCGGCGGCCATGGTGCTGGCCGGCGACAAGCCCGCGATCTGCATCACCGAGCCCGAGGCCGGCTCGGATGCGAACGGCATGACCACGCGCGCCGACAGGAAGGGCAATCGCTACGTGCTGAACGGCCGCAAGCACTGGATCACCGGCGGCGGCGTCTCGCGGCTGCACCTGATCTTCGCCAAGGTCTACGACGAAAAGGGCGGGTTCGAGGGCATCGGCGGCTTTCTCGCCATCCGCGACGAGACCAGAGGTCTCAAGATCGCCAAGCGCGAGCCGACCATGGGCCTGCGCGGGATTCCCGAGGCGGTGATCGATTTCGAGGAGATGGACGTGCCGCCCTCGGCCCTGGTGATCCCGCCGCGCGGGCTCAAGAAGGGCTTCGCCGACCTGATGAACGCCTACAACAGCCAGCGCGTCGGGGCGGCGACCGTGGCGCTCGGCATCGCCCAAGGAGCCTATCAGCTCGCCCTCGACTGGTCGGAGACGCGGCGGCAGTTCGGCCGGCCGATCAACGAGTTCCAGGGCCTGCAATGGAAGCTCGCCGACATGTCGATCAGGCTGTCGGCCGCGCAGGCGCTGATCTACAAGGCCGCCCGCTCCGGCGAGGCCGGCTTTCCCGACATGCTGCTGGCGGCGCAGGCCAAGGTCTTCACGTCGGAGAATGCGATCCAGGTGGTCAACGACGCGCTGCAGTTCTTCGGCGCGCGCGGCTATTCGCGCGAGCTGCCGCTCGAGCGCATGGCGCGCGACGTTCGGATGTTCACGATCGGCGGCGGCACGGCCGAGGTGCTGCGCAATGTCGTGGCCGGGGCGCTTCTCAGGAAGAAGCTGCCGCAGACGCGGGACGGCTGGAATCTGCGCATCTGACCGCGCGAGCCGCGCAACTCGCCCGCCGCCGGCTCGTTATGGCGTCGGCAGGTGTCAAATGGTTCATCGGATTTCGCGGTGGAAGGCCTACGCCTACGCCTGGATCACTCTTGGCCTTTTCGCCTTCACGCTCATTGGTCACTGGATCTTCGGCTGGTTCGCCTACGTGGACGATCAGGCCGCGCACGGCATGGCGCCCGACATCGGCGGCTACGTCATCCAAATGACCAGGGACACGCTGGAGAACTGGCAATCGGAGTTCCTGCAGCTCCTTTGGCAGGTCGCCGGACTCGCCTTTTTTCTCTACGTGGGCTCGCCGCAATCCCGCGAAGGCGACGAGCGCAAGGAGGCGAAGCTCGATCTCATCCTGCGCCGGGTCGATCCGCAGGATGCCGACCGCGCGATTGCCGAACTGGATGCCAGGTTCTCGCGCCAACCTTGATGTCAGGCGTGCTGCAGGCATCCTTTCAGCAAGGTCTCGATACTGATCGAACGCAGCGTCGCTTCGGCGATCTCGTCGATCTCCAGCAATACGCTCTGAAGCGCCTGGCCGATGTCGGTGTCCGCGCCGGCCTCTTTGGCGCGCCGGCCGGGTACGGGCTCGAACAGGGCGACAATGTCCATGAGCGTGGTGCGGCGACGGTTGCCGGTGAAGCGATAGCCGCCCGAGGCGCCGCGGTCGCCGCGCACCAGCCCGGCCCCGGCCAGGGTGCGCAGGACCTTGGCGAGATGATGGCTCGATACACCGAAGCGCTCGGCCAGATCGGCGGCCGAAAGGGTGCGCTGCGGATCGCGCGCCAGCTCGAGCACCGCGTAGAGGCCGAGCCGCGTGCCCGTCTGCAGCCTCACGCCTCTCTCCTCACGACAGATCCTTGTCGAGCTGCAGCGACGGTCCGGCCACCATGCCCTGCGCCCGGAAGAAGGACAAAATCAGATGATCCCGGCGCTCGACCAGCGTGCGCACACGGCTCACGCCCTTCTCCTTGAACCGCGCGACCAGCGCCTCGAAAAGGCGGGTGCCGACGCCCTGCAGGCGGAGTGCCGGCTCAATCTGGATGGCGAACACCCAACCCGCAGCCGGCTGGCCGAATTCCCAAGCCCGGATCTCCCCGGCGATGAAGCCCGCCAGCGTTCCCGTCTCTGTCTCGGCGACTAGGAAATGGCGGTCGGGCCCCAGCATGTCCTGCCAATATTGCGGCTTGTCGGACCCGGTCAGCCGCCGGTCCAAGGCAGAAATCGCCGCCAAATCAGAGGCTTGAGCAGAACGGATTGCGATCATAACAACAAGCGTAGAATGCGCTTGCCGTCACGAAAGTAAATAGGTAATCCGGTACCGAATTACAAAATTACGAAATGTAGGGAACGCCATGGCCGACGTCGCGCCCATCGACTTCCGCACTTCGCCCGACCGCTACCAGCACTGGAAGCTCGCCCTGGAGAACGGCGTCGCCTATCTCACCATGGACGTGAACGAGGACGCGGGCCTTCGGCCCGGCTACAAGCTCAAGCTCAATTCCTACGATCTCGGCGTCGATATCGAGCTCGCTGATGCCGTCCAGCGCCTGCGCTTCGAACATCCCGAGATCGGCGCCGTGGTGATCCGCAGCCAGCGCGATCGCATCTTCTGCTCCGGCGCCAATATCAACATGCTGGGGCTCTCCAGCCACGACCACAAGGTGAACTTCTGCAAGTTCACCAACGAGACGCGGCTTGCGATCGAGGACGCGACCGAGAACTCCGGCCAGCGCTATATCTGCTCGATCAACGGCATCGCCGCGGGCGGCGGCTACGAGCTGGCGCTCGCCTGCGAGCAGATCCTGCTGGCGGACGACGGCTCGAGCGCGGTATCGCTGCCGGAGCTGCCGCTGCTCGCCGTGCTGCCCGGCACGGGCGGCCTGACCCGCCTCGTCGACAAGCGCCTGGTGCGTCGCGACCTCGCCGACTTCTTCTGCACCACTGCCGAGGGCGTGCGCGGCAAACGCGCCCGCGACTGGCGGCTGGTCGACAGGCTGATCCCGCCCAGCAAGCTCGTCGACGAGACGAAGAAGATCGCCGAGGAGGTCGCGGCCAAGTCCCGTCGCCCGACGGATGCCCGGGGCATCATGCTGCCGACCGTCGAGCGCACTATCGAGGGCGATACGATCCGCTACCCCCATCTCGCCGTCGAGATCGATCGTGACCGACGCGCGGCGCATTTCCGCATCAACGGTCCGGCGAGGGCAGCGGCTGCCCATGCGGCCGGCATCCAGACCGAAGGCGCCGCCTTCTGGCCACTCGCCCTCGCCCGTGCGCTCGACGACGCGGTGATGCATCTCAGGCTGAACGAGACCGAGATCGGCACGTGGGTGCTGCACAGCCAGGGCGATCCGGCGCAGGTCGAGGCCTACGATGCGCTGCTCGCGCGGGAGGCCTCGAACTGGCTGGTGCGCGAGATCGTTCTGTACTGGAAACGCACGCTCAAGCGGCTCGATGTGAGCTCGCGCAGCCTGATCGCGCTGGTGGAGCCCGGCTCGTGCTTCGTCGGCACCCTGTTCGAGCTCGTACTGGCGGCCGATCGTTCCTACATGCTGGAGGGCACGTTCGAGGGCTCGAACCTGCCGGAAGCCGAAGTGAGGCTCACGCCGATGAATTTCGGGCCCTATCCGATGGGCAACGGCCTGACGCGCCTGGCGACGCGATTCTTGGCCGAGCCCGACCACGTCGGCGAGCTGAAGGAAGAGATCGGCGAGGCGATCGACGCGGAGACAGCAAACCAGCTCGGCCTCGTCACCTTCACGCCCGACGACATCGACTGGGAAGACGAGGTGCGGCTTGCCGTCGAGGAACGCGCAGGTTTCTCGCCGGACGGGCTGATCGGCATGGAGGCGAACCTGCGCTTTGCCGGGCCGGAGACCCTGGAGACCAAGATCTTCGCCCGCCTCTCGGCCTGGCAGAACTGGATCTTCCAGCGCCCCAACGCCACCGGCCCGGAGGGGGCGTTGAAACTCTACGGCACGGGCAAGCAGAGCAAGTACGACCGCAAGCGCGCCTGATCGGCGCACTCGAGGAGGCGATCATGGCCATCGACTACACCCAGCTCATTCCCAACAACGTCGACCTAGCGAGCGACCGGCGCCTGCAGCGCGCGCTCGAGAACTGGCAGCCGCGCTTCCGCGACTGGTGGAAGGACATGGGGCCGGACGGCACCGCGAACTTCGACGTCTACCTGCGTACCGCGGTCTCGGTCGACGCCAACGGCTGGGCAAATTTTGGCCACGTGAAGATGCCGGACTATCGCTGGGGCATCTTCCTCGCGGGCCAGGATCCCGAGCGCAAGATCGCCTTCGGCGACAACAAGGGCCAGCCGGCCTGGCAGGAGGTCCCGGGCGAGCTGCGCTCGACCCTGCGCCGCCTGATCGTGACACAGGGCGACACCGAACCCGCTTCGGTCGAACAGCAGCGCCAGCTCGGCAAGACGGCACCCTCGCTCTACGACCTGCGCAATCTCTTCCAGATCAATGTCGAGGAAGGCCGGCACCTGTGGGCGATGGTCTACCTGCTGCACGCCTATTTCGGCCGCGACGGGCGCGAGGAGGCCGAGGCGCTGCTGGAACGCCATTCCGGCGATCCCGACAAGCCGCGCATCCTCGGCGCCTTCAACGAGAAGACGCCGGACTGGCTCTCCTTCTTCATGTTCACCTTCTTCACCGACCGGGACGGCAAATACCAGCTCGCCTCGCTCGCCGAGTCGGGCTTCGACCCCCTGTCGCGCTCCTGCCGCTTCATGCTGACGGAAGAGGCGCATCACATGTTCGTGGGCGAGAGCGGCGTCATGCGCATCGTCGAGCGCACCTGCCAGCTCATGAAGGAGCACAAGACCGACGATGTGCGTGCACTGGGCGCGATCGATCTGCCGACGATGCAGAAATACCTCAACTTCCACTTCTCGGTGTCGCTCGACCTGTTCGGGCAGGAGGCTTCGACCAACGCCGCCAACTACTACACCATGGGCGTGAAGGGCCGTTTCCTCGAGACGCGCATCGACGACGACCATCTGCTGACCGGGTCGTCGTACGAGATCGAGACGGTCGAGGACGGCCGGATCGTGAAGAAGGCGGTGCCGGCCCTGCAGGCACTCAACGAGCGCCTGCGCCAGGACTATGTCGAGGATTGCGCGCGCGGGGTGCTGCGCTGGAACAAGGTCATCGAGAAGGCCGGCATCGACTTCGAGTTCAAGCTGCCGCACCGCGGCTTCGATCGCCACATCGGTGCCTTCGCGGGCCTTCGCATCTCGCCCGACGGCCGGATGCTGAGCGAGGCCGAGTGGCAGGCCAACGAGGGCAAGTGGCTGCCGACCGCGGAGGATCGGGCCTATGTCACGTCGCTGATGGGATCCGCCGTCATCGAGCCCGGCAAGTTCGCCCACTGGATCGCGCCGCCGGCGCGCGGCATCAACGGCCAGCCGTTGGATTTCGAGTACGTGCGGTTCAACTGACGTCTTATAATCATTCGACTGGGAGGAAGACGTCGGGATGATGCAAGGCATCGATTTCGGCCCGGACAACAAGGTCCGGCTGCCGGCGCGATTCAATGTGGCAGTGCCGTTCATCGACCGCCATCTGGTCGAAGGGCGCGGTGCAAAGGCCGCGATCCGCACCGCACATGAAACCGTCACCTATGCCGAGCTGGCCGAACGGGTGAACCGAACCGGCAACGCCCTGTCGGCGCTGGGTTTGAAGCCGGGCGATCGGGTCTTGATGGTGGTGAAGGACTGCCCGACCTTCTTCTATCTCTTCTGGGGCGCCATCAAGGCGGGCATCGTGCCGGTGCCGCCCAACACGCTTCTGCGTGCGTCGGACTACGCCTACATGATCGACGACTCCGGCTGCGGCCTCGTCGTCTATTCGTCGGAGTACGCCGGGGAGATCGAGCCGGCGCTGGCGCAGCTCGCCGGCAAGGCGCCGCGGGCGCTGACGGTCGATGCCTTCCTGGCCGGGATGGCCAAGGCCGCGCCGACGCTCGAGCCTCACCTCGCCGGCCCGACCGACGATTGCTTCTGGCTCTATTCCTCGGGCTCGACCGGCAGGCCCAAGGGCGCTGTGCACGCGCAACGCGACATGGTCGTGACCAGCGAGCTCTACGGCGTGCGCGTGCTGGGCGTGACGGACAGCGACATCTGCTATTCCGCCGCCAAGCTCTTCTTCGCCTACGGGCTCGGCAACGCCATGACCTTTCCGCTCTGGGTCGGCGGCACGGCGGTGCTCGACGAACGGCGCCCGACACCGGACGCGACCTTCGAGACCATCGAGACCTTCGGGCCGACCCTGTTCTTCGGCGTGCCGACGCTCTACGCCGCCCAGCTCGCCGCCCTCGACGCCAAGGCCCGTCGCTTCCCGAGCCTTCGGGCCTGCGTCTCGGCCGGCGAGGCCCTGCCCGCCGACATGTTCCGTCGCTGGAAGGACAGGACCGGCACCGTGATCCTGGACGGCATCGGCTCGACCGAGGCGCTGCACATCTTCATCGGCAACCGGCTCGACGACTTTCGCGCCGGCACCAGCGGCAAGCCGGTGCCGGGCTACGAGGTAAAGATCCTCGACGAAGCCGGCAAACCGGTCGCCAAGGGGAAAAGCGGGCGGCTCTGGATCCGCGCCGAATCGACGGCGAAATACTACTGGAACAAGCCGGACAAGACGGCCGAGACCATGGTCGATGGCTGGCTCGACACCGGCGATACCTATCGCCAGGACGAGGACGGCTATTTCGTCTACGAGGGCCGCAGCGACGACATGCTGAAGGTCGGCGGCATCTGGTGCTCGCCGGTCGAGATCGAGAATTGCCTGGTGGGACACCCCGCCGTGCTCGAGGCCGCCGTCATCGGCCAGGCCGACGCCGACTCCCTGATCAAGCCCAAGGCGGTCGTGGTCCTGAAGCAGGCCGCCGATGCCGGCGCGGCGTTGACCGACGAGCTGATGGCGCTCTGCAAGAAGACGCTCGCGCCGTACAAGTACCCGCGCTGGGTGGAGTACGTGCCCGAGCTTCCCAAGACGGCGACCGGCAAGATCCAGCGCTTCAAGCTCAGGACATAGCGGCGCCGGTTATTACACTCGGGATGACATCGATCCCGTTTTCGGCTTCTATAAGATCAACGAAACAGGGAGTGGGATATATGAAGAGCACGTTGTTGGGTGCTGCAACGGTCGCGACGATCCTGGGGCTCGGCCTGCCGGCGGTGCAGGCGCAGCAGAGCGTCAAGATCGGATTCATCAGCACTTTTTCCGGCCCGCAGGCGGCGATCGGCGAGGACATGCGCCGGTCGGTCGACCTCGCCGTCGAGCATCTCGGCGGCAAGATGGCCGGCGAGCCGATCGAGATCGTTTATGAGGACGACCAGTTCAAGCCCGATGTTGGCAAGCAGAAATCGGAGAAGCTTGTCCAGCAGGACAAGGTCGATTTCGTGTCGGGCTATATCTGGTCCAACGTGCTGCTCGCCTCGCTCAAGACGGTAGTCGACGAGGGCGACACGATCCTGATCGGCGCCAATGCCGGCCCGTCGCAGATCGCGGGCCCGCTCTGCAACAAGAACTTCTTCTCCACCTCGTGGCAGAACGACCAGACGCCGATGGCGATGGGCGAGTACCTGAACAAGAAGGGGGTGAAGAACCTCTACCTGATGGGCCCCAACTATGCCGCCGGCAAGGACATGCTGGCCGGCCTGAAGCTCACCTACAAGGGCAAGATCGTCGGCGAGGACTATACGAAGTGGCCCGGCCAGCTCGACTTCTCGGCCGAGCTCGCCAAGATCGCGCAGGTGAAGCCGGAGGGCATCTTCATCTTCTATCCCGGCGCGCACGGCGTGCAGTTCCTGAAGCAGTATGTGCAGGCGGGCCTCAACAAGTCGATTCCGCTCTACCAGGTGTTCTCGATCGATGCGATCACCCTGCCGCAGCAGGGCGAGCTGGCGCTCGGCACGCTGGGAGCGCAGGAGTGGGTCAACGATCTGCCGAACGAGCAGAACAAGCGTTATGTCGCCGACTTCAAGAAGAAGTACGGCGTCTACCCTTCCTACTACGGCGCGCAGAGCTACGACGCGATCATGCTGATCGACTCCGCGGTCGAGGCCCTGAAGGGGAACCTGAAGGACAAGGACAAGGTCCGTGCCGAGATCATGAAGGCCAACTTCAAGTCGCTGCGCGGCGGTTTCAAGTTCAACACCAACCACTTCCCGATCCAGAACTTCTACATCCAGGAGACGGTGAAGGACGCCGACGGCAAGATGACCGTGAAGACCATCGCCACCGCGATCACCGACGGCAAGGATCCGTACTACGAGAAGTGCTCGATGAAGTGACCGTGGCGCCGGCCGGCGCCATCGTCGTTCCGAGTGCCGCGAGGGACCCCTGAGGCACCCGAGGATCCCTCGCCTTCGACCCGGCATGACGCCAAGGCTGCGGCATCGACTGAGGAAATGTGGACTACCTCCTGATCCAGATGCTGAACGGCGTGCAGCTCGGGCTGCTGATGTTCCTGCTGGCCGCCGGTCTCACGCTCACCTTCGGCATCATGGACCTCGTGAACCTGGCGCACGGCTCGCTCTACATGATGGGCGCCTATTTCGCCTGGACGCTGATCGGTCTCACCGACTCGTTCATGCTGGGCACCCTTCTCGCCCTGCCCGCCTGCTTCCTGCTGGGCGTGATCGTTGAAATCGTGGTGGCGCGGCGACTTTATGCCCGCGATCATCTCGACCAGGTGCTGGCGACCTTCGGCCTGATCCTGTTCTTCAACGAGCTGGTGCGCGCGATCTGGGGTCCCGAGGGCCGCAGCATCGCGGTGCCGGCGTTCCTCAACCGCACCGTCAACGTCCTGCCCGGCGTGCCCTATCCCGCCTATCGCTTCGCCCTCATCGTGGCCGGCGTGGCGGTGGCGATCCTGCTCGCCTGGCTGGTGGCGCGCACCCGGCTCGGCATGCTGATCCGCGCCGGCGCCTCGAACCGCCGGATGATCGCCGCCCTCGGCGTCAATATCGAGCTGCTGTTCAGCCTGGTGTTCGGTCTCGGCGCCGTCTTCGCCGGGCTCGCCGGCCTGATGGCCGCGCCCATCGCGTCGGTCAAGATCGGCATGGGCGACGACATCCTGATCGTCGCCTTCGTGATCATCGTGATCGGCGGCATCGGCTCGATCAAGGGCGCCTTCGTCGCCGCCATGGTGGTGGGTCAGATCGACATCGTCGGCCGCGCCTTCCTGCCCGATCTCCTGAAGACGTTCATGGGAGCCGCCAGTGCCTCCGCCGCCGCACCCGCCATCTCGCAGGTCCTGATCTACGTCGTCATGGCCGCGGTCCTGGTCTGGCGTCCCACCGGCCTGTTCGGGCAGCGGGGCTAGATGACCGCCGGTCCGCTCTCGGCCTTGCGCACGCCGCGTGGCCTCGTCACGGCGGTCGCCCTGCTGGTGCTCGCCGTCCTGCCGCTCCTCACGCACGCTTTCGACCAGCGCTACCTGCTGTCGGTCGGCAACCGCATCGTCATCTGGGCGATCGCCGCGGCGAGCCTCAACATGATCCTGGGATACGCCGGCCTGGTGAGCTTCGGCCACGCGGCATTTCTCGGCATCGGCGGCTATGCGGTCGGCATCCTCTCGGCCGAGGGCTTCGAGAGCGGCTGGCTGCAGTGGCCCGTTGCCGTCCTGGTAGCGGTCGCCTGGGCGGCGCTGATCGGCGCGCTGTCGCTCAGGACCCGCGGCGTCTACTTCATCATGATCACGCTCGCCTTCGCACAGCTCGTCTACTATCTTAGCTCCGGCCTCGCGGCCTATGGCGGCGACGACGGCCTCAACATCAGCCGCAGCCGTTTCCCCGGACTGATCGACCTGCGCGACAAGGCCGCCTTCTACTGGCTCTGCTTCGCGCTTCTCTGCGCCACGCTCTGGTTTTGCAGCCGGCTCGCTCATTCCCGCTTCGGCTATGTGTTGCGCGGCGCCAGGTCCAACGAGCTGCGCATGGCGGCGCTCGGCTTTCCCGTCTTCCGCTATCGCCTCGTCGCCTTCGCCATTGCCGGCGCCTTCGGCGCGCTGGCGGGCATCCTGCTCGCCAACGACGGCGCCTATATCTCGCCCGCCATAATGTCGTGGGTGAAGTCGGGCGACCTCATCGTGATCGTCGTGCTGGGCGGCATCGGCGCACTGTTCGGTCCGCTGTACGGCGCCATCGCCTTCTTTGCCGTCGAGGAATTCCTGCCGCCGCTGCTCGACCTCCTGCATCGCGGCTGGGGCGAATATTGGCAGATCGTGTTCGGGCCCCTGCTGGTGGTGATCGCCCTCTATGCCCGCGGCGGGATCGATTCGCTTCTGGGGCTTCGCCATGGCTGAACCGCTGCTTCGGGCCGAGGCGCTGGTCAAGCGCTTCGGCGGCCTGGTCGCCACCGACAACGTCATGATCGATGTGATGCCGGGCGAGATCCACGCCCTGATCGGGCCCAATGGCGCCGGCAAGACGACGCTGGTCGGCCAGCTCACCGGCAACCTGCGGCCCGATTCGGGCACCATCCGCTTCGCTGGCCGCGACGTCACTCGACTTCCCGTCCATGCCCGCGTGCGACTGGGCATGGCACGTTCCTTCCAGATCACCTCGGTGCTGCGCGAGTTCACGGTGCTCGACAATGTCGCCCTCGCCGTCCAGGCGCACGATGGCCATTCCTTCCGTTTCCTGGCCGACGTGCGGCGCGACCGCCGCCTGCGCGATCTCGCCCGGCGCAAGCTCGAGGCGGTCGGCCTCGAGCGGCGCGTCGATGCGCTGGCGTCAACGCTGAGCCACGGTGAGCAGCGTCAGCTCGAGATCGCGATGGCGCTCGCGGGCGAGCCCAGGCTTCTGCTGCTCGACGAGCCTATGGCCGGCATGGGGGTCGAGGAATCGCAGCGCCTGGTCGCGCTGCTGCACCGGCTGAAGCAGCGCTGCGCCATGCTGCTGATCGAGCACGACATGGACGCCGTTTTCGCGCTCGCCGACCGCATCACCGTGCTGGTCTATGGACGCGCCATCGCCTCCGGCACCCCTTCCGAGATCCGCAACAGCGCCGAGGTGCGCCAGGCGTATCTCGGCGAGGAAGCGGCCTGATGCTCCGGGTCCGCGAGCTCACGGGCTTCTACGGCTCGAGCCAGGCCCTGTTCGGCATGGAGTTGTCGGTCGATGCCGGCGAGGTCGTGACCCTGATGGGCCGCAACGGCATGGGCAAGACCACCACCGTGCATGCGATCATGGGCCTGCTGCCCCAGCGCCAGGGCTCGATCGAGTTCGAGGGTCATCGCCTCGACCGGCTGCCGTCCTTCCGCATCGCCCGCCTCGGGCTCGGCCTCGTGCCGGAAGGACGGCAGATCTTCCCCAACCTTTCGGTGCGCGAGAATCTGGTGGCGGCTTCCGCCAATCGCGGCGGCCGGCGCGAGCCCTGGACGCTCGAGCGCGTGTTCGGACTCTTCCCGCGGCTCGCCGAACGACAGGGCAACCGCGGCAATCAGCTTTCCGGCGGCGAGCAGCAGATGCTCGCGATCGGCCGCGCCCTGATGACCAATCCGAAGCTCCTGATCCTCGACGAGGCGACGGAGGGTCTCGCGCCGCTCATCCGCGAGGAGATCTGGGCGTGCCTGCGCCGCCTCAAGACCGAGGGTCAGGCGATCCTGGTGATCGACAAGAATGTCGGCGCCCTGATCGGCCTCGCCGACCGCCATCACATCGTCGAAAAGGGGCGCGTGGTCTGGGCCGGCAGCTCCCAGGCGCTGGGCCGCGACAGGGCCCTGCAGCACAGATATCTCGGCGTCTGACGGCGCGGCGACGAAAAGGCGCGGCTGGCGGCCGGCGACGGCTTGCGTTTCACGAGTCACGCCGGAATCATGCGCCCGTTTGTCCGGAGAACTCGATGCGTCTTGGCCTTCTCGCCTGCCTGCTGATCTTCGCCGCTGGGCCGTCCTTCGCCCAGAAGCAGGTCGACGTCTACAACTGGTCGGACTATATCGCCGAGGACCAGCTCAAGACCTTCACCCAGGAAACGGGCATCAAGGTCAACTACACGACCTACGATTCCAACGAGATCCTCGACGCCAAGCTCCGGACCGGCCATTCGGGCTACGACATCGTCGTGCCGACGGCGTCGCCCTTCTTCGTGCGCCAGCTCGCGGCCAAGCTCTACCTGCCGCTCGACAAGTCGAGGCTCGAGAACTGGAGCAATCTCGATCCCAGGATCATGGAGCAGCTCGCCAAGTACGACCCTGGCAACGCGCATGCCATCCCCTGGATGTGGGGCACGGTCGGTATCGGCTACAACGTGGCGGCGATCAAGAAGCGAATGGCCGACGCTCCGCTCGACTCGCTCGCCATGATCTTCGATCCGGCGGTCGTGTCGCATTTCGCGGACTGCGGCGTCATGGTGCTCGACAGCGCCACCGACGTGCTGCCGGCAGCGTTGAAGTATCTGGGGCTGGATCCCGACTCCAAGCGCACGGCCGATCTGCAGAAAGCGGCCGACGCGCTCAACGCCGTGCGCCCCTACATCCGCAAGTTCCATTCCTCCGAATACATCAACGCCCTCGCCGGCGGCGATATCTGCCTCGCCTTCGGCTATTCCGGCGACATCCTGCAGGCGCGCGACCGCGCGGCGAAGGCCGTCGAGAAGCGCGAAATCGCCTATGCCATTCCGCGCGAGGGCGCGATGCTCTGGATCGACGTTGCGGCGATCCCCAAGGACGCACCGCACCCCGACGAAGCCTACCGGTTCCTCGACTTCATGCTCGATCCGAAGGTCGCGGCGGCCTCGAGCGCGCTCACCGGCTACGCCAACGGCAATGCTGCGGCCACTGCCCTGCTCGACAAGTCGATCTCGGGCAATCCCGCCGTCTATCCGCCACCTGAGGTGCGCGCCAAGCTCTACACCATCACCGCCGCCAAGCCGGCCGAGGTGCGCGCGCGCACCCGGCTCTGGACCGCCGTGAAGACCGGACGATGAATTGGCGCTGGTAAGCATTCCGATTGTCACGATCGAGCGTCTGGCAAAGCGCTTCGGCGAGGTCCAGGCCGTGGCCGGCGTGGATCTCGAGATCGGCCGCGGCGAGCTGTTCGCCCTGCTTGGCGGCTCGGGCTGCGGGAAGACCACCCTTCTGCGCCTGCTGGCGGGCCTCGAGATGCCCGACGCCGGCCGCATCCTGATCGACGGCCAGGACATGACCGGCGTGCCGCCGCATCTCAGGCCGGTCAACATGATGTTCCAGTCCTACGCCCTCTTTCCGCACATGGATGTGGCGGCGAATGTCGCCTATGGCCTGCGGCGCGAGGCCGTGCCCAGGCCCGAGATCGAGGTCCGCGTGGCCGAGGCTCTGGCGTTGGTGAAGCTCGAAGGGTTCGGCGGCCGCAAGCCAGCACAGCTTTCCGGCGGCCAGCGCCAGCGGGTGGCGCTCGCGCGCGCGCTGGTGAAACGTCCGAAGCTCCTGCTGCTCGACGAGCCGCTCGCCGCCCTGGACCGCAAGCTGCGCGAGGGCACGCGGTTCGAGCTGGTGCGCCTGCAGGAACAGCTCGGCCTCACCTTCGTCGTCGTCACGCACGACCAGGAAGAGGCGATGTCGATGGCGAGCCGGCTCGCCGTGATGAGCGCCGGCCGCATCGTCCAGATCGGCACGCCGCGCGAGCTCTACGAGCATCCGGTGTCGCGCTTCGTCGCCGATTTCATCGGCATCGCCAACATCCTCGACCTCGGCGACGGGCGGTGGCTCGCGTTGCGGCCGGAGAAAATCATGCTTTCCGCCGACCGGCCGGCTGCAGCGCAGATCATTTCCGGCGAGGTCGTCGACATCGCCTATGAAGGCGACCGGTCGCTCTACCGCGTCGCCATCAAGGATGGCCCCGTCATGCTGGTCTCGCGCGCCAATACCGTCCGCACCCACGAGGATGCCTTTCGCCGCGGGCATCACGTGTGGCTCGGCTGGAACAACGATGCCGGACAGGTGCTGCATGAGTAAACGCATCTCGGCGGCCGACCGCCGTGTGCCTCGGGAACGGTGTCATCCCGAGCGTCCGCGAGGGATCTTTCATCGCTGTCCATCAAAGATCCCTCGCTGCGCTCGGGATGACACAGAAACACGCTTGGGCATCACTTGACCATGCGCGCCGTCATCGCCTTGCCGTTCGCCTGGCTGGCCTTGTTCTTCCTGCTGCCGTTTGTCCTGGTGCTGGCGATCGCGCTCGGCACCATCGCGCCCGACTCGGTGCCGCCGGTCGAGCTCGGCTGGAGCCTCGACAACTTCAAGCTGCTCTTCACCGACGATCTCTACATCGCGGCGTGGCTGAGCTCGCTGCGCATCGCCGCCACCTCGACGCTGGGCGCGCTGCTGCTCGGCTACCCCATGGCCTATGCCATCGTGCGCGCCCGGCCGGCGCGGCGGCCGTTCCTCCTGATGCTGGTCGTGCTGCCCTTCTGGACTTCGTTCCTGATCCGCGTCTATGCCTGGATGGGGCTGCTGGCCGAGAACGGCATCCTGAACCAGGTGCTGCGCGGATTGGGCCTGGTCGCCCATCCCGGCACGATCCTCGGCACCGAATGGGCGGTGCATCTCGGCATCGTCTACGCCTACCTGCCGTTCATGGTGCTGCCGCTCTACGCCACGCTGGAAAAGCTCGACTGGAGCCTGCTCGAAGCGGCGGCCGATCTGGGCGCCAGGCCGGTCGCGGCCTTTCTCACCGTCACCCTGCCCTTGTCGCTGCCCGGCATCGTCGCAGGCTGCCTGATGGTGTTCATTCCGGCGGTCGGCGAGTTCGTGATTCCCGATCTGCTGGGCGGGACGAGGACGCTGATGATCGGCAAGGTGCTGTGGGACGAGTTCTTCACCAATGCCGACTGGCCGCTCGCTTCGGCCGTGGCCGTCTGCCTGCTCGCGCTGCTCGTGGGCCCGATCGCGCTGTTCCAGCGGCAGCAGGCGAAAAGCCTGGAGCACCGCTGATGCATGGCCGCGCCCGCTTCGCCCTGACGGCGCTCTGCTTCGGCTACGCCTTCCTCTACGTGCCGATCGCTCTGGTGATCGCCTATTCCTTCAATGCCTCGCGGCTGGTGACGGTGTGGGCAGGCTTCTCGCTGCACTGGTGGCGGGAGCTGCTGCACAACCAGGCCATGCTGTCGGCCGCCTGGCTGTCGCTGCGCATCGCCCTGGTGAGCGCCACCCTCTCGGCGCTGCTGGGGCTCGCTGCCGGCTACGTGCTGGCGCGCGTCGCGCGCTTTCCCGGCCGCATGCTGTTCGGCAGCCTCGTCATCGCGCCGATGGTCATGCCCGAGGTGGTGATGGGCATCTCCATGCTGCTGCTGTTCGTGGGCTCGCAGCAATTCCTCGGCGGACCCGATCGCGGCTTCCTCACCATCGTCATCGCGCACACGACCTTCTCGCTTTCCTTCGTCGCCATCGTGGTGCAGGCCCGCCTGGCCGACTTCGACCGGTCGCTCGAGGAGGCGGCGATGGATCTCGGCGCCACGCCCTGGACCACGTTCCGCACCGTCACCCTGCCCCTGATCGCGCCGGCGGTGGGCTCGGGCTGGCTGCTCGCCTTCACGCTCTCGCTCGACGATCTGATCATGACGCAGTTCGTCGCCGGCGCATCGACCCAGACCCTGCCGATGCGCGTCTATTCGAGTGTGCGTCTGGGCGTCGACCCGCAGATCAACGTGCTGGCCACGATCATCGTCAGCCTGGCGGCGATCGCCCTGATCGTCTCCGCCCGGCTGACACGGCGATGACAAACGTCGCCCCCGCCTCTGCGCCGTTGACAACCAGCCGCCTTCGTGACTGGATAGTCGGGTCTCGCATCCGACGCGGAGGTTTTGATGCTTCCACCGGGCCAGCGTGCCGCGAAGATTGCCGGCGCAAGCATTCGGGCATCGGCATAGCGGAACTCACGAATGACGCGCCGGGAGCGGCCCTCGCGGGTCGCATCAGTAAGGCCAGACCCCAATTTGGCCGCTCCCGATGTGCGGTTCTTCCCAGAGACAACTCTTCAGGGCGTTCGCTGTCGGGCGGTTAAGCCGACAGGCGTTTCGCCCATTTCTCCGACCAGACATGCAGCGGCAGGAATCGGCCGAGCAGCTCCTCGCCCAGCGGCGTGAGCCGATAGCCGCTCGTTGCGTCGACCGTGACCAGGTTGGCTGCGCGCAGTTCCGCCAATCTTTCATTGATGATGGTGGGGCTGGCGCCAGTCGCCGCCTGTAGTTCGCGGAAGCGCCTGGGCTCCTCGCGCAGCTCCCAGATCAGCCGCAGCACCCAGCGGCGGCCCAGCAGATCGAGCAGCAGCATGATCGGCCGTCCGCTCCGGGAACCCCGTACCGGATGTCCGGGCTGAACGGTTTTCACCATTGATCCGCTCCGTTACTACATTTTCTGTAGCGATGGCTCGCTCCCGATGCTACTGAAATTGTAGCACCGGAACGGAGTGCCGTCATGCCGCGAATCGCCCCTGCCCAACCGCCTTATGAACCCGACATTGCCGAGGCGCTGAACCGCATCATGCCGGCCGGCCTCGAGCCTCTGGTGCTGTTCCGTACCATGGCGCGCAATCCGCGCATCTTCGCCAGGATGTTTGCCGGAGGCCTGCTCGACAAGGGTGCGCTCAGCCTGCGCCAGCGCGAGCTGGTGATCGACCGGACGACGGCGCGCCTCGGCTGCGAATACGAATGGGGCGTCCATGTCGCGCTCTTTGCCAAGCGGGCGGGGCTTGGCACGGCGGAGATTGTGGCCACGGTGACCGGCGGCTCAGATGCCGCGTGCTGGTCGATGGCCGAGCAGGCCTTGGTGGCGCTGGTGGATGATCTGGTCGATCGCCACACGATCGGCGACGAGACGTGGCACTCCGTGGCGGCTCATTTCGACGAGGCGCAGATCCTCGAGGCCATCGCGCTCGTGGGCTATTACCACACGATCAGCTTTCTCTGTAACGGCCTGCGGCTCCCTTCCGAGCCCTACGGTGCCCGCTTTCCCGGCAGTCATCCGTCTACCTGTGTCTCTCCAACAGGCGATCGAGCGCGAGGATCACGAGACCGAGGACGAGGCCCCAGAAGGCGGATCCGACACCCATCAGGGTGACGCCGGAAACGGTGACGGCGAGCGTGCCGGCGGCGGCGAGACGATCCTGGTCGGCCGAGAGTGCTGCGCCCATGGCGCTTGCCGTCGAGCCCAGCAGTGCCGTGCCGGCCACCGTCGCCAGCAGTGCCGGCGGCAAGGCCGCGAACAGCCCGACCAGCGAGGCGCCGAACAAGGCGATCATTCCCCACCACAGCGCATAGAAGGGGCCGGCCATCCATCGCCTGGCCGGATCGGGATGGGCATCGGGACCGGTGCACAACGCGGCCGAGATGGCGGCGAGGTTCGAGGTATGCGCGCCCACGAATGCGGTACCGAGCGAAACCATACTGGTCACTGCGAGCACGGGCTGGGGCGGCGGCCGGTAACCGGAGGCACGCAGCACGGCGAAGCCCGGCAGGTTCTGCGACGCCATCGTCACCAGATAGAGTGGCGCGCCGAGCCCGATCATCGTCGCGACGTCCCAGCTCGGTTCCTGGACGATGAGCGTCGACAAGCCGAGCGCGGGAATGGGCCGCACCAGGCCGAGCGCCCAGGCGAGCGCCGCGCCGGCGACCAGCACGATCAGCGACGCGAAGGTGGGCAGCAGGACCCGGGAGACCAGGAAGAGCGCGATCATCGACAGGACCAGGAGCGGCTGGTGCGGCACCTGCTCGAACATCGCCACGACGAGGTGCAGCAGGATGCCCCCCAGCATCGCTGCCGCGATGCTGGCCGGAATCCGCTCGATCAATCGGCCGAGCGGGCGAATTGCGGCCGTCAGCAGGATCAGCACCGCCGACGCGACGAAGGCGCCGATTGCCGCGCGAAAGCCCGGCACGCCGGCCGTCGAGGCGATCAGGGCGGCGCCCGGCGTCGACCATGCGGTGATGATCGGCATGCGATAGCGAATGCTGAGCGCAAGCGCGCTCGACGCCGTGGCGAGGCCGAGTCCCGAGACCCACGAGCTCGCTTCGGCCGGCGTCGCGCCGACGGCCTGCGCCGCCGCAAGCACGACCGGCAGCGTGCCGCCCACACCGGCCACCGTCGCGACCAGCGCGGCGGTCGCGACGGCGATCAGATCGGATTTCGTCCAGCTCATCGTGGCAAGGACATCGGCTTCTCGATTGTCATCCGCGCTATCCAGAAAAATCGGGCCGACGAACATAGCCGCGCGCGAAATAAACGCCAGTCTGCGAAACGCAGCGCTTGAGCTTTCGCGCGTTCGCTTGCAAGGGTGCCGGCAGGAGGATCTCTGCCGCATGCTGCCGCTCACCGATACGCTCGTCCTCGACCTCACGCAGGTGATCGCGGGCCCCACCGCCGGCCAGATTCTGGGCGACATGGGCGCCGACGTGATCAAGGTCGAGCCGCTGCAGGGCGAGCACTTCCGGCCGCATTTCGGTGGCGCCTGGGTGCCGTCGATGAACCGCAACAAGCGCGGGCTCGCTCTCGACCTGCGCACGCCGGGCGGCCGCGAGGTGCTGATGCGGCTGGTGCGCAAGGCCGACGTCTTCATGGAGGCCTTCACTCCCGGCGTGATCGACAAGCTGGGCTTCGGCTGGGACGTCGTCTCGAAGGAGAATCCCCGGCTCGTCTATGCCTCGATCTCGGGCTACGGCCAGACCGGCCCCTATTCCCACCGCGCCGGATACGATCCCTGCATCCAGGCCGAGATCGGGCTGATGGACGCGACCGGCCCCTACCAGGGCGAGATGTGCCGCGTCGGCACCGCGCCCATCGATTACTGCACCGGCTCGTTCTGCGCCGCCGGCATCGCCTTCGCGCTGCTGGCTCGCCACAAGACCGGCAAGGGCCAGCGGCTCGACCTGTCGCTGTTCGATGTCGGCATGCACATGATGAGCCACTGGATCACCAACCATGGCCTCACCGGCGAGGATCCCGAGCGCATGGGCACCTCGAATTCGCTGATCTGTCCCCTGCGCGTGTTCCCGACCCGCACCCAGCCCATCTTCATCGCCGGCACCAACGACGCCTTCTGGCGCATCCTCTGCACCGCGCTCGGCCGCAAGGACTGGCTCGAGGACAGGCGCTTCGCCACCAACGCCGACCGCGTCGCCCATCGCTCGATCCTCGAAGCGATGATCGAGGCGCATTTCCTCGAGCACACGGCCGATGAGCTCCTGGACAAGCTGATCCCGGCCGGCATGGCCTGCTCCGCCGCCTACAAGGTGAGCGACGTCCTGCGGAACGCCCATACCGAGGCACGCGGCAGCGTGCTGGATATCGACTATCCCGGCCTCGGCCCGGTGCGATCGGCCAACAACCCGCTGAAGCTCTCCGATGCGCCGGTCGAGACGCGCCGCAAGGCGCCGGCCGTGGGTGAGCACACGGTCGAGATCATGCGCGAAGTGGGCTATAGCGATTCCGAGATCGCCGCCCTCGAGGATGCCAGGGCCATTGGTACAGCATGAAGATCGTCTATTCCGACAAGCACGCCGTCCACGATCCGCAGACCTTCTTCGTGCGCGGCGTGAAGCAGCGCAGCGCCGAGCAGCCCGAGCGCGCCACGCGCCTGCTGGCGGCCGCAAAGGATGCCGGACACGAGATCGTCGGCGCCAAGGTCTACGGCGCCGGACCGGCCGCGGCCGTCCACACCCCCGACTATCTCGATTTCCTGCAGGTCGCCGCGCGCGAGTGGGCGAGGCTCCCCAACGCCTCGACCGAGGTGATCCCCAACGTCCATCCGGCCCGCTACGCCGCGACCTACCCGAAGGCGCTCGCCGGTCGCGCCGGCTGGCACCAGGCCGATCTCGCCTGCCCGATCGGGCCCGGCACCTGGGACGCTGCCCTCGCCTCGAGCGAGGTCGCGGCCACGGCCGCCGACCTCGTGCTCGACGGCTTCCGTGAGGCCTATGCGCTCTGCCGGCCGCCGGGCCATCATGCCTACGCCGACATGGCGGGCGGCTTCTGCTTCCTGAACAACACGGCGATCGCCGCCCGGCGCCTGCGCGGCCGGCACGAGCGCGTGGCGATCCTCGATGTCGATGTCCATCACGGCAATGGCACGCAGGGGATCTTCTACGACCGGCCGGACGTGCTCACCGTCTCGATCCACGCCGACCCGGCCAACTACTACCCCTACTTCTGGGGCCATGCCCATGAGACCGGTGCCGGCGCGGGGCACGGTTTCAACCTCAACCTGCCGCAGCCGGTGGGCTCCGGCGACGGTCCATGGCTCGCCGCCGGTGATGCAGCCCTGCAGCGGATCCGGGAGTTCGCGCCGACGGCGCTGGTGATTGCGCTCGGCCTCGACGCCAGCGAGAGCGACCCCCTGCAGGGATTGAAGGTCACCGGCGCCGGCTTCCATGCAATGGCCGGGAAGATCGCGGCGCTCGGCCTGCCCACGCTTCTCGTGCAGGAAGGCGGCTACTTGAGCGACGATCTCGGCCGCAACCTCGTACAGTTCCTCTCGGGCTTCGAGCAGGCGCGATAGCTGCCAGGAACGGCGGGCTTGATCTCGCCCTCAGGCCATCTAAGGTGGTCAGACCACGGCTTTACCTAATTCCAATGCTCGAAATAACACGGCCCGGGTCCGAGGAAAGCCAAAGCGGCGCGGCGCGGGTCTTCACCTTTTTCCGTGACCGGCTGCTCGCGGGTGATCTGAAGGCCGGAGACCGGCTGCTGGCCGAGCGCGAGCTGGCGCTGGCGCTCAATGTCAGCCGTCCCGTTCTGCGCGAGGCCCTGCGGTCGCTCGCGATGCTGGGGCTGGTGGACATCCAGCACGGGCGCGGCACTTTCGTGCGCAGCGCCGACGCTTCGGTGCTGGGGCAAGCCCTCACCCTTTGCCTCGCTCCCGAGCCCGACATCCTCGACGACGTGCTGCAGGCGCGGATCGCCATCGAATGCCAGGCCATCCGCCTTGCCTGCGAGCGCGCAAGCGAACGGGATCTGCAGGCGATCGCCGGCAAGCTCGATCTGCTGGTGGGGTCGCTCGACAATCCGGACAAAGGAGGCGAGGCCGACTACGCCTTCCATTTGGCGATCGTGCGATCCAGCGGCAGCCCGTCGCTGATGAAGGTCTACGAGGCGATTTCGCCTCTTCTCATGCGCTCGCATATCGAGCGCCGGCGCGAGACCTTCAGGGAACCTGCCATCACCTCGGGCCTCGTCGACGCCCATCGCGAGGTTTTCCTGTCGCTCGCGCGCCGCGATCCGGATGCCGCCGAGCGCAGCCTGCGCGGCCACTTCGCCATCGGCGACGATCTGCGCCGCCGCAACCTCATCTCCGCCTACGAACCCAAAAGGAAGCATCCATGAAGATCGTCGTCGGCTCCGACCATGCCGGCTTTCCCATGAAGGCGGAGTTGCTGGCGTTCCTGACAGGGCTCGGCCACGAGGTGCTGGATGTCGGCTCATTCGATCCGCAGCCGGTCGATTTCCCCGACATCGCGCGCAAGGTGGCGGCCGCCATCACGTCGGGCACGGCCGAGCGCGGACTGATGGTGTGCGGTACCGGAGTCGGCGCCTCGATCGGCGCCAACAAGATGAAGGGCATCCGCGCGGCCGTGTGCCACGACGTGCATTCGGCCCATCAGTGCGTGGAGCATGACGACGTGAATGTCATGTGCATCGGCGCGCAGATCGTCGGTCCATGGCTCGCGAAGGACCTGATCGCGGCCTACCTCGGGGCGAAGTTCTCGACCTCCGAGGAATTCCGTCGCCGCGTCGCCAAGCTCGCCGAGATGGACAAGGAACGATAGCCGATCGACAAGGAACGGAGGAGACGATGAAAAGAACGATGACGGGCATGGCGATTGCCCTGCTGGCGGTGGTCGGCATTGGCCACATGGCCTGCGCCGACGAGCTCGACGACATCAGGAAGGCGGGCAAGATCCGGATCGCCATCGATCTCGGCGTGCCGCCTTACGGCATGACCGACGAGAAGCTGCAGCCGACCGGCCTCGATGTCGAGACGGCGCAGGCGCTGGCCAAGGACTGGGGCCTCCAGTTCGAGCATGTGCCGACCACCGGCGCATCGCGCATCCCGTCGCTGCAGACCGGCAAGGCCGACCTGGTGATCTCGAGCCTGTCCTACACGGCCGAGCGCGCGAAGGTGATCGATTTCTCGCTGGGCTATGCGGTGCTGCGCACCGTCATTGCCGCGCCCAAGAGCGTCAACGTCAAGAGCCTGGCCGACCTCGACGGCAAGACCGTCGCCACGGTGCGCGGCACGACGCACGACACGCAGCTCACCAAGGAGGGCCCCAAGGGCATGAAGCTGGTGCGCTACGAGGACGACGCCACCGAGGCGCAGGCCTTCCTGAGCGGACAGGTCGACATCTTCTCCACCGCCGAGATGATCGTGCCGCAGATCGACAAGAAGAACCCCGCGCGCCAGGTCGAGATGAAGTTCGTGCTCGACAACTTCAAGCTCGCGATCGGCGTGAGGAAGGGCGAGAAGCGGCTGCTCGACGAGGTCAACAAGTGGATCGTCGCCAACATCAAGAACGGCCGGCTCAACGCCCTGAACAAGAAATACTTCGGCGACGACCTGCCCGACCTGATCCTGAAGCAGGAGGTGAGCCAATGACGGTCCGTGATCTCCTGCGTGTGCTGGCCGGGGCGGCGCTCGCTTTCGGATGCGCCTTTGCCGCCGCCCATGCCGATACGCTCGACGACATCAAGAAGGCCGGCAAGGTCAGGATCGCCATCGACCTTGCGATCCCGCCGTTCGGCATGACCGACGACAAGATGCAGGCGACCGGCTCTGACGTCGATACGGCCCGTCTGCTGGCGAAGGATCTCGGCGTCGAGCTCGAGATCGTCACCACCACCGGCCCGACGCGCATCCCGATGCTGCTGACCAACAAGGCCGATCTGGTGATCTCGACGCTCTCGATCACGCCCGACCGTGCCAAGGTCATCGACTTCTCGCTGCCCTATGCCGATCACCCTTCCGTGGTGGCGGCGCTGAAGTCGATCCACCTCGCCAGGATGGCCGATCTCGATGGCAAGCGGGTCGCGGTCGTCCGCGGCACGACGCAGGACACCGATCTCGCACGCGACGCCAAGGGCGCACAGCTCGTGCGCTACGAGGACGACGCGACGATGGCGCTCGCCGTGGCCTCCGGCCAGATCGACATCCTGGCCACCGCGCGTTCTCTGCTGCCGGCGATCAGCCGCAAGAATCCGGCGCGCACCGTCGAGCCCAAGATCACCATGCGGACCTTCTATCTGGCGGTCGGCATCCGCAAGAACGAGCCGCGGCTCAAGGCCTGGGTGAACGACTGGGTGAAGGCCAACCTGCAGAACGGCCAGCTCGGCGCCATCTACAAGAAATATCACGGCATCGACATTCCGGTCGACCAGCTCCTCAAGGCCGGCGACTAGCTCCGGCGCCGCCGGCATGTCCTATCAGCTCGATTTCTCCTTCCTGACGGAGAGATGGCCCGACTTCGTCGCCGGGGCCTGGCTCACGGTCCAGCTCACCGTCGTGTCGATCGCGCTCGGCCTCGCGGTCGGCACGGTCTGCGCCCTGGCCCGCGTCTATGGCGGAACGTTTCTGCGTCGTGCCGTCGGCCTCTATGTCGAGCTGATCCGCAATACGCCGCTCCTGATCCAGATCTTCATCGTCTATTTCGGCCTCTCCAGCCTCGGCCTCAAGCTGTCGGCCGAAGTGTCGGCGGTGATCGCGCTGGTCGTGAACATGGGGGCCTACACGACGGAGATCATGCGCGCCGGCATCCAGTCGATCCAGCGCACGCAGCTCGAGGCCGCCGATTGCCTCGGCCTCACGCGGCTGCAGACCATCCTCCATGTCGTGCTGCTGCCGGCGATGGAGCGGGTCTATCCCGCCCTGTCGAGCCAGTTCGTGCTGCTGATGCTGGCCTCCTCCATCACCTCCACGATCTCGGCCGAGGAGCTCACGGCGACCGCGAACCGCGTGCAGTCCGACACCTACCGCAGTTTCGAGGTCTATATCATCGTCGCACTGGTCTATCTCGCCCTGTCGGCACTCTACCGCCTCGCCTTCTGGCTGATCGGCCTCGCGCTATTCGCGCGCAAGCGCAGGCTGGGCACGGCGCTATGATCAAGCTCAACGCCAATCACATCCTCTACCTCGTCCAGGCGGCCGAATGGACGGTGCTGTTGTCGCTGATCGCCTTCGTCGGCGGCGCGGTGGTCGGGCTCGTGCTCGCCCTCCTGCGCGTGTCGCGGATCGCCGTCCTGCGCGCGCTCGCCAGCGGCTATATCCAGGTGATCCAGGGAACGCCGCTTCTGATCGTGCTGTTCCTTTCCTATTTCGGGCTCGGCATCCTGGGCTACAAGCTCGACCCGCTGGTGGCGGCCGGCCTCTCGTTCACGATCTATGCCGGCGCCTTCCTGGGCGAGATCTGGCGGGGCTGCATCGAGGCGGTGCCGAGGACGCAGTGGGAGGCGTCCGATTGCCTCGGTCTCAGCCGCTTCCAGCAATATGCCTACGTGATCCTGCCGCAGGCGGTGCGGCTTGCGATCCCGCCCACCGTGGGCTTCATGGTGCAGATCGTGAAGAACACCTCGCTCGCCTCGGTGATCGGCTTCGTCGAGCTCGCGCGCGCCGGCCAGATCGTCAACAATTCGACCTTCGAGCCCTTCGCGATCTTTTCCGTCGTCGCCGCCATCTATTTCGCGCTGTGCTACCCCCTGTCGCTCGCCGCACGCGCGCTCGAGAGGAGGGCCCATGCCGGCAGATGAAGCCATCGTCCGCATCGACGGCGTCGTCAAGGAATTCGGGCCGCTGCGCGTGCTGGACGGCGTCGGCTTCGCGGTGGCGCGCGGTCAGGTCGCGGCGATCGTGGGCCGCAGCGGCTCGGGCAAGAGCACGCTGCTGCGCTGCATCGCCGGCCTCGAAAGCATCCAGGGTGGCACGATCACGGTGTGCGGCCACGATGTCGGCCGGCCCGGCAGCGCGGCGCGCGCGCAACTGCGCCGCGACGTCGGCATGGTGTTCCAGAGCTACAATCTCTTTCCCCATCTCACGGTCGAGCGGAACATCACGCTCGCGCTCACCCTGGTGAAGAAACAGAAGCGCGAGGAGGCGAGGAAGCGGGCCGCGGAGGTGCTGTCCCTGGTTGGACTGACCGACAAGATCGCGGCCTATCCCGAGCAACTCTCGGGAGGTCAGCAGCAGCGCGTCGCCATCGCCCGTTCGCTTGCGCTGTCGCCCCAGGTCATGCTGTTCGACGAGGTGACCTCGGCGCTCGATCCCGAGCTCACGGCCGAGGTTCTGGCCGTGATGGAGGATCTGGCCCGCCGCGGCATGACGATGATCACGGTCACGCACGAGATGGGCTTCGCGCGGCGCGTCGCCGACCTTGTCGTGTTCATGCACAAGGGCAAGGTGTGGGAGAGCGGGCCGACGGCCGAGCTGTTCGGAGGCCCGAAGACCGCCGAATTCAGCCAGTTCGTCGCCAGCGAGCTTTAGCGGCCTCAGCCGCCGCCGTCGCCGCCGACGGCGATGACGGTGAGCTTCTCCGGCAGCTCCTCCTTCGCGACCTCGATCGTGTGCTTGTCCGGCCACACGAAGACGGGCTCCAGCGGCGCCAGCAGGGTCACGAAGCGATCGAGCTGCGAGCGGCCCCAGTAGTGCATGGGAAGCACGATCCTGGGATCGATCTGCTTCACGACATCGACCATCAGCGGCACGCCCATCGTGTAGGCGCCGTCGATCGGCACCATCAGGACGTCGATGCGACCCAGCGCCTCGAGATGCTCGGGCGTCAGACGCTGGTGCAGATGGCCGAGATGGGCGATGCAGAGATCGCCGACCGCGAAGATGAAGATCGAGTTGCCGTTGATCCGCACACCGCCCGACCAGTCCCGCGCATTGGTCGGCACGTTCCAGACCCGCATGTCCTTCAGCGTGACGTCGTGCCGGGCCTCCGTCTCGCCTTCCTGCGGCCAGCCGCGCAGGACGTAGGTGATGCCCTCTTCCGGCTCGTCGGTGAAATGCGTGCCGTGGGCGTTGTTCATGGTGGCGATGTCGGGATGGCGGCCGAAGCCGTTGACGCCGTTGTAGTCGGTGATGGCGCGCACGCCCTGCGGCGTGTCGATCTGGTAGCTGGCATGGCCGAGGAAGGTGATGATGGCACGGTTGGGCGACGGGCCTTCCGTGAGCCGCAGGCCGTCGTCGAACGAGGCGCGTTGCAGGCGCGGACCGAATTCCTCGACCAGGTTCTTGGAACAGCGCGCCAAGGCGGGACCTGCCAGCAGGGCGACAGCGGCGGCGATCAGGGCGGCACAGGAAAGCTTCGGGGTCATGGAGAGCCTCCCGCAGGCGTCGAGGTGAAGGAACTTTCAGGCCAGGGGCAGGGAGTATGCCAGTCCGAAAGGTCCGCGGACCCCCGTTGACTCTTCAAAGGAAGGTGACTAGAACAAAAGAGGAACATATTACCTCAACCAGTGGAAAAACGACCCGAGGGGGCAATGCCCGTCATTTCCCCGAATGCCCTTGCTCCCCCTGCCGCCAACCTGGCGCAGGGAAAGGTCCCGCCGCCCTTGCGCGAACAGGTCCGCCGGCTTGAGCGTGCCCATAGTGCCCAGAGAGCCGGTCGGATGGCCGTTCCGGTCGGGGTCGCGGCCATCGATGCCCTGCTGCCGGAAGGTGGGCTGCTGGCTGGCGCCCTGCATGAGATCGAGGCAGGCCCCACCCCTTCCGGCCGCGTCGCGCCTCATGACGGCGCGGCCCTGGGCTTTGCCGCCTATCTCATTGGTCGTTTCGGATCGGGCACGATCCTCTGGTGTCGCCAGCCTCTGAGTGCCTTCGACGCTCCGCCCTACGCCCCGGCCCTTTCCGCCTGGTTCGATCCGGCGCGGTTGCTGATGATCACCACCCGGCGCGAGGAGGATCTCTTCTGGGCGATGGAGGAAGGGCTGCGTGCGTCCGGCATTGCTGCTGTGCTGGGCGAGACGCGGGCTGCCGATCCCACGGCCGGCCGCCGGCTCTCGCTCGCGGCGGAAAAGAACGGCGTGCCCGCCTTCCTGCTGCGCCCCCAGCCGGCGCCCCCGCAAAGCGTCTGCACGACGCGCTGGCGGGTCGCTTCCGCGGTTTCGGCCTCGACGACACCGGGTCTCGCCGACTTCGGCGTCGCGCGTTGGTGCGTCGAGCTCAGGCGCAACCGCTTCGGCCTCCCCTCGACCGAGGAAATGCCGTCCTGGCTCCTGGAGTGGAACGATGAAACGCATCATCTCGCTGTGGTTCCCCAAGCTCGCCACGGATCGGCTGGCCCGCCTGCGGCCGGAGTCGCCTGGACAGGCCCAGACCGCCAGAAACTGGTCGGCTAGGGCCGCCGCCACGGTCATCTGGCTCGAAGGCTGTCCGCGGCTCGCGGCCCTCAATGCCCATGCCCGTGCCGCCGGCCTGCGGCCGCATATGCGGCTTGCCGATGCCCGCACGCTGGTCCCCGACCTCGTCACGACGGGAGTCGAGCCGGAGGCCGATCACCGCCTGCTCGAAGCCATCGCCAACTGGTGCGACCGCTACACGCCCTGGGTCGCGCTCGATCCGCTGGGAGCCGCGGTCGCCGAGCCCGATTCGGAGGGCCGCATCGAAGCCTGCAGCGCCGGCGGCTTCGGCGGCGATGCCGGCCTGCTGCTCGACGTCACCGGCTGCGGCCACCTTTTCGGCAAGGACGAGACGGGCGAACGCGCTTTGCTGGCCGATCTCGTCGAGCGCCTGGCGCGCCACGACTTCACCTGCCGCGCCGCCATGGCCGATACGGCCGGCGCGGCCTGGGCGCTGGCGCGCTATGCCGAACGCCAGGCCGATCTTTTTTGCCCACGCCACGGCCAGCGCGAGGCGCTGGCCTCCCTGCCGGTCGACGGGCTGCGGCTCGCCACGCCGATCCTGGAAACCTTCCTGAAGCTCGGCCTGCGCCGCATCGGCGATCTCTACCCTCTGCCGCGGGCGCCGCTGGCGCGCCGCTTCGGCGATCAGCCGCTCATGCGACTCGACCAGGCGCTGGGCCGCGTCGACGAACCGATCGAGCCGCGTCGCGTGCCGCCCGCCTTCCGCACGCGCCTCGCCTTCGCCGAGCCGATCGGCCGGCCAGAAGATATTGCTGCCGCGACCAGCCGGCTGCTGGCCGCCCTCTGCAAGCAGCTCGAGCAGGCGGGCGTCGGCGCGCGCAAGCTCGAGATCGCGCTCTATCGCGTCGACGGCTCGGTGGATCGCACGGGAATCGGCACCAGCCGGCCCAATCGCGACAATCCCAGGCTCATGAAGCTTTTCGAGGAGAAGCTCGGCGAGCTCGATCCCGGCTTCGGCGTCGAGCTGATGATCCTGGCCGCGCCGGAAGTCGAGGAATGGACCGGCGCCCAGGAGTCCCTGCCCGACACGGGCACCGATGCCATTCCCGGCGGCAGTGACGACGGCACGATCGATCTCGCCGACCGGCTGGCGCTGCGGCTGGGCGCGGAGAATGTCGTGCGTCTCGTCCCGCGCCACAGCCATCTGCCGGAGCGCGTGCAGGTGACGGCGCCGATTTCCGCCAGGCCGGCGCCCGAGGGCGCCTGGGCGCGCCTCGCCTCGATGAAGGGTGCGCGGCCGACGCGGCTCCTGCAGCGGCCCGAGCCGGTCAGCGTCACGGCGCTCCTGCCCGACGATCCGCCGCGGCAGTTCCAGTGGCGCCGTCATGCCCATCGCATCGTGCGCGTCGAGGGGCCGGAACGGCTGGCCGACGAATGGTGGCGGCCGCGCTCGAACGGCAAATATGCCCCCGCCAACTCGATACCGGCGGCACGCGACTATTACCGCGTCGAGGACGATGACGGCGGCCGCTTCTGGCTGTTCCGCGACGGCCCGCACAATGCCGTCAAGTGGTTCCTGCACGGGTTTTGTGCGTGATGTGTTTGCTCTCACCGCACCACATGAGCGCCACTCCAGTGGCGCAATCTTCCTGCTGAAGCCATGCGCTACGCCGAGCTGCAGGTCACCACCAACTACAGCTTCCTGCGTGGCGGCTCGCATCCGGGCGAGCTCGTCTGGCGGGCGATCGAGCTCGGCCACAACGCCATCGGCATCACCGACCGCAACACGCTGGCGGGCGTGGTGCGCGCCTACTCGGCGATCAAGGAATACTACGAGGAGCATCCGGCGCCCGAAAATGAGCAGATCAAGCTCCTGGTTGGCGCGCGCCTCGAAACGCGCGACGGCTATTCGCTGCTCGCCTATCCCCTCGACCTCGAAGGCTACAAGCGGCTGTCGCGCCTCCTGACGGTCGGCAATCGTCGGGCGGCGAAAGGCGAATGCGATCTCGCCTTCGACGATCTCGCCGAGCATGCCGAAGGCCTGCTCGCCATCGTCCTGCCGCCTCGCCGCATCGACGATCCCGTCTTTCATGACAAGCTGCGCCGGCTGGCCCGGCTGTTCGGCAACCGCTGCTATCTCGCCGCCAATATGCTGTTCCGCGGCGACGATGCCCGCCGCCTCGCCGCTCTCGACAATCTCGCGGCCCGGATGAAGGTGCGCCTGGTCGCCACCAACGACGTGCACTATCACATTCCCGACCGACGCGCCCTGCAGGACGTCGTCACCGCGATCCGTCTCAACTGCACGGTCGACGAGCTGGGCTTCCGCCGCTTCGCCTCGGCCGAGCGGCACCTGAAGGCGGCCGGGGAGATGGAACGCCTCTTCAAGAGGTATCCGCATGCCATCGAACACATCCAGAAGATCGTCGAGCGCTGCCGCTTCTCGCTCGATCAGCTCACCTATCAATATCCCGTCGTCTACGAGGGCGGCGAGACGCCGATGCAGAAGCTCATGCGCCTCACCTGGGAGGGAGCGGCGCAGCGGTATCCAGGGAAAATTCCGGACAAGATAACCAATATCCTCCAGCGCGAGTTCGAGCTCGTCCAGAGCAAGGGGATCGCGCCTTACTTCCTGACCGTCCACGAGATCGTGAAGGAGGCCCGCAACCGCGGCATCCTCTGCCAGGGCCGCGGCTCGGCGGCCAACTCCGCCGTCTGCTACTGCCTCGGCATCACCTCGGTGGATCCCGACAAAACCGAGGTGCTGTTCGAACGCTTCCTTTCCAACGAGCGCAACGAACCCCCCGACATCGATGTCGATTTCGAGCACGAGCGGCGCGAGGAGATCATCCAGTGGATCTACGCGCGCAAGAGCCGCGACCGCGCCGCCCTCGCCGCCACGGTGATCTCCTACAGGAGCCGCAGCGCCATTCGCGATGTCGGCAAGGCACTCGGTCTTTCGCCCGACGTGCTGGGCGTGATGGCCGACACGGTCTGGGGCGTGGGATCGGGTGGAGTCAAAGCAGGGCATGTCCGGGAAGCGGGCCTCGATCCGCACGATCCACGACTCGCCCTGGCGCTCGAGCTGTCGGCGACGCTGTGCGGCTTTCCACGCCATCTCTCGCAGCATGTCGGCGGCTTCGTGCTGACCGACGGCCGCCTCGACGAGCTGGTGCCGATCCAGAACGCGGCGATGGAGGACCGCACCGTCGTCGAATGGGACAAGGACGATCTCGATGCACTGAAGATCTACAAGGTCGACGTGCTGGCGCTCGGCATGCTGACGGCCCTGCGCAAAAGCTTCGACCTGATCGAGCGGCATTATGGCGAGCGTCCGTCACTCGACATGCCGACGACCGACTCCAGGGTCTACGAGATGCTGGGCAAGGCCGATTCGATCGGCGTCTTCCAGGTCGAGAGCCGGGCCCAGATGTCGATGCTGCCGCGGCTCAGGCCCGAGACTTATTACGATCTCGTGGTGGAGGTGGCGATCGTGCGGCCCGGTCCCATCCAGGGCGGCATGGTGCATCCCTATCTGAAGAACCGCGCCAACCCCAAAAGCGTCACCTACCCCAAGCCCGAGCTCGAGAGCGTCCTCAAAAGGACGCTGGGCGTGCCGCTCTTCCAGGAGCAGGCGATGCAGATGGCGATCGTCGCGGCAGGCTTCAGCCCGGCCAAGGCCGACAAGCTCAGACGCGCCATGGCGACGTTCCGGCACTCCGGTACGATCCACAAGCTCAAGGACGAGTTCATCGACGGCATGGTCGCCAATGAATACGAAAGGGAGTTCGCCCAACGCTGCTTCAGGCAGATCGAGGGCTTCGGCGAATACGGCTTCCCCGAAAGCCATGCCGCTAGCTTCGCGATCCTGGTCTATGTCTCTTCGTGGGTGAAATATCACTTCCCCGAAGCCTTTGCCGCTGCACTCCTCAATGCGCAACCGATGGGCTTCTACGCCCCGGCCCAGCTCGTGCGCGACGCACGACAACACAATGTCGAGGTGAGGCCGCCCGACGTGAATGCCAGCGACTGGGACTGCACGCTGGAGAAGTCCGACGGCCCGCGCTGCGCGCTGCGGCTGGGTTTCCGCCAGGTCACGGGACTCGCCGAAGCCGACATGAGACGCATGGTCGAACGCCGCACCACACCCTATCGCGATCCGGCCGACCTGTGGCGGCGCGGCGGTCTCACCAAACGACAGATCCTGGCGCTGGCGCGGGCCGATGCCTTCGCGTCGATGGGACTCTCGCGGCGCGATGTCCTGTGGGCGGTGCGGGCCTTCTCCGATGCACCGCTGCCGCTGCTCGAGGCCCGCCCCGCCGAGCGTGATCCCGAGCCCGCCGTCAGCCTGCCGGCGCTCACGCTCGGCGAGCAGGTCGTGGACGACTACGCCGCGATCTCGATGTCGCTGCGGTCCCATCCGCTGGCATTGTTGCGACCGATGCTGTCGGAACGGCGCGTCTCGCGCACCGACGTGCTGCTCGATTCCAGGAACGACGACCGCTTCACCCTTGCCGGCCTGGTGCTGGTGCGGCAGCGGCCGGGCACCGCCTCGGGCGTGGTGTTCGTCACCCTCGAGGACGAATGCGGCATCGCCAATCTCGTGGTCTGGCCCAAGGTCTTCGAGGCGCATCGCCGCATCGTCATGGGCGCGCGCCTGCTCGCGGCATCGGGCCATGTGCAGCGCGAGGGGCTGGTGATCCACCTGGTTGCCGAGCGGCTGTGGGACTGGTCGTCCGAGCTCGACCGCATCGCCGACATAGACGAGAACTTCCGTCTGATCATGGCCCGCAACGATGCCGTGCGCGCCGACCGGCCCGATCCCCGGGTGCCGGTTCCGGAAGCCAACGCCACGCGTCATCGCAGCGGCAAGGGCCCGCCGGCGCGAAAGAAGCCCTACGACCGCAGCCGGATCGTGCTCGACCGGCCGACGATCCGGATTGCGTCACGCGATTTCCACTGATCCAGCCATACCGATCGTCGAGTGCTCCACCCGCCGCTCCTCCCGGCGACGCAACCCGCCTATAGTGGCGGCATGACCTTGCTGCGTGCCGCCCTGTGGGCCGTCGTGATCGCGGCCACGATGTATCTTCTGGTGGCCGGTCGCGGCCTCCTGCTGCCGTTCGTGCTGGCAGTGGCCCTCTGGTACATGGTCGATGCCATGGCCGACGCGATCGAACGGCCGCGGCTCGGCCGGCTCCACGTCCCGCGGCCGCTCGCCCTCGTGATCGCCGTCCTGATCATGGGCGGCATCGTGAGCGTGATCGGCCAGACGATCGGCCATAACATCACCGCCGTCGCCGATGCTGCGCCAGCCTACGAGGGCCGCCTGCAGAACCTGCTCGACCAGGCCATGCGATGGGTCGGCATGGAACAGGCCCCCACCCTTGCCGAGCTGCTCGACCGTCTGAGCATCACCGAAACCGTGGGTGGCGTGGCACGCGCCGCCGCCACGGTGGTGAGCGTGGCGGGCATCGTCCTGATCTACACCGGCTTCCTGTTCGTCGAGCAGGTCCACTTCAGCCGCAAGCTGGGACTGATCTTCGGTGCCCGCGCCCAGCGTGCGCGCCTGCGCTCGGTGCTGGAGCAGATCGACCGCGACATCCGCATCTACCTCCGCATCAAGACGGCGCTCGCCATCGTCACCTCCAGCCTCGCCTACGCCGTGATGCGCTGGGTCGGCGTGGACTTCGCCGGCTTCTGGGCGGTCATGGTGTTCTTCCTCTATTACATCCCGACCGTCGGCTCGATCCTCGCCATCGTCGCGCCGGCGCTGCTCACGCTGGTGCAGTTCGACCACCTGACGCCCTTCCTGATCGTGCTGATCGTGATCGGCACGATCCAGATCGTGACGGCGAACGTGATCGAGCCTGCGATCATGGGCCGCTCGCTCAACCTCTCGCCGCTTGTCGTGATCGTGTCGCTGATGGTGTGGGGCACGATCTGGGGGGTCGTCGGCATGTTCCTGTGCGTGCCGATCATGGTCGTGCTGCTGATCGTGCTAGCGCATTTCGAGACCACGCGTCCCGTCGCCATCCTCCTCTCGGCCGACGGCCGCATCCCCGAGCCCGCACACGAGCCCATGGACCTGAAGACGGACTGACGGACCGGGCGCCTTCTATCGCCTACTGCCGGGACCGGGAAAGCCGCCAGCCCTTCCGCACCAGGATCGAGGTTTCATCGGAGTGATCGCCGACCGCGGCCAGAATTTGCGCGAGCTGGTAGTCGCCGACCCGGGCGTCGAAGAGCTTCTGCCGCTTCTTGATCGTCGCCCGAACGAGGTCGACATAGGCCGAATGCGGCGGATGCACTTTCATGTCGCCGCCCTGCTGATCGATCGACATGAAGGAAGGCCCGGAGAAATTGTTGGCCGAATGCTGTCGATAGCAGCCCAACGGCTCGAGCAGGATCAGCGAATTCGAAAGAAGATGCGCAAACCGGGCCAGATAGGCATCGGCGCATATCCTGAAGCCGCCGCAGTCGTCGGGCGCCGGCATGATGAGATCGAGCACGGAGCGACGAAAAACCAGCGCACTTTGGCTTTGCCAGAACCAGCAGTAGGAAGTGTGCGTTGCCGCATCCTTCCACGGCAAGAACATCGCATTCAGCGCCGGCGCATGCTGGCCCGCCGAGATTTCCAGCATCTTCGCCGTCTTCACGTCGGCAAGCGCATCGCGATTGAGGCGGGTGCCCGAATGGATCGCGCCATCCTCGTCGATCGTGAACTGGTCGGAGACCGAAAGACCGGTCGGATAGCGGCCGCTCACCTGGGCGAAAATATGTCGTTCGAGGAAAGCCGGCGCCAGCATATCGTCGGCGTCCAGGAAGACGACGAAGGCCCCGCGACAATACTGCAAAGCCGTCGCCTGGCTGGCGAGCTGCCCGACATTGACCGGATTGCGGATGTACCGGAAACGCTCGTCGCCAAAAGCCTTGAGCGTGCGGTTGATGCAGTCGCCCGTCCTGTCGGTCGAAGCGTCGTCCACGACAATGCATTCGAACTTGCTGTAGGTCTGGGATGCCACCGACCGCAGGCAGGAATCGATGAACCGTTCGTAGTTGTAGGCGGTGACGACGATGGACGCCAACGGAAGCGACTCGAAGCCAACCACTCCAGGCGCATTTGGAAGAACGCGCCGCCACAGCGGCTCCTCCTGGCTGACCGACATCATCCGGTTGAGCATAGCATCCATGGAACTGAAACACCTGCGCCAGTTCTGCTCAAGCCCATCGATAAACCAGCGGTTGCGCTTCCTTCGCTGATCAGACGCGGCCCGTCAAGTATCCTTGCACAAAAATGGTTGCGCCTCCAACGCCGATTAGTGTAGTGGTCGCTCGTTCCCGGGCGAGCTTGTCGTCTGCCGAGCGTTTGGGTTCTTTTGGCAATCCATACGGTCCGAAGCCGGTGCATCGAGTGCCTGTCGCTCCTCCTGTCGGAATAGTCATCGCCAACTACAACAACGCGGATTTCGTCAAGGACGCGATGGCCTCCGCGGCCCGTCAGACGGTTCGCGACATCCAGGTCGTCGTCGTTGACGATGCATCTACCGACGACTCCGATGCGATCATCCGCCGGTATCTTACCGATCTCGGCGACGAAAGGTTCCGCTACATCCAGCTCGCTTCCAATCTCGGACAGACGGGTGCCATCCGGCGTGGTCTCGCCGAGCTGGATACGCCGCTGGTATGCTTCCTGGACGCCGACGACATCCTGCACGAGGAGTTCGTCGCCCGACATGTGGCAGCCCACATGAACGCCGACTTCCCGGTCGCCCTGACGTTCTGCGATTCGCACATCGTCGATGTTTCCGGGCATCTCGCCGCCGGAACGGCCTGGTGGTTCGACTACAGCTACGAGCCCCGGGACAGACCCATCGATCCTTCGCACATTCCGACGATCGAGCCCAAGACAGGCAAGTTGACCTATCCGAGCAACAAGTCGACGACCCTGCTGGGCCAATGGTCGATCGACGCCGCCACCAACAGCATGACGGGCATGATGATCCGTCGCAGTTTCGTCGATCTCGTCCTGACACCGTCCGACGACGATCTTCGCTTCGGTCTCGACTTCTATCTCTCCACCTTCGCGTGGCTTCTGACGGGCGTGATCGCGATCCATGAACCGTTGTACGACTACCGCATGCACGGAAGGAACCAGTACTCCAACGGAGCCATACTCGGCGGAACGTACAACTCGTCGACGAGATCCTGGAAGCCGATCCGCGATTCCGTCCTGCAATTGATCGAGACGGTTCTTCGTCAAAAAGCCGGGACGCTGCGCGCCGCCTTCGGGGATTTTCACTATTCGCAGGCCGAGGCGACGTTGCAGAAGGCGCTCCACCCCGAAAGCTCGATCTCGCTGAAACGGCTGCTGGCTGCCGTTGGCGACAGAGTCTCGCGGCTGGCCGGTTCGAGAATGCCGAAAGACCCGTCCGATCGTTCGGGCGGATAGCCCGATGGACCGGCAGGAGGCCCCTCTTTCATCCGAGGGCGCCGGCCACGGTGGCAGTCCGCCTGTCTATCCGGGGATCGAGATCTGGCGCCCGTCCAGCCACATCCCTCTTCGCAAGCGGGTGCTGGCGGCGATGGCGGCGTTTCGACCATTTCCCCGAAGCGCCAGGCGCCATGCCGTTCGATCTGCCGATGAAGGGCTCCGCGCCGTGGTCATCGATCCCGCCTTGCTCATGGAAGGAGGCCACAACTACTCGGCGCTGCTCAGGCTGAAGGCGGAGCTGTCGAAGCTCGATGTGGACCATACATGTCTCGCCTCGCTCACCGCCGATGCGGCCATCCGGAAGCTTGCGGCGCCGGTCCTCCCGACCAAGGGCCTGTGGTGGCGCTCCAGCCATTCGCATGCCGAGTTCCTGGCGCATGTCGGAGCGATGAGGGACCAGCTTTCGCTGGCATTGAACGACCAGGCGCGGCCGCCCGACCTGCTCGTCCTGCACTGTTGCGATGCGGTCCAGATTCGGGCCGTCGCCGAATACTACGGACAGCCCTCGCCCATACCGGCCCCGCATCTGCTGATATGGCTCCTGTTCGCGCCCAATCAATTCGGCCCGACGGACAACCCCGTGCCGGCAGAGGTCGAGTACAGGGAAGCGTTCTCTGTACTGAGGAAGGCGATCGGCGACGATCGAAAGATCTCGGTCGTCTGTGAAACGCCGGCCTTGTCGGCCGCCTACCGGGAACTCATCGGGCTGGATGTCGGCGTGGCGCCATGCCCCAACCTCGCGGGGACTGCCGGCCGGGAGAGCCGCCGGGGAAGAAGGCCGACTCCGAGGATCGTCATACTCGGCCATGCCAACGAGGCGAAGGGCTATCACCTCCTTCCCGAGGCGATCGAACGCGTTCTCAGCGCAGGAGGCCGCGCCGACTTCTTCGTCCACGGCACGTTCAGGAACGCCGACACGGAAGGCGGCGCCGCCGTGTTCGACGCCTTGTCCAGCATGGGGCCAGCCGTCGTCACCAGCAGCGAGGTCCTGACGGCATCGGATTATTTGTCCCGGCTCCACGAGGCCGACATTCTCCTGCTGCCCTACGATCGCGCGATCTACGAGACCCGCGGCTCCGGTCTCTTCAACGAAGCACGCGACATGGGCATCCCGATCGTCGCGACCCGCGGCTGCGCCTTTGCCCAACCTGCCTTCGACGATGGATGGGGTGTCGAAATCGCCGAGCGCAGCGGCACCGGCATAGCGCGAGCCATTCTTGACGCCCTCGGGCGCCTGCCCGACCTGTCCGCCCGGGCGGCGGAGGCGGCCGCCGCATATCGTGGCGATGACATCGGCACGGTCCTGCGCAGGGTCGTCAGCGACGTACGGCCCGACGAACAGGCGGTGCGCGCCGCCGCCGTGAAGCGCAGGACCAAAAGCACGCTCCTGCCGCGCACATTCTTCGCCGGCGTTCATGTGGACGAAGGCACGGCCATCGGAGGCAACAGGCCGCGCCGCAATCCGAAGCTGCGGTCCCTCCGGGGCAAGCGGATCGACACGCCTGTCCGACCCTATTGCTACGCGGTCCTGGTGGGCATCGACGCCGGAAAGGCACAGCGGCTTCCCGCCGGCAGCCGCGTCGCCGCCGAGATATCCGTCGAGGTGATCGCGGGCAAAGTAGGCGTCGCCTGGATCGACGAGAATCACCAGGTGCTGGACGATGCCGAACGCTATGCGCCGGCCATGACGGGCGTCCAGCGCCTCGTGGTTCCGGCTCCGGCCGACCGAGTGCGCCAGCTCGTCTTCCGGAACTTTGCCTCGGGCGCCGCCCCTACGTCATTCCGGATCGTGGGGCTGAGGGCAACGAAGTGGCTTCCCGGCTGGATGCAGCCAGCCAGCAACGAACCGTCATCACCAGCCGTCGCCAGATGACGAGGAGGCGCAATCGTCGCGGGAGGGCGGCAAGCTGATCGATGTGTTCGGAGGGGCTCCACGCGATCAATGCAGGAAAGATATAGAGCCGCCCTCCCGCTTGCCGCACCGCCGCGTTGAAGGCGACATGCTCACAGGTTTCGCGCCCCTGCTCATCGAGGCCGACATAGCGGGCGGTCGTGGCCAGCCTGAGCTTGTAGATTCCAATGCCGCCAAAGGCGGACAGGACGCCGATCGGCGGAAACCAGAGCGGTATCCTGATCATGCGGGCGAACACTTCCCGAGCCTTCAGGTCGCGCTCGTCCTGGCCTGGGTCGCGAAACCAGATCTGATGCCAGCAATCACGCGGGCACCACATGTCGTGTCGCAATGCCCAGATGTCGTAGTAGCGAGGTCTTCCGTTGGCAAACACGCCGCCCCGCATCGAAGTGCCATCGAGCCAGCGCGCCGCCTTGGCGAAGGCGTTTACCGAAATTGGCGCGGACAGGACATCGTCGAGATCGACAACGATCAGATGATCGTAGGTCGCCTCCTCACCCTCGCTTATCTGCTCCATGCAGATATTGCGGACATGGGCCAGCCGCTGAGTCCGGAGCGGCAGATGTCCTTCGAGATTGCCGGCGTCGACCACCCGGCCGCGATGTCCACTTGCCAGCCACCTTCCGAGAATGGAAGCCGTGCCGTCCTGCGAATCGCTGACAACGAAAACAAACGAGACTCGCTCGTACAGCGCGCCCAGCCGTTCGAGATTTTTCAGGACTTCATCGAGGTGCCGCTCGCAGTTGCGGGCCACACCGACAAAGACGGCCCGGCGGCGTTCCAGAGTTGCGCGACAGCCAGTCGACCCCATTCGGTCCGACTGCATATTGTATGTGCCGGCTGGACGCAACCGTCAGAGAAATGTGACCTTCGCCTCCCGGCCCAGGACCTGGGGCATGGTCGACGGATTGTCGAGCTCGACCTCCACCTGGACCACCGGCGCGTCGGTGGTCGAGCCGCCATCCGGCTCGATGCGCTGCATGCGCTTCACGACGGGCACCACCCGCGAGATCTTGCCGGGATAGGTGTCGGCGCTGCCGCGAAAGGTCACGTCGACCTTGGCGCCGACATGGGCGCGGTCCATGTGCTGCTCGTCGACGTCGGCGATCACCCGGAGCCGGCTCATATCGACGATCTTGACGATGCCGTACTGGCCGATGCGCTCGCCCGGCCGGGCATAGACCTGCACCACGACGCCGTCGAGCGGTGAGCGGACCAGCGCCTGCTCGCGCCGCGTTCGTGCATTTTCCAGGCTCGCCCTCAGGATCTTGAGATCGGCATCGGTCTGGGCGAGGCTGCTCGCGAGGCTCTCCTTCATCACCTGCAGCCTCGCCTTCTGGCGTTCCAGAGCCGTCTTCGACATGTCGAGCTGGAGCTGCTTCACGTCGGGCGGGCCGTTGGTTCGCGCCAGCTCGAGCGCCTTCAGCTTCACCTGTTCGGCCATCGCCTTCACGGCCATCTCCTGCATCTCCACCAGGGAGGCACGATAGCCGGTCGTCATCGACTCGCGCACACGTTCGGCCTTCTCCAGCTCGCCTTCGGCCGTGCGGACGGCGATGTCGGCGAGAGGATAGTTCGACAGGACGGCGATGATCTCGCCCTTCTTGACCTTCTGGTTCTCCTTGACCCGCAATTCCGCAAGGACCGTGCCGCCGGCCCAGGGGTTGCCGCCGATCACAGCCGTGCCCATCGGGGCGTCCGTGTACCCGCGCGATGTCAGCAACTCGGCCGGGCCCGGACTGCCCGGCGCCCCACTGGACTGCTGGCTCGTGACGACCCACAGCCCGAGGGCCGCAACGGCACAGAGCGCGGCCATGAGGCCCGCCCCCCATTTGAACTGCCGCCTTCGCGCCGCGTGGATGGGCGCCTGCGTTGCTGTCAATTCAGCCCTCCCAGACAGGGCGAGGCCGCCGGAAACACTGCGTCATGGGGCGGTGTTCTATATCAATATTGCGGCAGATACATGCCGAAGTTCGGGCCGAGAGGCCGTGCCTGCGGCCGGCGCCGATCGGTCCCTTGGCGCTCCAAGCGACTTGACGCGGTTGCAGGCAAGTATCAGCCTGCAGCCATCTGGCGAGGCCGTCCTTTGGGTGGAGGACAGTGCCGGGGGGCCAATTTCCACACGCCAGGCACGGGAGCCCTCCCCAAATATTTCGAGGGCGCATCTAATTCGACGTCGTAGATGCCGGCCCCTCGGCTGCCTCCACCGAGGCCGGGCGCCAAAGCGCGAAGCGCGATGACAGAGATGCTGCAGGGAAATGGTCACAGGCCGGCGGGCCGACGGCCGGCATTCAGAAACCTCAACGGTTTGCAGGCGAATCCGGCCGCTTGATCTGAACACCCGCTTCTCCCTGGGAAAACTTCCTGTTGCGAAGCGCTCCAGCCTCTGCGCTCTACGGATCGAACCAATGGATGCCACTTGTTGGGGAGTGATCCATGATCATCGAGGGCGAGTGGGAGCGCGTCGATCCATCGAAGCCCAAGTCCAAATCAGACAAGCCATCGAAGCCGATGGCTGTCGAGCCGGTCGAGCCCGAGCCGGCCAAGGCCGAGGAAGCGCAGTTCACCGCCGCAGTCGAGGCCTACGCGGAGCAGGCCGAGAAGGCGGATGCCGCCCGGACGGTAGCCGCCGAGCGGCAGGATGACGCCTTCAAGGAGAAGCTCGCCGAACTCAAGGAGCATCTTCGGGAGCGCGACACCAAAGGCTGAAACAGGACGTCCGCCGTCGTCGCATCGCCGCGCTGGCGTGCACCCGTGCACCCATGTCATCGGAGCTCTACTTCCGACTCCCTTTGGGCGACGCCCACGGCAACATGCGCTGGCCGCTGCGCAGCCGCACGCTCCAGCGCGTCTTGCGGGTCTTCTTCCGGAGCCTGGCCCGTTCGGCCTCGCTCATCAGCAGCGGCAACTGATCGAGCACATCGCGGCCCTTGGCCGTTAGCGCCACGCGATAATCCGCGCGCGCCACCAGCAGTCCATGGCCGATCAAAAGCGCCACGATCGCGTGGCCCGCATCCATGGGATAGCCTTCGGGGCTTCTCCCGCACCGTTCGAGGATCGCCCACAGGATCGCTTCGGCCCGCACCGTCATTCGCTTCAGGCTATGACGGGCCGCCGTCATACTCCAGCAGGCTTTGCTCGCTCGTGCCGTTCGCTCGGATGGCGGCACGGCGTCGGCGAATTGCGATGGCAGATGCCGCCGGTCTGCTATGATCTCCGAAGTCGCCCGCCTCGATCCGCATCCCTAACCTTCGTCCTCCTCCACCCAACGCTGATGGCTTCCGGACTCGCAGCGCTCCTCGACGACGTGGCCGCCATCGCGAAGCTCGCCGCCGCATCCCTGGACGATGTCACCAGCGCCGCCGGCAAGGCGAGCGCGAAGGCCGCCGGGGTCGTGGTGGACGATGCGGCGGTGACGCCCGCCTATGCGGTCGGCTTCAGCCCCGCTCGCGAACTGCCGATCGTGTGGAAGATCGCGCTGGGCTCGCTCCGGAACAAGTTCTTCATCCTCCTTCCCTGCGCCCTCCTGCTGAGTGCGTTCGCCCCCTGGGCAATAACGCCTTTGTTGATGCTGGGCGGGGCTTATCTCTGCTTCGAAGCCACCGAGAAGGTGCTCGAGGCCCTTGGCAAGCACGAGGATGCCCCGCACCCTGCCGAACTGGCGCTGGGTTCTGCCGATCTCGAACGCCGGAAGGTGTCCGGCGCGATCCGGACAGATCTCATCCTGTCCGCGGAGATCACGGCCATCGCGCTTGCAAACGTATCCGACCGACCGCTGGTGATCCAGGCGGCCGCTCTGGCCCTCGTGGGATTCCTGCTGACGGTCGGCGTCTATGGCGTCGTGGCCGTGATCGTGAAGATGGACGACATCGGACTCCACCTTGCACAACGCCGCGCGCCCCTCCTTCGCCGCGTCGGCGTCGGACTGGTGCGGGCCATGCCGTCCGCGCTGGGCATTTTGGCGGCCGTGGGCACCGCGGCCATGCTCTGGGTGGGCGGTGGAATCATCGTCCACGGACTGCACGAGTTCCAGTGGGACACCGTTCCCCATTTGGTGGAGGCTGCCGGTCGCTGGGCGGGAGCGGCACCGCTCGTCGGCTCCGTTGCCGGATGGCTCGCCGATGCCTTCTGCTCGGCGGCGCTCGGGCTGGCCGTCGGCGCGTTGCTGGTCGCGGGACTTCACCTCGGCCGTGGGGCGACGCGCTAAAACCCCGGCTGTGACGCGGGCCTCAGTCCTTTCCGTGCCGATGGCTGTAGAAGATGAGCGCCATCAGGCCGATGCCGAGCCCCAGGGTGGCGAGGATGCCGAGTATCATGGCGATCCACCCGTTGGTGGACATGGCGGTGCCTTCCTTGCCGCCGGCGATACCCCAGCCTTCGTAGAGGATGACCAGGGCCAGCCCGAGCAGCGCCAGCAGAAGCGCCACGATCAGCCATGTCCCCTTCCCGCCGTGCGTCGCCATGGTGCCGTCTCGCCCTCCGAGGTCGGGTATCGTATGGGGCAAATGGGCTCCCCATCGCAAAGGTTGCATAGATCGGCGGAGCGGGCATAGTTGCCTGCACGAAGATGCCGATCCACTGGACCATATCCCATCCCACCCGCCTCGTCGTCGCTATCTGCAAGGATGTGGTCCGCCGCACCGACATCGAGGCCTACCTCGACGGCGTCGTGGTCGAGGATGCGATGCCTTACCGCAAGATCTTCGAGCTGCGCGACGCGGTGTCCGGCCTGAACGACGACGACATGATGGCGCTCGGCGCCCGGATCCAGGCCTACGCGGCGCAACCCGAGCCGATGGGGCCTCTTGCCATCGTGGCTCTCACCGACGAGCAGTACGAATATGCGCGGCGCTACGCGGTGCTCGCCACCGCCCGGCGGCCCGTCAAGATCTTCCGCGAGCTGCATCTGGCGCGCCATTGGCTCGATTCGCTGGAGACGAAGGGACTGAAAGCTTGACGTCCGGCGCTCGGTTCTGGGCGATCCTGCTGGCGGCGAGCCTTGCACCGGCGACCGTCTTTGCCTGGGGCGCCACCGGACACGAATATGTGAGCGGCATCGCCGCCGAGACATTGCCCGACGAAGTTCCCGCCTTTGTTCGCACGCCGGCCGCCATCGACACCATCGCGGTGTTCGGCCGCGAGCTCGATCGGTCCAAGGGAGCGGGGATGACGCACGACAGCGAGCGCGATCCCGGGCACTTCGTGAACTTGAGCGACGATGGAATGGTCGCAGGCGTCTTTCCCCTGGAGACGGCGCCACTCACCCGCGAGGCCTATGACACGGCCCTGCGCGCCAAGGGGTTCACGCAATACAAAGTGGGCTATCTGCCGCTCGCCATCGTCGATGGCTGGCAGCAGCTCGCGAAGGACTTCGCCTACTGGCGCGCGGCGTCGATCGGAGCCCGTAATGCAGCGATAGCGGCCGACCGTGCCTGGTTCGACCAGGATCGCCGGCGCCGCGAAGCGCTCACTCTCCGCGATCTCGGCATCTGGAGCCATTATCCCGGCGACGCCAGCCAGCCCCTGCATGTCAGCGTCCATTTCGACGGCTGGGGGCCCTTCCCCAACCCACACGGCTACACAACCAGGCGCGGCACTCACGCCCATTTCGAGGGCGCCTTCGTGCGCGCCAACGTCCGGCGCACGGCGGTGCTCGATGCCATACCCGCCTATCGCGCCTGCATCTGCACCATCCAGGACCGCGCCCGGATGGTGATCCTCGAGAGCCATCGCGAGGTCGTGCCCTTCTACGAGCTCGAGAAGGCAGGCGCCTTCAGCGACGGCAACGCAACGGGCATCGCTTTCGCCATCGCACGGCTCGCCGCCGGCGCGGCCGCCGCACGCGACATGATTGTCGACGCCTGGCGCGCCAGCGAAACCATGGGAGTCGGCTATCCCATGATCTCCGTGCGCGAGATCGAAGGCGGCAAACGTATCCTGACGCGCGACGATTTCGGTCGCGATTGACTCATCCCGAACACGGTTGGCGGGACAACAAGCAGGGCTGCCTTCACTCCGCGGCTGCCTTTACCCGATCACGGAAGGCGGTGCGGCGCTCGTCCCATTCCGCGGCGCCGAAGCGGGCGAAGGTCTTGCCGGGTGAGCCGGTCACCGGTGGAAACTTGCCGTTCTTCAGGTCGGCCAGCAGGCGATCGCAGGTCTGGATGATGCCGCCCAGCAACAGACCCGGAACGATCGCGATCGCGTAGCCCATGCGCTCTGCCGTCTCGAGCTCGATTTCCGGCGTCTTCCCGCCGCGCACGACATTTAGCAGACAAGGCCCCTTCACCCGCCTCGGCACCGCCTCGATCTCGGCCAGGGTCTGGGGCGCCTCGACGAAGGCCACGTCCGCGCCATTGGCGAGCGCGGCATTGGCGCGTTCGACGGCTTCGTCCAGCCCCGCGACCGCGCGCGAGTCCGTGCGGGCAATGATGCAGAAGTCGTTCGATCGCCGGGCAGCCGACGCGGCGCGAATCTTGGCGACGAAATCTTCGCGGCTCACCAGCTCCTTGTTGTCGAGATGGCCGCACTTCTTGGGAAATACCTGATCCTCGATATGGATAGCCGCGACGCCGGCCCGCTCGAACTCCTGGACCGTCCGAAACACATTCAGCTCGTTGCCGTAGCCCGTGTCGCTGTCGCTGATCAGCGGAATATCGATCGAGTTCACGATGCGGCTGGCATTGGCCACCATCTCGGTCATCGTCACAAGACCGTAGTCGGGATAACCCAGCGTGGCCGAGGTGCCGGCGCCGGTCATGTATGCGGCGGAGAAGCCGGCCTGCGCGATGGCACGGCCGGTCACGCAATCGATGGCGCCGGGCGCGACGACCATCTTCCGAGCGGCAAGCAGGGTGCGAAACTTGGCAGCGTTTGACATGGATCGGCTCCTCAACGTTTTCTCTTTTGAACCGGCGACGGGCGTGGTGGTGGACCGATCTGGTCGGGACGCATCTCGTAACGGAGCTTCAGATGTTCCGGCACGGCCAGCATCTCCACATACTCCACAGCGCGATCCTTCTGATCGATCATCAGGCTGCGCAGATCGATCAACGCGGCCCCCACCTTGACGCCCAGCCGCGACGCCACCAGCGGCTCCGCCAGCGCCGCCGACACGAGCTGCTGCGCCCCGACGATCTGCGCGCCCGCCCGCGCCAGCAGCTCATAGAGCGGAAGATGGTTCAATTCCTCGGCCGTGAAGGTCCGACCGATCGCCTCGGGGACGTAACTGGTGAGATGCATGACCGGCGTCCCGTTCTGCGACCGGACGCGCACGGCTCGCTGCACCGGCCTGTCCGTGCTGTCCCATAGCCGCTCGCGCGCGAAACGCGGCGCCGGTCCGTAGCCGAACTCCACGACCTTGGCGACGGTTTCCGCTCCGTAGGCCACGATGTTCTCGATCACCGACGTCATGGGCATGCGCATAGTCTGACCGATCCGTCGCCGGACCACGGTGCGACGGCCGGCGCCCCGCTCGATCAATCCGGCCTCCTGCAGGCTCGACATCGCGCGACGGACCGTGATGCGCGAGACGCTGAACAGGCGCGTCAGCTCCTCTTCGGTCGGCAACGCCTCGCCCGCGCCGTAGCGGCCGGTCGAGATGCCGTCCGCAAGCACGAGATAGATCTGGTGATGCAGCGGAGCGCCAAGCGCGCGGTCGACCACGATCCTCGTCATCTTCCGCCCGAACGCTCGATGGCCGACCCACGATGCAGGTGCTTGTCGATGGCAAGCAGAAGCGCATTGCAAACGACAGCGAAGATCGAAATGAGGACGGCGATGGCCAGGATCGTCTTCACGTCATTCAGGTCGATCGCGGTCATCAGCAGGAAACCGAGCCCGCGCTGGGAGGCAAACAGCTCGCCCAGCATCGTCCCCAGCAAGGTGAGCGAGAAGCCGATGCGCAGACCGGAGAAGATCTCGGGCAGCGCCGCCGGGACGAGGATATGCCAGCCGGTCTGCGCCGGCGTGAGCCGCATGGCGCGGCCCGTGCGCAGGTAGGTCCGATTGACATTGCGCACGGCATTCATCGTGAACAGCACAACCGGAATGATGCCGTGCAGGGCACCGAACGCCACCTTGGCCGACATTCCCAGCCCGAACAGCAGCAGGATCACGGGATAGAGCGTGATCTTGGGGATGGAATACAGCCCGACCAGGATTGGTTCGGCAACCTCTCCGGACAATCGGTGTCCACCCAGCACCACACCGATCAGGACGCCGCCCGCACAGGCGATGGCCAGAGCCTGGGCAAAGGCGACAGCCGTCTCCCGAAGATGCGGCACGAAGCGCGCCTGGCCGATCATCTCCCACAGGTAGGCGAGCGTCGGAGCCGGGGCGGTCACGGCCGCATCGCCCGCGATCTGGTGCAGCACCTGCCACAAGGCGATCAGGGCAACCACGACCAGAACCGGATCGCGAACGGCACGCAGGGCGATCATGCGCCGCGCCGGCGCAGGAGGCGCCGCTCGTAGGCGTAGACGGCCATGTTGAAGATGGTGACAGTACCCAGAACGAGCAGGATCAATCCGTACATACGCGCATTGTCGAAATTGTCATAGGCATAGGCGATCTCGTGGCCGATGCCGCTGGTCGACAGGATGAACTCGCCGGCAATGACCCCGATGAAGGAATAGGCCACCGCGAGCTTGATGCCCGACAGCAGGTGGGGCGCGGCCGCAGGAAGGCGGATACGGCAGACCTCCTGAAGGAGCGACAACCGGTGAACACGCGCCGTCTTCAGCAGCACGCGCGGCACCCGATCCAGCCCCGCTATGGTGGCCACGATCATTGCGACCATCGCGAAAAGCGTCGCCAGCACGATCAGCGGCAGTGGCCCCAGGCCGAAGATCACGATCAGCAGCGGATAGAAGGCGAAATGCGGAATGGCATAGTAGGCCGCGAGAAAGGGATTGAAGGCACGACGCAGGAACGGCAGCCGATGGAGCACGAAGCCGATGGCGAAGCCTCCCGCGACCGACAGGCCCATCGCGATCCCGACCGCCGCAAGCGTCCGCTTCAGGTGCACGCCGATATCGTCGGACCGCAGCGTCTCGACAAGCGCCACGACCATCGCGGAGGGGGCGATGACAACCGTGGACGGGATGGCTCCGGTGCGGCAGGCGACTTCGAGACTGCCCACCGCGCCGATCAGGATGGCCCCACGAATGCAGCCGGCGCGCGTCATCCGGCAGCTTTCCCCTGGCCGAGGGCACGCAGCGACTCGCCGCGCAGGTAGGACCAGAGCCTCGCCGTCACGGCGCCGAAGTCGGGGCGTTCCGCGAGACGGGAATCGCGATCCGTCGGCCAGCCGGTCTCGACGATATCGATGAACCGGCCGGGCCGCGCCGACATCACGCCGATGCGATCGGACAGCAGGTTGGCCTCGTCCAGGGCATGAGTGATGAGCAGCACCGTCGCCGACGTCTCCCGCCACAGCCGCAGCAGTTCGTCGCCCATCAACAACCGGGTCTGCTGATCGAGCGCGCCAAATGGCTCGTCCAGCAATATCAGGCGCGGCTGCATCACGAGCGTGCGCGCAATGCAAACGCGCTGCCGCATCCCTCCCGAAAGCTGGCTGGGATAGGCGCGGCGAAAGTCACGCAAGCCCATGAAGCCCAGGGCGAAGTCGACCCGCCGCCTGCTTTCGACAGGGTCGATGCCGGCCCTCCGCAGGCCGAAGAAGACGTTGTCCTCGACCGTCAGCCAGGGAAAGCTCGCGTCTTCCTGGAAGACCACGCCGATCCCATCGGGGACCTCGCCCTGCACCGGCCTGCCCTCGAACTCGACCGCACCGGCAGACGGCACCGCGAGCCCCGCCAGCACATCGAGCAAGGTCGACTTGCCGCAACCCGACGGGCCGACCACGCTGAAGAACTCGCCGGCACGCAGCTCGAGCGAGATCGGGCCCAGGGCATGGACCTCCCCGTGCCCGGCTCGCGGCGGATAGACCCGCGTCACGCGATCGAGACTCGCATGGACTTTCGGAATGGCCGCCTCGACGGCTGCCAGCCGCGGCAAGCCAGCCGTCATTGCGTTTTCGCCGTGGGCGCGAAGCTCGCATCGATCGCCGCCGTCCAGTCGATCGGAAGTTGCAGCGCGCCGACCGACGCCAGGGCATCAGCCATGGCCTCCATCAACGGACGCTTGAGCTCACCGCCGTTCCACCATGTCGGATTCTGAGACAGCGTATTCGAGACGGCACTTTCGGCGATATCAGGCGGCAGATTGTAAGCCTTGGCGAGGATCTGCGCCGCTTCCCTGGGATGAGCATAGAGATACTCCACAGCCTTGCGGCGCGCCTCGACGACCGCGCGCAGCTTCGCCCCTTGCTTGGCGATCGCCTCCTCCGTGGCGATCCCCACGGTCTGGGTGTAGGCGGGGATGCGGGATGCCAGCCATGGCAGGATCTTGTACTTCGCCCCCTCTTTCATCTTCCGCGAGTAGATCGGCTCGGGGATGATGGCAATATCCACCTTGTCGTGCTCGAGCGCCGTCAGGCCTGCGCCGAAATCGCCGATTGCAACCATCTTCACGTCGCTCGGCGCGATGTTGAACGACTTCAGGATGGCCAGGATGATGCTCTCGCTCACCGACTTCGGTCGCGAATAGACAAAGCGCTTGCCCTTCAGGTCCTCCGGCTTGTCGATCGACTCGCCTGGCCGGGTCACCCAGAATCCGCTCGAGCCGTCGGTGCCGCCGCTGATGATCTTTATCTTGAAGCCTTCCTTGATGGCGCTCAGCGCCGCCGGCAGCGCCACCTCGGCGAACAGCGTCTCGCCGGCCATCATGTTGCGCACGCTGGTGCCGCCGCCCTTCGAGGTCAGGATGCCGGTGACATCGACACCGGCGTCCTTGAAGTAACCTTTCTCGAGCGCGATCGCGTAGGGCGTTCCGTAGAGCAACGAACCGTAGTGAGTGACGACGAGGTCGTCGGCCCGCGCAGCCGACGCGGTAGCAGCCGCGATGCCCGCAAGCGCAAGCATCCAGACGGCGTTGGCCAGAGCCTTCATTCATTCCTCCGCAGCGAACGACGACCTTTGCCCTACGAGAGGCAAATCTTATTGTTATGATATTAGTACATTACAATTGCTGCGGGTCAACCCACCGGAAAAGCATTTGCCAAGGTGCCGGCCGACCGTCGAAATGCGGGCGAAGTTCATCCGGAGGATGTCATGATTCTGGAAGGCGGATGCTATTGCGGCCGTGTGCGTTATGTGGCCGAAGGCGACCCTATGATGAAGGCGCAGTGCCACTGCCGTGAATGCCAGTACATCACTGGCGGTGCGCCCAACATGTTCATCGCCATGCCTGTTGCCGGCTTCCGCTACACCAAGGGAGCGCCCAAGCAATTCAAGCGCAGTGACCTGGAGCGCCCCGTGACGCGCGAATTCTGCGCCGAATGCGGGACCCACTTGATCACCCGTCCGGTCGGCTTTCCCGCTGTGATCGTCAAGGTCGGCACGCTCGATGATCCAAGCCGGTTCGACGCACCGCGGATGGCGATCTACGCCATCGACAAGCAGGCCTTCCACCATATTCCGGCCGGTCTACCGACCTTCGAGCGCCTGCCTCAGCGATAAGGGCGCCCGCCTCACTTTTCCTCGGTCCGCGGCGTCCAGCCGATCCGGCGTTGACGTTCGTCGGCACGTGACCGATATGCCGCCAATGCGCGAGCTGAATGTCGCGGCACTGGCGTTCTCTCTTGCCTTCGGTCTCGCTGATGCTGCGAGCGCCCAGGGCGTGGCGCCCGGCGGACCAATCGGCAACAGTACCGGGATCGGCAGCGGGTTGGGCGCGCCGATCGGCGGTACGGCGCCAAGCTGGCCCAACGGCACGACTCAGCCTACGCTCCCGCCGCCACCCCCGCCTGGCGGCGGCACGGCGCCCTTCGGTCGACCGCCCGCGATTACCACGACGCGACCGCCCTCCTATCCAAAGCCACTCGAACCGTTCGGTTCGCCCACAAGCTCGGCGAGCCCATTGCTCGAGCTCCCCGCGGAGCCGACGGCCGATCTGTCGTTTCTCAAGGGCTGCTGGCGCACCGACGTCTTTCGTTATGCACATCAATCAGGCGTCGCCACCTATTGCTTCGACGATCGCGGCGTCGGACGGTTTCTGTATCGGCGACTCGACCAGCCGGCATTCTACTGCCGGGCGTCGGCGCGGGCCGGATATGCAGACCGGCTGCTTCGCCTTCAAATATCCGCGACCGCCTGCAGCGACGGCAGCTCCTATCCCGACTCCCTCGACTGCAGCCGCGGCGGCGGCGGCGTGACGAAATGCGACGGCAGGGCCATGACGGCTGCGGGATCCGAGGCCTGGACCGTCCATCTCCACCGGGTCCGGTAGTTCTTTTTGCTAGACGTAGTCCACTGCCCGCTCGAGCGCGAGGCTGAGACGGGGATTGACGTCGGCGACCTCGAGCGCCCGTTCGGTCAAGGCGCGGCGCAGGTCGATCTGGAAGCCGCTCGGCTCGTAGCTATAGCGTTCCAGGTCGCGAAAGCAGGAGGCGACGGCCTCGCGGATGGCCTCGTACTGCGCCAGCTCGTCGGGGGTGGACAAAGCAATGTCCTCGATCTCCTGGACGCAGCGTGCCATCCGCTCGCTTGGCCCGGTCCAGTCCATGGCGATGGCCGTCCCTTCAGTGGCGCACGCTCTGGATGATGTCCCGCAGCACCGGGAAGCTGCGCTCGATGGCATCGTCGTCGCCTTCGCGCGACTCGAGCTCGCGATGAAGGTAGGAGCTTAGCTTGCCGGCATGGTTCCTGGCGACCGCCAGCACCTCGAACACGTTCACCTCGCCGACGCCGTCCACCTCGCGAGGTCCCACGCTCTCGAACTCGAACTGCTCCTGCGCAAGTTCAGCGGTCCGGTCGGAGGCGCTGATCCGGTTGTCTTCCGTCGCCGCGCCCAGGCTGCAGGCAATGCCGACCGTATCGGACAAGGTCACGTAACCGCTGTGGACGCTCGTGCGCACGGTCATGAACTCGCCGGCAAAGGCCCGGCGGATCGCGACCGCGGCGCCCAGCGCACGCGCCGCATGGTTGTCATCGCCATCGCCGGCCGTGAAGAGCGCGACGACGCCGTCGCCCTTCGACTGCACCACAGTGCCCTTGTACTGGCGGATGTAGTAGGCGAGCATTTTATGGACGCGCCGCGATACGTCGGCCATCGCAGGCGCGCCGACGGTTCGCACCAGGCTCGGAAAGCCCTCGAAACGCCCGATCATGATCGTGCCAAAAACCTTCGACGCCTGTCCGTCAGGCGCCGACCCGGCGATTTTCGCCATAGCCCCTCCCCAATCCGGCGCGCTTGCGCGCGCATCCACACCCTTGATCCCGGCGGAGTCATAGCCGCGCGCCCGGCGACGCTCAATGTTTTTTGTGGCGATCGGACGGTCCCCGGCTAGGCGAGCCGGGTTGCCTCGTCGATCAGCTCCTGCGCCGCAAGGTCCAGAAGCTCGTCCTCGGCCGCACCATCGAGCACGCGCTCCTTGCCGATCTCCAGCAACACCGGCACGGCGAGCGGCGAGATGCGGTCGAGGCGGCGGTACTCGATTCGGCCCTTGGCGCGCTTCAGGAGACCGCCCAGGCGCTTCAGATCGGCGAGCTGCCAGGCAGCGTCCTGGCGCGTGGCGCGCAGCAGGATGTGATCGGGTTCGTGCTTGCGCAGGGCATCGTAGATCAGGTCGGAGCTGAAGGTGACCTGGCGGCGCGATTTCTCCTCACCGGGGAAGCGCCGCTCGATCAGGCCCGCGATCACCGCGACGTTGCGGAAGGAGCGGCGCAGCATGGTGGACTCGTCCATCCATGCCTCGAGGTCGTCACCCAGCATGTCCTCGTCGAAGAGCTGGTCGAGCTGAGCCTTGGTGGGGGGCCGCAGCCCCCACAGCCCCAGCACGTAGTCGGTGGCGACGAAGCCCAAGGGCTTGAGCCCGATGCGTTCCATGCGGCGCGTGAGCAGCATCCCGAGTGTCTGGTGGGCGTTCCGGCCTTCGAAGCAGTAGGCGACGATGAATTGCCTGGATCCGCGCGGGAAGCCTTCGATCAGGAGGTTGCGGCTGTCGGGCAGGGTCGAACGCCAGCGCTGCAGGTTCAGCCATTCGCGTACCTCGGCCGGGAGCTTGGGGTGGCGCGCGGGATCCTGCAAGATTCCGCGCACGCGATCGGCGAGGAAGGTCGAAAGCGGCAGGCGGCCGCCGCCATAGGCCGGCACCTTGGGCTCGCCCGTGGTTGCCAGCGAGCACAGCGCCACCAACTCCTTCACCCCCTCGAACCGCAGCAGGCGGCCGGCGAAGACGAAGGTGTCGCCGGGCACGAGTCCCTGGATGAACGCCTCCTCGACTTCGCCCAGCATCGGGCCCCGCCGCAGCTTCACCTTCAGAAGCGGCAGCTCGACGATGGTGCCGACATTCATCCGGAACTGCCGCGCCACCATGGGCGAGGCGAGCATCCAGCGGCCGTCGGGAAGCTGCCTCAGCCGGTGCCAGCGCTCGTAGGCCGCGAGGGCATAGCCGCCGGTCGCGACGAAATCGAAGGTATCGTCGAAATCCTTGCGCGGCAGGTCGCGATAGGGTTGTGCCCGGCGCACCTCGTCGAAGAAGGCATCGCGGTCGATCGGCTGGGCGCAGGCGGTGCCGACGATGTGCTGCGCCAGCACGTCGAGACAGGCCGGCCGCGGCGGATCGCCGTCGAGCTCGCGGGCCTCGATCGCCTCCAGTGCCGCCAGCGATTCCAGGACCTCGAACCGGTTGGCCGGCGCGATCATGGCCCGGCTGGGCTCGTCGAGGCGGTGATTGGCGCGGCCGATCCGCTGCATCAGGCGGCTCACGCCCTTGGGCGCGCCCATCTGGATCACGAGGTCGACGTCGCCCCAGTCGATGCCGAGATCGAGCGACGAGGTCGCGACCACGGCACGCAGCTTGCCCGCCGCCATCGCCGCCTCGACCTTGCGCCGCTGCTCGACCGCGAGCGAGCCATGATGCAGGCCGATCGCGAGATTGTCCTCGTTGATGCGCCACAGCCGGTCGAAGGTAAGCTCGGCCTGGGCGCGCGTATTGACGAACACGATCGAGGTCTTGTGCTGGCGGATGATGTTGTAGACCTCGGGCACCGCGTGTTGCCCCATATGGCCGCCCCAGGGCAGCCGCTCGTGGGCGTCGATGATGGTCACTTGCGGCGATGCGCCAGGCTCGCCCTGCACGATCTCGACCCCTTCGCCCTCCCGCAAACACAGATAGTCCGCGAGCTCGGGCGGGTCGGCGACGGTCGCGGACAGGCCGACAAAGCGCGCCTGCGGCGCAAGCGCCGCCAGCCGAGCCAGGCAAAGTGCCAGATGATGGCCGCGCTTCGAGGTCGCGAAGGAATGCAGCTCGTCGATGATGACGGCACTCAGGCTCGCGAAGAATTTCTCGGCGTCCGGATAGGAGAGCAGCAGGGCCAGCGACTCGGGCGTCGTCAGCAGCAGGTCCGGCGGACGCTCGCGTTGGCGCAGCCGGCGACTCTGCGGCGTGTCGCCTGTGCGGCTCTCCGCGCGCACCGGAAGCTGCATCTCGGCGATGGGCGCCTCGAGATTGCGGCGAATGTCGTTCGCCAGGGCTTTCAGTGGCGAGATGTAGAGCGTATGCAGCTCACCCTTGCCCTTGGCATGGGCCAGATCCTTGCCGGCGTGGCGACGCTCCGTCAGCTCGATCAGGGAGGGCAGGAAGCCCGCCAGGGTCTTGCCGCCGCCGGTCGGCGCGATCAGAAGCGCACTCTTGCGCCTGGCCGCCAGATCGACCAGGGCAAGCTGGTGCCGCCGAGGCGCCCAGCCGCGGCTTTCGAACCAGCGTGCAAACAGGCCCGGCAGCTCCATATCTACGGGGTAAAGTGCGTCCCTTTCGATGGCAACCGACACGCTAGACCCCGCCGCTCCGAATCCGCGGACCTGGCTCTACCCGACGCCGCGCGGTCTCTACTGCGCGCCCGGCGATTTCTACATCGACCCGGCAGTTGCCGTGCCGCGCGCGCTGATCACGCACGGCCATGGCGATCACGCCCGGCCGGGTCACCGTAGTGCGCTGGCCACATCCGAGACGCTCGCGATCATGCGCCTGCGCTTCCAGGGCATGCCCGATACGCAGCAGCAGGCGCTGAAATACGGCGAAAGCATACGGATTGGCGACGTCGAGGCGAGCCTCGTTCCAGCCGGCCACATCCTCGGCTCGGCCCAGGCGGTGCTGGAGCACAAGGGCCAACGGATCGTCGTCTCCGGCGACTTCAAGCGCCGGCCCGATCCGACCTGCCCGCCGTTCGAGCCGGTGCCATGCGATGTCTTCATCACCGAAGCCACCTTCGCGCTCCCTGTCTTCCACCATCCCTCCGATGCCGGCGAGATCGGCAAGCTCCTGCGCTCGTTGCAGACCTTTCCCGAGCGCACTCATTTGGTCGGCGTCTATGCCCTCGGCAAGTGCCAGCGTGTGATCAGGCTGCTGCGCGCGGCCGGGTACGACAAGCGGATCTGGCTGCATGGCGGGCTCGCCTCGCTCTGCACGCTGTATCGGCAGCACGGCATCGATCTCGGCGACATCGCGCTCGTTTCGGACGCCGTGATCGAGACGTTCAAGGGCGCGATCGTGCTCTGCCCGCCCTCTGCCATCGCCGATCGCTGGTCGCGCCGCTTCTTCGATCCCGTGCCGGCCATGGCCTCAGGCTGGATGAGCGTGCGCGCCCGGGCGCGCCAGCGCGGCGCCGAACTGCCGCTGGTCATCTCCGACCACGCCGATTGGTCGGAGCTCAAGCAGACCCTGGCCGACGTCGGCGCCCCGAAGGTGTGGGTGACGCACGGCCGCGAGGAAGCGCTGGTCCACTACGCCCGCTCGATCGGCATCGAGGCCGAGGCGCTGCATCTTGCCGGCCGCGAAGAGGAGGACGACTCCTAGGTGCAGGCCTTTGCCGAGCTGCTGGACTCGCTTTCCTTCCAGCCCGCCCGCAACGCCAAGCTGCGGCTGATCGAGACCTATCTGCGCGAGACGCCGGATCCGGACCGCGGCTGGGCGCTTGCCGCCCTGACGGGCGGGCTCGACTTCCCCACCGCCAAGCCGGCCCTGCTGCGCGGGTTCGGCGAAGACAAGATCGGACCGGAGCTGTTCCACCTCTCCCACGACTATGTCGGCGATCTCGCCGAGACCCTGGCGCTGATCTGGGAGGTCGATCCAACGGCCGGTCCGCCGCCCAGCCTGGGCGAAGTGGTCGAGACGCTGCAGCGCGCCACCAAGATGCAGACGCCGGCGATCCTGAAGCGCTGGCTGGACGCGCTCGACGCCACCGGCCGCTGGGCGCTCCTGAAGCTGCTGACCGGGGCGCTGCGCGTGGGCGTCTCAGCACGACTTGCCAAGCAGGCCGCCGCCAATATCGGCAACCGGCCGGTGGCCGAGGTCGAGGAGGTCTGGCACGGCCTCTCGGCCCCCTATCGGCCGCTGTTCGAGTGGCTGCTCGCGGACGGACCCAAGCCTTGCAGCAACATGGGCGGCGCCTTCCTGCCGCCCATGCTCGCCAACCCGATCGACCGCGCCGAGCTCGAGACGCTCGACCCCGCCCATTTCCGCGCCGAATGGAAATGGGATGGTATCCGCGTGCAGGTCGCCTCGTCCGGTGGCGTGAAGCGGCTCTACAGCCGCGCCGGCGAGGATATTTCGGCCGCCTTTCCCGACATCATCGAGGCGATCGACTTCGACGGCGTGTTCGATGGGGAGCTCCTGGTCCGCCGCGAGGAGGCCGTCGCTCCGTTCAACGATCTGCAGCAGCGGCTGAACCGCAAGACCGTGACTGCCAAGATGCTGAAAGAGCATCCCGCGCATGTGCGGCTCTATGACATGCTGTGGCTCGAAGGCCGGGATCTGCGAGGACTCTCCTTCGATGAGCGCCGGGCGCGGCTGGAGGCCTGGATGGCCGAGCGGCCGCATCAGCGCCTCGACGTGTCGCCCCTTGTGCGCTTCACCGATTGGGCCCACCTCGCCGAGCTGCGCGAGGGCATGCGGCAGGATGGAATCGAAGGGCTGATGCTGAAGCGCGGCGACAGCCCCTACCTCGCCGGCCGGCCGAAGGGTCCGTGGTTCAAGTGGAAGCGCGATCCGATGCTGGCCGACTGCGTGATGATGTACGCGCAGCGCGGCCACGGTAAGCGCAGCTCCTTCTACTCCGACTACACGTTCGGTTGCTGGCGCGAGGCGGCCGAGGGCCGACGCGAGCTCGCCCCCGTCGGCAAGGCCTATTTCGGCTTCACCGATGAGGAGCTGCGCTGGCTCGACAAATGGGTGCGCGACCATACCGTCAATCGGTTCGGGCCGGTGCGCGAGGTCGCGCCGGAGCTGGTGCTGGAAGTCGCCTTCGACGGCGTGGCGCGATCCACCCGGCACAAATCAGGTGTGTCGCTGCGCTTCCCGCGCATCAATCGCATAAGGACTGACAAGCCGGCGGCGGAGGCGGACACCGTCGACAACCTGCTGCGTCTTGTCCCATAAGCCGGCCGGACGGCGAGGACTCTCCGCGTTTCGAGCCCCTTGCAGTGGTTGTGAGCGATCCCCATTATCCGACTGTCATGATCGATCCCTTCGGCCGGCACATCACCTATCTGCGCGTTTCGGTGACCGATCGCTGCGACTTCCGCTGCGTCTACTGCATGGCCGAGGACATGACCTTCCTGCCGAAGGCCGATGTACTGTCGCTGGAGGAGCTGGAGCGCCTGTGCTCGGCCTTCGTGCGGCGCGGCGTCCGGAAGCTGCGCATGACGGGCGGCGAGCCTCTGGTGCGCAAGAATGTGATGTCGCTGTTCCGCGGCCTCGGGCGTCATCTCGACAATGGCGCCCTCGACGAGCTCACACTCACGACCAACGGCAGCCAGCTCGCCAGATACGCCCGCGAGCTCGCCGGCATCGGCGTACGCCGCGTGAACGTCTCGCTCGACACACTCGACAGGGAGAAGTTCCGAGAGATCACGCGCTGGGGCGATCTCGATCAGGTGATGCGCGGTCTCGACGCGGCCCAGCAAGCCGGCCTACACGTGAAGATCAATACAGTCGCGCTGCGCGGCGTCAATGACAGCGAGTTCGACGATCTGATCCGCTTCAGCCATGGTCGCGGCATGGATCTGGTGCTGATCGAGGTCATGCCGATGGGTGAGATCGGCGGCGAGAATCGGCTGGAGCAATATCTGCCGCTGTCCCTGGCGCGCACCGAGATCGCCCGCCACTTCACGCTCACCGAGAGCGACTACCGCACCGGCGGGCCGGCGCGCTACTTCACGGTCGAGGAAACCGGCGGGCGACTGGGCTTCATCACACCGCTCACCCATAACTTCTGCGAGAGCTGCAACCGCGTGCGCCTCACCTGCACCGGCACGCTCTATATGTGCCTGGGCCAGGAGGATGCGGCCGACCTGCGCGCGCCGCTGCGCGCCTCCGAGAGCGACGATCTGCTCGATCAGGCAATCGACGAGGCCATCGCACGCAAGCCCAAAGGGCACGACTTCGTCATCGACCGCCGCCACACCGCCCCTGCCGTTCGCCGCCATATGAGCGTCACCGGCGGTTGAGTTCTCTCACGCCGCCTGACCGGTCCGCGTATCGCCCGTCGTGACCTGCGCGCGCCGCACCGCCTCGCGGTGCGAGATGTACATGGCGCTGCCGAAGATCACGGCCGCGCCGACAAAGGTCCAGACGTCCGGATGCTGGCTGAACAGGAGAAAGCCCAGCAGGGCGTTCCAGAGAAGCGACAGGAAGCCGATCGGCTGCAGCAGGGTGATATCGGCGAGCTGGTAGCCGTTCTGCTGGCAGAGATGGCCGAGCGTGCCGCACAGGCCCGCCGCCACGAACCACAGGATGTCGGCCCAGCTCGGCGTCTGCCAGAACCAGAGCGCAATGGGCGCGGCGAACAGGACGATCGTGAAATTCTGCCAGATGACGATCGTGTTGGCGGAATCGGTGCGCGCCAGCGCTTTCGAGATCAGGTTGGAGGCCGAGAAGATCGGCGTGCTGGCGAGGATGCAGAGGGCGCCGATGCCGATATCGCCGAAGCCCGGCCGGATAATGATCATGGCGCCGACGAAGCCCACCAGCACGGCCATCCAGCGCCGAAGCCGGACGTCCTCGCCAAGGAACAGCGCGGCGCCGATGGTGATGAAGATCGGTCCCGTGAAGCCGAGCGCCGTCACGCTCGCCAGCGTGGTGAGCGGCAAGCCGACGAACCACAGGAACATGCCGCCGGCATGGAGCGCCCCGCGGAAGATGTGCAGGCTGGCGCGACGCGTGTGCATCGCCGCATAGGGGCCGCGCCGCACGAAGATCGGCAGCAGGAACAGCGAGCCGAAAAAATAGCGCAGGAATGCCATCACATAGGGATTGAGGTGCTGCGCCGGAATCAGCGTGAAGACGTTGAGAAGTGCGAACAGCACGCCCGAGATCCCGACCCACAGAATGCCGCGCAGATTGGGCGACAGCGTGCTCCAGCGCGCAGCGAGAGAGGACGTCGGGGATGAAGCCACGCGGCGATTATGTCACAGCGGCTGCAACAGCACACGCCACCGGGGGCCGTGGATTTCGAGCCTCGGCTTTATTCGGCTGCCTTGGCGTCGCCGTCCGTCGGTAGGGCCGGGGGCTTTGCATCGTCGCCACGCAATCGTGCGACCCGCTCCATCAGCTCCTCGATATAGGGATCGTGAATGCCGAGCGCCCGCGCATGAACAGCGGTATTGATAAGGTAGTCGCGACAGGCGCCGCGGCGCCCCTCGGCAAAAGCGATATGGTGGGCGGCGCGCTCCATCGACAGATCGCCGCAGTACTGGCAGTGGCTGGTGTCGACCTCGAAGGTCACCACCGTGACCGTGCGGCCGTCCCGCAGCCTGGCGGGAATCCATCGCGGCTTGTAGACGCCGGACAGCATCTCGCGATTCCAGACGATGGCCAGTTCGCTGCGCACCTGGTGCGGCGCGAGCCGGTAAGCGATGCCCTCGCAGCGGCCGCCCTCTTCCAGCGCCAGCATGAGGCCCGGCAGCTCCGGCGTGCCGCGACCCATCGGCGTCCAGAAGCAGAAGGAGCGCCTCACGCCTTCCACGAGGCAGGGCGACGCTTCGGCATACTCGATGACTGGGTTCCACATCAGCGAGCCGTAGGCGAACACCCAGGCGTCATCTCCCGGCGCATAGCGGGCAAGCGCCTCCTTGAGGCTCGCTTCGCGTTGCTCGGCGGTCAGGAAGAAATCGTAGCCGGCCTGGTGAGCGTCCCGAACGATCTGTTCGATCCGTTCGTGGCTGAGTTCCTCACGCTTGAGCAACGGAGACTCCGCTCAGAGGCCGTAGACGATGGACATGGTCTCGGCCACGCAGGCCGGGCGCTCCTGTCCTTCGATCTCGATCGTCATCTGGTTGGTGAGGCGGACGCCGCCGCCGGCCATCGGTTCGGCGGCGAGAAGCTTGGCGCGCGCCCGCACGCGCGAGCCGGCCGGCACGGGGCTCGTGAAGCGCACCTTGTTGCAACCGTAGTTGATGCCGTTGCGCACATTGTTGATGTGCGAGATCTGATGATTGAGCATCGGGATGAGCGACAGCGTCAGGAAGCCGTGCGCGATCGTCTTCCCGCCGGGCATGTCCTTCTTGGCGCGCTCCACGTCGACATGGATCCATTGATGGTCGCCGGTTGCATCGGCGAAGCGGTTGATCCGGTCCTGCGTTATCTCGACCCAGTCGCTGACCCCGATCTCCTGGCCCACATACTTGTGCATTTCGTTGGGGTGGGCGAACTCCCGTTTTGCCATTTCTTACCTCGGCACTCTTCTTTTACTGGACGCACAACATACCATAGGATTCTCGACGCGGGCCAAATCCACCTCGGCCGGCCACTAGTGTTACGACAATTCTTGCGAGAACCCCAGCCCCCGACGGCCCGCTATCGGGTGCCAATTGTAGCGACGGCGTCCCGTTTGTATCGTCGCGCGGTTCCTCGACTCTTGCGAGGCGCAAAATTGCATAGGAGGAAATCCCATCGATGGCTTACGAAACCGTGCTCTACAACGTCTCCGATTGCATTTGCACGATCACCCTCAACCGGCCGGACAAGCTCAACGCCTGGACCCGCCAGATGCATCTCGACCTCAAGGATGCAATGCAGACCGCCAGGACCGATCGCGGCGTGCGCGTCATCATCCTGACCGGCGCAGGACGCGGTTTCTGTGCGGGTGCGGACATGGGCGGCCTGCAGGCTATCGGGGCGGGTACGGTCGGCACCGCTGATCGCAAGCCCACTGTCGAGCCGAATCTCCCCGGTGGCAGCACCCTCGCCGATTTCCGCATGACCTATTCGTACTTCCCGTCGATTCCGAAATTCATCATCGCTGCGATCAACGGTCCGGCGGCCGGGCTTGGCTTCGTCATTCCGCTCTATGCCGACCTCCGCTTTGCCGCCGAATCGGCCGTGTTCACGACCGCATTCGCCCAGCGCGGCCTGATCGCGGAGCACGGGGTGAGCTGGCTGCTGCCCAGGCTCGTCGGCCTGCCGACGGCCCTCGACCTTCTCTGCTCCGCCCGCAAGTTCCGCGCCCCGGAGGCCCTGTCGCTGGGGCTGGTCAGCCGGGTCATTCCCGACGACAGGCTGATGGCCGAGACGCGCGCCTACGCCCGGCTGATGGCCGACACGGTCTCGCCCCGGTCGGTCGCGGTGATGAAGCGGCAGCTCTGGGAGGCACAGTTCCAGACCCTGGCCGAGGCTACCGTCCAGGCCAACCACGAGATGGAGCTCTCGTTCCGCACTGCCGACTTCAAGGAGGGCGTCGCCCATTTTCTCGAGAAGCGCGCGGCGCGCTTCACCGGAAGCTGACGGGTTCTCGGCCTGGCTACACCTTCTCCGTCTCGCTGGCGCGCGGCTGCCACGTCATGAGGCGCGCCTCGACGAGGCCGACGACGCCGTCGAGCACGAGGGCGAAGGCGGTGAGCACCAGGATTCCGGCGAAGACGGTATTGACGTCGAATGTCCCCTCCGCCTGCAGGATCAGGTAGCCGACTCCGTGCGCCGATCCCAGGTATTCGCCGACGACCGCCCCGACGAAGGCGAGGCCCACGGCGTTGTGCAGGCTGGCGAACACCCAGCTCATCGCCGACGGCAGATAGATCGAGCGCAGGAGCTGGCGCGGCGAGGCGCCCAGCATGCGGGCATTGGCGATCAGGGTCGGGCTCACCTCGCGCACGCCCTGGTAGACGTTGAAGAAGACGACGAAGAAGACCAGCGTCACCCCCAGTGCCACCTTCGACCAGATGCCGAGGCCGAACCACACCGCGAAGATCGGCGCCAGCACGACGCGGGGCATGGAGTTGAAGCCCTTGATGTAGGGATCCATCACTGCCGAAGCTGTGCGCGAGAGGGCGAGCCAGAGCCCGATGCCGAGGCCGAAGACCGAGCCGATGACGAAGCCCAGGGCCGTCTCGAGCAGCGTGATCCAGAGATGGCCGAAGATCTCGCCCGAGGCGAACCAATCGACGATGACCTGGAACACCTTCTGCGGCTCACCGAAGAAGAAGGCGGCGCGGTTGTCCTGCTCGAAATAGAAATTCGGCAGCAGCCCCGGCTTGGTGAACAGGTACCAGACGGCGATCAGCAGGGCGAGGATGAAAATCTGCAGAGCGCGCAGGCGCATGTCAGGCCGCCTTCTGCCGTTCGTAGGCCTTGAGCACCTCTTCCTTCATCGCCCCCCAGATCTCGCGATGGAGGGCGAGGAAGGCCGGGGTCATGCGGATCTCCGACACGTCCCGCGGCCGCGGCAGCTCGATCCTGAAGTCGCCGATCGGGCGCGTGGCCGGCCCGGCCGAGAGAACGACCACGCGGTCCGAGAGCGCGATCGCCTCCTCGAGATCGTGGGTGATGAAGAGAACCGACTTCCTGTCCTCCGCCCACAGCGCCAGCAGTTCGTTCTCCATGAGCTGGCGGGTCTGGATGTCGAGCGCCGAGAACGGCTCGTCCATCAGCAGGATGTCGGGTCGCGTGATCAGCGTTTGCGCCAGCGCCAGCCGCTTGCGCATGCCGCCCGACATCTGATGCGGATAGCGATCGCCGAAGCCCGCCAGCCCGACCCGGCGCAGCCAGGCTTCGCCCTGTTTCCGTGCCTCGGCGCGCGGCACACCGCGGAAGTCGAGGCCGGCCACCACGTTCTCGATTCCCGTCCGCCAAGGCATCAGCGCGTCGGCCTGGAACATGTAGCCGGCGCGCCTGTTCACACCTTGAGCCGCGTGCAGCGGCTCGCCGAAGACGTTTACGACTCCCGACGACGGCGCCAGCAGGCCCGCCGCCACATTGAGCAATGTCGACTTGCCACAGCCGGTCGGTCCCACGACCGACACGAACTCGCCCTCTCCCACGCGCAGCGTGGTGTCGGCAACGGCCGTGTAGGGCACGCCGCCGTCACGGCCGGCGAAACGGCAGGTTACGTCCTCCAGCGCGAGCGCCGCTGTCGCCGTCATCGATGCCGTTTGCCTAGGCGTGTTTCTTTGCGCGCTTCGCGAAGTCGTTGGTCCACGTGTCCGCGAGCTTGATCTTGTCCTTGACGGCGGCGATCTTGGGGTCGCCGTCGACCAGGAATTTCAGGCAATTGCCCGGGCCTTCCGGCGGCATGATGCCGTCGGGCGAGATGGTCTCGCGCACATTGGCGAAGGCCTTCTCGTAGATCGCCTTGTCGCCGAGCAGGTACTGCGATGGCACGGTGTCGGCCACCTCCGAAGGCTTGGCCGTCTGCAGCCACTCGTCGGCGCGCACGATCGCCGTCGCGAGCGCCTGCGCCGTGTTGGGCGTCTTGGTGAGCAATCCGGGCTGACAATAGAGGCACGCCGCCGGCATGGCGCCGCCGAACAGTTCCTTGTTCCCCTTCATCGTGCGGGTATCGAGGACGACCTTCACCTCGCCCTTCTCCTGCAGGATGGTGATCGCGGGATCGGCCTGCGACACGCCGTCGACCGACTTGTTCTCGATCGCGGCCACCACCGAGGCGCCCGCACCGACGCCGATCACCGAGAAATCGGTCGCCTTGAGACCGCCCTTGGCCGCCCAGTTCGCCACCAGCATGTGCGTCTGTGATCCGGGCGCGCTGACGCCGAACTTCATGCCCTTGATGTCGGCCGGCCCCTTCACCTTGTCGGCCACATCCTTGCGCATGGCGATCGCGAGCTGCATGCCGCGCCCGATCAGGGCGAAGCCCTTGATCGCCTGTCCGCGCTGCTGCATGCGGATCGTGTGCTCATAGGCGCCGGCGACGACGTCGGCGCTCCCGCCCATCAGCGCCTCGAGCGACTTGGCGCCACCCTGGAAGTCGTTGATCTCGACATCGAGGCCCGCATCCTTGAAGAAGCCCTTCTTCTCCGCGATCGTGAGCGAGAGATAGTAAAGTGCCGACTTGCCGCCGACGGCCAGCACGACCTTCGACTTCTCCGGCTTGCCTTGGGCGCGCGCCACATAGGGCGCCGCGACGGCGCCTGCGAGAAAGGCCGGCGCGGCCGCCAGGACCGACCGGCGACGCATCTGCAACTTCGTCATTGGAAATTCCCTCCCGACAATCGCCGCGGAGATTGCCGCAAGTGCCCGGGAGCCGCAACCCGGCCTTCGTCGCAGTGGGACCGGCCTCGCGCTCAGCCGAACGGCCGCTCCTTCCACCACGGGAAATAGGACGGCATGCCGGTCGTCACCTTCATCGGGAAACGCGCCGGTCGCTTCTCCAGGAAAGCCGTCACGCCCTCCTTCACGTCGGCCGACTTGCCGCGTTCGTAGATTCCCTTGGAATCGACCTTGTGCGCTTCCATGGGATGATCGGCGCCCAGCATCTTCCAGATCATCTGCCGGTTGAGCGCCACCGACACGGGCGCCGTATTGTCGGCGATCTCGCGCGCCAGGGCATAGGCTGCCGGCAAAAGCTCGGCCGGCTTGTGAACGGAGCGGACCAGCCGGCCCCGCAGCGCTTCCTCGGCCGGGAAGACGCGGCCCGTCATCACCCATTCCAGCGCCTGCTGCGGACCGACGAGACGCGGCAGGAACCAGCTCGAGCAAGCCTCCATGACGATGGCGCGCCGGGTGAACACGAAGCCGTAGCGCGCCGTCTCCGAGGCCAGCCGCATGTCCATGGCGAGCTGCATGGTGACACCCACGCCGACCGCCGGACCGTTGCACGCCGCAATAGTCGGCTTGAGCGAGTCGTAGAGACGCAGGGTGAAAAGGCCGCCGCCGTCGCGATGCCCATCGAGGCCGGGATCGACCGGCCCGCGCGTCTCGGCATTGAAGGTGTTGGCGCCGCCCGACAGATCGGCCCCGGCGCAGAAGCCGCGCCCGGCACCGGTGAAGACGATGGCCCTCACGTCGTCATCGCGATCGGCCCGGTCCATGGCATCCAGAAGCTCCGACAGCATCTTTCCCGTGAAGGCGTTCAGCTTGTCCGGACGATCGAGGGTGATGGTCAGAATACCGTCCCTGACGTCGTATTTGATCTGCTCGTAACTCACGCCTTGCTCCTCATCCCTGGTTGATCAGCACCACGCCGCCAACGATCAGAACGATGCCGCCGATCTGTTTGAGACCGAATGGCTCCCCGAACAAGAAGTGCCCGAGCACGGCCACGATCGCATAGGACAGCGACACGCTGGGAAAGGCGATAGACACCGGCAGCTTGCGCAGGGCGATGATGTAGAGGAAGGCGGCGGAGCCGTAGAGTGCGAGCCCGCAGAGCGTCGACGGACGCAGGACCTGGGCCAGGAAATCCGGCGCATCCGCCCCCTGCTTCAGGAGAATCTGGCCGGCGATGCCGGCCAGGATGCCGAAGGCCAGCGCCACATACGAAACCAACATTGTCTTACGGTCCCAGCTGAGAGATCTGGCGATGCGGCTGCCCGGCCGCCTTCGTATCGGCAGTCGGCCGCTCGACCTTGAGCCCATCGCCGGCGTCGGCCGGGTTCCGCCGGAAGATCTCGCGAACGACATATTGCGGCTTGCGGTTCACGGCGAGGAACATGCGCCCCAGATATTCGCCGATCAGGCCGACGACAACGAGCTGCACGCCGGCCAGCACGAGCACCGCCACCATCAGCGAGGCCCAGCCCTGCGGCGCCTTGCGGGCCGAGATCGCCTCGACGATCACGATGATTGCCGCGAGTGCGCCCAGCGTGCCGAACGCGATGCCGAACAGGGTCGCGAACCGCAGCGGGATCACCGAGAAATTGGAGAACATGGAGAGCCACAGCCTGAAGAGGCGGGGCAGCGTATAGTTCGAGCGTCCCTCGATGCGCGGCAGATGCTCGACCTGCAGCCGGCCGACATTCTGCGTGATCTGGAAGACGAGCCCGTCTACGTAGGGATACGGGCCCTCGTAGGTCGCCACGATGTGCTCGCGTACGAAGGCCGACAGGCAGCGGAAGCTCGAGAGGTAGAGGCCGCGCGGCTTGTCGATCAGCCGGTCGGCGCACCAATTGGTGAAGCGGCTGCCGAGGTTGCGCCACGCGGCATGCTTCTTCTCGTCGTAGTAAGTGTAGACCGCGTCGTAGCTGCCGTCGCGCGCGTACTCGAACAGGCGCTTCACCTCGCCCGGTGGATTCTGCAGATCGTCGTCCATCGTGATCGTGTAGGTGCCGCGCGCGCGGGAAAGACCCGCCATGACGGCATTGTGCTCGCCGTAGTTCCGGCTGAGGCTCAGCACCGTCACCGGCGGGCCGGGGTCGGCGGCAAGCTGCTTGCAGACTTCGAGGCTGTTGTCGGGACTGCCATCCACCACGAGCACGATCTCGAGGCCGCCCGGAATGTCGAGGGCGCGCAGCGCGCCGACGAGCTCGCCGACCGTGGCCGCGCCGTTGTAGACCGGCACGACGATCGAGAGCGCGGGATCATCAGCCATCGCGTGACGCCACCAGGATCAGGGAGCCGCCGAAGGGAAGGCGCAGGCCGCATCGGATCGCCGCACGCTCGACCGCGAGCAGGGCGGAGAACATCGAGTCCTGCCAGGGCGGAAATTCGCGCACGTCGCTTTCGGCATCGTCCTTCTCGATCAGTCTGTGCAGGAGCATCAGCGGAAACAGCAGTGTATTCCAGTAGGTCGATCTCACGACGCGAAAGCCGTGACTGGCGAGCAGCCTGCGCGCCTCGCCACGGGTGAAGCGCCGGACATTGTGCACGCGCCTGTCATGCGCCGACAACAGCCATGAATAAGCAGGCAGGTTGAAGATGGCGACGCCGTTCGGCGCGAGGCAGCGCCGGGCCTCCTCCAGGGCCGCCGAAGGCTCGACGCCGGCATGGCAAAGCACGTCGAGCGACAGATAGGCGGCGATCCTGGCGTCGCCCAGCGGCATTTCGGTGACCGACCCCACCACGATCGGCCGCTGTGTCTTGGCGAGCGCAAGCGCCGCCGCATTGGCATCGTATTCGAGACCGATCGTGACATGGCTGCCGACGCTGGCGCCGAGCTTTGCCAGCATGCCGCCGGTGCCGCATCCCGCATCCAGCGCGCATCCCGCCACGTCCGATCGTTCGAGCGCCCGCCGGAGCAGGTCGGCGACGAGCAGGCGCAGGCCGCGGTACCACCACATGCGGTCCTCCACCGCGTGCATGCGCTCGTACTCCGCCCGTTCCACGCGCCCGCGCTCCCCGCATGTCGCCCCGGTGTCCGCTTATGATATCTTCGCCGCGCCTTGCCAACCGCCACCACCAAGCCCCCTCTGCAGTCGCCACCCATCGAACGCCTCCTGATGGTGCTGCTGTTCGCGCTGCCGATCCTGTGGCTGGCGGGCTATTTCTTCCCGCCGATCAATCACGACGTCGGCGCTATTCTCGCCGTCTCGCGCCGCTGGATCGACGGTCAGAAGCTCTATGTCGACGTAATCGACGAGAACCTGCCGCTCACCTTCATTGTGCATGCCCTGCCGGTATTGACCGCCAAGATCCTCCCCGGCGGCATACCGTTCTGGTTCACCGCCTGGGTGGTGGCGGGCATCTTCGGTTCGTTCTTTGCCTGCAGCCGGTTGATCCGACTGGTGCCGTCGGCCGACCATGCGCTGACGGCGGGCCTGCTGCCGCCGGTTCTGCTGTTCCTGTTCACGGTGCTGCCGAACGAGCATTTCGGCCAGCGCGAGCACATCATGTTCGTCGCCACCGCGCCCTATCTCTTCGCCTCGATGGCGCGCGCGGAGGGCGTGTCGACCTCGCGCGGCACCGCGATGGCGATCGGCCTGGTGGCCGGCGTCGCTTTCGCGCTCAAGCCCTATTTCCTTGCCATCCCGGCCGCGGTCGAGCTCTACCTCCTGATCCGCCGCGGCTGGCGCCGGTCGTTCCGCGACGAGATCCCGTGGTCGATCCTGGCGGTCGCCGTGGTCCATCTCGTGCTGATGTACACGGTGTTCTCCGCCTACGGCCGCTTCGTGATGCCGCTCGCCATCGAGGCCTACTCGCCGATCGGCGACGCCGGCTGGTGGGAGATCCTGACCGGCGACGTGATGGCGCCGACCCTGATCGCGCTCCTGATCTTCGGCGCCTTCGCCGTGTTCCTGACCCGCACCGTGGCGGCACGCGTAGTGGTCGCGTTCGGTATTGGCGCCGCGGTGTCCGCCATCGCCCAGGCCAAGGGCTGGCCCTATCATCTGCTGCCCGCCCTTTCGATCGCGATCCTGCTGGCAGCGCTCACCATCTCGCAGACGGTCGATCGCTATCTGCCGATCAGCCGCAGCGGCCACCGGCTGCCGGTGGCGGTGATCTCGGCGACGCTCATGGTGTTGCTCTATTTCCAGGCGGCGCTCTACACGCCGCCCTTCTTCAAGCAGCGCCAGTACGAGGACTCGGTTGGCGGAATCCTGCGCCATATCGTCGAGCAGAACGCCCCGCACCGCACGATCATGACGCTCTCGCCCGGCATCTATCCGTTCTGGCCGATGCTGAACTACGTCCACGGCCGCATGACCATGCGGTTCCTGACGATGTGGGTGCTGCAGGGCGTCTATGCGACCTGTGAGGACTTTCCGGCGCTCTACAATCCGCCCGACACGATGTCCGACACCGAGAAGTTCGTGTACGACGCCGTCTCGCAGGACTTCGCCGACGGCAAGCCCGATCTCCTGATCGTCGATACGATCCCCGGCATGCCGCGCTGCCAAGGCAAGATCTTCGACTATCTCGAGTACTTCCGCCAGAACAAGGTGTTCGCCGATGCCTTCAGGCACTACGAGCACCTGATGGATTTCGATCGCTACCAGATCTATCGCCGCAAGAAACGCTGAGAGTCCGCGTCAGCCCTCATCCCATCTGCCGCGCACTTTTGCCCGCAGCGCCTCGGGGATCTTGTCGAGATCGGGCACCTTGAACACGCCGGACGCGACCAGCACGACCTCTCCGCCGCAGACGAGATCGCAACTGCAGAAGCAGAAGTTGACAGTGCGGCGCGCGATCCGCGCCGTTCCTTCCAGCCACTGGCCCAGCCGCGCCCCGCGCACGAACTCGGTGCTGAGCGACACGGTAGGATGCGGCCAGCGAATGCCGGTGGCATGGCCCGATCCCGCGCCCATCACCATGTCGGCGACCGTGACCAGCAGGCCGCCATGCGCCCAGCCCATGGGGTTGCCGTGGCGTGGCTCGAGCGGCAAGCCGACCCGGAGCCTCTCGCCCTCCGCCTTGCACCAGAGCGGCCCGATCAGCCCGACGAAATCGTCGGTGACGCCGAGCTTGCGGAAGCCCTCGGGAACGAGCGGCGCGGTCATATCGGCAGTCCATTGGCGGAAGCGGCGAGACGATCGAGCGCCTTGCGCACGACGGGCGCGAACGACACGGCCCGGTGCGTTTCCTCGTTCAGCGACACCATGATCGCCTTGAGCACGGCCGTGCAGTTGCCCTCTCCGTCGAACAGCGCATGACCCACCACGCACTTGCGCTCGTGCGCCTCGATCAGGCGCGCGCAGGCGGTCGCCGTGCCGGGATAGAACATCTGCCGCTTGAAATCGACCTCAAGCCGTCCCACCACTAGGCGAAAGGGCGGCAGGCCCTTGCGCACGACTTCGCGCAGATAGGAGACGCGCACGCTCTCCAGGAGCTGCAGGAACGCGACGTTGTTCACATGCCCGTTGGCATCGACATCGGCGAAGCGCAGACGCTCCGACGTCACGAAGCCATAAATGCCGCGATCGGCCAGATCGAACGCCATGAAGCCTAACGCTCCGCAAATTCGAGGGTGAGGTGAGCCGCTTCGGACGGCGGAACCAGCAGGCGTTCGCCGTCCGGCTTCAAGATCCTCACGCCGTTCTTCCTCAGGAGGGCTTCGCAGCCGGAGAGGCTTTCGACGCGCAGCCGCAGCAGCGCCGGATGATCGTCCGGCCGCACCGGCACGATGCCCGGATAGCGCGCGGCATAGGCCTCGCGCGCCAGGTACCGGATCGGCTGCGTGCCGGTATCGACTCTCAGCGTGTCGCCGTCCCGCGCCACGGCGCCGGCACCAAAGTACTTCTCGAGCGTACCGATCCATTTCGCGGGCTGCTCCGCGATCACCGTGACGCCCAGAATGCCTCGTGCCCCGTTCGGATGCCTCGCCCATTCGGGCCGATAGACGAACTGCGGTGTGAGATGCTCGCAGACGAACAGGCCCACGACGGGCATATGCCTCTTGGGAATGCGCACCGTCCGGAAGCGCGCCTGCTCCGTCCTGCCATCGATCTCCACGGCGCGATCGAACGCGAGCGGCGCGTCGGGCTGCAATCCGGCCGCCTGGAAAGCCTGCCAGGCGAGATCGGCGCCGTCGGTCGCCAGCGCGACGTTGGCGAGGCCGCCGCCGCTCTTCAGCCACTCCCTCCGCTCGGCATTGAACTCGGTGTCCTCGACGATGCCCAGGATCTCGAAGTAGTCGCGCTCGAAGATCATCAGATGGTTGGCGGTGCCGAGCTTCTTGTGGAAACCGCGCGGCTGGACCTGGAAGCCGAGCCGTTCGTAAGCGGCCTGCGCCGCATCGATGCCATCGACCATGACGACCACATGATCGATGCCCTTGACCGGCCGCATCATGCCGGCCGTCGCCGCACCATGTTGATGCCCTTGGCCGTCATGACGAGCTCGCCCTTCTGGTTGACGGCGTGCCAGCTCTCGTGGATGACGCCGAGCTCCGGCTTGCTTTTCGACGGCACCTTGGCCGCGCATTCGACCCAGGCCGTCAGCGTGTCGCCCGGCCGCACCGGCTTCAGCCATCGGATCTCGTCGACGCCCGGCGAGCCCAGCGCCGTGCGCTTGTCGAGATAGTTGTCGACAAAGAGGCGCATCAGCTTGGCGCAGACCTGCCAGCCCGAGGCGATCAGGCCGCCGAACAGCGACTGCCGTGCCCTCGCAGCGTCGAGGTGAAAATCCTGCGGATCGTAGAGTCGCGCGAACTCGACGATTTCCTGCTCTGAGAAACGCGTCGAGCCCAGCGGATATTTCCTGCCGACCTCGTAGTCGTCCCAATAGCGCGGGGCGTTCAAGGATGCATCCATCGGGCTGCAAGATGCGGTGCCTTCGTCAGTCTGACAAGACCTGGCCGAACCGCTTGGCGATCTCCTCCAGCATCACCTCCGACGCCCCGCCACCGATCGCCTGCACGCGCGCATCGCGCGCCATGCGCTCGATCGCGCTTTCGCGCACGAAACCCATGCCGCCATGGAACTGCACGCAGTCGTACAGCACCGCGTTCACCAGGTCGCCGGCCAGCGCCTTCACCATCGATACCTGCGCGACGCAATCGACGCCCCGGGCATCGAGCGAGGCGGTGTGGTGCACGAGCTGGCGCGCCGCCTCGACCTCGGCCAGTCGGCGCGAAAGCCGCTGCCGGATCGCCTGCTTCTCCCACAAGGGCACACCGAAGGCGATGCGTTGATTTACATGCTCGAAGGTCAGGCGGAGCGCCTCGCGCGCCTCGGCCATCGCCATCGCGCCGATCACCAGCCGCTCGGTCTGGAAGTTGGCCATGATGGCGTAGAAGCCGCGATTCTCCTCGCCCAGCACGTTTTCCGACGGCACGCGGCAATCCTCGAACACGAGCTCAGCGGTATCCGAGCAGCGCCAGCCCGTCTTGTCGAGTGCGCGGCCGACGTGGAAGCCGGGCGTGCCCTTCTCGACCATGAACATGGTGAGGGCACGGCTGCCCTTGGCCGCGGGATCGGTGCGCGCCGCGACGAAGTAAAGGTCGCCATGCACCCCGTTGGTGATGAACATCTTCGCGCCGTTCAGCACGTAGCTGTCGCCGTCGCGCACCGCGCGGGTGCGGATGCCCGCGACATCGGATCCGGTGCCGGGCTCGGTGACGGCAACCGCCGTGATCGTCCGGCCGGCCATGACGCCCGGCAGATACCGCTCGTGCTGCCGCTTGCTGCCGAAGCGCACCAGATGAGGGCTCGCCATGTCGGTATGGACGAGCACGGTGATGGCGAAGCCGCCAAAGGTCGACCGTCCCACCTCCTCGGCCAAGATCACCGACGCGCGGGCATCGAGGCCTGAGCCGCCCAGCGCCTCGGGAACCCGCAGCGAGAGGAAACCGAGCTCGCCCATCTCCCGAAGCACGCTGCGCGGCACGAACCCGGCCTGCTCCCATTGCGGCCCGTGAGGCTTCACCTTCTCCTCGACGAAGCGGCGAAGCTGGGCCCGGATCAGGTCATGCTCTTCACGAAGACGGCCCCTCGATTTCACCTGATTTGGCCCCTTGACCTGTTTGCGAACGCCTCTTATCTTCGTGGTGCGAGTAAGTCGCAACTGCATTGGAAAGACGTCCGCCAGAATGTATATCTGCATCTGTCGCGCCATTCGAGATCGTGATGTCGACGCCGCCGTCCGGGCCGGCGCCCAGCGGCCCGTGGACGTCTTCCGGGCGTGCGGCCAGACCCCGCAATGCGGCGGCTGTGCGGCGGACATGCGCAAGCGGATCGGCCAGACGATCGCCGACGAACAGGCCGCTCCCCAGGTGTTGCTCGCCGCCGACTGACGCTCAGTCGGCGTCCTCCTCTTCTCCGATCTGGGTCTGCAGGTAGTTCTGCTCGCCCACCTTCTCGAGGAGGGCGAGTTCCGTTTCCAGAAAGTCGATATGGGATTCGGCGTCATCCAGGATGTCGACCGCGATCTCGCGGCTGACATAGTCTTGGGCGCTCTCGCACGCCGCTATGGTTCCGAGCAGATCGGCACGTGCGGCCGTTTCGAGCCTGAGGTCGGCATTCAGACATTCAGGAACAGTCTCGCCGATGCCGAGCCGGCCGAGATCCTGCAGGTTTGGCAAGCCCTCGAGCAACAGGATGCGCTGGATCAGCCGGTCGGCATGCTTCATCTCGCCGATCGACTCGTCGTAGATTTTCTTGCCCAGCCGTTCGAAGCCCCAGTGCTTCATCATCCGGGCATGCAGGAAGTACTGATTGATGGCGGTGAGCTCGTTCTTTAGAAGCTTGTTCAGTTCGGCGATGATCTGCGGGTTGCCTCTCATGACAAGCCTCCGAGCTGGTTCTCCCCAAGAACACTAGCGCCGCTTCATCCTCAAAACAAAAGAAGACATCGCATCGTGTTGCTTCGGCTTGCAAATCACTCCGGCTTGCAATTCGGCCGATAATGGCCATTTCGCGGGCACTTGCCTGCGAAAATGCGACGCAACAATAAATGCAGGCAGACGTTCCATAGTCCGGGCCCTCGTAAACCTAGGGAGTTCAGCCATGCCACTAGACAAGCCCAAGCACGCCTTCAGCCTTCCGAAGCTGCCCTATGCCGAGAATGCCCTCGAGCCGGTGATCTCCGCAAAGACCATTTCGTTTCACTACGGCAAGCACCACGCCGCCTACGTGAACAAGCTGAACGAGCTGATCGTCGGTACCGACTACGACGGCATGTCGCTCGCGGACATCGTGGCCAAGTCGGCGAAGAACGAGAAGGACAAGGCGGTCTTCAACAATGCCGGCCAGATCTGGAACCACAATTTCTACTGGGACAGCATGTCCCCGAAGGGCGGCGAGCCGTCCGGCAAGCTCAAGGATGCGCTGCAGTCGAGCTTCGGCGGCGTGAAGGAATTCAAGGATGCCTTCCAGAAGGCCGCGGTGGCGCAGTTCGGCAGCGGCTGGGCCTGGCTGGTGAAGGGCAAGGACGGCAAGCTCAAGATCACCACGACGTCCAACGCCGATACGCCGATCGCCCATGGCGAGACGCCGCTCCTCACGGCCGATGTGTGGGAGCACGCCTACTATCTCGACTACCAGAACCGCCGCCCCGACCACGTGACCGCTTGGCTGGACAAGCTCGTGAACTGGTCGTTCGCCGAAAAGAACCTGGGCTGACGAAAGGAAGGCAACATGCTGGGCACTATCCTTCTGATCATTCTGATCCTCATATTGCTCGGCGCGTTGCCGACCTGGCCCTACAGCAGCGGCTGGGGCTACTATCCCAGCGGCGGCGTCGGGCTCATCCTGATCATCGTGATCATCCTGCTGCTGATGGGCCGCATCTAGGCCCATCGGCAAGGCTATCAGTAGCGAAACGTGACATTGATCGACGCGAACTGATCGAAGCGGTCGCGCTCGAAAAACGACGGCGTGCGCACGACCTGGGTGAACGAAACCCGCACGCCGCGAAACAGCAGCGCCAGGCCCACCGTGCCCTCGGCGACGAAGGGCCGGTGCGTCACGTGCATGCTGTTGCCATCGGTATTGCCGTCGAGGAACATGTCGCGCGCCACGGCTGATCCGCTCACGCCAAAGAACAGATACCAGGCAAATCCCTTGCCGACGAAGCCTTCGGAACCGGGCAATGCGGGGCGCGCCCTCGGCGGTCCGAAGTCGGCCCGCAAGTCCTTGCCGACGCGCAGCAGGCCGCCGACACTGGCATAGGTCGAGACGTTTCCGACCGCGGCCCCGACGATCGGCACGAGATCGTATTCGAGCTTCGGACGATCCAGGACAATGCCGTGTCCGGTGCGCCAGCGGCGTTCGAAGGTGAGGTCGAGCGTCGGTTCGTTGTGGAGCTGGTTGGCCCAGCCGTTGGCCGGACTGTCGTTGATCAGGCGATGAAAGTTGTTCTGCACGAACGCACCGCCGGCGGCGGGACCAACCAGTCCGAAATCGAGCTGCAATGTGTCGAGTCGTACCGGATCGTCGGCCCCGCTCCGCGGATCGACGCGCTTGTAGGTCGACTGCAGGGCGACGCTCATATAGAGCCATGCCGCATACGGCCGGTCGTCGAAGATCGGGCGACTTGTCTCGGTGTCCTGCGGCGTGTAGAGGTTCTGGCCGAACGAGACGCCGACCCGCCGGGTAACCGAGTCGACCGGCCCTTCGCCGAAGAAGGTCGGCAAGGTGAGCATTCTCGCCCACCCGTCGGGCAGGTCCGACAGAGCCGGCGAGAGCCAACCGATGCGCACGCCGTTGGTGTAGTCTCGATCCGACTTGCCGACCAGATTGAAGAAATCGTTCTCGACCTGAAGCGTGAAGATGTTGCGCTGCTCGTCGGGATCGGGCGTCCTGTCAATCGGGACCGGTTGCCCGGCGGCCGCCGCGGTCATGCCCGCCGCCAGGAAGACAGCCGCCAGCGTTATGGTCTTGGGCATGCTCCTCCTCGATCGTGGCAGGCCAACGCCGGGCGCGGCGCAAGGTTCCTATCGCTGGTTGGCGGCCGCCTGCGGATACCAGAGATGCTCGCGCCAATGGGCCGCGATCAGTAGCGTGAAGGCAATGCCGATGACGCTGTAAAGCGAGCCGGTCACCGCAAATCCGACATGCTCGATCAGGGGACCGCTCAGCAGCAGGCCGAGCGGAAGCCCGTAGACCGCGAGCATGCGCACGCCCATGACCCGTCCGCGAAAGGCAGGATCGGCCGTGCGCAGCAAGATCACCGCCATCGGCACCATGCAGAAGCTTTGCGCGACACCGATCAGGATCAGCAGGATCTCGCCCCAGCGCGGCGTCTGGATCCACGAGAAGACGAGATTCAAGGCGAACCAGACCAGCGCGCAGGCGATCATCGTCCGGGCCGCTCGGATGCGCGCGCCGTGCATCGACAACAGAATCGAGCCCGACAGCGCTCCGATCGCGAAGCTTGCGATCAGCCAGCCGAGACCGGTCTGGTCGAGGCCGTAGATATCCTTGGCGACGTGCGCCAGCAGCGCATTGACCAGTGGAAAGGCCGCGAAGTTCATCAGGAAGGCAAGCAGAGTGGCGGCGCGAACGTCAGGTGTCGACCAGACGTAGGCGAAGCCTTCCCTGAGGGCGCGGACCGGGGACAGCGGGATCGCCTGCTCGCCCAGCACCCGCAGCCGTCTGACGCCGACATTGAGCGACAGCAGGAAGCTCACGCCGTAGACTGCGCAGATTACCACATAGGCGATACCCGATCCCAGCGTGGCCATCAGCGTCGCGCCCGACAGGGCGCCCACCACGCGCGCCGAATCGGCCGTCATGCGCGATACGCTCATGGCCCGCATCAGGAGGTCCGCCGGCATGGTCTCGCCCACCAGGAGATTGCGCAATGTGATGTCCGACGGCCTGACGAGGCCCATGACCGCCGCAAGGAGGAAGACGGGAACGGGCGTGGCGAGCCGGCTCAGGAACAGCAGCATCAGGCAGAACGCAACGCCTGCGTAGGTGATGCGCATCAGGCAAAGGACGTTGCGGTTGCCGATGCGATCTCCCGCCATCCCGAAGAAAGGCGACACCAGCGTGCCGAGGAACTGCAGGGAACCGAAGACCGCGAGCGCGGTGACCGAGCCGGTCGACACCAGGACGAACCAGCCGAGGATCACCCCTTCCATCTCGAACGCCCAGGAGGCGAGAAGATCGGCCGGCCACTGGAAACGGAAGCTGCGAATCTGGAAGGGTGCCAGTGCAGGAATACGCGCAAATACGGTCAACTTCGCTGGTTTTCCTCCTGCCACCGCCTTGAAAGGAAAGGCACTTCCACTGGCCGCAGGGTGTCTGCTCTTGCGATGGCACGCAACGGAAGAAACGCGGGTACAGGCCTTTCCCACCCTTGTCGACGATGCAAATCGTCGGCATAAGACATTGACGGGGAATGCCTTTGTCTTGCCGGCTGGAAACATGTGCTGGCGGATGATGTCGCCCGGTGTGCGTTCGACAGACCGTCAGCGGGACGCCCGGACCGTACGCGGACTTTGCAGGGGGAGATCATCCGCGATGGGCAGCTCGGCCAAGAAGACGTGCTTTCAGCTCATCCTGATCAAGCCGACTCACTACGACGACGACGGCTATCCGATCACGTGGCTCAAGTCCCATATTCCCTCCAACACGCTTGCCGCGCTTTATGGGCTCGGAGACGATTGCCGGCGCCGGCGGGTGCTGGGGCCCGATGTCGAGATTGTCCTCAAGCCGTTCGACGAGACCAATACGCGCGTACGGCCCGATCGTATCGTCCGCGATATCCGCCGCAGCGGCGGCAAGGGTCTGGTCTGCCTGGTCGGCGTCCAGAGCAACCAGTTCCCGCGAGCCGTCGACCTTGGACGGCAGTTCATCGAGGCCGGCCTCCCGGTGGCGCTTGGCGGTTTCCACGCCGCAGGTTGCCTTTCGATGCTGCCGGTCGTGCCGCCGGAGATCCAGGCGGCCATGGACATGGGCATCTCGATCTTCGCCGGCGAGGCGGAGGAAGGCCGACTCGACGCCATCCTGCAGGATGCATGGCACGATCGGCTGAAGCCGCTTTACAACCACATGGAGGATCTGCCGGGCATCGAAGGCGCCCCGACTCCCAGCCTGCCGCCCGCGGCCCTGGCCCGCAACGAGGGCCGCAGGTCGAGCTTCGACCTCGGCCGCGGCTGCCCCTTCCAGTGCTCGTTCTGCACCATCATCAACGTGCAGGGCCGCAAAAGCCGCTTCCGCAGCGCCGATGACCTCGAGGCCATCGTCCGCGAGAACTACAGGCAAGGCATCACGTCGTTCTTCATCACCGACGACAACATGGCCCGCAATCGGCATTGGGAGGACTTTTTCGACCGGCTGATCGAGCTGAAGGAGAACGAAGGCATCCAGGTGTCCCTGATCATCCAGGTCGACACGCAGTGCCACCGCATCCCGAATTTCATCGCCAAGGCCCAGTGGGCCGGCGTCTATCGTGTCTTCATCGGCCTCGAGAACATCAACCCCGACAATCTGCTGGCAGCGAAGAAGCGGCAGAACAAGATCACCGACTATCGCAAGATGCTGCAGGCCTGGCACGCAGTCGGAATCTCCACCTGGGCCGGCTATATCCTGGGCTTCCCCGGCGATACGCGGGAATCCGTGCTACGCGACATGGAGATCATCAAGAAGGAGTTGCCGCTCGACATCCTCGAGCTCTTCATCCTCACGCCGCTGCCGGGATCGGAAGACCACCAGAAACTGTGGAAACAGGGTGCCTGGATGGATTCCGACCTCAACAAATACGACCTTCACCATCGCGTGGTGCACCATCCCAGGATGAGCGACGAGGAGTTCGACCGCACCTATCGCGATGCCTGGAAGGCCTATTACACGCCGGAGCACATCGAGACCGTGGCCCGCCGCCACGGCGCCATTCGCGGCCGCAATCCGGCGGAGCCGGCCCAGTTCATGACCATGTTCAAGATCATGTTCGAGGCCGAGGGCATCCATCCGCTGGAAGGCGGCATCGTGCGGATGAAGTATCGCCGCGACCGGCGCTACGGGCTGCCGATCGAGCCGATCGGGCTCTTCCATCTCAAGCTCGCCGCCGAGAGCTGGCGCAAGCTCAGGATCTACGCGCGGCTCGCCTGGCAGGGCTGGCGCATCGGCCAGAGAGTGAAGCACGACCCCAGGCGCCACGAATACACCGATCTCGCCCTCGAGCCGGTGGCCGAGGAGGAGATGGACAAGCTCGCGCTGTTCGCCGAGACCGCCGGCGGGGAGGCAGCGGTCGTCAAGAAACGCGGCGAGGATCTGGCGCGCGCCCGGGCTGCGGTCGCCCAGAACCAGAGGCTCGCCGCCGCCGAGTAGCGCTATACTTTCCGGCATGGACGAAGAGGTCGTCGCCCGCGTCTACGCCGATCCGCTGGCCCGCTGGTTCGTCACCGAGGCGTACAAGATCGCCGATACCGGCGAGCTCGTCGCCGCATCGGGCGAGCAGCTCGTCAAGGCCGGCATCCCGCTCTGTCGCCTGGCCTATTTCCAGCGCACCCTGCACCCCGAGCTCGACGGCAAGGCCTACTTCTGGCGCCGCGGCCAGCCGGTGCAAGTCCAGAGCGCGGCCGCGGGCCTGGGGGACCGGCCGGAGTTCCGCGCCAGTCCGATAGCCATCGTCTACGACGAGCGCAAGACATTGCGCGTCCGGCTCGAGAGCGTCGAGCCTGAAGCCCCGGCGCTGCGCCAGTTCAAAGCCGAGGGCGGGACCGACTACGTTGCCCTGCCGCTCCTGTTCGGCAATGGCCATGTCGACGGCCTCAGCGTGATGTCCGACAGGCCGGGAGGCTTCTCGACGGCCGACCTCGACCGCATGTTCCTGCTGCAGTTCGCCTTCACGCGCATCGTCGAGTCGCATTCGTTGCGCGATACCGCAACCTATCTGCTCGATGCCTATGTCGGCCGGGCCGCCGGCCGGCGCATCCTGGCCGGCGAGATCAAGCGCGGCAGCGGCCAGACGATCGAGGCGGTCCTTTGGTACTGCGACCTGCGCGGCTTCACACGCGCGTCGGACACCCTGCCGCGCGACACGGTCATCAACCTGCTCAACGACTACTTCGACGTCATGGGCAAGATCGTCACCGGCGTCGGCGGCGAGATCCTGAAGTTCATGGGCGATGGCATGCTGGGCATGTTTCCCGTGCCCAACCCGGACGAACGCGCCCGCGTGGCCCGCAACGTCATCCGCGCGGCGGGCTCGGTGGCCGACGCGATCACGGTGCTGAATGGCATCCGAGCGGCCGCCGACGAACCTGCCGTGCGCTTCGGCCTGGCATTGCACATCGGCGAGGTGATGTTCGGCAACATCGGCGCCAGCAACCGACTCGACTATACGGTGATCGGCCCCGCCGTGAACCACGCGGCGCGGCTGGAAAGGCTTTGCGCGCCGCTGGGCCGCCCTGTCGTTCTTTCCGGCGCGCTCGCGGAGCTGCTGCCGCCGCGGGACATCGAGCCGCTCGGAGCCCACACGCTGAAGGACATCGACGAGCCGCAGCCGATCTTCGGGCTGCGCGGCGCCGGCGGCTGGAGCCTGCCTTAGCCTCCCGGCGCCGAATTCCGTCAGTGAAGGACCGGCGGCTTTACCTCGTCGAGGCCGTCGGCGAGGGTCGCGGAGATCGTCGTGCGGACCATGGTCCGCTCGTGGGCATAGTCCCAGGGACGACCGCGGTGAAGCATCGCCCGGTTGTCCCACATCACGGCATCACCCTGGCGCCATCTGTGGCTATAGACGAACTCGCGGCGGGTCGCCTCGTCGACGAGCTGCGCCAGGAGCTGGCGTGCATCGCGCTCGTCCATGCCGTCGATGGCATAGGCATGGCTCGCGACATAGAGTGCCCGCCGGTCGTTCACCGGATTGCGCCAGTTGAGCCGCCAGCGCACCGGCGGCAGCGCCCGGCGCTCGATCTCGGTCGCGAGGTCGGGATGGATCTGGTCGCGGCTGTTGGCATAGGAGTGAGTCGCGACCGCATCCTTGAGGCGCGCCTGCATGTCGCGCGGCAGTCGCTCCCAGGCGAGCCTCGTCGAGGTGAACTCGGTCTCGCCGCCGTCCTCCGGCAGCACGCGCGCCGTCAGGACCGACGCCAGCGCCGGCGTCTTCTTGAACGACGAATCGGTGTGCCACAGGGCATTGGCCTTGGCGACCAGAACCTGGCGATGATCGGGCGGGACCACCTTGCCGTTCGCCGTATTGGTGAGACGCGAATAGAACGTGTTCTGTCCCAGCGACGAGACCTTGGTCAGCTCGAGCGGCCCGAAGGCGCGGCTGAACGCCGCCTGGACGTCGTCGGCGACGGGCTGGTCGCGAAACACCAGCAACGAATGCTCCTCGAACGCCGACCGCACTGCTCGGTAGGCGTCGGCGTCGGTGGCGACGTCGAGCAGGCCGATCCCCTTCACCTCCACGCCGAAGCCCGGTCCCAGCGGAACCAGTTCCATCCTGTTCTCCTATGGCCAATCCGCCGGGATTTTATCGCAACCGAGATGCCTGCCGCTATAGTACGGCCTCCGTTTCAAGCGTCGCCGAGGCCCGATGTCCGCCCGTTCCAATTCCGCTCCGCGTCTGGCTTTCGTGGCAGCGTCGACGCCGGTTGCCCGCGCCGCGCGCGTGGCGCTCGAGAAGCGCTATGGCGGTGTGACGACCGCGCAGGCGGACATCATCGTGGCCCTGGGGGGCGACGGGCTGATGCTTCATACCCTCCATCGCAACATCCGGCGCCGGACCCCCATCTTCGGCATGAACCTGGGCACGGTGGGCTTCCTGCTGAACCAGTACCGGGCCGGCGGGCTGCTCGCGCGCCTGAAGGCCGCCCGACAGGTGACGCTCGTCCCCTTGCGCATGCTGGCGACCACGACGCGCGGCAAGCGTCACGAGGTGATCGCCATCAACGAGGTCTCGCTGCTGCGCTCGAGCCGGCAGACCGCGCGCATCGCGGTTTCGGTCGATGGCCACATGCGTCTGCCCGACCTGCACTGCGACGGCGCGCTGGTGGCGACGCCGGCCGGATCGACCGCCTACAACCTTTCCGCCCACGGTCCGATCCTGCCCCTCGGCGCCGGCCTGCTGGCGCTGACGCCGATCAACGCCTTTCGGCCGCGGCGCTGGCGCGGTGCCCTGCTGCCGCATCACAGCAAGGTCGAGTTCATCGTGCTCGATCCGCGCAAACGCCCCGTTGCCGCCGCCGCCGACTCGGTCGAGATCGCCGATGTCGTCAAGGTGACGGTGACCGAAGCCAACGACATCCCTCTCACCCTGCTGTTCGACCCCGAGCACGACCTCGAGGAACGCATCCTCAAGGAGCAGTTCGCGCCCTGAGGCTAGGCGCGGAGCGTGATACCGCCATCCACCACCAGCAGGTGGCCGTTCACGTAGGCCGCCTCGTCCGAGGCGAGGAACAGGGCGGCATTCGCGGTGTCCCAGCCCGTGCCCATTTTGCCCGTCGGCGAGGCACGGTCGCGGATGGCGATCATCTTGTCATAGGCCTGATTGTGATCCTTCTCGCCCCTGGCGTATTCCTCGGCCAGGAAGTCGATCATGGGCGTATGCATCAACCCCGGCAGGATCGCATTGCAGCGGATGCCCTTGCCCGCGTACTCCGAGGCGATGGCCATGGTGAGCGAGTTCACGGCGCCCTTGGAGGCATTGTAGGCCACATACGAGATGCCCTTGGGCGTGCGGATCGAGGCGATCGAGCTCACGTTGACGATCGCTCCCTTCCCCTGCTTCTCCATGATCGGTAGCACGTGCTTGGCGGTGAGGAAAAAGCTCGTCACGTTGACATCGAACACCCTGTGCCACTCGTCCTCGGAGAGCTGGACCGGTCCGCCGGTCGAGCCGATGCCGACATTGTTGTCGAGGATATCGACCCGGCCCCACCTGGCCGTGCAGGCGTCCACCATCGCCTTCACCTGGCCATTGTTCGACGCGTCGCATTCGAAGGCCGCCGCGTCGCCGCCCTCCTTCGCGATCAGCCCGACGGTCTCCTCCGCAGCGGCCCGCTTGCGGTCGACACAGAAGACCTTCGCCCCTTCGCGCGCGAAGGTGACCGCGGTGCACTTGCCGTTGCCCCAGCCCGGGCCGCTCGAGCCCGCGCCCACCACGATCGCCACCCTGTCCTTCAATCTGCCGGCCATGTCGTTTCACTCCTTGTCGAGGGACTGTAGCATGGGCCTCGTCCCGAGGAGCACGAGCTGCGATTCCGCGTCATTGCGCCATGGACCGTCTTCAGTGACGTCGATGCGCCGGCCTATCATGTGCACGATCGACCGCCGGTCGACGGCGTCGGCAAAGCGCACGATGCCCTTGGCGCGCAGGATGTGGGCCGGCGCCTCGCTTAGCATCGCCAGCAAGGCCACGCGGTCCACCGGCTCTGGCCAACTGTAAGACCAGCTCCGAAAATTCTCCGGAGCACCTCCGGGCTGCGAAACTCCATGTCGATCGAGCCCGAACAGAAGAGCCACCGGCACGTCGCCGTGCCGCGCTTCCACGACGGGTGCCGTCGATCGACCGGCGAGCCACGATCGCAGAGCGGACGGATCGTCCACCAGATCGACCTTGTTCAGAATCAGGAGGTCGGCGGCCTTGAGCTGGCGCAACACGGTGTCGCCCACACGCCGGTCACCGGCCCGCTGGCGCACATCGCCGCCATCGACGACGACGATCACGCCGTCGCGGCCGAGCCGCGGCTCGAGCACGGCAAGATCGGCGATGCGACCGGGATCGGCGACACCGGACGCTTCGACGACGATATGGTCCGGCCGCTCCGGCCGCTCGAGCAGAGCCAGCAAGGTTGTCACCAGCGAATCGCCGATCGTGCAGCACAGGCAGCCATTGGCGAGCGCGATCATGTCGCCGCCGTGCGCAGCCACCAGCCGGCCGTCGATATCGAGGGCGCCGAAGTCGTTGACGAGCACAGCGAGCCGTCGGTTCGTCGTACCCGCCAGCAGGTGATTGAGCAGCGTCGTCTTGCCGGCTCCCAGGAAGCCACCGATGACCGTGAAGGGAATGGGTATCGTCATCCCCGTGGCGCCTCGAAGACACGGCCGCCCAGCACCGTTCCCCAGATGCCGATGTCCTTCAGTCTCGCCGGCTCGACAGCAAGCGGGTCGTCGTCGAGGATCGCGAAATCGGCGCGCTTGCCGACATCGATGCTGCCCAGCTCCTCGTCGAGCTTCAGCGTATAGGCCGCGCCAAGCGTGATCGCGTGCAAGGCATCGGCGACCGGGATCTTCTCCGCCTCGCCAAGGACGCGGCCCGAGGCGGTGAGGCGATTGACGGCACACCACGCCGTGAACAGCGGCCCGACCGGAGTGACCGGTGCGTCGCAATGGATGGCGAACGGAACGCCCAGACGCAGCGCCGTGCCGCAGGCATTCATGCGCTCGGCCCGTTCGGGCCCTAGGGTCTTGGCGTAGTGAACGTCGCCCCAGTAGAAGATGTGGTTGGCGAACAGGTTGGCGCACATGCCGAGCGCCTTCATGCGGCGGAACTGTCCCGCATCCGCCATCTGCGCATGCTGCAGCGTGTGGCGGTGATCCCACCGCGGTGCTGCAGCCAGCGTGCGCTCCATCGCCTCAATCGCCACCTCGGAGGCCTCGTCGCCATTGGTGTGGATGTGCACCTGGAGTCCCGCGCGGTGGTAGGCGAGCAGCAACCGGTCGATCTCGTCGGGTCCGACGTTCCAGACGCCATTGGGCGTGCCGTCGTAGTAGCCTGGCCAGCGCATCCGGGCCGACAGGCCCTGGATCGAGCCGTCGGTGATGATCTTCACAAGCTGAAAGCGCAGGCGGTCGTTGTTCTTCTTCGCGAGATCCTTCAGCCGCGCGATGCCCTCGTCGGGCGGCATCGAGAAAGCCGCGAACGCGGGCAGCAGGCGCAGCGGAAAGTCCGCCGAGGCGCTTGCCGACAGATAGGCAGCCACCGTGCTGTCCGGCAGGGTGTTGTGCAGATCGGTGGCCGTGGTGACGCCCGCGAGCTGCGCTACCTTGGCAAAGCCCCAGGTCGCCGCATCGTCGGACAGGAGGTCCGCAAGCTCCACCCCTGCCGCCTTGTAGGCCATGAACTTGGCAGTGGTCTCCTGCAGCTCGCCGGTCGGCTCGCCGCGCCCGTCCTTCACGACGCCATGCACGTTGGTGTGGCGCGTGATGCCAGCCTTGGCGAAAACCGGCGTGTTGGCGTTCAGGACATGGAAATTGGAATGGAGCACGACAACCGGCCGCTCCGTCGAGACCTTGTCGAGGTCGGCGAGGTCCATGCGCCGTCCACCGAAATAGATCGGATCGAAGCCCCAGGCCAGCAGCGTTGCTCCATCGCGAGGCATCTTCTTCTCATGCGCCTGCAAGGCCGCGACCACCTCGTCGATGCTCTTGAGACCCCGCGCCCGAACGCCATTGGGGCTCGTGCGATCGAAGTAGCCGACATAGGGAAACTTCCAGACCCCGCCCTCGAAGGCGTGGCTGTGTCCTTCGACGAAGCCGGGAAGGATCACCTTGTCGGCAAAGCGCTCATCGAGATCGAGCTTGCCCCAGCCTTTCAACGACTCGATCGACCCGGCGCCGAGAATGCGCCCGTCGCGCACCGCCACGTGAGAGGCAAAGGGCTGGCTGGAATTCATGGTGAGGATGCGACGGGCGGAATAGACGACCGTGCTCATGGGTGGCGCTTCCTTTCGTGCGGGCACTGGACCTTAACACGTGCCGTATGGAATGCTTGCGCCAACGATGATCGGAGGAAATATGCTCAGGCGCACGTTCTTCTCGGCTCTTGGCCTCGCCGCCGCCGCACCTTCATTTGCCGACGCCTGGCCGAGTCGCCAGATCAAGGTGATCGTGCCTTATCCGCCAGGCGGCCCAACCGACATCTCCTCGCGCATCGTGCTGGAGAAGGCCGGGCAGCTCCTCGGCCAGCCCATGCTCTTCGACAACAAGGGCGGCGCCTCGGGCATGCTGGGCGCGGAAGTCGCCAAGAACCAGCCGCCGGACGGATACAACTTTCTCGCCACGACCGTCGCGATGCTCGCCATTACGCGCCATCTCCAGCCCATTCCCATCGATCCAGACAAGGATTTCGTCACCGTGGCCCGGATGTCGACGTCGTGGATGGCGCTCGCGATCCATCCCTCGGTTCCCGCGAACACGCTTGCCGAGTTCGTCGCTTACGCGAAAGCCAATCCGGGCAAGGTGAATTTCGGCTCGGCAGGGCTCGGCACAATCACCCAGCTCTTCGGCGAGATGCTGAACATCGAGGCCGGCATCAAGATGGTCCACGTTCCCTACAAGGGCAGCGCGCAGGCGACGCAGGATCTCCTCGGCGGCCAGATTCAGGCCCAGTTCGACCAGACCGTGCTGCCGCACATCCTGGCTGGGCGGCTCAAGGGCCTCGCCATCGTGGGCGACAAGCGCTGGCCACAGAAGCCCGATATTCCGACCCTGCGCGAGCAAGGCTATGGCAAGGAAGGCGGCGAGAGCTGGTACGGGCTGCTGGCGCCTGCCGGCACGCCGCAGCCGATCGTCGACCGGATGGCGAAAGCGATCGAGCAAGCGCTGCAGTCGCCCGACGTGATCGAGAAGCTCGACAAAGGCGGCGCCAAACCCACCTATCTCGGGCCCGCCGCCATGCGCGCCGAGGTCGACAAGGAAAGCCGGATGTTCGCCGACATCATCAAGCGCGGGCACGTGACGCTGGACTAATCAGCGGCGAAACCAGGCGCGCGGCCAGAGGCAAGATACGAGGAGGGCGACCAGCAATCCGCCGCCCGCCACGGTGAATGCGAAGCGGTAGCCCGCGAGGAAGCCGTCGACGCCGCTTGCGCCCGCCGCGCCATGCGCCTGGAGCGCACTGAGCACGGAGGCACCGCTCACGACGCCCAGCGTGCGCGTGAGCAGCGTCAGGGCGCCCGCCACACCGCGGTCACGCCGCGCCAGTGTGCCGGTCACGATGTCGGTGTAGGCCACCACCAGGAGACCGTAGGCGCTGCCCTCGACCAGCAGCAGGCCGGCCAGCAGCAACAAGGGCATGGCAGGTGTCGTCCAGCCCACGGCGATCAGGCTGGCCCCCACGATCACGACGCCCACGAAGGCGGTCGGGCGCTGGCCGATCCGTGGCACCAGCCGCGCGGCCAGCGGTGCGCCCGCCGTGCCGCCCACGAAGGCGAGGGCGATCATGAGGCCGGAGGCAACGGCAGAAAGGCCGAGCACATTCACGAGATAGTAGGGCGTCAGCAACAGGATTGCGAAGCTCGCAAGATTGGCGAGGGCGCTGATCAGGTTGGGAATGACAAAGGCCGAATCGGCGAACAGTGCCGGGCGCAGGATCGGCTCGTCGAACCGGTTCTCGTGCCGGATGAGGACAGCGACGCCCACCAGCGCCACGGCCGTCAAGGCCAGAGGCTGCCAACCCGGCACGGCGCGCTGGGAAAGAACGAGCGCGAGCAGGAGAGCGCTCGTGCAGCAGGCGAGCAACACTGCACCCAGCGCATCGAACGGCCGGTCGTCCGGCTTCGGCGCCGGCAGCAGGCCCGACAGGGCGAGCGCCACGAGCGCGATCGGGACACGGAACCAGTAGACGGCAGACCAGCCCCAGAGCTCGATCAGCACACCCCCCAGCAGCGGCCCGACCGTCGAGGCAAGCGCCTGGCCGGCAGTGAAGCCCGCCAATGCCCTGGTACGTTGACCTTCGGGGTAGAGTGACGTCGACAGCGCCGGTCCGCAGGCCAGGGCGAGGGCCGTGCCGATCCCCTGGCCGGCGCGCGCCCACAGGAACAGGGGCCAGTTCGGCGCCGCGGCACAGGCGGCGCAGCCGACCGCCGAGACGATCAGGCCGACGCGAAAGACGAGCCGATGGCCCACGAGATCGCCCAGCTTGCCGCAGACGAGCATCAGCGAGCCGTAGACCAGCACGTAGCAGATCACGAGCCACTGCACGTCGGCCAGGACCAGACCGAAGTGAGCCGTGATCGCCGGCAATGCCACGTTGACGGCGATATCGAGCGGCGCCAGGGCGGCGCCGAGACCGACGATCGCGAGGCCGATCGCCGGTCTGGCAAGCACCGCCGGAACCGCCTGCTCCGCCGCGTTCAGAGGTGCTTGCCCAGGAAGGTCAGCGTCCGATCCCAGGCCTGCTTGGCCGCCCCCGCATCGTAGGCCGCGCCGTCATCCTTCGCGAAGGCATGAGCGGCATCATAGCGATAGACCTCGGGCTTGTTGCCGGCCTTGGCCATCGCCTGCTCGAACTCGTTCACGACCTGCGGCGTGCACCAGTCGTCCTTGTTGGCGAAATGGCCCTGGATGGGTATCTTGATCTTCACCGGATCGGCCAGCTGCGTCGGCGGAACGCCGTAGTAAGGCACGCCGCAGGCGATGCCGGGCACGCGCGCGCAGGCGGCAATGGTCAGCGCGCCGCCGAGGCAAAAGCCCGTCACGCCCACTTTTCGGCTCATGTCCGCCAGGTGCTTCACCGCGCCGGCAATGTCCTGATCGGACGCGCCGACGAAGTCGAGGCCGGTCATCATGTGATTGGCCTCGTCGGGATTCTGCGTGACGCGGCCCTTGTAGAGATCGGGCGCCAGCGCATTGTAGCCAGCCGCGGCAAAGCGATCGGCGACGCGCTTGATCTGATCGTTGAGGCCCCACCATTCCTGGATCACGACAACGCCCGGCTTGCCCTTCCCCGCCTCCGCGAGATAGCCCTTGCAGGTCGAGCCGTCCGGACGTTTGAAATCGATCATGCTGCCCATCTTTTCCTCCTCTCTTTGGGACGACCCTACAGCAGGGCCCGAAGCTCCGTCTTCAGAATCTTGCCGTAGTTGTTCTTCGGCAGGGCATCGATGAAGCGATAGTCCTTCGGCCGCTTGAAGCGCGCGATGTTGTCGAGGCAGAGTCGATCGAGTTCCGCCGACGTAAGCACGGCGCCGGGCCGCGTGACGACAAAGGCCACGACCTCCTCGCCCCATTCCGGATGCGGCCGTCCGACAACAGAGCATTCGGCGACCGCGGGATGGAGGTTCAGCACGTCCTCGATCTCGCGCGGATAGATGTTGCTGCCGCCCGAGATGATCATGTCCTTGGAGCGGTCCTTCAACGTCAGAAAGCCGTCCTCGTCGAGGCTGCCGACATCGCCGGTCCACAGCCAGCCGTCGCGCAGCGACCTTGCCGTCGCCCCCGGATCGTTCCAGTAGCCCGACATCACCGTGTCGCCCTTCGCGATGATTTCGCCCACCTCGCCTGCCGGCAGACGCTGTCCCTGTTCGTCGACGACACGCACCTCGACGCAACTGTCGGCAATGCCGGCCGAGGCAAGCCGTGCCTCCCACCGCGGATGATCGCGCAGCGCATGCATCTCGCGCGAGAGATGCGTGATGGTCATCGGGCTCTCGCCCTGCCCGTAGAGCTGGCAAAGGACACTGCCCAGCGTGTCCAAGGCACGCTTGAGGTCGCTCACGTACATCGGCGCGCCGCCATAGGTGACGAGCCGCAACGCGCCTGGCCTGAGATCGCCGACGTCCGGATGCTCGACCAGCCGCTTCACCATGGTCGGCGCGAGGAAGATGCTGCAGTCGGGCCAGCGGTTCATGAGCGCGACCGTCTCGGGCACGTCGTACTTGCCGCTCTCGGGAAAGACCTGAGCCACGCCGCGCGCCAGCATCGGAAAGTTCCACAGGCCCGAGCCGTGGCTGATCGGCGCCGCATGCACCATCGAGCCGCCGGCCACCGGCCGGTCGAGATCGGCGTAGTAGTTGAGCGTCATCACCAGGAGATTGCGGTGCGTAAGCGTCGCGCCCTTCGGCCGTCCGGTGGTTCCCGAGGTGTAGAACAGCCACGCGGCGTCTTCCGATTCGCGATCGGCCATCGGGCTCGGATCGCCCACCGCCATGAAGCCATAGGGTCGGGTGCTGACGTCGACGATCTCCTTCAGGTCAGGCGCCTCCCTGGCTGCCTCCGCGATGGTCGTGGCGAGATCGGGCGTCACGAAGCAGAGCCTGGCGCCGGAGTTCGCGAGAATGAAGGCGAACTCCCGGGCATGCAGCTTGGCGTTCATCGGAACCGCGCACAGGCCGGCATGCCAGATTGCGTACATGACCTCGATCGACTCGACGCAATTCGAGAGCGCGAAGGCCACGCGATCGCCGGGCTGGAGGCCGAAATGCACGCGCAGATGCGTGCTCATCACCGAAACCTTGCGCCACAGCTCGCGAAAGCCGAGATGTGGAGCCTCGCCACGCGCCAACGCGACGTGATCACAAAACTCCTGCGACGAACCGAGCAGCAGATGGGCGATGTTCATGGCAGGCCGACTATTGCAGGGCGGGCGCCGACCTTGCAATGTGCGCCCCATGCAGGAATTCGATTTCGCGATTGTCGGCGCCGGCATCGCCGGTGTTTCCGTCGCCTATCATCTCGCCCCGCAGAAGCGCGTGGTCATCCTCGAGCGCGAGCATGTCCCTGCTTACCATACGACCGGCCGCTCGGCCGCACTGCATTCGGAGACCTACGGCTCTCCCGAGATCCGCGCCATCACGGTCGTGGCGGGCCGCTTCTACCGCAAGCCGCCGCCGGGCTTCGCCGATCACCGCCTCCTCGCTCCGCGCGGCGCGTTGACAGCCGGCCGCGCCGAGCAGGAGGCCGCGCTCAGAGCGGCGGCGGCCGACTACGCGAAGCTGGTGCCGAGCGTGCGCTGGCTCGAGCCGGCGGAAGCGCAACGCCGCATGCCGCTGTTCAAGCCAGACGCGATTCGAGGCGGTGCCGTCTTCGAGCCGGAAGCGGACGACATGGACGTCGCGTCCATCCACGGCGGCTTCCTGCGCGGCGCGCGTGCGGCCGGCGCCTTGTTGCGGCTCGAAGCCGAGGTCGTGCGCCTCGAACGCAAGGATGGTCGCTGGCTGATCGGCTTGCGCGACGGCGACGCGATCGCAGCCGCCAATGTCATCAATGCCTCGGGTGCATGGGCCGACGTGCTGGCAGGTCTGGCGGGCGCCCGGCCGGTGGGCCTCGTCCCGAAGCGGCGTACCGCCTTCACCTTCGATTCACCGCCGGGACTCGAGATCGAACACCTGCCGATGGCGATCGACTTCGACGAGACCTTCTATTTCAAGCCGGAGGTCGGCCAGTTCCTAGCCTCGCCGGCCGACGAGACGCCCTCGCCACCCTGCGATGCGCAACCCGAGGAGATGGACATCGCCATCGCTGTCGACCGCATCGAAAGCGCGACCAGCCTGGAGATCCGTCGCATCAAGAACAAATGGGCAGGCTTGCGCAGCTTCGTCGCCGACAAGAATCTCGTCGTGGGCTACGATGCCAATGTCGCTGGCTTTTTCTGGCTCGCGGGCCAGGGCGGGTACGGTATCCAGACTGGCGCGGCGGCCGGCCGCCTTGCCGCCAGCCTGGCGCTCGGTCGGGGCTTGCCTTCCGATATCGCCGAGCTTGGCGTGACCGAGGTTGCCCTCTCCCCGGCCCGCTTCACGCCCCGGTGATGGGATGATCACGCCTTGTTTCCAAGCCTTGACTTCTCGTCCCGATCGGCAGGGAGCAAGATGGCGCCCCGCCGAGGAGGTCGACATGACCGACATGACCAAACGCCGTCTCGTCATCGCTTCCGCCGCCGCGCTGTTCGCGGCCGGCGCCCTGCCAACCGCAGCTTCGGCCGAAGACCGTGTGAAGTGCGCCGGCGTCAATTCCTGCAAGGGCACGAGCGCCTGCAAGACCGCGTCCTCGTCCTGCAAAGGACAGAACTCGTGCAAGGGCTTGGGATGGAGTGAGGTCGGCAGCGAAAGTGAATGCACTTCCAAGGGCGGCAAGGTGCTTTGACGTTCCAAAGGCGGCGGGAACTGCAGAACGAGCGAAAGGGATGCGCAGATCAGTCATGTCAAGGTGTGGCATTTCGTCACTTACATGTGATGGTTCGTACAGCTCCGACACGCGCCTGTGATCGAAAGAGAGTTCGCGAGATCAATAGATTTCTCCCTCACGCCGCCGTTGGCGTCGCGTGTCACTTCCGAGGGAGCATCAGATGAAGAAATCGTTCGCCGTGGTGGCAGCATCGCTGTTTGCCGCCGCTACAGTCACGACAGCCACCCATGCGCAGCAGACGAAGGCTTGCTCCGGCATCAACGCCTGCAAAGGTCAGAGCGCCTGCAAGAGCGCGAGGAACGACTGCAAGGGACAGAACTCCTGCAAAGGCAAGGGATGGGTCGACGCCAGCAGCGTTCTCGAGTGCATCGCGCAGGGCGGCACGCCGATGAACTAGCCCGTCCGACAGTTATACTTTCGGATCTGCCTCGTCCCGTCGCACTGGTTAAAGGGCGCCACCTTATTGGCGGATGGCGCCCTGTTGCAGAGGTTGTGCCGCAGCAACCGGCGATCGATCGCGAATGCCTGCCGCCCTTTCTGGGCTACAATTGACTGCATGAGCGCCTCGCCCATCGATTTTGGCCTCGGGCTCCGTCCCGAGCATTATGAGGAGATCGTGGCGAACCCGGGCCGGGTGAGCTGGTTCGAGGTGCTGTCCGAGAACTACATGGTCGCCGGAGGCCAGCCACTGCAATGGCTGGACAGGCTCCGCGCCGACTACCCCATGGCGATGCACGGCGTGTCGCTGTCGATCGGCTCGATCGATCCGCTCGACCGGCGCTATCTCGACGACCTGAAAGCGCTGATGCACCGCATCGAGCCGATGTGGGTTTCCGATCATCTCTGCTTCACCGGCCTGCGTGGCATCAACATGCACGACCTGTTGCCGCTTCCTTATACCGAGGAGGCGCTGGACCATGTCGCCGAGCGCGTGAGGCGCGTGCAGGACCATCTCGGGCGGCGGCTCGTGCTCGAGAACGTTTCGAGCTACATCACCTATGCCGCGTCGGAGCTTACGGAGTGGGATTTCATCGCCGCTCTCGCCGAGCGGGCCGATTGCGAGATCCTGCTCGACGTCAACAACGTCTATGTCAGCGCCTTCAACCACGAGTTCGACGCCTACGCTTTCCTGCGGGCAATGCCGGCCCGGCGGGTGCGCCAATTCCACCTCGCCGGCCATCTACACAAGGGCACGCACATCATCGACACACACGACCATGCGATCATACCGGACGTCTGGGAGCTCTATGCCGAGGCAATTCGCTTGTTTCCCGGCGTGCCTACGATGATCGAGCGCGATGCCAACATTCCTCCCTACGTGGAGTTGCTTGGCGAGCTCGATGTCGCGCGGAAGATCGCCGCCCGCGTCGCGGGCGAGCGCACACCCCAGGCCGCCGCCGGATGAGCGCGAGCGGTCCGGCGGTGGTCGGCGCGGGCTCCCTCGCTGACTTGCAGCGCGCCTTCCAGGACTACGTGCTATCGGGCAGCAGCCGCTTCATCCGGTCGGTGCACGATACGCGAAAGGCCGATCGGACCCTGTTGCTCGATGTCTACCGCGACGGCTATGCGCTGCGCCTGATCGAGGTGCTCGCGAACGACTATCCCGGCGTGATGGCGATGGCCGGACCGGCCGATTTCGACTACATGGCGCGCGCTTACATTGCCGCACATCCCTCCCATCATCCATCGGTTCGCTGGTTCGGCCGGGATCTAGCCGACTTCCTGGCCGGCCATCCGCCCTTCGACCGCTCCCCTGCCGTGGCGGAGATGGCGCGCTTCGAGTGGGCGCTGGGCGACGCTTTCGACTCGCCCGACGCAACGCCGATCGGCGCCGCGGCCCTGATGAGATTGCCGCCGGAAGCGTGGGAGACGCTTGCCTTCTCGACGCTGCCGTCGCTGCGCGTGCTCTCGTTCGCCTTCGACGTGCCCCAGGCCTGGCAGCGGCGCGAGGAGCAGGAATCCGGCCATTTGGAAGCTGTGCTCGCAGAGGCGCCGAGGTCGTGGGTGATCTGGCGGCCGCAGTTCATCTCGAATTTCCGCTCGCTCGAGCCGGACGAGGCGGCGATGCTTGCCGCCCTCGTGCAGGGACACCCGTTCCCCGGGCTGTGCGAGTCCCTTCTCCCCTTCGTCGGCGAGGAACAGGCGGCGGCCCGCGCTGCAGGCCTGCTGCGCGGATGGGTGGAAGAAGGGATGATCGGGTCGTTCCGCCACTAGCAACGCCCCGGTCGTCTCGTCCATCATATCGGCCCGTTGAGGAGCAAAGTGTGGAAGTAAGCGAGCTTGTCGCGGCGCTCGTCGATATCGAGCGCGCGGCTTACGAATTTGTCGAGATGCCCGACTCCGCCGAGGCCGACAAGCGGCTGCTGGAGACACTGCATCGCTGCCAAGCGCGACTGAACGAGCCCTACGGCTTCGATTCGGACACCGACGCCGTCCGCGGCCGCGTCTGGCGGGACTGTATGACCATCATGTCCAACCTCAGGCTCGCGCCCCAGCATGCGGCCGGCCAGCAGTCGGAGCTTGTGCGCACCCAGACCCAGAAACTCGCCAGCCTGACCAAGGGCCTGCTCGATCTCGTGCGGCATCGGATGGAAAGGCGCTGATCTCGGTTGCGACGCGCCGCGTGCCCACGAGGAGCAGTTTATTTGGACTGCGCCGCCCTGACGCATTCGATAGAATTGCACGTGGGAACAGGGAGCTGGATGGACAGGCGCAGCCGTCAAATGAGAACGCGCTGCAGCGCGAAGGAGAAACAAAGCGAAACGCGGACGTGGCGAAATCGGTAGACGCAGCAGACTTCAATTTGGAGTGCCCACAGGGAAACCCGTGGAGCAGAACCGCTCAAAGTCGGGGAAAGCTAAAGGCTTGGCCTAGGCCAATCCCGAGCCAAGCCCCTCCGGGGAAGGTGTAGAGACTAGACGGGCGGCGCCTACAGCGGAAAGGCTATGGCGAAGGGATAGTCCAGACCACGAACGTCGGTGAGGCGGCGGCGAAAGCCGAGGTGGTACGAAAATTTGCTTTCCGAAAGGGAATGCGGGTTCGAGTCCCGCCGTCCGCACCATCTTTCAGGCTCCCGCGACGGAAAGATCGACCGACAATGCCTGGGGCAAGCCGTCCAGGCGGTAGATGCGCATGGCGGTGCCGCTGAACAGCGCGTTCTTCTCCCCGGCGCCTGCACCGGCGGCCAGACGCTTGAACGCATTCCACAGCACGGGGTAGCTGCACATGCCCTTGTCGACCGGGAAGTTGCTCTCGAACATGCAGCGGTTCGCGCCGAACGCCTCGATGCACGACTCGATATAGGGTTGCCACGTCTTCGCCAGCTCCTGCGACCCGGGCGGCTTCGGGCGGCGATGGAAGTCGAATCCGCTGACGTGCATCGTGAGCCCGCCCAGCTTCACCACCACGTTGGGCAGCGCCGCCAGCTCGAGCATCCGGCTCTTCCACTCGGGAAAAACCTCGGCCTGCCGGCCGGCGAAGGGACCGATACCGAGCGGCCCGCCGACGTGGTCGACCACGATCGTGAGTTCGGGCGCCGCTCGAGCCAGCGCGATCACGTGCGCAAGCTGCGTATGGTAGCACCAGATATCCAGTGGCAGGCCGTGCCGCGCGAGACGGCGCGCGCCCTCGGGGAAGGCGGGATGTTCCAGCGGCCCGGGCGGCGGTGACACGAGATTGGAGGTCACCTCGGGCGAGGGATGCCATGCGGTGCGATTGCGAATGCCGCAGAAGCGGGCGCCAGCGATGGCGCGATGCGCCTCGAGCAGGGCGTCGACCTTGTCGCCGAGTGTCAAGTCGACCATGCCGATGATCCCGGCACAGGCGCGCGTCGCACCATGACGGCCGCTGGCGCTGACGGCGGCGATGCCGGTGACGAACTCCGTCTCGCCCAGCGGTTGCTCCTCCACGGGACCGCCGGCGCGATACATCTCTCCGCATTGCACGAAAACGGTAGCGCGGATGTCGTGGCCGCTGCCGGCATCCGCCAGCAGTTCCGGCAAAAGGTACGAGCCCTGCGCTCGCTGCCAGAGATGATGATGCGGATCGACGATCGGAAGGTTCGGCTCGAGGATCGGCTCCTCGGTGAGCTTCAACCACTCCTCGCGCACGATGATCTGGCGGCCTGGCCCCAGCAGCGGATCGACGTTCGTCATCGCGCATCCGTACTCGATAGAATTGTCACGATGCCTTCGAAATTGGCATCGACCGGACGCTAGCATACGTGCCAGGAATTGCGACCGTGAAGCCGTACCGTATCGACTCCGGGCTCCATCGACGCCAGGCCCTCGCCGCTGCCGTCGCCGGTGGATTGGCGCTGTCAGCCCTGCCGCAAACATCGAAAGCCGCGGCCGGCCTGCGCATCCTTGTCTCGCCGGAGCAGCTCCGGCCTGCACACGACTACGTCATCGTTGGCGCGGGCTCGGCTGGCTGTGTGCTGGCGCATCGACTTGGTGCAGCCCAGCGTCGGGTGCTTGTCATCGAGGCCGGTGGCCAAACGAAGCTGGCGGCCGTCGAGGATCCGCCGGAATGGCCGACGCTGCAGGGTAGCGAACTGGACTGGCGATACGTCACGACGCCCCAGCGGGGACTGGACGGCCGCGTCATACCGTACCCCCGCGGAAAGGTCCTCGGAGGGTCGAGCACCATCAATGCCCTTGCCTATCAGCGAGGTCATCCGGCAGCCTACGATCGATGGCCGGAGGGATGGCGTCACGCCGACCTTTTGCCTAAGAGCCTATCCGGAAAGAACTTGAGTCGGAAGAATCTGTTGTGATTCATTGTTCGGCACTCTGTGGTTTGAGACAGGTGCCAGATGTGGACGACAGAGCATCGTCGGGCTCATGAGCGCAAGGCGCTGCGCTACCCCAGCGATTTGACGGATGCGGAATGGGCACTGGTGGCGCCGCTGATTCCCCCCGCCCGCCGTGGCGGGCGGCCGCGCGACGTCAATATGCGGGAAGTGCTGAACGCCGTGTTCTATCTGCTGTCGACCGGTTGCCAGTGGGACGCCTTGCCCAAAGACCTGCCGCCCAAGAGCACGGTGTACGACTATTTTGCGCTCTGGCGCTCGGATCGGACTCTGCTGCGCCTGCATCAGGCCCTGTATGTCCAGGTGCGCGAGGCGGCGGGACGCAAGCCCGAGCCGACAGTAGCAATCCTCGACAGTCAGAGCGCCAAAGCGGCGCAAAAAGGGGGGCCTCGATCGATCCGCAAGGCTACGACGCGGGCAAGAAGGTGACCGGTCGCAAGCGACATATCGTCGTCGATACGCTCGGCCTGTTGCTGAACGTCGTCGTCCATCGCGCCAATGTGCAGGATCGCGACGGCGTCCGCCGGCTGCTGCGCAACGCAAGACGCCGCTTTCCCTCGATCCTCAAACTCTTCGCTGATGCCGGTTATCAAGGGCCACGCGTCGCCCAAGTCGTTGCCGATATCGGCTCCTGGCAGATCGAAATCGTCAAGCGCACCGAGGCGCACAACTTCAGCGTTCTGCCCAAGCGATGGATCGTCGAGCGAACCTTCGCCTGGATCTCTCGCAACCGCAGGCTCGCTCGTGACTTCGAACGCTACGCCTGCACCGTCGTCGCCTTCATTCGCCTTGCCATGATCCGACTCATGCTCAGGCGCTTGACCAGGCCAATACATTGTTCCTGAATCACAACTTCTCGGATCGGCTCTTACTTCAAGCGCGCCGAGACCTTTTCGGGCGGTGCAAGTGCGTGGCGTGGCGGCAGCGGCCCCCTGCATGTCCTCTCGCTGGCGGATGTGGCCGATCGCACTCCGCTCGCCTCTGCCTTCATGGCGGCGTCGCAAGAACGCGGGTTCCCGATGACGGCCGATATCGGAGGGGAAGTCACGACGGGCGTCGGCTGGAACCAGCTCAGCATCAAGAAGCACACTCGGGACGATGCCGCGAGCGCCTATCTCGGGCGCCCGGACGGTGGACAGGTGGATGTGCTGCTCGGCGCCGAGGTCCATGGTCTCGCGATCGAGCGTGGACGGTGCCTGGGCGTGCGACTCTCAGGGCGTGTCGTGCGACCCGACATCGAAGTGCTGCTCTGTGCAGGCGCCATCGATTCGCCGCGGCTCCTCATGTTGTCGGGCGTAGGACCCGCCGATGATCTTCGATCCCGCGGCATTCCCGTGTTGGCCGAACTGCCCGACGTCGGCTGTCATCTCCAAGATCACCTGCTCCTGGCGGGCGCGGCCTACAAGGCCCGTCGCGAGGTGCCGCGCTCTCACTACAATCATGCCGACGCGCTCCTCTACGTGCCGCACAGCAATCCCGAGGCGAGCCCGGACCACCTCGTCATGTGCCTGTCGCTGCCGTTCGTGCAGCCGACCGTCGGTCCGCTGGCGCCGCCGGCCTACGTGCTCGTTCCGTGCCTGATGCAGCCGCGCAGCCGGGGCAGCGTCAGGCTCGCCTCCAGCGACCCGCGCGCGCCTCCCCTCATCGATCCGAACTACCTGTCCGAACCTGCCGATCTCCGGATCCTTGTCGAAGGTATGACGCTCGCGCGCGATATCGGTGCCGCCACGGCTTTCGCCGAATGGCGCGCCAAGGAAGTTTATCCCGGGTCGGATTGGGCAAGCGCGAGCGGACGGCACGGATTCATCCGTCGGGCAGCCAACTCCTTCCATCACCCCGTTGGCACCTGCCGTATCGGCGCCGTCGTCGATCAAACCCTGCGCGTCAGAGGCGTGGCGGGCCTGCGGATTGTGGATGCCTCGGTGCTGCCCGGCATTCCGGCTGCGATGACCAACGCCGCGGTGACCGCCGCCGCCGAAAAGGCAAGTGATCTCGTGCTTGCCAGATAGAACCCAACGGTCTTGCGCTTCCCGACTGCGATCTTGCCGTCAGCCAAAGGCGGCGAAGGCTTCCTCGATGGCCTTCATCTGGTTGCCGGCCGCCGAGGAGGGCACCAGGATCGGCGTGTGCACGCCGGCGGCGCGCCAGGCCGCCACGCCCTCGCGGACCTTTGCCGGCGGTCCGAACAGCGTGTTGTCGGCCAGCCATCTGTCGGTGAGATACTTCGGCACCTCCTCCCGGCGCCCCTCGGCGATGGCCTTCTCGACCGCGTCCATCTCCTCGACGTAGCCGGCCTCCTTCCAGTAGTTCCGGTAGTTCGGCAGGAAGGCGTAGTTGGTCAGCGTGCGCCGGTTCACCGCCTTGGCGGCCTGTTCGTCGTCGCTGATGCAGGTCGGGATCATGTTGCCGATGAAGAACGCCGCGTCGCTCCGCTTCGCGGCGGGCAGAACCGCCAGCGACTCGCCCATGTGGGAACGGGACGCGTTCGCGAACACCACCCCTTCGGCCAGCTCGCCCGACAGCGCCACCATCCGCTTGCGCAGCGCCGCGACTATGATCGGCGGCAGCGGACCGAACGCGTCCTGGGCGCGGAATTTCTCGATGAACGACCGTGTGTCCGCCAGCGGCTTGCCCGGCGTCACGCCCATCCGCACGTGCGACGGCCCATGCGCGATGCCGATGCCCAGCCGGAACCGACCGCCGGACACCTCGTGCATCATCGCCGCGCTCTGCGCGAAATCGACGACGGTGCGCTGGTAGATCGGCGCAATCGCCGTGCCGAAGGGGATCGAATCGGTGTTCCAGGACAGCGCCTCGCACATCGACATGTTGCCGAACGGACTCGGCGTATAGATTCCGGCGAATCCGCGTCGTTCGGTCTCCCGGCACAATTCGACGGTCCACCGCCGGCGCCCCGGCACGGCGATCAGGCACAGGGCGGGCAGCGGTTCGTCCATCTGGGCATCTCCTCGGGCCAAGTTTGACATCCGGAACGGATATCCTATGGTCGGCCGATCATGTTGAGGTTTGCCGTATTCTGTCGAGCGCTTTGCCGCTCGGGAAATCTGATCGCGGGCCTTTAGCCCCGGGTTCAAGGCGCGCCGTCCTATCGCGGGCCCGGGGAACATCGGCACCAGGACAGTCGGACAACCGATCCTGGCATGACGGGCATGGCGAGGCGTGACCCGCACGGCGCCTTTCGAGACAACAAGTGGATTGCACCCCGGCGCATCGCCGCGCGTGCGCAGTTGCCGATTGACCAAGGAGGTTGTGAGTGATGTCCAAGGCCGACGACAAGCCCATGCAACCGCCGGGCAGCCAGGAAGCGGACGAGCGCAGCAACATTGTCCCCCTCGTGCCGAAGCCCAGGAAGAAGGCGGCGGATCGCGCCGCCGATCGGCCGGCAGGCGACGGCGAGGGTGACGATCCTGGACCGAGCGCGGCCTGAGGCCGACGGCGAAACTTCGTATCCGGAGAAGAGTTTGAATGGAGAAGATCTTGAGCGTCGACGCGCGGGCGGACGCAAGGCCCGATCACTTCGTCCAGCGTGACGGCTTGCGATTTGCCGGGACGCATCTCATCGTCGATCTCTGGCACGCGACCAACCTCGACGACGTCGATGTCGTCGACAACGCCCTGCGCAAGGCGGCGACGGCAGCCGGTGCCACGCTCCTCAACATCGACCTGCACCGCTTCACGCCCAATGGCGGCATCACGGGTGTCGCCGTGCTCGCGGAAAGCCATATCTCCATTCATACCTGGCCGGAATGCGCCTACGCCGCAGTCGACGTCTTCATGTGCGGAGAGGCGAGACCCCACAAGGCGGTCGAGGTGCTGCGACGCGTCTTCTCGCCCGAAACACTTACCATATCCGAGCACAGACGGGGTGTGATGCCGTGAACTCGTTCCTGGAGACACTCGCCGAACATCATGCGCAGGTCCTGACGGTCGACGCGGTCCTGCATAGTGGCCGAACTGCCTATCAGGACGTTCTGATCTTTGAGAACCGGCTGTTCGGAAAGGTGCTCGTGCTGGACGGCGTCATCCAGCTCACCGAGCGCGACAACCACATCTATCACGAGATGATCGCGCACGTGCCGATGATGGCGCACGGCTCGGCAAGGCGCGTGCTCATCATCGGCGGCGGCGATGGCGGCACGCTCAGGGAGGTGCTCCGGCATCCCGTCGCCGAGGTCGTCCTGGTCGAGATCGACGAGGGCGTCATCGCGCTTTCGCAGCGCTTTCTGCCGGAGGTTTCCGGCGGCGCCTTTTCCGACCGGCGGGCCACCGTGATCGTGGGCGACGGCAGTCTGTATGTCGCCGACGCCATGTCGCCCTTCGATATCATCATCGTCGATTCGACCGATCCTGCAGGGCCCGGCGAACGGCTTTTCTCGGAAGCCTTCTACCGTGGCTGTCTCGAGCTCCTCCGGCCCGGAGGCATCCTGGCGCTGCAGAGTGGCACGCCCTTCTATCGGCCGGACCAGCTCGACGACATTCGCGGCCGCCTCGCCGCTTCGTTCGCCGCGATCAGGCCGTTCATGGCGCCCGTTCCGACCTATGCCGGCGGCATGCTGGCTCTAGTGGTGGCGAGCGCCTCGCACCGGGCGCTGCAGCCATCGACGAGGACGCTGCGAGCCCGCTTCCGGCGCCTCCAGGGCCAAACGCGATACTATGTGCCGGATGTGCACCAGGCTGCTTTCGCCATGGCGCCGGCATTCGTGCGCGGCGCTCGCCCCTTCCCTTCAAATCAGCCACCGACACGGGTCGCGACGAGCAGACCGAACAACGATAGCGCACCGGCGGCCGTCGCCGCCCAGGCCCAGCGCGGCGAGCGGGTGAAGGCGAAGACCGAGGCATAGAGCGCGACGATGCCGAGGATGACCAGCAGGCTGCCCAGTCCCTCGGAGCTGAGCGCGACCCATTGCGTCACGAGGCATGAGCTGCGTGCAAGGGCTCAGGCTGTTCGACCCGCATCACGGTCAGCTCGTGCTGACGGCCGTCGCGCGTCGTCCAGGTGATCGACTGGCCCGGCGACAGCCCGATGAGCGCCGCACCGATCGGCGTGAGGACGGAGATCCTTCCCTGAGAGATGTTCTCCTCGCCGGGAAAGACCAGCGTGACGCATCGCTGCTGGCCGTTATCGGAGCGGAACTCGACGGCGGATCCCATCCGGACGACATCGGACGGGACACAATCGGTGGCGACCACCTGCGCACGTTCCAGTTCGGACTGGAGCACGTCGGCAACCTCGGGCAAGCGCGCTTGCGCCGCTGCGGCGAGGCCGGCGAGACGTTTGTAGTCGATGTCGCTGACGATGATCTTCGGCTTGCGACGGTGGGGATTGAACTCGGTCATGACGGCGCTGCATTCCCTTTCAGTGGCGCGCACGCTCGCTCGGCGAAGAGCGGCGGCCGCCAATACGTTGACATATCGTTTCGTAGAAGCGCCTTGACAGACTCTGCGGCCCCGGAGTTCGAGGCGCACGTGACCGAACTCCCGGGGTTATGATCCCGTGATCAGAACAATCCGATCAAATGAGGTTCGAAGTCTGTCCATGCCGGTTACATTGGCCCGCCGGCGTGCTTTGTCAAGCCGCCGACCGGATGCGCATCTTCTCCAGATGCCGAGCCATTTGCTGCAACGTGGATTCCGGCTCTTCTTCCGGCAGAAAGATGAAATTGTAGACGTAGCGACCGAACCGTTCGCGGGCATGGAGGGGCGCCACGAGATCGGGGACATTGCCCGAATGCTGCATGTGCCGAATGGAGAAGCGTTCGAGCGGCTTCAGCACGTGGTTGTGCACGAAGTGGCCCGCGTAGCCGAGCGCCGAGAAATAGGTCCGCGCCCGATCGAGGCCGCCCGGCGACAGCCGCTCGTCGATTCGGACCACGAGCCGCGGCCGGTCGCGCCGGATGGTCTCGATTGCGCCGTCGAGCACGGCCTGTTCGTGGCCCTCCACGGAGATCTTCATGATGCCGACGCGGCCGCGATAGACATCGTCGAGCAGGTCGGTCGGCACATCGATGCTTCGACAGTTCAGATAGGTGGCCGCAGCATATGGCGACACGGTCGCGCAGCCATCGATAGCGACACCGTCGACCACCGGCACCCGCAGTTCGACTGTTCCTCGCCTGTCGGAGAGTGCCAATGCCTCGACCAGGACGCCCTGACGAAACTTGGCGCGCAGCGCTTCCGTCGATCTCGGCAACGGCTCGTAGGCGATGACGCGCCGCACATGCGGCCGCATGTAGTGGACGTAGGTTCCCTCGTCCGCCCCGACGTCGATGGCATCCGCATCGTGCCGGCAAAGGAACTTCAGGAGACGAAGCTCGACCTCGCCATAGCGGCCGAAGAAGCGGCTCTCCCGCCAATTGCGGATCGATCGGGGAAGGAGGGCGCGCAGCCCATCACGCGATGTCATGGTGCGCACTCGGACCATTCCGGCTGCTCACTTCGCGGCGACAGTCGGCGACAGACCTCCCTTCGCCACGCCGAGCGGCTCGGGTTCGGCAGCCGCGGGATCCGGCAGCCGGCTTGTCGTCGCCGCCAGGTGCCGCGAGAGGCGGCGGGCGACGAATCGCGCGCCGAACGCGAACCGCATGAGCGGGCCGAAGCTGTTGGCCGCGATCGGGCCCACGAAATAGAGGCCCGCGACGCTCGACTGGAAGTTGGCTGACAGGATCGGCGTGTCGTCCACGACAGCGACGGCCTGGGCGAGCGCGCGATCGATGAAGGCGAGTCGCTTGAGGCTCGGCCGATAGCCGGTGGCGGCGATCACGTGATCCGCCGCAACGGCGAGGCGAGTGCCGTCGCCGGCCATCAGCCCCAATCGCACCTTGTCGCCGTCTCGGCCGGCATCGGTCAGCTTGTGTGCGGTAAGCGTCTGGACGCGTTTGAAGCGGTCCGCCATGAACCACCCGCCGGCGGGCCCGAGATGGGTCCTCACCCATTTCAACCGTCTCGCCTCCGGCAAAAGATGGAAGACCGATGGCAGATTGGTGAAGAACCAGGATCGCCACGAGGGGCCGATGCCTGTCATCGGCTGCCGCAGCCGATCCGACAGCGGTCGCGGCAGGCGCATCCTGCTGTGGACCTCGATCTCGGGCCGCCGCGCCACGACACGAACCCTGGCGCCGGCCTCGTGCAGCAGCACGGCCACATCGACCGCCGACGAACCCGCGCCCAGAACAACGACATCCTGACCCTTGAAGCGCGCAAAATCGGTGTGCGCGGAGCTGTGCGATACGCACCCTTCGGGGAGATTCGCCAGGGCGCCCGGAAGGTGGCTGAAATGGCTGATGCCGACGGCCATCACGACCCGGCGCGCGCGGACGGTTTCGCCGTTGTCGAGCTGCAGCACGAAACCCTGCCGATCCCTGCCCAGCGCGGTGACCTTCGTCTCCTCGAGCATCGGCACGGCACGCCGCCGGAACGCGAGGCCGTACTCGCAGAAGGTCTGGAGCGAAACCGGCAGGCCGAGATCGGCGTAGGCCAAGCCCCTCTCGCGACAGTAGCTGCCAAGGGACAGCTTGCCCGCCGGGTCGTACAGGCTGGAGGCGAAACCTTCCGACTTGAGCTGCATGTCCCGTGGCATCTGAGTCAGCCAGCTTTCCATCGGCTTGCCGAATATCCGGAACGAGACGTCCCGGTTGGCCAGGTGCGATGCGAGCGACAAGCCATAGGGACCGGCACCCACGATGGCCACATCCGTCTGGCTAGACATGAATGACGTCCTTTCCACGAAGCGTCTGGGGACGGACCGCCGGTGGATCGACATCGGCCGACAGAGCGCGCCGGCGCGAAAGGCGCCACGGACTGCGCAACGCCTGCCGCACGAGCTGCACCCAGGTGAGCGGTTCGGGGGCGACGGGCTGACGATAGGCAGCGATGAACTCGGGTTCCTGCCAAGGTACGTCGTGATGGGCCGACTCCAGGAAGCCGCTGGCAGGATCGCGCCAGCTCTCCTGCGGAAAGAGAGCGACCGTGCGGGAGCTGATATTGGGTGTCGCGCGATGGCGCACCGCCGCGGACAGGCCTCTTGCAAGGGCTCCGATCATGTCGGACGAGGCATTCAGCGCGAGATGGCAGATCTGGGTCGGACGCTGGTTCATTTCGATGAGGTACGCGCGGCCGCTCGCAGTCTCGAGCATGAAGTCGAAACCGACGAAGCCGGAAAGGCCGAGGCGGCGCACGATATGGGCGGCGGCGCTTGCCATCTCCGGCGAATCGATCACGCGCACGACGGTGGCGGGACCGGTGGACTGGCTGGACTGCAGGACCTCGACGCTGAGGCCGGCGAGCACCTGCCCCCGGTCGCAGACGACGGCGCGATTGGCCGGTCGGCCTTCGATGTAATCCTGCACCGTGATGGTGGGCCGCGCACGACGGAAATGCTGCAAATAAGCGAGATCGAGCTTCCGCACGACTTGCCGCAGAGCGAATACGCGACCGCTGCGGGCACGGAGGTCGAGGAAAGTCCGCCTCGCTTCGGCTTCGTTCGCCACGATGCGAACACCCTCACCGCCCGACGTCTCGTCGCGCTTGATCACGAGGGGAAATCGCGCCGTGGCCATGCAGGCCGCCAATTGGCGCAAATCGCGGACAATCTCGGTCCTGGGCACCGACAGCCCTTCGTCCCGAGCAAGGGATACGAAGAGGCTCTTCTTTCGCGCGAACACGAACGAAGACGGCGCGCCGAGCGACGCTTCGATCAGCTTCGCCATCCGGTCGGGCTTGGCGCCGCGCCCGCGCAGCGCCCGCTCATAGAGCACCCGCAGCAAGTCGATCGCCGGTTCGTCGGCCGGCACCAACAAATCCGGCGAATGCCTTTCCACCGTGTGGCGGATGGTCCTCAGCGCCTCGCTGCGCGTACGGCCAAGGCGTTCGACCGTGACGGTGCACATCTTGAACAGAGCATGGTCGTCCGGCACCAGCGCCCGCACCTCGATCCCGCCGTCGGCCATCTCGAGGCAGAGTCGGGTCGTCGCCGGCCAGTGAACCGTGGCGACAACCGCAACACGCGGTCGCGACACACTGGACGGCGACGCTTTCCGGTATTGCCCTTCGTCTTCCTCGGGAGAGGCCAGATCAAGCATGCCTGTCACGCCCCACAACCCCTCATGCGCTCTGCGTTCACCCCAATACGGCGCATCAGGCATTCACTAGCATGGACCCGCACGTTTTCCCGTGTTTTTGATGTGGCAAAAGGGGGGGCGCATTTCATCGGCCGGAATCGGCGTCCTTCCGCTCTTGCACCGGCGGCTCGTTGTCCCGATCGTTGCGGAACGCCCAACGTAGGGAGAGCACTCAATGACCGCCGCCCAGCTCGACAGTCTCGTGACCTTGCTGCGCTCGCGGCCAGCGCCCGAGACCCGCGACGTCGCGCAGGCTCGTGCCCGCTTCGAGAAGCTGGCCGGCTTCCTGGGCGGCGCACCGGATGCACGGTGCGAAAAGGTCGATGCCGGCGGCGTGGCGGCGGAATGGATCATGGCGCCGGGCTGCGATCCCGGGCGTGCCGTCCTCTATCTCCACGGCGGTGGCTATGCCATCGGATCGATCAACACGCACCGCAGGCTCGCCTACGACATCTCCGCCGCGTCGGCGGCCGCCATTCTTGTGATCGATTATCGCCTCGCCCCGGAGCATCCCTTTCCTGCCGCCCTGGACGACGCCACGGCGGCATGGCGTTGGCTCGCGCAGCAAGGTTTTCCAGCGGGCCGACTCGCGATCGCGGGCGATTCGGCCGGAGGCGGGCTCACGATCGCCACCCTTGTTAATTTGCGCGACCGAAAGCTTGGTCTGCCGGCCTGTGCCGTCGCGATCTCGCCGTGGGTGGATCTCGAGGGTCTAGGCGACAGTATCACGGCGCGCGCAGAGCAGGATCCGATGGTGCAGAAGGACGGGCTGCTATGGATGGCCGGGATGTACCTCGATGGTCGTACCCCGAAAGCGCCACTGGCGGCGCCGCTTCATGCCGATCTCAAGGGGCTGCCGCCGGTCCTGGTGCGGCCGGCACGGCGGAGACGCTGCTCGACGATGCAACGCGCATCGCGGAAAAACTGCATGGCGCCGGCAACGACGTACGCCTGTCGATCTGGCCCAACATGCTGCATGTCTTCCCCCTGTTCGCGCCCATCCTCTCCGAAGGACGAGATGGCTGCGCCGAGATCGGCACCTTCATCCGCAACAGACTGGCCTGAGCCATGAAATTCGGAGTGACAGTCGCCCCGCGCGTTTCCGATTGGAAGCTGTTCGTCGAGCTCGAGGCGATGGGCTACGACTGTGCCTGGGCGGCCGATTCGCAGATGCTCTATTCGGACGCCTACGCGGTGCTGGCGCTCGCTGCGGCCAACACCTCGCGCATCCGCCTCGGCACTGGCGTGGCGGTGGCGCCGGTGCGGCTGGCCCCTGTCACCGCGCATTCCATCGCCACCGTCAACCAGCTCGCGCCGGGCCGTGTCTTCCTCGGCATCGGCACCGGCCACACGGCGATGCGCGTCATGGGGAAGGATCCCATGAAGGCCGGGCCATTCCGGGAGTATCTGCGCGTCCTGCGCGGCCTCCTGCATGGCGAGGAAGTGGACTACCTGCTCGACGGCGAGCGCCATGACATACGCTTCCTGCATCCCGACCGGGGCTTCATCGATGTCGCCCATGCGGTGCCGATCTACGTGGCGGCCGACGGCCCGCTGGCTCTCAAGACGGCCGGCGCCTACGGCGACGGACGGGTCTGCTCGCACAACCAGACGCGCAGCCGCCTGCAGAAGAGCCTCGATGTCATGCGCGAGGGCGCCGCCGCGGTCGGCCGCGCCCTGCCGGACGACTTCCATACGGCCGCTCTCACCTACGCCTGCGTGCTCGAGCCCGGCGAGAGCATGACATCGGACCGCGTGATCGACGCGGTCGGCCCGATGGCGGCGGCAACGCTGCACTACTGGTGGGAGCTCTACCAGAAGGATGGCGACACGAGCACCGTGGCCGGACGCTGCCGCAGTCTGTGGGAGGAGTATCTCGCTTTCACCGAGAAGATGGAGATGCCGCTCGCCAGGCGCTATCAGCAGGTCCACCTTGGTCATTGCGCCTTCCTGCCGCCGGAGGAACGGCGTTTCATCACCGAGGACCTGATCCGGGCCACCGGCGGCCTGGTCGGGACGCCCGACGAGATCATCGCCATGCTGCGCGAGCGCGAGGCGATGGGTCTCGACGAGGTGACCCTCTTGCCGGCGATGGCCGAGGCGCGGCGCAACCTCGGCGACTTCGCCGCGACGGTGATCGCCCGGTATTGAGGCAGTGGCAAGTCGCGGTGGCGCGCTCTACCCTCGAGACAGGCAAAAGAGGGCAACCGCCATGACGACAATCGATGCTTTCCGCGAGAGCGTGTCGGCCGCGGCGCCGCCGCCTGGGCTGGCACTCCCCCTGCAGGCGCTGTGGTGGGTGCGGCATGGCGATTGGGATCGGGCGCACGAATGCGTCCAGCAATGCGAAGGCAACCAGGACTGCGATTGGGTGCACGCCCATTTGCATCGGCAGGAAGGCGATATGGCGAATGCCGGCGGATGGTACCGTCGTGCCGGCCGGCCTGTGTCGGACCTTTCGCTGCCGGACGAATGGACGCTCATCGCGACGGAAATGCTGTCGCGACAATAGGGACAATAGGAAGGTCGTCGGCTACACGTCCGGCCATTCGGGTTGTGCGTCACGCGCTCGCGGCGGGCTCGGCGAGGCGAGCTCCTCGTCGATGAAGTCCATCCGATCCTTGCCCCAGAACATCTCCTCGCCCACGAAGAAGGTGGGCGCGCCGAAAACACCGCGCTGCAGCGCCTTGTCCGTCTCCGAGGCAAGCTCGCCACGAATCTCGGCCCCGTCGAGAAGGGCGACGAAGCGTTCAGGATCGACGCCCAGCTTGGCGGCGACAGGGCGCAGCCCGGCGATCTCTCCCACCGAGGCGTCGTCGCGCTCCCAGTAAGCCGAGAAGATCTCCTCCATGAATTCCCACTCCCTGCCGAAGCGTCGCATGGCGAGCGCACCGCGCAGGGCAGCGCTGGTCTTCATCGGAAACTTGGTCGGCATGCGGAAAGGCAGACCATGGCGTCTCGCCCAGCGCATCAGGTCGATCCTGCGGTTGCGCAGCTTGGCCTTCGGCTCCTCCATCAGCACGTAGTTCTGCTTGCGGAAGACATAGCCGAGATTGAAGGGGTGCGGCACGACCGTTGCGCCGTGCTTTCGCGCCACCGGCTTGATCAGATGGAGGGCAAAGTAGCTGTTGGTGCTGCCGAGGTCCCAGTGGAACTCGATGGTCTTGCTCATCGGCCTGTCGAAGTCCGTTTCATGCGGCCTTTGCCCCGTCCAGCTCCTCGGCGCCGACCCGCAGCCGCGGGATCAGCTCGCGGCCGAAGTCGACGGCATCCTCGAAAGGGTCGAAACCGCGGAGCAGGAACGAGTGGACGCCGAGCTTGTAGTATTCCAGCAGAGCCCGTGCCACCTGCTCGGGCGTGCCGACCAGGCAGGAGGTATTGCCCACCGCGCCTGTCGCCTCGGCAATCGGCATCCACAGCCGCTCGTCATGGGTCTCGCCCTTCGCCGCGAAGTCGAGCAGGCGGCGGGCCGACTGAGCGAGCGGCTTCCGGGCATTGCCGAAGCCCGTTGGATCGCCCGGCTTCCGGATCGAGGCCAAAATCCGCCGTGCGCGATCCCACGCTGCTCCCTCGGTGGCGGCAAGGATGGGCCGGAACGACATATTGAAAGCAGGTGTGCGGCCGTAAGCTGCGGCGCGCGCCCGGAATTCGGCGATTCGCTCGGCCGTCGCCGCAAGCGGCTCGCCGAACGCCGCGAACACATCGCAATGCTTCGCACCCATCGCCAGCGCCCCTTCGGACGAACCGCCGAAGAACAGCGGCGGGTGCGGCTTTCGCAACGGCCGGACGTCGGAATGGGCTCCCTGGACATGGTAGAATTCGCCGGCGAAGTCGAACCGCTGCTCGCTCGTCCAGGCGAGCTTCATCACCTCGAGATACTCCGCGGCGCGTCGATAGCGCTCTTCCTTCGGCGCAAAATCGCCGTCGCCATGCTGCTCGGCGTCGCTCGCCCCGGAGATGACATGGAGTGCGAGGCGTCCACCGGTGAGATGGTCGAAGGTCGCGATCTTACGCGCCGCCAGGGTCGGCGCAACGAAGCCCGGCCGATGGGCGATCAGGAAGCCGAGGCGGCCGGTATGGTGCGCGGCATACTGGGCGACGAGGAAGCCTTCGGCCGACGAGGCCGTGTAGCCGACCAGCACGAGATCGAATCCCGCCGCTTCGTGCGCCTGGGCAAACGCCGCCAGATAGGAGGGCGATATGCCACCCTTGATGACATGGACCGTGGCGTCGCCGGCAGGCGGCGCCACGCCGATCATGCCGATCACCCGTACAGGCATCCGGCCGCCCTCAATCGGTGGCGATCTTGGACACGTCGCCCGGCGCGACGCCGAGCGCGGCGGCCACCCCCTTGCCGTAGGCCGGATCGGCCTTGAGGCAGTTCCCGATGTGCCGGGCCTTGATCCCGTCGGGCACGCCGGCCATCGCGCGGCCGGTATTGGCGAAAAGCGCCTGCTGTTGCCCGGGCGTCATCAGCCGGAACAACGCGCCGGGCTGCGAGAAATAGTCGCTGTCCTCGCGGTGGTTCCAGTGGTCGGCCGCGCCTTCGATCGACAGCGGCGGCTCGCGGAAGTCGGGCTGTTCCTGCCACTGGCCGAAGCTGTTCGGCTGATAGCCGACCGTGCCGCCGTAGTTGCCATCGACGCGCATCTGGCCGTCGCGGTGATAGCTGTGCACCGGACAACGGGCGGCATTGACCGGAATCAGATGATGGTTGACGCCGAGCCGGTAGCGTTGCGCGTCGCCGTAGGAGAACAGACGCGCCTGCAGCATCTTGTCGGGCGAGAAGCCGATGCCCGGCACGACGTTGGCCGGATTGAAGGCCGACTGCTCGACCTCGGCAAAGAAGTTCTCGGGATTGCGATCGAGCTCCATCACGCCGACATCGATCAAGGGATAGTCCTTGTGCGGCCATACCTTCGTGAGATCGAACGGGTTGTACGGCACCTTCGAGGCATCCTTCTCGGGCATGACCTGGATCTTCAGCGCCCACTTCGGGAACTCCTTCTTCTCCAGCGACTCGTAGAGATCGCGCTGATGGCTTTCGCGGTCCTTGCCGATGATCGCTTCCGCTTCGGCATCGGTCAGGTTCCGGATGCCCTGCTGGCAGCGGAAGTGGAACTTGACCCAGAAGCGCTCGTTGTCGCGATTGATGAAGCTGAAGGTATGGCTGCCGAACCCGTGCATATGGCGGTAGCTCGCCGGAATGCCGCGATCGCTCATCACGATCGTGACCTGGTGCAGCGCCTCCGGCAGCGAGGTCCAGAAGTCCCAGTTGTTCCGCGCGCTGCGCATGTTCGTCCGCGGATCGCGCTTCACCGCATGATTGAGATCTGGGAATTTCAGCGGATCGCGCAGGAAGAAGACCGGCGTGTTGTTGCCGACCATGTCCCAGTTGCCTTCCTCGGTATAGAACTTGACGGCGAAGCCGCGGATGTCGCGCTCGGCGTCGGCGGCGCCCCGTTCGCCCGCGACCGTCGTGAAGCGCGCAAACAGGTCGGTCTTCTTGCCGACCGCAGAGAAGATCTTCGCCCGCGTATACTTCGTAATGTCGTGGGTAACGGTGAAGGTCCCGTAGGCGCCGGATCCCTTGGCATGCATGCGCCGCTCCGGGATGACCTCGCGGTCGAAGTGGGCGAGCTTCTCGAGCAGCCAGACGTCCTGGAGCAGCAGCGGTCCGCGCCGGCCGGCGGACATCGAGTTCTGATTGTCGACGACGGGCGCGCCCGCCGCGGTGGTCAGCTTGTTCTCGGTCATGTGTGCACCCCTCTTCCTGAACGACGGAAGAAATCTGCGCCCCGGTCCCCGGCCTGTCAATTAATTTAGAATTATTCTAAAATGAGGGGCTAGAGACCGGACTTCAGCGACGCCAGTACCAGCTCGACGACCTCGTCGCTGTGGTACGGCTTGTTCAGGAAGGCGCGATCACGGTAGCGCGGCGGCATGAGCGCACTCGACTGACCGGAGATGAAGACAAAGGGGATGCGCTGCGCGGCAAGTGCATCGGCCAGCGGAAACGCCGTCTCGCTGTTGCGCAGGGTGACGTCCAGCAGCGCGGTCTCGATGGCCCGGTCGGCCATCAGGTCGTAGGCCCCCTGCACCGACGCGACCGGCCCGACGACCGCGGCCCCCGCCTCCTCCAGGATCGACGCAAGCTCGAACGCAATCTCGGCATTGTCCTCGACCACAAGGACCGTCCGCCCGGCAAGCGGCTTCGAGGCTGGCGCCGCTTCCGGCGTCCGCCCCTCCCCGTCGGTATCGCGACGGCTCATGATCGCTTCGTCCCGGCGCGCCGAATGGCCGCCGCAATCAGGCCGCATGCCTCTTCGACGTCACCCCAGCCCAGCAGCCTGACCCATTTGCCGGGCTCGAGATCCTTGTAATGGACGAAGAAGTGCTCGATCTGCTGGCGCGTGATCTCCGGCAGGTCCTTGTAGCTCTTCACATGGATGTAGCGCTGGGTGATCTGTGAGGTCGGCACGGCGATGATCTTCTCGTCGCCGCCGCCGTCGTCCTCCATCCTGAGCACGCCGAGCGGCCGCACGTTCATGACGGCCCCGGGGATGATCGGCCGGGTGTTGGCGATCAACACGTCGATCGGATCGCCGTCATCCGACAGCGTGTGCGGCACGAAACCGTAGTTCCCGGGATAACGCATGGGCGTGTACAGGAAGCGGTCGACCACTAGCGTTCCCGCCGCCTTGTCCATCTCGTACTTGATGGGCTCGCCGCCGATCGGGACCTCGATGAGGACATTGACGTCGTCGGGCGGATTGCGGCCAATGGCGATGGCGTCGAGATTCATGCACGGGTCCTGATCGCAACGGAGAGCCTGTCAGGATGCCCTCTCGTGCTCCAAAAGGAAACCGCCTGCACGGCGCCGGTTCCGTCGCCTCATTTTGGATCGCCTCATTTTACAAGGGGCATGCGGATAGAAATAATTGGCCGCTATGACCGAAACCCTGTCCGCGCGCAGCTTTCTGATCGCCGACGACCATCCGATGGTCCGCGATGCGCTGAGCACCGTCCTGTCGCAAAGCTTCCCGGGCGCAGTCATCGGTCTCGCCGGCAGCCTTGCCGAGACGCAGGCGGCGCTGGAGCATCAGCCCGACACCGACGCCTTGCTGCTCGACCTCGACATGCCCGGCATGGAGGGCCTGACGGGCCTGGCCCTCCTGCGTTCGGATTGGCCGACCGTGCCGATTATCGTCGTCTCCGCGGCGCGCGACGCCGCCATCGCACGGCGCACGCACGACCTCGGCGCTTCGGCTTATGTCGAAAAGTCGGCCTCGCTCGAGGAGATCGCGGCCACCGTGCGCGCGGTGCTCGACGGCGAGATCATCGCGCCACCCGAGGCCGGCGCGGGCGACAGCTTCGCCCAGCGCGCCACCCAGCTCACGCCGCAGCAATGGCGCGTGCTGGCGCTGATGGTGCAGGGCGACCAGAACAAGCAGATCGCCTACAAGCTCGGGGTGGGCGAAGCGACAGTCAAGGCACACGTCACGGTGATCCTGCGCAAGCTCGGCGTGCGCTCGCGCACGCAGGCCGTCATCGAAGCGCGCAGTCTGTCGCTGCCGACGACCTGAAGATCCTCGCTGTCACACGACGGCCGCAGAGCGTTCCCGCATGCGCAACAGTGCCCGCAGCGCGGCGGGCTTCACCGGCTTGTGCAACAGATCGACTTGCTGCGCGCGCGCGCGCAGGCGCAGCATCGGCTCGCGGTCGGCGGTGACGAGGGCGGCCGGCACGGTCCGGCCCCAATGCCGGCGCAGGGCTTCGATCACCGCGAGGCCGTTGGGCTTTCCGTCGCTTCCGCCATCGAGGTGGAGGTCGGCCAGCACGAGATCGGGCAGGCGACCCGCGTCCGCAATGCGGTCGAGCGCCTCGGCCTCGCAGGCTGCCGTGGCGACCTTGCAGCCCCAACCGCCGAGCAGCGTCGCCATCGCCTCGCGCACCCGCGCCTCGTCGTCTATGCAGAGCACGAAGCTTTCCGCCTCCAGCGCCGGCGCCGGCAGCGGTGCCGACGCCGCCGCAGGCATCGTCTCGACCGATGGGGCGCGCGGCACCAGCACCGAAAAAGTCGAGCCGCGGCCGGGCGCCGAGTCGATGCGCACCGGCAGGTCCAGCATGCGTGCGACGCGCTCGACGATGGCGAGGCCAAGCCCCAGCCCGCGCTCCTCGCGGGCCAGCTCGACCTCGGGCTGCAGGCGCACGAACTCCTCGAAGATCATGGCCTGCTTGTCGGCGGCGATGCCGGGGCCGTTGTCCTTCACCTCGATGCGCAGACGGTCGCCCTCACGGCGACAGCCCAGCAGCACCCGCTGCGGCCGGCCCTCGGCGCGGCCGTAACGCAGCGCATTGGACAGCAGGTTTTGCAGGATACGACGCAGGAAGGCCGGATCCGTGGTGACGAAAGCGCGAGTAGGCACCACGACGAGCTGGATGTCGCGCCGCGCCGCGACCGCCGCGAACGCGGTCGCCAGCGACTCGAACATGGGCCCCAGCGCGAAGCCCCGCGCCTCCGGCTTGAATGCGCCGGCATCGAGCTTCGAGATGTCGAGCAGCGCGTCGAGCAGCGACTCGACGGCGCCGAGGCTGGTATCGATCTTGGCGCCAAGATCGTTGCCGGGGTCGCGGTCCATCATCGCCGCGGTGAATAGACGCGCGGCATGCAACGGCTGCAGCAAGTCGTGGCTCGCGGCCGCGATGAAGCGGGTCTTGCCGAGATTGGCCGCCTCCGCCTCGGCCCGGCTCGCCTCCAGTTCGGCCGTTCGCTCGATCACGCGCTGTTCCAGCGTTTCAGCCGCCTGGCGCAGACGGCGGTCGCTCTCGCGCAGGGCCTCGGCGGTGCGCACGCGTGAGGTCACATCGTTGCAGGTCGCGACGAACCCGCCGTTAGGGAGTGGGTCGAGCCGGAGCTCGACCACGCGACCCTCGCGCGTCGTGATCTCGTGCGTCTGCGGCACCGGGGGCCGGCACAGCAGCGCCACGATTTCGGGCGCGCCGCCGAACCAGAGCGGCGAAGCGCCTACCGCGACCGCCTCGCCGTCGAGCGACAGCAGCGTGGTGAAGCGATCGTTGAAGATCTCGAGATTGCCATGGCGGTCGAAGGCGGCGATGCCCATCCCGACATGGTCGAGGGTGTTGCGCAGGATCTCGTAGTTGTAGCGGATCGCTTCCGAGGCCTCGTCGATCAAGGCGCGCGCGCTGCGCGGCAGCAGCCGGCCGCGGCGACCGAAGGCGGCAACCACGACCCGGGCCGACGCCGCGCCCAGCGTGCCCGACAGGACACGCTCGGTGCGCTGCAGCGCAGTCTCGGCCGAGAGCGGTTCGCGGCCCAGCGCCCGCTCGGCGCGCTCGAGGCCGACGAACCGCGCCAGCAGCTCGCGCAATTCCTCCAGTCGCTGCGCGTCGGCCGGCATCTGCGTGCCGGCCTCCGCGGGTTCGGCGCCGACCACGAAGGCATGCGCCTGCTCCGCATCGGCGCCGCGCGCCCGCATCAGCAGCGAGACGACCGCCAGCAGCAACGTGTTCGCGACGATGCCTGCGACGAAGCCCTGCCCCACGGGATCGAGCCCATCGAGGGGAGCGGGTAGCCAGGCCTTGAGCGGCATCTCCTGGGCGCCGCCCGCCTCCTGGTGCAGCGTCGGCAGAAGGAGCGCGTACAGCCAGACGACGAAGCCGCCGGCGAGTCCCGCCACCACGCCCCAGCGATGGGCGCGACGCCAGTAGAGGCCGAGCACGAGGCCCGGCGCCAGATTGGCCACGGCACAGAAGCTGATCAGGCCGATCGAGGCGAGTGGCAGGATGCCCGACACGATGCGCTCGTAGGCGTAGGCCGCCATCAGGATCAGCACGACGGCGGCGCGACGCACGAACACCACGAGCGGTCCCATCTCGCCGCGCCGCACCGCCTGGTGGCGCAGCAGATAAGGCATCAGCAGCTCGTTGCCGATCATGCCCGACAGCGCCATGCAGGCCACCGCAACCATCGACGTCGCGGCGGACAGACCGCCCAGGAAGACGAAGGCCGACAGCCAGTTGGCGCCATGCTCGAGCGGCAGCCGCAGCACGTAGAGATCGGGATTGAACTGTGTGCCGAGCAGCAGCAGGCCGGCCGCCGCGATCGGAATGACGAAGAGATTGATCAGCACCAGATAGCTGGGAAAGAGCCAGCGTGCCGTCTGCAGGCTCCTGACATGGCCGTGCTCGACGACCGCGACATGGAACTGCCGCGGCAGGCAGAGGAAGGCCATGGCCGACAGCAACGACGTCACGACCCAGGTGACGGGCGATCCTTCCTGCAGGACCCGTTCGGCCACAGCCGGCTGCTCGACGAGTCTGGCCCAGAGATCGGCCGGACCGTCGAACAGCACGTACAGCACGAAGGGGCCGACCGCGACGAGCGCGACCAGCTTCACCACCGATTCGAAGGCAATCGCCATCATCATGCCGCGATGCTGCTCGGAGGCCGAGACATGCCGCACGCCGAACAGGATGGTGAAGACCGCCATCAGCGCCGCCACGATCAGGGCGGTATCGGTATGGATGGCGCTGAAGTGCCGATCCGGCCTCAAGGTGGGATCGACGATCGCGCTGAACGACGAGGACACCGCCTGGAGCTGGAGCGCGATATAGGGCAGCACGCCCACGGTCGCGAACAGGGTCGCGGTCACGCCGACCGCGCGGCTCTTGCCGTAGCGCGAGGCGAGGAAGTCGGCGATCGAGGTGACATTGTGCTGCTTGGCCAGCCGCACCATCTTGCGCAGGAGCGGAAAGCCCACCGTCATCATCAGCACCGGGCCGGTGTAGATCAGCAGGTAGTCGAAACCCGTGGCGCTCGCTCGCCCCACACCGCCATAGAAGGTCCAGGACGTGCAGTAGATGGCGAAGGAGAGGCCGTAGACCGCCGGCGCCATGGTGCCACTCGCCGACCAGGCGCGCTGCCGCCGGTCGCCGACATAAGCCACGGCGAACAGCAGCCCGAGATAGGCCAGCGACAGGGCGAGGACCACCGATTCGGCGAGCATCGCCCGCATTGAACCAAGCCCCCCGGGTCGCTACAAGGCTCGCCTTCCCGTCCCCACCCCGTCTGGAGCCTGAAGGAGCCCGCAATGGCTGCGTACCAGTACATCTACGTCATGAAAGGTCTCAGCAAGACCTACCCGGGCGGCAAGCAGGTGCTGAAGGACATCTGGCTGTCCTTCTTCCCGGGCGCCAAGATCGGCGTGCTGGGCCTGAACGGCGCCGGCAAGTCCACCCTGCTCAGGGTCATGGCCGGCCAGGACGACAATTTCACCGGCGAGGCCTGGGCGGCCGAGGGCGCGAAGGTGGGGCTGCTCGAGCAGGAGCCCAAGCTCGACCCCAAGAAGGACGTGCTGGGCAACGTCATGGACGGTGCCGGCGACATGGCGAGGATGCTGGCGCGCTTCGAGGAGGTCTCGAACGCTTTCTCCGACCCCGACGCCGACATGGACAAGCTGATCGCCGAGCAGGCCGAGCTGCAGGAGAAGATCGACGCCGGCAACGGCTGGGACCTGCAGCGCACGGTCGAGATCGCGATGGATGCGCTGCGCTGCCCGCCCGGTGATGCCGACGTCGAGAAGCTGTCGGGCGGCGAGCGTCGCCGCGTCGCGCTTTGCCGGCTGCTGCTCAGCAAGCCCGACATGCTGCTGCTCGACGAGCCGACCAACCATCTCGATGCCGAGTCGGTGGCCTGGCTCGAGCGGCATCTCAAGGAGTTCCCCGGCACGGTCGTCGCAGTGACCCACGACCGCTACTTTCTCGACAATGTCGCCGGCTGGATCCTCGAGCTCGACCGCGGCCAGGGCATCCCTTGGGAAGGCAACTATACCTCTTGGCTCAAGCAGAAGGAGCAGCGGCTGGCGCAGGAGGAGAAGGCGGCCGACGCCCGTCGCCGCACGCTGCAGCGCGAACTGGAGTGGATGGGTCAGTCGCCGCAGGCGCGGCGCTCCAAGAGCAAGGCGCGCATCTCGGCCTACAACCAGATGATCGAGGAGGAACAGAAGGCAACGCTCGACACGGCGCAAATCGTGATCCCGCCGGGACCGCGCCTGGGAGACCACGTTATCAAGGCGGAGAAGATCTCCAAGGGGTTCGGCGACCGGCTGCTGATCGACGACCTCTCCTTCAGCCTGCCGCCGGGCGGCATCGTGGGCGTAATCGGCCCCAACGGCGCCGGCAAGACGACGCTGTTCAAGATGATCACCGGCCAGGAGACGCCCGACTCGGGCGCCTTCTCCGTCGGGCCGACGGTCAAGCTCGGCTATGTCGACCAGAGCCGCGAGACGCTCGACCCGAACAAGACCGTGTGGGAGGAGCTGTCGGGCGGTCTCGATATCATCAAGCTCGGCAACCGCGAGGTCCCGAGCCGCGCCTATTGCGGCTCGTTCAACTTCAAGGGCGCCGACCAGCAGAAGAAGGTGGGCCAGCTCTCGGGCGGCGAACGCAACCGCGTCAACCTCGCCAAGATGTTGAAGAGCGGCGCCAACGTGCTGCTGCTCGACGAGCCGACCAACGACCTCGACGTCGACACGCTGCGCGCGCTCGAGGAGGCGCTGGTCGATTTCGCCGGCTGCGCCGTTATCATCAGCCACGACCGCTGGTTCCTCGACCGCATCGCCACCCACATGCTGGCCTTCGAGGGCGACAGCCACGTCGAATGGTTCGAGGGCAACTACCAGGACTACGAGGCCGACCGTCACCGCCGTCTCGGCACCGATGCCGACCAGCCCCACCGCATCAAGTACAAGCCGCTGGTGAGGAAATAGACCGTCGGGGCCGACTGGATACCGCGTCTGGACAGCCGGCCGAGACAGGGCCCCGATCGGCCGTTTACGGCATCCGCGGCCAGCTTCGACTATCGAAGGATGCAACCTGATAGTTCGGATCGATCGTGCAGTCGCCGCGATACGTCTCGTGTTCCGTCCGGCAAAGCTCGAGCACCGACTGTGCCGAGGGACGCTCGTCCTTGCCGATCCACGCCAGCAGCGCGTCCATCATCGCCGGATAGAGCGGCGACGACAGCTTGCTGTGAACATGCTCGCGCGCAAACACCTGCACCAGGAGACGTCCGTTTCCGGCCTGCCCGATGATCTCCCGGTACGCCGCCTCGTTCTCCACGGCCGCGGTCGGATCGCCGATCGCATGGAGCGTGAGCACCGGAATCGTGATCTGGCCGGTGGGGTCGCTGTCATACTTCAATAGTGCACGCGCCTCGGGATCGGCAGCGACGCGCGGCACGTCGCGATTCAACTTCGCGTCGTCGGACGATCCCTTGTAGACAACGCCGATATTCCCAAACGGGCTCCTGCCGCCTGTGATGTGCTCGGCGATGTCGCGAAACAGGAATGTCGCCCACGACAGGTGTGAAAACATCGCATGCTCGGGGATTCGCGTGATCTTCGCCATTTCAGTCAGGGCCAGCTTCTGCCGCGCGCTGCGTCGGTCGGGAGGAAGGTTCTCCCCGGTGCAGGCGTCGAACCGCGCGCGCAGTTCCTTGCGAGACATCGTCGACGCTGCCGGCAATCCGATTCCCAGATTGTATGCCGGCTCGTCTGGCCTCGGATGAGTGCCGCAATAGTACTGGAACAGCGCTCGCAGATCGATGCGCGGATTGTAGGTTCGCGTTGCGCCCGCGATGACCCCGCTGGTGAGCAGCGCGCCGTCATAGTTCCGGGTGCCGTCCGGCGAGATCGCATACAGCTCGATGACGCGCGCCGCGACATCGCCGCCCCACGATTGTCCATGCACGATGATGAGCCGCGGCTTGCCGAACCTGGCAATGAATGCCTTGCGGGCGCTCTCGATATCTTCCGCGGCCATTCGCGCGCCGTAGCCGGGCCTGCGGTAGCTCGCGGCAACGAGGGCGTGGCCCTGCCCGACGAATTCGGAGAATCGTTTGAGGTCGTTGTCGCTATAGTCCGGCGTGATGGGCGCGAGGCGCGGACCGCCATGGGCATGCACCACCAGAACGCCGCTCCATTTTCGAGGTACCGCTGCCAGGATGTAGGAGCCGTTGGCGTCTTGGCCGCGATAGCAATCCACGTCGGGGATCGTCATCGGGCAGGAAACGGCCGAAAAGGGCTGAGATGCGTGCGCCGCCCACGCCAATGCCAAGGAGGCCGCCAGGAACACAAGGACAATGCGCATGAGCCGGTCCCTACGGCGGCCTACGAGCGGCGCGCGCGCTGGCGACGGCGCTCCTCGCCCAGCGCGAGAAGGCGCTCCCGGTCGGTCGGATCGACGCGGCCGTAGCGAGCGCGCCAGCCGGGATCGTCCTCTTTCCAGAGAAACGGTGCCTTCGCCGTCGTTCTCGGGCGCCGGGCGGACTCGAGCAAGCCGAGCGCCTGACGGACGATCGCCTTCTGCATGTCCCGGCGCCATGGATGGCCGCAGGGATTGCCGAGCGGAAAGTCGGTGAACAGGAAGCGTGGCACGCCGCAATGTTCGACCACGTCGAGCGCCGATCCGATGATCACGGTCGGGATACGGTTGGCCTCGAGGTGACGGGCGACCAAACTCACGGTTTGGTGGCAGACCGGTCAAAGCGGACAGAGGACTGCCGCGTCGGCGCCGTCGTCGCGCAGGCGCTGCAGGACCTGCGGTGCATCCTCCTCGGTCGTCTTGCGCTGGCTGTACTCCGTCGGCACGCCGTGAAAACGCTCGGCCAGACCGGCCACCAGACCTTCGGCTGCGAGTTCCGCGACCGTCTCGATCGGCAGGAAGCTCTCGCGATCGTCGGTATGCGTCGATTCCTTGTCCCAGGCGAGATTGGCGGTGAAGAGCCTGGCCGGTGGCGGCGAGACCGGTCCCGCCCACACCTGCTTCCTGCCCTTGAAATCGGCCGGGCTCGCGGTCGTGACCAAGGCCACGCGAGCGGTCGACAGAGACTTGCCGAGCGGGGCGAACGGCACCTCGTCGTGCCTCGCCCAGACATAGTCCTTGGCGTACCCAAGGGCGCGATAATAGTCGCGCGTACGCTCGATATAGCGAACAGGCTCGCCGACTTGCGTCATTGCTGTCTCTTCTCCACCGCCATTGCGCCGCCCGCCACCGCGGACGCTCGGCCAAAACGTTCGCGCAGTCGCTGGAACACGACATATAGCATCGGAATCACGAAGATGCCGAACAAAGCCGCCGCGATCATGCCTCCGAACACCGGTGTGCCCACGGCGCGCCGGCTCGCCGCGCCCGCACCCTCGGCCACCACCAGGGGCAGGAGGCCGAGGATGAAGGCGAAGCTCGTCATCGCCACCGGCCGGAAGCGCAGCCGCGCGCCCTCGATCGCGGCATCGAGCACCGACCTGCCCTGCAGTCGCTGCTCGACCGCGAACTCGACGATCAGGATGCCGTTCTTGGCCGACAGCGCCACCAGCACCACGAGGCCGATCTGGGCATAGACGTCGAAGGCAAGCCCGAACCAGGCCACGAACCCGATCGCGCCCAGCACCGCGACGCTCACCGAGAGCAGCACCGGAATGGGAATATTCCAGCTCTCGTACAGCGCCACCAGGAAGAGGTAGGCGAACAGCACCGCGAGACCGAGCACGATCCCGGTCTGGCCGCTCGCCGCCTTCTCCTGCAGCGCCGTCGCCGTCCATTCGAAGGCGTAGCCCGCAGGCAGCGTCTGCTTCGAGACGCGCTCCATTGCCTCGAGCGCCTGGCCCGAGCTGTAGCCGGGGCTGGGCGCGCCGTTGATCACCGCGCCGCGGAAGCCGTTGTAGCGGATCATGACCTGCGGTCCCTGCACGAGGCGGGCCTGGGCAAGGGCGCGGATCGGCACCATCGTGCCGGCGCTGTTGCGCACATAGACGTGGTAGATGTCGTCGATGGCGTTGCGGGAGCGCCCCTCGGCCTCGACATTGACCTGCCAGGTGCGGCCGAACAGGTTGAAGTCGTTGACATAGTAGCCGCCCAAGGTCGATTGCAGGGCGTTGAAGATGTCGCGCACCTTCACGCCTAGGACCTGCGCCTTGTCGCGGTCGATATCGAGATAGATCTGCGGCGTGTCGGCGGCGAAGGTCGAGAAGACGCCGGCCAGCTCGGGCCGCTGGTTGGCCGCCACCAGCAGACCGCGCATGACGGCGGCGAGATCGGATGGCGACTGTCCCTGCAGCGCCTCGAGCACGTACTGGAAGCCGCCGGTGCTGCCGAGCCCCAGGATGGGCGGCAGGTTGAAGGGAAAGACGATGGCGCCCTGGATGGAGGCGAGCTTGGGCCGCAGGCTCGCGATGATGGCATCGACCTTCTGCTCGGCGGCGGTGCGGTCCTCGTAGGGTTTCAGCCGAATCACGAAGAAAGCGCTGTTGGACGACACGACGTAGTCGATGAAGTTCAGTCCGACCACCGACAGCACACCCTGCACGCCGGGAACCGGCCGGATCATGTTCTCGACCTCGGTGACGATCTCCTGGGTGCGGTTGAGCGACGCGCCCTCCGGCAGGCGCAGGGCGGCAAAGAAGGCGCCCTGGTCCTCCGCCGGCAGGAAGCTTTGCGGCGTGGTTCTGAACAGGCCGAGCGCGCCTGCCGCCACGACCGCCACGGCGACCACGCCGAATACCGCCATCCGCACCAGCCGGCGCACGACCGCGACGTAGCCGTCGCGCACGCGGTCGATCGCACCCAGCACGTAATGCATCGGCCCGCGCCGCGTCTCGCCGCGTTTCAGCAGCACCGCGCAAAGCGCCGGGCTCAGCGTCAGGGCATTGATCGCCGAGATGATCATCGCCGTCGAGACGGTCACGGCGAACTGGCGGAAGAGCTGGCCGCTGATGCCGGGAATGAAGGCGACCGGCACGAATACCGAGAGCAGGACCAGCGTGATGGCGACGATGGGCGCGGTGATCTCGCCCATCGCCTTCTTGGTCGCCTCGGGAATGGACAGCTCCGGCTCCTCCTCGATCATGCGCTCGACGTTCTCGATCACCACGATCGCGTCGTCGACCACGATGCCGATGGCGAGCACCAGCGCCAGCAGCGAGACGGTGTTGGCCGAGTAGCCGATCAGCAGCATCACCGCGAAGGTGCCGACGATCGAAACCGGCACCGCCACCAACGGGATCAGGGTCGAGCGCAGCTTGCCCAGGAACAGGAAGACCACGATCGCCACCAGCACGAAGGCGATCAGCAGCGTGTGCACCACCTCGTCGATCGTCGAGGTCACGAACACCGTCGAATCCCAGAAGACGTCGTAGGTCAGATCGTCGGGGAAGCGCTGCTTCAGGTCCTCCATGACCTTGCGCACGTTCTCCGCGACCTGCACGGCATTGGCGCCGGGAGACTGAAAGATGCCGATGGCGGCGGCCGGCGCGCCGTTGAAGCGGCTGTAGCGCTCCTGCGACTTGGCGCCGAGATCGACGCGCGCCACGTCCTTGACGCGCACCACCGAGCCGTCGGGATTGGCCCGCACGACGATGTTGGCGAACTCCTCGGGCCTGGTCAGCCGCCCCTTGGTCTTGATCGTGAGCTGGAGCTGCTGCGCCTGCGGCGTCGGCGCCGCGCCGATACGGCCGAGCGCCGCCTGCACGTTCTGGCCCTGCACCGCCGCCACGACGTCGGACGGCGCGAGGTTGAAGGCGGTCAGCCGGTCGGGATCGAGCCAGAGCCGGAGCGAGTAGTCGAGCGCGCCGAACAGGGTCGCCTGCCCCACGCCGTGCACGCGCGACAGCGGATCGATGATGTTGATGGTGGCGTAGTTGTTGAGATAGAGCGCGTCGTACGTGTTCCTGGGCGAATAGATATTGATGACCTGCAGGAGGGCCGCCGACTTCTTGCGGATCACCAGGCCCTGGCGCTGCACTTCCTGGGGCAGCAGCGGCGTGGCGAGCTGGGCGCGATTCTGGACGTTCACCGTGTTGATGTCGGGATCGGTGCCGAGGGCGAAGGTGACGTTCAGCGAGTAGCTGCCGTCGGCGCCGCTGACCGACTGGTAGTAAAGGGCATTGTCGACACCGGTGATCTGCTGCTCGATCGGCTGGGCGACCGTCGCCTCGACGGTCTCGGCGTCGGCGCCGGGATAGGTGGTCGTGAGCGACACCTGCGGCGGCACGATGTCGGGAAATTGCGCGACCGGGATGCTGAAGATCGCAATCAGGCCGGCCAGCGTGATGACGATCGACACCACGAAGGCAAGGCGGGGCCGGTCGATGAAGATGCCCGAGATCATGCCGGTCACCCACCGGTCGCCGTCGCCGGCAGGACGGTCTCGTGAACCACCTGGCCCGGCCGGACCTTCTGGATGCCGTCCACGATCACCTTGTCACCCTCGCCCAGGCCCGAGCTGACGACGATGTCAGTGCCGAGATTCGGACCGGTCTCGAGGCGCCGCCGCTCGACCTTGTGCTGGCTGTCGACGATCAGCGCGTAGTAGCCGGACTGGTCGACCTGCAGGGCGGCCTGCGGGATCACCAGCCGTGGCTGCTGCCGACGCTCGCGGATGATCGCTGTCACGAACTGGCCGTCGGTCAGCACCCGCTCGGGATTGGGCACGGTGGCCCGCATGATCAGCGTGTCGGTCTGCTGGTCGACCTGCGGATCGGTGAAGTTCCAGACGCCCTTGTGCGGATACTCCTTGCCGTCCGAAAGACGCAGGCGGATGTCGATCTTGATCAGCCCACCACCCTCCTTGCGCCGCGCCTCGCGGATCGTCTGCAGGTCGCGCACGCTCACGGGGAAGACCACGTAGATCGGATCCTGGCTCACGATCGTCGCCAGCACGCCGCTCGCCGGATTGACGAGATTGCCGACGGTATAGGCGGTACGCCCGATCCGGCCGTCGATCGGCGAGCGGATGTCGGTATAGTCGAGGTTGACCTGCGCCTGGGTGAGGGCGGCTTCGGCCTGCTGGATCTTGGCGTTGGCGGTATCGACCTCGGCCTTGTACTGGTCGACCGTCGATTGCGGGCTGTACTGGCGCCTGGAGAGGTCGAGCTGGCGGTGGTACTGGAGCTCGGCGTTGGTGGCCTCTGCCTGCGCCGACGCGAGGTTGGCTTTGGCCTGCTGGACCTGGGCCGCGAACTGGACCTTCTCGATCTGGTAGAGCAGATCGCCTTTCTTGACGTCCTGGCCCTCGCGGAACTGGACCTTCTCCAGGAAGCCTTCGACGCGGGCGCGCACATCGACCGTCTCGATCGCCTTGATCCGGCCCACGAACTCGAACGACTGGCTGACGCCACGCGTGGCGGCGGCACGCACGCCGACCGACGGCGCTGCCTGCGCGGCCGCGGGCGGCGCCGCCTTGTCGGTGCCGCGGGTGAAATACCAGACGAGCCCGGCGGCGGCGATCAACGCCACCACGGCAAGCACGCGACCCCAAGGCGACCGGAAGCTCGGCAGGCGGGCAGCGTCTGGCATCACATTCCTCATCGACAATGAGCCGCCTCGACGTCGACCGCGCCGGCCGGCACTCCCCGCTCGGGGGAATTGGGCAACCATCGGTGAGGGAAAAGCAAGAATTTCTAGGGCACTTGCAAATCGAACGTCGCCACGCCCGCTGCAGCCCCCAATCACATTCCTCGGATGTTGTTTGGTGGCATGCCTCTTGCTCGCTCTTCGGCTGCAGTTGTCAACGATGTCGAGAGGCAGGCCATGGACTATGTGAAACCCGCTGCCGTTGCGCAGGCGATGATCGATACGGCCGAGGCCAAGCTGGCGCTCACACCGCGCGACCTGCTCTTGCGCGGCATCCTGTCGGGCGCGCTCCTCGGCATCTCCACCAGCCTCGCCTTCACGGCCGCCATCACGACAGGCCAAGGCATTGTCGGTGCGATCATCTTCCCGTTCGGCATCGCCACCATCGTGCTGCTCGGCCTGGAACTGGTGACGGGGAGTTTCGGACTCGTCCCGCTGCCGTGGGTCGAGGGCCGCGCCAGCCTGCGCGAGGTCGGCGCCAATATCGCCTGGGTGTTCGCCGGCAATCTCGTCGGCAGCGTCGTCTACGGCTTCCTGCTCGCCCTCGTGCTCACGAACATGTGGACGACGCCACCCGCCGGTCTCGCGCAGCGCATCGCCCAGATCGCGGAAGCCAAGACGACGGGCTATGCCGCCATGGGCGGCACCGGTCTGGCGGTGGTCTTCGTCAAGGCCGTGCTCTGCAACTGGATGGTCTGCCTTTCGGCGGTGCTGGCCATGACCAGCACGTCGTCGATCGGCAAGATCGTCGCCTGCTGGCTGCCGATCTTCGTCTTCTTCGCGCAAGGGTTCGAGCATGCGGTCGTCAACATGTTCGTCATCCCGGCCGGCATGATGATGGGCGCCGGGGTGACGCTCGCCGACTGGTGGCTGTGGAACCAGATCCCGGTCACGCTCGGCAACATCGTCGGCGGCTTCGTGTTCTCGGGTCTTGCCATCTATCTGACATATCGCCCCAAGCAGACGGTCGGCGGCGAGACCGTTGCGGCAGCCGTCGTCGCCGAGTGACGCCGTGGGGTCGCAGGACTTCATGCCGGGGCAGAAGCGCTATCTGGAAGGGTTCGCGTCCGGCCTGCAGGCTGCCCGCAGCGGCGCGCGAACGCCCGCATCCGCGGCCGTAGCGCCGCCGAGCGGGCCTGACGCGGCGCATCTTGCCGCCATGGCCCGCTTCGAGGCGGAAGGCAAGAAGCTCGCCGATCCGGAAAAGTGGAAGCGCGAAGAGCATCCGTTCGACGGCTACGCGCGGCTGCGCGACCAGGCGTCGCGCAACGAGTATCCCAAACCCGCCGACAATTTCCGTTGGCGCTTCTACGGGCTTTTCTATCTCGCCCCCAACCAACCCTTCTACATGGCGCGGCTGCGCATGCCGAACGGCATCCTGAACTGGCGCCAGCTCGCAGGCATCGCCGGGATCGCCGAGACCTGGGGTGCTGGCTACGCCCATGTCACCACGCGCGCCAACATCCAGATTCGCGGCATCGAAGCAAAGAACGCGACCCATGTCGTGGAGGCGGTGCAGGATCTCGGCCTCACCTCGCGCGGCTCGGGCGCCGACAACATCCGCAACGTCACCGGCGATGCGACCGCGGGCATCGCACCGGATGAGCTGCTCGACACACGCCCCGACACGCGGCATTGGCACTTCCACGTGCTGAACGACCGGTCGCTTACCGGCCTGCCGCGCAAGTTCAACGTCGCCTTCGACGGCGGCGGACCCATCCCCACGCTGGAGGAGACCAACGACATCGGCTTCACCGCGGTGCGGGTGGCGGAAGGTGCCTCCGTCGCACCGGCCATATGGTACCGGCTAGCGCTGGGCGGCATCACCGGTCACAGGAACCTGGCACGGCCGACGGACGTCGTCGTACCACCGCACGACTCGACAAAGGTCGCCGACGCCGTCGTGCGCGTCTTCATCGACCATGGCGATCGGACCAATCGCGCCAGGGCCCGCCTGAAATACCTTATCGATGCCTGGGGGCCTGAGAAGTTCCTGGCCGCGGTCGAGGAAAAGCTCGGGCGCAAGCTCGATCGCGTCGAGGAGCGGCATATCCTGCCGCGGCCGGCGCAGGACCGCATGGCCCATATCGGCTTCCATGCGCAGAAGCAGCCGGGCCTCTTCTATGCCGGCATCCCCCTGCCCGTGGGACGCCTGGAGCCCGCGCAGATGCGCGCCCTCGCCGAGGCCGCGCACGAGCTGGGCGATGGCGATCTCCGGCTTACCGTCTGGCAGAACCTGCTGGTCTCGGGCATCGCCGAGACCAACCGCAGGACCTTCGAGCAGCGCATGGCGGCCGCGGGTCTCCCGCTCGCCGTCTCGCCGTTGCGCGCAGGCCTCGTCGCCTGCACCGGCTCCTCGGGCTGCAAGCTCGCCAACGCCCGCACCAAGGAGATGGCGGTCGCCATCGCCGAGCACTGCGAGCCGCGCGTCGCGCTCGACACGCCGATCAACGTCCATCTCACCGGCTGCCCGAACTCCTGCGCGCAGCATTATGTCGGCGATATCGGCCTCGTCGGTGCCCGCGTGGCCACCGGCAAGGACGAAACCGTCGACGGCTACCATGTCGTGATCGGCGGCAGCTATGGCAGCGACGCGCGAGTCGGCCGCGAGTTCACCCGCGGGATCGCGGCCGTGGACATGCCGCGGTTCATCGAGCGTCTGCTCACCGCTTATCTCGCCCATCGCGCCGGACCGGAGGAGACATTCCGGCAGTTCGCGAGCCGCCACGACGACGAAACCCTGCATCGCCTCGTCGGAGTGTGATCCCGTGTCCGTGATCGAGAGCCCGCCTGCCGACATCGTGCAATACATCCCCGAGGACGCGCCGTTCAGCGAGGAGCAGCGCGCCTGGCTGAACGGCTTCTTCGCCGGCCTCCTGTCCAGCCTTCCCGCCGCTCCGACGCTGCCGTCCCTGCCCGCCGCGGCGGATCCCACCTTCCGCGACCCGATGGCGGACGGCGGAGACGACGGCGCGCCCTGGCACGATCCGGCGCTGTCGCTCGCCGAGCGCATGGCGATGGCCGAGAACCGCCCCCTGCGTCGCCGCATGATGGCGGCGATGGCGCAGCAGGATTGCGGCCAATGCGGCTACACCTGCGAGACTTATGCTGACGAGATCGCGCAGCATGCCGAGGAGCGGCTGAATCTTTGCGTGCCGGGCGGCAAGGAAACCGCGCGTATGCTGAAGAAGCTCATCGAGGAGATGGGCGGCGGCGCGACCGATCCCGACGAGGAGAAGGCCAAGTCCGAGGCGAAGGCGGCGGCACGACTCGAGCCGAAGATGACGGCCGAGCGCGGCTATTCGCGCGAGCTGCCTGTCGAGGCGCGGTTCCTGTCGCGCACGCGTCTGAACAAGGGTGAATCCGAGAAATCGACCTGGCATATCGAGTTCGATCTCGCAGGCTCAGGCCTTCGATACACGGTCGGCGACAGCTTCGGCGTCTATCCCGTCAACGATCCGGCGCTCGTGGCCGCGGTGATCGAGGCCATCAACGCGCCGCCCGACTTCCCGATCGCCGGCAGGATCCTCGCCGACGTGCTCACCCACGACATGTCTCTGGGTGCTGCTCCCGACATGCTGTTCGAGTTGATCTCCTACATGGTGGGTGGCGAGCGCAAGGCCACGGCTCGCGCGCTGGCGCAGGGCGAGGACCCGGACGGCGACGCGGCCACCCTCGACGTGCTGGCGGCGGTGCAGAAGTTTCCCGGCATCCGGCCCGATCCCGAAGCCTTCGTCGAATGCCTCGAGGGACTGCAGCCGCGGCTTTATTCGATTTCCTCCTCGCCCAGGGTCGATCCCGACCGGCTGACGCTGACGGTCGACCATGTGCGTTATGAGATCGCCGGTCGCACGCGGCTCGGGGTCGCCTCGACCTTCCTGTCGAGCGCCGCCGCGCCGGGCGCCACGCTCAAGGTCTATGCGCAGCGTGCGCACAACTTCGCGTTGCCGGCCGATCCCACGACGCCGATCGTCATGGTCGGCCCCGGCACGGGCGTGGCGCCGTTTCGTGCTTTCCTGCAGGAACGCATGATCACCCGGGCGCCGGGCGACGCCTGGCTGTTCTTCGGCCATCAGCGGCGCGCCTGCGACTTCTTCTATGAACAGGAATTCGACGGCCTGAAAGATTCCGGAACCTTGACGCGGCTTTCGCTCGCCTGGTCACGCGACAAGGACACGCCGAAGACCTATGTGCAGGACCGGATGCGCGCCGAGGCCGCCGATCTCTGGGCGTGGCTGCAGCGTGGCGCTCACTTCTATGTCTGCGGCGACGCCCGGCGCATGGCGGTCGATGTCGAGAAGACGATGGTCGCCATCGCTGCCACCTGCGGCCACATGAGCGAGGCCGATGCCACGACCTTCGTCGCCGATCTCAAGAAGACGGGCCGCTACCAGACGGACGTCTACTGATACCTGGATCGAGGCAGCCATCCGCTCGGTCGTTGGAACCACTTGACACAGATTTGGCCGCGCACAGACATGATTCATACAATCCAAATCGCTAGATTGCGTATTGCGTGAACGGGAGGGGTCCCGGTCATGCCCCCTGGAGCGGCTGCGGACGCGCGTCGGCACCGTTCGACGGGATCAGTGTGTGGGACATCGTCGTGTCGCTGGAACGTTCTGAAGGCCCGATGGGCTGCATGCGTCCTGCTTGCCTCGGGAAAGGCAACGGACGCCGGATCAATTTCTGCGGGCATGACGCTACTTGGGGACTGTATCACCATGATCGATCCAATTGGCGGATGGCGCGTGCTCGAAGCCGAAGCCGTCGTCCACAATTCTTCCGGAATCGTCCGCCGGCGGACGCGGGAACGCGACATACTGACCTTCATCGGTCTGGTTGCGCTGACGCTCGTGCTGCTGCCCGGCGCGGTCGCAACAGCGTTGCTCCTGTAATCCTTGCGGCAAGGCCGCCGCGAGTTCAGATCCGCTGATCCATCTCCCGCGCGGGCTCGGGGACATCGACACAGCCGATGATGCGCGCGGGCACGCCGGCCGCCGTGCATCCGGCGGGCACGGGTTCGAGCACGACACTGCCGGCGGCAATCTTGGCGCAGGCGCCAATCTCGATATTGCCCAGCACCTTGGCGCCCGCACCCAGCAGCACGCCGCGCCGCACCTTCGGGTGGCGGTCGCCGCGTTCCTTGCCCGTGCCGCCCAGCGTCACGCCGTGCAGCATCGAGACGCCGTCCTCCACGACCGCGGTCTCGCCGATCACGATGCCCGTGCCGTGGTCGAGAAAGATGCCCTTGCCGATCGCCGCGCCGGGATGGATGTCGAGCGCGAACAGGGCGCTTGCGCGGCTCTGCAGGTAGTGTGCCAGGGCATGGCGGCCCTGCTTCCACAGCCAGTGGCCCACGCGATAGGTCTGCAGGGCGTGATAGCCCTTGAACCAGAGCAGCGGATCGAGGTGGGAGGTGCAGGCCGGATCGCGCTCGGCAACGGCGACGATATCGGCACGCGCGGCAAGCCCGATTCCGGGATCGCCATTGAGCGCTTCGTCGAGGATCTGGCGGATCAGCGCCGCCGGCACCTCGGTCGTGCCGACCAGACGTGCGAGATGATAGCTGAGCGCCCCCTCGAAACGGGACTGGCTCAGGATGGTCGCATGGAGGGTGCCGGCCAGGACTGGCTCCGCGCCGGCCGCCGCCTGCGCGGCCTCGCGAATCCTGGCCCAGACCGGATCGACCGAGCGGCGCTCGGCCGCGTTCTTGACGACTGCGCTATCCATTGGCGCTCTCCTTCGGCCCCGAACCCTGACGACGTGGCGGGACCGATCGAAAGGCCTCCCGTCCACTACTCTAGGGCCGAACACTTATTGCCGCAATTCACCGCTTGGCGCGGGCCTCCAGCTCGTCGATCAGCGACTCGACCTTGCCGCCGTGATTCTGGATGTAGGAATTGAAGTCCGACCGTCTAGTCATGACCATGCTCACGCCCTCGATCTTCACATCGACAATGCGCGGTCCCTGTCCGGCGTTGCGCACCTCCCACTGGATCGAGATCGGCTCGCCGTCGCTCTGATTGAGCTTGCTGTCGACGATGGAGATACCGTTGCCGCGGTTCATGACACGGCCCACGGTCAGCGTCTGCCCCGCATAGCGGCCGAAGCGCTCGGCATAGGCGTGCGCCTCCGCGCTCGCCGCGGCCTTCAGAAAGCGCTCGCGCTGCTCGGGCGTAGCCTGGTTCCAATGCACGCCGAGCGCCGAACGGCCCATGTAGTTCAGGTCGAAACTGGTCTCCAGCACCTGCCTGATCCCCGCCTCGCGAGCTTCGCCCGTCTTCGTCTTGATAAGCTCGATCACCTTGGACGCCGTCTGCTGGATAAGCTCGGCGGCGGGGCCTTGATCGGCCGCAGCCTGACCGGCGGCAACAGCGATGACGGCCGCACCGGCGGCCAGACGCAACACGATTCGACGGTGGACGGAAGACGGCACCGATCTCTCCTTGCGAAGATGGACGATCAGGGACTTGGTAAGGAAGTCCTACCGTACCAGCGCGAGATTGTCGCGCCGCTCCAGCTCGGCCCGCGTATCGGTCTTTTCACGCTTCTGGCGGATCTGCTCGGCGCGGCGCTGGGTATAGGCGCTGCGCAGCGCCGCGTAATAATCGACGCTGTTGCGCTGCAGATCGTCGAGCGCCGTCATGGTGTGCACGCGCGTATCGAGCACCGTCACGCCATAGCGCGTACCGGCATAGATCCAATACGCAGTGCTACTGCTCAAATTGTAGATGGCGAGACCGAACGGGTCTATGGCGGCATCCGCCACCAGCCCGACGGCATCGCGTGCATTCGATGGACCGATCAGCGGCAGCACGAGATAGAAGCCGCCGTTCTCGGGCTCGACTCCGGCATAGTAGCCGATCGTCTGGCCGGCATCGTTGTCGCTCTTCTTGAGGCCGAACGTGCTCGCGACATCGAAAAGACCGGCCACACCGAGCGTCGTATTGACCAGGAAGCGCGCCATCGATGTCGCGGCCTGATGGGCGTTGCCCTGGACTGCATCGTTGATGGCCGTGACCGGCTCGCCAAGATTCTCCACGACGTTGTGGACGCCGCGTTGCGCGGGCTTGGGCATCCAGTCGCGATACAGCACCGCCACCGGCCGAATGGCGATCGTGTCGACCGCCTGATTGATCGAGAAGATGAACCGGTTCGGTGTCTCGAGCGGATCCCAGACATCCGCCGACCCGGTGTCACGGGTCGCACAGCCGGCGACAAGCACCACCGTGACGGCAGCCAACGCCGAATGGCGGACACGCGCCATCATTCTCTTTGAAGAACACCCGCCCATGAATGCCAATCCAGCCCATCCCCCGTCGACCCCCGCCACAGGGCCTGGACGCCAAAAAGACGGCCTGTTCAGCCGCCGCATGAGGCAAATGTGGCATAGGCCTGAGACAGTTTGAAGAGCGGAGGAGAGGAAGCCGGCAGACTGTGACGATGCCGCCACAATCCACTGGCTACGGAGATGGTTGCAAACATAAAGATATACTTATATTCTTCAGTTCATGGATCATCTTCTGACCCTTCTCCGGGCTGCGGCAGAAGACACGCGGTTGCGCATTCTGGCATTGGCCGCGCGCGAGGATTTGACCGTCAGCGACTATGTCCACGTGCTTGGCCAGAGCCAGCCGCGTGTCTCGCGGCATCTGAAGCTGCTGGTCGAGGGCGGCCTGCTGGAGCGCTTCCGCGAAGCGCAGTTCACGCGCTTTCGACTGGTCGGCGAGGGCGGCGATGCGGCGCTGGTGCGCGAGTTCGTCCGCCGGCTCGACCCCAAGCACCCTCGCCTCGCCGCCGACCGCGCCCGCCTCGGTGCCCTGCAACAGCGGCGCCAGAACGCCGCCGTCCGCTTCTTCCGCGACAATGCCCAGCGCTGGGACGAGCTCAGGGCCTTGCATGTCGCCGACCGCGAAATCGAGCGGGCGCTGGCCCATCATTTCCCGATCGGCGCGCGGCGGCTGCTCGATATCGGCACCGGCACGGGCCGGCTCCTCGAAGTGCTGGCGCCCAAGGTCGAGCAGGCCGTGGGCATCGACCAGAGCCGCGAGATGCTGGCATTGGCCCGCGCCAACCTCGCCCAGGCCGGCATCGACAATGCCGATATCCGCCAGGCCGACATGTATGCGCTTCCTTTCGAGGCGGAGAGCTTCGACGTCGTCACCATCCATCATGTCCTGCACTACGCCGACGATCCGGCAGCCGCGCTCGCCGAGGCGGCGCGCGTCGTGCGGCCCGGCGGCGTCGTGCTGGTCGTCGATTTCTCGCCGCATGACCTCGTCGAGCTGAAGCGCGAGCATGCGCACGTCCATCTCGGCTTCGCCGACAACCAGGTACAGGGCTGGCTCAGGAGCGCCGGCCTGCATCCGCTCGAACCGATCCATTTTCCCGGCCGGCGGCTGATGACCGGCATCTGGCGCGGCGAACGCGAGCCGGCCGACCGCGCTGCGCCGCGTTCGGCCGCCCTGTCCAACCTGTCCGAGCAAGGGGGAGCTTCCCGATGAGTCCCGATACCGGCCCGCTTTACACCGAGCCGATGAGCACCGCCCCACTCGGCCTCGGCGACGGCCATTTTCCCGCCCGCGCGCCGCAACGGCTCAAGGTGTCGTTCGAGTTCTTCCCGCCCAAGACCGAGGCGATGGAGAAGACATTGTGGGAAGCGGTAACCCGTCTCGCGCCGCTCGCTCCCACCTTCTTCTCCGTGACCTATGGCGCCGGCGGCTCGACGCGGCAGCGCACGCACGACACCGTCGTACGGCTGAAGGCGGAGACAGGCATCGATCCCGCCGCCCATCTCACCTGCGTCGCCGCCACGCGCGACGAGATCGACGAGGTGGCGCGCGCCTATTGGGATGCCGGTATCCGTCATGTCGTGGCGCTGCGCGGCGATCCGCCTTCGGGCATGGGCGGCAAGTACAGCGCCCATCCCGGCGGCTACGCCAACGCGGCCGATCTGGTCGCAGGCCTCAAGAAGATCGCGCCGTTCCAGATCAGCGTCGCGGCCTATCCCGAGAAGCACCCCGATTCGCCCGATCCAGCCGCCGACCTCGACAACCTGAAACGCAAGGTCGATGCCGGGGCCGACCGCTGCATCACCCAGTTCTTCTTCGAGGCGGACGACTTCCTGGGCTTTCGCGACCGCGCCTCCGCGTCGGGCGTCAATGTGCCGATCGTGCCGGGCATCATGCCGGTGTCGAATTTCCAGTCGGTCAACCGCATCGCCGGCCTCTGCGGCTCCAAGGTGCCGACTTGGCTCGCGAGCCTGTTCGACGGCCTCGACGACGATGTCGAGACACGGCGCATGATCGCCGCCACCGTCGCCGGCGATCTCTGCCGTCGCCTGCAGAGCGAGGGCGTCGAGCAGTTCCACTTCTATACGCTGAACCGGGCCGATCTCACCTTCGCGATCTGCCATCTGCTGGGCGTACGGCCGCAAAGGAGCCCGACATGACACGCTCGGAGAAGGCCGACCAGCTCCGCAGCCTCGCGCGGGAGCGCATCCTGGTGAAGGACGGCCCCTACGGCTCGATGATCCAGACCTACAGGCTCGACGAGGCGGGCTTTCGCGCCGGCGGCGACTTCGAGCGCGACCAGAAGGGCAACAACGATCTCCTGAATCTCACGCGGCCCGACGTCGTGAGCGCGATCTGCAACGCCTATCTCGAGGCGGGCGCGGACATCGTGGCCACCAACACCTTCAACGCCAACGCGATCAGCCAGTCGGACTATGGGACCGAGAGCCTGACACGCGAGATCAATCTCGCCGCCGCCAGGCTCACACGCGCCTGCGCCGATGCAGCGACCGCCAGGGAGCCCGACAAGCCGCGCTTCGTCGCGGGCGCGCTCGGCCCGACGAACAAGACGCTCTCGGTGTCGCCCAACGTCAACGACCCCGGCTACCGCGCCGTCACCTTCGACGAGGTCAAGGGCATCTACCGCGAGCAGATCGACGGGCTTCTGGACGGCGGCGTCGACTTCATCCTGATCGAGACGGTGTTCGACACCTTGAATGCCAAGGCCGCGATCGTCGCCGTCGACGAGGCGGGCGAGGCGCGCGACGAGGAAATTCCGGTCATGGTTTCCATGACCCTGACCGACCTTGCCGGCCGCAACCTCTCCGGCCAGACGGTCGAGGCCTTCTGGCACTCGGTGCGCCATGCCCGGCCGCTCACCATGGGGCTGAACTGCAGCTTCGGCGCCACCGAATTGCATCCTTACGTAAGCGCACTCAATCCGCAGGTCGACGGCCTCGTCTGCGTCTATCCCAACGCCGGCCTGCCCAACGAGCTCGGCGCGTATGACGAGCCGCCGGAGATGACGGCGAAGCTTGTGCGCGGCTGGGCCGAGAACGGCTGGCTGAACGTGGTCGGCGGCTGCTGCGGCACGACACCGGCCCACGTCAAGGCCGTCGCCGAGGCGGTGAAGGGCGTGAAGCCGCGCCAGTGGCAGGTCCTGCCGCCGGCGCTCCGCCTCTCCGGCATGGAGGCAGCGAGTTTCTTCTAGCGTGGCCAACCCTCGTGTCGTCCCGGGCGATAGCGAGGGATCTTTGCGAGCACCGACCAAAGATCCTTCGCTCCGCTCAGGATGGCACGATCGTCAATCGAGTACGAGATGACCGAGCAAAGAGCGACCTTCATCAATATCGGCGAGCGCACCAATGTCACGGGCTCGGCGAAGTTCAAGAAGCTGATCCTGGCGGGCGACTACGCCGCCGCCGTCGAGATCGCGCGCCAGCAGGTCGAATCGGGCGCGCAGATCATCGACGTCAACATGGACGAAGGCCTGCTCGACGCCGAGAAGGCGATGGACACGTTCCTGAAGCTGATCGCTTCGGAACCGGACATCGCCAAGGTGCCGATCATGATCGACAGCTCCAAGTGGAGCGTGATCGAGACCGGCCTCAAGTGCGTCGCCGGCAAGCCGATCGTGAACTCCATCTCGATGAAGGAAGGGGTCGACCCCTTCATCGAGCACGCCCGCAAGGTGCGCCGCTACGGCGCCGCCGTGGTGGTGATGGCGTTCGACGAGAAGGGCCAGGCCGACACCAAGGAGCGCAAGGTCGAGATCTGCGCCCGTGCGTACGACATCCTGGTGAACAAAGTCGGCTTCCCGGCCGAGGACATCATCTTCGACCCCAACATCTTCGCCGTGGCGACAGGCATCGAGGAGCACAACAACTACGGCGTCGACTTCATCGAGGCGACACGCGAGATCAAGGCGCGCTGTCCCGGCGCGAAGATCTCGGGCGGCGTCTCCAACCTCTCCTTCGCCTTCCGCGGCAACGAGCCGGTGCGCAAGGCCATGCACTCGGTGTTCCTCTACCATGCGATCCGAGCCGGCATGGACATGGGCATCGTCAATGCGGGCCAGCTCGAGGTCTATGACGAGATCCCGCAGGAATTGCGCGAGGCCTGCGAGGACGTGATCCTGAACCGCCGGCCGGATTCGACCGAGCGGCTGCTGGAACTCGCCCCCAAGTACAAGGGCACCGGCGAGGCGACCGAGACGCTGGATGCCGAATGGCGGAGCTGGCCGGTGGAGAAGCGGCTGGAGCATGCGCTGGTGAAGGGCATCGATCAGTACGTCATTGCAGACACCGAGGAGGCGCGCCAGCAGATCGCCAAGCCCATCGAGGTGATCGAGGGGCCGCTGATGGCCGGCATGAACGTAGTGGGCGACCTGTTCGGCGCCGGCAAGATGTTCCTGCCGCAGGTGGTGAAGAGCGCGCGCGTGATGAAGAAGGCGGTGGCCTATCTCCTGCCCTTCATCGAGGCCGAGAAGACCGAGACCTCGCGATCGAAAGGCAAGATCGTCATGGCGACGGTCAAGGGCGACGTCCACGACATCGGCAAGAACATCGTGGGCGTCGTGCTCCAGTGCAACAACTTCGAGGTCATCGATCTCGGCGTCATGGTGCCGTTTCAGGAGATCCTGAAGGCCGCCAACGACAACAAGGCCGACCTGATCGGCCTCTCCGGTCTCATCACGCCGTCGCTCGACGAGATGGTGACGGTGGCCGAGGAGATGACCCGGCAGAACTTCAAGGTGCCGCTGCTGATCGGCGGCGCCACCACCTCGAAGGTCCATACCGCGCTCCGGATCGCGCCGCGCTATCACGGCACGACGGTGCACGTGCTCGACGCCTCGCGCGCGGTCGGCGTCTGCACGGCGCTCGTCTCCGAATCGGGCGATCAGGCGGCGGCGTTCGCGGCCAAGGTCGCGGCCGAATACGAGGCGATCCGCGTCGAGCGCGCGGGCGGCGGCAAGGAGAAGCTGGTGCCGCTGGCGGCCGCGCGGGCCAACGCGTTCAAGATCGACTGGGCGAGCTATACGCCGCCCACGCCGGCGACGAAGGGAACGCGCGTGTTCGCCGAATATCCGCTGCACGAGCTCGTGGAGCGCATCGACTGGACGCCGTTCTTTCGCTCCTGGGAGCTTGCCGGCAATTACCCCGACATCCTCGAGGACAAGGTGGTCGGCGAAAGCGCCAGGAAGCTCTATGCCGACGCGCGCAAGATGCTGGACCGTATCGTGCGCGAGAAGTGGCTGACCGCGAAGGGGGTGGTCGCCTTCTGGCCCTGCCGGCGCGAGGGCGACGACGTCGTGCTGTTCGAGGACGAGAGCCATACCAAGGAGATCTCGCGTCTCTTCTTCCTGCGTCAGCAGGTCGGAAAGCGCGCCCCGCGTGCCAATATGTGCCTGGCCGACTTCATCTCGCCCAAGGCCGACTGGATCGGCGGTTTCGCGGTCACATCCGGCCACGGCATCGAGGCGCATCTCGCGCGCTTCAAGGCCGACAGCGACGACTATTCGGAGATCCTGCTCAAGGCGCTGGCCGACCGGCTGGCCGAGGCCTTCGCCGAGCGGATGCACGAGCGCGTGCGCAAGACGCTGTGGGGCTACGCGCCCGACGAGGCGCTCGGCAACGACGAGCTGATTCGCGAGAAGTACCGCGGCATCCGACCCGCACCCGGCTACCCGGCCTGCCCCGATCACAGCCAGAAGCCCGAGCTGTTCCGGCTGCTGAACGCGGGCCAGAATGCCGGCATGGCGCTGACCGAAAGCTTTGCGATGATCCCGATCTCGGCAGTGTCGGGCTACTACTTCGCCCATCCGGAGGCGCAGTATTTCGGCGTGGCCCGCATTGGCCGCGACCAGGTGGAGGACTATGCCAGGCGCCGCGGCATCCCGATCGAGCAGGCCGAAAAATACCTGCGCACGAACATGGGGTACTGATTCATTGGAGCGCGCTACCAACAAGAAACAAGAGCAGCGCCCAACCAGTATCGTGTCATTTCGAGCGAAGCGAGAGATCTTTCGCAGCGCCAACAAAGGATTCCTCGCTCAGCTCGGGATGACACCGCAGGCTGCCGTGCATGGCCGGCTTCTTGTCGGTGGCGCGCTCCGCTGAATATCCATGCTGACCTACGCCCTCGTGCTCGTCGTCGGCGCCGCCGCGGGCGTTGTGAGCGGCATCGTCGGCACGGGCGCCACGGTCATTCTCCTGCCCGTGCTGGTCTTCGCCTTCGGCCCGCTCGAGGCCGTGCCGATCATGGCGATCGTCGCGCTGATGTCGAACCTGGCCAAGATCACCGCCTGGTGGCGGGAGGTCGACTGGCGCGCCACGGCAGCCTATGCGCTGGGCGGCATTCCCGGCGCGGCGCTCGGCGCACACACGCTCCTCAATCTCCCGCCGTCGGTCATCGACCTTGCGCTCGGCGCCTTCTTCCTTGCCATGATCCCCGGCCGACGCTGGCTCGCCGCCCGCGACTACCGGATCGGCATCGGCACGCTCGTTCCCGCGGGCTTCGCCATCGGCTTCCTGGCCGGCATCGTCGTCTCCACCGGACCGCTCAGCGTGCCGCTCTTCAGCGCGTACGGGCTCGCGAAGGGCGCCTTCATCGCCACCGAAGCCGCGGGCTCGCTCGCGCTCCACTTGTCCAAGGCTGCGACCTTCCGCACCCTCGGCGCCTTGCCGGCCGACATCATCGTGAAGGGCCTGATCAGCGGCGCGGCGGTGATGGCGGGCACCTACATCGCCCGTCTGCTTGTCGAACGGCTGCGCCTTGCGACTTTCCAGAACCTGCTCGACGGCGTGATGCTGATCTCGGGCGCGACGCTGATCTGGGACGGGCTGCGCTAGCCCGGCCGCACGCCCAGCAGCAGAAGCGCGGCTGACAGCGTGAAGATGCTGGCAGCCGTCGAGAGGACGACGACGTTGGTCGCGAGCCCCACGCCGGTGCGATAGAGCTGTGCCACCAGGTAGACGTTGGCGCCGGCCGGCATCGCGGCGTTCAGCGTCGCCACGGTGAGCCAGAGCGGGTCGAGGGCGAACACGTACCGCCCGGCGAGCCAGACCATGAGCGGCAGGACAGCGAGCTTGAAGACGGTCGCGACGGCCGCGCTCTGCCAGTGCTCCTTAAGCCCGACATGAGCGAGCGAGGCGCCGGCCATGATGAGGCCGCAGGGCGGGGCGGCGACGCTGAGGCCCTGCAGGACCCGGTCGATCACGACGGGCGTGCCGAGGCCGGGGACGAGGTTCGTGACCTCCGCCCAAAGGAGGCCGGCGAAGATCGGCGGAATTACCGGATGCTTCAGCATCTTCAGCGCCGCGCCGCCCAACTGTCTCAGCAGCCTCCGTCGCTGTCCGCCCTGCCCGTCCATCTCCATCAGGAAGCAGGAGAGCGTGAGCAGGATCAGCGAGTTGACGCTGATGATCATCAGGAGCGGCACCAGGCCCTTCTCGCCGAAGGCGAAGGACACGAAGGGAATGCCGATGCCGACGCCGTTGCAGAAGATGCCGGCGAGCGCGAACACCGCCTGCTCGCCGAACCGCATGCCCATCGCCCGGCCCAGCACCATCAGCAGGGCATAGAGCAGCAGCGCGGCACCGAAGAAGACGACGAGAATGTCGAGCGACAGGGCCTCGATCCGCACCCGCGACATCGAGCGGAAAAGCAATGCCGGGAAGAGGGCATAGAAGGTGACGTTGGTGAGGCCGCGCAGGCCCTCGCGCGTCAAGAGCGACGTGCGGCCGATCGCCCAGCCCACGGCGACCATGCCGAACACCGGCACGATGATGTCGAGGATGGCGCTCACGTTTCCCTCTCCGCCGCCTCAGCGGGGGAGAGGGCGAAGATCCGGCACTCCTACGCCGCCATCGCGAGATGGCTGTAGCGCGTCAGGTGATGCTGCTGGTTGCCGAACATCAGGTCGATCATGGTCAGGCGCTTGAAGTAGTGGCTGACCGAGAGCTCGTCGGTGACGCCCATCCCGCCGTGCATCTGCACCGCGCTCTGGCCGCAGAACTTGCCCGACTTGCCGATCTGGACCTTGGCCCCGGACGCCGCCTTGCGGCGCACGACCGGATCCTTGTCGTCGATCTTGAGCGTGGCCATCAGCGTCATCGAGCGCGCTTCCTGCGCGTTGGTGAAGCAGTCGACCATGCGGTGCTGCAGCACCTGGAACTTGCCGATCGGCTGGCCGAACTGCTTGCGCGTCTTGATGTATTCGAGCGTGGCGGCGTTGATCGCGTCCATGCAGCCCGTCGCCTCGGCGCAGAGCGCCACGATGGCGCGATCCACCGCTTCCTCGACGACGGGGAAGGCGCCGTCGACCTTGCCAAGCACCGCGTCGGCGCCGACCGAGACCTTGTCGAAGGTGAGCTCCGAGGCGCGCAGCGCGTCCTGGGTGGGATAGTCGCGGCGGCTCAGCCCCTTGGCCTTGCCGTCGACCACGAACAGCGTGAGCCCCTTCTCCTCGCGTGGCGAGCCGGCGGTGCGCGCGAGCACGATGATCTCGTCGGCCGACGCGGCGTTGTAAACCACGCCCTTGTGGCCCGAGAGCGACCAGCCTTTGCCTTCCTTGGTCGCCTTGAGCGAGACGTCGGCGAGATTGTAGCGGCTCTGTCGCTCGAGCCAGGCAAAGGCGAACTGCTTCTTGCCCTCGATCATGGGCGCCAGCAGCGCCTCCTTCTGCGCCTTGCTGCCGGCCGCGGCGATCAGGCCGCCGCCCAGCACCACCGTCGGCAGGAAGGGCTCTAGCACCAGGCCTTTGCCGAACTGCTCCATGACGATCATGGTCTCGATCGGCCCGCCGCCGTAGCCGCCGTCCTCCTCCTTGAACGACATGCCGAGCCAGCCGAGCTCGGCCATCTGCGCCCAGTTCTCCGGCAGCCAGCCGCGCTCGGCCGCGGCGATCTTGCGGCGGTTCTCGAACGTATACTTGTCGCGAACGAAGCGCTCGGCGGCGTCCTGGAGCTGCTTCTGCTCGTCGGAAAGGGACAGGTCCATCTAAAACTCCTCGCCTCTGATCTATCGTGTGTCACCCCGAGCGAAGCGAGGGATCCTTCGCGTCGCCGATCAAAGATCCCTCGCTGCGCTCGGGATGACACGGTTTCTACAACCCCAACACCATCTTGGACACGATGTTCTTCTGGATCTCGTTGCTGCCGCCATAGATGCTGGTCTTGCGCATGTTGAAATAACGCGGCGCGGCCGGCGGCGCATGATCGGGGCCGACCGGCGTCTCGTTGGTGTTCTGGAACAGCATGCCGGGCTGATAGGGCTGGGCATATTCGCCCACCGCCTCCATGGCGAGCTCGGCGATGCGCTGCTGGATCTCCGATCCCCTGATCTTCAGCGTCGAGACCTCGGGCCCCGGCGCCCCGCCCAGCGCCATGGTCGAGAGCGCCCGCAGCTCGCTCATCTCCAGGGCCTGCACCTGCAGGTCGATGTCGGCGATCTTGGCCGCGAAAGCCGGGTCGTCGGCCAGCGTGCGACCGTCCTGCGGCTCGGCGCGGGCGATGTCGCGCAGCGAGCGCACGCCGCGCTTGGAGGCCGGCACCTCGGCGATGCCCAGCCGCTCGTTGGCCAGCAGGAACTTGGCGCAGGTCCAGCCCTCGCCTTCCTTGCCGATCCGGTTGGCGACCGGAACCTTCACATTGTCGAAGAACACGTCGTTCACGTGGTGCGCGCCGTCCAGCATGACGATGGGCCGCACCGTAACGCCCGGCGTCTTCATGTCGATCAGCAGGAAGGAGATGCCCTCCTGCGGCTTGGCGTCGGGATCGGTGCGCACGAGGCAGAAGATCCAGTCGGCCCAATGGGCGAACGATGTCCAGGTCTTCTGGCCGTTCACGATGTAATGATCACCTTCCCGCACCGCGCGCGTGCGCAGGTTGGCGAGATCGGAGCCGGCCCCGGGCTCGGAATAGCCCTGGCACCATTGCACCTCCGACGTGCGGATGCCGGGCAGGAAGCGTTCCTTCTGCTCGTCGCTGCCGAAGGTATAGATGACCGGCCCGACCATCTTCACGCCGAACGGGATGATGCGCGGCGCGCCCTCTTCCGCCAGCACGTTCTCGAACAGGAAGCGGCGGGTCACATCCCAACCCGGACCGCCGTACTTCTTCGGCCAGGTGTAGGCGAGCCAGCCCTGCCGGCCGAGCGCCTGCTGCCACTCGACGTGATCGGCACGATCGTAGTGCTTGCCCGAGAAGGTCTTGGCCCTGGTCGCGGGCGAGAGATGCCTCTCCGCGAAAGCGCGCACCTCGTCGGCGAAGGCCTTGTGCTCCGGGTTCAGCGTGAGGTCCATAGAATATCGGCCATCAAATGAGAAAATGAGAAGAGGAGAAAGATGTCATCCCGAGCGCGGCGAGGGATCTTCGATCGGCCGCGCGAAGGATCCCTTCGCGTCGCTCGGGATGACACGGTATGCCAGTCACAATCCCAGCACCATCTTGCTGATGATGCCCTTCTGGATCTCATTGCTGCCACCGTAGATCGTGGTCTTGCGGTTGTTGAAGTAGCGCGGCGCAGCGAGATGGGCGTATTCCGGCCCGACCGGCGCCTCGTTGGCGCCGTGCCACAAGAGCTCCGGCAGATAGGGCGCGGCATACTCGCCGACCGCCTCCATCGTGAGCTCGGTGATGCGCTGCTGGATCTCCGAGCCCCTGATCTTGAGGCCGGAGACTTCAGGTCCCGGCTGCCCGCCCTGCGCCATCTGCGACAGCACGCGCAGCTCGGTGAATTCGAGCGCCGTCACCTGGATCTCGAGGTCGGCGATCTTCTCGGCAAAGCCCTGGTTCTCGATCAAGGGCTTGCCATTCTCCCGCTCGGCGCGCGCGATGTCCTTCAGCGCCTCGACGCCGCGCTTGGACTGCGGCACGGCGGCGATGCCCAGCCGCTCGTTGGCGAGCAGGAACTTGGCGCAGGTCCAGCCCTCGTTCTCCTTGCCGACGAGGTTGGCGACGGGGACCTTCACGTTGTCGAAGAAGACCTCGTTCACCTCGTGCCCGCCGTCCATCATGATGATAGGCTTCACGGTGATGCCGGGCGTCTTCATGTCGATCAGCAGGAAGGAGATGCCCTCCTGCGGCTTGGCCCTGGGGTCGGTGCGGACCAGGCAGAAGATCCAGTCGGCCCAATGGCCCATCGTGTTCCAGGTCTTCGAGCCGTTCACGATATAGTGGTCGCCCTGCTTCTCGGCCTTGGTCCGCAGGCTCGCGAGATCGGACCCCGAGCCCGGCTCGGAATAGCCCTGGCACCACCAGACGGTGCTCTCGCGGATCGCCGGCAGGAACTTCGCCTTCTGCTCGTCGGTGCCGAAGGTGTAGATCACCGGCCCGACCATCTTGGTGCCGAACGGAATGATGCCCGGCGCGTATTCCTCGGCGCAGACATTCTCGAAGATGTAGCGCTCGGCCGGCGTGAAGCCCGGGCCGCCGTGCTTCCTGGGCCACGTGTAGACCAGCCAGCCCTTCTTCCCCAGCGCCTGCTGCCAACGCATGTAGTCGTCGCGGTCGAGATGCTTGCCGTTCTTCACCTTGTCGCGGACATCGGCCGGCAGGTTCGCCTTCACGAAGGCCCGCACCTCGTCGGCGAATTTCTGCTCTTCTGCGGTGAAAGCGAGATCCATATGCCCCTCCATGGGCGCCGGCGTCGTTTGCGCGGAGTTTAGCGACCGACCTGCTATGGACAAGCGCCGCTATACCGGCTGGCGGCTGACGGCGCCGCGACGCGGAACAGGTTTCCGTATACAATCTCTACGGAAAGACGTCATGTTCGGGCGGCGCGGCCGGCCACGACCCGTCGAAAGGTCGCACAATCCGGGATCGGCATGAACAATCCATTGACGTCAGTCCGCCTGCCCCTCCTGCCCGTCACCGTCGTGGTCTTCATCGCCTTCCTCACGATGGGCCTCGCCATGCCGATCCTGCCGCTGCATGTCCACCATACGCTGGGTATGGGAGAGACGATGGTGGGCGTCGTGGCCGGTGCGCAATTCGCGGCAGCCCTGCTGTCGCGCATCCAGGCCGGCCTCCTGTCCGATACGCGCGGTGCCAAGAGATCGACGCAAGTGGGCCTGCTGGCCGCCGCGCTGACCGGCATCGTCTACTACGCCTCGCTCCTGCTGCTGCAGGCGCCGGTCGCCTCGGTGGTGGTGCTGATCGTCGGACGGCTGCTGATCGGCTGCGCCGAAAGCTTCATCGTCACCGGCACCTTGACCTGGGGTGTCGCCCTGGTCGGGCCGCAGAACGCCGGCAAGGTCATTGCCTGGGTGGGCATCGCCATGTACGCCGCCTACGCGGTCGGCGCGCCGATCGGAGTCTACATCTATGGCCACTACGGCTTCTGGGGCATCGCCGGCGCCACCGTGCTGGTGCCCCTGGTCGCGTTCGCCTGCGCCCTCCCCCTGGCCCCGGTCGCGCCGCCGACGGCGCGCCGCGCGCCTTTCTACAAAGTGATCGGCGCCGTGTGGCTGCCGGGCCTGGGGCTCGCCTTCTGCAGCGTGGGCCTCGGCGCCATCACCGCCTTCATTGCCCTCCTCTACTCGAACAAGGGATGGGGCGGCACGTCGCTCATCTTCACGATCTTCGGCATCGCCTTCATCGGTGCGCGCATCTTCTTCAGCCATCTGCCCGACAAGATCGGCGGCGCCAGGGTGGCGCTGGTCTGCGTGCTGATCGAGGCGGCCGGCCAGTTCCTGATCTGGCAGGCGCCGGCGCCAACCATCGCCTATGTCGGCGCCGCGCTGACCGGCTTCGGCTATTCGCTCGCCTTCCCGGGCTTCGGCGTCGAGGCCGTCCGCGTGGCACCGCCACAGAGCCGCGGCATGGCGATGGGCGCCTACGTCGCCTTCCTCGACATCTCGCTCGGGCTGGCCGGCCCTCTGCTCGGGATTGTCGGCCATCGCTTCAGCATCGCCGCGATCTATCTTGCAAGCGGTGTGGTCGTCTTCAGCGCCGCCCCCGTCGCGGCAGCGCTCCTCACGGCACGATCAGCGCCTTCTCCGACCTGAGCTTGTCGATCTCGGCGTCGCTCAGGCCGGCCTCGCGCAGCACCTCGACGCCATCGCCTCCCAGCCGCGGCGCGTGGTGGCGGTACTCGACCTTGGTCTTCTCGAAATCGAGCGGGCTCGCGAAGGTCTTGATCGGACCCTCGCTGGGATGTTCGCGCTCGGTGAAGAAGCCGGTGGCGTTCAGATGCGGGTCCTCGAGCAACTGCTCCATCGAATGCACCGGCATCGCGGGGATGTCCGCCTTGTCGAACATCTCGAGCCACTCCACGGTCGAGCGATGCTCCAGCAGCGATGCCAGCACCTGGTAGAGTTCGCTGAAGTGCCTGGCCCGCTCGTTGCGGTCGATGAACCGCTTCTCCTTGGCGAGATCGGGCCGGCCGGCGAGCTCGAAGAAGGTGATCCAGTGCTGGTCGGTGTAGGGCAGCGCGCAGATGTAGCCATCCCTGGTCGGGAAAGGATGGCGATACTTGTTGATGATGCGATCGTAGCCCATGTCGCCGCGCGGCGGCGTCCAGGTGGCGCCGAACAGATGCTCGGTGAGCCAGAAGGAGGCCAGCGTCTCCAGCATCGGCACCTCGATCATCTGCCCCTCGCCGGTGCATTTGCGATGGTAGAGCGCGCCCAGCACCGCGATGCAGAGATGGAGGCCGGTCGTCTTGTCGGCCACCAGGCTCGGCATGAACTTGGGCGGCAGGCCATCGACGCGGCTCTGCAGCGAGGCCGCGCCGCTCACGCCCTGCACCAGATCGTCGAAGGCGGGCTTGTGGCCATAGGGCCCGCGGCGGGCATAGCCCAGCGAATAGGCGTAGACGATCGAGGGGTTGATCTTCTTGAGGTCCTCGTAGCCCAGTCCCAGCCGTTCCACGGCGGCGGGCCGGCTGTTGTGGATGAAGAGATCGGCTGTCCGGATCATGCCCTTCAGGACCTCGACCGCGGCGGGCTTCTTGAGATCGAGGCAGATCGAGCGCTTGTTGCGGTTGGCCGCCATGTAGATCGGGCCCATGTTCTTGTCGCGGCTCATCGCGGCGCCCGAGGCGCGCAGCAGATCGCCCTCCGGCGGCTCGACCTTGATCACGTCGGCGCCCATGTCGGCGAGATGCTGGGTAGCGAACGGCCCCAGCAGCACCGCCGTCAAGTCGATCACCTTCACGCCCGCAAGCGGTCCCGGCATGTCGTTTCCTCTGCTCGATTCTCGATCGTTAACGGGATCGTAACCCATCCCTTCCGATGCGCCATCGGGCTGCGACATCCCGCGTTGCAAAGATCGTATCGACATCGCGCCCGGCGGAATTGGTCGATGCCTCTCGATGCGCTGGTCTCGGCCCAGCCGTTCGGGCATGTTGCCCGCCCACGGAGCAAGACGAGATCGGTGATGTCTGGAGCGTTGGACGGCCTGCTGGTGGTGAGCGTCGAGCAGGCGGTGGCCGCCCCCTATTGCTCGGCGCGGCTGGCGGACGCCGGCGCGCGGGTGATCAAGATCGAGCGGCCCGAGGGCGATTTCGCACGCGGCTACGATGGCTATGTGCACGGTCTGGCGAGCTACTTCGTCTGGCTGAATCGCGGCAAGCAGTCGGTCGTGCTCGACTTCAAGAGGAAGGACGACCTCGCGCTGCTCCATCGCCTGATCGGCAAGTCGGATGTGCTGATCCAGAACCTGGCGCCCGGCGCCGCGCAGCGAGCGGGCTTCGGCGCGGCGGAGATGCGCGCCAGGGACAAGCGCCTGATCACTGTCGACATCTCGGGCTACGGCGATCACGGCCCTTACAAGGACCGCCGCGCCTACGACCTCCTGGTGCAGGCCGAGAGCGGCATGGCCTCGATCACCGGCACCGAGCATGCGCCGGGCCGCATCGGCGTCTCGGCGACCGACATCGGGACCGGCATGTACGCCCATGCGGCGGTACTCGAGGCGCTGCTGGCGCGGACGAAGACGGGCGAGGGCCGCGCCATTTCAGTGTCGCTCTTCTCCTCGATGGCCGAGTGGATGAGCGTGCCGTTGCTCGCCAAGGACTACGGCGCCTACGACTGGCCGCGGCTCGGCCTCACCCATCCCACGATCGCGCCTTATGGCGTCTATTCGACCGCGGACAAGGTGCCGGTGCTGATCTCGATCCAGAACGACCGCGAGTTCACGCGGCTCTGCGAGGGCGTGCTCGACCGGCCGGGTCTCGACCGCGAGCCCGAGTTCGCCACCAACAAGGCGCGCAACGCGCGGCGCGACGAGACCAATGCCATCGTGCAGCAGAGCTTCGGTGCCCAGCGCTTCGCCGATCTCGCCGCCCGCCTCGACGCCGCACAGATCGCCTGGGCGCGCGTGAGCAGCGTGGCCGACCTGTCGCAGCATCCGCAGCTTCGGCGCACGATGTTCGGCACGCCGAACGGCGAGGTGTCGCTGCCGGCGCTCGCCGCCTCCTATCCGGGCGAGCCGGCACGTCTCGGTGACGTGCCGGCGCTGGGCCAGCATACCGACCAGGTGCGGCGCGAGTTCGCCGCTTGAGCGACCGCTGGCGCACGATCGTCCGGCTGTCGGGTTTCGGCGCCGGCTACTTCTTCGCGGCCGGCGCCTTCATGAGCTACTGGCCGGTCTGGCTGCGCCACCGCGGCATATCGGACGCCGAGATCGGCACGCTTTACATGACGCGCCAGTTCGTGAGCGTGGGCGCCACGCTGGCGATCGGCTTCCTCGCCCACCGCATCGGCAATTTGCGCGGCATGCTGCTGGCGCTGGGCGTCGCCGCGCTCGTGATGATGGGCGCCTACCAGCTTTCCTGGACCTTCCTTGCCCTGCTGCTGGCCGGGCTGGTCTGGGGCGCAGTATGGGCACCGGCCATGGCGCTCTATGACGGCGTGCTGGTGAACGAGACGCGGGCGCGCGGCCTGGTCTACGGCAAGCTGCGCGTCTGGGGTTCGGTGGCGTTCATCCTGGGCACCGTGCTGTGCGGGATGGCCGTCCAGCATTTCGGGCCGCCCTGGGTGCTCTATGTGGCGCTCGCCGGCATCCTGGTGCTGGTACCTTTCGCTTTCGTCCTGCCGACGGCCGAGAGCCATCCGATCGGAACGACGCGGCATGCGCCGTTCGGCGTCCTCGACCTCTTCTTCCGCTCGCGCCCCTTCCTGCTGTTCATGATCGCCGCCGGCTTCTGCCAGTCGAGCCACGCCGTGCTCTACAGCTTCGGCACGCTCACCTGGCGCGGCGCCGGCATCGACGACGTGACGATCAGCCTGCTCTGGGGCGAGAGCGTGGCCGTCGAGATTCTGATGATGATGGCAAGCGGATGGCTGCTGCAGCGCATCGGCGTGACGGGCATGATCGGCTTCGGTCTCGCTTGCGGCCTGGTGCGCTGGACCGGCCTCGCCTTCACCACCGACCTGCCCGCGCTGGTCTTCCTGCAAGCGCTGCATGCCGGCACCTTCGCCGCCTGCCATCTCGGTGCCATGGCCTTCATCCAGCGCGCCCTGCCGTCCAGCGGCGCGGCGCTGGGCCAGAGCCTCTACTACGCCCTCGGCACCGGCGCGACACAGGCGGTGATCTACCAGTTCGCGGGCCTGCTCTATGCCCGCTTCGGCCAGCACGCCTTCCTCGGCATGACCGCCATCAGCACCGTCGGCCTGGCGTCGCTCCTGCTGCTGACGCGGACGTGGAAGGGCGAGGTGCTCGTTGCTGCTCTTGCGGACCGCGGGCTTCCAGCCCGCTCATGATGCGGGCTGGAAGCCCGCGGTCCAAACGATCAACGCGAGCGTCCCCTTGCCGTGACCGGCCAGATGTCGACCAGCGTGTCGCCTTTCACGACGTGGTAGCTCTCGTAGAGGTTCACCGTCGGGTCGCAGTGCGGCGGGATCAGGATCACCTGCTCGCCGTGCCCGGGGGCGGCCTTGCCCTCGGGCGCGATCACCGCGAGATGCTCGTCGCCCATGAAGCGCGTGGTCGAGCCTTCCACTGCGCCCTTCAGGATCGGCGGCGGCCCCTTTTCGGTCGCCATCGCCTTCAGCCCGGCATCGACCGTCGCCATGCCCGGCTTGTTGGCGCTCACCACGCGGGCATCGATCTGCAGCGCCTGCTCGAAGGTGGGTTTGTCGAGTCCGCGCAGGTCGCAGACCTCGTAGTCGTGATCCATGAAGACGTAGGATCCGACCTGCAGCTCGGTGAAGACGCCGAGCTCGGCGTCGATGAAGTGCGTGCCGGTGCCTGAACCTGTCACGATCGCGGGCTCGAGTTCCGCCGCCTCGAGCTTGGCCAGGATGCCCTTGAGATACGCCGTGCGCTCCTCGATGGCCGCCTTGCGCTCTTGGAAGTTCTTTATGTGCTGGTGACTGCCGCAATAGAACTGCACGCCCGCGTATTCGAGCGACTTCAGCTTCACCACCTTCTGCACCAGCTCGACCACGCCGTCGGGCGTCGCCACGCCTGTGCGATGGATCCCGGGGTCGATGTCGATCACCACCGCAAGCGGCTTGTCCGCCTTCGCGGCCGCGGCGGCCAGCGCCTCGACGTTGGCGGTATGATCGACCACGACCATCAGATCCCGCACCCTGCCGTTCAGCTCGACCAGCCGCTCGATCGCCTGCGGTGTCACCACCGGCGAAGTGATGTGCAGGCTCTCGATGCCCTGCTCGGCCAGCGCCTCGGCCTCGCCCAGCTTGGCACAGCAGACGCCGAGCGCGCCGGCCGCGATCTGGCGCCGGGCGATGTCGGCCGATTTGTGGGTCTTGGAATGCGGACGAAGGTTCACGTTGTGCGCCCTTGCGAAGCTCGCCATCTCGGCAATGTTGCGATCGAGCATGTCGAGGTCGAGGACCAGCGCCGGCGTGTTCAGCGAGCGCCGCGAGCCCTGCTGGCCGATCAGGTGACGGTGAAGACGCTCGGCCTCGCTCATGTCTTTCTGGCTCCGGGTTGAAGGGTGCGCACGACCATGGCCTCGCCCGTGGTGCCGCGATTGACGCCGGCGCTTTTCATGAAGGTGTTGTCCGCGCCCGTGCCCCAGAGCGCGATGCCCTGGGCCAGCAGGCCGCCATCGACCTTGATGGTCTCGCCGGTGATGAAGCGCGCATCGTCGGAGCACAGGAAGGCCGCCACGTCGGCGATGTGCTCGGGCTGCCCGCGATCGGGCCAGGGCTGCTGCCCGAACTGCTTCTCGTATTTCTCCGGTCGGCCGCGATGCACGAGCGGCGTCGAGATTACGCCCGGCGCAATGCCAACGACGCGGATGCGATCGGGGCCGAGCTCGGCCGCGACGTTCTCGATCAGGCTGATCACCGCCGCCTTGGCCGCCGAATAGGCGTGGCTGCCGCCCCCACCCACCAGGCCGGCGATCGAGGCGGTCACGAGGATCACGCCCCCGTCGCCATGCTTCTTCATCGCGAGCGAGGCGTGCTTCATGCCGAGGAACACCGAGCGCGTCAGCACGGCGAAGGTATAGTCCCAGTCCTCGACGCTGGTCTCGGCGATCGGCCCGAAGGCGCCGCCCACGCCGGCATTGAGATAGGCGATGTCGAGCCGGCCGAACCGGCGTTCCGCTTCCGCAACGACGGCGGCAACGTCGGCCTCCCTGGCGACGTCGCAGCGGACGAAGGCGATGTCCTCGCCATGCCCCTGCCCTTCGGCGACCGACACCGTCTCCGCACCGTTCTTCTCGTTGAGATCGGCCACCACCACCTTCGCGCCGTCGGCGACGAAACGCATCGCCGTCGCCCGACCCATGCCGCTCGCGCCGCCTGTCACGATCGCGACCTTGCCTCGAAGCTTGCTCATTCGATTTCGCCCTCCGAACCCATGGTGGAGTTGCATGGCCTCAGCGGCAAGCCTAGCGTTTCGCAAAGCACCGAGGAGACGCCCGGATGAAGTTCGGCCTGTTCTACGAAATCTCCATTCCGCGACCCTGGACGCCGGAGAAGGAGCGCACCGTCTACGACAATTGCCTCGAGCAGGTGAAGCTCGCCGACGAGCTGGGCTTCGACCATGTATGGGCCGTCGAGCACCATTTCCTCGAGGAATACTCGCACTGCTCGGCGCCCGAGCTTTTCCTGACCGCCTGCGCCATGGTGACCAAGCGCATCCAGGTCGGGCACGGCATCGTGGTCTGCGTGCCGGAGTTCAACCACCCGATCAAGATCGCCGAGCGCACGGCGACGCTCGATCTCCTGTCGGGCGGGCGCCTGCATGTCGGGACCGGCCGCTCCGCCACGTGGACCGAGCTCGGCGGCTTCCGCGCCAATCCCGACACGACCAAGAAGAGCTGGGACGAATTCGTGCGCTGCCTGCCCAAAATGTGGACGCAGGAGACCTTCTCGTATCAGGGCGAGTTCTGGTCGATGCCCGAGCGCACCATCCTGCCCAAGCCCTATCAGAAGCCGCACCCGCCGATGTGGGTCGCCGTCACCAGCCCCGGCACCGAGATCGATGCGGCCGACCGCGGGCTAGGCAGCCTCGGCCTTTCCTTCGCGGGCTTCGAGGAGCAGGAGAAGAAGATCAAGGAATACCGGCGGCGCATCAAGCAATGCGAGCCGGTCGGCGCCTTCGTGAACGAGCAGGTGGCGACGACCAACTTCCTGTTCTGCCACGAGGACGAGAAGACCGGCGTCGAGATCGGCAAGAAGCTCGGCAACACGTTCAACTATCTCGCCACCCAGCTCATCTCCACGCGCGAGGTCTTTTCCTCACCCTCCTACCAGTCGTTGGGCCTGCTGCCGGCGCTGCGGCGCGCCGCCACCGGCCCGGACGCCTCCGAGCAGCAGACCGAGGGCATGGCCTATGGCGATCCCGCACGCATCATCCGCGCTGTCAAGAAGTGGGAGTCGCTCGGTGTCGACTGCATCAACTTCATCCTGAACGCGAACGAAGTCGTGCCGCAGGATCAGGTGATGGCGAGCCTGAAGCTCTTCGCCAAGGAAGTGATGCCGGTCTTCGCCAAGAAGCCAGCCAACGTTGCAGCCGCGGCGGAGTAGGACGATGCCCCTTTACGGAACTCTCGATCTGACCCGGTCGCCCGCACACCTGCCCACGCTCGCCAACCTAGACACCGAGGCCTGGACGCTGCCCAAGGCCGAGATGCTGCAGCTCCTGGTCGAGGTGCCGCGCACCTCGACCGAAGGGCTCCTGCCCAGGGCAATGCATCCGGCGCTGCCGTCCTACGTGATCTTCGCCGTCACGCGCTATCCCGAAAGCCCCGTCGGCCCGTTCAATCTCGCGGTGCTGCGCCTCGGCAGCCGCGCCGGCGCCCATCCGCGCGGCTTTCTGCTGGGCGCGGTGGCGAGCAGCGACAAGGCGGCAAAGGAATTGCGCGGCCGCTGGGGCTTCCCCGTCGAGACGGGCGAGGTGAAGTTCCTGCGCCGGCACGATCGCGTCATGGGCACCGTGAAGAAAGACGGCAAGACGATTCTCGACGGTGCCCTCGTCAATCCGCAGCCCGTCGCCGGCAGCGACGTGCAGTACATCAACTGGGTGACGGCGGCGAACGCGCCACTCGACGGCCAGACACAGCCGATCCTGATCCAGGTCGATCCCAAATATACTTTCTACAAGGCCGATCGAGGCACACCTCAGGTCGGCACCTTCGACGCCGCCGCCTGGAACGCGCCAGGGCTACAGCTTGCCGATCCGATCATCGGCACCTGCTGCACCGTCGATACCGACCTGCCGCGTATCCGCTTCGTGATGGATCCGCTCAAGCCGGTGTTCCAGGGCACGCGTCGCATCCGTGAGTCGCGGGCAGACGAATAGCCCCTCGTCTCGCAGAGCATCTGCGATTAAATTTCGTATTACGATATTGCGAGGAGCGAAACGAGGCATATAGTTCCGGCATACGAAAGTATTACAGGGAGGCGTTACCATGAGCGTAGCAACGGCCCTGTCTGGCCCGTTACCGGAAGCCGAACACCGCTCGCAACTTCGCAAGGCGGTGATCGCCAGCGCGATCGGCACCACCATCGAGTGGTACGACTTTCTCCTCTACAGCACCGTGACCGGCCTGGTCTTCGGCAAGCTGTTCTTCCCGCACTCGGACCCGATGGTGGGCGTCCTCGAAGCCTTCGCGGTCTACACGGTCGGATTCATCGCCCGTCCGATCGGCGGTGCGCTCTTCGGACATTTCGGCGATCGCATCGGGCGCAAGGCGACGTTGATCGCGACCCTGCTGATCACCGGCCTGGCGACATTCGCCGTCGGCTTCGTCCCGGGCTACGATACGATCGGCATCTGGGGCGCCGTCATCCTGACGATCATCCGCTTCATCCAGGGAATCGGCGTCGGCGGCGAGTGGGGCGGCTCGGTCCTGTTGTCGATGGAGTGGGCGCGCACCAACAAGCATCGCGGCTTCATCACCTCGTGGCCACAGCTCGGCGGGCCGGCCGGACTCCTGCTGGCGAACATCGCCGTGCTCGCCTTCAGTGCAATCTCGGGCGACCAGTTCCTGGTCTGGGGATGGCGCATTCCCTTCATGCTCAGCATCATCATGGTCGGGGTCGGGCTCTATATCCGCCTCGGCATCCTGGAGACGCCTGCCTTCCGGAAAATCCTCGATGAACAGCGTGTGGAGCGCGCGCCGGTATTCGAGGTGATGAAGCGCCAGCCCAGGCAGGTCTTCCTGTCGATGTTCGCGCGGACGGCCGAGCAGGCGCCCGCCTACATCTACCTCGCGTTCGTGTTCGCCTATGGAACGCAGGTCCTGCACCAGCCGCGCGACTTCCTGCTGACGGCGCTGATCACGGCCGGCGTGATCTCACTCTTCACCATCCCCATCTCGGGGGCGCTGTCGGACCGCTACGGTCGCAAGCGCATCTACCTTATCGGCTCGGTGCTCACCGGCATCTTCGGCTTCGTCTACTTCGCGATGCTGGACACGATGGTCCCGGGCTGGATCTTCCTCGGCATCATCCTGTCCTTCGTGCCGCACGATCTGATGTACGGACCGCAGGCCGCGCTGATCGCCGAGGGTTTCACGCCGCGGCTGCGCTACAGCGGCTGCTCGATCGGCTATCAGCTCGCCTCGGTCACGGCCGGCGGTCCGGCGCCCTTGATCGCGACGGCGCTGTTCGCAGCCTACGGTACGGGTTATGCCATCGCGATCTACATCGCGGTCTGCGCCATCGTCAGCATCATCGCTACGATGATGATGCCCGATCACACCAACAAGGATATCTCGGCGGAAAACGCCTAGCGGCGCCTCCCGTCCGCCGAGCAGCCCGCCGGGTCGCCGATCCGGCGGGCATTTTCACGGCCGGCGTTCGCCTGCTACGCTCGCCGAAACCGGCAACGAGGAGCGCCCCCATGAAAATCGGAGTCTTCGCCACCTTCATGTCGCCGCTCGCGACGCCACAGATGATCCGCGCCTTCGGCCGCCGCGCCGAGGAGTCCGGTCTCGACTCGATCTGGATGGGCGAGCACGTGGCGCTCTTCGACAAGAACACCTACGGCTACCCGGGATCGAAGGACGGCCGCATCCCGGTGCCGCCGGGCGGCGGCATGCTCGACGTCACGGCGACGTTCGGCTTTCTTGCCGCCGCCACCACGAAGCTGCGCTTCGGTACCGGAGTCGCGCTCGTGCCCCAGCGCAATCCCATCTACACCGCGAAGGAAATGTGCACTCTCGACTGGCTCAGCAACGGCCGCCTCGACTTCGGCATCGGTGTGGGCTGGAACAAGGAGGAGGTCGAGGCCTGCGGCTATCGCTGGGAGGATCGCGGCGCGCGGTGCGACGAGTTCATGGAGGTGATGCGCAGGCTCTGGACCGAGCCGGTGGTCGACTTCGCCGGCAAATGGGTCAGGTTCGAGACCCTGCGGCTCGATCCCAAGCCGATCCAGAAGCCACACATCCCGATCATCGTCGGCGGCTATGCCGACGCCGCCTTCCGCCGCGCGGTCGAGTTCGGCGCCGGCTGGTACGGCTTCAATCTCGATCCCGCACGGACCAAGGGCATGCTCGACAAGCTCGACGCGGCCTTCGCCAAGGCCGGCCGCAAGCGCGGCAAGGACTTCCAGATCATCGTCACGCCGCCCATGTCGATGGCGATGAACGCCATGCAGGGCTACGCCGAGCTTGGTGTCGACCGCCTGATCGTCAATCTCGGCGGCCAGAAGCCCGAGCAGGTCGACAAGCGGCTGCCCGAGATCGCGTCGCTGGTGCAGAAGGCGGCGTAGACGCCGTGCATCTCGAGACGCTGCTGCCGCTCGGCAAGGTCGATCCCGGGCTGCGCGCACCGGAGGTGCCGCTCGATCTCGGCTCGATCGGTCGCGATGCGCGGCTCCTGGAGGAGATCGGTTACGACGGGCTGGTGGTCGAGGAAACCAAGGACGATCCGTTCGTCCTGATGGCGCTGGCCGCCGAGGCGACACGCACGCTCGGGCTCGGCACCTCGGTCGCGATCGCCTTCCCGCGCAGCCCGACCGTGACCGCGCTCAGCGCCTGGACGATCCAGAAGCTGAGCCGCGGCCGCTTCACCCTCGGCCTCGGCACGCAGGTGAAGGCGCATATCGAACGGCGCTATGGCCTCGCCTGGTCGCCGGCGGGACCGTGGATGCGCGAATACGTGGCAGCCGTGCGCGCGCTCTGGAACTGCTGGCAGAACGGCGTGCCGCTGGACGTGAAAGGTGAGCGCTACAACATCAATCTGATGGTGCCGCTGTTCAATCCGGGGCCGATCGAGCATCCCGACATCCCGATCCACGTCGCCGCCGTGAATCCCGTCATGTGCCGCATTGCCGGCGAGGTCGCCGACGGCATCCGCATCCATCCGGTCTGCACGCCGTCCTATATCGAGCAGGTGATGCTGCCTGCCGTGCGGACCGGCGCGGCGAGGACAGGCCGCTCGCTCGACGCGTTCGAGGTATGCATGAAGCCGCTGGTGGCGACGGCCGCGACAGAGGCGGAGCTTGTACCCAAGGTACGCGATGTCAGGGCCCGTATCTCCTTCTACGCCTCGACGCCGCAATATCGCGCGGCGTTCGACCATCTCGGCCTCGGCGACCTCGCCGATCGCCTGAAGCTCCTGTCGCGCGCCCAGCGCTGGGAGGAGATGCCGCAGCATATCAGCGACGAGGTGCTGCACACCTTCGTCACCATCGGCACCTACGATACGATCGCCAAGCAGCTTTGCGACCGATTCGGCAGCGTCGTCACGCGCTGCGAGTTCTCGATCGCCGTCAGGACGGAAGCCGACAAGGAACGCCTGCGCGATCTCGCCAGGGCCATCCGCTCGTTGCCGCTCGACCGCGTGCGCAAGAGCATCATGGGTGCCGCGACTTCCTGATTCGCGGGACGATGCTCCTCCGTTCGCACCATCGCCGAAGAGGTACCGCCAAAGAACGCAGCTGGAATCGGCCTTTCTGTTGTAGCGGTGCAGTAACCTCGGTCGAGGTTCGAGATGACCGACAACATCCTTTCGCAGTCGGAGGGTAGCGCCAACCCGCCCGGGCAAGGCGGTCGGATGCATGGCGGCAAGAGTTTTTCCGATACCGACCGCATAGCTGCCAAAGCGGCGCCAGTGACGCCCGAGGCACCTGCCGACATCCGACGCGGCTGGCGACGAACCATGACCGGCCTGGTCTGCCTGATCGCTGCGGCAGGCGTCGGCTTCCTGATCTATCAAAGTCAGGACGTGCATCGTATCGCGAAGGCGAACGCTGCGGCGACGCGCACGAGCGACGAGACGCAGGTCAATCAGTCAGCGCCATCCAAGCGAACTGAAGCCCAGACGCATGACCTCGATGTCGTGCGCCGCGAGATGGAAACCCAGACGACCGCGCGTCTTGCAGACGACGCGGCCAGGGAGGCAGCGGAACGCTCGGCAGCCGAGCTGGAGCAAGCCCTGAAACAGGAACGCGACAAGGCCGAGAAGCTGGCTCGCGAGCTGGCCGCGACGCGGCGTGTATTGGAAACCCAGGCGACGACGGTACGGGGCGAGTCCGGCGCCAAGCCGGCTGACAATCAGGAACTCGCCATACTGAAGCGCGCGCTCCAGGAGGCGGAGACGTCGACAGCGGCATATCAGGAGTTGCTGGCGCAGGAGCGCGCCCGCAATCAAAGCCTCGAGCAACAGCTCCTGGCGCGTCGGGAAACCGCGCCGGATCCCAAGGGCAGTGATACGGCTGAAGGCGCGGACTCGTCCGGTGCGACGCCTACGGTGGCGTCCGACAGGCCCTCGGCAGTTGCGCCTTCTGCCGAGGACAAGCCGCTGATTGTGGCTTCGGCAGACGACAGGTCGGCGACGACCGCCGCGCCGCAACCGGCAGTGTCCGGCGGCGGCAATCCGGAAGCCGACCGCCTCGTGGCGCGCGCCAACCAGCTCTTGATCGTGGGCGATGTCGCCGCCGCGCGGATCGTGCTCGACCGTGCCGCCGAGCTGGGCGACGCACGGGCGCTGTTCACGTTGGCCGAGACGTACGACCCGCTCAGCCTGTCGGCATGGGGGACGCTGGGCACGCAAGGCGATGCCGCCAAGGCGCGGGAGCTTTACGCCAAGGCGTTCGCCGGCGGGGTCCAGGAGGCGAAGGATCGGATGAACGCGTTGCGTGAGTAAAGGATCGTGGTTGTTCAAGTGGCGTAAGTCGGGGCGCTTGAAGGGGGTCATTAATGATCACGGTTCTTGGACTGCGCATCCTTTGCGCGCTGACAGTCCTGACGCCTGCTCTGCTGGCGCTTCAGCCGATCCCGGTCGAGGCGCAGGGGAGAACCGCGGCGGTCCAGCGCCCGCCCACCTACGAGCAGCGGCAGGAGAAGATGAATGCCTGGACGGTGGGCCTCGCAGCCGGGCTGATCGAGGGTGCGCCGTTGCGGCTGGCGGCGGAGATGGCCCGAGTGGTCGATGACGGAGGCAATCTGCATGTGCTCCCGATCGTCACGCGCGGCGCCACCGAGAACCTGAATTCCCTGCTTTATCTGCGCGGCATCGATCTCGCGATAATCAACTCCGACGCCCTCGAAGAATACAAGGTCGAGTTCCCGGAGGTCGGCAAGCACGTCACCTATCTGCTCAATCTCTTCCCCTCGGAGCTGCATATCTTCGTCCGGCCCGAAATCCAGAGCCTGCAGGACCTTGCCGGCAAGAAGGTGAACTTCAACACCCAGGGCACCGCCGCCGCCTATTCAGGTCCGCTGATCCTCAGCCGGCTCGGCATCAACGTCGAGAAGATGTTCATCCCGCACCCGGTGGCGCTGCAGCAACTGCGCAAGGGCGAGATGGCGGCCGTCGTGTTCATCACGTCGAAGCCGGTCGATGCGTTCCTGCGCGGCCAGTGGGAGCCCGGCTTCAAGTTCCTGCCGATCGCCTACGACAGCAAGCTCGAAGACTACTATCTGCCGGCGACGCTGGAAGCGGCCGATTATCCGGCCCTGATCAAGCCCGGCGAGCGCATATCGACCATTGCAGTGCCGACGGCCCTCGTCGCCTACAACTGGCCGCTCAACTCGAACCGCTACCTGCGCGTCGCCCGCTTCACCGAGCATCTCTTCGGCCAGATCGACAAGCTGCAGGGCCCCGGCTTCGACGCGAAGTGGAAAACGATCAATCTCGCCGCGACGGTCCCCGGCCTTGCCCGCTTCCCGGCGGCGCAGGAGTGGCTGGACCGCCAGGCGCGCAAGCCGCAAGAGAGAAAATGAAGACCGCCGCGATCTGCCTGTCCGTGACGTTCAGCGTCGCGAGTCAGGGAACGCTGGCGCAGGGCACCGGCGATGCGATGGAAAAGCTGCGCGCCTGCTCGCTGCTCCAGCAGGCCGAACGGCTGGAGTGCCTGCAGAAGCTCTCGCGCGACATCGCGCCGCCGCCGGCGCCGTCCGCGCCCCAAGCCGCAGGCGCAGCGCAAGACTGGATCGTGAGCGAGACGACCTCGCCGGTGGACTACACGCCGATCGTCCTTGCCACGGCGTCTTCCAGCGCCGCGCCCAACGGCACGGCGATGCAGCTCTCGATCCAATGCCGCAGCGGCCGCACCGACGTGGTTATCGACGGCCCGACGCTCACGCACCGCGGCGAAGACTACGTCATCTTCTACGCCGTGAATGGCGGCCAACCCGCGGAGATTGCGGCCGGCTCCCCGACGTCGGGAACCGGCGTCGCCGTGAAAGGCGATGTCGTGTCGTTCCTGGCGTCGCTGCCCGATCGCGGTGACGTCACGTTTCGACTGGCGTCCCGGCAAGCGACGGCGCTCGAGGGGCGGTATTCGCTCACTGCCTTGAAGACGGTGCTCGACCGACTGGCCGGCCCCTGCAAATGGCCAGCCGCCGCCAGCGCTTCGCGTATTCGATGATTTCCGGTCACCAGTCGATTCACAGGGAGATACCATAATGGTCAAGATCGAACGCGCGATGGGAGCAATAGCGTTGGGTGCCGCAGTCTTGTTCCTCGCCGCCCTGCCGGCAGCAGCACAGAGCACCCGTGCGACATCGACGCTGCCCATGCCCAGCGTCGCGAAGAAAAGCCATCGCCTCATCGTGCAGGTGAACACCAACGACCCCGCGATGATGAATCTGGCGCTCAACAACGCGACCAATGTCGAGCACTACTACAAGAGCGTCGGCGAGAAAGTGGAGATCGAGATCGTCACTTTCGGTCCTGGCCTGCACATGCTGCGGGACGATACCTCGCCGGTGAAGGATCGCATCAAGACGATCGCCGAGAAGATGCCGTCGATCTCCTTCAAGGCGTGCGGCAATACTCAGGCGAACATGAGCAAGGCCGAGGAAAAGGACATTCCGCTCCTTCCGCAGGCGACGGTCGTGAAGTCCGGCGCGGTGAGAGTCATAGAGCTGCAGGAGCAGGGCTGGAGCTATCTGCGCCCGTAGCCGATCGCGGTGAACGTCCCCGTCATCGTGCTACGCGCCGGGCCGCGTCGCTGAAGCGCTGCCGGCGCCTCTCGACGCGCGGGTCGTCCATCTCCTCGGCAGTGCCGCTCGGCGTCCAGGCATCGCGGCCGGGAACGTAGTTCCGGTTGGTCTGCACCGGATTGCGATTGACGAGCGGCCGTGCATAGAGCGGATTGCGCATGCTGCGCACCTCGTGCTCGACCTCGAACAGCTTGCTGCCGCTGTCGGGATCCACGATCTGCACGAAACGGTATTGATGCTGGTTGCTTTCCTCGATGACCAGACCGCGCTCGACGAGCTGCCGATGCGGGCCCGAAAAGTTCGCGACATAGACCTGGACGTGATGGCCGTCGTAAGGCGCGAGAGGCAAGTCGCTCTCCCGAAAAACGAGCTCCTGCCCCATGCCGACCGAAATATGCGCCGCCGGATGCGCGCCGCCGGCCTCCACCCGTGCCACGGTGCCGAAGACGCGGCGATAGAACTCGGCAATGCCCTTCGCAGTGCCAGCCGGCACATCGAACTCGACGTAAGGCATGCCAAGCTCCATGCCGTCGAAGCGCGGCGTGGGACTGTGGCAAAGGATCTTGTTGCCCCAGGGGCAGGTCGCCTCGACATGGTCGGCATGCTCGATGAAGGCGAAGCGCGTTCCGCTGAGGGGCTTGGCCATCCTTTCGAGACGCTGCAGCAGCGCGCCGCGATCCGGAATCACGAGGCCGACGCGGCCACGTAGGCACTGCGCCCTCCCGGTCGGCAGATGGAACTGGCTGCGCCCGACATTGACCCACATATTGTCGATGCTGGTCATCATGTAGGGGTCGCGCGTCAGCCCGAGACCGGTCATGTAGAAAAGCGTCGCCAGTCCCTGATCCTCGACCTGCACGTTGACGTGCTCCAGGGCCACGATATTGCCGAGATCCTCCGCGCTGCGGTCATACTGCCTGGCCATCGCTTGCCTCCGTTCGATCGGCCGGACATTCTAGCAAGCGAGGCGTCCCCGAGCGACCGAAGGAAACACGCCATGGCCATCACCATCCGTCAGGTCGGTCCCTGCTTCGCGGGCGAAGTCGACGGCATCGACATCCGCAGGTCGCTCAGCGCGGATGACGTGGCGGCGATCCATGCCGGCATGGACCGGTACGCCGTCCTGGTGTTCCGCGACCAGAAGATCGACGACGCCCAGCAGCTCGCCTTCACGCGCGGTCTGGGCGAGATCGAGCAGGCCATCGGCACCAGCCTGCGCGCCGCCGGCGACTATCGTCTGCCGACGACCTTCGCCGACGTCTCGAACCTCGATCGCGACAACGCGCCGTTCGCGCGCGACGACCGCCGCCGGTTGTTCGCGATCGGCAATCGTCTCTGGCATTCGGACAGCTCGTTCAAGGCGACGCCCGCCAAGTACTCGCTGCTGCGCGCCGTCAGCCTGCCCTCGAAGGGCGGTGACACGCAGTTCGCCGACATGCGTGCGGCCTACGATGCGCTGGACGAGGAGACCAGGGATCAGGTGGAAGACCTGGTGTGCGAGCATTCGCAGATGTTCTCGCGACAGCTTATCGGCTTCTTCGACTTCACCGACGAGGAGCGCGAGCGATTCAGGCCGGTGCGGCAGCGGCTGGTCCGCGTCCATCCCGTCACCGGCCGCAAGTCGCTTTACCTTTCGAGCCATGCCGGCGGCATCGTCGGCTGGCCCGTTCCCGAGGCGCGCGGCTTCCTGCGCGATCTGGTCGAGCACGCCACGCAGCGCGAGTTCGTCCATACCCACAAATGGCGCATCGGCGATCTCGTGATGTGGGACAATCGTCAGACCATGCATCGGGCGCGCCCCTTCCCCGCCGACGAGCGGCGCGACATGCGCCGCACGACTCTCGCCGGCGACGGGCCGACAGTCGCACAGGCAGCCTAGGGAGAACGACCATGCCGATCGCCACCAAGTACCTCTTCGTCGTCAGCATGGATGTGACGAAGGAGAAGGAGGCGTTGTTCAACGAGGTCTATGACACCGAGCACATACCTCTCCTGAAGAAAGTGCCGGGCGTCGGCGCCGTCACGCGGCTCAAGACCGAGCCCGCCGCCTTCACCATCGGCGGCGAACGGAAGGTGCTCGACGGGAGCGGCCAGGCGCGCTACGTGGCGATCTACGAGCTCGAAAGCCCCGACGTGCTGCTGAGCAAGGAGTGGGCGGAGGCGGTCGAAAAGGGCCGCTGGCCGAGCGAAGTCCGGCCCTTCACCTCGAACCGGCGGCACATACTGCGCAAGGTGATCTGATCCGGTGCAGATCGGCTTCAACCTGCCGAACTCGGGTCCGCTCTCGGCTGTCGCCGACATGACGCGAATCGCGACCGAAGGCGAGGCGACGGGGTTCGACTATCTCACGCTCACCGACCACGTCGTGCTGCCCGACACCAAGGTGCCCGGCTACCCCTACTCCGAAACCGGCGCCTTCTACGAGGAGGCGCCGACAGAACGGCACGAACAGTTGATGGGCATGGCCTACATCGCTGCCAAGACGCTATGGTGACGCGGTGCCGCCGCATGCCTCGGACGGCGAGCGCCGCCCTGTTCTCCGGCAGCGATGCCGATATCATGGCCGACCTTCGCGCATTGCCGGATCTGGGCATCACCGCCATCGACATCGATTTCGGCCGGCCCGATGCAACCGCCATGCTGGCCGAAATGCGCCGCTTCAGAGCCGCGGTGATCGACAAGATTCGACTCTCTTCCCCTCGTCCCTCCACCGCGCCTCGCTGCGCTCGGCTTCAGTCGGGACGACGACGTGGCCTATTGCACCGGATCGAGGACGACGACCGGGATCTCGCGCGAGCCGGCCTTCTTCTCGTAGTCTGCATAGGGCGGATAGAACGAGACCGCCTGGGCCCACAGCCGCTTGCGTTCCTCGCCGGTCGCGGTGCGCGCCCGCGCCTTCATCTTGACCGGCCCGACCTGGATCTCGACCTCGGGATGGGCCTGCATGTTGCGATACCAGCCGGGATGCTCCGGCGCGCCGCCCTTGGAAGCGATGACGAAGTAGCTGTTGCCGGTCTTGCCGTAGAACAGCGGGAACATCCACTTCTCGCCCGACTTGCGTCCGGTGGTGGTGAGCAGCAGCGACGACACGGGATCGGGCGCGGCCGGGACCTTGTACATGTGCCCTTCCTTGCCACCGCTCCTCAGATAGAGGTCGGCATGATCCTTCATCCATTGCGGCAGGTTCGATGGGAGCTTGGCTTCGGACATCGCTCTCTCCTCAGTTGATCTCGATCACGTCGGCGCCGCCCTTGTAGAGCCGCTCGACCAGGGCCTTGCGGCGTTCGAGCGTGGCGCGCTGGTTGATATAGCCCTTGTCGGTGATCTCGTGTCCGTCCACCGACGGCGGCTCCTCCATCAGGATCACCCGCTTCACCCGCAGCGACGAGCCGCGGCCCTCCGCATTCATCCGGGCAAGGCCGCTCTTCACCGTCTCGACCACGGCCGGATGCGCCAGAAGCTCCGACGTCGAGAGCCGGATCTCGGCGTCGTTCGCGATACGCCGGCAGGCTGCGATGTTGGGGAAGCCCAGCAGGCCCACATAGTCGCGGTCCGGCGCGCAGACGACGGCATCCTGCAGCACCGGCGAGGCGGCGGCGATGGCGTTCGTGCGCAGCGTGCCGACCAGCACGAACGTGCCGCTCGTGAGCTTGAAGTCCTCCACGACGCGGCCGTCGAAGAGCAGCCCCTGGTTGGGATCGGCCGGATCGACGAAGCGCGCGGCGTCGCCGATCCTGTAGAAGCCCTCCTCGTCGAACGCCGCCGCCGTGAGATCGGGCTGCTTGTAGTAGCCAGGGGTCACGATCACGCTCTTCAGCCGGACCTCGTAGCGTCCCTTCTCCGCCGTCGGCACGAGCTTGAGCTGCACGCCGGGGAAGGGCAGGCCAATCAGGCCGACACGCTCCGATGCCCAATGGACCGTGGTCGCCGTCGGCGCGGTCTCCGTGGCTCCCCAGCCGGTGATGAAAGGCAGGCGGTAGCCCGTGTGCTTCACCGCCAGGGCTTCCATGCGTTCGTAAAGATCGTTGGGCAGGGTCGCGCCGCCATAGGCGAGCGAATTCAGGTTCTTGAAGAACTTCTTCGCCAGCGAATCATCCTTCTCGAGCGCCGTCGCGAGCATGGCGTAGCCCGCCGGCACATTGGCGAACGAGGTCGGAGAGACCTCGCGCAGATTGCGCAGCGTCTCCTCGAACAGGCCGGGCAGCGGCTTGCCGTCGTCTATCCAGGTCGTGCCGCCCTCGGCGAGATTGCCCTGGAAGGTGGCGTTGCCGCCCATCGTGTGGTTCCAGGGCAGCCAGTCGAGCGCCACCGGCACCGGATCGTCCGGCTTGCGCACGCGCGCCATCTGGCCCATCGCGATGTTGGCGCACATCATCTCCTGGGTGTTGATCACCGCCTTGGGCATGCCCGTGCTGCCCGAGGTGAACAGGTACTTGCCGACGGTCTTGGGCTCGATGGCCGCGATCGACTTCGCCACGGCCTCGCTAGGCCTGGTCGCGACCAGCTCGCTCCAGGGCAGCGACTGCATCCTGGGCGGCGCCTTGTCGACATGGACCAGCATCACACCGGCCAGGTCGAGCGCAGCCAGCGCGCCGGCATAGATCTCGCCGTTCTGCACGAACACCAGGCCCGGCCGGACGAGATCGAACACATGGCGAAGCTTGGCGTGATCCTGGCTCATGACCGAATAGGCCGGCGACACCGGCGCGACGGGAGCACGGGCCTGCATGGCAGCCATGGTGAGCAGGGCGAACTCGATCGAGTTCGAGGACAGGATCATCACCGGCCTGTCGGGCCCGAAGCCGCGATCGAGCAGCGCCTGGGTGACGGCGTCGACCTGCTTCTTGGCCTCGCCGTAGGTGAGCTTCATCCAGTCGCGCGAGGGCCCCCGGCGCTGGGCGAGCCACAGCCGGCCCGGCGCCTCCCTGGCCCATTTCGCCAGGAATGCCGGCACGTGCCGCTCATAGGGCTTCAGCTTGTGGTTCGACTGCAGGATCAGGACCCCGTCCGGCCGCCGGTCGAGGCGCACGTCGCGGCTCAGGAAGTCGATCGGCTTGAACGGTACCTGCATGAAGCTGTCCAACGTTTCCTCCGGCTTTTGCCAAGATGTAGGCGGGCAGGCACCCTTTCGGCAAGGGAAGGCGCACCCCGACAGGTCGACGCTCAGTGCGATATCGCGACGCCTTATCGCTTTGTCGGCCATGGCCGCGGTGCTAGAGACCCCGGTCTCCGCCCCGAATTTCCATGAGGGAACGCATGCTAGGAAAAATGGCCGCGGCGCTCGCCGCGGGGCTCATGTTCGCGACCCCGGTACTGGCCGCCGATCCGCCGAGCGAGATCAAGATCGGCACGCTCTACGCCTCCTCCGGCCGCTTCGCCTCGATCTCGATGCCCGTATACAGCGCCTTGAAGCTCTGGGCCGAGCAGAAGAACGCCGAGGGCGGTGTCTATGTGAAGGCGTTCGACAAGAAGATCCCGATCAAGCTCGTGTCCTACGACGATCAGAGCAACACGGCGACCGCCTCGACCCTCTATAACCAGCTCGTCACGCAGGACAAGGTCGACCTCCTGGTGGCCGATTCGGGCTCGGTGCTGACGGCGCCGGCGGTCGCGATCGCCCGCGACCACAAGATGTTCCTGTTCGACCAGACCGGCACGGGGGCGAGCTTCTTCTCCAAGGACAACCCGTACATCGCCCTGATGGCCGATCCGGTCTCGACGATCTGGCCGAAGCCGGTCGCCGACTTCCTGACGCAGGACGGGCCCAAGCTCGGCATCAAGAGGATCGCCCTCCTCTATTCGACCAACGAGTTCACCGGCACGCAGGCCAACGCGGTGCGCAAGTTCATCCAGGACGCGAAGGCGCCGGTCGAGATCGTCTACGATCAGGGCGTGCCGACCGAGACCTCCAACTACACAGTGATCATCAACAACATCCGGGCCAAGCGGCCGGACGCGGTGATCCATCTCGGCTATGCGCCCAACGACATCGCCTTCCTGCGCAATGTCAACGAGGTCGGCGCCAAGTTCAAATGGCTGTTCTGCATCTATCCGGGGCTCGAGACCGAGCTCCTGGAGAAGAATGTGGGTGTGAAGGGATTGCAGCACGTCTTCACCTACGTGCCGCCTTCGGAGCTCGACTACCCGGTCAACTTCGGCATGAAGATGCCGGAGTTCCGCGCGCTCTGGAACAAGACCTTCTCCGACGGCAAGGTCGAGTTCGGCTTCAATGCGGTGGCGGGCTACACGACGGCACTGGTGCTGGAGAAGACGCTGTCGGTGGCCAACAGCCTCGACCAGATGGAGCTGCGGCGCGCCGTCTTCAGCCTGTCGGGCAAGCTCAAGACGCTCGACGGCACCTTCGCGCTCGACGAGACCGGCGGCCAGATCGGAGAGCTGACGCCGCTCGGCCAGCTCGAGCCCGACGGCAAGGGCGGCCTGAAGTTCGTCGCCGTGTATCCTCACGACGTCGCGACCGGAAAGCCGGTCTATCCGCGTCCGTAAGGACTTCCATCCGTGAGCTCCCCGTCGTCCTCGACGGGGAGCTCGAGGACTTGACCCGATGCTCGTCTACGCGCTCGTCGCCGGCCTCCTCTTCGGCCTCTACTTCAGCCTGGTGGGGATCGGCCTCAATCTCGTGTTCGGCGTCATGCGCATCGTGAATTTGGCGCACGGCGACTTCCTGATGCTAGGCGCCTTCATCGCGGTCGGCGTCTCGGCCCTGGCCGGACTCGATCCGCTGTTTGCCGTGCCGCTCGCCTTCGTCGTCTTCGTCCTGGTGGGCCTGGCGCTCTACTACCTGCTGGTGCCGCGCCTTCAGGGGTCGGTCGATCCGGAGATGCTGTCGATCATCCTGTTCTTCGGCCTCAGCCAGGTGATCGAGGCGCTGACCACCATCGCTTTCGGCACGAGCGAGCGCTCGATCGCGAGCAACGAGCTGGGCAAGATCCTGGCCGGCCTGCGCGTCCATGTCTTCGGCGGCGAGGCGGACGGGCCGGTCGAGCTGTTCGGCCAGAGCTTCCCGGCCTCCTGGGTCATCTCGGCCGCGGTCAGCGTCGTGGCCATTCTCCTGGTCTATCTCTATCTCTACCGCACCCGGCTCGGCACGCTCACGCGCGCGGTGATGTCGCGCCGCGAGGAGGCGTTCGCCACCGGCATCAATGTCGACCGCGTCTCGGCGGTGGCCTTCGGTATCGGGCTGGGGCTGGCGGCCGTGGCGGGCGTCTTCACCCCCTTCATGTTCGGCTCGGTGACGCCCGCCTTCGGCGAGGATGCGACGGTGACTTCGTTCGCGATCGTGGTGCTGGGCTCGCTCGGCAATCCGATCGGCACGGCGCTGGGCGGCGTGGTCTACGGCATCTCCTACATGGTGGTGCAGACCTACCTGAGCTCATGGGCCGATCTCCTGCCCTATGTCCTCCTGATCCTGATCCTGCTGCTGCGGCCGAGCGGCCTGCTGGGAAGGCGGGTGCGCGTTGCCTAGCATGGTCCGCCATCTCCTCTTCGTCGTCGCCCCGCTGATCGTCGTCTTCGCGGTCCTGCCGGCCGTTTATGAGAACCACCTGATGCTGTTCAACTTCGTGGTGTTTCTCATCCTGGCCCAGGGGGTGAACGTGATCTACGGCTTCACGGGCTATCTGCCGTTCGGCTATGTCGGCTTCTTCGGCGGCGGCGCCTACGGCTTCGCCGTGATGGTGATGCATCTCCACGCTTCGGCGCCTGTCGCCGTCCTCGCGGCGGGTCTTGCGGGCGTCGTGCTGGGTCTGCTGCTGTCGCCGCTGCTGCGCCTCTCCGGCGCCTATTTCGCCATCGCCAATCTAGCCGCCGCGCTCGCGGTCCTGCATTTCGTCGCCAATCCGGCCCTCGAGGGCATCACGCGCGGGCCCTACGGAGTCTCGCTGACGGCGACGTTCAATCCCAATGCCGCCTATGTCGCCGCCCTGCTCGTCCTGGCGCTGACGATGGCGACGGTCGTGTTCCTCAAGAACTCGCGCTTCGGGCTCGCGCTCCAGTCGGTGCGCGAGGACCCGGTGAGCGCCGCCATGGCCGGCGTCAACGTGGTGCGCATGCGCGTGATCGCCTGGCTCGCCTCGGCGCTGATCGCGGGTCTCGCCGGCGGCGTCTACGCCTGGTACGTGTCGGTGTTCTTCCCCGACAATGTCTTCAGCAGCACCTTCAGCATCTTCGCCATCGTCTTCGCCCTGTTCGGCGGCGTGGCGACGATCGTGGGGCCGATCGTGGGGGTCCTGATCCTCTACGGCGTCTACAACCTGATCGGCTTCACCACGCCGCAATATTTCCAGCTCATCTACGGGCTCCTGATCATGGGTCTGGTGCTGTTCCTGCCGGCGGGCCTCGTCTCGCTCGCCACACGTCGAGGCTGGCATGTCCCGTGATCGCACGGTCCTGGAGGTCAGCGACGTGGTGAAGCGCTTCGGCGGCTTCCATGCGCTCGACGGGCTCTCCTTCCACGTGGCACCGGGCGAGATCCTCGGCCTCGTGGGACCGAACGGCTCGGGCAAGACCACGGCGATCAACGTCGTCTCCGGCCTCTATGCGCCGGACGGCGGCCGCGTCATGTTCGACGGACGCCCGATCGGCGGCATGGCCTCGCACCGGCTGGTCCATCTCGGCATCAATCGCACCTTCCAGGTGCCGAAACCCTTCCTGTCGCTCACCGTCCGGCAGAACATCGAGGTGGCGCTCGCCTATGGCCGGGCCGCCGCCGCGCCGCCGGCGATGACGAGCCTGCTCGACGCCTTCCACCTGGGCGATGTCGCCGACCGGCCGGCGCGGGACCTCAACAATGTCCAGCAGAAGACGCTCGATCTCGTGCGCGCGCTCTCGACCGGGCCGCGTCTTCTGCTGCTGGACGAGCTCGCCGCCGGTCTCAACCCCACCGAGCTCGACTGGATCGCGGGCCGCATCAAGGCCCTCGCCGCCGCGGGCATGGCGATCATCGTGGTCGAGCACCTGATGGGCTTCATCGAGCAGATCACCGACCGCGTGATCGTGATGAACGCGGGCAAGGAGATCTTCGAGGGCACGCTCGCCGTCGCCGTGACCGTGCCGCAGGTGGTCGAGGTATTCCTGGGAGGCGAGCATGCCGCCTGATACCGGCGCCCTCCTCCATGCCGACGGCATCGTTGCCGGCTACGGCACCATGCAAGTGCTGTGGGGCGTCGATCTCGACGTGCGTCCGGGCGAGACGGTCCTGCTGCTCGGCACCAACGGCGCGGGCAAGACCACCTTCCTCAAGACGCTGGTCGGGCTGATCGAGGCCCGGCAGGGGCATATCGTGCTCGGCGGCGAGGAGGTCACCCGCACCCGTTCCAGCGACCGCATGCGGCGTGGCATGACCTACATGTCCGAGCTCGCGGTGTTCCCGGATCTCTCGATCGAGGAGAACATCCGGATCGGCGCGCAGGCGCTGGGCCATGCCGATCCGAGCGCCAGGCTCGACGAGCTTTACGGCCTCTTCCCCGTGCTGCGCGAGAAGCGGCGCGATGCGGCCTCCAGCCTGTCCGGCGGCCAGCGCAAGATGCTGGGCATCGCCAAGGCCCTCGCGGCCGAGCCCAAGCTCCTGGTGCTGGACGAGCCCTCCGCCGGCCTCTCGCCGCTGTTCGTGAAGGAGGTCATCCGGGTCCTCGCCGGCCTGCGCGACCGCGGATTGGCGCTCCTGATCGCCGAGCAGAATATCGGCTTCCTCGAAATCGCCACGCGCGTCTTCGTGCTGGAAGGCGGCCGCATCCGCTTCTCGGGCACGGTGACGGAGATGACCGACAACGAAGCCCTCCGCCGCGCCTATTTCGGGCTGAAATAGGAGTCACACCGACCGCAAGCCGAAACCCTTATGATGCGACGTGAATGGGCGTTCACATCGTGCGGGATTTCGTCCAGAGTCCGGCCAGGACAATGGGAGACAAGGATGGACTTTGAATACTCCGACCGCACCAACGCGCTTCTGGAGAAGCTGCACAAGTTCATGGACGAGGTGATCTACCCCGCCGAGCCCGTCTATGAGGAGCAGATGGAGAAGGCCAAGGATCGCTGGCAGCTGCCCAAGGTCATGGAGGAGTGCAAGGCCGAGGCGAAGAAGCGCGGCCTCTGGAACATGTTCCTGCCCACCGATCGCGAGTCTGGCGACACGCACGGCACGATGGGCCTTTCGAACCTGGAATACGCGCCGATCTGCGAGGTGCTGGGGCGCTCGTCGCTGGCGCCGGAGGCCACCAATTGCTCGGCGCCGGACACCGGCAACATGGAAGTGTTCGCGCGCTATGGCTCCAAGGAGCAGAAGGAGAAGTGGCTGAAGCCGCTGCTGAACGGCGAGATCCGCTCCTGCTTCGCCATGACCGAGCCCGCCGTGGCGTCGTCCGACGCACGCAACGTCGAATGCCGCATCGAGAGCGACGGCGACAGCTATGTCATCAACGGCCGCAAGTGGTGGTCGTCCGGCATGGGCGACCCGCGCTGCAAGGTGATCATCCTGATGGGCAAGAGCGACCCCGGCGCGCCGGCCTATCGGCAGCAGTCGATGATCGTCGTGCCGCGCGACACGCCGGGCATCAAGATCGTGAAGATGCTGCACGTCTTCGGCTACGACGACGCCCCGCACGGCCATGCCGAGGTGATCTACGACAATGTGCGCGTGCCGAAGTCGAGCATCCTGCTGGGCGAGGGCCGCGGCTTCGAGATCGCGCAGGGTCGCCTCGGCCCGGGCCGCATCCATCACTGCATGCGGGCGATCGGCGTCGCCGAGCGGGCGCTCGAGCTGGCGATCAAGCGCGCCAAGAGCCGCGTGGCCTTCGGCCAGCGCATCTCGGAGATGGGCGTCACCAAGGCCCATGTCGCGGACATGCGCATGGAGATCGACATGGCGCGGCTGCTGGTGCTGAAAGCCGCCTGGGCGATGGACAAGTTCGGCAACAAGGAAGCCCGCCAGCAGATCGCCATGATCAAGGTAGCGGTGCCCAACATCACCTCCAAGGTCGTCGACCGCTGCCTGCAGCTCCACGGCGCCGGCGGCGTCAGCCAGGTCTTCAAGCTGGCCAGCATGTACGCCCATCAGCGCACCCTGCGTCTCGCCGACGGTCCGGACGAGGTCCATCGTGATCAGGTGGGCCGGCTGGAGATCGCCAAGTACAACTGAGCCCTTCTCGACGAAATCAATGCAAAGGCCGCCTTCGGGGCGGCCTTTGTCATTTTGGGGCAACCCGATGGGAGCTTGCGGCGTTTATAACTGACTGGTAAGTTAGTACAATCATGAAGACAAAAAAGAAGCAACGCCGCGCGCCTGCCGAACGGCCCGGGGAAATCCTGGCCGCCGCGCTTTCCCTGTTCGTCGAAAAGGGCTTCGCCGCCACCCGGCTCGACGACGTCGCGGTGCGCGCGGGGCTCAGCAAGGCCGCCATCTATCTCTATTTCGAGGACAAGATGGCCCTCTTCCAGGGGGTCATCCGCCAGACCGTGACCAGCAATTTCGGTACGGTCGAAGCGCTGGCGAAGACCCATCGCGGCCCGGTGGCGGAGCTGCTGCCACGGCTGCTCGAATTCATGGCGAGCCGCATCGAGGATACGCCGCTGCCGTCGATCGCCAAGCTGGTGATCGGCGAATCGCGCGCCTTTCCCGAGATCGGCCGCTTCTATCTCGACGAGGTGATCGGCCGCGGCCTGCCGCTGTTCGAATCGCTGATCGCGCGCGGCATCGCCCAGGGCGAGTTCCGCAAGGTCGATCCCGGCCTGACCGTGCGCTCGTTGATCGGCCCTATGCTGCTGGCCGGCGTGTGGAAGACCGTGTTCGAGCCGATCGGCGGCGAGAAGCTCGATGCGCGCGCCCTCGCCCGCCATCACGCCGATCTCATGCTGCACGCCCTGAGGCCATCATGAAGCGGGCGCGTCTCCTTGCCGTTACCGTCGCAGCGATTGCCACCCTGGCGGTCGTCTTCTGGTGGAGCGCGCCGCTCCCGGCCATGCTGGGCTTCGGCAAGGAGGACGGCCGCTACCTGGGCTACGTCGAAGGCGAGACCAGTCTGATCGCCCCGCCCGTGGCCGGACGTCTCGTCGCGCGCCCGGTCCAGCGCGGCGAGCACGTGAAGAAAGGCGACCGATTGTTCGTCATCGATCCCGTGGTAGCCGAAGCCGAGGTGGATCGGGCCGAGGCGGCGCTCGCCGAATCGAAGGCGCGCTACGAGAACCTGCTGACCGGCAAGCGACCTTCGGAACAGGAGGTGACGCGGGCGCAGCGCCGCGAGGCCGAGGCCGCGCTCGTCCAGGCGAGGCTCGACTACAAGCGCCAGAGCGAGCTGATGCAGCGCGGCATCAATGCCCGCCAGGCCTACGAGCAGGCCGAGTCGCAGGTTCGCCAGTTGCAGGCGCGCGTGGCGTCGCTTTCCGCCCAGGAAGAGGTGAATACGCTCGCCGCGCGTCCCGACGAGATCGCGGCGGCGAAGGCCACCGTCGGCCAGAACCAGGCCAATCTCGAGCAGGCGCGCAAGCGGCTTGCCGATCAGATGCCGGTCGCGCCCGAGGATGCGCTGGTCGAGAACACCTTCTTCAATGTGGGCGAGTGGGTGCCGGCGGGAACACCGGTCGTCTCTCTCCTGCCCGCCTTCCGGGTCAAGCTGCGCTTCTTCATCCCGCAGGAGGATGTCGCGCGCGTCCGGATGGGCCAGCCGGTGAGCTTCACCTGCGACAGCTGCCCACCCGCCCTCGAAGCGCACGTCATCTATGTCTCGCCGCGCGCCGAGTACACGCCGCCGGTGACCTATTCGCAGAGCGCCCGTGCGAAGCTCGTGTTCCTGATCGAGGCGCGGCCCGATTCGGGACAGATGCCGCTGTCGCCCGGCCTGCCCGTCACCGTCGCGCCCCTGCCACGGTGACCGCCATGGCTCTCGCCATCGATGTCCACGACCTCGTGAAGCGCTACGGCGCGCGGACAGTGGTCGACCATGTCAGCCTCGGCATCGGCGAGGGCCGCATCTGCGGCTTCCTCGGTCCCAACGGCTCGGGCAAGACCACGACGCTGCGCATGATCTGCGGGCTGCTGACGCCCGACGAAGGCGGCGGCACCTGCCTCGGCCACGACCTCGTGCGCGAGCGCGACGCCATCAAGCGGCAGGCGGGCTACATGACCCAGCGTTTCGGCCTCTACGAGGATCTCACCATCCGCGAGAACCTCGAGTTCGTGGCCCGCGTCTACGGTCTCGACCGCATGAAGGAGCGGATCGACCGGTCGCTCGAGCGACTGGGGCTCGCCACCCGACAGCGCCAGCTCGCGGGCTCGCTGTCCGGCGGCTGGAAGCAGCGGCTCGCGCTCGCCGCCTGCGTGCTGCACGGGCCCAGGCTCCTGCTGCTCGACGAGCCGACCGCCGGCGTCGATCCCAAGGCAAGGCGGGCCTTCTGGGACGAGATCCATGCCTATGCTTCCCAGGGCATCACCGTGCTGGTCTCCACGCACTACATGGACGAGGCCGAGCGCTGTCACGAGATCGCGTACATCGCTTATGGCGCATTGATGGCCCGCGGCACGGCGGCCGAGATCATCCGCCAATCCGGCCTCACCGCCTTCATCGCCCGCGGCCCGGGCGCCGATCGCCTCGCGCCGAGACTGCGGGACGCATCCGGTGTCACCGCCGCCGCGGCGTTCGGCACGGCGCTGCATGTCTGCGGCCCGGACCGCGAGGCACTGCTCGCCGCCATCGAGCCCTTCCGGCAGGACGCCAGTCTGGACTGGGAGGAAGCGGAGCCCACGCTCGAGGACGTGTTCATCCATCTCATGGGCCAGGCGCGCGACAACGCGCTGGAGGACCGGCAGTGACCACCTCATTGGACCGCGGGCTTCCAGCCTGCATCATGAGCGGGCTGGAAGCCCGCGGTCCCGGCAGAGCCTGACCATGTGGGCGCGGCTCGTCGCGATCATCCTCAAGGAGCTGCAGCAGTTGCGGCGCGACCGGCTGACCTTCGCCATGATGTTCGGCGTTCCGATCATGCAGCTCCTGCTGTTCGGCTACGCCATCGACACCGATCCGCACAACCTGCCGACTGCGGTCGTGTCCGCCGACGACACCAGGATCACCCGAACCATCCTCTCGGCGCTACAGACGACGGGCTATATGCGCGTGACCCGCCATCCCGTCTCGGAGGCCGAAGCGAACGACCTGCTGCAGAGCGGCGAGGTGCAGTTCGTCGTCACCATCCCCTCCGACTTCACGCGCCGGCTGGTGCGCGGCGAGCGCGCCCAGATCCTGATCGACGCCGACGCCACCGATCCGCTGGCGGCGGCCAATCCGCTGGTCGCGGCGAAGCCCGCCATTGAGCAGGCCCTTGGCCGCGACCTGGTCGGGCCGCTCGCCCCGCTCGCCGGCCGGCCCGATGCCTTCGATCTCGTGATCCAGCGCCGCTACAATCCCGAGGGCAAGGCGCGGCTCAACATCGTGCCGGGCCTGCTCGCCGTGATCCTCACCATGACCCTGGTGATGATGACGGCACTCGCCGTCACCCGCGAGCGCGAGCGCGGCACCATGGAGAACCTGCTCGCGATGCCGGTGCGGCCGGTCGAGGTGATGATCGGCAAGATCGTGCCTTATATCGCGATCGGCGCCGTGCAGGTGCTGGTGATCCTGGCGGTCTCGCGCTTCCTGTTCGACGTGGCGGTGGAAGGCAGTCTCGGCCTGCTCGGCGCCGGCACGACGCTGTTCATCACGGTCAACCTCGCCATCGGCTTCACCATCTCGACACTGACCCAGAACCAGCTCCAGGCGATGCAGGCCTCGTTCTTCATGATGCTGCCCTCGATCCTGCTGTCCGGCTTCATGTTCCCGTTCCGCGGCATGCCGGTCTGGGCACAGTGGCTTGGCGAGGCGCTGCCCGCCACGCACTTCATGCGCATCGTGCGCGGCGTGATGCTGAAGGGTGCGGGCCTCGGCGACATCTCGACCGAGCTGCTTGCGCTTGCCGCGATGCTGCTGGTCGTCTCCGCCCTCGCCGTCAGCCGCTATCGAGTGACGCTCGACTAGGTGAGGCTGAGCTGCCAGGAGACGCCGAACCGGTCGGTGAGCCAGGTGAACTTCGTGGCGAAGGGATAGGCGTCGAGCGGCATGAAGACCTTGCCGCGTTTGCCGAGCTCCGCCGCCAGACGCGTTATCTCCTCGTCGCTCCGGCAGGTGACGAAAAGAGAGGTGGCCGGCGTGAAGGTGAAAGGATGTCGCACGGCGCTGTCGATGCACATCACCTCGCTGCCGCCGAGGGAAATGGTCGCCCGCATGACGGTGCCTTCCCTGCCAGGCCCCTCCGGCCCATACCGGCGAAGCTCGATCGTCTTCGAATCGGGGAAGAGCGACAAGTAGAACGCCATGGCTTCTTCGGCTTCACCGTGGAACATGAGGAATGGCGTTATCTTCGCCGGCATCGAAAGCTCCTGAAACAAACGGGAGTCTTGACGGGCTTGCCGCGCACGGGCAAGCCCGACGGGCGATGTCTGTCTCCGCCGCCGATGCGCCCGATGCCCTGTCCGGCCTCATCCCCTCGCGGATCGTGCGCGGTCTGATCGTCGCCGTCCTGTCGGGACTGTGCTTTGCGCTGCTCAACACGTCTGCGAAGGAGCTCACCCAGCAGCTGCCGCCGCTGTTCGTGGCCTGGGGGCGCTGGATCGCCGGCCTTGTCCTGATCGCTCCGGTCATGCTCTGGCGCGTCGGGCCGCATGGCCTGGCCACGCGCCATCTCGGGCTCCACTGCGTGCGCGGCGCATTCCACGCGACGGGCTATGCGTTGTGGTACGAGGCGGTTTTCTGGCTGCCGCTTGCGACCGTGGCGGCGATCGGGTTCACCGGACCGATCTTCGTCACGATCGGCGCCGTCCTGTTCCTGCGCGAGACGGTCCATCGCCGCCGCTGGATCGGGGTCGCCATCGGCTTTGCCGGCATGCTGGTGGTGGTGCGCCCGGGCCTGGCGGAAATCAATCCGGGCACCTGGATGATGCTGGCAGCCGTCCCCCTGATCTCGGGTTCCAATCTCGTCGGCAAGAAGGTGTCGACGCACGACAGGCCGATGGTGGTCGTCTTCTGGCAAAGCGCCATCGCCTCCATCCTGTTCCTGCCCGCCGGCCTGTGGTTCTGGCATGCGCCCACCCTGCCGCAGGTCGCCTTGTTCCTGAGCGCCGGCCTGTTCGGGACCCTCGGCTATTTCTTTCTCGCCTGGTCCTTCAGGTTGATGGATATCTCGGCCCTGCAGCCGATCACCTTCCTCGGCATCGTGTGGGCGGCCGCCATGGACATGATCGTCTGGGGCAAGACGGCCGATCTCTGGACGTTCGTCGGCGCCGCGATCATCGTGGCCGCGACGAGCTATATCGCCCACCGCGAGGCGCGGATCGGCCGGCCTCGTTGACGGGCCTTCATTGGAGCGTGCGATGGCCACGAGCGAGATCCAGGGCCTGAAGCAACAACAGCGGACGCTTCACCACGTGTCGGAGCACCTGGCCAACGAACGCACGATGCTGGCCTGGATACGAACGGCGATCGCGGTGATGACGTTTGGCGTCGGCATCAACCGCTTCAGCCTTTTCCTGGTCGAGTTCAGCAAGATCGTGCCGGGCGGCGGCCATGCCGCAAACGCCCATGCCGAGCAGCTCGGCATCGGCCTGGTGGGGCTCGGCCTGCTCGTCATGCTGGGCGGAACCTGGCACTACGTGCATGTCGCCCGCACGATCGACGACGAGACCTATCGACCGGCGCGGATCGGGATCGTGCTCACCGCGCTCGCCGTCCTTGCGCTCGGCGGAACGAGCCTCGCCTGGCTGCTGTGGTGACACCATCGCGCCTTGATGGCGGACGAGTCCTTTGGCAAGACCGTGCGGCAGGAGGGATACCAGATGACCGATCGCCTGAAGGGGAAAGTGGCGTTGATCACCGGCGGGGCGTCGGGGCTCGGCGCCAATGCCGCGATCCTGATGGCGCAGGAAGGCGCCAGCGTCGTCGTGGCCGACATCGCCATCGACCGCGGCAAGGCCGTCGCCGCCAAGCTGGGCTCGGTCGGCCACTTCGTGAAGCTCGACGTCACCAGTGAAGAGAACTGGAAAGGCGCGATCCGCGAGGCGGTCGACAAGTTCGGTGCGCTGCATGTGCTGGTGAACTCGGCCGGCATCGGGCTCGGCAAGACGGTCGAGGAGATCAGCCTCGATGAGTGGCGCAAGGTCCATGCCATCGATCTCGACGGCGTGTTCCTCGGCTGCAAGCACGGCGTCGCCGAGATCAAGAAGCACACCCATCGGCTGGGCGGCTCGATCATCAACATCTCCTCGATCTCGGGCATCATCGCCGGGGCCAACATGGCGGCCTACAACTCGGCCAAGGCGGGCGTTCGGCTGCTCAGCAAGTCGGTGGCGCTGCATTGCGCCAAGTCCGGCTACAATATCCGCTGCAATTCCGTGCACCCCACCTTCATCGACACGCCGATCCTCGACCGCTACCGCGACCGCTTCGGCAACGAGGTGATGCAGCAGAAGCTCGGGCGTCAGGTGCCGCTCGGCCGTCTCGGCCGGCCGGAAGAGGTCGGCTGGGCGCTGGTGTTCCTCGCGTCGGACGAATCGAGCTTCATGACCGGCTCGGAGGTCGTGATCGACGGCGGGATCAGCGCGATGTGAATCATTGTCCTCCCGAGAGCAGCGGACGACCTCATGGTCCGCGCAATGGTATCCTTCGCTTCGCTCGGGACGACAGAACGGGAGAACCTACATGCTCTTGTCCCTCGACAACCGCCGCGTCTATTTCGATCTCGCCGGACCACAGAATGCGCCGGTGGTCTGCTTCACCCATTCACTGAATGCCGATGGCGGCATGTGGGTCGAGCAGATGGTGCCGCTGCTCGGCGCGGGCTATCGCGTGCTGCGGCTCGACATGCGCGGCCACGGCGGCAGCGCGCCGGTCGAGGGCGACTACACGATGGATGCGCTGGCGGCCGACGTCCGAGGCGCGCTGGACGTGCTCGGCATCCGCAAGGTGCATTTCGTCGGGCTCAGCATCGGCGGCATGATCGGCCAGGGCTTTGCGCTCGCCAATCCGGATCGCCTGCTCTCGCTCACGCTTTGCGATACCTTGCCGGGCACGCCACCCGCCTCGGCCGCGTCCTGGGACGAGCGAAAGAGCGCGGTCCGCAAGTCGGGCGCGGTCGAGGTGCTTGCCGACAGCAGCATGGAGCGCTGGTTCACACCAGAGTTCAGGAGCGTGAACCCGACGCGTTGGCGCGAGATCCGCGACACGATCAGCAACACCACGCTGGCGGGCTTCCTGGGCTGCGCCGCGGCGATCCAGACCTTCGACTACGAAAGCCGGCTCCCCACGATCAAGACACCGACCCTGGTGATCTGCGGCGACGAGGATCCCGGCACGCCGCCCGACAGCAACAAGCTGATCGCCTCCAAGATTCCCGGCGGCCGCTACGAAGGCATCGCCAATGCGCGCCACCTGCCCAACGTCGAGCGGCCCGAGCAGTTCAACCGCATCATGATGAGCTGGCTCGCCGCCAACAGATAACTGTCACAAGGACCAGGACATGGATTTCGCCTTCAACGAGGACCAGCTCGCGATCAAGGACAGCGTCGCCAAGCTCTGCGCCCAGTTCGACGACAAGTACTGGCTGAAGAAGGACAAGGAAGGCGGCTTTCCCAACGATTTCTACAAGGCCATGGCGGATGCCGGCTGGCTCGGCATCGCCATGCCCGAGGAATATGGCGGATCGGGGCTGGGTATCACCGAGGCGGCACTGCTCATGCAGACCGTCGCCGAATCCGGCGCGGCGCTGCAGGGCGCCTCGGCGATCCACCTCAACATCTTCGGTCCCAACCCGATCGTGGTCTTCGGCACGGAGGAGCAGAAGCGGCGCATCCTGCCCGACATCATCAAGGGCAAGGTCAAGGGCTGCTTCGCCGTCACCGAGCCCGATGCCGGCCTCAACACGACCGCGCTCGAGACGCGCGCCGAGCGCGACGGCAACGGCTACGTCGTGCACGGCAAGAAGACCTTCACCACGACGGCGCAGGTCGCCGACAAGATGCTGCTGATCGCCCGCACGACGCCGAAGGACAAGTGCCGGCGCGCGACGGACGGTCTCTCGCTCTTCTACACCGACTTCGACCGATCCAGGATCGAGGTGCGCGACATCGACAAGATGGGCCGCAAGGCGATCGACACCAACCAGGTCTTCATCGACGGTCTCAAGGTGCCGCTGGAGGACCGCATCGGCGAGGAGGGCAAGGGCTTCCACTATCTGCTGCACGGCCTGAACCCCGAGCGCGTCCTGATCGCGGCCGAAGCGATCGGCATCGGCAAGGCGGCCCTCGCCCGCGCCACGCAATATGCCAGGGAGCGCATCGTATTCGGCCGGCCGATCGGCAAGAACCAGGCCATCCAGCATCCGCTGGCCGAGAGCTGGATGGCGCTGGAAGCGGCGAACCTCATGGCCTTCAAGGCGGCCTGGCTCTACGACCACGGCAAGGAATGCGGCGCGGAGGCGAACTCGGCCAAGTATCTCGGCGCACGCGCCGCTTACGACACCTGTGAGCGCGCCATCCTCACCCACGGCGGCTACGGCTATGCCAAGGAGTTCCATGTCGAGCGCTTCCTGCGCGAGGTGATGATCGCCCGCATCGCGCCGGTGAGCGAGCAGCTCATCCTCTGCTACGTCGCCGAGCGCGTGCTGGGACTGCCGAAGAGCTACTGATCTCGGGCAACCTCCGGGCTCCGGCCGGCGTTGATCGGGTATCTACGGTTCCGGATTCCCGAGGATGCCATGACCCACTTCCGCTTCCCGGCGGCCGTCGTGGTCGGCAGTCTCCTCGCTGCCACCGCGGCTTACGCTGCATCTCCCTACGCCGCTTCGTCGCCCCAGGAACGGGCCGAGAATGCCTGCCTCAAGCACCGCGTCCAGCCGAATTCCACGGTTTGGGAGCTCTGTCTTTCGCATGTGACCCGGGCTTACGAATGGGACGAGCCCGCCCTCGCCCAGCAGCTTGCGAACGCGGCCGGCCACGCCAGCGACTCCTGCCGGGATCAGGGGTACGACGCGGAGACTTCCGGGTATCGCGCCTGCGTCAACCGCGAGATGGACGCCCGCAGCTATCTCAACGTCCTGGGCGACGACAACAGCAGTAACGCCGAGAACGTCGCCCGGGCGCAGTAGAAGGCACCTCGTCAGCGGGGAATACGCCTGTCGTATTCCCCGTCGTATTTCCGGAATACGTCCCAGAACGCGGGCGGTACCCGCCCCCGGGCCTTGTCCGCCAGGATGGCGAGATGGCAATGCCAGCCACCCGCGGTGCCGACCATGTCGGCCCGCTTGGCGATGCGCCGGTGGGTAAGCGTGAACAGCACCTCGTCGCCCTGCGGCGCGAGATCGAACACCACCTCCGAGCCGTCTCCCCAGGTGAAGGCGAGGTGCCGGGGCGGATCGATCTCGGTGACCTGCAGGGTAGCATGATGGCCTGTCTCGTCCATTTCCCTGTAACGGTCGGGAGGCGGCGCCTTGGTGGGCGAAAGGTCGGAGTGCTTGAAGTGAAGCTCCACCTTGCCGCCGACCCGGAGCTCCATCGGCCCCGACGCGAACCATTCGCCGCGTTTCGTCGAATCGGTGAGGAACGCCCAGACGGTCTCGATGGGGCCGGGCAGCAGGCGCTCGAAACGAAGCTCGGTCGGCGACAGGATGGTGGCGAACTGGTCGTGCTCGTTCATGTGCGGCTCCTCTTCCTCCTGTTGTGGCGGACAAGCGCGTTTTCGAGCGCGTCGAGGCGAGCCGGCCAGAAGCGCTGATAGTAGGCCAGCCAGCGGTCCGCCTCGGCCAGCGGACCCGCCTTCAGGCGGCAGCGATGCGAACGCCCTTCGATGCTGCGATGGAGCAGCCCCGCCTGCTCCAGGACCTTCACGTGCTTGGCGGCGGCGGCGAACGACATGTCGAAGGGTTCGGCGAGCTCGCCCACTGTGCGGTCACCGGCCGCGAGCCGCCGCAACATCGCCCGCCGCGTGGGATCGGCCAGGGCGCCGAAGACGCGATTGAGCGAAGGTCCCGTATATTCAACCATCCGGTTGAACATAGAGACGGCCACTAAATATTCAACCGGAAAGTTGAATGATTACGCGAGCGCGGCGGCTTGCCCGGTGCGTCTTTTGGTGGGAGGAGTCGGACATGGAACCCCTGCCCGCCTCCGTTCTGCCTGACGGCATCCGAAGCCGCGTGCTGCCCGCCATCAACGGTCTCGACATCCATATCCTCGAGGCCGGCCACGAGACGCGTGGCCGGCCCGCGATCCTGCTGCTGCACGGCTTTCCGGAGCTGGCCTATAGCTGGCGCAAGGTGCTGCCGGCCCTGGCGGCGGCCGGCTATCACGCGATCGCACCCGACCAGCGCGGCTATGGCCGCACCACCGGGTGGAGCGCCGACTACAACGCCGACCTGTCGGATTTCCGATTCCTGATGCTGACGCGCGACATGGTCGGCGTCCTCTATGCGCTCGGCCATCGCACCGCCGAGGCGGTCGTCGGTCACGACTTCGGGGCTGCCATCGCCTCGTTCCTTGCGTTGGTGCGCCCCGACATCTTCAAGCGCATGGTGCTCATGAGCGCGCCGTTCGGCGGCGTGCCGGACGTCCCCTTCGATACGGCGGGCAAGCCATCGGCGCCGAGGCCAACCGATATCCATGCCGCGCTGGCGGCGTTGCCGCGGCCGCGCAAGCATTACCAATGGTATCAGTCGACGCGCGAAGCGAACGAGAACCAGTGGCACGCCAGACAAGGCGTGCATGACTTTCTGCGCGCCTATTACCATCACAAGAGCGCCGACTGGAAAGGGAACAAGCCATTCGAGCTCAAGGGCTGGACAGCCGAAGAGCTCGCCAAGATGCCGACCTACTACATCATGGATCTCGCCGAGGGCATGGCCGAGACGGTGGCGAAGGAGATGCCTTCGCCCGCCGAAATCGCGGCCAACAAATGGCTGCCCGACCATGAGCTCCGGGTCTATAGCGAGGAATTCAAGCGCACCGGCTTCCAGGGCGGCCTGAACTGGTACCGCGTGCGCACGTCGGGCCTCGTGGCGCGCGAATACGAGGCGTTCACCGGCCGTACCATCGACGTGCCCTCGACCTTCATCTCCGGCAAGAGCGACTGGGGCAACTACCAGTCGCCCGGCGCCCTCGGGCGCATGCGGAAAAGCGCCTGCAGGAACATGAAGGAAATCCATTTCGTGGACGGCGCCGGCCACTGGGTCCAGCAGGAGCAGCCGGACGAGGTCAACCGTCTGCTGCTCGGATTCCTGAAGGAGACGGAAGAGTAAGTCTTCGCGAGAGGGAGGCCGTGGCAATCGCGTGCGCGAAGGACGCTTGCAGCAAAGCTGGTGTCATCCCGAGCGCAGCGATGGATCCTTTGTTGGCGCTGCGAAAGATCCCTCGCTGCGCTCGGGATGACACGACACTGGTTGTGCGCCTGTTCTTGTTTCTCGTTAATGACGCGCTCCGATGAGCGTCGGGGAGCGCGGAACTCCAGTGGCGCTCGTTTGGTGTAGAGATGGAGGACGGCGCCGTCCTCGCGAGTGGCGCACTCCGATGATATCAGCCGTTGCTGTCGGCGCGCAGCGCGGCGCGGATGTCGTCGGGATCGACGGCGATCTTCACGCCGGCGCGTTCCTGCTGCAGCAGCATCGACGAGCGCGAATCGCGGCTCTGCCAGCCGCGGCCCAGCGCCTCGGTCATCTCCTCGAGCGTGAGGTTGGCGAGCCGCATCGGCACGCCGACCTCGCGGCCGAGCTGCGTGGCGAGCGACACGTCCTTGTGCGCGAGCCGAAGCGCGAACCGCGCCGGATCGTAGTTGTCCGGCAGGAAGTGCTCGGCCAGCGTGTCGAAGGTACGACGGCGGCCGTTGGCGCCCTGCCGCACCGCCTTCCACAGAAGCAGCGGATCGACGCCGGCCTTCACGCCCATCGTGAAGGTCTCGGCCAGCGCCGTGTTGATGATGTAGCCTGAAAGATTGTGCACGAGCTTGGCCACGCTCGCCGCGCCCACCGCGCCCATGTAGAAGATCTGGTCGCCCATGGCGTCGAGGACGGGCCGGTAGCGCTTGAACGTCGCCTCGTCGCCACTGACCCACAGCGCCATCTTGCCCGAGGCGGCGCCGGCGGGGCCGCCGCTTACAGGACTGTCGAGCAGGTGCGCGCCCTTCTCGTCGAACAGCTTGTGCAGGCGACGAACGACAGTCGGCGAATTGGTCGAGAGATCGAACAACGCCTGCCCGCGCGCCATGCCGTCGAGGATGCCGTCCTTGCCGCAGGCCACGGCCTCGAATTCCGGCGGTCCGGGCAAGGACGTGAAGACGACCTCGCTCGTGGCCGCGAGGTCGCGCGGGCTCTTGGCCCACTCGGCGCCCGCCGCCAGCAGCTTGTCCGCCGCCTGCCGCCGCAGATCGTGCACGATCAGCGTATGCCCCGCCTTCTGGAGGTTGGCCGTCATGCCCGAGCCCATGAGCCCGAGCCCGATGAATCCCACCCGCATCGTTTCCTCCGTTGCCGTTTCGGCAGCCTGTCGAAAGGTATCCGTATCCACTTCTCGCCGCGGGCGGCCGCACAGCAAAAGGGCTGTAATCCGCAGGAAGCGCAGCGTGACGAGGTAGTATAAGGGAGCGCGAGGAGGGACAGCCATGTTCGACCTTGTCATCCGGAACGCGGAGATCTTCGACGGCTCGGGCGCGGCGCCGCAGCACGGCGACCTTGGCGTGGTGAACGGCAAGATCGCCGCCGTCGGTCCGAAGCTCGGCGCCGCCAGGGAGACGGTGAAGGCCGACGGGCTCGCCCTCGCGCCCGGCATCATCGACGGCCACACGCACTACGATGCCCAGATCACCTGGGACCCCTTCGTCGATCCCTCGCCGGCGCTCGGCGTCACGACCGCCGTGCTGGGCAATTGCGGTTTCACCATCGCGCCCTGCCGGCCGGCCGACCGCGACCTCACCATGCGGCACCTGACCCATGTCGAGGGCATGTCGCTCGAGGCGCTGCGCGCCGGCATCCGCTGGGGCTTCGAGAGCTTTCCGCAGTATCTCGACATGCTGCAGCAACAGGGCGTAGGCCCCAACGTCGCCTGCTTTGCCGGCCACTCGGCGATCCGGACGTTCGTGATGGGCAAGGAGGCGACCGAGCGGACCGCGACGGCCGAGGAAGTCGCGCGCATGGCCGCGCTGGTGCGCGAGGCGATGAAGGCCGGCGCGGTGGGTTTCGCCTCGAGCACGGCGGAGGCGCACAACGGCGAGGGCGGCACGCCGATGCCGTCGCGGCTCGCCGACGACAGGGAGCTGCGCGCCTTGGTGCGCGCGATGGCCGAAGGCGGCACGGGTGTCTACATGCTGACCAGAGGCAGCAAGACCTCGATCCCCTATCTCGAGGAGATCGCCGTCGAGGCGGGGCGGCCGGTGGTGATCGCCGCCCTCTTCCATTCCAACACCAACCCCGACGCCGCCTTCACCTGGCTGAAGCAGGTGAACGAGGCGCGCGCCCGCGGCCGTCGGCTCGTGGCACAGACCTCGTGCTGCCCGCTCAGCATGGACTTCACTTTCAAGAGCCCGTACCTCTTCGAGAGCATGGAGTCGTGGAAACCGGCGATGGCCGCCCACGGCGGCGACGCCCTCGAGAAGGTCTATCGCGATCCGGCATGGCGCGCCGCCGTCAGGAAGGAGCTCGAGGAGCGCCGCGGCCGGCTGGTCTTCAATGGCGAATGGGACAAGCTCTTCGTCGTCGAGACGGCGACGCCGGAGAACCGCGGCCTGGAAGGCGCCACGCTGGCAGAGCTCGCCCGCAAGGCCGGCAAGGAGCCGCTCGACTGCATCCTCGACTTCGCGCTCGAGGAGAACCTCGACACGATGTTCGTGGCCCAGCTCCTGCACAATGACGACGAGGCGGTCGGCCGGATCCTGGCCGATCCCGATACTCACATATCGTTGAGCGATGCCGGCGCGCACCTCACCTTCTTCTGCGACGCGGGCTTTGGGCTCCATCTGCTGGGGCATTGGAGCCGGGATCTCGGCGTCCTCGACCTGCCGCAGGCCGTGCATCGGCTGACAGGGCAGCCGGCAACGCTGTTCGGCATCCGGGACCGCGGTCTGCTGCGCGAAGGCTATGCCGCCGACCTGATGCTGTTCGATCCCAGGACCGTGGCGCGCGGCCCGAAGCGCCGGGCGCACGACCTGCCCTCCGGCGCCGCCCGTCTCACCGCCGGCGCCGTCGGGCTGCATGGCGTCTGGGTGAACGGCACGCGTGTCGCCGATACCGGGGGCTTCTGCGCCGATCCCGCGAGCCGTCCCGGTGAGGTGCTGCGCTCGTTTGCCGGCTAAAGAGCCGAGAGCGCCGTCACGACGACGGCCTGAGCTTGAAGAACGTCGTGCGGTGGCGTTCCTCGGCCCGCAGCTTGGTCCGCACGCGCATGATATCCTTCCAGCCGATATAGCCCACCAGCCGGCCGGCCTCGCGCGAGATGACCGGCAGGTGCGCGACGTTCACCGTCGTCAGACGGTCGGCCAGCTCTTCCAGATATTCGTCCGGATGCGCGACCGTGATCTTGGTGCCGGCGAGCAGCTCCTGCAGGGTCGTCTGGCGATGCTTGCCGGCGCGGCGCCAGCGCAGGATCGAGGGTGGATCGATCACCCCCAGGACCCGGCCGGCCGGATCGAGCACGGGGAAGCTCGGATGGTGCGTCGAGGGGCTCGTCAGAAAGCGCGTCGCCTCGTGCAGGGTCATGCCCGACGGCACCGTCTCGACGTCCTTGGTCATCACCTCCTCCACGCGCGTCAAGGCGAACGGATCGACGCGGTATTCGCGGATGAGGTGGTGGCCGCGGCGGGCGATCTTCTCGGTCAGGATCGAGCGGCGCATCAGCAGAACCGTCACGGTGTGGGCCACCGCGCAGGCGGTGATGAGCGGCAGCAGGACGTGAGTGTTGCCGGTGAGTTCCACCGCGAAGAAAGTGGCCGTAAGCGGCGAGCGCATCGTGCCGCCCATCGTGGCGGTCATCGCCAGCAACGCCCAGAAGCCCACGCCGCCATCACCGGGCAGGAAGCCGCCGATCACCGTGCCCATGGCGCCGCCCATGATCAGAAGCGGCGCGAGCACGCCGCCTGATGTCCCCGAACCCAGCGCGACCGCCCAGATAATCGCCTTGACGACCAGCAGCAGCAGCGCCGCTTTGGATGGGACGTTGCCCTGCAGCATGTCGGCGATGTTGTCGTAGCCCACCCCCAGGGCATTGGGATCGATCAGACCGCCGATGCCGACCACGAGGCCACCCAGCATCGGCCACCACATCCAGTGGATGGGCAGCTTCAGGAAGCCGTCCTCACAGGCATAGACCAGCCGAGTGAGCAGGCCCGAGAGCAGCCCGCCCAGGAGCCCCATCGCCGCCCAGCACAGAACGCCGACGAGCGTGACGTCCACGCTTCCGGCGAACGGGAAGAGCGGGCTCGAGAGGCCCAGGACGCCCCGCTCCACCGCAGCGACCACGGCGGCCACCGCAACCGGCAGAAAGCTGCGCGGCGACCATTCGAACAGGAGCAGCTCGACGGCCAGCATGATGGCGGCGATCGGCGTGCCGAACACGGTCGTCATGCCGGCGGCGGCGCCGGCCACCAGCAGCGTCTTGCGCTCGTTGTCGCTCACCGGCAGCGCCTGGGCGATCAGCGAGCCGATGGCGCCTCCCGTCATGATGATCGGGCCCTCTGCGCCGAACGGTCCGCCGGTGCCGATGACAACCGCCGAGGAGAGCGGCTTCAGTACCGCGACCTTGGCATCGAGCCTGGATCGGCCGAGCAGGATCGCCTCGATCGCCTCGGGGATGCCGTGGCCACGGATCTTGTCGCTGCCGTAGCGCGCCATCAGGCCGATGATCAGCGACCCGACGACCGGCACCAGCGCGGCCCACAGGCCGAGCGGTGAATGCTCGACGTGGAGATTGGCGAAGCCGAACTTGCCGAAATAGGCGATATTGGTGGCAAGCTGGATGAGCTTCAGCAAAATGAAGCCCGCAACGACCCCTGCCGTTGCCACGATGACGGCGATCCCGCAGATCAGGAGCACGCGCGGATCGGTGGTGAAGTCGCCCAGGTGGCGGCGGTTGGGCAGGACAGGGGTGCCGTTCACTTGGGCAATGGGAGGCGACATGGAGGTGAGAGGTGTTCTAACCGAGGAAAGAGGTTCGATGGTCGGGCGGGTCTTCTATCGGATTGCGATATAAGTAGGCAAGCCAAAGGAGCCTCGCCATGGCGACCACAAAAAAGCCCGTTTCGACGACCCGCCGCCCCTCCCAGGCCGACTACGAGGCGCTTGCGGAATTCCGCTATCTGATCCGGCGTTTTCTCGAATTCAGCCAGAGTGCAGCCCGCGGCGTCGGGCTCGCCCCCGCCCAGCATCAGGCGCTGCTGGCCATCAAGGGCAGCCCGGACGGCGCCAGCATGACGATCGGCGATCTGGCTGCCCGCCTCTGCATTCGCCACCACAGCACGGTCGAGCTGGTCGACCGGCTGGCCGCGGCCGGGCTGGTGGTCCGGCGAACCGACCCGCAGGACCATCGCCGCGTCATCCTGGGCCTCACCCGATCCGCCGAGAAGCACTTGGCCGAGCTGTCGGCGGCGCATCTGGACGAGCTCGCCCGCCTCAGGCCCTCGCTGAGGAAGCTGCTTGCCCTGGGGAAGTCCTCATAGGGCCGCCCATGCATGATCCGCACTGATTCGAGTCGACATCTTCGATATACTGTACTATTCGTACAGTAATTGGATGAACCTCTTTCCCAGGCGAGAACCATGTCGATCGCCGAGGCACGCACGCCGGACCGCGCCGCATCCAGGCCGGTGACCCACAGCAGGCTTCGTCAGCTTTCGGCGCTGCGCAATGGACCGGCCGTCCTGCGCATGGCGACCCATTTGGGCGCAATCGCCGTGATGGCGGCGCTCATCCTTGTCGTCGCCGACAAGCTGGGCTTCGCCTGGGCCTTCCCCCTGATCCTCTGCCAGGGCTTCCTGGTGGCATTTCTTTTCATGCCGCTGCACGAGGCCGTGCACAAGACCGCCTTCCGGACGCGCTGGCTCAACATCGCCTTCGGCCATCTCTGCGGCGCAGCGATCGGGTTTCCTTACGAATACTACAGCGTGTTCCACTGGGAGCATCACCGGCACACACAGGATCCGGCGAAGGATCCCGAGCTGCTGGTCATGCCGCTGCCCGGATCCTCCGCGCAGCTCGTGCTGGCCTTCTCCGGCGCGTTGCAGGTCTATGGCCGCCTGCGGCTGATGCTGACGCACGCTCTCACAGGCAAGGTCACGGCCCCCTGGGTGCCGGCGGACAAACACGCCCTGATCGTGCGCGAGGCGCGATGCTATCTCCTCGCCTACGTCCTGCTGCTGATCGGCTCGCTGGCGCTGCGGACGCCGGTTTTGTTGCTTGTCTGGATCGTCCCGCTGTTTTTTGGCCAGTTCTTCCTGCGGCCCTATCTCTACGCCGAGCACACGGGCTGCGGACGATCGCGCGACGCGTTCGAGAACACGCGCACGACCTACGCCCGCGGACTCGTCAAATGGTTCGCCTGGAACATGCCCTACCATGTCGAGCATCACGCCTATCCGTCGGTGCCGTTCCACGCCTTGCACGAGCTGAACGGCCTCGTCGCCGGGCGGATCGTCCATGGCGAGCCGGGCTACCGGCACTCGATCGGCAAGGCGTGGCGCTGGCTGCGCGCGGCAAGCCGCGGCGAGGTATCGGCCTAGGTCAGCACGGCGTCGACCAGACGCCAAACATAGGCCGGCGAAAGCGGCCGCAGCCCGAAGGTGGATTGATAGAACAGCGTGCCGTAGATCTGGTCGTACAGCTCCTCGGCCGGGCGGCCGCTGTCGATCTGGCCGGCACGCTGGCCGTTGCGGATGATCCTGATGCCCAGGCTGCGTCGCACGTCGAGATAGCGCTCCGAAAAAAGCCGGCCGGAGCCGGTCCTGGCGATGCACTCGGCAATGACAGCGAGCTGCACCTTGCCGAACTCGCCGTCCAGCGCCTCCGCATAGGCAGCGGCGTGCGCGCGCAGCAGCGCCACGGGATCGCCCTCCTCCGACAAGGGGAGGAGTGATGCAGCCTTCCTGAGGAAGGCGTCGATCAGCAGTGCCTCGCGCGATGGCCACCATTTGTAGATCGTCATCTTGGAGACGCCTGCCTCGCGGGAGATCGCGTCAATGGTCGTCGCCGCGAGTCCCTTGGTCGCCATCAGCTGGTAGGCTCCTTCGAGCACCGCCCGTTCCGTCTCGACGGAGCGCGGCCGGCCGGGTCGGCCCGGAACGATGTCTGTGTCGGTCGGCACGATGGCAGCCTGCGGGTCCAATGCGGAAGCGCTATGCCAGCGCCCCTCCACCTCGAGAGGCACCCACATGAGCGAGGGAGTCGCCTTCTATCATAGCGTTCCCGATCGCAAATGGCGCACCGGATGCTCGAGGAGGTCGCGGCGCCTATCGTATCGTACCAGTCGATCCCCCCAGGAAGGAACAGAAGTCGCCCGACTTCCTGGCGCTGAACCCGATGGGCAAGCTGCCGACCATGATCCATCGCGCGCACGGTCGTGACCGAGACGGCCTTCCAGCGCGCCACGAGCGCGTCCTGCAGGCAGGAAGTGTCGGCAAGGCCTACGTGAATTCATGCCCGGATTGTCGGCGTGCAGTGGCGGCCGGCCGCGAGCCGGTGTTAGAACGCGACCATAGCAGCGGAGGAAGCCATGGTCGCGACTATCGGTCACTACATCGACAACAAGCCGGTCGCTGGCAAGAGCGGCCGCATGGGCGATGTCACCAATCCGGCGACGGGCGAGGTGACGGCGAAGGTGGCCTTCGCCTCCGAAGCCGAGGTCGATGCCGCCGTCCAGGCGGCCAGGAAGGCGCAGGTCGCCTGGGGCGCCCTGCCGTTGCTGCGGCGCCAGCGCGTGATGTTCAACCTCAAGAACCTGATCGAGAAGCACACCGACGAGCTCGCGCGGCATCTCTCGCTCGAGCATGGCAAGACCTTCGACGATGCCAAGGGCGAGGTCGGCCGCGGCCTCGAGGTCGTGGAGTTCGCCTGCGGCATTGCCCATCACATGAAGGGCGACTTCACCGAGCAGGTGGCGACCGACATGGATACCTGGTCGATCAGACAGCCGCTCGGCGTCGTGGCCGGCATCACGCCCTTCAACTTCCCGATCATGATCCCGTGCTGGATGGGCGCCATGGCCGTGGCCTGCGGCAACGCCTTCGTGCTGAAGCCCTCGGAGAAGGATCCGAGCGCGCCGATGCTGCTGGCCGAGCTCTATGCCGAGGCCGGCGCGCCGGCCGGCATCTTCCAGGTGGTGAACGGCGACAAGGTGGCGGTCGACGCGCTGCTCAGGCATCCCGACGTGCCGGCGATCTCCTTCGTCGGCTCGACGGCGATCGGCGAGTACGTCTATCACACCGGCACGCAGCACAATAAGCGCGTGCAGGCGCTGTGCGGCGCCAAGAACCACATGGTGGTGATGCCCGACGCCGATCTCGATCAGGCGACCGACGCGCTGATCGGCGCAGGCTATGGCGCGGCCGGCGAGCGTTGCATGGCGATCTCGGTCGCCGTCGCGGTGGGCGACGTGGCCGACAAGCTGGTCGACAAGCTCGTGCCGCGAGTCCAGGCGCTGAAGATCGGCCCGGGCCTCGATCCGCAGTCGGAAATGGGGCCGCTGGTCACCCGCCAGCATCGCGACAAGGTGATGGGCTATGTCGACCAGGGCGTGAAGGAAGGCGCGAAGCTCGTGGTCGATGGCCGCGGGCTGAAACTTCAGGGCTACGAGAACGGCAACTTCATGGGCGGCTGCCTGTTCGATCACGTGACCCCGAACATGACGATCTACAAGGACGAGATCTTCGGGCCGGTGCTCTCGGTCGTGCGCTCCGACAACTTCGACGAGGCGATCAAGCTCGTGAACGACCACGCCTACGGCAACGGCACGGCGATCTTCACCCGCGACGGCGACGCCGCGCGCACCTTCGCCAGCAACGTCAGGATCGGCATGGTCGGCATCAACGTGCCGATTCCGGTGCCGGTGGCCTATCACAGCTTCGGCGGCTGGAAGGCCTCGGTGTTCGGCGATCACGGCATCTACGGCATGGAAGGCGTGCGCTTCTACACCAAGCTCAAGACCGTGACCGCGCGCTGGCCGACCGGCATCCGCGCCGGCGCCGAGTTCAATTTCCGGGCCCGCGCCTGAAGCGATTCAAGCAGCCTGCCGCCTCGGCTGGCGGCGGGCGTCCTCGAGGATCATGCCCGCCGCCTTGTCGGCGATCATGATCGTCGGCGTGTTGGTGTTGCCCGAGGTGATGGTGGGCATCACCGAAGCATCGACCACGCGCAAGCCTTGCAGGCCGATGACGCGCAGCCGCTCGTCGACGACCGCGGTCGGATCGGAGGGAAGACCCATCTTCGCCGTACCTACGGGATGAAAGATCGTCGTGCCGATGTCGCCTGCGGCCTTGGCGAGGGAAGCCTCGTCGTTCCCGACGCCCGGCCCGGGCAGATATTCCTCCGGCCTGTAGGGCTGCATCGCGGCCTGCCGCATCAGCCGCCGCGTGACTCGGATCGCATCGGCGGCCACGCGTCTGTCCTCGAAGGTCGAAAGATAGTTCGGCGCGATCATGGGCTTGGCCGAAGGCTCGGACGAGCGCAGCCGGATCGTGCCGCGCGAGGTCGGCTGCAGATTGCAGGCGCTGACGGTGATGGCCGGGAAGCGATGCAGCGGATCGCCGAACTTGTCGAGCGACAGCGGCTGGACATGGAACTCGATGTTCGGCCGCTCGTGGTCCGGCGAGGAGGTCGTGAAGATGCCGAGCTGCGAGGGCGCCATGGAGAGCGGCCCCGACTGGAACAGGGCGTACTCCGCGCCGATCAGCGCCCGGCCGACCAGTGAATGATAGCTCGTGTTGAGGGTCTTCGCTCCTTGGACCTTGTAGATGGCCCGCTGCTGCAGGTGATCCTGCAGGTTGCGGCCGACACCGGGCTTGTCCTGCAGCACCGCGATGCCGAGCTCGGTGAGCCACTCGGCGGGACCGACGCCCGAAAGCTGCAGGATCTGCGGCGAGCCAACAGCGCCCGCCGACAGGATGATCTCCCCTTTCGTCCGCGCCTCGACGAGACGCCCGTTCTGCCGGAACCGTACGCCGGTGGCGCGTTGTCCGTCGAACAGAACCCTCTCGACCAGGACGCCGGTCTCCAGGCGCAAGTTGGGTCGCTTGAGGACCGGCTTGAGGAAGGCACGCGCCGCCGACATGCGGACGCCGCGCTTCTGGTTGACGTGAAAGTAGCCCACGCCGTCGTTGTTGCCGGTATTGAAGTTGGCCGTGGCCGGGATGCCCATCTCGGTCGCGGCCTTGGCGACCGCGTCGAGGATGTCCCATCTGACGCGAAGCGGCTCGACCCGCCATTCGCCGGCGGAGCCGTGATGCTCGGTGTCGCCCAGGAAATGGCAATCCAGCCGCTTGAAGATCGGCAGGACGTCATCCCATCCCCAGCCGGCGAGCCCGAGCTGGCGCCAATGATCGTAGTCCTGCGCCTGGCCGCGCATGGAGATCATGCCGTTGATGGCCGAGCAGCCGCCGATCACCTTGCCGCGTGGATAGTTGAGGCTGCGGCCGTTGAGGCCGGGCTCCTTCTCGGTCTGGAACATCCAGTCGGCGCGTGGATTGCCGATCGCGAACAGATAGCCGGCCGGAATGTGAAACCAGATCCAGTTGTCGCGCCCGCCCGCCTCCAGCACCAGGACCCGGGTCGCCGGATTGGCCGACAGCCGGTTGGCCAGCACGCAGCCGGCCGAGCCCGCGCCGACGACGATGTAGTCGAAGTCCCCTTCGAGACGGTTGACGGCCTCCGCTGCCATTGAACGCTCCTTGACCGTCGAATGATGCGACCCGCTGGCCGACAGTACAAGCGGCAGGGTGTTCGGCGACCCGCTCTCCTATCGAAACGGCCCCCTTGCCCGCGGCGCCGCGCCGCGCGCAAAATTCGGCCAATAGAGGAGCGCCCGATGAAGTACAATCGCATTTCGGCCGATTGCCACCTCGACCTGCCGTGGATGCCGCCCGACCTCTTCATCTCGATGGCGCCACGCGAGCTGAAAGAGCGGATGCCCTACGTGGTCGACAGCGACGATGGGCCGAAATGGGTGGCCAAGAACGGTGCCTCCTTCGGCTACAAGAACGGCGTCGGCCCGGCCGGCAGCAAGTACGTCAAGGGCAAGCACCATCGCGTCGACGTGATGGCGGGCACCGGCCTCTACGAGGACGGCGCGAAGGATGTCCGCCGCGTCTCCGATCCGCACCTGCGCATCAAGGATCTCGACCGCGACCATGTCGATGCCGAGGTGATCTACGGCATCCTGGGCGCCGCCGGCCGGCTGAACGACCGCGAGGCGGCCAACGAGATGCTGCGCATCTACAACGACTGGCTGAAGGACTTCTGCAGCCACTATCCCGACCGGCACATCGGGCTCGCCTGCCTGCCCTACGGCGACATCGACGCCGCCGTGAAGGAAATCCATCGCGTGGCCAAGATGGGCCTGCGCGGGCTCGAGCTCTCCTGCTCGTGGGACATGGAGCCGATGTGGCATCCGATGTGGGAGCCGCTCTGGAAGGCGGTGAACGACGTGCAGCTTCCGCTGCACTTCCACACCTTCCCCAACGTGCCGCCGGACATGATCGCCAAGCACCCCGGTCGCGTCGGGCGCTCGGTGTTCTTCACCGTCGTGTCGGGCTTCCAGATGAACCTGGTCAACATCCTGGCCGCCGTCATCGCCGCCAACGTGCTGGAGCGCTACCCGCACGTGCGCATTGCCTTCGGTGAATCGGGCTGCGGCTGGATCCCCTATGCGCTCGACCGCATGGACTTCGAATGGGAGGACCGCTTCACCGACCTCGGGCTCAAGATGAAGCCGTCGGACTACTGGCGCCGCCAGTGCAAGGCCACCTTCCAGTTCGACCGCATCGGCGCCAAGCTGATCGACGACATGGGCGCGGAAAGCCTGATGTGGGGCTCCGACTACCCGCACGGCGACGGCGTGTGGCCGAACTCCGACCAGTACATCAAGGAGCAGTTCGCCGAGGTCACTCCGGAGGTGACCAGGATGATCACCTGCACCAACGCCGGCAAGTTCTACGGGCTGATCAATTGACATGGCGGCGCCAACCGCCGCCCTCTTGTCATCCTGAGCGCAGCGAAGGATCCGAGGTCCGATCCAGAGGTATGTTGTGGAACCGGCGCGAGGAAGTCCTTCGCTTCGCTCGGGACGGCAACGGACGGCTCAAGAAAACGCCTTGAAGGTGATGAGCGTGAAGGTGTCCTTCACGTCGGGCAGAGTCTGGATCTTGCTGGTGACGAAGTGACCGATATCGGTCTTGTCGTCGAGATAGCACTTCATCAGGAGATCGTACTGGCCCGAGGTCGAATAGACCTCCGAGACCTGCTCGATGCCGACCGCCTCGTCGGCGACCTCGTAGGCCTTGCCGAGCTCGCACTTCACCATGACGAAGATGGTCTGCATGGTCCCGCCTCCCCGCGGGGCCTAGTCTAGCGGGCCGGCCGCGCAAGAAAAGCCGGTACGTGATCGCCCAGTCCGATCGGCGCGCTGTCATCGCGTTCGCGACGACGTTCGGGCCGGCGGTCGTGGCTGCGGCTCGGACGCTCGGCGCGCGGCTCGCGATGATGTTCACGCTCCGGGCGGCGCTCGCGGGCTGGCCGCGGCGGCCGGGTCTCGCGCGCGACTGGCGCTTCGACCTGTTGCTCGATCGGCCGCTCGTCACGCGGCTTGCGCTCACGACGGGGCGAGCGCGCGCGCTCGCCGCTGCCGGACTTCGCGCCACGGCCTCGCCCGCGGCGCTTGCGACCGTCCGACGGCTCGAACTCGAGGGTATCCATGCCGGGCACCTCCACCCGCGGGATCGCGCTGCCGATCAGCTTCTCGATGGCATCGACCAGGGCGCCGTCGTCGGGTGAGGCCAGCGTGAAGGAATGGCCGGTCTTGCCGGCGCGGCCGGTGCGGCCGATGCGATGGACATAGTCTTCCGGAGAGAACGGCACGTCGAAATTGAAGACATGGCTCATATCGACGATATCGAGGCCGCGGGCGGCGACGTCGGAGGCGACGAGGATCTGGATCTCGCCCTGCTTGAACTTCTCCAAGGTCTCCATCCGGGCCGGCTGGCTCATGTCGCCATGCAAGGCACCGGCATTGAAGCCATGCTTCTTGAGCGAGCCCTGCAGGACCGCGACATCCCGCTTGCGGTTGCAGAACACGATTGCATTCTTGACGTCCTGCTCGCGGATCAGCCGGCGCAGCGCCTCGCGCTTGTCCTCCTCCGCCACGACCGCGAGGCCCTGGACAATGTTCTTGGCGGTGGAGGCGGGCGGCGTCACCGTTACCTCACGCGGATTGCTGAGGAAGCGGTCGGCCAGTCGCTTGATCTCGGGCGGCATGGTGGCCGAGAAGAACAGCGTCTGGCGGAGCGGCGGCAGGAGACCGACGATGCGCTCGACATCGGGGATGAATCCCATGTCGAGCATACGGTCGGCCTCGTCGATCACCAGCACCTTGACGTCGTTCAGCAGGACCTTGCCGCGCTCGAAATGGTCGAGCAGACGGCCCGGCGTGGCGATCAGCACGTCGACACCACGCTCCAGCGCCCGCTCCTGGTCCTCGAAGCTCACGCCGCCGATCAGAAGCGCCATGTTGAGCTTGTTGTACTTGCCGTACATGTCGAAGTTCTCGGCGACCTGGGCGGCAAGCTCGCGCGTCGGCTCCAGGATCAGCGAGCGCGGCATGCGCGCCTTGGCGCGGCCCTGCGCCAGGATGTCGATCATCGGCAGCACGAAGGAGGCGGTTTTGCCGGTGCCCGTCTGGGCACATCCGAGGACGTCGCGGCCCATCAGGACGATGGGTATGGCCTTTTCCTGGATTGGCGTGGGCGTCGCATAGCCCTTTTCGCTGACTGCCTGCAATACCGGGGAGCTCAGCCCCAAACTCTCAAAACTCATTTAGTTTCCGTAACTTGGCCCACATCCGATGGGCTCGGGGGACGGTCTTCTCGTGTCCCTGAAGGGGAGGCCCGCGAACCGGGCCGGACCGCCGGCGGCCTTCATATGAGGCCTGGCCCCGCGGAAGTCAATGCAGGCGCCCTGCGCGGCAGACGCGCAGCCCCGTGTTCAGGGCTTCAATTCGACCTCGATGAACACGAACTCGAAATCGTTGGGATTGATGACGTCGTGCTCGACCCCGGTCTGGCGGCTGTACGAGATACCCGCCCTGAGAGGGGCCGGCACAGTCGCCTTGCCGTCGAAGATGTGGAGCTCGCCGGTCGTGATCGGCACGACGACATAGTCGTGCATGTGCCTGTGCCAGCCAGTATGACCGCCCGGCGGAAAGCGCCATTCGGTGACGATCACGCGGTCGTTCTCGACCTGAATGGTGGGCTTGGCGAGCGGGCGTTGCTTGTCGGTCATGTCCGAAGCTAGCGCGATGCAGCCGCCCTTGTCTCGCCCGGCATGATAGGCTCGCGTTTCCCGAGTTGGAGATTTGTCATGGCCCGCGACACGATCCCGATCTGGAACCGCAATCAAGCCGACGAAGACGCGATGGGCGCGGCACACGCGCCGATCTGGCGGCGCATGATCGACCTCGGCGCGCCCTCCGATCTTCGACAGTCGACCGTGCTCGACTACGGCTGCAACCAGGGCGGCTTCCTGCGCCTGCTCTACGACCGCCATCCGTTCAGGTCCGCGGTCGGCATCGACATCGCCCGCGAATCCGTGGCGCGCGCCGAGCTGCTCAAGGGTCATCGGCCGATCGAGTACAAGGTGGGCGATCAGGCGACGGCGCTGGGCCAGACCTTCGACCTCGCCTTCAGCCACGAGGTGATCTATCTCCTGCCCGATCCGGCCGCCCATGCGCGCGACATCAAGGCGGCGCTGCGACCGGGCGGTGCCTACGTGGCGGCCATGGGCTGCCACACCGATTCGAGCCTGTGGCCCCGCTGGCGCGCCCTGATCGCCGAAAGTTCGTCGATCCCGATCTACGATCATTCGCTCGAGGACGTGTCGAAGGCCTTCACGGAGACCGGCTTCAGCGTCTCCGTGCGCCCGCTGGCGCTCGACGCCTTCATGCCCTTCACGACCGGCAGCGCTTATTTCCCCAAGGTCATGGACCAGCTCCGCTACTACACCAGCGACAAGGTGCTGTTCCGGTTCGTCAGGGTACCTTGAAGGATCCTTGTCCTATCGCGCTCCCAGCTTGCGCAATGTCCGGTCGATCCAGAGAGCGGCCAGCTTTTCCTGCGCGCTGTTCTGGTGCAGGCGCTGACGCAGGCAGGTGAAGTCGACCCGGTCGAGCTCCTGGTCCTGGTTGAAGCAGGAGAAGACCACCGTCTCCTTGCCCGTCTGGGGATCCTTGTGGAGCTGCAGGCACTGGGCGCAGATCTCCTTCATCATGCATTGCATGGGGGAGTTGATCGACCCTATTGCACGATGGTCGGGCTTGAGGTGCGGCTTCAGCACCGAGTGCCGCGCGAGCCGCACGGCGTTCATCATCCCGTCCGAGCCGATGGCGATCAGCCGGTCGGCGTCGTTGAACGGGATCGGCTGATCGCCGAGCTCGCCGGCCGCGTATTTGCGCATCGCCTCGACGATATTGTCGACCACCGCCTTGTCCTGCGGTCGCGACGGCTCGAACCCCGGCGCCTCGTCGCAGCACCAGACCACGACATCGGCCGCCGCCTCGATCTCCTCGACTTTGTAGCGGTCGATCACGCGCTTGTAGCCCGCGAAATAGAGCACCTTGCTGCCCGCGCGCCGGAACGCCTGGCCGATGGAGAACAGCACGGCGTTGCCGAGCCCGCCGCCTGCCAGCACGACCGTCTCGTCGGGCTCGATCTCGGTCGGCGTGCCCGTCGGGCCCATCACGATCACCGGCTCGCCGGGCTCCAGGAGCGCGCAGAGGTCTGACGAGCCGCCCATCTCGAGCGCGATCAGCGACAGCAGGCCCTTCTCCTTGTCGACCCAGGCACCCGTGAGCGCCAGACCCTCCATGGTGAGAAGGGTGCCCTCGACCCTCTTCGCGCGCGCTTCGTAGTTCTGCAGGCGATAGAACTGGCCCGGCTCGAAGGTCTTGGCCGCGGCCGGCGCCTCGACCACGACCTCGACGATCGTAGGAGTCAGGCGATCCACACGCACCACGCGCGCCCGCCATTCGCGGTTCGCCTCGGCCAGGATATCGGCCGGCGAGCGCCGGGGCGCCGGCAGCCGCGCCATCATGCGCGTCAGGATCGGGTAGCCCTGCTTGGCGCCGCCCATCGCCTTCACGACGTTGCCGGCGAACGAGGGATGCAGGTCGCCGAAGAACGACATGAAGCGGCCGTCGCCGTGGCGATACATTAGCACGTGGACATCGTCGGGCTTGGCGACGCGCTCCGGCGTCACGGGCTCGCCCTCCTCGTCCAGTGCGCGGAAATACTTGCCATCGATGAAGGCGTGCGCGGCATCCTCGCGGGCCAGCACCGTGTTGGGCTGCGTGCCCGCCGCCACCAGGATGGTGCGTGCGGGCAGGACGGCCGTCACCTTCTCGCCCGCCTGCTGGCCTTCCAGGCGAATCGCCTTGGCATGCCCGTTGGCATCGATCTCGACGGCAACCGGCGAAAGCCCCTCGGCGAAGCGGATATCCTCCTCCAGCGCCTTCAGCACCTCTTCGTGGTTGAGCGTATAGGACGGCGAATCGATCAGGCGACGGCGATAGGCAATGGTGACGCCGCCCCAGCCATTCACCAGCCTGGCGATTTCGGGTGCCCGGCCTTCCTTCGCCGCGGCCTCGCGCTCGGCCCGGATCGCCTGCGCGTGAGCGATGAACTCGTCGGCGATCTCGCGCTCCTCGTCGCTCCAGCCGGCCCGCACGGTGGCCTCGCCGCGCTCGGCGACCAGCGTCTCGTGGCGCGACAGGAACTTCTCCACCTGCAGCGGATAGTAGGCGAGCGACTCGGTTGCGGTGTCGATCGCGGTCAGGCCGCCGCCGATCACCACGACCGGCAGGCGCACCTGCAGGTTGGCGATCGACTCCTTCTTGGCCGCGCCGGTGAGCTGCAGCGCCATCAGGAAGTCGGACGCCGCGCGCACGCCGCGCGCGAGGCCGTTCGGCATGTCGAGCACGGTGGGCTTACCGGCGCCGGCGCAGAGCGCGATATGGTCGAAGCCCATGGTGAAGGCTCTTTCGACCGTCACCGTGCCGCCGAAGCGCACGCCGCCGAACATCGAGAACTGATGGCGGCGTTCCAGCAGGAGCCGGACCATCTTCAGGAAGTTCTTGTCCCAGCGGACGGTGATGCCGTACTCGGCGACGCCGCCGAAGCCGGCCATGGCGCGGTCGCCGAGATCCTCGCGCAGGTCGGCGACGTCCTTTACCGCGTCGAACGGCACGCGCTTGCCGTCGGCCTCGACTCCCGACTGCTTGGCGGGCAGGGGCTCGATCTTGAGGCCGTCGATGGCAACCACGGTGTGGCCGTCGTTCATCAGATGATGCGCGAGATTGAAGCCAGCCGGGCCCAAGCCGACCACCAGCACGCTGCGCCCGGTGGCGGGGCGTGGAATCGGGCGGCGCAGGTTGAGCGGGTTCCAGCGCGTGAGCAGCGAGTAGATCTCGAAGCCCCAGGGCAGGCCCAGCACGTCCTTGAGCGTGCGGGTCTCGATCTGCGGGATGTCGACCGGCTCCTGCTTCTGGTAGATGCAGGCCTTCATGCAGTCGTTGCAGATGCGGTGCCCTGTCGCCGCGACCAACGGATTGTCGATCATCGCCACGGCCAGCGCGCCGAGCGAGAAACCCTCGCTCTTGAGGAGGTTCATCTCCGAGATCTTCTCCTCGAGCGGGCAGCCGGCGAGCGTGACGCCGAACGGCGACTTCTGGAACTTCGCCGTCTTGCGGTCCTTCAGCCCCTTGGAGCAACTGTCCTTGCCCTGGTTGTGGCACCAGATGCAGTAGTTGGCGTGATCGAGCGCCCGCACGAGACCGAAGCCTCCATCGGTGAGCGCAAAGCCTTCGCGGTGGCGCAGCAGCGGGCGCGGCAGCTTCAGACGCGTGACGCCATCCACCACCTCGGTCTCGACCGGCACCAGATGCTCGAAATCGAGCTTGTGCGGCACCTTGAACAGAGGTCCGTCGCGATGGCGCCGCTTGCCTTCGGGATTGTGCAAGGCCCAGGCGGCATAACGCGTCAGCGCCTCGACCTCGGGCGTCGGTGTCTCGACCTTGAACTCCGCACCGATCAGATCGCGCACGGCGAGCGCGAAGGCGAGATCCCAGGCCTCCAGCCCGTCCTCGAGCTTCGCCCCCACCTTGATCGCCTTCGTCACCGCGGCGCCATCGAGCGCCGCGGCGACATCGGGCTTGATGGCGCGCGTCACGTAACGCTGCACGAACAGCCGCTTGCAATCGTAGAGCGGCGCCAGCGTGATGTGACGGGCACGTAGCGCCGATGCGTCGGACGCGACGCCAAACAGCTCCGCCACGAAATCCTCGAGCGACCGCGCAAGCTCGATCAGGAGGTTCGACTCCTCCTTCGCGGCAAGCGTATCGGGCGTTGTGCGCGCCGCCATCAGGCGGGCATGGACATCGACATCGACCTCCTTCAGCCAGGCGACGAATGCCGCATCGAGTCGGGCGAGGCCGTCGCGCTCATAGAGATCTTCGAAGCCCAGCCCGTGAGCGAGCGAGGGACCGAACCGAGGCGCCGTCATTGTCGAAATATCCGGATGCAGGGAGGGGTGATTTGTTCGTACACGAACCGATTAGCCAAGGAGCCTGAAGAGCGCAAGGTGGCGTTGATTCGCGACATTAATGCCTGATGACGAGGCGTTGCGCTTCCCCCATGGTCCGGCCGCCATGAAGACCGTTCCCACCGCCGTGCGCAACTGGCTGATCGTCGTTGCCGCGATGATTTTGGTCATGATCACGCTCGGTGCGCTGACGCGACTGACCGAGTCGGGCCTGTCGATGGTCGAATGGCATCCCATCACCGGCGTGATCCCGCCATTCAGCGAGCAGGCGTGGCAGGCGGAGCTGAAGGAATATCTTTCCTCGCCGCAGGGGAGATTGGTGAATCCTGATTTCAACGTCGCGCAATTCAAGCAAATCTTCTGGCTGGAATTCATCCATCGCCTGTGGGGGCGGCTGATCGGTCTCGCCGTCGCGCTGCCGCTCGCCTGGTTCTGGCTGCGCGGGCGCCTGTCGCCCGGCCTGAAGCTGCGGCTCGTCAGCCTCCTCGTGCTGGGCGGCCTGCAGGGTGCGCTGGGCTGGGCAATGGTGGCGTCGGGGCTGGTCGACCGGCCCTCGGTCAGCCACTACCGGCTGGCGGCACACCTCCTGGCGGCGGTGGCGCTCTATGCCTACACGGTCTGGCTGGTGCTCGAACTCAGCCCGGGCGAAGTCCGCCGCAACGACCGCGGGACGCGGCGCGCAGCCACGGGGCTGATGGTCTTTGTCTTCGTCGTGATGACCTTCGGTGCGCTCATGGCTGGCCTGCGCGCCGGCCTCATGCACAACACCTTCCCCACCATGTCGGGATACTGGATCCCGCCCGGCATGTTCGACAGCTCGCCATGGTGGATCAACATCTTCGACAACGGCACGACAGTGCAGTTCATCCATCGCTGGCTCGCCAAGCTCCTCGCGCTCGGCGTGCTGATAATGGCGTGGCGGGTGCGACGGCCCGAAGCCTATGCCGCGGGCGCCATGGTCGTGGTGCAGTTCTGCCTCGGCGTCGCCACGATTCTGAGCGGCGTGGAGATCGCGGTGGCGGCCATCCATCAGGCCGGCGCCGTCCTGCTGTTGACCACACTGATCGTCGTTCGCCACCGGGCGATGCCTTCTCCCAGCCGTCCGCTGTCGGTTATTGTCCGAGGATGAGCGGCCCTCACGACAAGCCGGCCAATCGCACAGGCTCCGCGCGCCCTTCCCGCCTGCCGCTGGGCGTGCTGGGCGTCGCCGTTGCCCTCGGCGCGCTTGCCGTCGCCACGATCGAGGCGCCCTCCTCGCCCGGGCCCAGGGAAGAGAAGCCGGCGTCCGCCGCAAAGGATGGTGCCGCACCGCCCGCGCCACCGGCCTTCGGTCACGACTTCGCCCTGCCGGCACCACCCGACGCGCCACCACCACCGACGGCGGCGGAATTCGAGCGGACAACTCCTGCAGCAGGCGCTGCCAAGTCCGCCGCTGGAGCGCCGCCGCCGAGCAGCCCGGCATCGCTGCCGATCGAGCTGTTGCGCAAGCAGGCCGAGGCGCACGATCTGCCGTCGATGGTGGAGATGTCGCGCCGCCTTATCCTCGGCATCGGCATCGCCAAGGATCCTCAGGCCGGCGCCGGCTGGATGCTGCATGCGGCCGAGCTCGGCTCCTCCGACGCGGCCTTCGACGTCGGCGTGATGTACGAGAACGGCTTCGTCGTCGAGCGGGACTCCAGCCGGGCCGCCCAATGGTATCGCCGCGCGGCGGAGAAAGGCCTTCCGGCCGCCGAGCACAATCTCGCCCTGATGCTGCGCGAAGGCAAAGGCGCGGCGCGCGACGGAACGGAGGCGATCAAGCTGCTGCTTGCCGCCGCCCACCAGGGCATGACCGCGTCGATGTTCGCGCTGGGCGACATCTATGAGAAGGGTGACGTGGCGACCAAGGACAACGCCGCCGCCGTCGCCTGGTTCACCTTGGCGGCGCAGTTCGAGCGACGCAGCCACGACGGCAAGGAGACGCCGCTCGCCAAGAATGCGGCACGCCGGGCGCAGGATCTCCAGCGGGTCATGACGCCGGCCGAGCTGCAACGCGCCGCGGAGTTGGGGCAACGCGAGATCCGCGAGATCGTCGAAGCGACGTCGCCGCAGCGCCGGGCGCCGGGCCAGTTGCCGGCACCGGCCTTGCCGCCGCCGGAATCCTCCACGCCTTCCGACCAGGATATCGGGTGGCCGGGCCAGGCGGCCGACCAGGTGCGCGCGATCCAGCAGGCCCTGCTCGACCTCAAGCTGCTGCACGACAAGCCGGACGGCGTCCTGGGGCCGGTGACGCGCAACGCCATTCGCACGTTCCAGCGCGGCGTCGGGCTTGCCGAGACAGGAGAGCCGTCGAAGGACCTCTACATCGCCCTGAAGCGCGCCGTAGCCAAGCCTTAGAGATGGCTTCATAGAAGTCAGCGCAAGTGGCCGACATGGCGCCACCATGGTGCTGGCAAGTCATTCGCCGCGCGTTCGGCCGCGGCGACCGTATCATAGAGCGCGAAGCAGGTGGCGCCGCTGCCGCTCATGGCGGCGTAGCGCACGCCCCGCGTCCCGCGCAGCGCCACCAGAACCTCTCCCACGACCGGTTGGATCGCGACCGCCGCCTCGGTGAGGTCGTTGCCGCGCACGGCCAATGCCGCCACGAGGCCCGCCAGGTCCGACCACGGCCGGTCGATCGGCCGTGGTGGCGAGAAATCGCCGCGCCGTGCGGCAAAGACCTGGGGCGTCGACAGCGCAACGCCGGGATTAACCAGCACCAGGCCGCAACTCGGCAGCGACGGTGCGGGCTCCAGCTTCTCGCCAACCCCGCTTGCCAGGCAGGCGCGCTGTCCGAGGCACATCGGCACGTCCGCGCCCAGTCGCGCGGCGAGTGCCGACAGTGTGGCACTCGGCAGGCCGAGCCGCCACAGCCGGCAGAGGCCGCGCAGCGCCGCAGCGGCATCGGCCGAGCCGCCGCCCAGGCCGGCGGCCGCTGGAATTCGCTTGACGAGCCGGAACGCGGCGCCAGCCTTTTCGCCCGACTCGCCGGCCAGCAGACGTGCCGCCCTCAGCACGAGATTGTCGTCGCCCGTCGGCAGATCGGCGGCGCCCAGCCCTTCGACAACGAGCGACAGACCGTCCGCAGGCGCGATGCGCAACGTGTCGCCGAGATCGGCGAAGGCGACCAGGGAGTGCAGCAGATGATAGCCGTCGTCGCGACGGCCGACGACATTCAGCCAGAGATTGACCTTCGCCCGAGCGGTCTCGACCTCGCCCCCCGGCTCCATCGCAGCCGATCAACCGCCCTGGTTCTTTTCGGCGGCCTTCTCGTAGACGGTCGGCTTGTCGTTGGAGGCATTGAGGCCGTTGGCGAGCTTGTCCTGCAGGATCGGCAGACGATCCTTGTCGGGGTTCTGGTTGAGGGCGCGCTGCCACTCGAACCGTGCCTCGCGATGGCGGCCGACATGCCAGTAGGCGTCGCCCAGATGCTCGACGACGGTCGCGTCGTCGCCCTTCTGCTCGCTCGCCCGCTCGAGCCACTTCACGGCTTCATCGTACTGGCCGAGGCGGTAATAGGCCCAGCCCACCGAATCGGTGATGGCGCCGTCGTCGGGCCTGAGCTCGGTCGCCCGCTTCAGCATCTTCATGCCTTCGTCGAGATGCATGCCCTGGTCGATCCAGGTGTAGCCGAGATAGTTCAGCACATAAGGCTGGTCGGGCGAGAGCTCGAGCGCCTTCTTCATGTCGGCTTCGGCGCGCGGCCATTGCTTGATCCGCTCCAGGCAGATCCCGCGCCCGAAATAGACCGGCCAGTACTTCTCGTCGGGCTTCTTGATCCGCAGGATCGCCATGTCGTAGGCGGCGACCGCATCCTTGTAGCGCTCCTTGCTGCGCAGGAGGTCGGCCAGCGTGAGGGCGGCATCGATGCGTTCCGGCTTCTCGGCCGCCATTTCGCGCAGGCGGCGCACCGCCTCGTCGAGATGCCCTTCCTGCGCGTCGAGCGTGGCGGTACGCAGCCTCGCCTGCCAGTAAAGCGGCGAATGGGGGCCGATCTTGCCGAGCGCAGCGATCGCCTTGGCGTCCTTGCCGAACTGCTCGTCGATGCCCGCGATCATCAGCCAGGCGAAATCGAGGTCGGGCTTCAGCTCGACGGCGAGCTGCTCGAAGATCAGGGCGAGATCGGTCCTCTGGTTGCGCTGATCGGACCCCAGGATGCCGCCGATATCGAACATGATCTCGGCGATGCCGGTGGCGGGGGTCGGTGGCTTGGGTGCGGGGGCGTTGGCCGCCAGCAGTCCATCCATGACGACGGAGTCGCCATACTTCTCGGCGTAGGATTGAAGCAGCGCATGCGCATCGGCGCCCTTGCCCAGACGACGCAGCCCCTCGGCGGTCGCAACGGCGATGCGCAGGCCGCTGGGGTCGAGATCGGCGGCGCGCCGGTACTTTGCTTCGGCCGCGGCACGATCGCCGGCCAGCTCGTCGATCTGTGCCCGGATGACGAGCGAGGGCGCTTCGGAACGATCGCCCTCCTGGGGTTTCAGCCGCGCGAGGATCTCGCGGGCAGCGGCGAAATCCTTCTCGCCCGCTTTCAGCCAGGCGACGACGAAGTCTCGCAACGGCCCGAGCTGGTTCTCCGCGCCGATATGGCCGAGCTGCTGCTCGGCCTTCCGGTACTCGCCGCGCTTCACCTGGTCGACGGTCAGCACAAGATTGGCGAAGCCGTCGCCGGGCCTGGTGGCCAGCACCTTGGGCGCGAGGCGCACCGAGGTCTCGAAGTCGCCGGCATACACATGCAGGCGAAAGGCAGCGTAAACCAGCGTCGGATCGTTCGGCGCCTCGGCCAGCGCATGATCGAGCTGCTGCGCCCCGATCTCATAGTCGTGATCTTCCTCGGCCACACGCGCAGCGAGATAACGGCCGGCGACGGAGATCGCCTCGGGCGGAAGCGGCCGCTGCGGCAGCGTGAGCGATGTCCGCCCCTTGCCGGCAGCCCCGTTCGGCTCGGCATGGCTGGACATGGGCAGCACGAGCAGCAGGGCTGTGGAGAGCAGCGCGAGGGGGGTGGAACGCATGCCTGTCACATATTGGGATAGTTGGGGCCGCCGCCGCCTTCCGGCACCGTCCAGTCGATGTTCTGTGCCGGGTCCTTGATATCGCACGTCTTGCAATGGACGCAGTTCTGCGCGTTGATCTGGAACCGGGGCTGGCCGTTGTCGGCAGTGACGACTTCGTAGACGCCAGCCGGACAATAGCGCTGCGCCGGCTCGGCGTAGAGCGGCAAATTGACCGCGATCGGGATCGACGGGTCGCGCAAGCGCAGGTGGACCGGCTGGTCCTCCTCATGGTTGGTGTTCGACAGGAACACCGAGGAGAGCTTGTCGAAGGAGATCACGCCGTCCGGCTTCGGATACTGGATCGGCTGGAACTCGGCCGCCGGCCGCAGGCATTCGTGGTCGGCCTTGTGATGGCGCAACGTCCAGGGCAGGCGGATGCCGAGATCGTGCATCCACATATCGAAGCCGCCGTAGAGCGTGCCCATGACCGAGCCCCATCTCAGGGCCGGTTTCACGTTGCGCACCTTGTCGAGGTCCTTCCAGACCCATGAAGCCTTGAGCTTCACGGGATACGCAATCAGCTCGTCGCCGCCCGTCTTGCCGCCGGCCAGGGCCTCGAATGCCGCCTCGGCCGCCAGCATGCCGCTCTTGATCGCATTGTGGCTGCCCTTGATGCGCGGCACGTTGACGAAGCCCGCCGAGCAGCCGATCAGGGCGCCGCCGGGGAAGGTGAGCTTGGGCACGGACTGCACGCCGCCTTCGTTGATGGCGCGCGAGCCGTAGACCAGCCGCTTGCCGCCCTGCAGGTATTTGGCGACCTCCGGGTGCGTCTTGAAGCGCTGGAACTCGTCGAACGGCGAGAGATATGGGTTTTCGTAGGACAGATGGACGACGAATCCGATCGCCACCAGGTTGTCGCCGAAATGGTACATGAAGGAGCCGCCCTGGCTGCCCGTCTCCGACAGCGGCCAGCCCTGCGAGTGGACGACCAGTCCCTTCTTGAACCGGGCGGGATCGACCTGCCACAGCTCCTTGAGCCCGATGCCGAACTTCTGCGGATCGACTCCGGCGCGCAGGTCGAACTGGTTCATGATCATCTTGGAAAGCGAGCCGCGCGCGCCTTCGGCGATCAGCGTGTACTTGGCATGCAGCTCCATGCCGGGCGTGTAGCTGTCCTTGTGATGGCCGTCCCTGGCGATGCCCATGTCGCCGGTCGCCACGCCCTTCACCGAGCCGTCCTCGGCGTAGAGCACCTCGGCTGCGGCAAAGCCCGGGTAGATCTCGACACCCAGTGCCTCGGCCTGCTGCGCGAGCCAGCGGCACACCTCGCCCAGGCTGACGATGTAGTTGCCGTGATTGTTCATGAGCCGCGGCAGCATGACGTTGGGAAAGCGGAACGAGCCCGTCTTCGTGAGCCACAGGAACTGGTCGTCGCTCACCTGGGTCTCGATCGGCGCACCCTTCTCCTTCCAGTCGGGAATGAGCTCGTTGAGGCCGATCGGATCGATCACCGCGCCAGACAGGATGTGGGCGCCGATCTCGGAACCCTTCTCCAGCACGCAGACCGACACGTCATGATTGCGCTCGGCCGCGAGCTGCTTCAGCCGGATCGCCGCCGACAGCCCGGCCGGGCCGCCGCCGACGATCACCACGTCATATTCCATCGACTCGCGTGCCATTCCCGTCTCGCTCTGCAGTGCCTTTTCCAGATGGACGCAGCCGAGACCGGCGGCAATCCTTTCGCGGTAAATAGCCTGTCGGGGGCTGGATCGCTACCTGCTGAAAGGGGCATTCCCATGGCCGAGTTGACTGAAATCGAGAGCAAAATCTTCACGGCCAGCGATTTCCGGCTGGAAAACGGGCAAACCCTGCCTCTTCTCGAGCTCGCCTACGAGACCTATGGCACCCTCGCGCCTCAGCGCGACAACGCCATCCTGGTCGTCCATGGCTACACTTCGAGCCATCACGCCGCCGGCCGCAATGCCCGCGGCAAGGCCGGTCGTGGCGTCGCCGAAGGGTCGCCGGGCTGGTTCGACGCGCTGATCGGGCCGGGCAAGGCGGTCGACACGGATCGCCATTTCGTGATCGCCGTGAATGCGCTCGGATCCGCCCACGGCAGCACCGGGCCCAACACGACCGATCCACGGACCCGAAAGCCGTATGGACCGACCTTTCCCGACATCACGCTGCGCGACATGGTGGCGAGCCAGAAGCTGCTGGTCGATTCGTTCGGCATCCCGCGACTCGTCGCGGTGATCGGCCCGTCGATGGGCGGGTTCCAGTCGTTCCAATGGGCGGCGTCCTATCCCGGCTTCATGAAGGCGGTCGTCCCGTCCGTGACAGCGCCGCGCGCGCCGTCCGGCATCGACCGGCTGGAGGCGCTGCGGAAAAGGCTGGCCAGCGACCCCAACTGGAACGGCGGCTGGTACTATGAGAACGGCGGCATCACCGCGACGCTGGAGCAGATCCGCTTCGAAACGCTGATGAGCTATGGCCAGAACGAGATCCTGGCCAAGACCGTGCCCGATCCCAAGGCGCGGGAAGCGGCGATCCGGGCCAATGCCAGAGCCTGGGCGCAGGTCTACGACGGCCATTCGATGCTGGTGCTGCGCAAGGCGATCGGCACCTTCGACATCACGGACCAGTATGACAAGCTCAAGAAGGCCAGGGTGCTCTACGTCCAGTCGCCGACCGACAAGCTGTTCGACATCGGGCTGAGCCCGGGCTACGTCATGGACATGCGCAAGGCTGGCGTCGACGTTACCTATGTGGAGCTGCCCTCGAACAAGGGCCATATGGCAAGCCATGCCGATGCGCCGCTATGGGCGCCGATCCTGGGCGCATTCCTGAAGAGCCTGTGATGGCCGAAATGGCGATCGCGACCGAAGATCTCGTTGCATTGCTGCGCTGGTACATCGATCAGGGTGTCGACGAGGCCATCGACGAGGAGCAGGTCGATCGTTTCGCCGTGCCTCCACCCGCTCCCGCCGCGCCCGCTGCCGCTGCGGCGAGGGCATCGTCGACACGTCCAGCGGCACCGACGCCGCCGAGATCGCCCGTGCCGTCGCCGGTGACGCGTGCTCCTGTGCCGATCGAATCGCCACAGCTCGTCGAGGATGCGCGGGCGCTCGCCGAAAGCTGCAACACGCTCGCCGAGCTGGAAGCGGCTGTACGGGCTTTCGAGGGCTGCGCGCTGAAGCGGACCGCGAAGAATACCGTGTTCGCCGACGGCACGCCGGGGGCGCCCGTGATGATCGTGGGCGAGGCGCCGGGCGGCGACGAGGATCGGCTGGGCAAGCCCTTCGTGGGGGTGAGCGGCCAGCTCATGGACCGCATGATGGCGGCGATCGGCCTCACGCGCGATGGCGGCTTCTACATCACCAACATCCTGTTCTGGCGGCCGCCCGGCAACCGCACGCCGACCGTCGCCGAGCAGGCGATGTGCCTCGCCTTCACGCGGCGCCACATCGAGCTCGCTCGGCCGAAGGTCCTGATCCTGGCCGGCGGAACGTCGGTCAAGGCCGTGCTCGACACCACCGAAGGCATCACGCGCATGCGCGGCAAGTGGGTGAGCTATCGGCTCGGAGACGGCACCGAGCTTCCCACCATGCCGACCTTCCACCCCGCCTACCTGCTGCGCACGCCCGCCAGCAAGCGCCTGAGCTGGCTGGACCTGCTCGCCGTCGACAAGAAGCTGAAAGAGCTCACCGCCTGAACGCCGTCAGCCGAGGACAAGCCAGAGGCCCGCTGCGACGAGCGCCACGGTCCAGATCAGGTCGAGATTGATCCAGGCGCTGCGCAGGATCGCGAGCCCGACCCATTCGTAGACGACGATCGCAAGCGAAGCCGTGACCGAGAGCATGGCGAGGGTATGCAGGCCCACGCCGGCAAGAGCGGGCCCGATCGGCCCAGCCGCCGAAGCGGCGGTGCCGCCGGGAAAGCAGAGCGGCATCAGTGCGGGCCACAGCATCAGGCCGGCGCCGTGTGCCGTCGCCATTGCGAACGACCACACGCCGAGACCGAGCAGGCCGGTCTGCAGGCCCACCCGCACGCGATGATGTGACCCGTAGCGCCAGTGATAGACGGCCCATGCGATCAGTATCGCGCCGGCAACGACGCCGAGCGCGCGCCCGTCGATCGGCATGCCAACAGACACGACCGCCGCCGCGACCAGCGCGATCGACAGCGCGTGTCCGGCGGCGATCGGCAGCAGCGAGAGCCAGACGACGCGACGCTCGTTGCGATGCAGCCCGAGCGCGACGGCGAACAGCCATCCCATGGCCGGATTGAGACCGTGGAAGGCGCCCAGCCCCGCCACGACGATCCAGGGCCAAGGGTCGCTCATGGCCGAGGAGCCCTTGTCCCGGCCGTGTCGTCCCGAACGAAGTGGGCGATCTTTGGCGGCGTTCGATCAAGGATCCTCCGCTGCGCTCGGGATGACACCGGAGGTGCGGTAGCGGCTCCCATCAGCGGGGCGTGCGTCAAGGATAGCAGAAGGAATCGGACGAACAGTCGCCGCCTTCGAGCCGAACCTGGTGCGGCCGATGCGACTTGGGCCATTCGACGAAGAACCGCGAATCGAAGGTGATGCCGCCGGCCGGTTCGGCATCGAGCTTCACCATCCAGCCGTCGATGCCGTCGGGATAGAATTGCTGGTCGATCGCGCCATAAAGCGAATTGGTGAAGTAGACGCGCCGGCCGTCGCGACTGATCTCGACCATCTGCGGCCCGCCGTTCAGCGGGCCCGTGCCCGAGGGATGGGCGGCGCGGGCGACGATGCCGCCGATCCGCACCTTGCCCGTCAGCCTGGGATTGAACGGGTCGGAAACGTCGTACTGGCGCAGATCGCCGGTCCCCCAGCATGCGACGTACAGGAACCGGTCGTCCATCGACAGATCGATGTCGGTCACCAGCGGCGGGCAGGCCTTGAAGCCCTTCAGGACCGGCGGCAACTGGTCCTCGTGCGCCGGCTCGGCCGGGATCTCGACCACCTTCCTGACCGCCCACTTCCCGCCATCGCGATACCAGGTCCAGATCGACGACGACAGGTCCTCGAGGCTCAGGACGCAGTTGACGAAGCCGTACGCCTTCGTTGGATTGTGCGCCGGCCTGAGCTCGAAGACGAGCTGTTGCTTGTCGCCGAAATCGATGGTCTGCACGTGCTTGCGCCCGTGCAAGTCCCAGAAATGCAGGCGCCGCCCGTACTTCGCGCCGAGCAGGATTTCCGGATTCAACCCGTTCTCGAAGGTATCGGGCGTCCCCCATTCGCTGGTCACCATCGTGTCGTGACCGAGATGCCACCACGCATCGTAGGCGAGCTGCTGCGGCCCGCGGTCCATCTCCCACTGGCCGCGCACATCGAAGTTCTCGTGGTCCATCAGGAAGACGCCGCCCGGCGCCTTTCCTTCGCGATTGCCGAGCGCCGCGACATAGATGCCTTCGGGGCCGCAATGCACGGTATGGGGCCGCGTATAGCCTGCCCGTTCCGCGACCTCGGCCGGCTCGACGACCTTGACGATGGCGGGCTTGCGCGGATCGGGCTTGGTGTCGAGCACGTGGATGCGTGACGACCTGAGGCCCGGCACGATCAGGTAGCGCCGCTCGCTGTGGGGATGCGGCGCATTCGGGCAGAGACAGGACGAGCACGCATTCCAGCCGAAATGATGCAGTTCATCCCCGAGATTGGGCATGGCAGCGCTGCCCACGATCGTCGAGTAGCCCGGGGAGCCGGGATCGACGTCGACGACGGCGATTGCATCCGGCTGTGCGCGCTGCGGATCGAAGGCGGCCACGTAGGCCAGCGTTTCCGCCGGCGCCTTCATCGCCATGCGCGGTGAAGGATAGAAACTGGGGTCGGGTGTCCATGTCGCCATAACGCACCTCCCTCTTCGTGCAACTCGGAAGATGGTGTCGTCCCGAGCGACGCTCGGGGTCTCTGGCGATGCCGAATGAACGTCCCTGTCTTCGGCTTCGCTCAAAGCAGACGCCGTACACGGGATGACGCTGTTTCCGGAACTCGGTCCGCGCCGATACTATCACGGGCGGGCGGCAAAAACTCTCCTTCTAGAGCTTCTTCCTCAGGAAGAACTTCTTGTGGCCCGTCGGATAGTCGTCCAGCGTGCCGAACACCTCGTAGCCGCGCTTCTCGTAGAAGGGGCGTGCCTGGAAGGAATGGGTGTCGAGGGTCGCGGTATGGCAATGTCGCTCCCGCGCATAGGCTTCGGCGGCATCCATCAGGCGCGTTCCATTGTCCCGGCCGCGGACCGCCTCGTCGACCCAGACGAACGAGATGTGCAGACAGCCGCCCCAGACCATGCCGAGCAGCCCACCCATGACCTCGCCGCGCTCGGTCTTGAGATAGAAGTTGACGGGATAGTAGGCCGACACGCCCGTAGCGGCGAAGTTGTGGTAGATCACGCCGTTGCGGACGCGCTCGGCATCGGCGCCGTTCTCCGCCTGATCGAACACCAGCTCGAGCTCTTGCATATCAGCGCATCTCCGCCCGTTGCCGAACGAGCGCGAGGATCGAACGGCCGATCGGCATGTCGACGCCGACCCATCCCGCCATCTCGACCACGGCCCCCAGCAGCGCCTCGATCTCGAGCGGTCGGCCGCGCTCGAGGTCCTGCAGCATCGAGGTCTTGTGCGCGCCGACCTCGGCCCCGCCGGCCAGCCGCTTGTCGACGTCGATCGCGAACCTGACGCCGAGCTTCTCGGCCACGGCCTGCCCTTCGATCATCAACGCCCGGCAGACGGCATGCGTGCCGGGATCGGCCAGCACCTTGTCGAGCGTGGCGCCGGTGAGCGCGCTCACCGGGTTGAACGCCATGTTGCCCCAGAGCTTGACCCAGAGCTCGTCGCGGATGCGTGGTCGCACCGGCGCCTTGAGGCCGGCCTTGATCAGGAGCTCCGAGAGCTTGCCGGCCCGCGCGCTGCGGCTGCCGTCGGGCTCGCCCAGGGTGAAGCGGTCGCCGTAGGTGTGCTCGACCACGCCCGGCTCGACGACGTCGGCCGCCGGATAGACGATGCAGCCCAGCGTCTGCTCGGGCGGCAGGCCGGCCGACACGACGCCTGCTGGATCGACGGCCTCGACGCGTCGCCCCTCCAAGTCGCCGCCGAGCTTGTAGGTGTACCACCAGGGCACGCCGTTGATCGCCGCGACGATGGTCGTGCCGGACCCGATCAGGGGCTCGAGCTGCGCCATTGCCGGGATGAGCGAATGCGCCTTGAGGGTCAGCACGAGATAGTCCTGCGGGCCGACGTCCCTGGGGTCGGTCTCGACCCGGGGCTTCGTGACTGTCTTCCGGCCGTCGCTCAGCAGCACGAGTCCCCTGGCGCGCATCGCCTCGTAGTGCGGGCCGCGCGCCACGACCGTCACCGGCATTCCGGCCATCTCGAGCCTGGCGGCCATCAGCCCGCCGATTGCGCCTGCGCCGAAGACGCAGATCGAGGTCACGCGCCTGCTCTCACGCCGATGCCTCGCCAAGGCCGAGCTTGGCGGCAAGCCCGATGCGCTGCAGCTTGCCCGTGGCACCCTTGGGGATCTCGGTCACGAACAGGACCTTGCGCGGCACCTTGAAGTCGGCGGCGCGCGCCGCCACGAAGTCGCGCAGCTCGCGCTCCGTGCACTCGCAGCCCGAGCGCAGCACCACGACCGCGCCCACCTCCTCGCCGAGCTTGGCATGCGGGATGGCAAAGGTCAGGCACTGCTCGACCGACGGGTGATCCATCAGGATGACGTCGATCTCGATCGGGCTGATCTTCTCGCCGCCGCGATTGATGATCTCCTTCAGCCGACCGTTGAGGAAAAGATAGCCGTCTTCGTCGAAGTAGCCCTGATCGCCGGTACGGAACCAGCCGTTGGTGAAGGCCTTGGCATTGGCGTCGGGATTGTTGTCGTAACCCGCCGTCACGTTCGGTCCCTGGATCACGACCTCGCCGGTCTGCCCTTGCGGCAGGATGTTGCCGGCCTCGTCCATGATCGAGATCTTCGGCCCGGCCGGCAGGCCGACGGCGCCCGCCTTGCGCTTGCCGGGTGGCAGCGCGTTGGAGGCCATCTGGTGGCTTGCCTCCGTCATGCCGTAGGCCTCGATCACCGGGCAGCCGAACGCCGCCTCAAGCTCGGCCATGACCTGCGGCGGCAGCGACGAGGACGAGGACCGGATGAAGCGGAGCTTCGCCGCCTTCGCCACCTCGGCATTGCCGCGCAAGCGGCCCAGGATCGCTTGATGCATGGTCGGCACGGCCGTGTACCAGGTGGGCTTCACCTCCTCGAGCCAGGCGAAGAAGCGGAGCGCATTGAAGCCCGGCGTGCAGGACACCGAAGCGCCGGCCGCAAGCGAGGACAGCGTCGCCGCGATCAGCCCGTGGATATGGAACAGCGGCATGATGTTCATGCAGCGGTCGCTGGGCGTCAGCCGGAGCGTCGCGCCGATATGGCGCGCCGAGGCGGCAAGGTTGGCCGTCGACAGTGGCACGATCTTGGGCCGCGCCGTCGTGCCGGACGTATGCAGCACCAGCGCGATGTCGCCGTTCGAGGAGACGCCCGGCTTGGCCGCCTTCGCCGGCTTCAACGCCGAGACATCGAGCGTGAAGATGCCCGCCGGCGCCTCGTCGGTCGGCACCAGCTCGATGATCGGTACGCCGAGCTTTTCCGCCACGCCGCGCACCGGGCTTTCCAAACCTTTGGGCACGATCACGGCCTTGGGCTTGAGGTCGTCGATATAGAACTGGAACTCCTCGGCACGATAGGCGGGGTTCAACGGCGCCGAGGTCGTGCCGGATGCGACCGACACGAACGAGGTCGCGGCCTCCGGCCCGTTGGGCACGACCATGGCGACGCGGTCGCCGCGGCCGATCCCGACGCCGTTCAGGGTGTCGAGCGTGTCGTCGACGAGCTTCTTCAGCCCGGCGAAGGCAAGCCATGGCCGGCCCGGCGCCCCCACCGCCGGGGCATCGGGTTTGCCGGATGATGTGACGTCGTAGACAGCCTGAACCATGGTCCGTTTCCTCTCACACTCTTTACGCCGCCGCCTTCTTCTCGTCCGCGACGATGCGGTCGTAGGCAGGCAGCGTCAGGAACTCGCAGAACTGCGGCTGCTCGACCAGGTCGATCATGAGCTGGGCGGCATCCTCGTAGCGCGCCCTGCCGTAGGCCTCCTCGCCGATCTGCGCCTTCATCTTGTCGTTCTCCTCGCGCACGATCTGGCGCACGAACTCCCTGGTGATCGGCCGGCCGTCCTCGAGTTTCTGGCTGTGACGCATCCACTGCCAGACCTGCGCGCGGCTGATCTCGGCGGTGGCGGCATCCTCCATCAGATTGAAGAGCGGCACGCAGCCGATGCCGCGCAGCCACGCCTCGAGGTAGCCGATGCCGACGGCCACGTTCTGGCGCAGGCCTGCCTCTGTCTTGGTGCCGTTCGGCACCTGGATCAGGTCGGCGGCACTGACATGCACGTCCTGCCGCTTGCGCGCGATCTGGTTGGCTTCCTTCATGACAGCGTCGAACTCGGCCTTGGCGATCGCGACCAGGCCGGGATGGGCGACCCAGGTACCGTCGTGGCCGTCGCCCGCCTCGCGCTTCTTGTCGGCGCGCACGCGCTCCATCGCGACCTCGTTGGCGGCCGGATCGTTCTTGATCGGGATCTGTGCTGCCATGCCACCCATCGCATGCACCTCGCGGCGATGGCAGGTCTTGATCAGGAGCTGGCTGTAGCAGCGCAGGAAGTGCGAGGTCATCGTCACCTGTCCGCGATCGGGCAGCACCGCCCACGCCTGCTCGCGGAACTTCTTGATGAAGGAGAAGATATAGTCCCAGCGGCCGCAATTGAGGCCGGCGGAGTGGTCCTTGAGCTCCCACAGGATCTCGTCCATCTCGAAGGTGGCGAGGATGGTCTCGATCAGGACCGTCGCCTTGATCGATCTCTGCGGCACGCCGAGCGCATTCTGTGCATGCACGAAGACGTCGTTCCAGAGCCTGGCCTCGAGATGGCTCTCCATCTTGGGCAGGTAGAAGTAGGGGCCCGTGCCGCGCGCCAGCGCCTCCTTGGCGTTATGGAAGAAATAGAGGCCGAAATCGAACAGCGAGCCCGACATCGGCCTGCCGTCGACGGTCATATGCTTTTCGAGGAGATGCCAGCCGCGCGGCCTCACGAACAGCACCGCTGTCTTGTCGTTGAGCTTGTAGGCTTTCTGGCTCTGCGGATCGACATAGTCGATCTGGCGGCGCACCGCGTCCATCAGGTTGAACTGGCCCTCGACCATGTTGGTCCAGGAGGGCGTGCTCGCATCCTCGAAGTCGGCCATGAAGACGTTGGCGCCGCAATTCAGCGCATTGATGATCATCTTGCGGTCGACCGGCCCCGTGATCTCGACGCGCCGGTCCAGAATGTCCTTGGGCAGCGGCGCCACTGTCCAGTCGTTCTCGCGGATCTGGGCGGTGTCCCTCAGGAAATCCGGCTTCTCGCCCGCGTCCAGCCGCTTCTGGCGCTCGACCCGCGCCGCGAGCAACTCCTCGCGGCGGGCATTGAACCGGCGCTGCAGGTCGGCCAGGAAGGCCAGCGCATCCCTCGTCAGCACCCTCTCGAAGCCGGGCTGGATGGCCCCGTCGATCGCGACGCCGCCCGGAAGGTCCAATGCCATGGTCGTTTCCCCTTGAGATTTCACGGAATTGAAGGAGGTGAAGCGCGATTTACCGCCTTGAGGGCCCGCCCGGCAAGGCGCTACGAGAGGGAATGGATGCCGGATTCGTGACCGATTGGCTCAATCTCGTGTTGCGCTGGGCCCACATGATCGTGGGCATCGCCTGGATCGGCGCCTCCTTCTATTTCATCTGGCTCGACAACCATCTGCGTGAGCCTCTCGATCCCGCCGATGCAGCCAAGGGGATTGGCGGCGAGGTCTGGGCCGTCCATGGCGGCGGCTTCTATACCGCGAAGAAGTTCACACTGGCGCCGGAGCGCCTGCCGCCCGAGCTGCACTGGTTCAAATGGGAAGCCTATACGACACTGATCACCGGCTTCCTGCTGCTCTGCCTCGTCTACTACTACGGCGCGCAGGTGGCGCTCATCGATCCCGCGGTGATGGCGCTCGACCCATCCGAGGCAATCGCCATCGGCCTCGCATTTCTGGTGGCCGGCTGGCTGGTCTACGACGCGCTGTGCCGCTCCCCCCTGGGCGACGACGAGGCCGTGCTGGGCGGCCTGCTCGCCCTTCTCTGCATCGTCGCCGCCTGGGTGCTCTGCCACCTCTTTTCCGGCCGCGGCGCCTACATCCATTTCGGTGCCATGCTGGGCGTGATCATGGTGCTGAACGTCTTCTTCGTGATCATTCCCGGCCAGCGCGAGCTGGTGAAGGCGAAGCAGGAGGGCCGCACGCCGGACGCGAAGTTCGGCCTGATGGGCCGGCAGCGCTCGGTGCACAACACCTACTTCACCCTGCCGGTGCTGTTCACCATGGTCAGCGGTCACTATGCCGGCCTCTACGGTCATCCCTGGAACTGGTTGCTGCTGGTGATGATCTCGGCCGCCGGCGCATTGGTCCGCGTCTGGTTCGTGCAGCGTCACAAGGGCAACGCCAATCCGCTGGTGCTGGCTTCGGGCGTCGTCGTGCTGGTGCTGGCCGCGATCGTCGCTCTGCCGCGCCCCGACCCCGCGGTGGCCGGCGGGCCGGTCGCCTTCGTCGAGCTGCAGCCGGTCATCCAGAAGCGCTGCATGCCGTGTCATGCGACCCGACCCACGCAGGACGGGTTCGCCGCGCCGCCCAAGGGCGTGGTGCTGGAGACGCCGGGCGAAATCCGTGCCCGTGCCGCCGCGATCAACCAGCAGGCAGTCGTCGCCAGGGCAATGCCGCCCGGCAATCTCACCAACATCACCGACGCCGAGCGCGGCCTGATTGCGCGATGGTTCAAGTCCGGCGCACAATAGCGGCATGATTCCGCGCACGGGCAATCGGTCCTGGCGTCACCTGTTGACGGCGGCGCTGGCCGGAGCCGCGATCGTCGTCACCTGGAGCCAGCTCGCCCATCGGAGCGAGCATGTCCTGGCGCGCGAGCCGGGCATGTCGACCACGTTGGAGCCGAAGCGCACGAGTTGGGGCACGAGCGTCGGCTTCGTCGATGAGCAGCGGCTCGACGAGCACTACCGGAAGCACGGCGCGGAGTTCGGCCATATCACCAAGCTCGACTACCTTCACCAGGCGCAGCTTCTGCGCGATACCGCCGTCGGCGGGCCGGTGCTGGAAACCGTGCGGCATGACGGCGTCGTCACGCGCTTCGATCGCCAGACCGGCGCCTTCGTCGCCTTCAATCGCGACGGCACGATCCGCACCTTCTTCAAGCCCAACGACGGCGAGCGCTACTATCGCCGACAGGCGGAACGCGGCGAATGATTGCGATGGCGCCCCCGCCTCCCGGTCCGCCCGATGTCGAGGAGCTGCGCGATCTGATCGATCAATGGTCGACCCTCGGCGCCGATCTCGAGCGCAAGGAATACACGTTCGATCTCGACAACTGGCGCAACGACGTCGACGTGCGTCAGCTCATTCTCGAGGCGCTCCCGATGTTCAGTCGCGAAGAGCTCGGCGATCACGCCCTGAAGCTCGACGACGCCGACAAGGTCTTCATGGCCGCCACGCGCCCTTTCCGCCGCTGCGTCTGGGGCGCGGGAACGGCCAAGAGGGAGAAATGGACCCCGCAAGCCAACTGGTGGTACTTCCGCACGCCGATCCGGTCCAACGCGCAGCTCGAGGACGAGCTGGCGACGGTGCGGTAGGGTCTTTGGACCGCGGGCTTCGAGCCCGCTCATGAGGCGCGCTGGAAGCGCGCGGTCCGGATGAGCATGAGATGACGAATCGGAAAATCCTCGTCGAACGCAACGGCCCTGTCACCACCATCATCATCAACCGCCCGACTGTCCGGAACGCGCTCGACAATGAAGCAGCGCACGCGCTCGCCGACGCACTGAGGGCATTCGAAGCCGACGGTAACGCGCGCGTCGCGATCCTGACGGGGGCGGGCGGCGCCTTCTGTGCCGGCGCCGACCTCAAGGAGCTGGGCAGCGGCACCGATTACTTCCCCTGGGCCGGCAGCGACGAAGGTCCCCTGCGCGCGCCGCTCTCCAAGCCGGTGATCGCCGCCGTCGAGGGCCATGCCTGCGCCGGCGGCCTGGGTGTCGCGCTGTTCTGCGACATCCGGATCGTCGACGACACGGCGACGTTCGGCGTCTTCTCGCGCCGCTGGGGCGTGCCGATGAGCGATGGCACCACCGTCCGGCTGCCGCGGATCGTGGGCCAGGGCCGCGCTCTCGACATGCTGCTGACCGGCCGCGCGGTCGGCGCCGACGAAGCGATCGCGATCGGGCTGGCCACGCGCAAGGTCGCGCGCGGCACGACGCGCGCCGCGGCGGAGAAGCTCGCGGCCGAGATCGCGGCCTTTCCGCCCATCGCCATGACATCGGATCGACAGTCGGCCTATGAAAGCTTCGACCGTGCCCAGGCGGCCGCCATCCGGCGCGAGATGGAACTGTCGCTCGCGGCGCGACGGATGGAATCGCAAAAGGGTGCGGCCCGTTTCGCAGGTGGCGAGGGCCGGCACGGCAGCTTCGAGAGGAAATGAATGCGAGCGTTGGTATGTCATGCGTACGGATCGATCGAAAGTCTCAAGATCGAGGAGGTCCCCGCGCCCGAGCCGAAGGCGGGCGAGATCCTGATCCGCGTCGGAGCGGCAGGCGTGAGCTTCGCCGTCATGCTCGGCGTCGAGGGCAAGCATCAGAACAAGCCGACGCTTCCCTACATTCCGGGCAACGAGTTGGCCGGCCACGTCGCGGCCCTCGGACCGGGCGTCGATCACCTGAGGGTCGGCGACCGTGTCGCGACCGGCGTGCCCCAGGGCGGCTTCGCCGAATATGCCGTCGCGACCGCGGCCAACGCGGCGCTGCTTCCCGACCGCCTGCCCTATGCCGAGGCGACGAATTTCCCGACGCTCTATCCCACCGCCTATGGCGCACTGAAGTGGAAGGCGAACCTGCAGCCGGGCGAGGTGCTGCTGGTGCACGGCGCGGGCGGCGGCTCGGGCCTTACCGCCGTCGAGGTCGGCAAGGCGATGGGCGCCACGGTGATCGCTTCGGCCGGCGGCGCCGACAAGCTGGCAGCGGCCAAGGAGGCCGGCGCCGACCACCTGATCGACTATCGCACGGAAGATCTGCGCGCGACGGTCCTGGAGCTGACCGATGGGCGCGGCGCCGACGTGATCTACGATCCGGTCGGCGGGTCGGCCTTCGACCTGTCGCTGCGCTGCGTGGCGCCGGAGGGCCGCATCATCCCGATGGGCTTCGCGTCCGGCACCGTCCCGCAGATCCCGGCCAACATCCTTCTGGTCAAGAACGTGACCGTGATCGGCTTCTACTATGGCTATTGGACCGGCTGGGGCGGCAAGAAAGCGCCCGGTCCGAACGACATGGCCGGCCTCGAACGGCGCCGCGCGATGGTGGCCGCAGCGCAGGGCGAGCTGATGCGCTGGTTCAGCGAGGGCAGGCTCAGGGCCACGGTCGCCGCGACCTTCGACCTCGCCGACTGGGTGAAGGCATTCCGGCTGATCCAGGAACGGACGGTCGTCGGCAAGGCGGTGCTCGTTCCCTGAATCGCAGGATCAGATGTCGCCGAAGTCGCCGCCTCTTCCCTTGCCCGCCGCGAAGCGGGCGGCGCCTTTGCGCGCCTCGGCCTCGAGCGTGGGCCCACCCAATCGACCTTCATTGGCGAGCGCCTCGCGCAGCTCCAATCCCCATTGTTCGTAGGACGAGCGGCGGTCGGAGCGCAGGCAAAGCTGCGGGAACCTGGCGAGCTGCCCGGCGAGCCTCCTGGCCTCGGCCAGGGCTTTGCCTGCCGGCGCCAGGCGATTGGCGAGTCCCCAGTCGAACGCCTCGCGGGCGCCTACCTCGCGGCCGGTCAGGATCATGTCGAGGGCCCGGCTCTGGCCGATCAACCGTGGCAGGCGCACCGTGCCGCCATCGATCAGAGGCACGCCCCAGCGACGACAGAAGACGCCGAACTTCGCCGTCTCCGAGGCCACGCGCAGATCGCACCACAAGGCGAGCTCCAGGCCACCCGCCACCGCATAACCCTCGACCGCGGCGATCACCGGCTTGGAGAGGAGATGGCGTGTCGGGCCCATCGGACCCGGCCCCTCGGCATGATGCGGGGCACTCCCCGTGCGTGTCGCCGCGACCTTCAGATCGTAGCCGGCGCAGAAAGTGCCGCCGCGACCGGTCAGGATCGCGACCGACTGACTCTCGTCGCCATCGAAGGCAAGGAAGGCCTCGCGCAGCAGGATGGCCGTCTCCGGATCCACGGCGTTGCGCGCCTCGGCGAAGCGGTCGATCGACACGACCGTAATCGACCCTTCCTTCTCGACCGCGACCTTTGTCATCTCAACGGCCCTGCATCATGCGGAGCGGGGTGTAGACCAGGACAGTCTTGCCGTTCTGGTTCCTGACGTCGTTGGTGGTGCGCACGAGGGCGCGCGTCGGGTCTTTCGAGGTGGGCTTGATCTCCGTCACCTCGATCTCGACATGGATGGTATCGCCGACATAGGTCGGGCCCTTGATGTCGAAACCCATCGACAGGAACGCAAGCCCGGTGCCCTGCAAGGTGGTCGGGATCACCAGACCTTCGGCCATGGAGTAGACCAGCGCCCCGGGAACGGGATGCCCGCCGCGCATGGGTGCGTGCTGCTCTATGTATTGCTTGTTGGTGAACAGCTCCTCGGAAAAGCCGCAAAGCGTCACGAAATTCAACAGGTCGGCCTCGAACAGCGTGCGGCCGAAGGTGACGAAGCGGTCGCCGATCTTGAGGTCGCGCCAGTTCCAGCCTTCACCCAATTGGTTCATGGCCGGCCTCAATGCGCATGGGCGTCGGGCTTGGCCCCTTCCCGCAGCACGTATATTCGGCTGCAATAGGGACATTCGACCCGCCCCTGCCTGCCGAGGTTGAGATAGACTTTGGGATGCCCCAGGGGGCCGCCACCGCCGTCGCAGGCAACGCGGTCCGTGTCGACGGTGATGGTTTCGAAAGGCTCGGTCACTCACTCTCTCCTGTTGCGTCGGCGCATGATAGCCGCGGCTTTGGCTCCGGTCATGCTGGCGGCCTGCGCGCCGCTCGTCGTCCCGGCCGGCAGGCGCGAGGGCCCGCCCCGGCTCACCGACGACCGTTATGTCGCAGCGGACGGCACGGCGCTACCGCTCGCCTCCTGGCCCGCGGCAAACGGCGCCGCTCCGCGGGCGATCATCCTTGGCCTGCACGGCTTCGGCGACTATCGCAACGCCTTCGAGGAGCCGGCCGAGATCTGGTCGGCGGCCGGGATCGCCACCTACGCCTACGACCAGCGCGGCTTCGGCGCGAGCCCGACCCGCGACCGCTGGCCCGGCACCGACACGCTGGTGGGCGATGCCAAGGCGGTCGCGGCGCTGCTGCGTGCGCGCCATCCCGAGGTGCCACTCTACATTGCGGGCGAGAGCATGGGCGGCGCGGTGGCGCTGGTCGCGGCCGACCGTGGCGTCGCCGCCGACGGCCTGATCCTGCTCGCCCCCGCCGTGCGCTCGCGCAAGTCGCTCGGTCAGCTCGTCACGGCCGGCGTCTGGTTCTTCACCCACACCATTCCCTGGTTGCCGCTCGGCCCGACCTCGATCGATTTCCACCCCACCGACAATCCCAAGACCCTCGAGAAGCTCAGGAAGGATCCGCTGATGCTGCGCAATCCGCGCATCGACATGGGCGCGGGCCTGCTCGACCTGATGGACGCGGCCTGTGCCGCGGCCGAGAACGTGCAGATGCCCTATATCCTGCTGCACGGGCTGGGCGACCGTATCGTGCCGGCCGACCCGGTGCGCGACGTGATCGAGCTGATGCCGCGCCGGCCCGATTCGAAGCTCGCCTTCTACAAGCACGGCTATCACCTGCTGCTGCGCGACAAGGAGGGCCCGAAAGTGTCGGCCGACATCGTGGCCTGGGTCGAGGACCACGAGGCGCCGCTCCCCTCGGGTGCCGATGCCAACGACGTGCAGCCCAAGATGGCGGCGCTTTGGGGCTCGCGCCGCCCTCGTCAGCCGGTGCCGGCAACGGCGACCACCAATATCAGCCGCGGTCAATAGCCCGTGCCTCGACGACTGCCGTCGACTCGATCTCGACCAGAAGCCCCGGAACGGCGAGCGCGCTGACGGCCACCAGGGTCGAGCTGACGGCCGAGCCCCTGAGCGCCTTGGCAAGCGCCTTCGAGACGGCGCCCATGTCGCGGATGTCGGTGACAAAGATGGTGAGCCGCGTGAGATCCCGCAGCCGTGCGCCGGCCGACTTCAGCGCCGCCTCGATCTTGCGCATGGTGATCAGCGTCTGCTCGGCCGCATTCTTGCCCTGCACGCGGCCGCGACGGTCGAGCGACGTGGTGCCCGACACGAACACGAACGGCCCGCTCTTGACCGTGCGGACATAGAAGCCGACCACTTCCGTGCCGTCCCGAAACAGTTGCTTGGCCATCGATCGCTCTCCCGGTTCATGGCTCGAAATCGGGCCGACTGTCGCCCGAAAGCCTGGGATCGCCAAGCCGCCCGCATTGCGGGGACGACCTCCCTCCGCTATGGTCCGCCGCATCGTGGACCCGTAGCTCAGCTGGATAGAGCGCTGCCCTCCGAAGGCAGAGGTCGTGAGTTCGAATCTCGCCGGGTCCGCCAATTATTTCAAATAGTTAGGAGATAGGCAGCTTCCGCGCGAAGTGTCTGGGGACACTCTGGGGACACATCTGCGTGAATTTCGAACGCGCGTAGGGGGGGGGGGCGCTCGATCAGCTCGCCGAATAGTTCACTGTTGAGGCTGCGGCCGGAACGTCAATCGGGGCTGGTGCGTTTGCATCCTACCAGGCCACGCAAGCTTCGCGCTGACCGCCTGAGACATCCAAGGGCAGCCCGCTGGCATCCGCCGGCGGGCTGTTCTGCTTCGGAAATCAAAGGCTGGCAGACGGCGGGGGCCCCGCGGCACCCGGCTCGACTGCCGCGGCGCCACAGAGAGCCACCGCGGCAGGAGCCGCCGACGCACCCCAATTAGCGACGCGGGGAAAAGCAGGATGGGGAGCCTAGTGGCGTGGTGGTGGATCGTCCAGCACCGCTACGCCAAGAGCCGAGACAAAGCTGTGGCGCGGCACATCACTGCACGACGCCATGGCTAATCGCGAGCTTTGGAATCGCCCACGAGCGATCCAATAAGGCGCAACAGCTCCTGCTTCTCCGGACCTTGGCCGCTCCGGCTAAGAAAGGCGCCGATGTCGATATCGGAAATCTTGCCGCCCGAGGCGAGATTAGGTTCATGTCTGACGAATACGCACGCAACCGCCGGATCGTGGGCGAGACACCAACGGTCACCATTCGCGCTCCGGTAAAGCTCTCTGGTCTGAATGCTCATCGGATTGCTCCCTGTGCCGAGCGTCAAGCTCCTGCCAAAACTGGTGCCGTTGTTGGCTCAGGAAACGCCAGCGTTCGAGACTAGGTTGCTGCCCTCACCTCACGGCTACAAGCGTCCCATCAGCAGGAGGATAACCACGATGATCAGGATCAGGCCCACACCGCCGCTGGGGTAGTATCCCCAGCCGCTGCTATATGGCCATGTCGGAAGCGCTCCGAGCAGCACCAGGATAAGTATGATCAGAAGGATGGTCCCAAGCATTTTGATCTCCCGTCATCGCGACCATCCTTGGATGGCGTTACTGCGACAACGGTAATGCTGGCTGCAAGTTCCTGATTTATGTTCGATGACGAACAGTAGTGAGTGCAAATGCTAATCGTTCAGCATCCCTGCGGCTCACAGAGCGTTCCATTGAACATTGTTCAGCAAATCGTCAGGTAGCATGTGCCCTCAAAGAACGTCGCCGGGTTCGGCGGAGGAGCTGTCCGATGCCTTGGGCGATGCCGAACGCTTCCGGCTGCTTGTCAGTGCCGTCAGGGACTATGCGATCTATATGCTGGATCCTGCCGGCTACATTGTGAGCTGGAATGCCGGGGCCGAACGCTTCAAGGGCTACAGGGCCGAGGAAGTGATCGGGCGCCATTTTTCCCTATTCTATACGCCCGAGGATCAGGAGCGCGGAATACCGGCCCTCGCCCTCGAAACAGCCCGCACCTCTGGCAAATTCGAGACCGAGGGCTGGCGCATGCGCAAGGATGGTGGCCGCTTCTGGGCCCATGTGGTGATTGACCCGATTACCGGCCCGGCTGGCAACTTGGTTGGCTTCGCCAAAATCACCCGGGACCTGACCGAACGCCGCGATGCCCAGGAAAAATTGGAGAAGGCCAGGGAGGCTCTATTCCAGTCACAGAAGATGGAAGCGATCGGCCAGTTTACCGGCGGCGTCGCGCACGACTTCAACAACCTGCTTGCCGTGGTGCTGGGCGGCCTGGAACTGGTGCAACGTAGGATTGGTGAGGACGATCCCCAACTCCACCGGTTGCTCGACAATATCAGACAAGCCGCCCAGCGCGGCGCCAATCTCACGCAGAGGATGCTGGCTTTCGCCCGCCGGCAGGAACTCAAGCCGGAGCTGATCGACATCTGCGCCCAGGTTCGGGGCATGGTGGACCTTCTGGATCGATCATTGGGCCCCGATATCACCTTGGCAACGCGCTTCCCGAGAAAAGCGGTGCCGGTGCTGATCGATCCGACCCAGCTCGAGATGGCTGTGCTGAACCTTGCCGTGAATGGGCGAGATGCGATGCCGGGTGGAGGAACTGTCACCATCGAAGTGGCCACCGAGACACTGGACGACAGCAATAGCCACGGTTTGAGCGCCGGAAGCTATGCCCTCCTGTCGGTGATCGATCACGGCATGGGCATGGATGAGGACACGGTGCGACATGCGATCGAGCCATTCTTCTCTACCAAGGGCATCGGCAAGGGAACCGGTCTGGGCCTCTCCATGGTGCACGGGCTGGCCGAGCAGTCGGGCGGCCGGCTCGTGCTGCGCAGCACACCGGGCAAGGGAACGAGAGCAATCCTGCTTTTGCCCCTGCAATCGGCCATCGTGACCGAAGGCCCGGAGCAGGTAGCCGCAGAGGCATCAGCGTCGCCGCCGCTGAATCTGCTCGTCGTCGATGATGACGCCCTTGTCTTGATGAGTACCGCGGCCATGCTCGAAGAAGCAGGCCATTCGGTCACCACGGCCTATTCAGGACAGGAAGCGCTCAAGGTCATCAGCCAGTCCAAGCCATTTGATGTGTTGGTTACCGATCAGGGGATGCCGAGCATGACCGGGCAACAACTGATCCAGCGCGTGCGCGCCCAGTTCCCCCAAATGGCGGTCATTCTGGCGACGGGCTACGCCGAGACACCGCCCGGCTTGGCAGCGGACGTGATCCGGCTGGGTAAACCTTTCCTGCAAGAGCAGTTGTTGCGGGCGGTGCGAGCGGCGAAGGAAGGATTCCGTGCCGAACCTCTTCAGGGTGACTGCTGACAATTGGTAGCGCAACCAAGGGCATTGAGTCCCGGGCGAGTGCTGGGCGTGTGTGCCCAATAGCAGGGCTTGCGGGCGGCCCCGGCCACTCGCTCCGTTGGCGGCTGTCCACTCCAATGTTTCCAACTGGTCGTACAAGGCTTCCAGGGAATTCAGGATACTCTCGGTAACCTGTTCCCTTAGTGCGATTGTTTTGCACGCCTCGCCTGCCAGATCCAGCGCTCGGCATCACCCATGTCGCTGAAGATGCCCAAAGGCCGCTTGCCGAGCATGAGTTGCATGATGAGCGGCCGGTGCGAGGTGATGCTGTCTCTAGTTGCTATGACCGCGCAAGGCCCGAATCGGGAAAGAGTTGCAAACCCGCTGACCATCCCGGCATAGACGGGCACATCGCTCTCGCTCATCCCTGTGAAGCCGCGCTGCGCGTCGAACAACTTGGGATAGGCGAGAGCGTTTTTGGAAGCCAAGGCGTGAAGGAACGCCTCCAGATCCGAGAGCGACACCGCCCCCTCCGCCTGCATGCTCACTAGGCGCTGGCGCCGCGAAATATTCCAGTGAAGAGGCATATCCCGGCCATCATATCGGCCGGCCTACCTTTCGCCCAAGCAACGAAAAGGCATACCTGACCCTATGGAGGCGAGCGAAATGCCTTCCTTGCGTGCTTGCCTTCGCGCTGGCGCTGCTGCCACCAATCGGCGACCGAGCTGGCACTATGGCCGCAAGCGAATATGACGGCCACCATCAGCGCACCTTGCAGGAGCCAATTCATTGCGCGCTTGCCCTCCTTGAATTGAAACGGCGCGAGAAGCAGGTGCGTTGCGCGCTATCTCATTCGTCTCACTGTCATTCAGGGCAACCGCTTGCGGCCAACTGCGGACACAGTCGCCTTGTCGATCGAGCAATGGAATTCGCTGGCCCAGCCCGGATGTTTGTTGGCCTCCTGTGCCGAAAGGGCATCGATCAGGACGGAGGCATCGCCGGCCCGCTCAAATGCGCAGAAAAGCACGGTTTCTGAGCCTGTCTCTTCAGAACTGAGCGCAAAGTCACCTTCTGGCTGCAAACGCTCGATCAGGAGCTTCATGAGTGCGGCCAGATCCTCGCAAACACTTGCCGGAGCATGCGCGACGACCAGATGCAGGTCGTGCCGCCGCTTGGTGAAAGCCGGCCAGGCGAATTGGGCCATGGCCTCGACAACGCGCGCGCTTCGATAAAGGCTCCCATTTGATGCAGATTATCTGCGAGCCTGGCGCTCCTAGGCGAACGTCGCATTCTGTATCCAGCATTTGCGCATAAGCTGGGACTGCCTTGTCCATGGACATGGAAGAACGGGCGGTCGCTGATGCCAACGACCGCCCGGCGTAAGCTACCAGTAGGTTGGCGCCCCGTAGTATCGATCGACCGTCCGGCCAAAGTCCGGCGTCCATTCGAAATTTTCGTAGTCGTCGAGTGTCGGCGCTTGTTCGAGCTTTTGCCGGTCGAGATTGACGACAAAGCCTTGCTTACCCTCGTCATAGGTGAGGGCGGACCATGGTAGGGGGTGTTGCTTCTCGCCCATACCCAGGAAACCGCCGAAAGACATGACGGCATAGATCACTCGGCCGCTCTTCTTGTCGAGCATCAGGTCATCGACCTCTCCCAGCTTCTCACCGGCCATGTTGTAGACATTAGTGCCATTCACCATCTCGGCCCCGATCAGCGAGCCATTGGTGATTTTGGTGACATCAGCCATAGCTGCCTCCGTTGTTGGTGTGTCCGCGATTGAACGGTCTCGCGTGGGCCAACAACGCGCCGCTCCGGTTGCCAGTTCCGGACCGAGCCTCGCGCTGCCTGCAAAAAGGGCCGGGACGCGCGCTTGCACCCATTGCCTGATCATCTCCGTCCGAACTTGTGCCGGTCCGCCGGTGGCACGAACTCGCTTGCACGGCCAGGCTGGCGGTCAGCGCCCAATATTCGCGCGTGGGCCTTGGGGTGCCGTTCCGGCTGCTCGCGAACGTCCTCGCGATAGTCGTCCATTCCCGTCTCGGTATGCGGGTGGGTGACGGTGTGCTCGGCGACGCCGCCGCAGACGGAGCAACTGAAGCTCACGGTGCGATAGTCGCGGTCGAGATAGCCGGGAGGCAAGCGGAGCGGCGCGAACCGGCGGCAGGAGTCGCAGCGCAGCCACATCGAACCGAAAGTCTTGCGAAGCGCGCGAAACGTATAGGGAGCGGCAGGCCAGGGACCGACCATGCGCCCCACCTAGCGGGTCCAACCAGCCGAAAGGCCAAATGCATTTGACACGCCGAACACTCCCAAAGTGCTCGACCGGGTTTCCCACGCCCTCTGTCTCCGCGCAGACCTTGTAGCGCCCTTGTCCAGGGACAGCCAGATCCTTTGGCTCTTTCCTTTCTGCCCGCGGAAGTTGTTGGCAGTTGCAGCGGACGAGTGCCAGCGCCGAGCAAGACGATTGCACTTCCCTCTCGCACGACAACAGCGCATCATGGGTCATCGCTGGCCGAGGGAATGGGGCGCCAGCGCCTGAGAGACAGCGCCGGCGATCAATCGGTCACAGCACTCCCGCCTGACAAATCATGGGAGTGCTTATGGCATCGTTCAACAATCCGAAAGCCGGACAGGACCCCGGACGCCTCGACGGACTAAACATCCTGGTTGCAGAGGACGATTTCGTCATTGCGGAGTACGTGCGCACGGTCATCGAATGGGCCGGCGGCAGCGCGATCGGACCCGCAGCGATGGTCGCGAACGCCCGCACCTTGGCGATGACCGAGCCACTGGATGGTGCCGTCCTCGACATCCAGCTACGTGATGGCGATGCGGTACCGATAATGGATCTGCTCGACAGCCGCGGAGTGCCGTTTGTCGTTCTGACCGGCCACGCTCACACTGTCTTGCCGAACCGTTTCCATCACGCGCCATACCTTGCCAAGCCCTTCGAGGAAGCCGAACTCATTCGCCGCCTGGCAGAGGCGCTGGAATACGGACGGGCCCCGCTACCCGCATGGCGCCACATGACATCACGTGCAAGGGGGAATTGCTGACCATAGTAGGGCATAGCAACCCCCCATATTGGTCGTCGGCGGGCGCGCGCCTGGCTTTAGTGAGTTCCAAAAGGTTGGACGCACGCCACTTTCGGGCGGAACCGTTAGTCAGGAAAGGGCGGCGAATCCGGCGACTTCAGGACAAGACGCTCCGACACCGCGTCGGTGTCGCCATCCAGGAAGGCGCAGGCAAGCGCTGACAGCATGGCATCCCAACTGTCGAACTCGACATGGTTCCCGAACTGGCCCGCATACTCGGCCGGGAGGTCCAGTCTCCAAGTCTCAACCCTCCGGGCCTGACCCGGCGAATAATCCTGAACCCCAAGCACCCTGACCGGTGATCCGCTGGAGAGCGGCGTGAACTCGTAGACCACGTTCGCAATCATCATCGTCGTGCCTCCCACAGGCAGGATGATGCGACGGCCCGTCTGGCCAGCGCGGCACCGATGGGCCGCTTTCCCCTACCCAGAGGAACCGCCGTCAGCAAGCCCGCATCTGGCCCCGAATCGGGCTATGGCGCAAGCGGCATCCGGCGTGCGTCTATCGAAGCCCACCTCATACTGGCTGGTTTCGCGTTTGGTTGTGACCATTGCTACTTGCTCGATCATTGACCTTGCATCATAGGCCGCGCATCCGGTCAAATTCTTCCTGGCGGGGGCCGGGAGGTTGATGTGATGTTAGGGAAGGGAAAGAAGGCGTCGGCCAAAAAGAAGGCGGCGCCGTCAAATGTAGTTGTGCCGTTTCCACGCCCGAAGCCGGATCCTGAACCAGGGCCAAGCGAGCCACCATTTCAGGTGTTCAAGTTCCGCTTCAGAAGCGGGTTCATCGGAGAGCTGGTGCTGCCGACCAAAGAGTACAGTCGACTGTGGTACAGGGTGCAGGAGCCCGACGGTTTCGACCACTTTATCGTTTTCGACAGCGAGAAGCGCCGATTCGCATTGAACGTCCGGCATCTGGTCGCAAGTCAGTTTGACTGGATTGGCGAGGACGGCCTGCAAGGCAAAGCCATCCGGGAGGACGAAGATGTCGGGGAGTTCTATTTTTCGGACTCCAAAAAGCCTTTACGCTTGGAAGTCGAACCCGACGAGATGACACTAGAGGAGTTCGACGACGCAGCGGAGGACGACAATGACCTCTGCCAGATTGCCAACTTCTTCTTTTGGCTCGACTCGGCCCATGAAGGCTCTGACTACGCCGAGCGGCTGCGCATTTCTGATGGCTCTATCATCTGGTTCCGCTTGCAGGACCTATCGTTCGTCTCGGTTCCCCTTTGGTGGTTCTCCGACCATCTCGAGCCTGAGGAAGAGCACGCCAAGTGAAAGGCCCCGACACCGCAAGTCGGGGCCTTCCTTGTCGAGCTGGTGGCAGGCTACGACGCCACCGGCTCACGCTTCCGAGGCTGCGGCCAGCGCCGGAAGGCGATCAGCCACAGAATCACAATCATTCCCAGCGGTGCCGCCGATAGCAGCGTCCACCACCGCGACAGGCCTATCCGCTTGAGCAGTGCCCATGCCGGAATAGCCGTCAGGACAACGACAGTGGCGTAGGGCAGGAGATTGGCCGTCATGCGTCCGCCCAGCCGCCGCGCTTCACGACGCCGAACATGGTCGCGGCGCGACTGATGCTGTCGTCTGCGGACGCAAGCGCCTGCCGGACGGCGTGACCCATGGTTGCCAGCCGTCGCCAATCGCCGGGAGGCTGTTCTGTGCCTTCGCACGCCTGCGCTTGTCGGTTGGCCGTCTCGATCAGCACGCTTAGCAGGTCGTAAACATCCGATGTTCCGGCCGCCGCGTCGGCGAGATAGCGTTCGACGATCGGCCCCCATAGCTTCATCGACTTCCCGGGCGTTGCTCGCTTGACGCCATCGCGGCGCATTTTCCTGCGGGTCATTGTCCATCCTCCGTCTTGGCATTGCTCCTGCTGTCACTGGCGGCGCTTCCCTTCCGGGCAAGTTCGGCAAGCGCTGCAACGCGCTTCATGGTCTTGCCGCTGGAGGCCTCGATCTCCTCCCCGACCTTGCGAAGCAAGCCCGTCAGGTAGACGACATGGCCCCACTTGTCCTTGGCGCCCGGCGACAGCAGTTCCGGGAACTGCGTGGCGTCGTCGCTGACCAACTCGAGGAGAGCGGCCAGCCGGACGACTTCGATGCCGCACGTTTCGAGGTCGTCGCAGTCGCCCTCGATGTCGTCCATCTCCTTGGCCCAATCGGGTGCCGTCTGCATGGTGGTCATTGTGCGGCCTCCTCCTGGCGCATCGGGAAGCGGTTGGTGACGCGGTAGCGGACGATCCATTCGTTCCGCTTTATCGGGCATGTGCCTCGGAAGCCGGGCAGCGCGGTCACGAAGTGGCGACGGCCAACGCTGTCAATCCGCATGAGATGGCGGCCGCCGGTGAAGCGGCCCTCAAGGATGTAGTCACCTTTGGTGACAGGACCCTCGACGGGGGCGAGCGCCAACAGATCGCCGGGACGGTAGCCCTTCCACGGCTTGGAGCCATCGAAGGTGAAAGCCGGATCGATATTGAACGTGCCTCCGGTCACGCGGGCGGTAACGAAAGGCTGGATGCGGTCAAGCACCTTCTGCTGTAGCGCCTTCGGCAAAGCACCCGGCCAGCAGCCGACGATTTCGACAAACTGCCTGAAGTCGCTTGGGCATCGGAGCGGCACGTCCAGCAGGATCAGGAGCGCCGCGCGCATCACCAGCCGATTGGCCCGCCGCCATTCGCCATAGGTGTGGCAGCCCGCGCATTCCCACGTCACTAGATGGTCGTCTGGGAAGCTTCCGGCCCACCCGGGTCTATGGGGCCGGGCAGAGTGCACCGCGTACTCGCGTAGGCGGTTGATGCGCTCGGGCGGTAGGTCCAGGCCAACAATGTGCTTGCGGACGAGTGCGAGGCCCTTTTCCCCGTCGCCATACCTCGCGATGACACTCAGGGCATAGGCTGCGACGGCCCGTTGACGGGTGAACGCAAGCGACGACATCTGCGTGCCGTCAGCGTCGCGACGGATCCTGGTGTCCTCGTCATCGGTGTAGCTGTCGAAAATCATGGCGGCGCCTCCCTAAGCCAGAGAAGCGCGCGCGGCGCGGTAGGCCTTGGCGGCCCGGATGAAGCCCTTGAGCAAGTACCGGTAGCGGGCGAGCCAGCGGGCCTTCTCCTCCCCGCTCATGCGGCTCATGCGCTCCCACGGGCCGCGCGCGTCGCCCTCGTGGACATGCACATGGCTCAGCCAGTTCAGGGCGACGGCCGCCTTCGTCTCGTGCGGCAGGAAATAGCCGTCGATCCAGGCGGTATCCCGATGCTCGCAATAGAGCATGTCGGCGCCAAGCCGGGCGGTGACGGCCGCCACATCGTTCCGGGCGTGCCTGACCTCTGCGGTGCAGATGGTGGCCGCCCAACGGCGGAAGGGAATGCCCGCCAGCTCATGCGAGGGCAAGGCGGTACGTCGAGACACAATGATGCTATGGATATCGGTAGCCATGATCCGGTTCCTCCTAAGGGTGTCCGGGTTGCGGTTAGAGCCTTGGGGAAGCTGCAACTTCCCTTTGGCTCGCTTTTCTGATATCAGCAATTCATGGCTCGGTCAATATCTGATATCAAAAAATCACCGCGGCGAGGCAGGCCCCCAAAGCCTGGGGGTGTTGATCCCGGTATCTTCACGAGATTGCCAACAGACACGCTCGCGGCCGTGGATGCCTACGCCGAGAAGGCCGGCATCAGTCGCAGCGACGCGGTGCGGCAGTTGATCGAGGCCAGCCTCAAGAAGGTTAAGGGTCGTGGCTGAGACCGCTCGAAAGTCTTCATTGCTAAACTGGCGCCGTGGCTTGGTGCGCCTCTGGGCGATGGTATCTATTCTCTGGATCATCAAACAAATTGTGGAAATTGCCCCGCTTGTTGACGGCAGGAATTGGACCTGTCTTTTCCGAGCTTGCCGCGCAGGCGGTGGAATCATGGGCTTCAACTACTTGCCCGCGATGTACACCTTTGGGCCGCCCGTTGCCCTACTCATCTTGGGCTTAGCAGCGGGATGGATACTCAAAGGCTTTCGCCAATGAACTGGGTGCGCGGACTGTTTCGGTCCTGGGCGGTCATATCGCTGCTGTGGATACTGGTCGCCGGCGCGATCCAGTGGACGAATCTTACAGGGTACCGAACCTACGACGTAGCTGGGGCAAGCAAGGCAGGATACTCTGCTGAGGAGATCAATTCGTATCTCTGGAGCCGGCAGTTGCACGCAGCGACATGGATAGCTGCCCCGCCCATCGGCCTTCTTTTGCTCGGCTTAATGGCAACGTGGGCGATCCGGGGTTTTCGCCAATGAATTGAGGGTCCCGGGCTATTCTGGCTGTCGCTGTTGGATGCGCCTTAGACCCTTTGATCGTCTTCTCGTATCGACTTCAGTGTAAAAGTCTCGCGCACAAGCTCGCCTTCCTTCAGGACCTGCCTGATTGCGAATCTTCCGGTGGCTGTTTTGTTGGCCCATTGAGTCGCAAGCTGAGCGGCGTCGAAGGCTGATAGAGCGCGATCGATCTTCCCTCTGATCACACCCCGCAGTCCCTCGCACCTGAACTCGAACATGTGCGCTTCGGGTAGAACTCCCGCAAGCTGCCCCACTATGTCCTCGTCCTTATCAAGGATAGTCGTAGTCGTCGCGCGTTTCGCCGCACGAGCCACAGCATCATTGTCGAATGGTCTATCCGTCTCGCCCGCCACAAGGCGGAGTGTCGCCCCTTCTTGACTTAGATAGGAAAAGAATTCGCGCGCCTGAGAGAGGATCCGCTCATCAACGTTCTCAATGGCAGTCTCGAACTTCTGTTCGTCAGCTTCAGCAAACGCTGAAAGCAACTCAGTTACCTGATCAAGCGCTGATTTTAGAGAGCTATCAAATAGCTGATCCTGTGGCCGCAACTCTTCTAACAAGAATCCGAACGAACCTCTGAGCACGTCTGTAACATGCAAGCGAGTGGCTGCCTTGTTTGGCAGGGGACCACGTTGGGCAAGTCCAGTGGCGCTATCTTGAACGAACTGCTTTGCAACGAGGTCCTGTATCATGCCAACCGCGCGCCCTCCGAACTCACTCTCAATTCCGAGAGAGCCCACCACCGGCCTGCCTCCGAAAAAGACAGCCGCCTGGGCGTGTTGGTCTTCCTCAGGGGGCAGTGCAGCAAGCTCTGCCTCGATTTCGGCCTTCCGGTCCTGAAGGCTCATCCGAATGACTGCGTCTTCGTCTGTGAGCCGGCCCAGCATTCCTTGCACGGCGGCTAGATCAGCCGCTGCATGGTCCCGCTTTAGCTTACGAATGCTACTCATGGCACTGCTTGACCATTTAGCGCGGCAGCCTGCTGGATAGCTGCAACCGCGATATCATCCACCGCTTTGGGTCCGAGATCTACTCGGAGCATTCCTTTCCAGAGATAGTCAACACGCCGATGAGAAAAAAGGCCACAATAGTATCGGGTAGCGTCTACCACCGCCTCCGGTCTCGCGTTCATATCGATCCAAAACACGTCCAGTCGATATGTTCCTTTCGCAGCCAACCTACTAAACACGTTCGGATTCTGCGCCATTAGAAGGGCCATGTCATTTGCATTTGTGGCGCGGGGCCGCAGAAAAAACGTAACCACGTCAAGGTCGTCGGGGTTCTTCCTTTCAACAAAACTGCCGTCTAGCCACTGAAACCCGGATGCGAGACCCAGTTGGCGAAGCTGATCCCGGTGTGCCAGCCACTTTGTCAGTATGTCCAAGCGATCAACCGTACTACCAAACGCATTCACCACATCAATTGGTTGAACGGTATATGGACTAAGGTCGGTTGGCACAGCACCTGGATCTCGTCCAGTAAATGGGGGAAGCACTCCCTGAATATTTAGGGGCGGTACAGGCATTGATCGCTTCTTCCTACGATCCAGTTTTCACCGCTGAACGCGCCCGCCACTCCCACGCCGGCTCGCAGCCATGGGCATGGACCCCCAGGCGATCGGCCTTGGCCTGCTCCTCCTCCCGCACGTAGTCGCTGCTGTACCTGACGAACGCCCAGGCCATCCCAGCCCGCACCATGGCCGCCTGGATATCGACGCCATCGGCCCGGCATAGCCCTACCATCCGACCGTAGCGGTCGTAGCCGCGGTTGTCGCAGGCGACGTGGTGGCCCTTCACCAGCTCGCGCATCTTGCGGGTAGCCTCGATGCCGGCAAGCCATCGATCGGGACAGCGCTGATGGATCTCCGGCGCGTCGATGCCCCACAGGCGCACGCGCTCCTTGCCGAAGCGTAGGGTGTCGCCGTCTGTGACCGTCTGCGCTGCTACCGGGACGGCCAGAACCAGTGCAATCGCCCCCACGACCCGTCCTAGCGGCACGGGAAACTTTCAATAAGCGCCGAAGTAACGAGTTGAGACGCAAGCAAATGGCGAATTTCTGAATGCTGCCAGAGATAGCGAATGACTACATCCATGATCTGCCCTCCGGTCACGCCTGCCGGCACACAAGCTCGAATCGAGGATTTTTGCGTCACCCTGCCGTATTCGAGTCCATCTGAGATGCCCTCGATGTAGGCCAAGCAACGCGACTGTTCCTGGAAGTAATTATAGGTACCCTGTTGCGTCGTGCACGCGGCGTATAGCTGATTGCCATCGAAATAAGCTGCCTCAGCAGGGGAAGCCACCACCAGGGTCAGAAGACCGGCAGCCCACCACTTCATGGCGCGCACTTGAACCGCATGTTCACGCTGCCAGCGGCCATGGTTGATCCGCCGAAGCCACCACCATACTGATTGAAGCCGCCACCGGACGAGCTTTGGTAGATGTCGCGCTCCTGATTGCCCACCAAGAGCGGATGCATACCCTTCTGTGCGCAGAATTTGCGCGCCTCGTCGAAGGCAACTGTCTGGGCGCCCGTGGCTCCGCCTCTTACCGGAGCCGCCCGTGCCGAAACGAAATAGGTCCCATCTGCGGCTTCCATGACCGGACTTGCCGTGGCGCACGCCGCAACCGTGAGGAACGCGAAGATAGAACTGATCGCAACGACTCGCATAAATGCTCCCCCTCCCCGCTTTGGAAGCAATCGTTACACGAGATATCGTATACGACAAGCTCGCAACGGTTGAACTCTCGCAGCTACGTGGTAGCATTTGTATCGAGGAGAGCCGCTGGGGGACGAAGTGCGGTTGCTCGTTACGATTCTGACATTGATTGCGTGGCCGGCGATGGCCGCCGAGCATACACCTTGGCCCGGACACAAGGTCGTCGTGCCGCGCCTCGCTGACATCCTGCCCGTCCGTGGTGGCGACAGTTGCTGCAAACATTGCAGGAAGGGGCAGCCGTGCGGAAACACTTGCATCAGCGCGAAGGCGAAGTGCCATCAGCCGCCGGGATGCGCATGCTAAGACAATCAGCGCGAGCGATGGCTGCTCTAAGCACCATTGTCGCCCTGACATCGCCCGCGACGCTTCGTGCCGATGTCGAGGACTGCCGCAACGCCATACAGACCTTCAAAAGCGCCCGATCGGATATCGCTAGCGCATTGCAGTCATACGTGTCGTGCGTCTCTGGTAGCGATGGCCACGATGATTGCTCCTCGGAGTTTGGAACGCTGACTTCCGCTCAAGATGATTTTGAGACCGCTGTTTCCAGCTACGAAGGCGAATGCAGTTAGTCAGCGCTCAAACCCCTTCCGGCGCATGCATGCGTTGAAGAAGGAGGTTTCCGCCGGGAACAGGCCCGGGTTCTCGACAGCGATGTCCCTGCCTGGCACGCCAATACGTTGCGGCGGGTACTGTGCCTCAGCTTGGCGCCGGGCTTCGATGTGACAGTCCTGCGTATCACCGAGCCCAGCTGGTGAGCCATCGGCCCCCTTCCTCCAACCGTCGCCTTGCCCGGCAGCACACGCGGTCAATGCCAACAGTGGGATAAGGAGCCAAATGCCGTGCAGCCGGCGGCTCAACCGTGATGTCCTACGCGGCCTGAGCAGGATCCAAGGCGGTCCGGCGCTGCAATGCCGGACTGACGACGCGATCGAAGATGGCGCGCTCACTCGAGTTCAAGGCGCCGTAGCCTTCGTGGCAGGCCTTCCAGGCCACTCCGTAGGCCGGCGTTCCACTCTCGACCTCTCCATCTTCCAACAGGCCCTCGATAGCCCACAGCAATTCGTCCGAATGATCGGCCAGTCCCATTCCCTTCGCCCTCCGCCGCGGGAAATGGGTACACCATGGGTGGATTGGAAGACGCAGCGGTCACGCAGAAACGCATAGCGGCGGCCGGGTTCGTCATAGCTCCGTCGCGAGAGCTGGTCGCCGGTCGGACCTAGTAGCGTCTTTCTGGCGTGGTGGCTGCGCCGACAGCAGCGCCGCCCAGCCCGCCCACGACCGCACCGCCTACCGGGTGTCCGACCGTGGAGCCCACGACGGCCCCGGTGCCGGCGCCGACCGCACCGCCTGTCACGGCACGCTGCCCCGGGGTGTCCCCGCAGGCCGCAACCGCCAGAACGAGCCCCATCGCGAGCAAGGTTCCAATGGATCTCATGGTGCCTCCGTACATCGATACGGAAGCAACGCGGCGATCAGAGCGCCTGTTGCTGTGGCCACCGTAAGGATTTTCGTGCACGGCGATCGACCCGTAGGCCCGCAGCACGACATCGCCGTTGTCGCGGCTCCAATCGAAGTCGCTCATGGCGCAGCCCTCTGTTCGGCATCAGGCCGAATGTCAGGGCGGTCCTCTTCCGGATCCTCGGCAAACTCGACGCGGGTCTTCAGGACGTAGCGCGCGTGGGTGCCGGCATAGGGACCGCCGTGCTCCTCATCGATCGTCACGATGTTGAGGCCGTAACGATGGCGCAGCTTGTGGACGTATCCGCTCCAGCGCGGGCCCGGCGTGGTAATCGGCGTGCAGCCCACAGGGCCGGCATGGATCAGGGCACCGAGAGCCCACGCATCCCTGCCAACAAGTTCAATGCTGCGGGGCAGGCCTTCGCCGTCGAATACACGGAACGACTTCTTCACGCGCGCCATTACCGGACCCCCATCGAAAATCCGGCCAGCTCAGCCACAACAAGCGCCGTTTCCGGCGCCAGCCCATGGCGGCGAGCAAGGTGCTTGGCGGCGATCGGGAGTGACCGGACGCGAACCTTTTCGGCGTGCTTGAAGAGCGGAAGGTGCAGAGCGCTGTTGCTAGCGCGACGCGGAGGGGTTACAAGTTTCATGTCGTTTAGCTTTCATCGTGGTTGGTGGGTTAGACGAAACGTTTCGGCCCCAGCGTTCACCGCGCTGGGGCTTTTCATGTCAGGCTGCTTGTTTGTCAGAGGTTGAGGTACGGAGCGGGCCTAGCCGCTTCTCTGCCCAGGCATCGAGGGAATCACGCGGATAGAGCGGCACGCGGCCGGCTACATACGCGGGCGGTCCATCAGACTTCTGGCAGTACCACTTCGCCATTGTGGATGGCTGGACGGGGATGCCATGCACTTCACGGAGATAGCGGGCCGCATCAGCGCGGCGCAGCTTCGGCGGCCAATTGTCGGAAGAGAGGTTCACTTCGCTGGCTCCTTGCACGGTCGGAATTGACCGCGTTTCGGAGCAAAAGATGTTCGTGCCAGAAATCGCCGACCATCATCGCGGCGAAAATTTTATCGGTTCGTTAAATGCCCTTGGAGCAATAATCGCGGACACTTTAGCCTCCGCGATTTAACCGCGATTATCACCGCCATTTGAAGAAGGCGTTGATGCGCTATTGCGTGATGGCGAAGTGCCGCGCGTCGCACACCAGCCATTAGGCAGTGTGCCCATCCATGCCCGTATCGTATCGCGCGAGAGTCCATTTCCCGCTTTGAGCAGCCCGCCCAGACGAGCGCCCTGCTGATCCTTCGGCCCACGCATCGCGTCTTGCGCCATTCCCTCGGTAATGAGCTGGCCTGCAAGATGTCGGCCGTTCGCCCATTGCTTGAACTGGTCCGGAACGTCATCGCGCGAGTAAGTGACGGGTGGGATATAGGTTGGCGTCTGCGGTATGAGATTTTTGCTCTCAAATGACTGTCCTGACACGTCGGCACCGGGAAGCGGCTCGGACACATGCACCGAAGCTGTTTCGACAGACTTCCACAGTTGCTGCGCCTTGCTGCTACTAACCAACAAATCGCTATAGTCAGTGGGTTTTGCGTCGCCGACACGCTGAGCAACGCACAACCGAACGCCCGGAGCCATCCAATGTGATGTGTCGAGTAGCTCGGCGCTCTTCCAAAATTCTGTCGGCAGCGTCATACGCTTGGATGCGACGACGCTTGAGCGGTAAAGCGCGCGAGCGCCCTGACAAGTGACGGAGATAAGTCCCTGCTGGGCCTTGGCAATAATCTCGTCTCGCGCGCCGTAAACGCCCGGGCAACGTGATTCGGCAAGATCCAATGAATTCCTGGCGCGTGATGGAAGTGCGCTAACAGCGTCTTTGCTGCGCTTCACAATCCACACGCACAGCTCTGGAATTGTCCATTCGGCCGAACTGAAACTCACGGTACCTCCGCAGGGTGCATCCGCATTGAGAGGGTCGGCGCGGCGGGCGGAGTGCGGATCTCCGAGTTCGCCCGGCCAAGGACTAGCCGCGCCGATGGGAACAAGTTACGCGCTCGCTTGCGCTCCAATCCTGGTGACGGTCGCATCCTTCTCGCCGGCCATGGCTCTTGCGATGGTTTTCGCCACCCGATCGGTGGCCGCCAGAAGAGTCGCATCGACTACATGGATATAGCGGCCAGTGACGGTGCCGTGGGAGTGGCCCAGCATGGCCGCTATGGTCGGATCGCTGCAGCCAAGTGCGTTGGCGGTAGTGGCGAAGCTGTGGCGCAAGGTGTGCAAGGTGGCGCCCCTGAGTTTGGCTCGCTTGGCGATGCGCTCCCAGGCCTTGGGAAGCCCCTGATAGGGTGCTCCCTCTTCTCCCATGCCGAAAATCGCGTCGCTCCTGGGATGCGGTGGCAGATCCACCAACAGATCAACGGCAGCCTGCCCGAGCGGACGCAGGCTGTAGCCTTCCTTCGTGTTGGCAAGCCGTAGTTGGTGATGATCGAGGTCCACTTCCGACCCGACGAGCCCGGTCACTTCGCTCTTCCTGCAGCCAGTCAGCGCCAATAGGCGGATCTCGTTGACGGCATGCCGGTTCTCGCCCGCCGCTTCCGCAGATTTCAGCGCCGCGCCGAGCTTCCGGTAGTCGTCCATGGTCAAGAACTGGTTCAGCTTCTCGTCGGCAGGCCGCTCGATGCCATGCACCGGGTTGTCCTTCCGCATGCCTTCGCGGATGGCGTAGCTGAATATGCCGCCCAGGAGCCCGACCGTCCGGGCAGCCGTGCCCCGCCCACCGGTGACGCGCGCAACGCCCTTGGGCTTGGTCTTGATGGTCGCCTTGGTCTTGCCGGTCTGAACACCCGTCAGGAACCGCCGGACATCGGACGGCTGCACGTCCGCCACGGCCATCGTGCCGAGTAGCGGCTTGATGTGCCGTTCAATGCGGCCCCGATCGGTGGCGAGGGTCGTTTCGGACTTGGGCCGTTTCCGCTTCCCGAAGACCAACCCTTTCTCGGCTGCCTTCAGATATTCGTCACAGAGCTTGGAAACGGTCATCCGGCCACGGGCAGCGCCACGGTCGGCCGATGGATCGCGACCATCAGCGACGCTCAGGAGCTGCCTTTTTGCCCATTTGCGCGCTTCCTCGGGTGTGGCAGCCCCGCCGTCCTTCATGGCCAGCCTTCGCGTCCTGCCTGCCTTGTTTCGATACTGGACGCCCCAGATCCGCACTCCCGCCGGGGACCTTGGTCCGGGCGGCTTCACGCGCAGCAAGAAACCCTTCAGCTCGCTGTCTCGATACAGCGTATCCCTGGTGACTGGTTTCAGCGCATCGATAAACCGCTTCGTAAGCTTTGGCATCCGGCCTCCGCATAGCCTCCCCCAAGAGGTCCCTTTTGGCCTGGGGACACACTGGGGACACAGGAGCAGGAAAACTGGAGAAATTTCCCGCGTTTTCCGCTGCCTTCCGATAATGGCTCTAGGCCGCCGTTTTTCAAGACTTGTCTATTGTGGGAAAATCCGGGGACACATCGGAAAACTCTTTTCCGCTGCCCTCCGAAGGCAGAGGTCGTGAGTTCGAATCTCGCCGGGTCCGCCAATGATTTCAGAGGTTTAGCACCACCTTCGAGGGCCATCTCACCCCCGGCCAAGCATTGGGGAAGCATGCGCGATATTTTCGCCTCTGCCTTGAACAAACTCAGGCCAAGTCGCTCCGTACCTCGCAAGCTCCTGACACGCACAAACTACTGTAAGCGCGCTGCCCTGCCCGTGCCTGCGAAGGCGCGTGAGAGCTGCATAGATCAGTGCTCGATCCTCCGCGCGTTGGACGCTTTCAACAAAGAGGACGAGGTGTCGAGCTTCCCACCCCTTGAAGCTGTGGAGGGTCGTCGCCTTTACATTCGCCGCGCCCTGAAAAAACGCGCGCTTCTTTCGACGCGAAACTGACGCCTCAGCATCGAAGGTGTGCAGAACATGCACCCCGTAGACCTCAAGCTCGCTCACCACCTCTTGTCCAATTGCCTTGCCGGACAAAAACGTAATGTCAGCGATGGCCGTATCTGCACGAAGCCGTATCATCTGGTGGCGGATTTCGGCAACACACACCGCGACAGAGCTGCCCGGTTCATGCACTTGGACCCAGCGCAGTTCGACGGGGAACAGGTCGGCGAACTCCATCTGCTCACTCTTGCGTTCCACCTCCGGGATATCAACTTCCTCCGTGGTAAGGAATTGCCTGGCAAACTCCTTCACGAGCGGAACCACGCTCGGAGGAAGCCGATAACTGACCCGCAACTCCGCCCAAGGACCTCGAAAGCCCGCATTGCCCATCGCGTCCTCTGTCCAAGCCGCAGCAGTAGCGTAAATATTCTGAGTCTTGTTTGCAGCAAGCACCATCTCCCCACCTGCCTCAACGGCCCTTCGAAGCGCTTGCCACCATTCCAGATAGTAGTCCTGTCCTTCGTCGACCAGCACGGCGTCATAGTGAGGAAGCGTGTCGGGATTCTCTTCGTAGAGGCGCTGCACCAAGCGGGGCAGGTCCTTCTGCAAAACGTCGTCTACTTCGAATTCATCTGCAGCAGACTCCTCTGTCCATAGTTCGTCGTAGGCATTTTTGTTACCGCTCCCAATGCACACACGCTTGCACCACATATGGAAGTTTAGAAAGTCGACCTGTCGGCGAACGACGGAGCGACTGGTGGCATGACGAACGGCCAAGTCGCGTAGGTAATTCAAGAGCGTGATGTTATAGGTTGCGACGAGGACTCGCTTCCCTTGGTCTGCCAATTCTGCTGCACGCGCCGCGAGTACAACGCTCTTTCCGGAGCCCGCAGGTCCCTTGATCCGACGGTAACCGGAAGCAGTACGCGTTGTCGCGAGCTCACGCTGGCGAGCGTCCATTTCCAAAAGATGGCGCTGCTCACGACTGAAGGCCGGTTCGCGCAGCCACCCCCTCAAGTCCTCGGCAATCGCCGCCGACATATATTGTGATGACGTACGTGTCCATTCCGGAAAGATGGCGTCAAGGTTCTCACTCGCTACGTCATCTGCTCCTGCAATCGGATAGTATCTGGGATAGGCTTTTGCGCCAGCGTCATGCGCTCGAAACGGAGCCAGCAGTGCCTCAGCCTGGCGTCGGCTTGCTCTTGAGAAAATGAGCCCAGCGGTGACCGCAGCAAATCCTGCACAGTCGTTTAGCCGAGGGCAATAAAGATCAAACAGCTCATTCTTGTAGAGCCGCACCTTCGTGACTGGGTTGTCGTCCTCCCGGCTGAAAACGCGCCCTTGCGCATCACGGGCCATCAAGCGGAGCCTGCCAGTACTGGCGTCCGAGAAGTAGCTCAACTTGGCGAAGTTCCAGTCCTTCACCTCAAATACAGCGACCCCAACATTGGGATTCAACAGAACTACGTCAGGCCTAAGAGCCTATCCGGAAAGAACTTGAGTCGGAAGAATCTGTTGTGATTCATTGTTCGGCACTCTGTGGTTTGAGACAGGTGCCAGATGTGGACGACAGAGCATCGTCGGGCTCATGAGCGCAAGGCGCTGCGCTACCCCAGCGATTTGACGGATGCGGAATGGGCACTGGTGGCGCCGCTGATTCCCCCCGCCCGCCGTGGCGGGCGGCCGCGCGACGTCAATATGCGGGAAGTGCTGAACGCCGTGTTCTATCTGCTGTCGACCGGTTGCCAGTGGGACGCCTTGCCCAAAGACCTGCCGCCCAAGAGCACGGTGTACGACTATTTTGCGCTCTGGCGCTCGGATCGGACTCTGCTGCGCCTGCATCAGGCCCTGTATGTCCAGGTGCGCGAGGCGGCGGGACGCAAGCCCGAGCCGACAGTAGCAATCCTCGACAGTCAGAGCGCCAAAGCGGCGCAAAAAGGGGGGCCTCGATCGATCCGCAAGGCTACGACGCGGGCAAGAAGGTGACCGGTCGCAAGCGACATATCGTCGTCGATACGCTCGGCCTGTTGCTGAACGTCGTCGTCCATCGCGCCAATGTGCAGGATCGCGACGGCGTCCGCCGGCTGCTGCGCAACGCAAGACGCCGCTTTCCCTCGATCCTCAAACTCTTCGCTGATGCCGGTTATCAAGGGCCACGCGTCGCCCAAGTCGTTGCCGATATCGGCTCCTGGCAGATCGAAATCGTCAAGCGCACCGAGGCGCACAACTTCAGCGTTCTGCCCAAGCGATGGATCGTCGAGCGAACCTTCGCCTGGATCTCTCGCAACCGCAGGCTCGCTCGTGACTTCGAACGCTACGCCTGCACCGTCGTCGCCTTCATTCGCCTTGCCATGATCCGACTCATGCTCAGGCGCTTGACCAGGCCAATACATTGTTCCTGAATCACAACTTCTCGGATCGGCTCTAAGGCCGTTCAGGTGCGGCTGAATGTAAATTTCCCATTCTGGAGGCAGCAGCCTATCAAATAGACCAATGACTTCCTGCTCGCCATCCGTTAGAGGCGTCAGAAGGCTACCAAGCTCTGACAATGGCGGTTCCACTATTCGCTTCGACATTTTTGTGCTCGTCTCAGCACTCAACAAGGACTGTGCAGCTTAGCGTACAAGGCAGAGGTCGTGAGTTCGAATCTCGCCGGGTCCGCCATTCAAATCAGGAGCTTAGTTGAGCCGCCAGAACGGTCTCCGGCGTTGGAGACACGGCGGGACACGTCCGCGCGGCTTCGCCGACTTGAGCGCTGTGCGGGCAGTTTCGGCATTGACGCAATGCGAGGGGATGGCTGAGCTGTGTGCGCACTTCGCGCTGATCGGCCAGCAATGGTCAGAAATCATCCGTTGGCGCAACGGGCCGATCGAGAATGTCTGCGCCGGATCGCAGGTGCGGGCCACGCGGCGCGTCGACGATACGCGCTCTGGGGATGGGCACGATGAACTTGCCGCCCCATTGGCCGATATGGGCGAGCTGGGACATCACTTCGTCCTGCAGATTCCAGGGCAGAATCAGGACGAAGTCCGGCTTGTGGCGGTCGATCGCCTCGGGTGCCCTTATCTCGAGGCGGGTTCCGGGCAGGAACAAGCCCTGCTTGTGCGGCGACCGGTCGACGGTGAAGTCGAGGGTATCGCCGCCGATACCGCAGTAGTTCAGCAACGTATTGCCCTTGGCCGGCGCGCCGTAGCCTACGATCGAATGGCCCTGGCGCTTCAACGCGATCAAAAGCTCGAGAAGCGATCGCTTGGTTTCCCGTACCTGTTCGGAGAAGCGAATGTACGGTTCATCGGTGTGCAGGCCCGCCTCTCGCTCCGTCGCGGCCAGTTCGTCGACGCGATGGGTCCGCTCGTGCACCGCTTCTGTCCTGCAGGCGAACAGGCGCAACGACCCGCCATGCGTGGAAAGTCGCTCGACGTCGAAGATGCGCAGCCCGTTGGCGGGAAAGATGCGCTCGGCAGCCAACAGGGACAGATAGGAGAAGTGCTCGTGATAGATCGTGTCGAACTCGTTCAGCCGGATCAGGTTGAGCAAATGGGGAAACTCGAACGTTGCCACGCCGTCAGGCTCGAGGATCGCCGCGAAACCACTCACGAAATCGTTGATGTCGGGAACATGACCCAGCACGTTGTTGGCCACGGCCAGGTCGGCGGAAAAGCCCTCGTCGGCCAACCTGATTGCCGTCTCGCGTCCGAAGAATTCTATTCGGGTCGGGATGCCGATCTTCGCGATGGCGAAATCGGCCACTGACCTGCACGGTTCGATGCCGAGGACCGGGATACCTTTCTGCTTGAAATACTGCAGCAGGTAACCGTCGTTGCTCGCCACCTCGACGACCAGGCTCTGCGGTCCAAGTCGCAAACGGCGCCGCATATACTCGGCGTAGTTCTTGGCGTGTTGCAGCCAGCTCGTCGAAAATGAGGAGAAGTAGGCATAGTCCTCGCGGAACAAGTCCCGCGATCCGTGAAAGTCCCGGAGCTGCACGAGACGGCAATTGCCGCATACATAGGCCTTCAGGGGATAGAAGGACTCGGCCTGGTCGCGGCGCGCGGGGCTGAGATAGTCGTTGGCCACCGGCGTCACGCCGAGATCCGCGAACACCGTCGTGAGAATGGCGCCGCAGTGCCGGCACGATGCATCCCTGCCCAAACCATCGGGCATTGCTCCCCCTCCAGCGTCACCCCAAGAGAAACGTTCAATCCGGTAGCACGTGTCCGTAACGCCAGCCGTGGCAAAGCTGTGTTTGAAGCCTGCCACGCTCGGCACCCTGTTCGATTTTAGATTCATAGCAACCGCGAATCCTGCAAACGGATCTCGGGAGAGGAAGTCGGTATTCACACCTCCCGCGCTCGAAGGTAGCTATCGGCCGCGCTGGCAACTGTGCCGCATGCCGCCCAGGCACGGCACTCATCTCGTCGATCCAGCGACCGGCAAGCCGCCTGACGGGGAGGATATCGTCACAACCCTGCGAAATGGGCGAGAAACGCCGGCAGCGACCAGCAGTCAGAAGAGCGACCATCCCTGGCTACCGGCGACGGCGCCGAGAATTGTCACGACGCCAAGCGTCAACAATACCCAGTGTGCCCGCTGCAGCCATGCGAAGGCGCGCTCTGGCTGCGTGCGAGCCCAAGTATTGAATCTCCGATGGAGAATGAAGGGCTCCGCAACGAACAAGACAAACGTAAACAACAGCCAAACGCCCGCCATCGCGTGCATCCACCAGAAGTGCGCCGAGAGGAATCGATCCCACAGATCGAGGCGTTCTGTCATATAGATCCCAGTCAGCCCGACGACGACGATTGCCGTCCGCGCCTGCCAGACGAAGCGGCGTTCAATCGCCTGGAATGCCTTGAGCCTGTCGCTTCCCAACAACCCTCGCCGCACCGCCGGTAGCATGGCAGTTGTCGCCATCGAAACGCCGCCGATCCAGATCACGACGGCAAGGACATGAAGTGCACGGGCAAAAATGACGTCCATCATGGGCCCATCCAAGGGTGTCGTCACGCAGCGCCTGGGACAATCCGCAGGCTGAAGCTTCATCTCAAACTTATACTCTCCATCCCCATGTGGGTTTGCGCTGGAGCAAACCGGGCTCCTGTCCTGTGGGCCGGGATCAGAGTGACCTGGATGTGCAGGTCACTCCCTTGCCGATGATGACCAGCGCACCATTTCCCGGTCCACGATAGCTGGCCGCGCCCACCTGAATTTGCTTTACTTCACCTGACAATGAAATTCAGGGAGACGTCTATGCGGGCATCATTCTTGCGTAGCGCTGCTGCCGCTGCCATTTCGTTGATGGCGATCGCGTTCGCTGCCCCCGGATTTGCACAAGACAAGGTGCACCTTCAGACCGACTGGATTCCGTCGGGCGAGCACGCCATGTACTACGGCGGCTGGAGCAAGGGCATCTATGCCAGGCACGGCATCGACATAACCATCACGCGCGGCTACGGCTCGGGCGATACCGTGACCAAGGTCGCCGGCGGCGCGGCCGATTTTGGCGTTGCCGATATCGCGGCGGTGCTCACCGCCCGGGCGCGCACCAACGTTCCGGTCAAGACGATCGCGGTCCTCTACAACGAGTCGCCTCATTCGCTCTTTGTCCTCAAGAGCTCCGGCATCACCAGCTTCAAGGGATTGGAGGGCAAGAAGATCGGCGTCACGCCCGGCAACAGCCACCGCTTCTATTTCCCCGAAGTCGCCAAGCGGGCCGGCACGGATCCCAGCAAGATCATCTGGACGAATATGGATGGCGCGGCGATGGCGGCCCAGCTGATCGCCAAGAACATCGATGCCGCGCCGTTCTACTCGATCCACTACTACTACATCAACAAAGCGGCGGAGAAGGCGGGCGAGGAGCTGGTGGCGCTGCCGTTCGTCTCCGTCGGGTTCAAGATTTATGCTGCGACCCTGATCAGCACCGACAGGCTCGTCAAGGAGAAGCCCGATCTGGTGAAGCGCTTCCTAGCCGCGACGAAGGAGGCCTTCGAATGGGCGCGCGACAATCCGGACGAAGCCTGCAAGCTGCACGTCGCCCGCTTTCCCGAGGTCCAGCTCGATGACTGCACGCACAGCCTGAGTGCCACGATGGCCTTCGTATTCAACGACCATTCGAAGGAAGTTGGCTTCGGCAAGGAGAGCGCCGAGCGCCTGAAGTTCACCTGGGGCGTGGTGGCCGAAGCGCAGGAGCTCAAGAAGGACTGGGACTACAAGCAGGCCATCGACACAAGTCTCCTGCCACAGAAGTAGTCGGCCAGGAGGAGTGCGCCCGTGATCTTGCTCGACCACGTGACACGCGTCTTCAACTCGCGCGACGGCGATCAGGTCGTGGCGCTCGAGGATGTCTCGGTCTCGATCCACGCCAATGAATTCGTCACGCTGGTCGGGCCGTCGGGCTGCGGAAAGTCCACCTTGCTGCGCATCGTCGCCGGCCTGATCCTGCCGACTGCGGGCAGCGCGTCGATCGGCGGCGTCCCGATCCGCGAGCCACGCTCCGAGACCGGTATTGTCTTCCAGGCGCCGACGCTGCTGCCGTGGGCCAGCGTGATGGACAACGTGCTGTTTCCGCTGCGCATGATGCACAAGATCGATTCGAGCAGCGCCGACAAGGCGGCCGCCCTGATCAAGCTGGTCGGGCTCACCGGCTTCGAGCGCAAGTCGCCGCAGGAACTCTCGGGCGGCATGCAGCAGCGCGTCGCGATCTGCCGGGCATTGGTCCACGAGCCGGACATTCTCCTCATGGACGAGCCGTTCGGTGCGCTCGACGCGCTGACCCGCGAAGAGATGACGATGGAATTGCTGCGCATCTGGAGCGAGCGACCCAAGACCGTGCTGTTCGTCACCCATTCGATCACCGAGGCCGTGATACTCGCCGACCGCGTCATGGTCATGACGCCGCGACCCGGTCGCATCGTCGAGATCATCGATGTGAAGGCGCCTCGACCGCGCAGCTTCCATGTGGAGGGTAACGCCGCGTTCCACGACGCCAGCCGTCGTATCCGCGAGCTCATCTTCGGACAGCGCCATGTCAGTCCAGGCCGCGCCGCCGCTTGAGAAGCGGCGCAGGCCGCCTGCCGCCGCTTTCAGCGAGATCGTCGTGCCTCTGCTCGCGACCGCGGCCTTCTTCGTGATGTGGGAGGGAATCTGCCGGACGTTCAATGTGCCGGCCTATCTCGTTCCTGCCCCGAGCCAGATCTGGACGGACACCGTGGCGATCGGGCCGGCCGTCCTCGGGCACACAATGGCGACCCTGAAGACCGTGCTGTTGGGCTTTGCCGTCTCGATCGTCATCAGCCTGCCTCTGGCGGTCCTGCTGACGGCCTCCCCTGCCATCGCCGGCGCCATCTATCCCTTCCTCGTCTGGACGCAATCCATTCCAAAGGTGGCACTGGCACCGATCCTCGTCGTGGCGCTCGGCTCGAACGAGCTTCCACGAGTCGTGATCACGGTTCTTGTCGCCTTCTTCCCGCTGGTGATCTCGGTCGCTACCGGCCTGATGTCCGTGCCGCCGGAACTGCTCGAGCTCAGCCGCGCCTGTCGCGCCTCGAAATGGAGCGAGCTGTGGCGCATCCGCTTGCCCTTCGCGATCCCTTTCATATTCGCCGGCCTCAAGGTCGCGGTATCGCTTGCCGTAGTCGGCGCCGTGGTCGCGGAGTTCGTCAACGCCGATTCCGGGCTGGGTTTTCTCATCGTGACATCGACCGCGTTCTTCAAGGTGCCGGTGGCGTTCGGCGCGCTGATCATCCTGTCGATCATGGGCGTTGTGCTGTTCCAGATCGTGGTGATCATCGAGCGTGTGTTCTTCCCGTGGTCGAGCGCAAATGCGCAGGTGGCGTCGTGACCATCGGCCTGTCGAGGCCCGCTGCGGGCTGCTTTTCTGAAGAGAGGGCAAGATGGCCAAGAGGATGACGGTGATCCGCGGTGGACGTGTACTCGACATCCGGGGCCATGCCGCGCCCAAGGCCGACATACTGGTCCGGGGCGACACCATTGCCAAAATCGGCCCGCCCGGCATGGCCGCTCCGCCCGACGCGAAGGTGATCGATGCCAGGAACCGGTTGCTGCATCCCGGCCTGATCAATGGCCACACCCACAGCCACGGCAACCTGGCCAAGGGCATGGGCGATCGGCTGACGCTCGAGTTGCTGCTCACGGCAGGACCCTGGATGAGCGGCAACCGCACGCTCGAGGACAAGTATCTGTCGAGCCTGATCGGCGCCGCCGAAATGGTGTTGAAGGGCTGCACCGCGGCCTACGACCTGGCGGCCGAGTTCCCCATGCCGTCGGTCGACGGTCTCCAGGCGATCGGCCAGGCCTATGTGGATGTCGGCATGCGGGCCGTGCTGGCGCCGATGGTTGCAGACGCCACCTTCTTCGAGGCCATTCCCGGTCTGATGGAGCGCCTGCCGCCCGGCCTGAGGAAGGACGTCGAGCGCTTTCGCCTGGCGCCCTACAAGGCGAGCGTCGGCCAGATGAGGAAGGCCTTGCAGGGCTGGAAGCTCGACGGCAAGGGTGTGAACCTCGCCGTAGCGCCGACCATTCCGCACCATTGCTCGCGTGAGTTCCTGCTCGCCTGCCTGCGCCTTTCCAGGGACTACGACACCGGCCTGCACACGCACGTCTCCGAATCGAAAGTCCAGGTGATCGCGGGCTACCATCTCTACGGCTCGACGCTCACGGCCTATATGGACTCGCTTGGCCTCGTCGGGCCGAACTTCACCGTGGCGCACGGCGTCTGGCTCGATCGCGACGACATGAAGCGACTCGGCGACAAGGGGGCCTCGGTCTCGCACAACCCCGGCTCCAACATGCGGCTCGGCAACGGGCTCGCCGACATGCGCGGCATGCTGGACGCCAAGATCAACGTCGGCATCGGCACCGACGGCGCGAGCTGCTCGGACAATCAGAACATGTACGAGAACCTGCGGCTTGCCTCCATGGTCTCCAAGGTCCAGGGAGCCGATTGGCAGCGTTGGATCACGACCGAGGAGGTGCTGGAGGCGGCCACGGTGGGCAGCGCCCGCGCTCTTGGCCTCGGCGACAGGATCGGCAGGCTGGAGGAAGGCTACAAGGCCGACATCGTCTTCCTCGACCTCGAGCAGGTGAACTGGATTCCGTGCAACGACCCGACCAACCAAATCGTGCACACCGAGGACGGCACGGGTGTGCATTCGGTGATGATCGGCGGACGCATGGTAGTCGAGAACAGGAAGCTGTTGACGGTCGACCTCGCTGACCTGGCCCGCAAGGCGGAGAAGTCGCGCGAGCGGCTGGAGCGGGCGAACAAGCCGGCCCGGGCCCTCTACGGCAGGCTCGAGAAGATCGTCGGCACCTTCTGCCCCGGCCTGGCCAAGCAGCCGCTGCATATCGATCGCTTCGGCGGCGCGCACTATCACTACGAGCACCAGGCCATACGCGGCCATGCACACTGAATGACCGACACAAACTCGTTGGGAGCGGGCCAACTGCCGGTGTCGAGCGGCCGCTGAATACCTTCCGGCCGCCAACCATCCGCGCTGTCGATCTTCTCGTGCCTGTCACCCTCCCGCCACGGTCGCGAGCGGAGCCCGCTGCAGCTCGAAATGATAGGAGCAGGCGCGGGCCGTCCGCGATTGCAGGTCGAGCGACAGGGTGTCGTTCTTCAGGGTGCCACCGACGGAGCCGCTGAAGTAGTCGCTGTTGGTCGACTTGAACTCGAGGGCCGCCACACCGTTGTTGGCGAGCTCGCCGGTCACCGAGCTTGTTGGCGCGCCGCTCGCGACTTCCGAAAGCTCGCCCTCGAAGGCGTTCCCCCGGAGCGTGAGGCTGATAGACGGGGTCTGGCACCAGGAATCGGTCCTGCCCTTGCCCTTGTATATTCCCTCGCTGGCAGGAGCGGCCTTCATGGCCTCGGGGGCGGCGGCCGGAGCCGCCGGGACGCTTGGCATCCCCGGCGAGGGCATCGTGCATTGCCTGGACTTGATCGACAGATCGACCGCTTCGTATTCACCTTTCAGATGGCCCAGTTCGTCCTTCCTGTCCTTCGTTGCGGCCAAGCCGAACAGCACCGGCCACAAGACGACGAGGCCGACCGCCATCATGGCGGCATCGGCATTGGCATTCTCGCGCTGAAGGCCGGACACCCTTTGCACCTCCTTGCTCAGACGTGTCCGCTCATCGACGAGCTGATTGCACGTCCAGTTCTGGTAGGCAGTCGGGCTGACGTAGCGCGCTTCGATCGAGTCGGGACTGGCGGCGCAGCCCAGCTGAAGAGCACATGCGGCCACCGCAAGCGGCCGTCCCAGCCAAGTTTTCCATTCTGTCCAGGCGCCGTGGCGATCCTGAAGGCAAGGGCTTTCCTCCACGCGCATTGTCTCATGTCTATCCATGACTGCTTCCCCCTCTGATGCAGTTGAAAGAGCTATCGAGTGCTGCTCATCGATAGGCGGCGGACCAGATCCCGAGATGAATCATGGCCCCGTCACCGGTCAGGGCCGCGCCGACAAGGCCGGCACCTCTGAGCCGCAGGTCTTGGCCGCGGCCGATGGCAGGATGCGCTTCGGCACTCATGCGGCCGATCGCTGCGATCACGCGCTCCACCGACTGGGCCGCGCTTCTGGTCGAGCCGTCGGTCGAGGCGTTCGTCTCGTCGTCCATCGCATCAAGGGCGTAACTGCGGACCAGTTTCGGAAGCAGTCGCGCGAGCAGATCCGGGCCGGCCAGGATGTCGAGCCCGGCGAACCGACCGTTGACCAGGAAGGCCGCGCCGACCTGGCCCGGCACCGGCTTGAGCTCCGATACGAACTCGTCGAGGTCCTGCTGATACCGCTCGAAGAGGGCACTGGCGGCGCCGGTGTCGGAGTGGACCGACATCCGCTTTGACTTGTCCGACACGTACTTCCAGACCCCACGCTGGTCGCCCGCCCGGCTGTTCTGTTCGGCCAGATTGGCCGAGACGGACTCGGCGTTGCTGCGGCGCAGTTTCGAGAAGATGACCCGATCGGAGCCGCGGAAGCCGCGGCCACGCCAGGACCACCTGCCCTGTTCGACACAGGAGACCGGAATCTCCAGTTCCGCATGAGCAGGGACGAGAATGCTGAGGTTGAGGATGCGGTTCTGCTTGGCGCCGACCAGCTCCTCGCCGTCGAGCAGGAACACCTCTTCCGGACCACGGTTGCGCAACTTGAGCTGCGGAACGCTTCCGGATTCGGAAACCTCGGTGATCTCGGTTTGTCCTCGCCGCAACGCCTCATCGAGTGCGAGGTATCCTGCCGGCCCCCTCGCCCGGTCGAGCAACGGCACGAGGGCAAGATTCCGGAATGCCTGGACCTCGCCGAAAGAAATCCTCGAGGCAAGGTTCGCGATTTCGGTGACGGGCATGGCTCCTCCGGATGGCAGGCGGGTGGACCGCATTGATATGCAACCCGGGGGTGTCACAAGCGGACATCCTCCTCTATGCTGTGCCGCTGACGATGCTGGAGGCCCGATGCGTTACGAAGTCACCGACCGTGTCCTGCAGCTCGCCCTGGCCATGCAAGGCTCCCGGATCGGCCTCAGCCTTGCCGATATCGAGCGCGACTTCCGGGTGAGCCGGCGCACGGCGCAACGCATGCGTGACGCCGTGCTGCGCAACTACCCCCAGGCCGAGCAGCATCTCGACGAGGAGCGGCGGCCGCGCTGGCGGATTCCGGTGTCGGGAACCGTCACTCCGGGCGCCTTGTCGGCCGAGGACATCGTCGATCTGGAAACAGCGGCGAAGCTGTTGCGCCAGCGCAATCTGCGCAGTCGGGCGGCATCGCTCGACAAACTGGCGCGCAAGCTCCGGGCGACGCTGCCACCCACCGCTCAGCTCCGCCTCGAACCGGATATCGAGGCGCTGCTCGAGGCAGAAGGTCTGGCCATGCGGCCAGGCCCACGGCCCGTGATCCGCAGCGAGGTGATCGACACCATCCGCCTCGCCGTGAAGCAGGGGCGCGAACTGTACGTGTCGTATCGCAGCCGCCACACGAAGCGGTCATCGGGACGGCGGTTGCACCCCTACGGCTTCCTTCTCGGCAAACAGCACTATCTCGTCGGCATGTCTCCGGACCGGCATCCAAACGAAGCCCGGCTGTTTGCACTGGCGCAGATCCAGCGTGTGAGCGTTCTCGACAGGACGTTCGTTCGGGACAGGGATTTCTCTCTCCACAAGTTCGCCGAGCGTTCCTTCGGCGTGTTCCAGGAACCACCGCAGGACATCGTCTGGAAATTCTCGCCGGCCGTCGCGGACGCAGTGGTCGAGTATGTCTTCCACCCGAGCCAGTCGGTCGAGAAGCAGGCCGATGGCTCGGTCATCGTCCGCTTCCACGCCGGCGGCTTGATGGAAATGTGCTGGCACCTTTACACTTGGGGCGCGGACGTAGAGGTGCTGGAGCCCGGCAATCTGCGCAGCCTTATGAGTCGAGCCCTGAAACGTCGCGGCTTCAGCCTCGATGGACAGGCTTGACCTTGCCAGGCCCGGCCGGAAATGACGCCCCGCTGGAGAACGAACGCGAGCGCATTCATTCTCTCCGGTTGAGTTGACGTGGAGGCTCTATCTTCCAACTCGCCCGAAACCGACCAGATATCCGCTCCTTTGGAGCGGAGCGATGTCGGCCAGCTTGTCCTTCCCGAAGTTCCACCCGTTGATCTCGGCCAGGTACTGCACCGACCCGACTCTAATGTTGTAGAAGGTTGTGAAGTCGAGCTCCCCTTCGTCGCTGAAGTGGTCGACCTTTGTCGTGCCCCTGGCTGGAACCACGATCTGGCGATAACGGGAGTGCCCCAGCTCCATCAAGCCGTCCATGTCACCGGCAAATGAGCCGCTGCACATCCCCAACGTTAGGGGTTCATCGCCGAGGTTCACGATGCAAATGTCGATATCCAGCTCCCGGCTGTTTTCATTCTCGAAGGCGCCGAGAAAGACGTTGGGCAAATCCGTGTGGTCCATTGCGCTCCCTGTCCGTTGAATGGTCTGGGATCGGGGCAGGAATGGAAGTCTTTGGGCCGACCCTCGTGAATCAGAAATCGGCGGCAAGGGTGTCATATCCGGACACCCGGAGCGGGAAACGGGCACTGCAGGCTCTTGTGTGGAGCAGAAACCTCGCTATCTGTCGGACAAACATCAGGAATTGGGCCACCGCCGACATCGACCTGCCAGCCCAGGCAAGATGATTCGCGCAAGGAGACATGGCTCAATCGGGCAACACGGAGGGACAAAAATCCATGTCGACTGCAACGGTGCTCACAGATCGCTTCGACCGCGCCTTGCTCTACGCCAGCCATGTGCACGGCGGTCAGGTCCGCAAGGGCACCGCCATTCCCTACATCGCCCACCTGCTCGCGGTGGCTGCCACGGTGCTCGAGTACGGCGGCTCCGAGGACATGGCCATCGCCGGCCTCCTGCACGATGCGGTGGAGGATCAGGGCGGCGAGGACCGCCTCAACGACATCCGCAATCGCTTTGGCGATCGCGTCGCGGGCATCGTCCGCTCATGCTCCGACAGCTTCGTCAATGTTTCGGGAGGCAAGGGAAAGGACGATTGGGAAGTCCAGAAGGCTCGCTACCTTGAGCACCTGAAGGCCGTTGATGCGGAAACGCTATTGGTGTCCTTGTCCGACAAGGTACACAATGCACGGTCGATCCTTCGCGATCTGCGCAAACCGGAGATCGGCATCGCTGTATGGAACCGCTTCACGAAGGGAAAAGATGGAAGCCTCGGTTACTACAAGGCCCTTGCGGACATCTTTGGCGAGCTTTTGTGTGGACAGCCCGGCAAGGAGCAGCTTGCCAAGGAGTTGAGGCACATCGTCGGCGAGCTTCACAGGGACAAGTCCGCGACAGTGCCTCAGTCGGCTCGAGTGACCTGAAACGGCCGGACCGTGTCCGAATATGGCATCCCCTCGTGCATATCTTTCCAGTTGTTTGTGAGGGGAACGCCACGATGCCACGACGGACGAGACAACGGATTTCATCGGCGGAAATCCTGCCGGCGCTGACCGCCGCCATTTCGCCTATCAGGCCGCACTCGGCCTCGACGGCCTGGGCGCAGGCAATTGACGAAGCCCTGCACGTCCTCGCTGAGCTGATCGCGCTCGAGGCTGGGGCCCGCTTTTCTCCACGGCGCCGATCGCGACATCTGAGTTCCGGTGGAAGGGCTTCTCGCTGAAGCCCGTACACCACCTCGGCCCTGTGGCGCGCCGGAATCGATCTGGGAAATGACTGGCGCAGGACGATGTATGTGCGCTTGAATGCCGATTCGTCGTAGGATCAGGTGACGGATCGTCGTCCATGGCAAGCGAGCCTACCGGAAGTCGCGATACCATCCCGCCATCGTTGCGCCCCTCCTCGCAAGATATCCTGTTGGGCACATTGTATTGCGTCCTGCTCACCGTCGTTGCCGGCGGCGTGGCGTGGTGGCTTTGGACGAGCTCCGTCGAATCGGACCGCGAGTACAGATGCTCACGGACGGTGACGGCCATGAGGGCGACGGCCGAGGACGTGCGCCCAAGGCCTCCCGGCGGCTGGCCCGACGGCGCCGAGGTGGATCTGTCGAGCCGCTATCCATATCTCGCCGACGTCCTGGGACAGGCAGGTTGTCCCGATACCCTGGCAAGGCTCCGACAGGGCCTGCCGCTCCCATCGACGCCGGCGCCCTCATGGGTCAAGGAGTTCAGGCCCAACCAATAGGCCGCGGGAGCGCCACCTTCTCCACCGCCGTCTCGCAACGGCGCTGTCAGTCGACAAAGTCCCAGGTCTTTCCGTTGAAGCGCTGCAGCTTCATGCTCTTGATGACGCGGTAGTCGGTGGGGCTGGTGTTGATGGCGCTGCCCGGCAGCAGGAGCGGCAGATGGAAATCCCTGAGGTTCGCCGCCTGCTTCATGATGTTCTCGCGGGTGAGATCGTCGCCCGCCTGGCGCAGCACCTGCTCGAGCGTCTTGGCGTACATGTAGCCGGCCTCGTTCAGGCTGTCGCTCGGCTCGGCCTGCGGCAGGTTCTCCTTCATCCAGGCGAAGAATGCCTTCACGTCCTCGTCGCCCGCCCATTTGGGATCGGTCACGTCCTTTAAAAAGCCCGCCGAGAGGATGCCCTTCGACTTCTCGAGCCCTGCCGGCTTGAAGGTGGCGCCGACCGACGCCGCGCCCAGGTGCAGATAGGTCGTGGGCTTCCAGTTCAGGTCGTCGAGCTTGGAGATCGCCTGCGCCGCCTGCTTGGAATAGGTGAAGAGGAAGAGCGTGTCGGCGCCCGAGTTCTTGAGCGTGATGAGCTGGCTGTCGACGGTGGGGTCGGTGGCCTGGAAGTTCTGCGTGTCGACGATCATCTTGCTCGCCCTGTCGCCCAGCGCCGTCGTGAGCCCATTCAGTAAGTCCTTGCCGAAATCGTCGTTCTGGTAGAGCACGGCGATCCGGGCGTCGGGATTCTTCTTCAGAACATGGGCCGCGTAGAAGCTCGCCTCGGCCTGCAGGTTGGGCTGCCATCCCACGTCCAAGGAAAGTGCGCCGGATCGTTGAAGGCCGTGGCGCCTGCGGCGATGAAGAGCTGCGGCACCTTCTTCTTGTTGAGGTAGCCCCGGATCGCCATGTTGAGCGGGGTCCCGAGGACGTTGAAGACGACGGCCACCTCGTCGTTCTCCACGAGCTTGCGTGCGTTCTCGACCACCTTGGGCGGCGAGTAGCCGTCGTCGAGGCTGATGAAGTCGATCTTGCGGCCGTTGATCCCGCCCCTGGCGTTGAGCGACTTGAAGTAGGCGGCCTCGGCCTTGCCGAGCTGGCCGTAGGCCGAGGCCGGCCCGCTGTAGGCGATGCTCTGCCCAACCTTGATCTCCGTGGCCGATGTGCCCGGACCGTACTTCGCCTGCGCCATGGCGGTGGCGGACCCGAACGCTGCAAGGACGAATACACCCGTAAGAAGCTTGGACACTGTTTCCTCCCGACTATGGAGGAAGCATAGGCATGCAGCCGACGGCGGTGCACGTGGAAGCCACGCGCGAATTCCGCACCTTGGTCAGGCCCTCGGCGTGCCGTTCCTTGACAGGTTTTCGGCCACGACGTTAGGCTTCGTCCGCCTCACCGCGTGTCAAGAAAAAGAGTCCCGGCCAAAGCCGGCTGCACAGGGAGGAGCTGATGACAAACCGAAAGACCGGTGGTGCAAGGGCGTCGCGTCGCGATGTGTTGCGCATCGCTGCCGGCGGCGCACTGGCGCCGATGATCGCGACGGTTACCGCCAGCGCGGCACCGAAGCCGCTGACCTTGCTGCACGAGAGCTCGTTCATCCGCGATTTCGACGCCTACTTCAAGACGAAGCTGGCGTCGCGCTACGAGAAGGAGACCGGCACCAAGATCGACTATGCGCTCGCCAGCGTGGGCTCGCTGCAGACGCGCGTGTCGGCGGTGCTGGAGACCGGGTCGGGCGCCGACATCGTGCTCAACGCCTTCAACTGGCCGTTCCTCTACGACCAGAAATATGTCGATGTCAGCGACATCGCCGAAGAGGTCGGCAAGGCGCAGGGCGGCTGGTACGACGTGGCCAGGGAAGCGGTGGTCGTCAACGGCAAGTGGAAGGCGATCCCGTTCGGCAATATCGGCCAGATCATGAACTATCGCATCGACTGGTTCAAAGAGGTCGGCTTCGACAAGTTCCCGGAAACCTGGGACGAGCTGCTGGAGGCCGGCATCAAGCTCAAGGCCAAGGGCCGTCCGTTCGGCTTCGAGCTCGGCCACGGCTTCGGAGACAATCACGGCTGGGTCTACCCGCTCATGTGGTCGTTCGGCGCCCACGAGGTGGATGCCGATGGCAAGACCGTGACGGTGGACAGCGACGAGATGGCCCGCTGCCTCGACTTCGCGCGCAACTTCTTCCAGAAGACCACGCTCGAGGACTGCCTCGGCTGGACGGACGTCAACAACAACAAGGCCTATCTCAGCCAGCAGATCTCCTGCACCAACAACGCCGAGAGCATCCTCTGGGTGGCGAAGCGCGACTTCCCGGAGATCGGCAAGGTGACGGGCCAGGCACTCAACCCGAAGGGGCCGACCGGCAAGCGTTTCCATATCCTCAATCCGTGGAGCCATTCGGTCGTCACCAGCTCCGGCGATGTCGAGGGGGCGAAGAAGTTCCTGCGCTGGGTCATGCAGCCCGACCAGCTCGGGCCCTGGTACGCGTCGGCCGACAGCTACTACGCGCCTTTCCTCCATGCCTACGACAACGCGGAACTCTGGTCGGTCGAGCCGCGCAACCTGCCCTATCGCGATTCCATCGAGACCTCGCACCTGCCCGGCTGGCCGGCGCCGGTCAGCCGCCCGCAGGCCGAGGTGATCGCCAAGTACGTGATCATCGACATGTTCGCCAAGGCCTGCAGCGGCGGCGCGACCAAGGACGTGATCAAGACCGCGCAGGCGCAGGTGAAGCAGATCTACGGACAGGCCTGAGGCCGGAAGGGTGACCGCCCTCCCCTCCGACTCGGCGATCGCGCTCGAGCTGAGACGGGTTCCCCGGCCGCGCCTGCGCGTCAAGGAGGGAACGGCCTTCGGCTGGCTGATGATCGCGGCGCCGCTGCTCTTCCTCATAGCGTTCGTCGGCTATCCGTTCGTCTACGGCATCTGGCTCAGCTTCCAGGATCGCGCCGTCGCCCGGCCGGCCGTCTTCGTCGGCCTCGACAACTTCATCAGCAACGCGCACGACCCGGTCTTCTGGCAGGTGGTGCGCAACACCTTCGTCTACACCTTCGTCGCCACGATCCTGAAGGCGGCGGGCGGGCTCGCGCTGGCGCTGGTCATGAACCAGCATTTCCGCATGAAGAACCTGGTACGGGCGCTGTTGCTGCTGCCCTTCATCGTGCCGACGGTGCTGAGCACCGTCGCCTGGATGTGGATCCTCGATCCCGCCTTCAGCGTCATCAACTGGTTCCTGGTGCATCTCGGCATGGCCCGGCCGGGGCCGTCCTGGCTCGGCAATCCCTACCTCGCCATGGGCTCGGTGATCCTCGTCAATACCTGGCGCGGACTGCCGTTCTTCGCCATCACGCTGCTGGCGGGATTGCAGACCATCCCCGGGGACCTTTACGACGCCGCCACGATCGACGGCACAGATTCCTGGCAGCGCTTCCGCTATGTCACGCTGCCGCTGCTCCAGCCCGTGCTGCTGATCGTCACCATGTTCTCGGTGATCTTCACCTTTTCGGACTTCCAGCTCATCTATGTGCTGACGCATGGCGGCCCGGCCAACGCCACCAACCTGTTCGCGACCTACTCCTTCGACATCGCCATGAGCGCGGGCCAGCTCGGCCATGGCGCCTCGGTGGCCCTAGCCATGCTGCCCGCGCTCGGCCTGCTCATCGTCGCCCTCACCATCTACATGCGGAGGCGGTGATGGTCGTAGCCCGCGGCTGGCGCGTGAAGACGATGCAGCTCTGGCTGCCGCTGGGCGTCGCACTGCTGTTCACCCTGTTCCCGTTCTACTGGATGGCGGTGACCTCGCTGAAGCCCAACTCCGAGCTCTACAACACCCAGATGATGCCGCTGCTGCTGCATCATCCGACGCTCAAGCACTATATCGACCTCTTCACCCAGACGCCCTTCCTGCTCTGGACCTGGAACACCATGCTGGTCGCCGTGGTATCGACGGCGATCTCGCTCGTGCTCGGGGTCATGCTCGCCTATCCGCTCGCGCGCATCGATTTCCCCGGCTCGGCGCTGATCGCGATCGGCGTCGCCGCCACCTACCTCGTGCCGCAGCCGCTGCTCTTCATCCCAATGGCCGACATCATCAATCGCATGGGCCTCGGCAATACCCTGACGTCGGTGATCCTGACCTACCCCACCATGCTGGTGCCCTTCTGCGCCTGGTTGCTGATGGGCTACTTCAAGAGCGTGCCGCACGAGCTCGAGGAAGCAGCGCGCATCGACGGCGCCAGCCACTTCCAGGCGATGTGGCGGATCGTGCTGCCGCTCTGCACGCCGGGCTTCATTTCCGCCGGCATCTTCGCCTTCACGCTGGCGCAGAACGAGTTCCTCTACGCCCTGATCTTCCTCACCAAGACCGAGGTGCGCACGGTTCCGGTCGGCGCCATCGCCGAGCTGATCCGCGGCGATGTCTTCTACTGGGGCCAGCTCATGGCCGCCGCGCTATTGGGATCGATACCGGTGGCGATCATCTACTCGTTCTTCGTCGAGCATTATGTCGCCGGCCTCACCGCCGGATCGGTGAAAGGCTAGGCTGCCGGGCCAGACACCCTTGTTCCGGCCCGTCCCGGCCCCGGACAGCTCGCCGGCTGCCGCCGCCCCAAGAGGACGGCAGCCGGCGGCTGGTGCTATTCCAGCCGCGGGACGGAACCGCGCTTGGACGAGCGCGCATCCCGAAGCGGAACGAGCACCGTCGCGCCCCACACGACCGCGCAGACGGCAAGCAGACTCGCCATGATCGGATCGCCCCAGCGAGCGAACCCGGCCGCAGCAAGCACGAAAGCGGTGGCGCCGATGAACTTGGACATTGCACCCTCCACGATCGAGGGCGGCATATTTGGGTCAATCGGTAACGCGGTGATGTTGCGATCCAGTCAATCGCGTTTCATGGGTTTCGCCGCGACTGGCCGTCGTCGGCCCTCGGGCAAGACCCGCCGGGGTGCCTGTCGGTTTGGCGAGGCGCGCGCCCCGGCGACCTGCTAAGCTGAGCGCCGTTCACAGGTTTGTGACACTGGAGCCGCCTCTTCCTGTCGGCGCTGCCGTGAGCAGCCCACAATCGGGCCTAGAATGGCGCGCACGTCGTGCGGCGGGCCGCGGCAGGCGGCGCGCCGCGCCGGGCCGACGGCGATTGGGGCGAGCGGGCAGGCGTGAAGGGGCTTTTGGATGGCGGGTGTGAAGAGATCGTCGGGAATCGCCGCTGTCGTGACGGTCGCGATCGTGGCGGCGGGCGGGTACTTCCTGCTCGAGGAGACGGGACGGGACAACGCGCGCGCGGCGGCAGCCTCGCCGGCCGGCCCGATCGTGCCGATCACGGTGACCGTCGCGGAGAAGCAGGATGTTCCTGTCATCGTCCGCGGCATCGGGACGGTCCAGGCGTACAAGACGGTCCAGGTCAAAAGCCGCGTCGATGGCCAGATCGTGAAGATCTCGTTCGAGGAAGGCCAGGACGTCAAGGCCGGCGACCCGCTGTTCCAGATCGATCCCCGGCCCTACAAGGCCCTGCTGGAGCAGGCCCAGGCCGCCAGGCAGCGCGACGAGGCCCAGCTCGCCGGCGCCCAGCTCGACCTCGATCGCTACAGCAAGCTGATCGGCTCCGGCTTCCAGTCACGGCAGACCTACGACCAGCAGAAGGCGACCGTGGAGGCGCTGAAGGGCTCGATCGCGGCCGACCAGGCCCAGATCGACACGGCGCAGCTCAATCTCACCTATTGCGACATACGCGCGCCCATCGACGGGCGGACCGGTCAGCGCTTTGTCGATCTCGGCAACCTGATCCAGGCAAGCCAGGGAACCAACCTCGTCACGATCACCCAGATCAAGCCGATCTACGTCAACTTCACCATTCCGCAGTACGCCAACCATCATCTGCGCAAGAACCAGGCCCGGCATCCCCTGAAGGTGACCGCCTACGGTGCCGACGACACGTTCAAGCTGGCCGAGGGCGAGCTGACGCTGGTCGACAACCAGATCGACACCACGACCGGAACGCTGCGACTGAAGGCGAGCTTCGCCAACCTGGACGAGCGCCTGTGGCCGGGCGAGTTCGTCAACGTGCGGCTGCAGCTTTCGGTCCGGAAGGATGCGACGACGGTGCCGCAGCGCGCGGTCATGCAAGGGCCCGACGGCTACTACGGCTTCGTCGTGAAGCCCGACCTGACCGTGGAACGGCGCGAGGTCGAGGTCGTCGCGCAGCAGGACGGCCTGGCCGTGGTCGGCAAGGGTATCGCGCCGGGCGAGAAGGTCGTGCTCGACGGCCAGTACCGCCTAGTCAACGGCTCGCGCGTCCGGATCGACCAGGCGCCGCCCGAGACCGCCTCGGCAACCGGTAAGGCGGGCTCGGCCGACCGATGAACATCTCCGAAACCTTCATCAAGCGGCCGATCGCGACGTCGCTGATGATGCTGGGGCTGCTGGTGTTCGGCGCCGCGACCTATGGCCTCTTGCCGGTTTCCGCGCTGCCCAACGTCGACTTCCCGACCATCACGGTGAGCGCCACCCTGCCGGGCGCGAGCCCGGAGACGATGGCGTCCTCGGTGGCCACGCCGCTCGAGCAGCAGTTCGCCGCCATTCCGGGGCTCGCCTCGATGAACTCGACCAGCGGGCTCGGCACCACCTCGATCACGCTGCAGTTCAACCTCGACCGCAGGATAGACGGTGCCGCGACCGACGTGCAGACCGCGATCAATGCCGCCAGCGGCCTTCTGCCGAAGGACCTGCCCAACCCGCCAACCTACCGCAAAGTCAATCCCGCCGACCGGTCGGTCCTGATCTACGCGATCTATTCCGACGAACTGCCGATGTACAAGGTCGACAACTACGCCTTCGTGATCCTGGCGCAGAAGCTGTCGGCGGTGTCGGGGGTCGCGCAGGTGTACGTAGCCGGCCAGCAGGACTACGCCGTGCGCGTGCAGGCCAACCCGGCGGCGCTTGCCTCGCGCGGCATCTCGCTGGAGGACGTGCGGACCGCCATCAGCGGCGCCACGCTGAACCAGGCCAAGGGCAACCTCGAGAACCAGCATCTCTCGGTGATGCTGGACACCAACGACCAGCTCTTCGACGCCGCGGCCTTTCGCAACATCATCGTCGCCTACCGCAACGGCGCCCCGGTCAAGCTCCAGGATATCGGCGACGTCGTCGACGGCACCCGCTCGCCGCGCACCGGCGCCTGGTACAACGGCAAGCGCGCCGAGCTGCTGCTGATCTACCGCCAGCCGGGCGCGAACACGGTGGAGATCGTCGACAGGATCAAGGCGATGATGCCGCGCCTGCTCGCCTCGATCCCGCAGTCGGTGCATGTCGAGCTGATGTCCGACCGCTCGCAGTCGATCCGCGACTCGGTCGAGGACGTGCAGTTCACCCTCCTCGTGACCGTCGCCCTGGTGGTACTGGTCATCTTCCTCTTCCTGCGCCACTTCTGGGCCACCGTCATCCCCAGCATCACGGTCCCGCTCGCCCTCGTCGGCGCGTTCGGGGTGATGTATGTCTGCGGCTACTCGATCGACAATCTCTCGCTGATGGCGCTCACCATCGCGGTCGGCTTCGTGGTCGACGATGCGATCGTGATGATCGAGAATATCGTGCGCTACATCGAGGAGGGCGAACGGCCGCTCGATGCCGCCCTCAAGGGCGCGGGCCAGATCGGCTTCACCATCGTGTCCATCACCTTCTCGCTGATCGCCGTCTTCATTCCGCTGCTGTTCATGGGCGGCATCGTCGGCCGTCTGTTCCGCGAGTTCGCCGTGGTGGTGACGGTCGCGGTCTGCATGTCCGCCTTCGTGTCGCTGACGCTCACCCCCGTGATGTGCGCCCAGTTCCTCAAGCGCGAGGCGCATCACCAGCGCGGACGGCTCAACCAGATGTGCGAAAACGCCTTCGATGCGTCGGTGCGCTTCTACGACCGCGGCCTGCGGTGGGTGTTCCGCCACCAGTTCATGATGCTGATGTTGACGATCGGCCTGATCTTCGTCACGGGCTACCTCTACATCACGGTCCCCAAGGGCTTCTTCCCGGAGCAGGATACCGGCTTCATCTTCGGCCAAGCCGAGGCGCGGCAGGACATCTCGTTCTACGCGATGGCGAACATCCAGAACCAGCTCGCGGCCATCATCAAGAAGGAACCGGGCGTCTCGGGCGTGGTCGGCTTCGTCGGCTCGACCGGCGGCAATTCCGCCGAGAACACCGCGCGCATGTTCATCCAGCTCAAGCCCTTCGACGAGCGCCGCGGGCTGTCGGCGCAGAAGATCATCCAGAACCTGCGGCCCAAGGTGGCGACGGTGCCGGGCGTCAAGTTCTTCATGCAGGCCGGCCAGGACATCAACGTGGGCGGCCGGCTGTCGAAGACGGAGTACCAGTACACCATCACCTCCACCGACAGCGAGGAGCTCAACCACTGGGCGCCGATCATCGAGCAGCATATGGCGAAGATGCCGGAGCTGCAGGATGTGGCGTCGGACCAGCAGATCGCCTCGCCCCACATCGCGATCGAGATCGACCGCGACAGCGCTGCCCGGCTCGGCCTGTCGCTGGCCCAGATCGACCAGACGCTCTACGACGCCTTCGGCCAGCGCCAGGTCGCGACCATCTACACCTCGGCGACCCAGTACAAGGTCGTGCTCGAGGTGCAGCCGGAGTTCCAGGCCGATCCCGCCGCCCTCTCGCGCATCTACGTGCCCGGCAGCGGCGGCGCGCAGGTGCCGCTCGGCACGGTGGCCCGCTTCGTGAACCGGATCGCTCCGCTCACCGTCAGCCACCAGGGCCAGTTCCCGGCCGTCACGCTTTCGTTCAACCTCGCGCCCGGCGTCGCGCTCGGCGACGCGGTCGAGAAGATCAAGGACATGCAGGCCGAGCTGAAGACGCCGATCACGCTCGACGGTTCCTTCCAGGGTACGGCGCAGGCCTTCCAGTCGTCGCTCGCCTCGACGCCGCTCCTGATCGCCGCCGCGATCCTTGCCGTCTATATCGTGCTCGGCATGCTCTACGAGAGCTACGTGCACCCGATCACCATCCTGTCGGCGCTGCCATCGGCCGGCGTCGGTGCGCTGCTGGCGCTGATGCTCCTGCACTATGATCTCAGCGTCATCGCGCTGATCGGCATCATCCTGCTGATCGGCATCGTGAAGAAGAACGCGATCATGATGATCGACTTCGCGCTCGAGGCGGAGCGCGAGCAGGGAAAGAGCCCGCTGGAGGCGATTCACGAGGCCTGCCTGCTGCGCTTCCGGCCGATCATGATGACGACTTTCGCCGCGATCGGCGGCGGCCTGCCGATCGCCATCGGCCAGGGCGCGGGGTCGGAGCTGCGCCGGCCTCTCGGCATCGCCATCGTCGGCGGCCTGCTGGTCTCGCAATGGCTCACGCTCTACACCACGCCCGTGGTCTATCTCTACCTCGACCGCTTCTCGCACTGGCTGAGCGGCAAGCGCCGCCGCCCGGCCGGCGAGATTCCCGCCGCCATTCCCGCGCTCTCCGAGAGCCCGTCGGAAGCCGGGACGCGGGCCGCCGACTGAGCGAGTCCGCCCATGAGCGAGAGCCGATACGAGCGGGAGGAGTATCTCGAGCAGAACGAGGAGGAGGCCGCGAGGGCCGCCCGCAGGAAGAACGTTGCGGCGCTGGCGATTCTCGCCGTCCTCGTGGTTGTAGGTATCCTGCTGTTCGAGAGGCTGCGCGACGTATCGCGCCTTCAGGACTGCCTGATGACCCGCGCCGGCAATTGCAACGACATGGTCGAGCCGCCCAGGCCCGCCGGCAACCTGCGTTGACCGGCGGTCAGCTCGCCTTGCGGCGCGCCCTCAGCCAGTCGCCGATCTCGCCCACCAGGCCCTTGCGGAAGGCCATCACGATCACCACGAAGATCGCGCCCTGGATCACCAGGACGAACTCGCCGAAAGAGGCGAGGTAGTTCTGCATCGCCACGATGACGAAGGCGCCCAGTACCGGACCGGTATTGGTGCCGAGCCCGCCCACCAGCGCCATCAGCACGACCTCGCCGGACATCGCCGCGCTCACGTCGGTCAGCGTGGCGAACTGGAGCACCATCGCCTTGGTGGCGCCGGCGAGGCCCGACAGGGCGGCCGACAGCACGAAGGCCAGCAGCTTGTAGCGATCCGCCTCATAGCCGAGCGAAAGGGCGCGCTGCTCGTTGTCGCGGATCGCCTTCAGCACCTGGCCGAACGGCGAATGGGTGAAGCGGAAGATCGCCGCGAAGCCGAACAGGAAGATCGCCAGCACGACGTAGTAGAGCGCGAGATCGTCGGTGATCGGGATCAATCCGCCCAGCAGCGCCCGACGGGGAATGCCCTGCAACCCGTCCTCGCCTCCCGTGAAGGGCGCCTGCACGCAGATGAAGAAGACCATCTGCGCGAAGGCCAGGGTGATCATGGCGAAGTAGATGCCCTGGCGCCGGATCGCGAGCGCTCCGGTCACCAGTCCAAGCAGCGCCGCGCCGCCCACGCCGGCCACCAGGCCGGCCTCGGGCGGCAAGCCCATCGCCTTGACGACGTAGCCGAAGAAATAGCCGCCCATGCCGAAGAACATGGCGTGGCCGAAGCTCATCAGCCCGGCATAGCCCAGCAGCAGGTTGAAGGCGCACGCGAACAGCGCGAAGCAGAGCGCCGTCATCAGGAACACCGGATAGACGAGCAGCGGCGCGATCAGCGCCAGCGCGATCAGGACCCCGGCCACGACAAAGCGCTGGTTCTTCATTTGGTCTGCCCGAACAGGCCCGCAGGCTTCACCATCAGCACGATCGCCATGACGACGAAGATCACGGTGTTGGAGGCCGGTGGGTAGACGACCTTGGTGAAGCCCTCGATCAGGCCGAGGCCGAAACCGGTGACGATCGAGCCCATGATCGAGCCCATGCCGCCGATCACCACCACGGCGAACACGACCAGCACGAGATTGCTGCCCATCAGCGCCGAGACCTGCTGGATCGGCGCCGCGAGCACGCCTGCCAGTGCCGCAAGCCCGACTCCGAGCCCGTAAGTGAGCGTGATGAGGCGCGGCACGTTGATGCCGAAGGCGCGCACCAGTGTCGGATTCTCGGTCGCGGCGCGCAGATAGGCGCCGAGCCGCGTGCGCTCGATGCCGTACCAGGTGGCAAGGCAGATCACCAGCGCCGCCACGACGACGAAGCCGCGGTAGGCCGGCATGAACATGAAGCCGAGATTGTAGCCGCCGGGAATGGGCGCGGGATAGGGCGCGCCCGAGGAGCCCCATTGCCATTGGAAAAGCCCCTCGATCACCAGCGCCAGGCCGAAGGTGAGCAGAAAGCCGTAGAGATGGTCGAGATGGTAGATGCGCTTCAGGAGCAAGCGCTCGATCACGACGCCGAACAGGCCGACGATCAGCGGCGCCAGCACCAGCGATGCCCAGAACGGGATCTCGAGGTGCGTGAGCATCAGCCACGCCGCGAAGGCGCCCAGCATGTACTGCGCGCCGTGCGTGAAGTTGATGACGTTCAGCATGCCGAAGATGACGGCGAGGCCGAGGCTCAGCATGGCGTAGAAGGCGCCGTTGATCAGGCCGAGCAGGAGCTGGCCGAACAGCGCCGGGAGCGGGATACTGAAGATGTCGAGCATCGCGCGGTCAAACTCCCAGATAGGCCTGCAGCTTGTCGAGGTTCTGCGCGACGTCGGCGGCGGCGATCATGTCGACCACCCGGCCGTCCTCCATCACGTAGTGACGGTCGGCGATGGTGGCGGCGAAGTGGAAGTTCTGCTCCACCAGGAGGATCGTGAAGCCGCGCTGCTTAAGCTGGCGGACGATCTCGCCGATGCGCTGCACGATCACCGGCGCCAGCCCCTCTGTCGGCTCGTCGAGCAGCAGCAGATTGGCGCCGGTGCGCAGGATACGGCCGATCGCCAGCATCTGCTGTTCGCCGCCCGACAGCTTCGTGCCCTGGCTGCGGCGACGCTCCTCGAGATTGGGGAAGAGACCGTAGATTTCCTTCACGCCCATGCCGCCCGGCTTCACCACCGGCGGCAGCAGGAGGTTCTCCTCGACGTTCAGGCTCGAGAAGATGCCCCTCTCCTCGGGACAGTAGGCGATGCCCAGACGGGCGATCGCCTCGGACGGCCGGCCCACCGTCTCGTGGTTCTCGAAGCGCACGGAGCCCTTGCGCTTGCCGACGATTCCCATGATCGACCGCAGGGTCGTGGTCTTGCCCACGCCGTTGCGACCGAGCAGCGTCACGAGCTCGCCGCGGCCGATCTCGAAGCCAACGCCGTGCAGGACGTGCGACTCCCCGTACCAGGCCTCCAGGCCCTCGACCTTCAACAGCACGTCACGCATGGCCGGTTCCGACGTAGGCTTCGACGACCTGCGGATCCTTCGAGACGGTTTCGTAAGGCCCTTCCGCCAGCACCTCGCCGCGGGCCAGCACCGTGATGGTGTCGGAAAGATCGGCGACGACCGACATGTTGTGCTCGACCATCAGGACGGTGCGATCGCGCGCGACGGTGCGGATGAGACCGGCGATGCGCTTGATGTCCTCGTGCCCGAGCCCCGCCATCGGCTCGTCGAGCAGCATCATCTCGGGATCGAGCGCCAGCGTGGTGGCGATCTCGAGCGCCCGCTTGCGTCCGTAGGGCAGCTCGACCGCCGGCAGGTCGGCGATGCCGCCGAGCCCCACCGCCTCGATCAGCTCGAGCGCGCGCGCGTCGAGACCGTCGAGCACGCGCTCCGAGCGCCAGAAATGGAAGGAGTTGCCGAGCTTGCGCTGCAAGGCCACGCGCACGTTCTCGCGCACGCTGAGGTGAGGGAACACGGCTGAAATCTGGAATGACCGGATCAATCCCATGCGCGCGATCGCCGCAGGCGAGCTGCCGGTGATCTCCCGTCCGTTGAAGCGGATACGCCCTGACGTAGGCGTCAGGAAGTGCGTGAGGAGATTGAAGCAGGTCGTCTTGCCGGCGCCATTGGGGCCGATCAACGCATGAATCGTGTGGCGGCGAACGCTCAGATTCACGTTCTTGACCGCCACAAAACCCTTGAATTCCTTGGTAAGTCCCGTTGCCTCGAGAATCGTTTCTTCTTTTCCCATCCGCTCTCCCTTTGCGGTGCCGCGACTTAATCGAAGCTTTGCCGCGATGTCCAGCGCCGCTCTGGCCCCAGGAATGTCACGGCCGGCCGCTGCGGAACCGTCCTTCTGTCGCGATGGGCGGCGGATGCCGGCCATGCTCCTCATGCCTGCCGCGAGCGCCCTTGGCATCGACTGCGAAGGAACGCTAAGTAGGGCATGCACGTGGTTCTGTAGCGGTGTGGGAGGAAAGCTCAGTATGAAAGTTTCGACTGTTGTGCGGCTCGGCGCGGCGCTTGCCGCGGGCGTAAGTCTGGCTGTCGTCGGCCTCGCGGCCATCGCGCAGGCTGAGACGCCGGCGCCACTCAAGATCGGCGTGCTGGCGGGCCTTTCGGGCGTCTATGCCGATGTCGCCCAGGGGCAGGTGGAGGCCATGCAGCTCGCCGTCGAGGACGTGGGCGGCAAGGTGCTGGGCCGGCCGATCGAGGTCGTGTCGGCCGACCATCAGAACAAGCCGGACGTCGCCGCGGGCATCGCCCGCAAGTGGTACGACGAGGGCGTGAAGATGATCAGCGGCATCGATACGTCTTCGGTCGGCCTCGCCGTTCGCAAAGTGGCGCAGGAGAAGGGTCAGATCGATCTCAATGTCGGCTCGGCGTCGGCCGACCTCACCGGTCCAGCCTGCTCGGCAACCGGCGCGCACTGGGTTTACGACACGTATGCCCTCGCTCACGTGACCGGCAGCGCCGTCGTGAAGAACGGCGGCGACACATGGTTCTTCATCACGGCGGACTACGCCTTCGGCAAGTCGATGGAGGACGAGACCACCAAGATCATCAAGGCCGCGGGCGGCAAGGTGCTGGGTGGCGTCAAGCATCCGCTCAGCACGCAGGACTTCTCCTCGTACATCCTGCAGGCGCAGGCCTCCAAGGCGAAGATCGTCGGCCTCGCCAATGCCGGCATGGACACCGTCAACGCCATCAAGCAGGCCGCAGAGTTCGGTGTCGTCAAGGGTGGCCAGCGCGTCGCCGCGCTGCTGATCTTCGAGAGCGACGTGCAATCGCTCGGTCTGCCGGTGGCGCAGGGGCTGGTCCTGACGACCGCCTTCTACTGGGACCTGAACGACGAGACCCGGGCCTGGACCAAGCGCTTCCGCGCCAAGAAGGACAAGCTGCCGAACCTCACGACAGCGGGCGTCTACAGCGCCACCCTGCACTATCTCAAGGCTGTGCAGGCCGCCGGTACCGACGATCCGAAGGCCGTGATGGCCAAGATGCGCGAGATGCCGATCAACGACATGATGACCAAGAACGGCAAGCTGCGCGCCGACGGCCGCGTGATCCGCGACATGTACCTTTTCCAGGTGAAGTCGCCGGCCGAGTCCAAGGGCAAGGACGACATCTACAAGCTGCTCGCCACCGTGCCGGGCGATCAGGCCTATCGTCCGCTCGAGGATGGTCATTGCCCGTTGATCAAGAGCTGAACTTTCGTTGTCGGAGGGCAGACGGGCGCCAATCGCCGCGCCCGTCGGCCGAAGGCGCACACGGACTTGGCATATCGCGCGGCACGACCTAAGTTCGCGCCTTGGCGACATCGCCGCATCAGGGAGGTAAGAACAACATGAAAGCTTCGAATGCTGTGCGGCTGGGCGCCGTGCTGGCGGCCGGCGTGAGCGTGACCATCGCGGGCATGGCGGCCATCGCCATGGCCGAGGCGCCGGCGCCGCTCCGAATAGGCGTCATGGAAGGCTTCTCGGGCGTCTATGGCGACCTGACCCAGGGCGAGCCCGAGGCCATGGAGCTCGCCGTCGAGGATATGGGCGGCAAGGTGCTGGGTCGTCCGATCGAGATCCTGTCGGCCGACCATCAGACCAAGCCCGATATCGGCGCGGCCATCGCCCGCAAGTGGTACGACGTCGACGGCGTGAAGATGATCACCGGCATCGGCACCTCGTCGGTGGCGCTGGCCGTCCGCAAGGTGGCGCAGGAGAAGGGCCAGATCGACCTCAATACCGGCGCGGGCAGTGCCGACCTCACCGGGCCGGCCTGTTCGCCGACCGGCGCGCACTGGGTCTACGACACCTACGCGCTGGCGCATGTGACCGGCAGCGCCGTCGTGAAGAACGGCGGCGATTCCTGGTTCTTCATCACCGCCGACTATGCCTTCGGCAAGTCGCTGGAAGACGAGACCACCAAGGTCGTGAAGGCGGCCGGCGGCAAGGTGCTGGGCGACATCAAGCATCCGCTCAGCACGCAGGACTTCTCGTCCTATCTTCTGCAGGCGCAGGCCTCCAAGGCCAAGATCATCGGCCTCGCCAATGCCGGCATGGATACCGTCAACGCCATCAAGCAGGCGGCCGAGTTCGGCATCGTGAAGGGCGGCCAGCGCCTGGCCGGCCTTCTCGTCTTCGCGACCGACGTGCAGGCGCTGACCCTGCCGGTGGCGCAGGGCCTGGTGCTGACCGAGGCCTTCTACTGGGACCTGAACGACGAGACGCGGGCCTGGACCAAGCGCTTCCGCGCCAAGAAGGACAAGCTGCCGAGCATGCTGACCGCGGGCGTCTACAGCTCGACCCTGCACTACCTCAAGGCCGTCAAGGCCGCCGGCACCGACGATCCGAAAGCGGTCATGGCCAAGATGCGCGAGATGCCGATCAACGACATGATGACCAAGAACGGCAAGCTGCGCGAGGATGGCCGCGTGATCCGCGACATGTACCTCTTCCAGGTGAAGTCGCCGGCCGAGTCCAAGAGCAAGGACGACATCTACAAGCTGCTGGCCACGGTCCCGGGCGACGAGGCGTTCCGTCCCCTGAAGGATGGCCACTGCCCGCTGATCAAGGGCTGAGCCTTCCCCATTTTTCAAGAAAGGGCGCCCCTTCGGGCGCCCTTTCCATTTGCGTTGCCGGCATTTCCGGCCGCCCAAGCTTGCGCGCCGGCGATCGTCACTGTCTTATGGCTCTCGGAGCCTGGCAAGCGGGCCGAGGGAGTAGACGCCAAGTGACTGTTCAAGATCGCCCGCTGAAGGGCGCCTGGGGAATGACCGGGCTCTTGTTCCTCTTCATGCTGATCAACTTCGGCGACAAGGTCGTGGTCGGCCTCGCCAAGGGTCCCATCTCGGAAGAGTTGAACCTTAGTCCCGAGGAATATGGCCTCCTCGCCTCGTCCTTCTTCTTCCTGTTTGCAGTGTCGGCCGTCGTGGTGGGCTTTGTCGCCAACCGGATAAAGACGCGGTGGGTTCTGCTGGCGATGGCGATCATCTGGTCCCTGGTGCAGTTTCCCATGCTGGCGACGGTGAACCTGGAAGTGCTGATGGCCTGCCGCATCGTTCTTGGCGCGGGCGAAGGACCGGCTGCAGCCGTGGCCATGCATGCGACCTACAAGTGGTTCCCCGACAGGCTGCGCGGCCTGCCGACAGCGATTCTTGCCCAAGGCGCGGCCCTCGGTGTCATCGTCACCGTTCCGGCGCTCAACTGGATCATCGTGCACCATTCCTGGCATTGGGCGTTCGGCGCGCTCGGCATCGCCGGTCTGCTGTGGGCGGTGCTGTGGCTGATTTTCGGTCGCGAAGGGACACTGGTCGATCGCCCCGCCGACGGCGGTTCCCGGGATGCGCGCATCCCCTATCGATACCTTCTGACCTGTCCCAGCATCGTGGCGGCGGCCTGCACCTGCTTTGCCGCCTATTGGGGTCTCTCGCTCGGCCTCACCTGGTTCACCTCCTACCTGCGCGAAGGCCTGGGCTACTCGCAGCAGGAGGCCGGCACTTTTACGATCCTGCCATGGATTTTCGGCTTCTTCGTCGTGATGATCGGCGGCTTCATTTCCCAGCGCCTGAGCGCGAAGGGCGTTTCGAGCCGCATCGCCCGCGGCGTCTTCCCGGCCGGCACCCTTATCCTCGGCGGCTGCTTCATGCCGTTCGTGGGCGGCCTGCCGTCGCCCGCCCTCAACCTCGCCCTTCTCATCTTCGGCTCGGCGATCGGCAGCACGGTCTATGTCGTCCTGCCGATGATCGTCAGCGAGCTGACGCCACAGCCGCAGCGGGCGGCGATGCTTGCCACGTCCGGCGCGTTCTACACCCTGGCGGGCATCATCGCGCCGTTCATCATGGGCAAGGTCATCCAGGACGCCGCCACCGTGGTCGCGGGATACGAGTTTGGCTACCTGATCATGGGCTGCCTGATGATCGCAGGCGGCCTGATCGGCTTCCTGTTCATTCGGCCAGAAGCCGACCGCAAGCGGCTCGCCAGGCATATGACGCCTGCCCTGGCGATACAGACAGTCAGCGCCGTCTAAGTCCGACCGTCGAGAAAGGAACGCAACAGGCCGGAACACTGCGTCGCATGGGAGAAAGGCAAGCCGTGCCGAGCCGGCCCGATGACGTTCAGTCGTGCATTGGGCAGCAGCCTATGCAGCTCGGCCATCACCGGCACAGGAATGAACGGGCTGCCATCCGGATGCAGGAGCAATACGGGGCAGCGGATGTTCTCGAGGCGCGGCGTGAGATCGGTGCCGACGAGGACACCGAGCGCCTTCAGGATCGTATTGCGCGGCCATTCGGCCTGCTGTCCCTCGAACCAGGCTTCTTTCTCGGCGTCGAGGGCGCCGGCATGGAAACGATCGGGCATGAAGGCATGCGACCAGCCGGCGGCGCCGCCGCTGTCGAGCTGGCCGCGCCAGACCTCGACATGCTGGATCGAGGATCCGAGATGCGCGCCGTTGCTGACGGTCAGGGTCGCGATGCGATCGGGCCGCTCGATCGCCGCGGCGAGCGCCACCGTGCCGCCCAGCGACTCGCCCACGAGATGGAAGCGCTCGAGGCCTGCCGCGTCGGCCACGGCGAACAAATCGTCGACCATGCGCGGCAGCGACCATTTGAACTCGGCCGGCGGGCGCGCCGAGCGGCCGCAGCCACGCATATCGAACGCGACCACCGGATAGCGATCGATCAGCGCCGGAAACCAGCCGCGCCACAGCAGGCCGCTGCTGCCGATCCCGTGATGGAACAGGATCGGCAGTCCCTTCGTCTGCCATGGCGCGGCGATGTCGACGGCGTCGTAGTGCAACGCGCCGTCGGCCGTCGGGGCGACCGGCATCGCCTGCCCTACTTCACCGAGGAGAAGGCCGTCGGCGCGAGGAACTGGTTGGAGACATTGGCGACGATCTGGCCGTCCTTCTCCGTCTCGGCGCGCCGGGCGAGCCATTCCGGGTCGGCGGCGAAGGCGTTCCACTTCCTCTCGCGATCGGCAAGCGACTCCCATTGCAGGAAGTAGGTCAGCTCCTGATTCGACTCGCCGACCAACGTGGTGAAGAAGCCGGCCTGCCTGATGCCGTGCTTCTCCCAAAGCTTCAGCGTGATGTTGGCGAAGCGGCTGAGCAGCGCCGGCAACCGGCCCGGCACGCAGCGATAGACGCGCATTTCATAGATCATGCTCTTCTCCCCTTTTGCAACGACCGATCAAAACTTGCCGTCGAAGCGCGGCGCGAAGCCGTCGGCCTTCGAGTCGATGTGGCAACTGAAAGGCGCCCCGAAATGGCAGGGCATCAACCGGGCGCTTGTGCCCGCGCAATGCTCCAGCGCCGCTCTCCTGCTCTTGCGCGCATTGTCCTGATCGAGGCAGGCGAAGCTGTTCCAGTCGGGGTGATAGACCTGCAGCGCGTGGTGCAGGATGTCGCCGCAGAACAGCGCCTTCTCGCCCTTCGACTCGAACTTGATGGCGATCGTGCCGGGCGTATGGCCGGGCGCCGGCTCGACCTTCAGGGTCTCGTCGAGCGCCTGGGCGCCCGTCACCATCTGCGCGAGCCCCGCCTCGACCACCGGCAGCACGGAGTCGCGGAACGAGCCGCCGTTCGCCGGGCCCTTCAACGGGTCACTGTCGAGCTTGTGGTAGAAGTCGTAATCCTCGCGACTGAAGACGTACTTCGCGTTCCTGAACGTCGGCACCCAGCGGCCGTTGTCGAGCCGCGTGTTCCAGCCGACATGGTCGACATGCAGGTGGGTGCACATCACCATGTCGATCTCGTCGGGCTTTACGCCCGCCGCCGCCAGCCGCTCGAGATACCTGGTCTCCATCATGTGCCACTTCGGCCGATAAGCACGCGGCTTGTGGTTGCCGACGCAGGTATCGATCAGGATTCGCTTGCCGCCGATCTTGATCAGCCAGCTATGGACGCTGAGCTTCAGGAAGCCGGAGGCTTCGTCGTAGTGGTTGGGCGAGAGCCAGTCGCGGTGCCGACGGACCACATCGGCGTTCCAGGCTGGAAAGAATTTCACGGCCTCGAAGTTGGGCTCGTAGCTTTCCTCGATACGCGTGACCGTGGCGCTCCCCAGCTTCAGCTCGACCATGCTCGTCCCCTCCTCGCTCGGCGGCGAGCTTAAGCGGCGGATGCCGTCCGGAACAGGCGAACGCCGGACGATTTTCGACAGCCGAACACCGCTCCGGCGCGCCTTCACTGAACGCTCGACGCACCGCAAGGCCCAACCCAAACTATAGACCTTGCTGCATTGCGGGATCACGAACAGCCATGTCCGATGAATTTGTCTGGTGTTCCGCCACAGACCTGGGCCGGCGCTACGCCAGGAAAGACCTCTCTCCAGTCGAGGTCACGAAGCAGATGCTGGCGCGCGCCGACCGATTGCAGCCGCATCTCAATTTCCTCGTTCTGATCGACCACGAGGGCGCACTCGAGACGGCCCGGGCTTCCGAGGCGCGCTGGGCCAAGGGCAAGCCCCTCTCGCCGCTGGATGGCGTGCCCACCTCGATCAAGGACACGACGACGGTCAAAGGTTGGCCGACACGCTACGGCTCTCGCGCGACGGACGAGACGCCCGCGGTCGAGGATGCGCCGGTCGTCGGCCGTCTGCGGGCGGCCGGCATGCCGATCCTGGGCAAGACCACGACACCCGAGTTCGGCTGGAAGGCGCTCACCGATTCGCCGCTTCAAGGCGTGACCCGAAACCCTTGGAACCTCGCACATTCGCCCGGCGGCTCGTCGGGCGGGGCGGCGGCGATGACGGCCGCGGGCGTGGGACCGTTCAACCATGGCAACGACGGCGGCGGCTCGATCCGCATCCCTTCGGCCCATACCGGCCTGGTCGGCCTCAAGCCGTCGTTCGGCCGCCTCGCCCAATATCCGGCCGATGCGCCATTCGCCGACGTCGTGAGCCAGGGCGTCCTGGCGCGCAGCGTCCTCGATACCGCCCTGGCCTTGAATGCGACGGCCGGCCCCGATCCTCGCGACTGGCGCTCCCTGCCGCCGGAAGCGCGCGACTATATGATCGGGCTCGACGGCGGCGTGCGCGGCTGGAAGATCGGGCTCAGTCTCGATCTCGGCCACGTGAAAGCCGATCCGGAAGTCCGCGACCTCGTAGCGGCGGCTGCCCGACGCTTCCAAGAGCTCGGCGCGCATATCGAGGAGGTGGGGCCCCTGATCGAGCCCCTGCAGCAGTCGTTCGAGCCGCTCTGGATCGGCAGCTTCGCCACCCGGCTGCGCCAGATCCCGAGCCAGCTCCACGACAAGCTCGACCCGGGCTTCCGGGCGGCCGCCGAGAGGGGCCTGGCCATCACGCTCGCCGACTACGCCAGATCGTACGAGGCGAGGTCCAGGCTCGCCCGCGACCTGGCGCTGTGGCATCGGAAATACGATCTGCTGCTGGCGCCCGTCACGCCGACCGCCGCCCCGACGGTGGAAACGCTCTACAACTCGGAGAGCTTCCCCCGCTGGACGAAAGGCGCGCCCTACACCTTGCCCTTCAATCTGACAGGCCAGCCGGCCGCCTCGATGCCGGCCGGTCTCACTGCAACCGGCCTGCCGGTCGGCCTTCAGATCGTCGGCGCCCCTCGCACCGACCATCTGGTGCTGCGGGCCATGCGCGCCTACGAAAGCGTCACCAGCTGGGCCTGGCCGCAGCCGAAGGTCGTGGAGGCGCTGGCACGCCTCTAGCGAATGGGGCGGTGACCGCCATTGAAAAGCCGCAGAATGCCTATAATTTCTCTCGCAGAGGACGCCTCTCGACGACCTGAGCGGCCTGTCCATGCGGACGTTGGCTGCAGTGGTCGACGCCGCTGCCGGACCCTCCGCGTTTCAGTATCCACTTTCCGGAGTCGGCGGCCACCGGCGCCGACCTCTTGATCGAGCCAAATCACGGATCCGCCGGTCCGTCGCGTCGTTCCGTCTGCCCGAGCTTGCGGCGCAGCAGCGGTCCGGCCGCAGGTTCGGAGCGGGTCAGGTAAGGACCGCGGCAGGAGGTTGCAATGAGTACGTCCACCGACAGGATGTCCCATCAATGGCGGGACGTCGCCAATCTGATCCTGGGCCTCTGGATGCTGATCTCGCCGTGGGTGCTGGCCTATATCGGCGAGCCGACGGCGGCCTGGAACGCCCACATCGTCGGCATCATCGTCGCCGTAGCGGCGATCGCCGCGCTGGTGGCGTTCCACAAATGGGAAGAATGGGTCAACGTCGCGCTCGGCATCTGGCTGATCGTCTCTCCGTTCCTGCTGGGCTACGCGATGTTGTCCAACGCACTCTGGAACCAGATCGTGCTCGGCATCGTGATCGGCGTCCTGGCCCTCTGGACCGCCGTCACGTCGACTGAACGCGGCGTCACGGCCTGACGCCGAACTGCGTCCGAGGTTGACGCGCCCGACGACAGGCCCTCGCCGGGCGCGAGAGTGCGGGCCGACCAGCAGCGCGCGAACATATTGTTCGGATCAGTCGAGATCCATTCCGTCCATGCCGGCGTTCTTGCGCGCCTTCCTGGCGAGTTCGGTGAGGATCTTGCCAGCCTGATAGGGGTCGATCACCTGCTCGGCCATCGGCCCCTTGTGCCAGCCTTCGGCCACGGCGAACTGGCCGTTGCCGGCCTGGAAGACGCGGCCGGTGACCTCGCGGCTCTGCTCGCTCACCAGCCATGTCGCGACCGGCGCAATCCACCTGGGATCGCGGCGCTTCTTGTCCTCCTCGGAATACTGCCGCAGGTCCTCGGTCATGCGCGTGAAGGCCGAGGGCGAGATCGAGTTCACGGTGACGCCGTAGCGCCCGAGCTCACGCGCCGCGATGATCGTGAAGGAGGCGATGCCGGCCTTGGCCGCGCCGTAGTTGGTCTGGCCGATGTTGCCGTAGATGCCCGACACCGATGTCGTCGTGACGATGCGTGCATCGACCGGGCCGCCCTTCTGCTTGGCGAGATCGCGCCAGTAGGCGGCCGCATGCCGGGCCGGCGCGAAGGTGCCCTTGAGGTGCACCTTGATCACGGCATCCCATTCGTCCTCGCTCATGTTGACTAGCATGCGGTCGCGCAGGATGCCCGCATTCAGCACCAGTGCGTCGAGCTTGCCAAAGGTCTGGATCGCCTGGTCGACCATGCGCTTGGCGCCATTCCAGTCGGAGACGTCGTCGCCGTTGGCGACCGCCTCGCCGCCCTTGGCCTTGATCTCGTTCACGACCTGTTGAGCGGGGCCGACATCGTGGCCCTTGCCGGCGCGATCGCCGCCCAGGTCGTTCACCACCACCTTGGCGCCGTGCTCGGCCAGCATCAGGCAATGCTCGCGGCCCACCCCGCGGGCCCCGCCCGTCACGATCGCCACGCGGCCTTCGCACAATCTCGCCATTGCACCCTCCTGTCTTTTGCGTGTCTGGAAATCCCCGTCCTGCGCTAGTCTAGCGGGTCAAAGAGGAGGATCGCCATGGACACCCTGCCGCTCGTTTCGCCTGAACAGGTTGGCCTTTCCGCAGCGCGGCTCGCGCGCGTGAGCCAGTGGATGAAGGACTGGGTCGACAGCGGGCGGCTGCCCGGCATGGTGACCTGCGTGATGCGCAAGGGCGAACTCGCCTTTGCCGAGGCCTACGGCAAGGCCGACGTCGAGCGCAACAAGGCGGTGCGGCCGGATACGATCTTCCGCATCTACTCCATGACCAAGCCGCTCACCTCGACGGCGATCATGATGCTCTACGAGGAGGGCCGCTTCCAGCTCGACGACCCGATCTCGCGCTTCCTGCCGGCGTTCAAGAGCATGCGCGTCTTCGCCGGGGGCAGCCGAGGCAAGATCGAATCTGTGCCGGCCGAACGCGAGATCACTTTCCGCGATCTCCTGACCCACACCTCCGGCCTCACCTACGGCTTCATGGAAAGCAATCCGGTCGATGCGCTCTATCGCGCCAAGGATGGCGTCGATTTCCAGACGGCGGAGACGAGCCTCGCCGAGGTCGTCGACAAGCTCGCGACCTTTCCCCTGATCGCCCAACCCGGCAAGGCCTGGAACTACAGCGTCTCGACCGACGTGCTGGGCCGCCTGGTCGAGGTGATCGCCGGCGAGCCGTTCGAGAAGTATCTGGTCGAGAAGGTCATCAGGCCGCTCGGTATGGTCGACACGGACTTCCACGTGCCGAAGGAGAAGCATGGACGCTTCGCCGCGAACTACAGTGCCACGCCGGAGGGCAAGCTCTCCCTGCTCGACGATCCGGCCAAGAGCCGCTACCTCAAGCCGCGCAAGGTGAACTCGGGCGGCGGCGGCCTCGTCTCGACGGCCGCCGACTATCTGCGCTTCTGCAAGTTCATGCTGAACAAGGGCGAGCTCGACGGCGTGCGGCTGCTCGGCCGCAAGACGGTCGAGCTCATGACCATGAACCATCTCAACGGCGACATGGCCGACATGGGCACGCCGCGTTTCTCCGAATCGACATACTACGGCATCGGCTTCGGGCTGGGCTTCTCGGTCATGATCGATCCGGCCAAGGCGCATATCGTGGGCACGCCCGGCGAATATGCCTGGGGCGGCGCGGCCTCCACCGCCTTCTGGTGCGACCCCATGGAGGACATGGCGGTGGTGCTCCTGACCCAGCTCATGCCCTCCTCGACCTATCCGATCCGCCGCGAGCTGCGCGTGCTCGCCTATCAGGCGATCGTGGATTGATGCGCAATACCGGGTCCATCACCGTCAGGAAGCTGCATCCGCTCTTCGGCGCGGAAATCTCGGGCATCGACATCACCAGGCCGCTCAGCGTGCGCGAGTTCGGCCCGATCCGGGCGGCGTTCGAGGAGCACTCGGTGCTCCTCTTTCGTGATCAGCCGATGGATGACGAGAAGCAGATCCGCTTCAGCGAATATTTCGGCCCGCTCGAGACCACCGGCAGCGCCAATCCCGCGGCCGGCACCAAGTTCGCCCGTCAGTCGAATCGCGACATCCGGACGGGCGAGCCGATCCCGCCCGACGACATGCGCATGATCTACCAGAAGGCCAACTGCTTCTGGCACTCGGACTCCTCGTTCAAGCGCATCCCCTCGCTCTGCTCCGTCCTGACCGCGCGCATCTGCCCGCCGGAAGGCGGCAACACCGAGTTCCTCTGCATGCGCGCGGCCTGGAACGCGCTGCCGCCGGCGCTGCAGGCGACGATCGGGCCGCTCGTTGCCGAGCATGCGCTCGAATATTCGCGCAACCGCGTCCAGAAGGGAATCCTGAGCGCGAAGGCGCTGGCCGAGCTGCCGCCGGTGAAGCAGCGGCTGTTCCAGGACAATCCGATCAACGGCCGGCGCGCGCTCTATATCGGCGCACATGCCGGCTTCATCGTCGGCTGGCCGCGCCCGACCGGCGAGGCGCTGCTGGCCGAGCTGACGGCGCGCGCCGACCAGCCCGAATTCCGGCTGTCGCATGCGTGGCGCGAAGGCGACGTGATCGTCTGGGACAATCGTGCCGTCCTGCATCGCGCGACGTACTACGATGCGGTGAAGCACAAGCGCCTGATGCAGCGCACGACGATCGGCGGCGATGCACCGACGGTGATGCAATAGGCGATGCCCTACTCGACGTCCGTCGCCCAGCCCGTCAAGCCGACTGCCGCTCCGGACGGCCTTCCGCCCGGGGCGCCGCGCATCCTTGCCGTGGCCACCATCACGATCGGCCTGTCGATGGCGGTGCTCAGCAACTCGATGACCAACCTTGCCCTGCCCTATATCGCGCAGGACCTGGGCATCTCGGCCGAGACCTCGATCTGGATCGTCAACGCGAGCCAGATCGCGCAGATGGTGTGCCTTCTGCCGCTGGCGGCGCTGGGCGACATCGTGGGCTATCGCCACGTCTATCGCGCCGGCCTGCTTCTGTTCTGCATCGCCTCGGTGGGCTGCGTGCTCGCGCCGTCGTTCGCCTGGCTGCTGGCCGCGCGCACCTTCCAGGGACTCGGCTCGGCGGGCCTGATGGCGATTCAGCCGGCGCTGGTACGCGCCATCTACCCGCGCAGCATGCTGGGACGCGGGCTCGGCTTCAATACCACGGTTGTCGCCACGTCGCTTGCGGCCGGTCCCAGTATCGGTGCCGCGCTCCTCACCGTCTCGTCCTGGCCGACCCTGTTCGCGGTCTACATCCCGCTCGGCCTCGCCTCGTTCCTTCTCGGCGAGCGCTATCTGCCGCGCACGGTCCATGTGCAGCGTCCGTTCGACATCCTGTCGGCGATCCTGTCCGGCACCACCTTCGGCTTGTTGATCTTCGGCATCGACGGCATGGCGCACGGCCACACTTGGATGGCGATCCTAGCCGAGATGGGTGGCGCGGCGGCGCTGGGCACGCTTTTCATCTGGCGGCAGATGCGGCTTGCCCATCCGATGATGCCGATCGACATCTTCAGGCGGCCGATCTTCTCACTCTCGATCACCACTTCGAGCTGCACTTTCGTGGCGCAGGGCCTGGCCTATGTCAGCCTGCCGTTCTTCTTCCATACCGTGCTGGACCGCAGCGCCACCGACACCGGCATCCTGCTCACGGCCTGGCCGGCGGCGCTCGCCCTTGTCGCGCCCTTCGCCGGGCGGCTCGCCGACCGCTATCATGCCGGCATCCTGGGGGTGATCGGGCTGGGCAGCATGACGACCGGCCTCGTTCTGACCGCGCTCCTGCCGGAGCATCCTTCGACCGCCGACATCATGTGGCGGCTGATGCTGTGCGGCGCGGGCTTCGGCATCTTCGCCTCGCCCAACAACCGCTTGATGATCAGTGCGGTGCCGCGCGACCGCAGCGGCAGCGCGGGCGGCATCATCGCCACGTCACGCACGCTCGGCCAGACCATGGGCGCGGCGCTGGTGGCGCTGACCTTCGGTCTGTTCGATTTCTCGGCAGGCGGAGAGGAGGCGAACGCCGCCGCTCACGCCGCCCTCTGGCTGGGTGCGGGTTTCGCTGGCACCGCGCTCCTGATCGGCAGCACGCGCATGCGATTGCAGAGGTAGCGACATGATGCGGACAGCTCTTGCCTTGCTCCTGGCGGCCCTTCTCGGCGGCTGCGTCACGGCCTCCGATGGCGACAACTCGCTCGAACGAATGATCCGCAACCACAACGCCGCGGTTCAGTCGGCGGGCTGAGATCACGGCTTCCTAGCCAGTTCGTGATTCCCCATGGCGAGCGAGGCGAACCTATCCTGATCGCGTCAGGAGGTGCCCATGCCTCTTCTGCCGCTGATCATGATCGCGATCCTGATCCTGGACCTTTGCGCCTGCAGCACCGACCCGGGCAAGCAGGCCGCCATCGACGAGATGCAACGCCGGCACACGATTTGGGCGGAGACCATGGGTGGTGGCGGCGGTGGCGGCGGCATGTGATCAGCCGGGCCGGTGCATCTCGCGGAAGAGCGAGGGCGTCATGCCGAAGCCACGCTCGAACGCCGCCCCCAGCCGCGCCGGCGAGCCCAATCCGACACGGCCCGCGATCACCTTCAGCGGCAAATCCCTGGTCATCAAAGTACGCGCCGCCTCGAGCCGCAAGCGCTCGACGAACTGTGCCGGAGTCTTGCCGGTGGCCCCGGTGAACTTGCGATAGAAACTTCGTTCGCTGAGTCCGGCGCGACGGGCGAGCGCCGGCACGTCGAGCGCCGCGTCGAGGTGGGACTGCATCCACTCGATAAGGGCGGCAAACGGCGCCTCGGCCTTCGTCTGGACCTGCAGGAGCGGGCTGAACTGCGACTGATAGCCCGGACGGCGGGCGTAAAGCACGAAATGGCGCGCAATCAGGTTGGCGACGCTGGCGCCGAGATCAGCCTCGACCAAGGCCAGCGCCATGTCGATGCCGGTGGTGACGCCCGCCGAGGTCCAGACCTTGCCGTCGACGACGTAGAGTGCGTCGGCATCGACCGAGAGCGCGGGATAGCGCCGCGCAAGCTTCTCGCAACTCGCCCAGTGCGTGGCCACGCGCTTGCCGTCGAGCAGGCCCGCAGCGGCGAGCACGAAAGCACCGGTGCAGACCGAGCCGTAACGCGCGGCAAACGGTGCCATCCTCTGCAGCCAGCGCCGCACGTCGGTGCGCGCCGTCACTGCCGGCAAGCCGCGCGATCCGCCGGCCACCAGAAGGGTGTCGGCCCGGCCACCGAATCGGCGTGTCTGGATCGCGACTCCACTGTTGGTCGCCACCATGCCGCCGTCGGGCGACAGGATCCGCAGATCGTACGCCCGACGGCCCACCGCCTCGTTGGCCGCGCCGAATACCGCGGCGGGACCGGTGACGTCGAGAAGCTGGCACCCGTCATAGGCCAGGAGAAAGAGACGATGCGTATGCTGCATTGGCAGAAAGTAGATGATATTTGTCATTTCTGCCACCGCTACTTCTTGTCATCCTGAGCGCAGCCAAGAATCTCGCGCCGGCACCAGGCTCGACACACTCAAGAGAGACACCCATGACCGTCCCGCTCCATATCGGCATCCTGATCTTCCCCAAGGTGACGCAGCTCGACGCCACCGGCCCGGCACAAATGCTGGCCCGCGTACCGGACGCCCGGATCCACATGATCTGGAAGACCCGCGAGCCCGTGCCGACCGACGCTGGCTTTTCGATCGTGCCCAACGCCACCTTCGCCGACTGCCCGCAGCTCGACCTCGTCTGCGTGCCGGGCGGCACCGGCCAGATCGACTTGATGACCGATCGGGAGACGCTCGACTTCCTGCGCAAGCAGGCGGCCGGTGCCCGCTACGTCACCTCCGTCTGCACGGGATCGCTGGTGCTGGGCGCCGCGGGCCTGCTCAAAGGCTACAGATCGGCCTGCCACTGGGCCTGGCGCGACATGCTGGCGGATTTCGGCGCCATTCCCGTTGCCGAGCGCGTGGTGCGAGACCGCAATCGAATCTCGGGCGGCGGCGTGACGGCCGGGATCGACTTCGGGCTCGCCGTGGCGGCCGAGCTCGCGGGCGAGGAGGTGGCCAAGTCGATCCAGCTCGGCTTCGAGTACGACCCGCAGCCCCCTTTCGATTGCGGCTCGCCCGAGAAGGCCGGCCCCGAGCGCGTTGCCCGGATGCGCCACCAGCTCTCCGGGCTGCTCGAGATCCGGCGCCGGGCGAACGACGCCGCCGCAGCCCGACTACGCTAGGAGCCTCGCCGCGAAGCGATTGATACAGAAGGACCGTTGGCCGCAGCCCCGGCTGCGGCGATGATGCGACGGGGAGAAGCGTTTCCCGTGCCTTTGACCGTCGCCTCCGTCCGATCTGCTGTCTGTGCGCTCGCGAGCGGCCTCGCGCTGCTGTCCGCTGCCGGCGCATCGGCTCAGGAACTCCCGGCCGCCAAGGGCGACGACCTCCGCCGCGCGCTGATCTGGACGGGCCATTACAGCGTCATGGCCAAGGGTGACGCGACAACCATCTTCCACGACGCGTTCCAGGGTTGGCAGAAGTCGAAAGGCTACCCCGCGGCCGACAGTCTGCCGGACGAGCAGGTGTCCGAGCTCCTGGCCGAGGGAGACAAGCAGCGCGATGCCGTCGGCTGGACAACGCTCGAGGACAAATCGATCGGCTTCTCGATCGGTGTTCCGACCAAGCTCGTGAAATTCGTGGCGGCGCGGCCAAGCGACGGTTCGCTTCGGTACGACTTCGAGGGCAAGGTCGGCTACCGGATCTGGGTCCACTACGGCGATCTGAGCTGCAGCAGGATGGTGGCGACCTATACGAGGTTGCTGCGCTTCGCCCGCCCCTCCTACCGGGCCTACTATGGCGGCGGGTTCGTCATGGCTGCCAACGCCGGCGGCGGCCAGATGGACTACCTCTACGCCCTCTGCCGGACATCGGGCGGTGTCGTTGCCGAGATCGATATCCCCGGCGATCAGGCCGACCGGCAGGAATTTCTGTTCTCGGCCATGGTCGACAGCCTGCGCATCAGCCCCAACTTCAACCCCACGGCCCTCGCGCACCCCAGGATCGCGCCGCCGACACCGACGGCGGCCGACTTCTACGCCGTCTCGGCTTCGGGTCGTCCCAAGGCCGGCTCCAAGCCGTCAGGAACGACCGACGACGCCGGAAAGACCGCCGAGATCAAGCGTGAAGCGCGCGGCGACAGCGATCTCAACACCGAGCAGATCTTCGACAAGGCCTCGGCCGCCGTCTACAAGGTCGACGCCGGCGAGCGGCTGGGCTCGGCGGTGGCGATCAGCGAGCATGACCTGCTCACCAACTGCCATGTCGTGAAGGACAAGGCGCGCGTCACCATCGCCCACGACAAGACGCAGCAGTCGGCGGATGTGATCTCGGTCAACGAAAAGGCCGACCGCTGCGTGCTGCGCGCCGAGACGGCGCTGCCCAAATGGGTGACGGTCCGGCCCTATGACGACATCAAGGTCGGCGAACGCGCGGTGACGATCGGCACACCCCAGGGTCTGGAGCTCACGGTCGCAGAGGGGATCGTCTCCTCCAAGCGCACGCTCGACGGCCGGCGGCTGGTCCAGACGACGGCGGCGATCTCACAGGGCTCCTCCGGCGGCGGCCTGTTCGACGGCGAAGGCCATCTGCTCGGCATCACGACCTTCTATCTCAAGGTCGGGCAGAACCTGAACTTCGCCGTCGCCGCCGAAGACTTCGCGAAATAGCCTACGCCGAGCCGGCCGTCGCGCTTTCGATGGTGACCGCCTTGCCGGCGGCCATGTCGAACTTCAGCCGCTGAACGTAATCGAGGTCGCGGCCGGTCACGCGCACGAACCGGCTGCCCTCGGGGTAGTCGATGGCGTGGATCGCCCCCACATCGTAGATGCCGGCATGGCCGGGCTCGAGGCGGTAGCTCCTGACCTTCTCCAGCCTGGCCTCGCCTGCGCCGGTCCCGGCATCGAGGCGCCGGTACTCGCTCATGTCGGTATGCTTGACCGCCTGGCCGTAGACCGCCCAGGAGCTGCCGTGGTCGTGCGGCGGGCTCTTGTGCGGTTTGGCGTTGCAGTGTGCCAGCACGACGAAGCCGAGATCCTTGTCCTCGTAGAGCTTGCGCGTGCCCATCGGCGCCGAAGGTCCCACCGCCTCGTCGACGAACTGCTGGTTGGCCAGCAGTTTCTCCAGCAATACCCGCACGTGCTCGCGACCGGCGGGTCCAGCGTGCTCCCTGAGTGCCGCCTGCGCGTCCTTGATGAAATTGTCGAGCGTATAGGTCATGGGCAAGCTCCATCGATCACAGGAGAAAGCATCCGCGGCCCGCCGCGATCCGTCAACAAGGCCGCCTTCAGCGCGCCGCACCCAGAAGCCGGCGCGCGATCACCATGCGGTGCACTTCCGACGGGCCCTCGTAGACGCGCATGGTGCGCACTTTCTGCGCCATCAGCGACAGCGGCAGCTCCTGCGTCACCCCCATGGCGCCGAACGCCTGCTGGGCATGGTCGATCACCTCGGTCGCCATCTCGGTGGCGAAGACCTTGATCATCGAGGCTTCCATGCGCACGTCGCGGCCCTCGTCCTGCTTCACCGCGGCATCCATCACCATCAGCCGGCAGGCATGCAGCTTGGTGGCGGCGTCGGCCGCCCACCACTGGATCGCCTGCCGGTCGGCGAGCTTCTGACCGAAGGTCACGCGCTGGTTGGCGTGGGCGCAGAGCATGTCCAGCGCACGCTGTGTCATGCCGATGCACCACGCGCCCATCTGCAGGCGCCGCACGGTGAGGCGAAGCTGCATCGGCGCGAAGCCCGCGCCGACGCGGCCCAGCACCTGGCTCTCGTGCACGCGGCAATCCTCGAACACCACCTCGTAGGTGCGCTGGCCGGCGAGCATCGGAATCGCGCGTGCCACGACGAGTCCGGGCGTGCCCTTGTCGACCAGGAACGCGGTGATGCCGCCGCGCGAGCCGAGATTGGAGTCGGTGACGGCCATCACGATCGTGAAATCGGCACGGGCGATGCGGCTGATCCAGATCTTGCGGCCGTTGATCACCCAGTGGTCACCGGCCTTCACGGCTTTGGTCTTCATGCCGGCGGGATCGCCGCCCGCGCCGGGCTCGGAGATGGCGATGGCCGAGACCGTCTCGCCCGCGGCGTAGGGTTCGAGATACTTCTTGCGCTGCTCGGGATTGGCCGTGGCGAGCAGCATGTGCAGGTTGGGCGAGTCCGGCGGGAAGGTGAAGGGCACACAGGTATAGCCCAGCTCCTCGTTGACCCCGACCAGGGCGACGTTCGGCAGATTGGCGCCGCCCACCTCCTCCGGCACGTCGAGCGCCCACAGGCCGAGATCCTTGCACTGCTTGAAAAGCTTGGCGTTCTCCTCGTCCGACAGCGCGGCAGGCTGTCCGGACGCGAAGCGATCGAGGACGTTCTTCTCGAGCGGGATCAGCTCGTTGGCCACAAACTTCTTCACCAGATCGCGCAGCATCTGATGCTCTTCGCTTACCTTGTACATGTCCCGCTCCTATGGTTTTCCGATTCCCTTGTTCACGAACTCGAGCGTATAGGCCTGCCGCACGTCGAGCCCCTTGGGAAAGACGTCGACATCGACCATCTGCCGATAGAACTCCTGCCAGCGCCGGTCGCTCATGGCGCCAATGCCGGAGGCGAGCGCGTCGCCCGACAGCACGATGCCGCGCTCGGTCATCACCTTGACGGCATAGCGGATGCGGTCGTCGGTCTGATCCGGATTGTCGCGCTTGATGAGCGCGTTCGCCGCCTCGGTCTCCGGGCCGCCCTTCAGGTACTGCGCCCAGCCTTCCAGCGTCGCGTCGACGAAGCGCTGGATCAGCTCCCGCTTCCCGGTCGCGAGCCTGCGTGAGATCGCGATGGTCTCCTGATAGGCGCCGAAGCCTGCGTCGGCGATCAGCATCACTTCGGGCGCCTTGCCCAGGGCCTTGGCGATCGAATAGGGCTCCGAGGAAAGGAAGCCCTGCTGCACCGCATTGGGATCGGCGAGGAACGGCGCCGAATTGAAGGTGTAGGGCCGGAGCTGGCTATCGGAGAGACCATATTTCTTGCGCAGGTACGGCCAGTAGGTGACGCGCCCGCCGTTGCCGATCAGCAGCGTATGACCCTTCAGCTTGTCGAAGCTCGTGACGCCCGAGCCGGGATGGGCGATCAGGACCTGCGGATCCTTCTGGAAGATGGCCGCGATGGTGAAGAACGGCGCCTTTTCCCGGAGGTAGGTGAAGGCCTCGTAGCTGTTCGACATGATCATGTCGACGCGGCCGGCCAGCAGGAGCTGGCTGATATTGAGGCTGGGCCCGCCCGGCCGCAGGTCGCATTCAATGCCGTGCTTGCGGTAGATGCCGGCGGCAATTGCCTGATAGTAGCCGCCATGCTCGGCCTGGGCGCGCCAGTCCGTGTTGAAGCTCAGACGATCGAGCGTTTGCGCGCGCGGCCGCCGCATTACCGGCACGAGCAACGGTCCCGCAAGGCCGAGCACCAGCGCCGCGCGACGGTTGAGCCTCCAGACGCCGGTCATTTCGCCTCCGACCCGATACGCCAGTCGAGATTTATTGCCAGGATTTCCCGGACCGCCACACAGCCAATCAAAAGAGATTCAGCAGACGGTATCCAGTTCTCCCAGAACGGCCGCGTTTCCGGGAGCGCACGGAAATCGGTTGGAAAGGCCGAGACCGCAAGCTTCTCCCGCTTGGCGATCAGCAGCGCCCGCGGCATGTGCCAGGCCGAGGTCACGAGCGCTACACGCCGCTCGCCCACCATGCGATGGACGTACCGCAGGTTCTCGATGGTGTTGATCGACCGGTCCTCCGAAACGATCGCCTCGGACGGCACGCCGAGATCGAGCAGGAAGAGGCGCATGGCGGCGGCCTCGGTCGTCGCCGCCGCGTCCTCGCGGGCCATGAAGCCGCCGCCGCTCACGATGATGCGCGGCGCGATACCCTGGTGAAAGAGCCGCGCCGCGAGCCACATGCGATCGGCGTTGTCGTTCAGGTCGGGAAAGGGCCGAGCCGGTGGCACGGCCGGTATGATGCCGCCGCCCAGCACGACGATGGCGTCGAAGCAGCAGCGCGGCGCCGAAGCCGCGGCGACGCGCGCCTGGTTCTCGAGATGCGCCATCAGGGCATCGCTCACGGGTGGAAAGGACAGGATGGCTATCTCCGCCACCGCGAGTCCCAGGAAGGTGAAGGCCAGCCGCCGTCGGCGCAGGAGCAGCAGCAGAAGGCACAGGATCGCCGCAACGGCGAGCGACGCCGGCGGCAGGATCAGGCTGCCAAGAATTTTCAGGACGATGAAAGTGGTCATGCCGGGCGTGATCGCGGCGCCATACTAGCTCGCGATTGCGCCCGGCAAAGACGGCAAATACCGCTCGCGGCCGGCGATGATGCCGCTCTGCGGACAGGCTCGAATCGACTCCGCCCGCGAGGGAATGGTGCTGAAAGGCACGGGCTCGACGCACCATGACTGAGAGCCCGACCGGGGCCCCGCGAGGCAACCTTCGTGAACGGCGTCCGTTAGCAGGCGGCCCCTTCATCCGCCGGACACGCAGGTTGACCGCTGCCGCCGCATCTTCTCCGCCGCGCAGGCCGGGGATATGGCCTCTGCAGGCCCTGAACTTCTTCATGGCCGACATGCAAGCCGGGATCGGGCCTTTCCTCGGCGTTTTCCTGCTGGGCCATCACTGGGAAAGCGGCCCGATCGGAACTGTGATGACGGCGGGCTCGATCGCCGGCATGTTGATCGCGGCGCCCGCCGGCGCTTTTGTCGATTCGACCCGCCACAAACGCGCCCTGGTGATCGTCACCGGCATCTGCACGGTGCTGGCCTCCGGCATCGTGCTGCTCACGCAGAATTTCTGGCTCGTCGCCATTTCCCAGATCGCGACCGCGATCGCCGGTGGCGCGATCGGGCCCGCCGTCAACGGCATCACCCTCGGCATCGTGCGCCAGGCCGGCTTCAATCGCCAGAACGGCAAGAACCAGGCCTTCAACCATGCCGGCAACATGGCGGGGGCGGCGCTTTCGGGATATCTCGGCTGGCGCTTCGGCCTGCCGGCCGTGTTCTGGCTCGCAGCCGTGTTCGCCGTCCTCTCCATCGTCTCGGTCTCGATGATACCGGCTGGCGTCATCAATCGACGCGCGGCCCGCGGTCTCAAGGAGGAGGGCGCGGACGATGAAGGCCTGCTCGGCCTCGGCGTGCTTCACACCTGCCGCCCGCTCGTCATCCTGGCGGCGGCCCTTGCGCTGTTCAATCTCGGCAATGCCGGCATGCTGCCACTCTACGGGCTCGCGGTTGTTTCCGCCGGGCAAGGCGAGCCGGCGAGCTTCGTCGCCAAGACAATCGTGGTCGGCCAAGGCATCATGATCCTCGGATCGCTCGTTGCCATGCAGATGGCGGAGAAGAGGGGCTTCTGGCTCGTGCTCCTGATCTCGTTCGCCACGTTGCCGATCCGGGCCGTGCTCGCGGCCTATCTCGTCGCCGATTGGGGCGTCTATCCGGTCCAGATTTTGGACGGCATCGGTTCGGGCCTGCAGACGGCGGCCGTCCCCGCTCTCGTGGCCCGCCTGCTGCACGGCACCGGCCGCGTCAATCTGGGCCAGGGCGCGGTCATGACCATCCAGGGCCTGGGCGGCGCGCTCAGCCCGGCGCTCGGCGGGTGGCTTGCCCAGATCATCGGCTACAGCGCGACATTCCTCGTCCTGGGTGCCTTCGCGCTCGTCTCGATCGTCCTGTGGCTGGCTTTCGCCGATTCCCTGCGATCGGCATCGATGGTAGGCAAGGACCAGAAGTCGTGAATTCCACCGCATGCTGATCCAGTCGACGATCTGGGCGATCGCCGCCGTTGCCGCCATGGGCGTAGTCGTCCGGCCGTTCGGCACCCCGGAAGCGATCTGGGCCGTCCTGGGCGCCGCGATCCTCGTGGCCACCGGCCTTCTCTCCTCCAGCGATGCCCTGGTCGGCATCGGCAAGGGGACCGACGTCTATCTCTTCCTGTTCGGCATGATGCTGCTGGCCGAGACCGCGCGGGCCGAAGGGCTGTTCGACTGGGCGGCCGCCCACGCGACGAGACGGGCGAACGGCTCCGCAGGCCGCATGTTCACGCTGGTCTATGTCGTCGGCACGATCGTCACGATCTTTCTGTCGAACGACGCGACCGCCGTCGTGCTGACCCCGGCGGTCGCCGCGGCCGCCCGAACGGCGAAGGCGGAACAGCCGCTGCCCTATCTCCTGATCTGCGCTTTCATCGCCAACGCGGCCTCCTTCGTGCTGCCGATCTCCAATCCGGCCAACCTCGTCCTCTACGGCAGCCAGATGCCGCCGCTGCTCGAATGGCTGCCGCGATACCTGCCTGCCTCCGTCGTGTCGATCATGGTGACGTACGTCATCCTGCGCTGGACGCAGCGCAAGGCGCTCCACCGGCCGATCGCGACCGACATTGCCGTGCCTCGCCTGTCCCATAGCGGCAAGGTGGCGGCCGCCGGCATCGCGACGACAGCGGCCGCCTTGATCGTATCGTCCGCCCTGGACATCCAGCTCGGTTTGCCAACCGCGATTGCCGGCATACTCACGACGTTGATCGTGCTGGTCGTCGAACGCAAGGGGCCATGGGATACGATCAAGGATATCTCCTGGAGCGTGCTGCCGCTGGTCGCCGGCCTGTTCGTGCTGGTCGAGGCGCTCGACAAGACCGGCCTCATCCGGCTCCTCGGCGAGGCCATTCATCGCGCAGCCGAGCAGTCGGTGTCTCAGGCAAGCTGGGCCGTTGGTTTGGCCGTCGCCTTCGGCAGCAACCTGATCAACAACCTGCCGGCCGGCCTGATCGCCAGCAGTGCGCTGCAGACCTCGGCGGTTCCGGACCAACTGACGCGCGCCGCGCTGATCGGCGTCGATCTCGGGCCGAATCTTTCTGTCACCGGATCGCTCGCCACGATCCTCTGGCTGGCCGCTCTGCGCCGCGAAGGCTTGCGCATCGGCGCGGCCGCCTTCCTGAAGATCGGCTTCCTGGTGATGCCGCCCGCCCTTCTGCTGTCGCTGGCGGTTGCCCTCCTCTGAGGTCTCAGGTCTGGTGGCGAACGCGCAGGAAGCTCACGAGCGCCGCCACGCCGGCCACCCCTGCCCCGGCCACGATCGCAACATCGACCGCCTGCATGTGATAAATGCCGAAAAGCAGGGACACCATGGCCGCGCCGGTGGTCTGGCCCAGCAGCCGCGCCGTCGCCAGCATGCCGCTCGCTCCGCCCGAGCGCTCCCGCGGCGCCGACGAAAGCATGGTGCGATTGTTGGGCGACTGGAAGAGGCCGAAGCCCAGGCCGCAAATCGCCATGCGCCAGACGATGTCGAGACCGGACGGATGCGCCGGCAGCATCGCGAGCAGGGCCAGCCCCGCCGCCATGGTGAAGAGGCCGATGCCGCCCAGCAGCCCGGACGGATAACGGTCGGAAAGCCATCCCGCCGCCGGCGCGACGATCGCGGTCGTCAGCGGCCACGGTGTCATCAGGAGGCCGGTCGTCACCTCGCTCAGGCCAAGCATACCCTGGAAGTAGAAGGGCAGTGAGACATAGGCGAGCATCTGGGCGCCGAAGGAGCAGACGGAGGTCAGGATCGACAAGCGGAAGATGGGAATTCGCAAAAGATCGATCGGCAGCAGGGGCGACTTGAGCGCGAGCTGCCGGCGCACCAGCCATATGCCGGCGACCAGCGCGACAGCGAGCTCGGTGACTTCGAGGATTCGGCTTTCCCCCTGGCCCAGGCCGTCGATACCTGTGATGAGAAGCCCGAAGGTGAGTGCATTCAGCACCGCGCTGAGGAAGTCGAAACGCTGGCCCGTGCGGGGATTGACGGGCAGGGAACGCGTGGCGATCGCGAGCGCCACCAGGCCGATCGGGACGTTCACCGCGAAGAGCCAGGGCCAGGAAGCGACGGAGAGGATGCCCGCCGCGACCGTCGGGCCGACAGCCGAAGAGACACCGACCAGCAGCGCGTTGATGCCGATGCCGCGGCCAAGCTGGTTGCGCGGATAGATGTAGCGCACGAGCGCGCCGTTCACGCTCATGATGCCCGCGGCGCCGATGCCCTGCACCACGCGCGCCGCGGTGAGCGTGCCGAGAGAATTCGACAACGCGCAGGCGAGCGAGCCCAAGGTGAATATCGCCAGACCGATCTTGTAGATGCGGCGATAGCCGTAGTGCTCGCCGAGCGAGGCGCAGGGCAGCAGCGAAATGGTGATGATGAGCTGGTAGGCGTTGACCACCCAGATCGAGCTGGCGGGGCTTGCGTGCACGTCCGCTGCAATGGTCGGCAAGGCAACGTTCGCGATCGCACCATCAAGCACCGCCATGATGAGGGCGAGTGCCACCGTCAGCATCGCCCAGTAGCGTTGCGGCGTTGGCAAACCGTCGGAAGCTTCCATGAACCTTCTTACCATCCGGTCCATGGACCACGATCCATGCAGATTGGGCGCGGCTTCAACCCAGCGATGCGGCACAGGAGGAACAGATGCGACTCGAGCCGGCTTTTCTGTTCGATCTCGACGGCACGCTCGTCGATTCCGTCTACCAGCATGTCCTCGCCTGGAAGGAAGCGCTGGATGCCGAGGGGATCGATCTGTCCGTCTGGCGCATCCACCGCAAGATCGGCATGAGCGGCGGCCTGTTCACCAACCAGCTCCTGCGCGAGACCGGCCTCGAAATCAGCGCCGGCCTGGTCGATCGACTGCGGGAACGCCATGCCGACGGCTATCGCAAATTCGCGGCGACGATCCGTCCGCTACCGGGCGCGCGCGAGCTGCTCTCGTGGCTGACCGATGGCGGAATACCTTGGGCCATCGCCACCAGCGGCCGCATGGAGACGGCCGCCGTCAATCTCGCCGCGCTCGGCGTCGACGCCCACAGGACGCCGGTCGTCACGCGCGACCAGGTAAAGTATGCCAAGCCCGATCCGGATCTGTTCCTCGCGGCTGCGCAGCGGCTGGGCATTTCCACCGATACCGCCATCGTGGTCGGCGACAGCATCTGGGACATGCTGGCCGCCACGCGCTGTCGTGCGCTGGGTGTCGGCCTGCTGAGCGGCGGTTATGGGTCGGACGAGCTGCGCCAAGCCGGCGCGTTCCGGGTCTACGACGATCCCGCCGACCTCCTGCGCCACATCGACGAGGTCGGCGGCCGGCGATGATCCAGCGATGCCGACAGCACCACTTCCGACCGTCGAATTACGGCCCCCTGGTCGCATTGACTCTGCGCTGCGCCTGGCGGCAAGAACATTCTGAATGAACGTCCATTGATGGGTGTGGATCATGGGTTCGCTTAAGCTTGGTCGTCGTCAGTTCGCGATCGCCGCCAGTGCCGGGGCGGCCGGTCTTGCCTTTCCGGCTCTTGCCCAGGGCGAGCCGATCAAGGTCGGCGTGATCGTACCCCTATCGGGCGCCGCCGGCCCCAACGGCCAGGCGGTGCTGCACGCCGTGACGGTCGCGGCCGACATGGTCAATGCCGCAGGCGGTGTCATGGGCCGCAAGCTCGCGGTGGTGGCCAAGGACGACGAAAGCACGCCCGCCGTCGGCGTCACGCGCGCCAACGAGCTGGCGGCGGAGAAGGTTGCGGTCGTGATCGAGGGCTGGAACAGCCCGGTGACGCTCGCCATGCAGCCGGTGCTCGCCCGTGCCGACATCCTCGATATCACCGCAGTGTCGAAGGCGGACCAGATCCTGTCTGGAAAGGCCAATCCCTACGCGATCCGCATCAACAGCCCCAACGGACAGGACGGCGCGGTGATCGCCGATATCCTCGCCAACAAGCTGTCCGCCAAGCGCATCGGCTTCATGACCGAGAACGACGCCTACGGCAATGGCGCGCAGCAGGTGATCGAGGCGGAACTCAAGGCGACCGGAAAGCCCTGGGAAAACGTCGTCGTCGAGAAGTTTCCCTTCAAGCAGACGGACTTCCGCGTGAGCCTGACCAGCGTGAAGCAGGCCAAGCCCGACGCCGTGGTGGCGATCAACGCGGCCGAATCGTCAGGCATGCCGGCGCTGATCCAGCAGTATCGCCAGGCCGGCATCGAGGGTGTGCTGGTGGGGGCGGTCGGCACTATCCTGCCGACGGTCTTCAAGATCGCCGGCGAGGCCATGACCGGCGTGGTGTCGGCCGACATCTATTTCCCCGACCTTCCGCCGTTCAATGCCATCAAGGCGAACCTCGAGTTCATTGCTGCCTATCGCAAGGACCACAACGAGACGCCGGACAAAGGGGCGGCACTGGGTGCAACGGCGCTGCAGGTCTGGGCTTCCGCCGCCAATGCCACCAAGAGCCTCGACCGCAAGACGGTGGCGGGCGCGATCCGCGGCAAGACGATCAAGGGCACGATCCTGGGCGACCTCAGCTTCGAGGCCGACGGCCAGGCCAAGCAGCGATACACCGTCTTCAAGGTGACCGACGGCAAGACGGCCAAGATCGAGGTCCTGAAGTAGCTTTGAGCCCGGCAGCACCGCCGCTTCTGCGTGTCGAGGGACTGACCGTCCGTTATGGCGCCCTGACCGCGCTGAAGGACATGTCCTGGCAGGTCTCGGCCGGCGAGATCCTGGGCATCATCGGACCGAACGGCGCCGGAAAGAGCTCCTGCTTCGCCGCTGTCACCCATGCCGTGCCGCGGCTGGGCGACGTCTGGCTGGCCGGCGAGCGCGTCACCGATCTGCCGACCTTCCGACTCGCCCGCCTCGGCCTGCGCCGCACCTTCCAGCAGAACGCCTTCTTCGGCGAGCTCTCGATTCTCGAGAACGCCATGGCCGCCATCCTGCGCGAGCACTCGACTTCCCTGTCGCGCTCGATCCTGCTGCCCTGGAGAGAGGCGGCGACACGGCAAGCGGCGGAGCGGGCGGCGGCGGAACTTCTCACGTCGTTCGGCATCGAGGCAGCGGATCACGCCAAGCGTCCGGCCGATATCGCCTATGGAACGCAGCGGCTGCTGTCGGTCGTGCTGGCCTACGGCGCCGGCGCACAGGCGCTGCTGATCGACGAGCCGGCGGCCGGCACGGGCGGCCCCGACATGCAGCGGCTGGCGGACCTGCTGGTCGAGCTGCGCCGCCGTCGAGTGGCGGTCGTGGTCATCGAGCATCACATGGACCTCATCATGGCGGTCGCCGACCGCATCGTCGTGATCGAGCAGGGCCGCAAGCTCGCCGAGGGGACGCCGGCCGATATCCAGCGCAACGAAGCCGTGCTCGAAGCCTATCTGGGGCGGGCGGCATGACGGACGCGCTCGACGCCTCCGCGATCTCGGTTCGCTACGGTGGCAACCTGGCCGTGGACGGCGTCGATGTCGTCGTGCCGGCGGGCCGCATGATCGGCGTCATCGGCGCCAACGGCGCGGGCAAGAGCACGCTCGTCAATGCGCTGGCCGGCTGGTCCCGCGGCCGTCCGGCGGTGCGCGGCACGGTCCGGCTGGCCGGCGAGCCGATGGACGGCCTGCCGCCGCACCGGCGCGCCGCGCGCGGCCTCGTGCTCGTGCCCGAAGGCAAGGGCATCTTCGCCGACCTCACCGTGGCCGAGAACCTTGCCCTGGTGCGTCCGCCGGCCGACGTGACCGGACGGCATCTTTTCTCGATGGAAGAGATTTGCGGGCTCTTCCCGCGCCTCGCCGAGCGCCGCGAGCACAAGGGCGGAATGCTGTCGGGCGGCGAACGGCAGATGGTGGCGGTGAGTCGCGCGCTGCGCGCCGCGCCGCGGGTCCTGCTGCTCGACGAGCCGTCGGCCGGGCTGGCGCCACGACTCGTCTATGAGCTCCTGGCCACCATGCGGACGCTGGTCGACCGCGGCCTGTCCCTTCTGCTGGTCGAGCAGAACGTCCGCGCCACGCTGGAGCTGGTCGACGAGCTTTACCTCCTGGAGCGCGGCAGGCTCGTTGCCAAGGGAGCGCCCGCCGCGATGAAGGACGATCCGCGCATCCTCGACGCCTATCTCGGAAGCCTGAAGACATGAACCTCGCGCAACAGATCCTGAACGGTCTGGTGCTGGGCTCGGGCTACGCCCTGATCGCCATCGGCTGGACGGTGCTGCTGGGCGCGGCACGGCTGGTCAACTTCGCCCACGGCCAGCTCTACATGCTGGGGGCCTTCCTCGCCTGGCTGGCGATTCAGAAGCTCGGAGTCTCCTACTTCGTCGCCGTGCCGCTCGCGGTGCTGGTGCTCGGCCTGCTGGGGATCGTCCTGCAGGGCATGATGCTGCGCCTGGTGATGCAGCAGAACCTGACCAGCCTCATGATCGTGACGCTGGGCTTCGGTTACATAATCCAGGGCCTCGCCCCGCGCCTGTTCGGCGCCGATCCGCAAGTCCTCAAGAGTCCGCTCGAAGCGGCAAACCTCCGCTTCGGCACGCTCTGGTTCACCTGGCAGGACGTGGCGATCATCGTCGGCACGCTATTGCTGTTCGCCGTGCTCTGGCTGGTGCTGAACCGCACGCGTACCGGCGCCCTGGTGCGCTCCGTCGCCGAGGACCCCAAGCTCGCACAGCTATTCGGCATCAATGCCACGCTGGTCTATATCGGCGTGTTCGTCTTCGAATGCGCGGCCGTGGCACTGGGTGCCGGCCTGGTGGCGCCGCGCAGCCCGATTCTCACCAGCATGGGCTTCGACGAGGTCATCCTGACCTTCGTGGTCGTGGTGCTGGGCGGCATCGGCAGCATCGGCGGCAGCCTGCTGGCAGGCCTCGGGCTCGGCATGTTCACCGCCCTTTTTGGCGCCCTCGTGTCCCCGGCCTACACGACGGCGGCGGCTTTCCTCGTGCTGCTGGCGGTGCTGGTGATGCGGCCGCGCGGACTGGGGGCCCGATGACGGCGCGGCTTGCGACCCCGGCGGCGCTGGTTCTCGCGGCGCTCGCCTATTTCGCGCCCACCGTCGCGGGCGGCGCGCCCGTGGTCTATGCCGCCTGCACCACGATCGCGATCCTGGCGGTTATGGCCTATGGCGCCGATCTCATCCTCTCCTATCTGGGCGAGGTGAGCCTCGGCCACACGATCTTCTGGGCAGCGGGCGGCTATGCCGCCGCCCTGCTGGCCGTCAATGCCGGCTGGGACGGCTGGGCGACGGCCGGCGCCGCGATCGTGTTGTCCATGGCTCTCGCGGCGGTGCTGGGCTTCGCGACGCTCAGGACGCGCGAGTTCGTCTTTTCGCTCGTCACCTACGCCGCCGCCGTCGTGGCCATGGAGATCGCCTTCAACTGGTCCTTTCTGGGCGGATCCGACGGTATCGTGGGCGTGCCGCCGCTCGAGCTCACCCTGTTCGGCTACGGCATAAAGGGGTCCGACAATGCCGGCCTGTGGTCGGTGGCGTGGGCGCTCCTGATGACGACACTCCTCTTCATTCATCGCTTCCGCCGCTCGCGTCTGGGCACCAGCGCGCTGATGGTGCAGATGAATCCCGACCTCGCGATGGCGCTCGGCATCGACGCGCGGACCGTGCGCATCCTGGTGTTCATCGCTTCCGCCCCGATCTCGGCGCTGGCGGGATGGCTCTACGCCTATCAGCGCGCCTATGTCGGCCCCGATATGTTCGAGAGCTATTTCCTGGTGCTCATGCTGACGGCGATCGTGATCGTCGGCCGCCGGCTGCTGCTCGGGCCGCTGATCGGCACCGCGCTGATCATCGTGCAGCAGACTTTCTTCTCGATCGGCGGCGATGGCGACAAGATCGTGCTGGGCGCCGTCCTGGCCGGTATCCTGCTGTTGTGGCCGAGCGGCCTGATCGGTGTCTGGGAAATCCTGCGGCAGAGGCGGCGGCATGCAGGATGAATACGATTTCATCATCGTCGGCGGCGGCTCGGCCGGCGCGGTGCTGGCAGCGCGGCTGACCGAAAACCCGGGGATCCATGTGCTGCTGCTCGAGGCCGGCCGCGACTTCCGCACCGGCGAGACCCCGCAGCACATCCGCATCCCCAATCCGCTGCGCGCCATCGCCGACGACGACTACCGCTGGCCGAAGCTGCTCGCCCGCCGCACGGAACGGCAGGCGCCGAAGCTTCTGTGGCGCGGACGCGCGATCGGCGGCAGCTCCACGATCAACGGCCAGATCGCGATCCGCGGCCTGCCCGAGGATTTCGAGGACTGGGGCGCGGCGGGCTGCGCCGGCTGGGGATGGGCCGATGTCCTTCCTTATTTCTGCAGGCTCGAAAGCGACGTCGATTTCGGTGACGCGCCCTACCACGGCAAGGAGGGACCGATCCCTGTTTACCGCGCCCCGGTGGAGGCGTGGGGCCATGTCGACCGGGCGCTGATGAAGGCGGCGCTCGGCCTCGGCTACGGCTGGTGCGAGGATCACAACGCGCCGGAGGGAACAGGCGTCTCACCCTATGCCATCAACAGCCGCCATGGCCTGCGCATTTCGACCAACGACGGCTATCTCGAGCCCGTGCGCGAGCGGACCAACCTCACGATCGTCGGCAACGCCCTCGTCGACTGCCTGCAGCTCGAAGGCAATCGCAGCCACGTGAACGGCGTGCGCGCCCGGCTCGGCGGCGCGCTTCGGACGGTGCGCGCACGGCGCGAGGTGATCGTCTCCGCCGGCGCCATCCATTCCCCTGCCCTGCTGCAGCGATCGGGCATCGGGCCGCGCAAGGTGCTCGAGCCGCTGGGCATGAGGATAGTGGCCGATCGCCCCGTGGGCGAGCATCTGCTCGATCATCCGATCCTCGGTCTCATGCTCGATCTCCGCGAAGAGGCTCGCGTGAGCACCCTTGCGCACCGGCATACCAATTGCTGCGTGCGCTATTCCTCGAAGCTCGGCGGCGCGGGCATCAACGGCATGATCTTCATCGCCGGGAACCTGCGGCCGGAAGAGGACGGCGGCACCGGACGCGCGCGCCTCGCCGTCTCGGCCTTCCAGGCCTTCAGCGAAGGCAGCGTCCGCATCACGACGCTCGATCCGGGGACGGACCCTCGGGTCGACGAGCGCATGCTGTCCGATCCGAGCGACCTTCTGCGCATGCGCGACGGCGTGCGGCGGCTTCGCGAGATCTGCCTGCGCCCCGAGATCCAGGCCATATCGACCGGGATCGAATATGGGACGAGCGGCCGGCCCATCGACGAGCCGCTCGAGGGGGCGGCGCTCGACGACTGGATGCTGGCCGAGTGCTCCGATGCGCAACACGCCAGCGGCACCTGCCGCATGGGCGCGTCCGACGATCCGCGGTCGGTCGTCGATCCCGACTGTCGCGTGATCGGCTGCACCGGCCTGCGCGTCATCGACGCCTCGATCATGCCCAGCGTCGTGCGCGCGAACACGCATCTGACGACGGTCATGATCGCGGAGAAGATGGCCGACAGGCTGAAGCGGCCAGCCGACCGCTAGACTAGCAGGCGACGTCTTCCGTCGTGGGAGAGCACTGGGAAGCAGCCATCGCATTCCCCTCGCGAGACGCTGTTCGAATGGCGGACCAAACCGCTTGCGGCGTCGCCGGCATGTCCAACTGCGTGACGCCGAGCGGCGCCAGGGCGTCGAGGATCGCGTTCATGATCGTCTGCGGTGCCGCCATGCAACCCGCCTGGCCCGAGCCCTTCACGCCGAGGCGATTGGACTTCGTCGGCGCGGTATCGTCGAGACGACCGTCGAAGCTCGGCAGATCGGCCGCGCGTGGCAAGGCATAGTCCATGAACGAGCTGCTCAGGGACTGGCCGGAGTCGCGATCGAAGACAACATGCTCGAGCAGCGCCTGACCGATCCCCTGCGCCACGCCGCCATGCACCTGGGCGAGCGTCAGTCGAGGATTGAGGAGGCGGCCGAAGTCGTCGATCAGCAGATAGCGATCGAGCCGGACCACGCCGGTCTCGGGATCGACCTCGACCTCGGCGACATGGCAGCCGTTGGGGAAGGTGTAGAGGTCGGAGACGTTGTTGCCGAGCGCCCCGAGGCCCGGCGCCATCCCGTCCGGCAGGTTGGCCGGATCGCGCGCGGCCAGCGCGACCGCTTCGAGGGCGACGCTGCGCTCCGTTCCCTCCACCTTGAAGATGCCCCCGGCAAAGCCGATCCGCTCGACCGGCGCCTGCAGCAGATGCGCGGCGATTCGCCTTGCCTTGTCGAGCAGCGCCTCGACCGCCAGCACCAGCGCCGTTCCGCCAAGATGCATCGAACGCGCGCCGCCATGGCCGCCGCCGCTCGGCAGGAGTGCCGTGTCGCCCTGCCGGAAACGGAACGTGGAGATGGGCAACCCCAGCATGTCCGCGGCAACCTGCGCATAGGCCGTTTCGTGCCCCTGCCCGTTCGATTGCGTGCCAACCGCCAGCGATATCGTGTTGTCCGCCTCGAACGCGATGCGAGCCACTTCGTTGGGCGCACCGCGCGCCGTCTCGAGGAAGCACGAGATCCCCATGCCGCGCAGGAGGCCCGCCCTCTCCGATCGGGTCCGCCGTTCGGCAAATCCCGCCCTGTCGGCGGCGTGCGTCGCCTCCTCGAGATTCGCCGCGAAGCGCCCACCATCGATCTGCATGCCCATGGCCGTACGATGCGGGAAGGTCGAGATCATGTTGCGTCGGCGCAGCTCGACGGCGTCGATCCCCGTCACCCTCGCCGCCCGGTCGACCAAACGCTCGATGATGTAGTTGGCTTCCGGCTTGCCGGCTCCGCGATAGGCATCGAGCGGCGGCGTGTTGGTGAAGGCACCGCGCACCTCCATGAAGATCGAGGGGATGGCATAGACACCGCCCATCGCGCTCGCGGCGGCGGTCGTCGAGCTGATCGGCCCCACCGTCGACAGATAAGCGCCCACATTGGCACCCGCCCGCACCTCGAGCGCAAGGAAGCGTCCATCGGCATCCAGCGCCAATCGCGCCCGGGAGAAGTGATCGCGGCCATGGGTGGAGCTGACGAAATCCTCCACTCGCTCCGACACCCAGCGCACCGGCCGTCCGAGCCGCCGCGCCGCCCAGAGCACGAGCACCCATTCCGGATACATGTAGTTCTTCATGCCGAAGCCGCCGCCCACGTCCGGAACGCTGAGATGCAGGCGATCGGCCGGAACGTGGAAGATGGCGTCGGCCAGTTGGTTGCGGATGCCGTGCACGGCCTGCCCCGTGTAGGTGAGATGCATCAGATCCCGCCGGGCGTCGTATTTGCCGAGTGCCGCACGTGTCTCCAGGGGTGCAGCCAGCACGCGATTGTTCATCAGCTCGCACTCGATCACGTGCGCGGCGATAGCCATCGCGGCTTCGACTGCCTGGGCATCGCCCCGGCGGAACAGGAAGGCCGAGTTCCGCGGCGCCTGCGGCCATATCTGGGGCGCCCCTGGCGCAACGGCCGCCGATGCCTCGACGACGCACGGCAGGGGGCTGTACGCGACCTCGATCGCCTCGGCGGCGTCCATCGCGGCCTCGATCGATTCCGCCACGACGAACGCCACCGGGTCGCCGACATGACGGACAATTCCGCGCGCCAGCGCCGGCCGCGGCGGCACGACGAGCGGCTCGGCGGCCTCGAGCGTCATGACACAGGGCAGGTCGCCGATCCCGTCGGCCGCGAGATCGGCTTCGGTCAGGACGGCCACGACGCCCGGCATCCTCGATGCAGCGGTCGTCTCGATCCGCTCGATGCGGGCATGGCCGTGGGGCGAGCGCAGGACGTGCGCCTGCAGGCAGCCCGTCGTGCGGGCGTTTGCAACATACGTTCCTTTCCCAGTCAGGAACCGCGCATCCTCCAGCCGTGTCAGCGAACGTCCCTGGTAGCGATCTGCCATCCGATCCACCGAAGTTCGATCCTTGTCGCTATCGCGCCGGATGCGCCTGCCGCCAGTGCCGCGCGATGTCGATCCGTCGCGTGACCCAAACGCGCGGCTGCTCGGCCAGCCAGTCGAGCGCTCGCACGAGCCCCATGGCCCGTCCGGGATGGGCGATGATGCGGTTGTGCAGGCCGAAGCTCAGCATGCACGGCGGATCCTCGTCCAGCACGCACTGCACGGCATTCCTGACATAGGCGAAGTACTCGTCGCCCGTCGTCATGCCCTGGCGGCTGAAGCGGACGTCGTTGTGGACGATCGAATAGGGAACGACCAGCTGGGTCCGGTCACCCACCTCGACCCAGTAGGGCAAGTCGTCATCGTAGGCGTCGCTGTCGTACTCATAGCCGGCGTCGAGCAGCATCACCCGTGTCCGGAGGGAGGGCGCGTACCGGCTGTACCAGCCGAGCGGACGGGTGCCGATGGTGTTGGCGATGCTCTGCGTCGCCAGCCGGATCTGCTCGCGTTCGAACGCCTCCTCGAGATTGGCGTGGATCTCCCATCGGTTGCCGTGTCCCGCCACTTCCCAGCCGGCTTCGCGCATGGCGGCGCAGGCCTCGGGATTGCGCTCGAGCGCGCGGGCGATGGCGAACACGGTGCAGGGCAGCTTCCGCTTGGTGAAGATCCGGTGGAAGCGCCAGAAGCCGGCACGGCTGCCGTACTGGAACATGCTCTCGGCGCCGAGATCGCGCCCCTTCACCGCCGCGGTGGACCCTTCCGTCAGCCCGGTTTCGGACGCCGCATCGCCGTCCGGCACGGCATACTCGCCGCCCTCCTCGTAGTTGATGACGAAATTCACGGCGACATGCGCGCCGCCCGGCCAGTGCGGGTCGGGCCGGTTGCGTCCGTAGCCCACGAAGTCCCGCACGCGGCCGGCTTCTTCATCGGTCATCGATCACCTCCCGAGAACAGTCGCCCGCATCGTGCCATAATCAGACACGTGGCAGCATTGCCACTTCCATTGACACGGAGGAAGCGGCCAATGGCTGAGGTTCTTGGTGTCGGCCTGTCACACTATCCGCCGCTCAGCGGCCACGATGCGGACATGGCCGGCATCTTGCGCGGCCGCCTGGCGGATCCGGACATTCCGGCATCGGCCAAGGATCCGGCCGGATGGCCGCAGGCGATGCGCGAGGAATGGGGCGACGACCGCGGCGTCGCTGCCGCCGCCCGCCACCGCGCGGCGATGCTGAGCGGGCTGCGCCGCGTGCGCCAGGCGATCGATGCCTTCAGGCCGGACGTCATCGTCGTCTGGGGCGACGACCAGTACGAGAATTTCCGCGAGGATATGGTGCCGGCCTTCTGCGTGCATGCCTACGAGGACATGACCGTGTTCCCGTGGAAGCAGGCGACGGCCTCGGCGATGGTTGGCGCGAAGGCCGAGGACGAATGGGGCGGCGGCAAGCCGAACGTCTGGAACGAGGCCGCCGACACCGGCTTCCTCGTCCGCGGCCATCGGGAGGCGGCCAAGGCGATCGCGTCCGGCCTGCTGGAGAGCGATTTCGATGTCGCCTACGCCTACCGCCCGCTTCACCATCCCGGCCTGCCTCATGCCTTTCTCAACGCCATCCTCTATCTCGACAACGACCGCGTCGGCTTCCCCTACCCGATCGTGCCGTTCGCCATCAATTGCTACGGCCGGCAGGTGATCTCCTATCGCGGCTTCACCAGCAGATGGGCCGAACGCGGCCGCCCGCCCGATCCGCCCTCGCCCGCACCGCGGCGATGCTTCGATCTCGGCGCCGCCGTCGGCCGTATCTGCCGGGCGAGCCCGTGGCGCGTGGCGCTCGTTGCCTCGTCGAGCTGGAGCCACGCCTTCCTGGTCGACAAGACGTGGCGGCTGCAGCCCGACGTCGCGGCCGACCGGACGCTGTACGATGCGATGGTTGCCGGCGACTATGCGGCCTGGCGGTCCACGACCCTCGATCGCATCGAGGACTCGGGTCAGCAGGAGATGCTGAACTGGTTCGCTCTGATGGGCGCCATGCAAGCGCTCGGCGCGGCGCTTGAATGGTCGGAGTTCGTCGAGACGCGCGTCTTCAACTCGAGCAAGGTCGCGGCCGTCTTTGCTCCGGTGTAGGCGTTCAAATCCGCAGGTGGCTTCGCACACTGTCGCGCGAGACCGCTCCCTTGGGCATCTCGTGCACGATCTGGCCTTTCTCCATGACATAGCAGCGCTCGGCCAGCGCCAGGATGGTATCGAGGTTCTGTTCGACGAACACCACCGTCGTGCCGAGATCGTCGCGGATCGTCCGCAGCACGCGGCAGATCAGCTTCACGATCGAAGGCTGCACGCCTTCCGACGGCTCGTCGAGCAGGATCAGATCGGGCCCGCCGATCAGGACGCGGCCGATCGCGAGCTGCTGCTGCTCGCCGCCCGACAGTGTACCGGCCACCTGCCGGCGTCGTTCCTTGAGGATCGGAAAATACTCGAACACCAGATCGAGCCGCGACTGCCGGCGAGAAGCGCCGATCAGCTCGCCGACCAGGAGGTTTTCCTGGACCGTCATGCGCGGAAACACGTCACGGCCCTGCGGAATGTAGCCGATGCCGAGGCGCGCCCGGCTGTCCGCCGAGAGGGGCGTGATGTCCCGCCCCCGGTAGCGGATGCTCCCCGCCGAGGCTCGAAGAAGCCCGATCAGGCACCGCATCGTCGTCGTCTTGCCCACGCCGTTGCGGCCGATCACGGCGACGACCTCGCGCTGGGCCACGCTGAGGTCGATGCCGCGCAGCACCGGCGTCGCGCCGTACCGCGCCGACAAGCCCGCCACCTCAAGCATCGTGGGCACTCCCGAGATAGATCTCCTCGACATCGCGATTGGCGATGATCTCCTCGATCGTGCCGCGCGCGAACACCTTTCCCAGATGCAGCACGGTGACGTTGGTGGCGATCTGGCGCACGAACGTCATGTCGTGCTCCACCACGAGCACGGTCGCGCCCTCGGCATTCAGGCGCTGGATCAGCTCACCGGTGCGGAAGGTCTCGTCGGGCGACAGGCCGGCGGTCGGTTCGTCGAGCAGCAGCAGCCGCGGGCGGAGAGCGAGGGCCATCCCGATCTCCAGCCATTGCTGCTGGCCGTGCGCGAGCTCGCCGGCCGGCTTGGCGGCATCGGTCTGCAAGCCAAGCAGCGCCAACAGGCGTTCCTCTTCGTCGGGAATCCGCCGGAGCTGGACGTGATGCTGCAGGGCGATGTGCAGGTTCTGGCGCACCGACAGCGCTCGAAACACACTGGGCGCCTGCATCTTGATGCTCATGCCGCGCGCGACGCGGGCGAAAGCCGGCATGTGCGTGACGTCGGCACCGCCGAACAGGATGGAGCCGGCAGTCGGCGCATATGTCCCGACGATCAGCTTGAACAGCGTGCTCTTGCCCGCGCCGTTCGGGCCGATCAGGCAGTGGATTTCCCGTTCGGCGATCGCGAGGTCGACGCCGTTCACGGCAAACAGGCCGCCGAAGCTCTTGCTGACGCCGCGCGCTTCGACAAGGGCTTCCATCGCGCTATTGCTCCAGGAGAGACGGCTCGAGCACCGGCCGGCTGCGGGCGCGACGCCGGGCCAGCACCTTGGCGAGCGAGACGATGAGGCCATCGGGCGCGATCAGAACGGTGCCGGCCAGCAGTACGCCCATCAGGATCAGCGCCCACTGCTCGCTGTAGATGGTCAGCGCCTGGAAGCCCGCGATCAGGAACAGCGTGCCGACCAGGGTGGCGGTCACGTCCGAGCGACCGGAGAACGCCACCCAGACGACCGGCATCGCCGCGGCGGGAAGGCCGATGCTGGACGGCGAGATGAACTGGCCCCAGGAACAGTAGAGCGCCCCGCTCAACCCGCCGAGCATGCTGCCGATGACGAAAGTGACGAGCGAATATCGGCGGACGTCGTAGCCGAGCAACTCGGCACGCAGCGGATCCTCGCGGATCGCGACCAGCACGTTGCCGAACCGCGAGTTCACCAGGAGGCGCAGCAGCAGGTAGGTGAGGACCAGGAGCGCCAGGACGAAATAATAGAACGGCGTGCCTTCGAGATCGATGTCGTCGCCGAACCACGGCAGCGCCAGCGGATCCATGCCTTGCATGCCGTTGAAGCCGTTGAGCCTGGCGGCGCCGATATGCCATTCCGGTCCGGCGGTCTGATTGAGGAAGAAGGCCAGCGCCAGGGTCAGGGCGAAGGTCACGATGCCGAAGAACATGCCGCCGATCCGGCCATAGATCATGAAATAGCCGATGAGCGCCGCCGCCAGCCCCGTCACCGCCAGCGCCGCGGCGAGCGAGGCCATGGCGCCGCCGTGGGCGACGCCGAGATTGATCTCGATCACGCCGTAACCGTAGCCGCCGAGGCCGAAGAAGAATGTCTGGCCGAACGACATCATGCCGCCATAGCCCCACATCAGGCAGAGCCCGAGGGCCATGAAGACCCAGCACAGGAAGTAGGCCGAGCTGCCGACATCGTAGGAATCGACGAACGCGGGATAGACGAGCGCCATCGCCAGCACGGCCGCCGCACCGGACCAGAAGAGGCGGCCCTGGCCCAGCGTCTGTGGGCCGTTGAGCGGGTTCGACATGGCCGACATCAGCTCGAGCGCCTGGTCAGCCAACCCGAGAAGCCGTCGGGGAGGACGCGGATGATCAGCACCACCGCGATGAGCAGCCCGATCTGGCCGATCACCTGCCCGTACCAGGCGTTCAGGCCGGCGCGGATCACACCGAGGGCGATGGCCGCCGGCGCGGTTCCGAGCAGCACATTGGCGCCGCCCACGACCACCGTGACAAACGCCTCGACCAGGAAGCTCGCGCCCATGGTCGGGATCAGGTTCATGGTCGGAGCGTAGAGCGCACCGCACAAGCCGGCCAGGCCGGTGCCGATGCCGAAGCTCACGGCGTAGATGACGCCCTTGCGCACGCCGAGCGCCTGCGCCATGCGCGGATTCTGCATCGTCGCGCGCGCATGGACTCCGAAGCGGGTGCGCATGAACAGGACATAGACGAAGCCGAGCACGCACAAGGAAGCGGCGAACAGGACCATGCGATAGCTCGAGAAGGAATAGTCGCCGACGGAGAAGCTGTGACCCGGCATGCCGACGCCGGGAAAGGTCGAGCCCAGCACGATCAGCGTCCCCTGCGTGGCGACGAGGCTGATACCCCACGTCACCAGCAGGGAATCGAGCGGCCGGCTGTAGAGCGGCCGAATGATCGTCACCTCCAGCAGCACGCCGATCAGGCCGGCGGCGATGGCCCCGCAGGCCTGGGCCATCGGCAGCGGCAGGCCGGCATGATAGGCCGCCGAGGTGACGTAGACGCCGCACATGATGAACTCGCCATGCGCGAGATTGATGATGCCCATCATGCCGAAGATGATGGCGAGGCCCGCGGCCGAAAGGACCAGGAAGGCGAACACGTCCGCGAACTGATAGAAGTACGAAAACGAATCCGCGAACATGACGCCTGATCCTCGTATCGACCGGAGATCACCGCTTCGGCGGCAGGTGATCCGGCGTGTACTGCTCCTTGGGGTTCGACTTCGTCAGATCGCAGCCGACCTGGCCCAGCCAGTAGGGTTGAATGACGCCGAAATCCTTCTCTATATGGACCTTGTTCTCCTTGTCGACCGACAGCAGACGCATGTGATGCGAGGTGTGCTGGCTCTTGGGATCGATGACGATATGGCCTTCCGGCGCGTCGATACCGGCATCGCCCTTGGCGATCACCTTGCGGATATCGTCCTTGTCCAATGAGTGCGCCCGCTCGGCCAGCATCTTGTACATGTACAACGCGACATAGGCGTTGTAGCCCATGTCGTTGATGTAGGTCTCCTTCGGGAACTTGGCCCGCCACCGCTTCTTGAAATCCTCGGCCGCGGGCGTGTTCAGCTCCTCGAACCAGTTGGCCGTCGCATACATGTTGGCCATCACCGGTGGCGGGAACAGCTTGTGCTCGAAGCCCAGCATGATCTTGATCGGGCTGCCCATCGGGATGTCGAGATGGGCCGCCGAGGCCTGCGGGAAGAACGAGTTCTGCGCCGCGCCGACATTCAGCATGTAGAGCCAGTCAGGCTTGGCCTTCTGGATGTTCTGGATCGTCTGCGCGAACTGCGAGACGCCGAGCGGAATGAACTCCTCGCCCACGATCTCGCCACCCAGCGGCTTGAGCAGGGTGCGGCCCCACTCGGCCGAGAGATGGCCGAAATTGTAGTCTGCGGCGACCGTGTAGACGCGCTTGCCGAACTTCTCGACCATCCACGGGATCAGCGTCGAGAGCTGCTGCTCGGGCACCGCGCCGACGCTGATCATGCTGGCGTCGCACACGCCGCCTTCGTACTGGTTGGTGTAGAAGTAGAGCGTCTTGGTGCGATCGACGATCGGACGGATCGCTTCGCGCGAGGCCGACGTGATGCCGCCGATCAGGAGGTCGACTTTCTCCTTCTGCAGCAGCCGGCGGGCGAATTCCTGGTAGCGCGCATTGTCGCCCTGCGGGTCGAGATGCATCAGCTCGATCTGCCGGCCCATGATGCCGCCCTTGCCGTTGATCTCCTCGACCGCGAGCTGCGAGCCGTGCAGCTTCGGGATGCCGAACACGGCAAGATCGCCCGAGATATCCTCCAGCAGGCCGATCCTGATCGGCTTGGTGTCGGCGCGGGCCTGCTCGCCGCCGACGATGTTGACCAGCGGCAGCGCCGCCGCACCGGCCAAAAGTGCTCGCCTTTTCATGCAACGTCCCTCCTCTTCTTCTTTCAGCAGACGGACGGGCAGCGTCAGGTGAGATCGGGATGGTTCCGATGCCAGTCGGTTGCCTGCTGATAGGCGTGGGCCGCCCGTACCAGCATGTCCTCGGCGAAATGCGCGGCGACGAACTGGAAGGCGAGCGGCGTGCCCTGCTCGGTGAAAGCGCAGGGCAGCGTGATGGTGGGACTGCCGGTCATGTCGAACGGACAGGTGAAGCGCAGCAGCCCCTGAACGAGCGACGGGTCCTCGCCCAGCCGCCCCATCATCGCCTTGGTCGGCGATGCGAAGGGCTGGGCCGGCACCAGCAGCAGGTCGATCGCCTCGAAGAGCTTTGCGACGCGGCCGCGGAAGTCGTTACGGCGCAGCAGGATCTGCTGATAGTCGAGGCCCGACAGGGCGCGGCCGGTATCGATCAGCCCGGCCAGTCCCGGTCCGTATTCCGATTTGCGTTGCGGATACGTCGCGAGGTGGGCGACAGCGGTCTCCACGGCGCAGTTGGGAATCCAGTCCACGATGATCTGCGCGGGGTCGGGGAATCGCACCGGCCGGATATCCGCGCCCAGCCCTTCCACCACCTTCAAGGCCCCCTCGACCGATCGCGTCACGGCGGCATCGCTGCCCTTGGCATTCCAGTCGGCGTCGACCCCTACGCGCACGCCTTTCAGGCCGCGGCGGATGCCGGCCAGATAGTTCGGCACCAGCTCCTGGCTCGCCGTCGGGTCGCGATCGTCCGGCCCGGCGATGGCCCCGAGCATGGCGGCGCAGTCGGCGGCGCTGCGCGCCATGGGCCCGATATGGTCGAGCGTGGCCGCCAGCTCGAAGACGCCGTAACGGCTGACGCGTCCCCATGTCGGCTTGAGCCCGGTCACGCCGTTCGCCGCCGACGGAAAGCGGATCGACCCGCCGGTATCCGAGCCCAGCGAGCCGTAGCAGAGCCCCGCCGCTGTCGCCACGCCGGAGCCGCTCGACGATGCCCCCGACCAGTGGTCGGCATTCCAGGGATTCACCGGCGGCGTGATCTTGGGATGATGATCGGCATAGGCCGCCTCGGTCATCTGCAGCTTGCCGAGCAGCACCGCGCCGGCATCACGCAGCCGATGAACGACCGTCGCATCCTCCTGCGGGCGAAAGTCCCGATGGATTGTCGTTCCGGCCGCCGTGGGGATGCCTTTGGTCCAGCACAGGTCCTTCACGGCGATCGGCACACCGTGCAGCGGTCCCTTGACCTCGCCTTTGCGGATTTCCGCTTCCGCCTTGCGAGCCTGCTCCAGCGCAAGGTCGGCTGTGACGAGGGCATAGCTGCACAGGCGCCGGTCCAGCGCTTCGATCCGGTCGAGCTGGGCACGCGTCGCTTCGACAGGCGAGATTTCCTTCGCGTGAAGCCGGCGACCGAGCTCCATCAGTTCCAGGTAGTGCAGGCTTACCGACATGCCGGCCTCCTAGTCGAAACGGACTTCCTTCGGATATCGCCGCGCGATCCGAATCTATGTCGACTTCAATGGTTTATTTCCGATTATTTCCCTTTTCAACTTTTTTATTGAGGGCCGTGCCGCTGCCCACGACGACGGCAGGCTTCGATCGAACGCCCGTACCAGCGCCTCGACATGCGGCAGCCCGATCAGCGTCAGGTGTTCGCCCGGAATATCGACAAGCGTGCGGCCCTCCGATGCGATCGAGGCCAACCGCTGGGCGGCGGTTGGCAGACCGAAGGAGAGTGACCTGGCGACATTGGGCAGGATCGGCGAACTACGACCGGGATCGCTTAGCGGCACGGCACCCGAGCGGCGTTTCGATGAACGATGCGCGCGGGATGTCTGGCTGGAGAAGCGGTTGGTTCTTGGCTAGCTATCGGACTGAACCGAAGCATGCCAAGGAGGAAAGAATCGTGACTCTCGTTCGCCGTCGTACCTTCGCTGCCGGCAGCGCCGCGTTTGCCCTGACCGCGCCTTATGTTGCGCGCGCGCAGAAGAAGTACGATCCCGGCGTCACCGACAAGGAGATCAAGCTCGGCCACACCAATCCCTATTCGGGCCCGGCCTCCGCCTACGGCACGATCGGCAAGGCGATCGCGGCCTACTGGACGATGGTCAACGACAAGGGCGGCATCAACGGCCGCAAGGTCGATTTCATCAGCTACGACGACGGCTACAGCCCGCCCAAGACGGTCGAGATGGTGCGCAAGCTGGTCGAGAACGACAAGGTGTTCGCGATCTACCAGCTTCTCGGCACGCCCACCAACACGGTGGTGCAGAAGTACCTCAACCAGAAGAAGGTGCCGCAGCTCTTCGTCGCCACCGGCGCCTCGAAGTGGGGCGATCCCAAGCACTTCCCCTGGACCATGGGCTGGCAGCCCGACTACGCCACCGAGGCCGCGATCTACGCCAAGCACATCATGGCGAACCATCCCAACGCCAAGGTGGCGATGCTCTACCAGAACGACGATTCGGGAAAGGACTACCTCAACGGCTTCATCGCAGGCTTCGGCAAGGAGAAGGACAAGTTCCTGGTCAAGGTGGTGAGCTACGAGATCACCGATCCCACCGTCGACAGCCAGATCATCCAGCTCAAGGATTCCGGGGCAGACGTCTTCTTCAACCACGCGACGCCCAAGGCGGCGGCGCAGGCGATCCGCAAGGTCGCCGATCTCGGCTGGAAACCGGTGCAGTACCTCGTCAATGTCTCGGCGTCGGTCGCCGCCGTGCTGAAGCCGGCGGGTTTCGACAACGCCAAGGGGATCATCACCGCCCAGTACCTGAAGGACGCGACCGATCCACAATGGGCCGACCAGCCCGACTTCAAGGACTGGCAGGCCTGGATGAAGAAGTACCTGCCGGACGCCAATCCGGCCGACTCGGGCAACGTCTACGCCTATGCGGTGTCGGCGACGATGCACGATTGCCTGACGCGCTGCGGCGACGACCTGACCCGCGCCAACCTGATGAAGCAGGCGGCCAGCATGCACGACCTCAAGGTGCCGATGCTCCTGCCCGGCATCACGATCAACACCAGCCCGACCGACTTCTATCCCATCCAGTCGGTCCATCTCGCCAAGTTCGACGGCGCGAAATGGAGCCTGTTCGGCGACGTGCTCAGCAACGAGAGCGCCTGACAGCCGCCAATACCGGCGCCATTGCGGGAGCGCGGATCAAATCGCGCTCCCGTCACACCACGCAGCCGTGGTGGGCCGACGACACCAGGCGAACGTACTTGTGATGGACCGATCCGGGGCGTACCCGACCGGCCGGGTCGGGCGGCCGCCAATCGGCCATGCGCGTCGCGAGCTCGCTGTCGGAGACATCGAGGTTGAGCGTCCGGGCTCGTGGATCGATGACGATCGCATCGCCATCGCGCACCGCGGCGATCGGACCGCCGCGCGCGGCCTCCGGCGAGATGTGCCCGATCAGGATGCCGTGGGACACGCCCGAGAAGCGGCCGTCGGTGATCAAGGCGACGTCCTCGCCGAGGCCCCGTCCCTGTAGCTGGATGGTGAGCATCACCATTTCCGGCATGCCGGGACCGCCGACCGGGCCGACATTGCGCACGACGACGACGTTTCCCGGCACAATTTTGTTCTCCCGGATGGCCTGCATCGCCTCGGCCTCCGACTCGAACACGCGGGCGGTGCCCCTGAACTGTCCCTTCTCCAGCGTCTTGCCGGAGAGCTTCAGCAAACAGCTTTCCGGCGCGAGATTGCCCTTCAGCACGCTGATGTGATTGTTGGGCGGCGCGACCGGCCGCACCACCGGGAAGACGATATCCTGACGGCCGATCTCCTCCAGTGTCGGCACGGCCGCGAGGTTCTCGGCCAGCGTCCTGCCGGTTACCGTCATCGCGTCGCCGTGCAGCAGGCCGTTGCGCAGCAGCTCTTTCATGACGATCGGCACGCCGCCGATCGCATGCAGGCTCGTCATCGCAAAGGGGCCGTGCGGCTGCAGGTTGGCAATGAGCGGTATCCGCTCGCCGACCTCCTGGATGCGCTCGATCGTGATCGGCACCTGGGCCTCGCGCGCGACGGCCAGCAGATGCAGGTACATGTTGGTCGAGCCGCCCATCGCATAGACGGTCGCGATGGCGTTCTCGAAAGCGCGCTCGGTCATGATGTCCCGTGGCCGGATGCCGGAAGCGATCAGCCGATACAACGCGTCGACCGAGGCATGCGCCTGCGCCCGCACGTCTTCATGGATGTCGCTGCGCGCATCGTGGTCGGCCGGATGCGAGGCGCCGCGCGGCAGCATCATGCCGATCGCCTCGGCGGTCGTGCTCATCGTGTTGGCCGTGAACATCGCCCCGCAGGTGCCGCTGCCCGGCATCACGTTGCGCTCGAGTTCGAGCAATTCCGACTCCGAGATCCGGCCAGCCTCGGCCGCCGCGCGGCCCTCGGCATAGTCCATGATCGTGAGATTGGTCCCCTTGCTCGCCCAGGGGCCGAAGGCGACGCCGCCCGGCGAGCTGGTGCCGGGATAGAGCACCAACCCGAAGGCGTTGGTGCGGGCGAGCGGCATGAGGGCGGCGGCGCCGGTCTTGTCGCAGCCCGAGATCACGATCATGGCATCGCCGTGATGGGCGTAATGGCCGATCTCGAAGCAGTCCGCGGCGACATCGCGCGACACCAGGCTGTAGCCCGCCGTGGGCGTTCCCTGCGTCAGCGCGTCGGACACGGCCGGCGCGCCGACGATCAGGCCCTGCCCGCCGCGTTCGGCGATGGTGTCGACCAGCAGATCGGTGATGGCGCGAACCCGATTGTTGCACCGGTGCGCGTTGGTATAGGCGCTGGCGATCGTCACCACCGCGTTGGCCCGGGCGGCGCGGTCCGGATCGAACCCCGCCGCCCGGAGCTCCACGCGGGACTTCTTCCAGAAAGTGCTGCTGTCTTGGGTCATGAACGTCACATCTGTCGAAACGGGCTTGGAGACTAACCCAACGGTTTCTGTTCCTGTACGTTGAATCTTTCCCAGCGCGCAGGAGGGACTCATGGCCGGACTTCTCGAGGGGCACATCGCAGCCGTGACCGGCGGTGGGTCGGGCATCGGCCAAGGCATATGCCTCGCCTACGCGCGCGAGGGCGCACGCGTGATCGTCCTCGACGTCGATCCCGGCGGAGCCGGGGAGACCATCCGCTTGATCGAGGCCGCAGGTGGCACGGCATCCGCCGTGAGACTCGACGTGGCGGATCGCCAGGCCTGCAAAGCGGCGGCGGCGGAGATCGGCCGGAGTGGCAAGGTCTCGATCCTCGTCAACAATGCCGGCATCAATCGCCGCAATCCGATCACCGGCGACGCCGAGGCGGTGGCCAAAGACTGGGACGACATCCTCTCGATCAATCTCGACGGGATGTTCAACGTCACACACGCCTTCCTCGGCCAGCTCCGAGAGACCAGGGGCCGGATCGTCAATATCGGCTCGATCCAGTCGTTCGTGCATGTGAGCTGGCCGAACTCGGCCGCCTATACGACCTCGAAGCACGGCGTGCTGGGCTTCACGCGGGCGCTGGCGGCGGAGCTCGGCAAGGAAAGGACGGCGTGCGGGTCAACGCCATCGGACCGGGACTGATCGAGACCAAGATCAGCGCCGAGGCGCGCGCCAGGAACCCGGAGATGGTGGCCATGGTCATGCGGCACACGCCGCTCGGCCGCCCCGGCAAGCCGGAGGATATCACTGGACCGGCGGTCTTCCTTGCGTCGGAGATGTCGTCCTACATTACCGGCTGTATCATCATGGCCGACGGCGGCTTCCGCACGGTCTGAGAACTCACGCTCATGGAGGAAGATCGATGTCATTCTATCGAGGCATGACGTGCGAAAACGTGACCATCAAAGGCGACAAGGGAACACCGATCACGGCGTACGTGGCCAAGCCATCCGGTGCGGGCCGTTTTCCGGGCGTCGTGCTGATCCATCATCTTCCGGGCTGGAGCGAGCTCTATATCGAGACGACGCGTCGGTTCGCGCATCACGGCTATCTCGCGATCTGCGCCAACCTCTATGAGCGCGAGGGCGGCGGCAGCGACGGCAACCCCGACGACGTCGCCGCCAAGGTGCGCGCCGACGGCGGCATCGCCGATTCGCAGATGGTCGGCGATACCGAGGCCGCGGTGAAGTGGATACGCGAGCAGCCCAACCACAACGGCAAGGTCGGCCTTTTCGGCTCCTGTTCGGGCGGCCGGCACGCCTTCCTCTATGCCTGCCAGAAGAAGGACGTGGACGCCTGCGTCGAGCTCTGGGGCGGCCGCGTGGTGATGGGCAAGGAGGAGCTCAATGCCAAGACGCCGGTCGCGCCCATCGACATGACCAAGGACCTCTCCTGCCCGCTGCTCGGCCTGTTCGGCAACGAAGACCGCGCGCCCAGCCCCGAGCAGGTGAACCAGCACGAGGCCGAGCTCAAGAAGCACGGCAAGGCCTACGAGTTCCACCGCTATGACGGCGCCGGCCACGGCTTCTTCTACTGGCACCGGCCGCTCTACCGGGTCGAGCAGGCGATGGACGGCTGGAGCAAGGTGTTCGCCTTCTTCGGCAAGCATCTGGCGAAGTAGGAGGTCCCACGATGTGCACGTCCATCATCGAGATCGCGCGCGCCGAGGGCATGGCAAAGCGCGGAGACGACTGGTTCCCGCTGTCGCAGGCGGTGGTGGCCTATGACCACGCGCGCCATGCGCACCTGGGCGACGTCATCACGCTCGACTTCATCAACACCAGCCTCGACTCGGGGGCGCGGGCCGGCATCGAGCTCACGCTGGAGACGGCCAAGGAGCTGCGTGCCGCGCTCGACCGGGCGATCGCCGCCGCCGAGTTCGAGGAGGCGGAAGTGAGAGGCAAAGGAAGGGACAAGGGCGCCGTGGCGAGCCTCGTCCGAGCGGCGTGAGGCGCGAGCCCGGCCGGCCGCTGGCGGCGGAGCTGCAAGCCGCCCGCTGGGCTTCTCACGATTTTCTCACGGGTGTGAGAAGCCTCCGATGCCGATGCCATCGGCATTCGCGGCCCGTTTGTCGCTTTCTCGCGCCACATGCGGGGGAGGTAATACGATACCGCGCGAGACCTCAGGAGAGGCTGCTGCGCCGCCGGGGCGGCCGCGAGGCGGTGAGGAACGAGGCCTCGGGCCGGCCGCCGGGGCGACGGCCGATCCAGAGCAGGACTGCGCCCAGGATCGCGAAGGCGGGCAGCGCCGGCGTCATCAGCAGCGGCAGGGCGAGGTGCTGCCACAGCCAGCCCGGCGCCGGCGCGCCCGGCACCGGACGGAAGGCGGCATCGTCGAAGCCGGACCACAGGTCGCCGAGCAGCATCAGGCGAAACGCCCCCTCCGACCACCACGCCAGGCAATCGTGCACGATGGCCGCCACGGCCATCGCCAGCAGCACCCAACCCACCCCACGGAACAGAACCATCTCTTCCCCCAAAACACCCAATCCCAAATCCCCAGACAACCCTAGCCAACCGCGCCGTGCGAGGGAAGATGCCGTTGCCCCGGCCGGCGGCCACGCTATAAGGACGGCCGACCGCGCTCCACGAGCGGCGAGCTGGACAGGTGGCCGAGCGGTTTAAGGCACACGCTTGGAAAGCGTGCGTGGTGTAACAGCCACCGCGGGTTCGAATCCCGCCCTGTCCGCCAACCAGTCTGCACGCGGCGGTAGTTGTCGCGTATGCAGCGAGAAAGGCCGCGCAACAGGGCCTTTTTTCGTCGAAGGACCACTCGGAGAACGGACCGGCCGTACCTCAGCGCGCCATTTCACCCGATTTTCTCTGGGCCCTGATGGTCGAGTGGTCATTCGCGATGCACGACAATGCGGCGGCGACGATTGCTCTGGCAAGAGCACTACCACGCCACTTCGGGTTCGACTCCCGATCCGTCTGTTCACCAATGCCGGTCCGAAGGTTCCGATCGGTCCAACATCCGCTTCCTCTGTCCCTCGCGCCCCACTCGAACTGGCTGACATTGATTGGGTCATCGCCAACGGCGAAAGCGGCCCTGGTGCCCATCCGGGATGAAGGCCGATGGGTGCGAGCGATCCGCGAGGAGAGCCTGCGACCGGGTGTCGCGCTCCTTCCAAAGGCAGCGGGCGTCATTCGCCCGAAACGCTGGGACAATCGTGAGTGGAATGAGTCGCGGGCCGCGGGGCAGGAGTAGCGCTAAATCAGCGTCGGCTTCTTCCTCGCCATGTCGTTTTCTTGTTAGGTTCAGCGACCGGGGAGACGGAACGTCAAAATTGCTGCTTGCGGGGATCGTCAAGGCAATCCGTGCCTACGACGCTACCGAGTGGGAGATTTTCACTCGGGAGTGCGCCAAGGGAATGACGGGGTATGAAGAGGTCAAGCGGCTCGGCGGCGCCGGCGACCATGGAAGGGACGTTATCGGCCTATGCAGCCCTGCGGGGTGCTCAGGCGTCTGGGACAACGTCCAATGCAAGAACTATGAGGGGTTGCTCCAACCCTCCACCGCCTGTCGTGATGCCGGCAAGATCATCTTCCATGCGTACCGCGGAGTCTTCACTCCGCCGCGACGCTGCCGGTTCGCGGCTCCAAAAGGCCCGACGACAGCCCTGCGCGACCTGCTTCTCAACCCTGCGAGGTTCCGGCAGGAAGTGATCTCGACGTGGAACACCCGGGTGGCCAACCATGTTGTGGATAACGAGATCCACCTCTTGGAGGGCAAGCTGGAGGAGTACGTCCTACAGTATGACTTCAGCAGCTTCGGCTACCTCACCATCGAGGAGCTGCTCGATTGGCATCGGCAGACTGGGTATTGGGCACAGCGGTTCGGCGGCTTGCTGCCTCCTCCGCCCCCAGCAGATGCTCCCCCCGAAGCGCTGATGCCGCACGAGACCATCTATGTCGGGAAGCTGCTGGACGTCTACGCTGAAGCCGCCGGTTCGGAGATCAAGACCGTCAGCGACTTGGATGCTCATGCTGCTTGGAGGGATGATCTCCAGAAGCAGCGGGTACGCTTTTTCGAAGCAGAAGCATTCTTGGCGAACTACCGGGACCAGACCGAGCCAGGCACGACGGAGAGCTTTGCCGACCAGATTTTCGATGTCATCGAGCCTGGGCTGGCCCTTCCCGGGACAGGGATGGAAAGGCTTACCAAGGCTCTGACCGCCGCTGGGCAGACCACACCGGCGAGTGTGCTGTCGGCGCAGGCCAAAGTAGGAGTGAAACAGGGTGTCTGCCACCAGCTTGCCAACGACAACCGCGTGACATGGAAGGTCTGAGTTGGGTGAGATGAGCCCTCCCCGGCGGCGGCCGCGGACCTTCAATACTCCCTTCGAGACCGGGCTGCGGTCCGTCGTAATCCTGACGGCCTGCTATCCAGAAATGCTTTCGCTGAACAGGCTCGTTGTCTTCGACCATCTTGTCGTCCACACCGAGGACATCGATGGACCTAGGAGCATGCATCCGAAGGACAGGTCACGTGCGGCAGAGATCCTGGTCCGTCGCGGCCTCGTTGAGTCCGGTCTGGCCCTCATGCAGACGCGCGGTCTCGTCTCGCGCGCCGTGACGCCAGCCGGTTTCCGCTACAAGGCCGGCGAGGAAGCAGGATCGTTCCTCGACCTGCTGTCCAGTACGTATGTCAAAGCCCTGAAGCGGAGGGCCGCCTGGCTGATTACCAACATCCATCCGATGAGCGATGAAGCCCTGTCGAAATTGGTGCAGAGCCGGATGAATGAGTGGGAGCCTGAATTCCAGACCGGGCAATCGCAGGCTCAATGAGTCATGCAGCTTAGGTTCCTCCACATCACCGGCCCGGATGCCGAACCAGCGACCGTCGACTTTGCCGCCGGCCTCAATGTGATCAATGGCCCGTCGAACACTGGAAAGTCGTACATCCTGCGGATGATCGACTACCTGCTTGGTGCGCGGGATGCACCGGAGCCGATTAACGAACAGGCGCTCTATGATCTTGCCCATCTGGGGGTCGTGCTCGATGACGGCACAGAGAAAACCATCATCCGCGCCCTCGCTGGTGGTGAAATCCGGCTGCTGGATGGCCTGACCAAAGACAGGCCAGCTGCCAAGCAGGGCGAAGCAATGTCGGCCCGGCACAACGCGAAGTCCTCGCTTTCAAAATTTCTCCTGGGTCATCTTCCAGCTGGGAATGTCGCGGCGAACAATGCTCGCATCCGGACTAACGCCAAGATGGAAACCAAAGAGCTGAGTTTCCGCGATCTCGGGCTGTATGCTTTGGTCGATGAAGGCAAGATTCAGGCCCGGACCTCGCCCATCCTATCCGGTCAATACACGTCGAGGACCCCCGAGACGTCGGTATTCAAGTTTGTGCTTACCGGCGTCGACGATGCTGCTCTTGACGTAGGGAAGCCTGATACCACGCAGAGTCTCAGGAAGGCGGCCCAGCTGGAACTGATCGACCAGCAAATTCGCGATCTTGACCAGGAGATCGCGGCGGCAGACCACGATCGCGATGAGTTGGAGAAGCTGGAATCATCCATCGATAACGAGTTGACTTTGAGCTTCGTGGTACAGGAACGGACCGAAGCCGATTATCGGGAATTGACCAAGACGCGACGTGAGCTTCGTGCCGAGCTAGAAGCCGCCCAGGACCGAATGGCCGAGATCGATACGCTGCAAGCCCGTTTCGCTCTGCTTGAGCAGCACTATGGGTCGGATCAGGATAGGTTGGCTGCGATCATCGAGGCTGGTGTTCTTTTTTCGCTCGAAGACGGCGAGACCTGCCCAATTTGCGGTGCTCAACCAGCGAATCATCGCCCCTCCGCCGCTTGCGATGGCAACATCGATGAGATCGTCGAGGCTGCGAAGGCCGAGACTACTGATTTGCAGCAGAGGGCGGCCGAACTGAAGGAAACGATGGAGGGCCTTGCCGAGGAACGCGACGAGCTGGACGAACGAAGCCTCGAGATCATGGAGGAGCTCCAAGAGCTGCATAAAGATATCAGTCGCGAAGTGCCGTCTGTTCAGACCGTTCGAACCGCGACGAAGCAAATCGTTGACCGTAAGGTCGGTGTTCAGAAGAGCCTAGACCTGATCCGGCGTCGCGATGCGCTTCAAGCCCGCCGCGATGAACTCGGAGTAAGTCCCGGGTACGACAGCACGACTATCGTTGCAGAACAGTCGCTGAACGGTACGGTGCTGAACGAATTCAGCGTGGTCGTCGAGTCAGAGCTGAAGGCATGGGAATTCCCCAACGCAGACCGGGTCTTTTTCGATCTTCCCAAACTGGACATTTCGGTTTCGGGGAAACCGAGAAGCGCGAACGGGAAAGGCGTCCGTGCGCTGCTGCATGGCGCGTTTAGCGTCGGCTTAATGAAATACTGCCTCGAGCGCAAACGCTCTCATCCCGGCTTCCTCGTTCTCGACACGCTCTTCGTAACCTACAGGGATCCCGATGGCTTGGATGATGCGGCTATCAAGGCCACGCCGCTGAAGGACAAAGCGTTCGCGGCTTTTGCAGAACTATCGAAGCATTACCAGTTGATCATCCTAGACAACGTAGACGTCCCGGAGTGGCTGCCGGAACGTTCGAACTACATCCATTTCACTGCCCAACCAACGCAAGGTCGCGCTGGCTTTTTCCCGTTGCCACGCAGTTACTCCTGATCGGTTCCACCGGTCGTCGGTGCCGTCGAGAGGAGTGACGACATCGGTGACCTGATGGCCCACATTCTCCTCCACTGCGCCAGCTTGCTCAGGATTAATTGCCGTCCCCACCCGAGATGCCGTTCGGCAAAGGAACCGAGGCGCGTCGGCGTCAACGAAATCTTGATGGGGTTGTCGACGACCAGATCATAGAAATCGGCATCGTCTGCAAATAGATAGGACCTCGGCGAAAGTCCTAGCTCAATGGCGTCCAGGATAGTGGTTTTGGTCGAGTACCGGGGCCGATCAGGCAATTAAGCCGGTCGTGTCCCGGATGGTGGTGTAGCTGGGGAGAGCAAGGCCGCGAGCGAGCGCGCTGTTTGATGGCGCCGTAGCGAGGGAGCGGCCTTGCGGGGGTCACCGGCGATTTCCGGTTAGGGTTTGGTTGCGAGCTCCAACCTGCACGCGAGGAACCACCGATGACCGAAGAGATGATGGACCTGCGTTCGCTTGTCGAGAAGGCCCCTGACGCTGACGTTCTGCGCGAGATGATCGCCTTTGCTGCCGAGCGCCTGATGGAGATCGAGGTCGGTGCGCTGACCGGCGCCGCCCATGGCGAGAAGAGCGCCACGCGACTGGCCCAGCGCAACGGCTATCGCGACCGGGATTGGGAGACGCGGGCCGGCACGGTGGAGCTGCGCATCCCCAAGCTGCGCCGCGGCAGCTACTTCCCCAGCTTCCTCGAGCCGCGCCGCATGGCCGAGAAGGCCCTGACCGCGGTGATCCAGGAGGCCTACATCCAAGGCGTCTCCACCCGATCGGTCGACGACCTGGTCAAGGCCTTGGGCATGAGCGGCATCTCCAAGAGCCAGGTCAGCCGGCTGTGCGAGGAGATCGACCAGCGGGTGAAGGCCTTCCTCGACCGGCCGATCGAGGGCGACTGGCCCTATCTGTGGATCGACGCCACCTACGTGAAGGTGCGCCAGGCCGGCCGCATCGTCTCGGTCGCCGTCATCGTCGCCGTCGGCGTCAACGCCGACGGCCGGCGCGAGGTGCTGGGCATGGATATCGGCCCGTCCGAAGCCGAGACCTTCTGGACGGCGTTCCTCAGGAAGCTGACGCGCCGCGGCTTGCGCGGCGTCAAGCTGGTCATCTCCGACGCCCATGAAGGTATCAAGGCAGCGATCTCCAAGATCCTCACCGCCACCTGGCAGCGCTGCCGCGTCCACTTCATGCGCAACGCCTTGGCGCATGCCGGCCGAAGCGGACGCCGCGTGGTCTCGGCCTTCATCGCCACCGCCTTCGCCCAGGACGATGCCGAGCAGGCGCGTGCGCAGTGGCGGCGTGTCGCCGATCAGCTCCGACCCAAGGTCCCCAAGCTGGCTACCCTGATGGACGAGGCAGAGCCCGATGTGCTCGCCTACATGAGCTTCCCGGCACAGCACCGGGTCAAGCTGCACTCGATCAACCCCCTGGAGCGCCTCAACGGCGAGATCAAGCGCCGCACCGAGGTCGTCGGCATCTTCCCCAATGAAGCGGCCATCGTTCGACTCGTCGGGGCCATCCTGCTCGAGCAGAACGACGAGTGGGCCGTCCAGCGCTCCCGCTACATCACGCTGGAAAGCATCGCCCCCGTAAGCGATGATCCTCTCGTCGGGCTGCCTGCTGTGGCTGCCTGATCGATCCGGCTCACGCCGAAGATCGCTGTGCTGACTCAGCGCCAGCTACACCACGTCTCGGGGCACGATCATTAAGCCGGATGCCGGGGGCCAAGTGAGCTATTTGATGCCCCGGAAGTTCCTAATCTCGATCAGCACGATTCGCATTAGGCTCGGCCCCCTCCGACCTCCCGCTGTATTGTAAAAGCTCTGCTGCAAGGTGCTAGTCCGTTGGCGCCGAAATGGTCCGGCGCCCCTGCGCAAAACCGCGAGGCTCGACTCTATTCCGCTGACGCTCCACCGAGCCCGCTGCGCGGTCACGACCCTCCGGGTAACGATCGCTGGCGCTTGCGTCCCGTCGGATGCCGGCGGCCGGCGCGCTCTTCGCGCGCTGCCCTTGTTTTCTTCCAGGCTGCTCACTGGAACCGTCGGTAAACGTCAGATCGGCATCATCCACTAGTCTATTCTCGATCTCAGCCGGCTTCATGGCGGCGCTCGAGCAGCCCCCTGGGCGAGTGGTCGTTGGGGATGCTACACGCGAGTTCCTTGCCAAGTCTGGGGCGCTCCAACGGGCGGAGGCGCGGGTCGGCCCCTATCAGGCATTTCACCTTAAGCAGGCTCGTACAAAGATGAGGACACATAGCGGCCCGGAGTCAATCAAGACCGGTCAATAAGCGGGCAAATGCCGCGTTGATTCCGAGCATCTAGCGACGCCCAAATGCGCCATCCCTTCAGCGCGACAAGATCACCTGGGTTCGAGACCTTGCCCGCGGTGTTGAAGATCAGTACGTCACCGCCAGCCTTTGTCGAGCGAAAACGAAACTCCGGGCCGTGGGGCCCGAGCAAGAGGACGCCGGCATCATCGATGGATGAACTCACTCCCTTGGAAAGGTCTGTTTCCACAAGCCATTCGGTACCAAAACTGAAGCAAGCCGTGTCCGGCATGAGCGGCCAATGCCTGCCGAGTTCTTTAGGGTCTTTACTGGAGACGCAGCCGAACACCCGATTGTCGCCATCACGCCCGATGATCACCCCGAACGTTTCAGGGGCGGATGCGAGGAAGACCAGACTGCCATCGGGCGCCGATTTGATCTTCGTGTAGATAGGAGTATTCACCACGTTCATTGCGACCTCCCTGCACCGTCTGGCCAACTACCGGCGCGCGCCGGCGAACATAGCGTGTGGGATAGGCTTTCCCAGGGGATTCATGTGCGGCCGCACCTGAGGTATGATGCGGCATGGGGAGCAAGAAACGCCAACTACTACTGTCGTCAAAGGCAGAAGCAGCATTGATCGAGAGCGCTCGCAGTCTGGACCGCGTGAGCGGCTTGACACATACCTACTACAAGTACCCAGCTCGTTTTTCCCCCGGCTTCGCACGAGCAGCTATTGAGGCTTTTACAGACCCGGGTGATGTTGTTATCGACAACCATGTTGGAGGTGGCACGACGCTCGTGGAAGCGATTGCGCTCGGACGGCACGCTATCGGTGTTGATATCAGTTCTTTGGCTCACTTCGTGAGTCGCGCAAAGACTGTAATTTATAGCGGCATGGAACTAGAGCGTATCGAGAGGTGGGTTCAGCGCGTTTACACGGCAATCAACCTAGCCGAGCCGGCTCAACGGCTGGTCGGCTACGATGACTACTACAAGCACCTCGATCATCCTGGCCGATGGCGCTTACGGCATGCCATTGAGCAAGCGCTATCAAGCGCGCGGCGCCTCCGCTCAGACAGGCTAGAAATGTTTGCTCGGTGCGCAATCCTTCGAGCCGCACAGTGGGCGCTCGACGGACGCCGCGAGGCTCCTTCTATAGACGATTTCCGGAGTGCGCTGTCCGATATTGCGACTGAAATGCTAACCGGCGCCTGGGACTTGGCGATTGCAGCGGCGAGATACGATCACCGACCGAGAGCGACTGTCCTTCATCGTTCGGCGGCGCAACTCGATACGGATGGGCGACTTAAGAAAAGACAATCGCCCAAGCTCGTACTTACTTCTCCCCCTTACCCAGGCATTCACGTTCTTTATCACCGATGGCAGGTGGGCGGCGGCAAAGAAGCGCCTTTGCCCTTCATGATTGCCAACAAGCTCGATGGCGCCGGCGAATCCTACTACACAATGGGGAATCGAAGGCATCCCGGGTTGGACCCCTATTTCGAAAACATCGGCGCATCGATGGCCGCGGTGGCTCAGCTTGCGACGCGCAAGACCATCGTCGTGCAAATGTTGGCCTTCAGCGAGGCCGAATGGCAACTTCCCAAGTACATCGAAACACTATCCAAGGCAGGACTAGCAGAGGTCTTCTTGCCGACGCTCATCGGCAAGGGTGACGGTCGCTTGTGGCGACAAGTGCCCAATAGACGTTGGTACTCGCATCAACAGGGTGACACTCCCGGCAGCAAGGAGGTTGTCCTCATTCACCGCAAAAGCTGAGCCAGTCAGCCGGTCGCAGCCTCCAGTCCGTCGAGACCATCGTCACGCTCCGAAAGGTCTTCCAGGCTGAGTGACGTTAGCGCGAGCATAAAAGGGGCGAGCCCTCGACATGTTCGCTCAATCCGGTCTTCCACAGGTGGCGGCGCGGGCTGATCCTCAGCCTTCCCTTGGGGAGATGCTCCGGCCGATTTCTTCTCCGCATTGTGCTGATGAAGCATCGATAGTCCAACCAGGATGTTTCCGTACATGAACTGATTTCGAGCAGAAGCATCGTCGAGCTTGCGCAGCTTGATCTCGTTCAGCAGAGACACGTTGTCCATATTGATGCGGAAGACATTCCGTTCTTCGTTCGCCTCGTCGTAGTAGCATCCTACGGTCATCGCAGTGTGTTCATCGAACTTATGCGCGCCCCAGTGATCTCGATAGATGGGTTCGATCTTTGGCATATCTAGTTGCTGCGGACGCTCACGGTCTTTGCCATTGGCCTTGCTTGGCGCCCTCTGATCGGCGTTCTTCCTGCCGCCTTCACGATGCTCAGACCAGGGACGCACCACGACATCCAACTTATTTTCAAACTCCGTCCGTGTGTCCCTTGTCGTCGCAACAAATCGAAGGGTGGAGTTTACCTCTGCACCCTCCGGCAGAGTGACCATGACGCTAGCAGAACCGCGCCTCAATGTCGGGCCAACGAACGAGACCTTCTGCTGATTGCCAGCCTCATCGACGTAACAGAGCGAGAACTGTCCACCCTCGATTCGCCGGGAAAAGTAGTCATCCCTTGCATCGGTCTCGAAGGTTAGGCGCATTCGGTAGTTTATGGGGCAGTCTCGCTTCTGAACCTGACCATAAGGGACGTTCCGCCACTTGAAGAAGGTCGGATAGACTTCTCCTTTGAACGGCTTCTCGTCGCCCCGGCCGGCCGGCTGGGTGTTGAAAGGCGCAGTGATCCGCTGCCCCAGATGCAGCAGTGCCGTTAAGTTGGGTGATCGACGAATTAGCTGCTGAAGGACATCCGCCAAAGGCTTGTCGTCCTTCATCTTCTCGGAAGTCTGATCCTGTTGCCGCCTATTTCGGAGCTGCCTCAAGGTGTCATCGTTGCGCAGCGTTTGCTCAAGGCCATCGATTAGCTCGACCTTGAACTCATTCTCCGTCAAGCGATCACGAGACGGCATGAACAAGTCCTCGCGGACATCGTCGCTCATTCGGTCGCATTCGATGAACACTAGGAGGTCGTCCGCCAGCGGCTTCAGCTTGACCTCCTCGCGGCGAAAGAAGTCCTTCGGCAACGTCCCTTGTGTTTGGCCGTTCCGAACGAATAGAACGCCCTCGCGCTTTCTGTACCGTTTCAGCCCTCCGAGCTTCTTCCTGCTTGCGGTTTCTTCTTCGTCGTCCGCGCTACGTGATGTGCCCGCCGGCTTGAAGGCGTACACTACCGCCAGTAGCTGTTCTCCGGCAGGGGCGAAAGGCAACGCGATTGGAAAGCCAGCCTCGACGTTGGGAGTGTTGTTCAGCCGCCTTCTCAAGCCACTCAACGTCGTCTCGCGACTGCCCTGGGGTAGATATTTTCCACCAGAACTGCGGAATTCGTAGACGCGGATTGGCAGAGCGATCTCCGGCAACAGCAGATCAAGACGGCTCAAGATGCTTTGCCCGCGGAGGATATTTGAGCGCTCCCCCAGATACTTGTAATCGAAGAGTTTGATTGACGTGCCATAGCGCGCGGCACGGCCATACGGCTTCTCCTTATCTGGGTAGAAGTCCAGCGTCTCGGCTACGAATGCCAAGACACGGCCATTTCGATCAGCATACTCGGAGCCCACCCCGACGGGTGCAAGATAGGTGTAGATTGAGTTGCGCCGACCGCCTTGGGGCCGCTCGCGGCGCACGACCGTGAAGCCCCATTTCGAGTCGTCGGCATCTGGGTCAGGACCGAGAAGCTTCGGATTCCGGCGACTGATCACAAGTTGTAGATTGTGGTTTCCGCAAAATCTCAACGCACCCGTGCCGCCTTGGTTGAACTGTCCCTGAACGAACGGGATGTACATCTTGTTGGGCTTGCTCAACGACATGATGGTCGTTGGCAGCTTTCCTGGCGTTTGCCCTTCGCCACAATCGCTAACGGTCAGATTCAGGACGGGGCGCTGCCCAGTGGATGTCACCGTTATGCCCTGCGCCACCTCGCGGATGCGGTCTTCATGCCAATCATCAATAGTGCCACCAGTGGAGAGCTTTTTTCCCGTTCCACCTTCGAAAAACCGGGCCACGGCTTCTCTGATATTCTTGGGTGCTTCCGCACCGCGCGGGTCAATGTTCCGCTCTAAGCACTCGTTAATGAGCCGAGCATCAACGGCGTTAACGATCTTTTCGACCAGAGCGGCTTCGGCAAGGCTTTGCTGGTTGCCGCCTTGACCCCAATTGTTCTCCACGTCGCCGTAGTTCCTCCAAAGAGCCGGCTTGTCCCAAAAGCCCGCCTTGGACAACAGCGCGATCACTTCTTCCTCAGCCTCAGAGTGCAACAGGGCGATACAAAGGTCCCTGATCTGACCATTAGTCATGTGTCCCAACCCTCCCGGTGCAACTCTGGCCTATATTACAACTTGAAGTCTATGACCTCTTTGCCGCCCACCGACATCATGCGGGCCTTCATGGCCTCGATTTCCTTAGAGAGAGCGCTCGCGATCCGCTTCACGTCCGCTTCGCTGTACTCATAAGCGTTCTTGTTGCCGAGCTTGGCGATCACCCTGATAGCCTTGATGGCATTGGAGGTCCGCTTCTCGGCTAGCTCGACGAACTTCTCGCGCCGTCCGGCGGAACGGGCTTGGGGCGCTTTCTGCGCCAATTTCAGCTCAGCAGGTGCCATAAATTTTCTCCTAAATTATACGATTTTTGATGACTATATTGATCGAATTGTAGTGTCAAAGGGATTCTGTCCCCAAGCGCCACAAATTATGCGCAGTTAGACCTGCCGTACGGCTGCTAATTTGGAGAGAATCTTGAACGGAACTCAGCCTCGCACAGTCCCTAGACCGACAAGCCTGGTCCTGGCGGCCAAATAATTTGAGGACCGGTTTAGCTAAGCTGGGCTTCGATCTCCCAAGTAACATGTCGATCGCCGGGGCGAAGTTTACCTGCGCCGCGGTCGGTAACGTCGTAAGTCTCCCGTCGCCGGACTGGTTGTGCAGGGCCGCCACCCCGATCGTCAGAGAGCAATCCCACGATCGCCACGACTGACAGCCGGTCAAATGCGCCGGTCAACACCGGCTCGCCGCGAACGACCTGCACCCAAGCCATTTCGCGCAGGCTCGACACGGTTCAGATCGGCCCAGGTTCGCCGCCGTAGCGACAACCAGCAGGGAGGCCCTACTGCGGCGAGCGTAGCGGCGGCGGTCCCCTGCCTTTATCGGTGGATGCGATCGGCCTAGACCTCGGGCAACGACCAAAAGGTGGCCCTCTTGGCGGAAGCGATCTTGATAAATTGCTGTCGCACGGCTGTCGGCTCCCCGTGGAAGCTGATCCGCCATGCTGCATTGGGACTAACATTCGATGCGATTGCTTGCAGGTAAGGCAGATCGACATCTGAGAGCGAGTGACCGAGCACCCGAATGTCGTCCACATCATGAAGACTCGCGAACCTCGCAGCGTTCTCAGCAATGATGTTAGCGGTTGGCTTAAAGGTCTTCTTGAAATAGCTATCGATGATGAGAGCGCCACCGATGACCCTGGTATCGTCCCGTTCCAGATCTAGCTGCGCGTACTGCGTTTCAGCAGTGCTAGGGAGCCAAGCGTGGCCCAGTACCAACGGTTCTGCTCCGCCCACTACACCGTGAATGTGCCAAACTCTGTCATTCGGCACGCCGTATAGTTCTTGCAGCGTTCGAGTGTAGTTGAAGTTGATAAACCGAGCGAGGGGGTCGATTCGGGCCCGGGGCACCTCCTCCAAGCCATACGGGAGAGCGATCTGACCCACCCAGTCCGTGAAAGCCGCTAGTAGGCCTTTGGACAAGCCTTCCACGGCGCGGTCGAGTTCGTATTCGTAGTCGTGGTGGTAAGCATCGCTCCAATCATCGGCGCTATATGGCACAATGAAGTGCTCGAGATCCTGGACAAGCATCTCGACATCGAAATGCGCCAACTCTTCCTCGAAGTGGTGCCAGAAGTGCTCATCGTACGTCGCAAAATAGTTGTCTAGTAGCCTGCGCACTTCCCGATGGTTGCAACTTAGGAACTCTCCGAAGTCGACGTAGCTGGTTGCCATCTTGTGATGCCGATCAAAGCCGTTTCCGATCACATATAGGATTGTCATTGAGCGTTCTTCTTCAAGCACCCAGTTGGCCATGCGCGCCGACTAGCCTTTCCCAGTCTGGCGCGAAGGTCAGTGATACTCAGATTGCGGCGTCCCTTCCATCCGACATTTCGTCGATCAGCCTCAGCATCTGAAGTAGCAGAGCCCTTGTGTCAGCGAAGCGCTTTGCCATCAAGATTTCGCGGCGGCCTGAAGCTTCAAGCAGCGCTTCGAGCACGCAATCCGAATGCCGCACCAGCTGCACCAAGTGATGGCCGCGCGGTGCGTTCTTGGCCTCGAACCAGTTCTTGACCGCACGCTGATTGGCCTGGGTGACTGACACCACCATCTTTATCGAAGCGTGCGTCCGACCGTATTGCTGGTGAAGCGCGTCGGCGATCGTGCGGGAGAATCCCACACTAGTAAGAGGTGCCGTCTCGGGAAAGTTCCTTCCGGAACCGGACCGAAAGTTTCGGTCGCTCTTTGGAAGTGACATGCGTCGTCCCTCGCAGGTTAGCTACCGCCTTGTCTCTCCTCACATTTTGAGCACTACGAGTGGGTCTTTGGTGGTGCGTAGGCGCAACTCTCAGCTACCTCGCGCAGGCAAGCGGTCCGGCAGGGAAGGCCGGGCCGCGCAGTACGTACGCATGTCCACGGAGCATCAGAAATACTCGACGTCGAACCAGGCCGATGTGATCGCAAAGTATGCTGCCACGCACGGCTTCACGATCTGCCGGACCTACGCAGACGACGGCAAGAGCGGATTGCGCGTTGAGGGCCGAGACGCGCTTCAGCAGCTGATTGCCGATGTCCAGTCGGGCGACGCCGACTTCGAGGCGATCCTTGTATATGACGTGAGTCGCTGGGGCCGCTTCCAGAACGCAGACGAGAGCGCGCACTACGAGTTCATCTGCAAGGAGGCCGGCATCGCCGTCCACTACTGCGCGGAGCAGTTCTCCAACGACGGCAGCCTCTCCGCCACGCTCATCAAAAGCCTGAAACGGGCCATGGCGGGCGAGTACAGCCGCGAGCTCTCAGCCAAGGTATTCGCCGGTCAGTGCCGCCTCGTGTCGCTTGGGTATCGTCAGGGCGGAGCACCGGGCTACGGGTTGCGAAGGAAGCTCATTGACGAGCACCACAACACTAAATCCCTGCTGCGACGCGGCGAGCGCAAGAGCTTGCAAACGGACAGGGTCATCCTCATGCCAGGACCGCCGGAGGAGGTCGAGGTCGTGCGCAGGATCTTTCAGCTGTTCACGGTTGCCGGGCGCTCGGAGGTCGAGATCGCGGAAAGCCTCAATGCCCAAGGCCTGACGACTGACCTCGGCAGGCAATGGACGCGCGGTGTCGTGCATCAGATTCTGACCAACGAGAAGTACATAGGGAATAACGTCTACAACCGGATATCATTCAAGCTGAAGCAGACGCGCATCCGCAATCCAGAGGATATGTGGATTCGGGCCGAACGAGCGTTCGAGGCAGTGGTTGACCCTGCCGTATTCAGAGCGGCACGCAGCATCATCGAAGAGCGCAGCCGGCAGCTGACCGACGAAGAGATGCTCCAGTTGCTCAGCAGCACCTTCTCGAAAGAGCGCATGCTGTCGTCGCTGATCATCGACGAAGCGGACGGGATGCCGTCCAGCTCCGCATATAGGCAACGGTTTGGCAGCCTCGTACGCGCCTATCGGCTGGTCGGCTACGTGCCGGGACGAGACTACACTTATATTGAAACAAACCGGGCACTGCGAACGGTCTACAGCGATGTCATTGCGCAGACGATGGCCACGATCGAGGCGATGGGCAGCCTCGTGCTGCGCGATCCCGAAACCGATCTGCTGAGGATCAACGACGAGTTCAATGCCTCGATCGTGATCGCTCGCTGCCAGCAAACGGGCGCTGGCGCCTTGCGCTGGAAGGTTCGCTTCGATGCAGGGCTCAACCCGGACATCACCCTGGTCGTGCGAATGGCTCCGTCAAACGAAGCAATACAGGACCATTACCTGCTCCCGAGGATCGACTTTCAGCAATCCATGCTGCGCCTGCGAGAAGACAACGGCGTTTTCCTTGACGCTTATCGCTTCGATTCACTCGATGCCCTGGCGGTGCTGAGCCAGAGAATCCAGATAGAGGAGGCTGCATGACTGATGACGTTCCGGAGATCCGGCATCTGCCGATCGCTTCGATCACGGTTCTCAATCCCCGTTCGCGCAATCGCCGCGTGTTCAACGAACTGGTGGCAAGCATCTCCAAGCTGGGCCTGAAGAAGCCCATCACTGTCAGCCGCTCGGGCGCTGAAACCTACCACCTCGTATGTGGCCAAGGCCGCCTGGAGGCCTTCGCAGCCTTGGGCCAAACCCATATCCCGGCCGTCGTCATCGACGCATCGAAGGAAGATTGCTACCTGATGAGTCTCATCGAGAACATCGCACGGCGCAATCACACGCCCCTCGAGCTGATGCAGGAGATCGGCCGGCTGAAGAAGCGCGGGTACACGACCGCCCAAATCGCGGAAAAGACAGGCTTCAGCCAGGAATATGCATACGCGATCTGCTACCTGCTCGACCACGGCGAAGAGCGGTTGCTCGCGGCCGTCGATCGCGGCGTGCTTCCCGCCTCAATCGCAATGGAAATCGCGCGTGCCAAGGATGGCGACGTCCAGGATGCACTGGCCGAGGCGTACGAGAAAGGCACACTGCCCGGAAATCAGATAATTGCGATCCGCCGGATCATCGACCAACGGAATGCGATCGGCAAAGGCGTCCATAGCATCGCGCAGAGCCACCAGAAGCCGACGAAGAAAGTTACGGCAGTCTCGCTCGTGCGGGCTTACCGGAAAGAAACACAACGGCAGGCGTTGCTGGTCAAGAAGGCAACGCTAACCCAAGGCCGTCTTGTCTTCATCGTCTCGGCCCTGAGAAAGCTTCTGCAAGAAGACTCATTCATAACCGTACTTAAGGCGGAAGGGCTTCATACCTTGCCTCGACCACTGGCCCAGCGCCTCGGTCACTAGGGAGGCCGACATGCAACTCAACGACGTTCGCATCGCTTTTGAGAAGCGCATTGCAGTGCTTTCGATCGACGCAGTCCTGCCCGCGCGGCGCGTTCCGGACAACGTCAGGAAGTCTGTGAAGTATAGAAAAATCGCCCGATCGATCAGTGAGATCGGCATTGTCGAGCCGATCGTCGTCGCGCCTCTCAATGTCGAGAGCGGCCAGCATGTCATCCTTGACGGGCATATACGCTTCGAGGTCCTGAAAGGTGTTGGCGCACAAGAAGTGAAATGCCTCATCGCAAGTGACGACGAGGGTTTCACATACAACAAGCGTGTGAACCGGCTGTCGACGATTCAGGAGCACTACATGCTGATGCGTGCCCTGGATCGTGGCGTTTCCGAAGAGAGACTGGCGAAATCGCTCGATGTCGACGTCAAGCACCTGCGTAAGCGGCGGACAATGCTCGACGGCATTGCTCCGGAAGTGATCGAGCTGCTCAAGGACCGGACGGTCAGTCCAATCACGTTCGAGGCGCTCCGAAAGATGAAGCCGATGCGGCAGATAGCGGCGGTCGAGCTGATGGAGTCCGCCGCGAATTTCTCGAGCAGCTATGCCAAGGCTATCCTGGCAGCCACAAGACAGGCAGACCTAGCCAAGCCGGACAAGCCGAAGGCCGTCCACGGCATGACCCCGGAGCAAATGTCCCGGATGGAGCGGGAAATGGAGGCTCTTCAACAAGAGTTCAAGGCGGTCGAAGCCACCTACGGCGACGATGTCCTGCTGCTGGTGATCGCGACTGGATATCTTTCGAAGCTCGTTGGAAACCGGAAGGTGGAGCGGTACCTGTCCCACAATCAACCTGAAATCCTCAGCGAGTTCCGGTCCATCATTACGGCGGCGGCGCCGGAGCGGCTGAGCGCAACGGCCCCTATATAGAGGTCGAAAGGAGCGCGCCCTAGACGGGGTGGCGGTGTCAGGCCGACCGGTATCCCGCCCAGCTCATGCTAGCCTGGTCAGTCACGAGATCGGCCAGCATCCAGGAGCGCGGTTGCCTTCCGGCGATGATTGCCTCGACGATATCTGGCGCCAGGAACGCGAGCGGCAAGTGCCGCTGAACGTAGCTCACCCGGCAACCTTCAAGTCGGGCCAGATCATATGCCGACCGGGCCGTTGCAGCTTCAAGAAGCTCGCGCCAATGGTTGGCGCGCGCCACAGCGCGCAAGAGGGCGCGGTCGAAGTGGCTCTCCTCAGGGCCACGCCCGTCCAGGGTAACGATCGACTTGCCGCCCGCAGTAACCTTTATGGCGACAGGAAGCTTGATCACTCGCTCGCCTCCTGCCGGGCCACTGCCTGGGACCGTGTCGGCGAGCGCCCCATCCGCATCATCCGATAGACAAATCTCGATCTCACGCTCTCGGACGACGACATTGGCAACAAGCATCCGCAATCGTTCGGCACGGTCTGCGAGCGCACTCGACTTCCATCTCTTCTGCTCGGTCGGAGACAAGCGGCGGATGACTTCTTCTTCCACAAGCCGTTCGACGGCTTCCGCTGGAACACGCGTCACCGATCCGATGGAGCCCTTTGCCGGATCAAGCAACCCTTGGCTCACGTAGTACCTGTACTGCTGGCCGTTGGCCTTGCGGGTGTAGGTCGGGATCATGGGATTGCCGGCTTCATCTCTCAGCCGGCCCGCCAGAAGGTGCGTGACCCTCTCCGCCCGGGCACGGAGATGCTGCGATCGGTTCGCCGCCAGGGTCCGCTGTACTTCGTCCCATAGCTCGGCCGGCACGATCGCCGGATGTTGGCCGGGATAGGCCTGCCCCTTGTGGGTAATCTCACCCGGGTAGAGCCTGTTCCGCAGCAGATGATAGAGGGCGCCCCGCCCGAACGGCTGCCCACCATGCTGCCTGCTGCGCCGGGATACCGTGACCTTACTGACGAAGCCGTTGCCACGCAGGTTCATGGCCAGCGACCGCACGCAGCCCAGTTCCAGATACCGCCGGTAGATCAGCCGGACAGTGTCGGCATCTTGTTCATTCACGACGAGCTGGCGATCCTTGATCTCGTAGCCGAGCGGCGGCGTGCCGCCCATCCACATTCCTTTGCGCTTGGAGGCCGCGATCTTGTCGCGGATGCGCTCGCCCGTGACCTCGCGCTCGAACTGGGCGAATGACAGCAGCACATTCAGGGTCAGGCGGCCCATCGAGGTCGTGGTATTGAACTGCTGGGTGACCGACACGAACGACGCGCCGTGGGTGTCCAGCACTTCGACGATCTTGGCGAAATCCGCCAACGACCGGGTCAGACGGTCGACCTTGTAGACGACCACGACATCGACCAGTCCCTGCTTCACCTCTGCCATGAGCCGCTGAAGGCCCGGCCGGTCTATGTTGCCGCCAGAGAAGCCGCCATCGTCATAGGCGCCCTTCACCAGCTTCCAGCCTTCGTGCGCCTGACTCTTTATATAGGCCTCGCAAGCCTCCCGCTGCGCGTCCAGGGAATTGAACGCCTGATCGAGCCCCTCCTCGGTCGACTTGCGGGTATAGATGGCGCAGCGGCGGGCGACGGGCTTCATCGCCGACTCTCCCGGACGCCGAAGAACACCGGTCCGGACCACTTGGTGCCGGTGATCAGGGTGGCGATCTCGGACAGGGACTTGTAGCGCTGCCCCTTGTACTCGAAGCCCTCGTCCATCACGCCGACCCGGTGGGTCACGCCCTTCCATTCCCGGGTCAGCATCGTGCCGGGCTTCAATCCATAGTTCGGCACGGGCGTGTAGGCCGGATCGGCCGTGAAGGCCTTGTGCAGCTCTCGCAGCCGCCGCTTGGTTTCCGGCTTGAGGCCCCCATAGGCCCGGACCTGTAGCGCGTAGGCGATCCGGCGGCGCATCAGGTCCGCGCTTCGATGGTCTGGAACGGGGCCGAGGCGCTCAGCCCAGTACCGTCGCAGCTCCTGGAGATTGAGGCTGTCCAGTCGGGCAATCTCAGCCTCCAGGGCGGGATCGGGTGTAATTGGCACTGCGGCCTCGTCACCCGGCGATGCGATAGACCCGCTCGGCTCCCTCCTCTTTGCTGGCGGTGATCTTGAGGCCCTGCTTCTTCTTCAGGCTGCCCGACATGGCGCCGCGGACGCTGTGCGCCTGCCAGTCCAGGGCCTTGGAGAGTTGGGCGATGGTGGCGCCCTCGGGGCGCTGCAGCATCGCCTGCAGCTGGCCGAGCTTGGACGTCGGGCGGGCGGCGCCCGCGGTTTTCGATGCTGCCTTCTTGGCGGTACGGCTCTTTGGCTTGCTCATGATCTGCTCCGTGCGTTGCATTACCGGCCTTTGCCGGCGACGCATGCACGCTTCCTTCGGGCACTCGCTCAAGCCGAATGACGGATCATGGCATTGCGATCATTGCTACAATTGAGCAATTCGATGGCTTGCCGCACGGGCGGCAAAACGGCCTAACTTTGCGGCTTTTATGACAACCGCCGCTTCTCCCAGCAACAAAACCGCCAAGATCGCTGAGCTCGTGCAGTTGCGGCGTCAGCCGAATGCCGGCACCCGCCAAGACGGCTATTCGCGGGACTATCGGCGGATTGAGGAGTTCCACGACGGTTTCTATGACCAGCATGGCTGGCTCAGCCCATGGACGGTGTCGGCATGCAACGTCGACAGCGAGCTGATGATCGTCGGGCAGGACTGGGCGTCGGAAGACTTCCTTTCAAAAGAGCCCGATTCCCGGATGCGCGCGCTTGGGCACGATCCGGCGCTGGCGACCAACCGGAACCTCAAGCGCCTACTACATGAAGCGTTCGGCCGGGGGTTCGAGAGTACCTTTGCTACCAACGCCTTCGTCTTCGCGAAGCCTGGTGGCATGAACACCCGTCTCCCAGCGGCAGACGTCGCCCTGAGCGCCAACCGGTTTACCTTGCGGGAGATCGGGATCATTCGGCCAAAGATGGTAATCTGCCTGGGCATGGGCACATTCAACGGCCTTCGGGCTGCACTGAACTGCCGGCCAGTGACGTTGCAGGAGATCAACTACGCCGGCCCTGCGCTGGTCCACCATGGAAGTGAGATTCACGGCGTGCCTCATGTCGGCGCCCGCGGATTGAGCGCCACCGGCGGCTACGACCGATCGCTTGCAATCTGGAAAATGCTCGCGGCCAGGCTGGACCGGTCCTCCTTTCATTCGGCCACATCTTTGAGCAGCGAATGGATCAAGACGGAGACCATATCGGACTCATCGGGCGCCTGACCGGGGGTTTGGCCAAACAACGTCGCAAGCAGCCGTACCTTGATCGCCAGCCCACCTGCCGTCCGTGCGCGAATGGCGGTGATACTCGCATAGACGTCTTCCAGGATGCTGCCTGCCTCTCGTTCGCGCCGAACGGCTGCGGTGTACCAAGCCGGACGGCGCCTACCCTTCCTCGATCCTTCCAATAGCCGCCGCTCCGCGCCCGCAAGCTCGTCCATGGCGGCGTGAAGCGCGTTTTCTGCCGCCTGCATCCTCTTGGCCAGGCGCAGTAGCCGGGCGTCGCCCTGACTGTCCGCCGCCTGGAGCGCCGCTCGCTCGCGCAGCGGCGTTCCCGTCATGCGTTTTTTCCGGGCCATGGCGCTACGCCCTCCCATCGATCCCGGCACCCCAAGAAGTACCGGGATCGACAGGTCCCTTCGTCTCGTCAGACAGTCAACTCACGCTAAGGGCGCTTTTCGGCGATTACTGAGGTTTATGGCTCCAGCCGCTAGGGCGACGAGTCCGACGCCATCAAGAGCGATTAGAGGGCCCTTTCCGCTCGATTGGCGGCACCTCCTGAGGCTTTTCCTCATTGTCCTGCACTTCCCGGAATTGGCGCTGTTGCTCGTCCGCCATCTTGTTGAACTCCTCCACGTTCTTCGCCATGCCCGGAACGAGCAGGAATCCGCCCTTGCTGGTATCTGCCGGCTGGTCGTAGCGGTCATGCAATTCATCGAGCATGCGGACCGCGGTGACGTTGCCCGCAAACGCATGCCTCTGGATGACACGGACCACCAACTCGAACGTGGTCTGCTTGTTCTTGCCTTCGCCCGCGCGCTCGTACGCAACAGTCTCCAATATTGCTACTCGATCCGCGTTCTTGCCTGTCCTCTTGGGACGCGGCACCTCCTCTTCATAGAGCTGTCGGTCGATCTCTTCCCGTGTCGCGCCGGGTGGAACGACGAGGACCCCATGCGTCCTGCGGCGCGGTGGAGTTCGGATGACCTTGTAGACCTCGCAGCGCTTCACGAACTGGATGGCCGCACGAAGGTTGCGCTCATTCACAGCCCGCGTCGCAAGGCCCCGGCAAACGACTTCATAGGCGCTCATCTTGCGCTCGCCGTCCGGCAGGGTGAACTCGGCATTGAGCACGGCCGCGATGTCGATCTCACCGGGCTTCGGCTTGCGGCCAGACTTCTTCGGCCGGCCTCGCGGATTGCCGGATTGGCCCTTCTTGAATTGGTGCTGTTTGGGGGGCCGGCCGTAGCCGACCCCCTCGTTGCTCTTTTCAGGCATCATGGTCAGCGACTCCCTTCATCAAGAGGCGTCTGATCCGAATCGCACTTTGCTGCCGGCTCGCGCTCGAGCGCACGCTCGCGCGCGACGTCGCTGAACTTGTCGCCAAGCGGCAACAGCACCGGCTCGACCTTCATCTCTTCGCGCAGGCGCTTCAGGATGAGATCGCAGTATTTAGGGTCAAGCTCCATTCCAAAGCCGCGCCGGCCAGTCCGATGGGCGGCAACGAGCGTCGTCCCACTTCCTGCAAAGCTGTCGAGCACGATGTCGCGCCGCTTTGAGCAGTCGCGGATGGCGTCAGCCACCAGCGCGACCGGCTTTACCGTCGGATGGCTCGCGAGCTTCTCATCGCGACCCTTGGCGAACGAATTCATGCCCGCGTAGTTCCAGACGTTGCTCCGGTTCCTTCCATGCGCGCCGAGCTGCACATGATTCTGGTGTTGTGCATCTCCCACCCGGAAAACCAGGAAGAACTCGTGCTGGCTTCGATAGAACGAACCCATGCCTGCGTTCTTCTTGAACCAGACGCAGGTGTTGACGTGCTTTGAGTACACACCCTCACTTGCCGCATGGACGTCAATCTCGTGGCGCCAGTCCATCGCGATATAGTTGAGCGCCCCGTCAACGCTCGATGCCGCGAGGTTGGTGAGGGCCTTTCGCAGGAACTCCCTGAACTCCTTGCTCGACATTTCGCCGCTCGCCATGACGAATTCACGGTGCTGGTTCTTGCCAAGGCCGCTCACATGGCCGTCGATCTTCACGTTGTAGGGCGGATCGACAAACACGGCGTTGGCCTTGCGGTCGCCAAGCAGCGTTGCGTAGTCGCGAGGGTCGGTGGCGTCGCCGCAAAGCAAGCGGTGCGGTCCGATTGCCCAAAGGTCGCCGCGCCGGGTCACTGCCGGACCTTCTGCGAGCTGCGGAATCGCCTCGGGCTCTTCGGCCTTGGCTGGCTTCAGCCCCTCCAGGATGTTGTCGATCTCGGCGTGATCGAAGCCCGTGATCGTCAGGTCGAAGTCGAGCTTTGGACCCTGGTCGATCAACCCCTGGAAAGTCTTGCCGAGAAGCAGCAAGTCCCATTCCGCCATTTGAGGCAGCCGGTTGTCGAGCACCCTCAGGGCGGTGATCTGGGCGTCGGTCAGGTCCTCGCACCGCATGGCCGGAAGCTTGTCGAGACCAGCGATCTTCGCAGCTTCAACGCGGCCGTGCCCATTGATGATGGTGCTATCGCGATCGATCACGATCACGCTCTTGAAGCCGAACTCGCGGATGCTCTCGACGAGCTTCCGGATCTGCTTCTTGCCGTGCTTCCTCGGATTATCCGGATGCGGCTTCAGCACCGCGATTGGCACCATCTCGATTCGGGGCATCGAGCCCGAATCTGGTGCCACCATTGAATTGTCCTTCAAGGTCAACTCCTTGGCGGGGAGTCGGCCGCTCATATGAATTAGGGCGCGACTCCGGATGAAACGCCATGGCCGGCCCTAAGCCGGAACATGGATCCATCAGGCGTCACGCCCTCACTTTGAGTGTACCTGCAGCCGTATCGCATCGCGCTAGGCAAGCGCATCTCGCGCCGCCCCGGACTGCCCTCCACTCGGACGGAGCTGACATATTCCCGCTCCACGCGGAATGCAACCCGTGAACGGGCACCGTCGGAGTGTGTGCTACTTGGCCCTCGGCTTTCGCGTGGGCTCATCCAGGAGCCGGCCAGCTGGCACCTTCAGCGCCTCGGCAATCTTCTCCAACACCACCACGGTGGGATTGCGAATCCCGCGCTCGACGCCGCTGACATAGGTGCGGTGCAGGCCGCACTCGAAGGCAAGCCCTTCCTGGCTCAGCCCCCGCTCCCTGCGGACATTCTTCACATTGAGGCCGACCCGCCGGCGCACATCCATGGCGCGAGCGGAGCCCGTATGTATACTACTGATCTACAGACTATGAGTCTCATTTTGCTGGACTTCTGTCGGCCAGCAAGGGACCAACCCTTTGTCGCAATTGAAGAAAGGGTCGACATGGAGAGCACGCCGCCAGCCCCTTCATCCACCACGCCCGTCGAAGCGGCTCATTCGAGCGCCCGGGAGAAGGTCCTGGAACACCTGTTCGTCGGGGAACTGCTGCGCTGCCTTTGGCGACGCGGTATCCGGAACATGGAGGTGCTGCGCGCCGAAGTGGACATGGGCGGCTACGACCTGGTGCTCGAAGCGAACAAGGTGCTGCGCTATGTGCAGTTGAAGTCGAGCCATCGCACCTCGGCCACCACCAACGTCCCGGTAAACGTCAACCTCGAAGGCAAGCCCGGCGGCTGCGTGGTCTGGATGAAGTTCGATCCGGAGACCGTCGAGTTGGGCCCCTATCTCTGGTTCGGCGCAAAACCCGGAGAGCCGGCGCTTTCCCTCGGCTCGAAGATCGCCCGCCATTCCAAGGCCGACAAGAATGGCGTGAAGGCCTTTCGTCCCAATATCCGAGTGCTGCCCATTGGGCGCTTCCAGAAGCTCGCCAGCATCGACGAGGTTGTCGACGCCCTCTTCGGAAGCCGGGTGCCAATCCAGCCGAGCTAGCTTGTCCAGAGCGGTCGCCATCCCGAACGGTGCGGCTTGATCGTCGGTCGATCGCATCGCTCCTGGTACCCTCACATTCGGGCCGAACACCCTGGTCAGCGTGAAGGTCTGGGCCGCCGAGATCTGCTAGCGGCGCCGGTCTCGCGAAATCTGACGGCTCGGCCGCCTTGAATTCTGTTCAGCCGATCCCCACTTCGTTCACACGGATAGGCTCGCGTCGCCTGTCCGGTTCCCGCCTTTTTCCCGATCCTGTTGATCGTCGGCTACGCGCTTTGGCGCATGCCGGTCCTAAGGCCGGCGACGGCCGCTCGTCGGCCGCGAAAGGGACTCCCATGAATATGCCAGCACATACCAAGCCCTGGATCCAGGGCGGCGTCGTCGGCGCCATTGCACTCGCCATCATCGGCTTCAGCTGGGGCGGCTGGGTGACCGGCGGCACGGCGGCCAAGGACAGCGTCGCCGCCTCGCACACTGCCGTGGTCGCTGCCCTTGCGCCAATCTGCGTCGAGCGTTTCCGGGCGCAGCCCGACGCTATCGTGAAGGCCGACGCCCTCCTTAAGACCAGCACTTGGGAGCGCAGCGGCCTGATCGAGAAGAGCGGATTCGCTACCATGCCTGGTAGCAAGATGGCCGATTCCGATGTCGCACGAGCCTGCGCCGAGATCCTGGCGGCGACGCCACCCAAGAGCTGAGGCTCACCTTCTTCAGTGCTTTTTGGCTCGGAATTCCGGTGCACCGCCAAGTGCGGTGCACTTCGTAACGAGGAACGCGATAGTGCCAGCCGGCCATGGCACGCAGCGTTCCTGACGCCTTGCGCGCCCCTAACGCTGCCGGCAGATTCGTGCGCTTCCGCGACATAGACGAGGCGGGCCGTCGATCCGAGCTGTTCCATGTGCGAGTGGCGAAGGTCGACCGGGCCGTGTCCAGTGTAGAGGCTGCTTACCCCTACGGCTGATCGCAACATCACCGGCCACGACCGGCGCCAGCACCTGACACTAATAGTAGGAGCAAGAAATCGATCCTGCTTGGCCTGAAGGAAGTGACCAAGGGCGTACCCCAGGTGCTGATCCCGAAGGAAAGTGATCGCCAAGCTCGCCGCGAACGGCCCAGGCCGCCAACATTGGGAGCGTCGGCTCGGCTGCGGTAGATTGCGGCCCTGCAAGAGGCGTTGGCCGACAGCGCACTATTCGGACGAACCCCCAAGCCATTGGGCTGCCCGCGATGGGATTGAACGATTAGCCTCCATAAGGCTAGTTGGGCGAGACGCCGCCGACAGCTCGATTTGAGCGACAAGCCAGACGAACCGGATGTTGCGCAATTGCAGCCGAAATCTGGCCCTCGCCGTTCCGGCCAGTTACTCCAAGGCCCCGATGCCTAAGGTGACGATGACGCTGTACGTGCCGCGGTCCTTGGCCAGCTTCAGGCGCACCTTGCCGTCAGAAGGAGGGTGGCTTGCTCCGTCGAGTTCCGCGGCGACCACGCCACGGCCGACGCCTTCCGGGTTGTGTATGGAGATCTCGTAGACCGACCCGCGATACCGTAGCGTCATCTCGAAGCCCGGCCATGAAGTAGGGATGCAGGGGTCGATCTCCATCAAGTCAGCCTTGATCCTGAGGCCGAGGATCGACTCGATGCCAGCACGATAGAGCCACCCAGCCGATCCTGTGTACCAAGTCCAGCCGCCGCGCCCGACATGCGGGACCACAGAGTAGACATCCGCTGCCACGACATAGGGCTCGACCTTGTAGCGCAGCACGCCCGAGCGCGTGCTCGCGTGGTTGATGGGATTGACCAGCGAGAACAGCTCAGCTGCCTTGTCGCCTTGGCCGAGGGCTGCGAAGCCCATGATGGCCCACGCGGCTGCGTGCGTGTATTGCCCGCCGTTCTCCCGGATGCCCGGCGGATAGCCCTTGATGTAGCCGGGATCACGCGCGGTCTTGTCGAACGGCGGTGCGAATAGCAGGGCCAAGCGGTCGCCGCGATGCACAAGCTGCCGGTCCAGAGCCGCCATCGCCTGCGCGGCGCGCGCCGGGTCGCCAGCGCCCGACAGGGCCGCCCACGATTGAGCGATTGAATCGATGCGGCATTCGTCGCTCTGTGCGGAGCCTAGCGGCGTACCGTCATCGTAATAGCCTCGGCGGTACCACTCGCCGTCCCAGCCTTCGCGATCGAGTACCTCGGCTAACGCGCCGGCATGCGCCGTCCATGCCGCCGCCCGTGCTCGATCGGCGCGGGCCGAGGCGATCGGGGCGAAGGCGGTCAGCGCGGCATGGAAGAACCAGCCCAGCCACACGCTCTCACCCTTGCCTTCCGCGCCAACGCGGTTCATCCCGTCGTTCCAGTCACCGGTGCCGATGAGGGGCAGCCCGTGCGAGCCGGTCTCGAGGCTCAGATCGAGGCCCTTGGCACAGTGCTCGTACAACGATGCGACTTCGTCTGACAGGCCAGGCTGGAAGTAGAGATCGTGCTCGCCCGGCTTAAGGGTGGGACCGTCGAGGAACGGCACTCTTTCATCGAGGATAGCCACATCGCCCGTAGTCTCGATGTAGTGCGCGACAACGGTTGCGAGCCATGCCCGGTCGTCGGAGATGCGGGTGCGCACCCCTTCCCCGGCCGGCGGAAACCACCAGTGCTGAAAGTCGCCTTCGACGAACTGCCGCGCCGCGGCGCGCAGGATATGCGCGCGCGCCAGCTCGGGTCGTGACACCATGAGCGACATGACGTCCTGCAGCTGGTCGCGAAAGCCGTAGGCGCCGCTCGCCTGGTAGAAGGCTGAGCGCGCCCAATAGCGGCAGGCCAAGGTCTGGTAGAGAAGCGGGCCATTCAACAGGAGGTCCATGGCGCGATCCGGTGTCCTGACCTGCACTGCGCCTAGCGTCTCCTCCCAAAAATCCGTGACCTCGCGGTGGACGGCGTCGAGATCGGCGGCGCGATAGCGCTCGATCAATGCCCGCGCTTCGGCGACATCGGCGCCCTGCCCCAAGAGGAAGACGATCTCCGTCGTCCCGCCGTGCTCGAGTTCCACCGTCGTCTGCAGAGCGGCGCAAGGGTCGAGCCCGGCGCCAACCCGCTGCGAAAGCACGACGCCGGCAGCCAGCGCTGCAGGGTTGCCGATCGAGCCGTTCCGACCGATGAATTCCCGGCGATCGCCCGTCCAGGCCGTCTGGCGGGCACCGAGGTCGGCGAACGCAACGCGCTCGCCGTGATGCATGTTCCAGGGGTTGCGCGCGAACAGTGCGCCGGTCGCGGCATCGCGTTCAGTTACGACAGTCGGCGCCGAGGTGCCGCGCGACAGGCCGAGCACCCATTCGGCAAAGGCCGTGATCGACAGCCGGCGGGGACGATCCGAGAGGTTGCGGAGGGTGAGCCGCGAAATCTTGAGGGAATCCGACAGGGGCACGTACTGCAGCAAATCGAGGCCGATGCCCTGCGTCGCGACTTCGAAGCGGCTGTAGCCGCGCCCATGCCGAGCCAGGTAGGACGCCGCTTCGACCCGGATTGGCAGCGCCGTTGGCGCCCACAGGACACCGCTGTCGAGGTCCTGCACGTAGAGAACCTCGCCGGGGCGATCGCCGACCGGATCGTTGGACCAGGAGGTGAGCTGGTTGTCGCGGCTGTTCCGCGACCAGGTGTAGCCGCCGCCTTCGGCTGCAACCTGGAAGCCGAACGAGGGATTGGAGATGACATTGATCCATGGCGCCGGAGTCGATTGCCCGGGCCCCAGCACGATGACGTATTCGCAGCCATTGGACGAGAAGCCGCCAAGTCCGTTGAAGAACTGCAGCGCCGCCAGATCCAGGCCAGGCTTCTCCGGTGGGCCGGCATCGATCACAGGCTTGCGGGCGGCAGGTGGCATCTCAGGGCGCGGCGCCTGCAGGCGATCGAGCTGATGTGCCAGGCCGCCGCGACGGCTCAGCAGGACGACGCGCGCGACGGCGAGCAGGAGGGCGCGGGTCTCGCCAGCAATCAGGTCGCTGCGCAAGACGAAGATGCCGCCAGCCTCGCGTTCAGCGCCAAGGTGGGTCCGAGAACGGCTGGTGCGGACCAGCATCTCCAAGGCGACCTGCAGGTCCTGCACGTAGGAGGCGCCGCGCTCGTTGAGGATCACGATGTCGACTGCTAGCCCCTTCAGGCGCCAGTACTCGCGGGCACGCAACACCTCGCGGACGACACCCGAATCCTCGACCTCGTCGATGCGCACTACGACGATCGGCACGTCACCGGAGATACCCTGAGCCCACAGCAGGTGCTGTGGGGCCAATCCTCGTGCAATGGTGTCCGATGAGGAGCGTAGCGCCGGATTGGCATAGATCACGTGGCCCGCCAGGCGCTGATAGAGGCTGGCCTGCAGGGGAGTGATGTCGAGATGGCGCAACTGTACCTGGGCCTGCGTCCAGGCCAGCGTGGCTGCTCGCTCGAAAGCATTGGCGTCCTGATGCTTGTCGATGGCATCGAGCAGCGCCTCGCGCGAGTTCGCGACGACCGTCCAGAACGCGACGCGCGCAGACCCGCCGGGTGGGACTCGCACGCGTCGGCGCAGCGCAAAGACCGGGTCGACTACCGTCCCGACGGTGTTGGAGAGCGGTCGGCCGTCGAGGGCGGCAACGGCATTGCCGACGGCATTGCCGCGGCCGAGGAAGCGCGCACGGTCGGTCTCGATCTCGATCCCGCCCACCGCCTCGCCCTCGACGACGGCAAGATGGGCGGCCCACAGTTCCGGCTCGTCCGGACTGCGTCGCCGTCGGGTCGCCAAGATGGCGCCGGCGCTTGCCAGATATTCCGTCTGCACGAACAGCTTGGAGAAGGCTTGGTGCGCGGCATCTGCCGCCGGCGGCGCCAGCACGATCTCGGCGTAGGACGTGATCTCGATATTGCGAGGCTCGCCGCCGGCATTGGCGATGGCGACGCGCCGGACCTCGGCATCGATCTCGGGCGAAACGACGACGTCGAGCGTCGTCGTGAGAATCCCGTCGCGTCGCACGAACTCAGCCCGATCCTCGGCGAACATGACGTCGTAGCTGTCAGGCCGGGTTCCGCGCGGCTGCCACGCCGCGGACCATACATCGGAGCTGTCGACATCGCGCAGCAGGACGTAACTGCCCCAGCCGTCGCAAGTCGTGTCCTCGCGCCAGCGTGACACGGCCTGTTCGCCCCAGCGGCTATAGCCGGATCCGGCGCCGGTAAGCATCACGGAATAGCGCCCGTTGGACAGCAGGTGCATCGACGGGCTGACGGCATGGGGATTGTGCAGGCGCCGCACGATGGGCGGTTCGAGATCATCGACGCTGGCGTCCGCGCCCACCTCCTCGGTACGCGGATGGGCAACAGCGACATCGCGCGGCGTACGTTCCTGCAGCAGAAGCTCCGTGGCCTGGATCATGGGCTCGGCGTGGAAGCGTCCGCGCATCACGCCGTCGAGCAAGGCGTTGGCCAGCGCCACGATCGTCATGCCCTGATGGTGGGCCATGTAGGTGCGCACGACCGCCTGGGTCCGGCCTTCGGGCAGGCGCGATGGCGTGAAGTCGAGCGCCTCGTAGAAGCCGTAGTGGCCGCGCCCGCCGATCCCTGCCAGCGCGACGAAATTGGCCGCCGCTGCGGTCGGATCGACCATGGCGGCGAGTGCCGTCGCGTAAGGCGCGATGACGAGGTTCTCGTTCAGGCCCCGCTTGAACCCCAGGCCCGGCAAGCCGAAGTTGGAGTACTGGTAGGTCAGCTCCTTGTCGCGGGCGTTGTAGGCCGATTCGGAGATGCCCCACGGCACGTCGAGCGCGGCCGCGTGGGCGATTTGCCGGCGCACGATCAGGCTATTGGTCCTTTCAATCAGGCTGCCGAACGGCGCCCGCATGACCAGCGACGGCATGAGATACTCGAACATCGAGCCCGACCACGAGACCAGCGCCGCGCCACCGCCGATCGGCGTCACCTCGCGGCCCAGCCGGAACCAGTGGCGCGCGGGCACCTCGCCCTTGGCGATCGCCATGAAGCTGGCGAGCCGCGCTTCCGACGCCAGCAGGTCGTAGCAGCTCGGATCGAGCGCATCCTCGGCCACCACATAGCCGATGGACAGAAGCTGGCGTTCACGGTCGAAGAGGAAGTCGAACTCCATGCCGTTCGCCAGGGTGCGGGCGGTTGCCTCGATGGCCCGCAGGCGACCGTCAAGCACGACGCGTCCTTTCGCGTCCTGGATTTGGTCGCGGCGACGACTCTCGATCGATCGGTGTATTGCCTCGACCCAGAACAGCACGTCCTCGCTCGCCGCATCGGCCCGCTCGTGGCCGAGCGCGCGGGCCACGTCGGCAGCTCTGGCCCCAAGAAGTGCGAGGTCGTCGAACCGCTCGGGCGATTCGCCCAGCGCCACGGCGAGCTCGTCGAGCACGCCGGCCAGCTCGCCTGGCATGACAAGGTGCGTGCGTCGGTCGTCGGGCAATGCCTCCAAGGCTTCGCGCGCGAGGGTCAGGCTGTCGTGCAGCCCGTCCGCGACAGTCGCGGCTTCCGTGGGACCGCCGCGCCACGAAGCGCAGGTGCCGGCGAGCGCGATCAGATGACCCGCCAAGTTGCCGCTGTCGACCGAGGAGATGTAGGCCGGATCAAGCGGACGAAGGTCGGTCGTGTCGTACCAGTTGAAGAAGTGGCCACGATAACGCTTCAGGTGGCCGACGGTCGCGAGCGTCGCCTCGAGGCGCTCGACGGCTTCGATCGTTCCGATCCAGCCGAATTCACGGGCAGCGGCGGTCGACAGCAGCAGAAGACCGATGTTGGTCGGCGATGTCCGATGGGCAACGACGCTGGCGGGATCCTCCTGAAAGTTGTCCGGCGGCAACATGTTGTCGGCTTCGGTCACGAAGGTCTCGAAGAACCGCCAAGTCCGTCGTGCAATCAGGCGCAGGTCGCGCGCGTCGTTTGGGGAAATCGCCAACCTGCCGGCATCGGCCGGCGCCACGCTTACCCAGCGCGCAATCGCGGGCGAGATCAGCCAGCCGAGAATCAAGGGGGCGGCGACCGGCACGGCCGCACGACCGGTATACCAGACGGCCAGCGCGGCCAACGAAGTGATGAACAGGCTTCCCACCATCTGGCCGGCAAAGGCCGGCCAGCCCGGCCGGAGCAGGCCCATCGACTGGGCGGCGGTGGTCCAGTCGAGCAGGCGACGGCGACTGACATACAGGCGGTAGAGAGTCCGCCCGATCGCATCGAGCATGAGCCAGGCTTGATGGGGAAGAAAGGCCAGGAGCAACGCCGTCTGCGACGCCGCATGCCGGATGTCGGACACGAGCGCCGACAGATGGCTGCGCGTGGTAATGGCGGAGTTGCGAGGCAGCAGCGCCGAAATCACGGGTAGCATGGTCGGCAGGCCGATCGTCAGCACAATGAAGCCCGTCCACACAAGCGCGGCGGGAAGCGGCAGGGTCCAGCCGGCCAACAGGGAGACGAACGCGGCGGGCGCCGACAGGGTGCGCCGTAGATTGTCGAACATCTTCCACAAGCCGACGGCCGTCACGGGACTGGTCCGTCGTTGAGATAGACTGCCTTTCACGCGGCCGAACAGCCAGGGCAGCAATTGCCAGTCGCCGCGCGCCCAGCGATGCTGGCGGGCCGTGGCGACGTCGTAACGGGCAGGAAACTCCTCGACGACCTCGATATCGGAAACCAGACCTGAGCGCGCGAACACGCCCTCGAAGAGATCGTGGCTCAGCATCGTGTTGTCGGGAACGCGGTCGGCCAGAGCGGTCTCAAAGGCGTCGATGTCGTAGATGCCCTTGCCCGAGTAGGAGCCTTCGCCGAACAGATCCTGGTAGACGTCCGATACCGCCGATGAATAGGGATCGATGCCGCTGCTGCTCGAGAAGATCCGCTGGAACAGCGATCCTTCCGCGCCGACCGGCAGGGATGGCGTGACGCGCGGCTGCAGCACGCCGTACCCCTCGACAACCCGGTTCAGCGCGCTGTCCACTCGCGGCCGGTTGAGCGGATGCGCCATCTTGCCGACCAGCCGCTGGACGGCATCGCGCGGCAATCGTGTATCGGAATCGAGCGTGACAACGTAGCGGGCGTCGATCGGCGGACGAGATGCGGTGTCGAGGAACGTCGTGTCTGCTGCCCCGCGCAGCAGGCGGTTGAGCTCATGTAGTTTGCCGCGCTTTCGCTCCCAGCCCATCCAGCGGCCCTGAGCGTCGTTCCAGACCCGCCGCCGGTGCAGCAGGAGGAAGCGATCGGCGCCGTCGACGGTCGGATGGCGGCGATTGAGGCGCGCGATACCAGCGATGGCCGCGGCCAGAAGGTCGGCGTCCTCCGGGACCGTTTCGGCTGCCGCGTCGGCCCAATCCGACAGCAACGCGAAGTGCACGGCGCCGAGAGGATTGGAGAGATAATGCACCTCGAGCCGTTCTATCTGCTCGTCGACGCCGCTGCGGCTCGTGAGCAATGTCGGGATGGCAACCACGGTGCGCAGGGGAGACGGCACACCCCTGCGCAAGTCGAGGCCGGGCAGCAGGGTAGCGCCGAAACCACCGGTGATCGCCCGATTGACCAGCAGCAAGGCGGCGTCGACCGCCGGCAGGAGACCCACCAGGGTCATGATCGTGACCTGCCAAGCGGAAAGTCCGACCTCCGCCATCACGAGCAGCGGAAGGGCCAGAAGCAAGGCGGCGGCGCTGGAGACGCTAGCAACATAGCCGGCGATCCCCATGGCGGTGAAACGGCGCCGCAAGGCGAGGCCGCGGGGACGGAAATCGAGTGAACGCTCGAACGCAGCTCGGCCGCCACCGATGAGGTAGTAGCCGGGTTCGCGCTGCCGCTCGTCGTCATCGCATTTATCCGCCCGCGACGCGGCCTCGAGGGCACGAAGCGCGATCGCCGGTTCCGTGAACCCGCTGCCACGCGCCATCTGCTCGATGGTGGTGCGATAGAGGTTGCGCGTCGCGAAGTCCATGGTGGAGAACATGCTGCCGGCGCGCAGGATATCGTCGACCGGACTCACCTCCTCGAACAGCATCGCCCAGTCGACGTCGGATATCAGCCGCATGCTCGTGATGATGTTGCGCACCGTGACGTTGGTCGCGCCCTGGAGCTGATGCTCCCGGCGCACCAGCTCGTCGGCATTCGTGCCCTCGGCCTTCAGCCGTTCCTCGAGCCAGCCCACGGCGGGCGTCGATTGCGGATCCTGATCCCGCAGCCGCTGTACTAGCTGGACGATGAAGCCTTCGGAGAGCCGCGCTCGCGGGTGGAGCGCGAGCGCGGCCGGATCGGCGACCAGATCGTTCACGCCCAACAGCCGGTCGGCCACGGCATCGGCCTCCTCGCGCGCTGACCAGCGGCTCATGATGGCCACGGCCGATCGCCGCAGGTTCTCGACCAGAACGATGCGCAGCGTGATCGCCACCGCCCAGAGCTCGCCGATACTAAGCGGCTGGACGGTCTGGTAGGCGCGCACGAAGCGCGTCAGGGCCTCCGGGTCGAACCGGCTATCGGTATGGGCGACGAACGCCCAGGCCAGACCGAACACGCGGGGATAGCCGGCCAGCGGGCCACTGCTCAGCTTGGGGAGCTGCTTGTAGTAGCCCGGCGGCAGATCCGTGCGGACCTCGCGTACCTGGCGCTCGACCAGATGGTAGTTGTCGAGCAGCCACTCTCCGGCGGGCGTGATTGGGCGACCCGCGCCAGCAGCTTTCGCGATGGCGCGATAGGATTCGAGCAGGATGCGCTCGTTGTCGGCCAGACGAGCGACCAACGACCTGACCTTCGGTGCCGAGGAGGAGACAGGCTGGCTGGCGGCGAGGCTTATCGCGTGCTGCTCGAGCCGTTCCACGCTGAACAGTTCGCTGCGGATGGGATCGCTTTCATTCCAAAGAGCAATGGATTGCGAGGGGCCAAGAACCTTCTGCAGGAGAGCGTACAATCTACCGCCTTTCCGGGCCCACCGAGTGCGCGAGCGGAGTTCGCCGCACTCGAATTGCTGGACCTGCTCATTGAAGATGGAGAGGACCGTAAGAACCCGAACTAGCTCGATCCGCTCCGCTTGTTTCGATTTTTCCGAAGGATAAGACGACGGGCGTGTGTCTGGAATTGAAGCGCAGGCAAGAGTAGCAGTACGACGGACGGAACAACGCGGCTCGACTTCGTACGAGGAGCGCTAATCAGCCGGTGGCCACTGGTGGCCCGCAGGGTTGGAGATTGAAATGGTGAGGCTCAGATAACCGGCCGACCGCAGGTCCTTTGTGCGGCGTTGCGCCTCTTCGAGCGTCGCGCAACTCTCTCCATGAAACTTGGCCGTGTCCGGGTGGATGCAGGACACGGTGTAAGTCGCTGGCGGATCAGAATCAGCGGAACGGGTCACGGTGAGGCCGCCGGACGCAGAGTCGAGTCCTCTTCTTCGTAGTCGGCCATGCGATCCCAGAGCCGACCATCGTTGAGCAATACGTTACGAGCATCTTCGCTCAAGGCGCTTTCCGCGCGCTCTCGAGCCTTTTTGGCCTTGGCTCGGTACCAGGCCGTCTCCGTTTGGAACCGGGACACGCTGATCATCGCTTCGGCACCACATCAGATGTCGCCAAGATATCGGCGCAAGCACGCGCTACGTCGGAATCAGCCGTCGTGCTGCCAGGCATCGTGGCGAAGCCGCTTTTCTCGATCAATGATCCGCGTTCCCAACTGCTGGCTTTGACCAAGGCGGTACGGACGACGGCGTCGCCCTGAGTGCGGAAGCGCTCGACGCAGATCGGGGCGAGAGCTGCCACTACCGCTTCGTGCGATGCGGCAGCGCTGTTCCTGGCGGACGTGCCGCCGGTCACCCAGCCACCCCCCAGCCAAAACCGCTGATGGCGAGTGCAATGGCCCCGACGATGCCGCCCTGGATCCAAGGCTTGGTGTTGGCTGGCATATTCATGGGAAATCCTTCGCGGCCGGCGAGCGGCCATCCTCGCCGGCCAAAAGACCAGCGTTGGCGCGGGAGTGCGCCTAGCCGACGATCAAGCAAGAAGGAGAACCGAGAACTGAACGGGCTAAATGATCCAGCTCCCCCGAGGACATGGGGATCAGCTCAATCGAATCCAAGGCCACTGATACGAGGTCGGCCGGCGGCGGCGCAGGATCACAATGGCTTTGGTGAGGGCACTCATTGCAAATATCACCGCGTCATTTGCCGCGATGTCCAACCCAAACGGTAGCACGCGCGAAGATATATACCGGCGCCATCCCCTGATAATCGGCCGCCTTCGTGACCATCTCTCGACCAGTGGCGCCGACGCGATGTCTGTTCCGGCAGCTGCTCACCAACAACCATAAGGATATCCAATGACCGATCAGCCTTCGACGGCCTCTCCCAACGCGGCCAACCGCATGCAGGACAATCCTGCCGAGGCCCGGAAGCTCCTGCGTGCCGAGATCGGCAGCAAATGGGGCAAGTTTTCCGCCCAGGAACTCACCGACCTCAAGGACAACGACGACTTGGTGAGCCAGCTCGTTGCCAAGTACGGTCTCGAGAAGAACGCCGCCCAGCGCGATGCCGCGGCGGTCGTCAAGGGCCGCACCTTCTGACGGCTGCAGCCGGAGGACGGAGCCCCCGGGTCGCGCCTCCGGCACGCGTCGAGGATACAACCACGTGCACGCGATCCGAGAGCGCGTCTGTACGCACACTGCTCTTTCTGCCCGGCGGCGCTTCGACCGGGCAGCCGGCGGCGAAAGTAGGAGATGAAATTGTTCGCAACGATGGCCGCGCTGTTATTGGGCGGTCTCCTGGGGACGTCGCTGCTCGGAGACCTTCTGCAGTATCGCGCGGACGCGCCGCATCCGGTCGATCTTCGTTATTCGCCCGGATCCGAAGCTATAACCGACCCTGACGGTTGGCCGACTCGGCGGGCAGTACCCGGTTCGCCTCGGCAGGAATTGCCCATTCTTACCTGGAACGACGAAAGCTGACCTGGACGCTGCAACGGCCCTTCAACTTTCCCGAGAGCGACGACGCAGCCACTAGCAAGCTCGTTTGCTTTCAAGAACCTAGAGTGTCCATCCCAGTTCATGCCCAAATCCTCTCCCAAGATCAAACCCCAGCCAAACGTCCTCTTTGAGGCTACGGTGCGCCGAATGCTGGCTACTCGGCTTCCGCCCAAGTCCGCGATCAAAAAGAAGCCGGCCAAGAAGAAGCGCCCCTAAATCGCATCCTGTGGCTTGAGTGCAGCGAAGGCGGGTGATTGCAACAAAGCATGTGCCGCCGCGAGGCCTCCCGTTCTGGACCACCAAATTGTGCGCTTCGGTCACTCACCAAGGCGACCGCTCTTTCCTCTATGATGAGATCACTGTAGGGCGATCGCATGCCGCCACAGGCGAGGGCGGTAGCTGCCCCTCACGATGACGAGGACGAGGAAGCAGGCCACCACGCGTTAGCCTGGGAAGCGGACTGGCTGCAACGCCGGCGCTCGACAGCTTACGGCGCGCGGCTGCTTCACTTTCGTTGCCGGCGAGAGTTGATTCACATCGTCGTCAGGAGACGAGTTAGCAGCAAGATCGGTTGTCAGGCGGGCCGGATTTGTGAGCCATGTTCCGGAGGACCCAGGCAGTGGCCGCCTACCCTTGGGGTAAACGGTTCTATTCGGCGGTGGCTAGGCGTCGGCGCTGGGCAAGTGCCGAGCGGACGCGGGCAAGGTCTTCACTGCGCCTCTTGACGACGGCGCCGCTTCCGCCCGCGGTCGTGGCGAAGAGGGCGAGCTTGTCCATCTCCTCGTCTACCACCGGCTCAAGCGCGAGATCGGTATAGTCGTAGCGCCCGGGATCGTTCTTCACCTTCTGTCCGATGCGCCAGCCTCGCCATGCTAAACGGCCATAGATCGCGAGCTTCCTCCAAGTTTCCCGCGCCAGCTTGTAGTGGAACACCCCGGCCGGCTCGATCGGAATACCAGAGCGCCGATCGCGGCGATATTTCATGCGCACAATGCCGCCTTCCAGAGGATGGATGCCCTCGGCTTCGAACATGATCTTGAACATCGTCATGAACCGCGCCGGCTCGCCGGGGTTGCGGCCCTTGGTGGCGCCATGCCGGCGCGCCACTTGTTGAGATCGGGATCCATCCATATGCCGGCCTTCCACATCGTCTGGTGGTCTTCGGATCCTGGCAGCGGCGTCAGGATGAACAGCTCGAGAATATCGAGCGGCAGCTCCTTCTTGATGATCTTCATGTCGCGCAGGATCGATTCGCGCGTATCGCCGGGGAAGCCCAGGATGTACCCCGCCAAGGTCGAGGCGCCGCTGGTGTGCCACGCCTGTAGCATCTTGCGATATTCGGTGATCTTGTTTTGGCGCTTCTTGGCCGCCAGCAGATTGTCAGGGTTGATATTCTCCAGCCCGATGAATACGCGATAGACGCCGGCCCAGCGCGCCTTGTGGATGAAGTTCGGGATGCGATGGCACTGGGTGTCTACCTGGATGATCAGCGACACGGCGATGTCCTCGTTCTCCTTGAGCTCGATCAGCCGGTCGAAGAAGTCCTCCCAGTGCTTGTTGGGGGCCATGTTATCGTCGGTGAAGAAGAATGACGTGATGCCCTGCTTATAGTTCTCGCGCACGATCGCCTCGAGGTCGTCGGCGGTGCGGAAGCGGCTCTTGGGCCCTGCACGTTGATGATGGTGCAGAATGAACACTGGAACGGGCACCCTCGGCCGAGGTCGAAGCTTGTGTTGCGGCCTTTCGTTGCGCGCGAGTGCGGCGGCCGGCAGGCGGGGCACCGGCTCGCCTTCAAGGTTCGGTAGATCGCCGACATAGTTGTAGAGCGGCTTCAGAGTGCCGGACCAGGCGTCGCGCAACACAATGTCGAGACGATTTTCCTCCGCTTCGCCGGCGAAGATCGAGATACCCATGTCCATGGCAGCCTGGATCTCGGTGGGCACCACCGGCAGCATCGAGATGCACCCAGCGGTGTGAAATCCGCCAAGCGCCACCGGCAGTCCGACCTTGAGAAACTGGCGAGATCGATGGCTCGGGGAAACTGGTTGCTTTGCACGCCGACCAGGCAAATCAGCCCCTTGCCGCCGCTGCTATGGATGTCGGCGATGATGCGATCAGAACGGATACGGGTGTTGGTCTCGTCGCGTCCGTCGGCACGACCATGCCCACGAGCCAGACTTCTGCCTCGGCGGCGCTTGAAGGTGGTCGCCTGCCAGTCGCGCGCTCCGGACCCGGAGCAGACGAAGCACAGGGTATCGATCTGTGTCATGTCGCGCTTGCAGCCGCCGAAGCGCTCGGCTGGAATCAAAGCGCGCCGCCTGCAGCCGAGGCATTCGATGCCGAGCGCGGCTGCATGCAGCGCATGAAGAACGTGTGCACGTTGCCTCGGCCTTCCGGCGCCGGATCGTAAGTTGGCGGCCGTTCGGGCGGCGGCTCGAGGTGTGGCAACGGCTGCGCGCGTGGCTCGATAGTCCAGTCGAAGCCGCAAGTGTGGGCCCACCGCTGAAAGGCCGCGGCTTGGTCGGGGGTCTTGAAGCCGAACACGGACGCGCCGGCCTCATGCCCCCACCAGCGCACTGCCGGTGACCTGGTAGTGTGCTCTGCTGCAATGGGTCGAAGTGCCAGTCGAGTTCCGACTACCTTGGTTTTGCTCAATTTCTTGTGGCATCTTCGTCCATTCCAAGCCCCCTCCCAAGACCAAGCTCAAGACCAGCCCAATGTCGTCTTTGAGGCTCCGGTACGCCGCATGCTGGCGACTCGGCCTCAGCCTAAGAAGGCAGTGAAAAGGAAAGTGGCGAAGAAGGCGCGCTAAAAGCATATTCTGCAGGGGCTAGCAGGCTTCGACCGCGGTCAGAAGACAGGCTGATTGGAGGGGCGATGGACGAAGATTCTGACGATGCCGCGTTTTCCGCTCCAGTTCGCTCGACACGCCATATGCCGCGACCCCACGTCGTAAGAAGCGTCCGGGCTGCCATTGGATTTGTGAATGACGATTTGAACGAAGCCGAGAGGGCGAGGCCTCATTGGCAGTGGGCAAGAGCCGTTCTGTATGATGCGCTCGCGTCGCCACACAGTCTTGGCAAAGTCGCAGCGGCCGAAGAGGCATTCCGAGCCGCAATGGAGAAGGACCGCTGGTTGATCGGAACCTGACGCGCTCTTCTTACTTTGGGTAAGCACAATACGAATCCGCGCATCTCTCTCGCTCGAGCGCGGGACTGTAAGGGCTGGTTGGTAATCACTGAAAGTCGTGCTCTGGTGAGTAAAGGACGCTGCCGGCTCGCCGACGATTAGGCCGCCGGATTGGTTGATTCGATCGGCGAGAGCTTGATCTCGCTGTCGTCCAGGCGGCTGTCGATCGTCAGCGCGACATCCCACAGCTCGACGCCGGTCGGACCATCGCCCTTGGTCGCCGCTTCCGCGCAGGCGGCGGACAGGCTGGCGGGCGCGTTGATGCCGCCCATCGCCACCTCACGGCCAAGCTCTTTCAGCGTGTCGCTGTTCATCGTCGCGACGAAGTGGGTGATTCCCATGGCCGCCGTCTCGCGCGCGGAGTAGAATAAGCGCTGCAGGGTATCGAGCGTCGGTCGGGGTGAATGTCTGGGCAGGGGCTGCTCCGTGGCGCGCAGAATTGCATAGATGACGAATATCGCCGGTAGGACGAGCGGAAGCACTACAAGCAGGACGAGCCAGTCCTTCCAGACAAACATGGACATATAGCGACCTTCCATCCGGTCGGCGGCGAGCGCCGCTCGGAAGCTCAGCGATCGGCAGAGGCCGGAAACCCTAGCGGGCCCCGACCCCGGTTGCCTGCTCAGAAGGCGCGGCCCTGGACGACCGTCGCGGCATCGCGCGTCGCAGCGCCCTTTTCGAGCCCGTACTTCGCGACGAGCGCCGCCACCTGGGCGTCGTTGTCCTTGAGGTCGTCGAGTTCCTGCGTGGTGAACTTGCCCCACTTCTTGCCGATCTCGGAGCGCAGCATCTTGGCTTCCGCCTTGGCTTGCATCGGGGTGGGCTCGCCCGCGTTGGTGGGCGACGCTGTCGATGGCTGGTTGGTCATGGGAAATCCTTATGGTTGTTGGTGAGCGGCCGCCGGAGCGATCATCCGGCCGGCCACTGGTTGAAACGTGCTTCCCCACGCGACCGATTGTCAGGGGGCATCGTCGGTATATATCTTCGCGCGCGCTTCGGATTGAATTTGACATCGCGGCAAATAGCGAGGTGCTGCTATTTGCTGTCCTGGGTGGATTTTGATCTCGCGGTAGTCGGCGAGGCGGCGGCGCTAGTCGCTGAGGTGATCGGCGAGTTCGCGAAGATTGATCCGGGTACATAGCGGCGGTCGAGCTGATGGAGTCCGCCGCGAACTTCTCGAGCAGCTATGCCAAGGCGATCCTGGCGGCCACAAGGCAAACAGATCTAGCCCAGCCGGACAAGCCGAAGGCCGTCCACGGCATGACCCCGGAGCAAATGGGCCGGACGGAGCGGGAAATGGAGGCGCTGCAACAAGAGTTCAAGCGGTCGAAGCCACCTACGGCGACGATGTCCTGCTGCTGGTGATCGCGACGGGATATCTATCGAAGCTTGTTGGAAACCGGAAGGTGGAGCGGTACCTGTCCCACAATCAACCTGAAATCATTGCATTGGTGAGTTCCGTTCCATCATTACAGCGGCGACACCGGAGCGGCTGAGCACAGCGGCTCATATGTAGGTCGATGGATGAGGTTGTCAGGCCGGCCGATATCCCGCCCAGCTCATGCTTGCCTGATCAGTCACAAAGGTCGGCCAGCATCCAGGAGCGCGGTCGCCTGCCCGCGAGGATCGCCTGCTCGTCGCCGTCGCGGACCGCTGCTATGTCGCCACAGCTGGTTCGGAGCACATGACGCTTGTCGTGGACGGCGAAACGGCGACCGTCAGCCTCAAGGAGGCCACGAAGCGCGTCGAGCATGTCGAGACGCAAGAGGAGGCGGACCGCGAGGCGCGGCGCAGCCAGGCGGCGGCCCGCAAGGGCTGGGACCTTTACACGAGGCTTCACCAGCCACGGCCGCGATGGGACTACAAACATGCTGGCCTCCTTGGCGCTTGAGATCGACAATGCCGGCTACCTCGGCGTGCGCAAGCGCTGGTCCGATACGCCCCATCGAAAGCTGGAGACGATGCTCAACGACGTGCTGGCGGGGTTTGCGGGCCATGCGGCAGCGTGCAAGCTCGACCGCGCAGAACGAGAGAAACGCGAGCGCGAATGGAAACTACAACAACAACGGGCCGAAGAAGCCCGCGCGGGAGCAGCGTTGGAAAGGGCGCGCGTCGAGTTCCTCGCACCGCGCCTGGACGCCTTCGACGAGATGGTCCGGCTACAACGGTTCCTGGGCCGACTGCAGAATGCGACCCATTGGCCACGGCCACCGGAGCGAGGCGGGCTGCCCGGTTCTCCAGCTCAGCGGCATCGCGCATGAGTTGGTCACGGGCGGCGCCTGGCGCTTCGGCTGTCGACAATTTTCGCGTCCGGCGTGCCTCGGCGAAAAGCGCATCGGCCCTACGCAGTAGGGTATCCTTGGTGACGTCCATGTATCGGCCTCCGCCCGAATTGGAATTCGGCGCCTCCCCGCCGCGCGATCCGCCAGTAAAGCCGTGGCCGGCGGCAGCGGGGAAACGAGGGCGCCGCTTCCGGCAGTCCGTATTGATTGGGAATCAGCCGACCCGCTTCAGGTTCTCGGCCGACATCTTGCCGCGGCGATCCTGCACGCAGCGCGATTCGCTTGCCTACCCGACCCATCTTGTCGCGCCAGCGCATACGCGCAGCGCAAGCGGTCGGCGTTCAGTTCAGATGCCCTCTGCTGGCGCGCGGCACGCGGACGAACAGGACATCCGCAAGGTCCGGGGCAATATCCTTGATCTCATCAAAGAACACGGTGAAATAGCGGGGCAAGAGCGCCTGCACTTCGTCGCCGATCAGCATGGCGCCAGTCTGAGACATCATCGTCAGCGAGCTGGCCTGCTGAAACCAGAGCACTACTTCTTCTACCGAGTCCGGATCATCGAGGATGACAAGGAAACCCAAATTGGAGGCGCCGTGCCTTCGCTTGATCTCGGCGATCGTCTCATCGTGCGGGTCAGCGAGCGAGAACCCCACGGTCACCAAATGACCTGCGTCCAGCTTGACGCCGTATTGGCGCCACGCGAGGGTGCCTACCGGTTGGCCTTGGGAACGCGGCAATATGGCCACCAGCTAAGCTGTTGTAGACTGTTCAGCGTAGGCCAGTACCAGCCGCTCCTTCGCAGCCAAATACTCAAGCCATTCTAGCTGAGTGTCCTTTGGGCAGCCGGATAGCTCGATCACGGTATAAGGAAGGGCCGAATTTGCCCGGTCTTCGGCAATATGCAGCCAGGCAGCGTACGCTTCCTGGAGCTCAAGTCGCAGTCGGGCTCGCTTCAGGTCGAGGTTGTTCATCTAACGCTCCTGATCTGTGGTCGTACATCCGACTGGAAGGCGATACGCCGCAGAGTAATGGCTTCATCGTCGATGAGCTTGAATAGATGCGAGAGTTGGCGTGCTTTGGCGCGCCATGAACGAAGACCTCGCCGTTGCGTTCCCCGCATTTCCTTTCTGGAGACGCGGGGCGTCATTGCCTTGCTCCGGCTGCCAGTACATCCGTGGTCAGCCGGAAGAGAAGACGGCGACCCGAACGTCAGCCGACGGTCTTGAGGTTCGCGGCGGACAGCTTGCCGCTGCGCTGATCCGACATCAGGTCGAACTCGATCTTCTGTCCTTCGACCAGATGATTGAGGCCAGCCTATTCGACGGCGCTGATATGGACGAATGCATCCTTGCCGCCATCATCCGGCTCGATGAAGCCGAAGCCCTTCGCCGAGTTAAACCATTTCACGGTTCCCATAGACATGAGGAGAACCCTTTCACTACATAAGTTGACAAAATGCACGCCCGCCCGCTGCTGGACGCAGAGGACTGACCGTCGAATTTGCATTGATTTTCGGAGCAAGTCGCTGGCAGGCGCCTTTAAGGTGAGCGGCGCGGCCAAATCATCAGTCCGTCTATCGACGCGCTACAAGTGGGCCCTTCGCGCAGTCTTTGCAAGGCCCATTTGCAATGCGCAAGCCACGCCCCCGCGAGAACGGGCGTGCGCCAGTTGTCAGCGATCTCTCAGGAGCGCCACGCTGGCGCATCGTCGTTCAGGGGTTGAACATGGCTATACGATCCAACGAGAGCAGCGTTCATTTTCAGCCGACCCTTTGGCACGTTCAGTTCGATCGGACGTAATCGGCTTGCTCTGAGACCCATCTTTGGACCGCCCGGGGTTAGAGTTTCCCGGCTTCGTCATGATGGCGGGCTGGGCATGCCATCACGAACCAGCAATGTTATCGGGGCCTTTTGCCCGATCGCTCCGTGCGGGCGCTCCTCATTGTAGTACCTGCGCCAAGCCTCCATCTTTTGCCGAGCATCTTCACGGCTCATGAACCAGTGGGCGTTCAGGCATTCCGCCCGGAAGCGTCCGTTGAAGGCTTCGATGAACGCATTGTCCGTGGGTTTGCCGGGCCTCGAGAAGTCGAGCACCACGCCTCTCGTGTAGGCCCACAGATCAAGGTCGCGCGACACGAACTCGGTGCCCTGGTCGACACGGATCGTCGCCGGGTAGCCGAGCTGGCTGCAAACCCTTTCCAGAACCTGCACCACGTCCTCGCCGCGATAACTGAACCGCGGATCGATCGCCGGCGAAAAGCGCGTGAAGGTGTCGACCACGGTCAGCACCCTGATCTTGCGGCCGGTCGCCAGTTGGTCGTGCACGAAGTCCATTGCCCAGGTCTCGTTCGGCCGCGTCGCCTTGCGATCGTCCCGCAGCTTGGCCTTGACCCGGCGCTTGGGCGTCTTGTTGCGCAATTGCAGCCCCAGTTCGCGGTAGATGCGACGGGTCTTCTTCTGGTTGATCCGCCAACCCTCGCGACGCAGCAACACGTGAACGCGCCCTTCGCCGCGCCGACCGATCATCTCGTGATCGCCAGCGAGGTCGAGCTGGAGCTGGGCGCTGAGCCGTGGCCGGTGTTCGACATCGCCGCGGCTGCGCTCACCTGGCCGTTCGCCTACACGGCGGCGGACCAGGCCGACCTCGGCGCGCTCGCAATGCCGCAATATATGACTCCGCCGGGCAAGGGTGCGGGGCGGCTGCGCGCCTGGGCGGAGGGATTCGTAATGGGCGAGCGCACCAACACGCTGGCGCTGCTCAAGGACCTCTCGGCGGGCGTCGCCGCACAGATCAGTTACCAGAGCCGCGAGAGCGAGGGCACGCAGTCGCCGCTCGAGACGCTCGACCGCGGGTGGGGCTCGTGCCGCGACCTTGCAGTCCTGTTCGTCGAGGCGTCGCGGTGCTTGGGCTTCGGAGCGCGACTCTGCTCGGGCTACCTGCACCGGCCCGAGCTCGAAGCAATCCCGACGCAGGAAACGACGCATGCCTGGGCGGAGGTGTTCGTGCCGGGCGCGGGCTGGATCACGTTTGACCCGACCAACCGCAGCGTCGGCGGGCGCAACCTCATGCCCGTCGCGGTGGCGCGTGAGATCTGGCAGGTGACGCCGGTCAGCGGCAGCTTCACCGGGGTCAGCAACGCGTTCCGTGCGCTGGAGGTCGAGGTGAGCGTGCGGCAGACCGCAGACGCGATCCGATGACGGGACATCATGACGGCACAGCATGAACGGGGGTACAGCATGAACAGGTTCACCGGAGATGCAGGCCCGATGCCGGACGCGCCGCGCTCGCGCAGGTTCGCGGTACTAATCGATGCCGACAACACCTCGCCCCGGATCGCGGCAGGCCTGTTCGAGGAGATCGCGCGATTCGGCGAAGCGACGGTGCGGCGCATCTACGGCGACTTCTCGAGCACGCGGCTGCGCTCGTGGAGCGAGATCCTGCAGAAGTTCGCTATCCCCAGCAGTTCGCCTACACGTCGGGCAAGAACGCCTCCGACATGGTAGTGGGTCAGTTTGACGGGGAGCGGTACTGTTTTGGATGGACTCGACAGGCCGGCGCAAAGGGCGCACGAATGCATCGGACCTTGGTGTCCTGGTGCGAGCCATGCAGGAGTACATCCGTAGGGCAAATATAGCGAATTATCGTAAGCTGCTAGCAACAACGACCGATGAGCAGCAACGTCGTACGTTGTTGCGACTGCTGCGAGAGGAGAAAGCGAAGGCGCCCCCTCCCGAAGAAAGGCCCGACGCCGACGACTAACGTTGCGTCGCTTCCCACTCTTCGATCATCGTGACTACATCGCCCATGGACCACAGCGTCTTTGACACGCCAGCGGCCATCGCAGGAGTGACGCGAAGGGTCTGGTGAATGCGGACGTAGTTGTAGTGCATGAAGTAGATGGCCAGCGCGTAAACGTGGTTCTCGACCTTCTTGCTGAAGGCGTTGGTCAGGCGGGTGAAGCGACGGATGCCCACGCCCCACATGCGGGCTGGGAACAGCAATAGGATAAATTCAAACAGTGTGACCGGCAGCCACTCGGCAAAGTGCATGTCCCGGAGATGATCGCGTCGAGGCACAAGCCCGACTAGCACTACGGCGAAGCGCTGGCCCGGGCAGCATGCCAACACACGCCGCGCCTCTCGTGCCTTAATCTAAGATCGCGGCGTTAGCGAGCGCGCCGCGGCGCCGACAACGCTCTGCTATGCCGACCACGGATAACGAGATTGCGTATTTCGCGGCGTGCAAAGGTCACGATCGCGCCGCGTCATTTGGGCCAATGTCCAACGCAATCGGGCGCCTTGGCGAAGATAAATACCACTGATGCCCCCTGATAATCGATCCTACCCGGGCCCATCTTTCAAACAGCGGCGCCGAACCGATGATCGCTCTGCCGCCGCTCACCAACAACCATAAGGATCTTCCCATGACCGACCAGCCTTCCACGGCCAGACCGAATACGTCCGCGTCCACCCCGATGCAAGCCCGGGCCGAAGCGAAGCTGCTTCGCAGCGAGATCGGCAACAAGTGGGGCAAGTTCACCCCGCAGGAGCTCGCCGACCTCAAGGACAACGACGACCTGGTAGCAGCACTCGTCGCCAAGTACGGACTCGCCAAGGACGCCGCGACGCGCGATGCCGCGACGGTCGTCCAGGGCCGCCCTTTCTGAGCAGCAGCCGGCGTCGGGCCCCGCGAGGGTCCCGACTCGGCCTCCGCTGACCGGTTTGCCGATGTCCACGCGATCGACCGAGCGCACGCTCACCTTCCGGCGACAGTTCAGCCTGTCTGCCGTCGACGGGTCGCTGCCCGCCGGCCACTACTTGGTGGTCACCGAGGAGGAGCCGCTCGAGGGCCTGTCGTTCGCCGCCTGGCAACGCGTCCGAACGCTGCTCTTCCTTCCCGCCGATGCGCTGCCCGGCCAGGCGCGCGAGGTGGTTCCCATCGATCCCAACGAGCTCGACGCGGCGCTGGCCGCTGACGGGCTGGAAAGCCAAGACTAAGATGCCGAAGACCCCTTTCGTCTGGAAGGACTGGCTCGTCCCGCCCGTCCTGTTCCCGCTCTTCCTCGCGGCGATGGTCGTCGCCTACGCGCTGCTGCGCACCCCGACTTAGTCTCCGGCCCGGAAGGCGACATGTCGTGACGGAAAAGCCGATCGATCTCGACCAGCATCGCGGGCTTTCTGCCCAACGAGCAACGGAATCGCGGCGGCTGCTCTCCGAAGTCGAAGCGCACGAGGCAAAGCTGCACCGGCTCCGAGTAGAGGCGGAGGAGCAGTTCCTAGCCCTGCCGGCGGCAACCTGGGAAGAGGCCGCCGTGAAGGCGAAATATCTGCTCAGGCTTCACGCCGAGACGCTGGCCGGCGGCGATGCCCGGACGAGGCGGCTGATTGCGGCGGTGCTGGAGGACTTCGAGCGGCTGTCCGTCTCGAGCGCCGAAGACCCGTAAGTCCTTTCGCGGTCCGTCATTTCTTCGACAGCCGGTCGCCCGTGATCGATTCGGCGCGCGGCCAAATGACTAGGGTTGGCGGTGCGATGGAGGGCTGTCGACGTTGTCGGCCTGCAGATCGGCTTGGCCCTGCAGCTCCTGGGCTTCGCTCTCCAGCTGTCGGGCTGTGCGAATCAGTCCTTCCCGATCCGCTTCTCTCGTGACGGAGCCGGCGAGCCGGCGCGCCCGAGCCGCCATCTCCCGCTTTTCCTGCGCTTCGGCCGAGTACGACATTGCCGGTTCTTTCCCACGGGCACTGAAGCGTCCGTGATGCTTTCCCTAAGCAGCCCCCGCCACAGATCCCCGCGGCATCTTTTCCGCCGCCTTCGCCCGCCGCACTGTCGACATCTGCGTCGACGCCGCCCGGCGACTGCTCGCGAGAAGGCGGTGAAGGGCAACTTCGCTTCGCAGGAGACGCTCGACGGTTAGCGGGCCTTCCGGCCGCAAAGCGCTGGCCTTGTGCCGCGACATCATGAGTTCGATTGGCTTTTTCACGTATTTCCTTTGCAGCGAGCGCATCGGGACGACGAACGGGCCCTCAACGAAGCCGGTCGGTCCTGGAAAGATCGTTGGGGACCCGCTGAAAGGGCGGGATCGTCGAGCGACGCTACTTGATAGATGGGCCCGCCGCTCCAAGGTTGTAAGGGGGAGAATGGCCTATTTCTTTCCGGGCGCAGAGACTCCTCCGATCATTTCTGGGCGGGAATGCCCTGTACAAGCACCCATGACCTGGAAAGGACGGATTGCCGGCGCGCTCGGCTTCGGAACCGTGCCGTTTGCCCTACATCGATCGGATGCGGACCTGGCGAAGGCGGCCATCCGGGGAGCCAAGGCCGACGACGGCGCCACCTGCGAAGACTTCGCCTGCGCCGCGATTCGGCGATGCTCGACAAGGCTCTGGAAGCTTTCCGGCTAGATAAGGGTTTACGCGGCCGCCCGCGCGGCCTCGCGGAAGCTGGCCAGCCGCCGCCTCGTCCCTCAGGGTGAGCCACGGCGCGCGCAGCCCGCCCCACAGGCTGAGGGCTTGATCGGCCACAGCGCCTGCACAGCCCTGTGCGCCGCGGCGAGCCGGTAGCTCGGCACGCGCGTGTTGAGATGGTGGACGGTGGTGGAAGCTGATGTTGCCGGTCAGCCAGTGCAACAGACGCAGCGTGCCGAATCAGGACGACGCCTCCATCGACGCCACGGTGGGATCCCAGTCGGAGCGCCGCGCCCAGCGTGCGGTCTCGAAGCGGTGCTACAGCGAGAACAGCCAGACGCCCAAAATCGAGGCGACGACCATGACCGAGAGATGGATCGTGGACGGGATGCGGTCGTGCATCCGACGGAAGGAAGGCCTCGGCAAGAACTTGCAGCGAAGTCCCAGTAGGAAGGTCCATGATGACCGAATGCTTTACAATCCAGTCAATGTCGTTGCGGCAGGTCGCTCACGAAAAAGCTTTTCGACGCTGGTGGAACCTGTCACTCGGCAAGGAGATGCCGCTCGCCGTGGCACTTCTCGTCAGCATCGGGGTGAGCATCGGCTCCTCGGCATTGGACTTGATGGCTTTGTGTAGAGCGGCAGAGCCTGGGGGCTCAGGATTCCCTGCCCGGGCCAGGGACTAAGTCGCTACCTCACGCGGAAGGGTCAATATATGTTCTGTCGGAGCGCTCCCGCGGCGGCGCCTCAATGCGGGTCGAGCTCAATCAGCTCGCCGGTCGTGTAGGGCCGACGTTTGAGCCGCGCTGTCTGCAGCGATGTCCAGTGCTTTCGGCCGGGACTGGGGGGAAATAGAACTGACCTTGCCCCTCACAATGGGGCGTATCGGCACCATCTGCCGGGAGGGCATTCGAGCGACGATCGTTCGACGCACGACACCGGCGACCTGAGGACAAGGAGAAAAGCATGACAACGGGCACAAGCAGCCATTCGTCCACAATGAATCCAGACCGGGAGGATGTTCTCAATGAGATCGCCCGGAAGTGGACTAAATTCTCCAAGCGGGACCTGACCAACATCACCACCAACGATCAGCTCATCGGCGAGATCGTGAAGAAGTACAACATCAAGAAGGAGGCTGCCCAGCGCGAGGTCGACATCCTGATGGACGGACGCAACCTCTCTCCCTGAGAGAAACCGGCGCGTCAAAAAACAGGACGTCCACTCCTATCTCATCGGGACCGGCGGGGCGATGAGCTGACGGCCACACTCAAGGACAGCGGCGACGGCGAGGAGAACGATAAAGGTCTGGCAAGAAGCGCCGCACACCCTGGCTCATGGACGGATTCGACCTCATCTGTGGCGAGCTAGGTCTCGACGCTGCCTGCCCTGTCTGGAGATGGAGCCCATAATGACGCGCATGCGCAGCAGTGAGATCGCGACCACGTTCCGGCATCCCTTCGTTCTTGCTGCCCTGGAAACGACGCAGCCCGCCGGAACCTATCGACTTGTTATCGAGGAAGAGCAGATTCCTGGACTGTCCTTCCTGGCCTGGCGCCGCACGGCGACACTGCTGCATCTGCCCGCCCTCTCGGTGACGGGCGGCCAGCATCAGGTCGTGGCCATCGATCCCGTGGAATGGGCCGCCCTCGTGGAGGCGGATGAACGGGACTAGGACCTATTTTGCCCGTGACGGCCGAAAAGTCGTCGCGATTGGATCATTTCGAACAGACGTCGCTTGTGCGCTGCTTGGGCATCACCATCTCTCTACCAGCTGTTGCATCGCGAGTGCCGAGCGCTCGCCTCCCAACGCCCCGAAAATTTGGAGTGAGATGCCATGAAATTCAGGCCGCTGCACGATCTCGTGCTCATTCGCCGCGTCGGCCCCGAAGGCAAGACGACGGGCGGGATCATCATTCCCGACGCCGCGCAGGAAAAGCCGATGGAGGGCGAGATCGTTGCCGTCGGCCCTGGTGCCCGCGACGACAATGGCGCGGTGGTGCCGCTCGACGTCAAGCCAGGCGACCGCATCCTGTTCGGCAAGTGGTCCGGGTCCGAGATCAAGCTCGATGGCAAAGATCTCCTGATCGTGAGCGAATCGGACATCATGGGCATCATCGACAGCCCGGCCGTCGCCAAGAAGGCGGCGTAAGGCCCTTTCAAGTCTCAAAGCTCAAACAAGGAATAAGAATCATGGCAGCAAAAGAAGTACGATTTGGCGGAGATGCCCGCACCCGCATGATGCGGGGCGTCGATCTCCTGGCCGACTCGGTAAAAGTCACGCTCGGTCCCAAGGGCCGCAACGTCCTGATCGACAAATCCTACGGCGCACCGCGCATCACCAAGGACGGCGTCACCGTCGCCAAGGAGGTCGAGCTTTCAGACAAGTTCGAGAACATGGGCGCTCAGCTTGTGCGAGAGGTGGCGACCCGGACGTCAGAGAGCGCCGGCGATGGCACGACCACGGCGACCGTGCTTGCCCAGGCGATCGTGCGCGAGGGGGCCAAGTCGGTGGCCGCCGGCATGAATCCGATGGACCTCAAGCGCGGCATCGACCTCGCTGCCGAATGGGTGATGGAAGAGCTCAAGAGCCGTTCCAAGAAGGTCTCGACCAGCGCGGAGATCGCCCAGGTCGGTACGGTGTCCGCCAACGGCGACCGGGCCATCGGCGACATGATCGCCAAGGCGATGGACAAGGTTGGCACCGAGGGCGTGATCACGGTCGAGGAGGCCAAGAGCTTCGAGACCGAGCTGGATGTCGTCGAAGGCATGCAGTTCGATCGCGGCTATATCTCGCCGTACTTCATCACCAACGCTGACAAGATGATCTGCGAGCTCGAGAATCCCTACATCCTCATCCACGAGAAGAAGCTATCGGGCCTGCAGGCCCTGCTGCCCCTGCTCGAGGCGGTCGCCCAGTCGGGCCGGCCGCTGTTGATCGTGGCCGAGGACGTCGAAGGCGAGGCGCTGGCGACGCTGGTCGTCAACAAGCTGCGCGGAGGGCTCAAGGTCGCAGCGGTCAAGGCGCCGGGCTTCGGCGACCGCCGCAAGGCCATGCTGGAGGACATCGCCATCCTGACCGCCGGCCAGGAGATCAGCGAGGATCTCGGCATCAAGCTCGAGAATGTGACCCTTGACATGCTGGGCACAGCCAAGAAGGTGCGCATCGACAAGGAAAACACCGTCGTCATCGACGGCGCCGGCAAGAAGAAGGATATCGAGAACCGGGTCGGCCAGCTGAAGGCGCAGATCGAGGAGACGAACTCGGACTACGACCGCGAAAAGCTGCAGGAAAGGCTGGCCAAGCTGGCCGGCGGCGTGGCCATCATCAAGGTGGGCGGCGCCACCGAGATCGAGGTCAAGGAGAAGAAGGACAGGGTCGAGGACGCCATGCATGCGACCAAGGCTGCGGTCGAGGAAGGCGTTGTCGCAGGCGGTGGTGCGGCCCTGCTCTATGCGACCCGCGTCCTGGAAGGCAAGAAGGGTACCAATCATGACCAGCAAGTGGGCATCGAGATCGTGCGCCGTGCCCTCCAGGCGCCGATCCGCCAGATCGCCGAGAACGCCGGCTTCGACGGCGCCGTGGTCGCCGGCCGAATGCTCGACCAGAAGGACAGCAATTTCGGCTTCGACGCCCAGAAGGCCGAGTTCGTCAACATGATCAAGGCCGGCGTCATCGATCCGACGAAGGTCGTCCGCGCAGCGCTTCAGGGCGCGGTGTCGGTGGCCGGATTGCTGATCACGACCGAGGCCATGGTGGCGGAAGCGCCGTCCAGGACCGTGCCACAGGGAATGCCTGGCGGTGGCGATCTGGGCTTCTAAGCCCGGCGCTTCTTGTCCTCGCGGGCAGAGCAGTATCCCACGCCCGCGACGACAGGTGGAACAGGAGGCCTCATGACCTTGCGTCCGGAATACTCCCTCGGTCACTCTCCGTATAACGCGTTTCTGTTCGCCGCCATCGGTGAGGAACAGGTCGGCGGGCCGCTTACGGTTCTTTCCGCGTTGACGCGGCTGGGCTTCGACCCGTGGCAGGAAGCCGCCCGATTGGCGGGCCTGCCCCGAGAGACAGCGGCTCGGGTCTTCGCCGTGACGATTGCGATGCTTCCCGAAGGAGACTGGAAGGCATCGGAATCGGAGGCCATCGCCGCGCGTCTGGTAAACTGGCTGCCGGGGCAAGTCCCGCAGGCCATTCCCCTACTGCAAGGCGAATATGTCGACAACAAGAGAACGAAGTTAAGAATTGCGACAGCGCTGGCCTGGGGCGTGCTTGCCGCCGCCCTGCTCTTTTTTACCCTGCATCTCTTCAGCAAAAACAATTTCGCATTTGGCCACGAGGCCGGCGTGTCGATACATGGTTAGAGGGCCGTCAGTCACTTGTCCCCAGCAACGTCGAAATTTAGGAAAGACGAAGAGAGAAAGTAGACGCCGTCCCGCTATTGACCGCCCCGGTGCTATTAACGTGGTGCACCGTCGTGACATCTTTGGAGTCATCACGGACGATCGTTTCTTCCCTTCACCGCAGCTGGCCTTCCATGCCGCCGAAAAAGTGGCGGCCGACTCGGCATCGGATGGCGATTTAGCCAGTATCCCGCCGCGCGGCAAACGATGCTTTTCGCTAACATCGATCCGCTTCCGAACACTGTGCTGCCGCCATGGAATGGCATCCGGTCATGAGTGGAGAGCCGACGGCTACGAGCAGATGATGATAGGGCATTCTCAGGTCCTTGACATCAGATTGCAGCCATCTTCCGAGTGAGCGTACGCCCGTCAGGGACCCGCCAAAGCCAGTGCCGTCCGCATGAATGACGGCCCCGCTTGCATTGCCCGGATCAGGCTCTAGTCTTACTGAGTCAGAAAGCCACAGGGCGTGCGCGGCGGAGATTGGCGTAGCTTTTGGCGATTCGTTCAGGAAGGAGAGCTTGAATGGATCGCCGGTCAGCGGGCAGCGAGGCGCGATTTGCAGCCTACGTTGATGATCTTGTTGGGGTGATCGGTCACGCGGACCGTGCCAAGCCGCTGCGGGACTACTGCACGGGGCTGTTGATGCCCTGCGAGCGCAAGAGTGTGGAGCCGCTGGCGGCGGTGACTGCGCCGGAGCGGACGGCAGCGCAGCATCAGTCGCTTTTGCATTTTGTCGGCGAGGGCGGCTGGTCGGACGAGAAGGTCCTGGCCAAGGTGCGGACCATAGTGCTGCCCGTGATCGAGCGTGCGGGACCGATCGAGGCCTGGATCATCGATGACACGAGCTTTCCCAAGAAGGGCATGCACTCGGTGGGAGTGGCGCGGCAGTATTGCGGACAACTTGGCAAGCAGGACAATTGCCAAGTCGCCGTATCATTGTCGCTGGCCAACGCCCATGCCAGCCTGCCGGTGGCTTATCGGCTTTACCTGCCGGAGGCCTGGGCCGGCGATCCCGTGCGTCGCAAGAAGGCGGGCGTGCCGACAGAGATCGGCTTTCAGACCAAGATCGAGATCGCGCTCGATCAGATTCGTGCGGCCTGCGCGGCGGGCTTGCCACGCGGAGCGGTGCTGATGGATGCGGGCTACGGTACCCACATCGCGCTGCGCACGGCTCTCAGGGCGCTCGAGCTGTCCTATGTTGCCGGCATTCTGTCGAGCACCACGGTATGGGCGCCGGGCACGAGTCCTCTGCCGCCCAAGCCTTATGTGCCTGGCCGCGGACGGCCCACCAAGCGGCTGCGCCGCGATGCCGAGCACCGACCGGTCAAGGTCAGGGACCTGGCCTTCGGCCTTCCGACCAAGGCCTGGAAAACGATCACCTGGCGCGAAGGCACGAATGTGCCGCTCAAATCGCGCTTTGCCCGGCTGCGCATTCGCATCGCCCATCGGGACTTCAATCGCAGCGAGCCCTGGCCGGAAGAATGGCTTCTGATCGAATGGCCCAAAGGCGAGAAGGAGCCGACCAAATACTGGCTCTCGAGCCTGCCTTCCGACATCGGCTTTGCCCGTCTCGTCGAGCTCGCCAAGCTGCGCTGGCGCATCGAGCGTGACTACCAGGACCTCAAGCAGGAAGTCGGCCTCGGGCATTTTGAAGGGCGAGGCTGGCGCGGCTTCCACCATCACGCCACGCTCTGCATCGCCGCTTACGGATACCTGATCTCCGAGCGGGAGACGATTCCCCCCTCAGGACTGCGTTCCTCCACGGCTTTCCAAGCGCCTCGCCTTCCCGACAATTATCGACCCCGCGGATCCGCCGCTTAGAACCGAGCGTCACATTCCCAACTCGATCACGACCTTGCGGCGAAGACTGGCCGCAGCGATTGTCCGGCGCCTCGTACGATGTCCGTGCTGCGCAATAACCATCAAACAAACATCAACGACCCGGAACTTGTGACGCAGTAAGACTAGAACCGTGGCTCCCCAGACTGAGCAAAGTGCTTGCTTCAGAACCGTGGCCCAGGATCGCGCTGAATCATCAGTCTTCCTCCCGACGTCGGTCCATCTCGCGAGGATACTGGACCGGGCCGAACAACCACGCGTCTCGGTCGGCTGGCTGATGCAGCAGCTTGGGGAGCGTTCGTTCGGCCTGACCCTCTTTATGATGGCCGTTATCGCGTTCATTCCCGGCGCCTCCACCGTCATGGGCGTGCTGATTGCCTGGCCCGCGGTCCAGATGATGCTCGGTCACGACGTCGCCGCTCTGCCGCGCCTGATTGTGCGCAAGCAAATCGGCGTCGAGAGGCTGGCGCGGATCATTGGCATCGTCGCACCTCGGCTCGAGTGGATCGAACGGCTGGTGCGCCCGCGCTGGCGCACTCCCTTCGAAACCACCAAACGGCTGACGGGCGCCGTGATGCTCCTGTTGGGCCTCTCGTTGATCTCCCCTGTGCCTTTCAGCCACATCCTTCCGGCGCTGGTCATCATGCTGCTGGCGTTGGCCTACCTGGAAGAGGATGGGGTCGCGCTCGTGGTCGCCCTGATTGCCGCGCTCGCCTCGCTTGCGGCCACCGGGGCGATGCTGTGGGGCACGGTGGAAACCATCGACTGGATCGATCCCGCGACACCAGGCTGAAGCACGCTCGGCACTCGCGTTAGGACGTCACCTGAACCTCGACCGACATACCCTGGTAGGCATCGCTTGTGCCGACAAATGTCCCGGTCATCGGCATCACCTGGTCGATGATGCGGCCGACCGCGACCGGAATAAGATCATGGCCGCCGACCGCGCGGTTGGTCGGATCAAAGGTGATCCAGCCTGCGCCCGGCAGGAATATCTCCGCCCAGGCATGCGTCGAGCCTCCCTCGGAGGTGGCGGCAGCGAGCGGGCGATCGGGATTGTACAGGTAGCCCGAGATCAGGCGCGCTCCGAAACCCAAGGTGCGTGCCGCCTCGGCAAACAGCACGGCGATATCGCGGCACGACCCCCAACCGCGGCCGAGCGTCTGCACCGGAGATTGGGTGCCCTCTTGGTCGCGACTTTGGTAGGAGATCGCTGCCGCGACGCCAGCAGCCAGGTCCTTCAGAAGCGCCAGCGTATCGGTCCCCTGGCTGCGCACGAAGCCCCGCGCCCAATCAGCCAGCCTCGCCGGCGGATCGGGATAATGCGGCTGCGCCAGCGCGCCGAGGTCGGTCCTCTCGTCGTCGGAATAGTCGAACGGATAGCGGATGGCCGAGGCCGCGATATCGAACACCGGCCACGGCCCGGCGGCGAGCTCGACGACGGCCAGGCTTTCGATCGTCAGCTGCTCGGTCAGATCGGAGAAATTCGCCGTGGCGACAGCGTTGCTGAATACGTCATTGGTCCATGACAGCGTTGCCGCAGGCAACATGTCGAGCTGGGAGGAAAGCAGACGCAGGTCGTGGCCTTCGCGTGGCCGCAACATTAAGCGGTGCGGCCCCAGCTGCACCAGCTCGCGATAACGATAGGTCGTCTTGTGGCGGATGCTGAGCACGGTCATTGGAGACTCCCGGCGGCAACTCGAGGCCCGGGCTGCGGAGTCGGGCGCCTGCTGATCCCGACTGCGAACTCGTGCAGCTTGGCCACGCCAAGCCGGACCTCGTGGCGTGAGGACCATGAACGGACGGTCCGCCTGAGTCACGTCCAGGCTGGCAGTCCCTCCCGAGTTCCATCAGCTCGCCACTGGACGTGCGCCCACCTGTACCGTGTACGGATCTTTTAGCATCGCAAACCAAGCGTCGGCTTGCGATGGCTGAGAGGTCCGTGCACTCCCGCCCCAATTCGCGAGGTCACCGATGCGCGGCTGGCTCGCCCCGCCCGTTCTGTTTCCGCTTTTTTCTCATCCTGTTGATCGTCGGCTACGCAATCCTGCGGGCGCCGACATGACGGCCGCACGCCGGCCGTGAAAGGATCTGCCATGCAAGTTCCAGCCAACACAAGGCCCATTCTATGGGGTGCCGTCGGCGGCGCCGTGCTCTGTGCGATCGTCGGCTTCACCTGGGGAGGCTGAGTGACTGGTGGCAGTGCCCGCCAGCAGGCGGTTGGCTCGGCCCGCGACGCTGTCGTCGCGGTACTGGCGCCGATCTGCGCCGAACGGTTCCGCGCCCAGGCCGACGGCGCGGCGCAGGTTGCGGCGCTCGCCAAGTCGAGTTCATGGGAGCGCGGCGCGATCGTCGAAAAGAGCCGGTTTGCACTCATGCCCGGCAGCAAGACGACCGATTCCGACGTGGCACGCGCCTGTGGAGGGATGCTGGCGACTCCAGCAGCTACCAAAAGCTGACGCTGCTCCGGACGGAGCGGCCTCGGCGCCCGGCGCCGCCGCTAAATGGCTATCCCGCGCTGTGGGGTTGGCCACCTTTTGGCGGTCGCTGCTCGGAGGCTTTCCCTTCCCAGATCCGCGGCAGGCAATCCCTGTTCCCAGACTTGGGATTCCCTGTTCGAAATCTCCCCGCAAGTGCCAGAAAGGCCCGGAAAATCGACCTCGGAGTAGGTTCGTGTGGGCTAGGACACCTACGATTCGATGGAATTCCCTGCTATTTTCCCTGTTACGGGCAACGGCGCCGGAGAATAGTTCGTGGCAGACTGCGCCCACCGCCAATCCACTCTCGGAAATGCCACGACACGATGGAGCGGGTACGCGAGGTCAGAAGCCTCGTCATGGACATCCTCTCCGACTGCAACGACAACGACGACCCGCTCCATCGGGTCGACTGTCACCCGACCGTTTGGCGGCCGTGATCCGCGAAGTCGAGTGCCACTGATCAAGATGCGGTCTCGTCGGGAGAGCTGAGCAGGCCGGATGCTAGTCCGCCTCCAACGTTCGCCTGAGTTGCTAATCTGATAGTTGATCGCGCGCCGGGGTCGTGTCCCGGATGGTGGTGTAGCTGGGGAGAGCAAGGCCGCGAGCGAGCGCGCTGTTTGATGGCGCCGTAGCGAGGGAGCGGCCTTGCGGGGGTCACCGGCGATTTCCGGTTAGGGTTTGGTTGCGAGCTCCAACCTGCACGCGAGGAACCACCGATGACCGAAGAGATGATGGACCTGCGTTCGCTTGTCGAGAAGGCCCCTGACGCTGACGTTCTGCGCGAGATGATCGCCTTTGCTGCCGAGCGCCTGATGGAGATCGAGGTCGGTGCGCTGACCGGCGCCGCCCATGGCGAGAAGAGCGCCACGCGACTGGCCCAGCGCAACGGCTATCGCGACCGGGATTGGGAGACGCGGGCCGGCACGGTGGAGCTGCGCATCCCCAAGCTGCGCCGCGGCAGCTACTTCCCCAGCTTCCTCGAGCCGCGCCGCATGGCCGAGAAGGCCCTGACCGCGGTGATCCAGGAGGCCTACATCCAAGGCGTCTCCACCCGATCGGTCGACGACCTGGTCAAGGCCTTGGGCATGAGCGGCATCTCCAAGAGCCAGGTCAGCCGGCTGTGCGAGGAGATCGACCAGCGGGTGAAGGCCTTCCTCGACCGGCCGATCGAGGGCGACTGGCCCTATCTGTGGATCGACGCCACCTACGTGAAGGTGCGCCAGGCCGGCCGCATCGTCTCGGTCGCCGTCATCGTCGCCGTCGGCGTCAACGCCGACGGCCGGCGCGAGGTGCTGGGCATGGATATCGGCCCGTCCGAAGCCGAGACCTTCTGGACGGCGTTCCTCAGGAAGCTGACGCGCCGCGGCTTGCGCGGCGTCAAGCTGGTCATCTCCGACGCCCATGAAGGTATCAAGGCAGCGATCTCCAAGATCCTCACCGCCACCTGGCAGCGCTGCCGCGTCCACTTCATGCGCAACGCCTTGGCGCATGCCGGCCGAAGCGGACGCCGCGTGGTCTCGGCCTTCATCGCCACCGCCTTCGCCCAGGACGATGCCGAGCAGGCGCGTGCGCAGTGGCGGCGTGTCGCCGATCAGCTCCGACCCAAGGTCCCCAAGCTGGCTACCCTGATGGACGAGGCAGAGCCCGATGTGCTCGCCTACATGAGCTTCCCGGCACAGCACCGGGTCAAGCTGCACTCGATCAACCCCCTGGAGCGCCTCAACGGCGAGATCAAGCGCCGCACCGAGGTCGTCGGCATCTTCCCCAATGAAGCGGCCATCGTTCGACTCGTCGGGGCCATCCTGCTCGAGCAGAACGACGAGTGGGCCGTCCAGCGCTCCCGCTACATCACGCTGGAAAGCATCGCCCCCGTAAGCGATGATCCTCTCGTCGGGCTGCCTGCTGTGGCTGCCTGATCGATCCGGCTCACGCCGAAGATCGCTGTGCTGACTCAGCGCCAGCTACACCACGTCTCGGGGCACGATCCGCGCCGGGGACTGGCCGATCCTTGCATGGTCACGGAGAGGAAGCGCCATGGCCATTCCAGCGTACCATGAATTGATGCTGCCATTGTTGAGGCACGCGGGGGATGGAGCGGAGCATCGCTTGCCACTAATTGCGCCTCTCGTCGCACGGGACGCAGGCCTCACGCCCAAAGACCTTGCGGAAGTTCTGGCCTCGGGCCAGAACCGCTATCGCAATCGCTTGGCATGGGCAAAGGTGTACCTGTCGCGAGCCGGGGCCTTGGAGCCAGTGCAGCGTGGCAGCTTTCGGATTACGGAGCGCGGCAAGCAGTTGCTTGCAGCCAGTCCCGCGGGAATTACCCTCGATACGCTCAAGCAATATCCCGAGTTCAACACCTTCCTCAACAAGACCGCACCAGAAGGAGAAAACAAAACTACCGGTTTTGGGGAGGCGGGTGACAAGGACGACACGCCGGAAGAGACCCTGGAAGCCGCGTATGCGTCAGTCCGTGCAGCGCTCGGTCAGCAAGTGCTTGCGGCTGTAATGGCAGCGACACCTTCATTCTTTGAAAACCTGGTCTTGGACTTGATGTTGGCGATGGGCTACGGCGGATCGCGCGTGGATGCCGCTAGCAACATCGCGAAATCGGGCGACGGTGGCATTGACGGCATCATCAGCGAAGACCGCTTGGGGCTGGACTTCATCTACCTTCAGGCGAAGCGCTGGACCAACTCGGTCGGTAGCGACGAGGTCCGCAACTTTTCCGGAAGCCTCGACGCTCACGGTGCCCAGAAAGGTGTCTTCATCACGACGTCGACGTTCACCGCCAGCGCCTTGAAATACGTCCGAGACGTGAAACACAAGAAGATTGTCCTGATCGATGGCGAGCGGCTCGCTGCGCTGATGATGGACTTCAACGTTGGCGTGGCGCCCGCGAAGACTTTCGAGGTCAAGCGGATGGACTTGGAATACTTCGAGGAAGAGACTGCCTGACGCAGGCCGCGCGGCGTTAGCCGCAGTCCCCGACTGGGAGACTGAAGAGGCGTTACGATATCCCCGTCTCAACTGCGACTGTCGGGAAGCGTACCTACAAAAGACGCCAAATGACCCGGCCGCACCGGAGGACAGGGGCTAGCATCCATCATGAGGGTTCCATGCTTTGTCTTGACGCCCGACCGGCACGGACCGGCACTCAACGTGGTCGGCACGCAAGTCACCGTGCTGGCTTCCAACGCCGCGACGCAAAACTATGGGATCACGCTGCAGCGGGGTGACGAGGGCACCGGGCCGCCTCCTCACAGTCACGACTGGGACGAGGCGTTCTACGTGCTGAGCGGCGAGATCCGGTTTCTTTGTGACGGACAGGTCCATATGTGCCTGCCCGGCACGCTGGTTCACATCCCTCATGGAACAGTGCACGGATTCCAGTACGGCAAGGGTGGAGGCCAGATGCTGGAGATTACCGGGGCGAACGCCCGGGCGGCCCAGATGTTCGCCGCCGTCGATCGGGCCATCCCGCCGGGCCCGCCAGACATTCCGAGGCTGTTGCACGTGCTCGAGCAGAACGGGGTCACCGTAGCCGGTCCCACCTGAGGATTTCCGGCCAAGAAGCGGGCCGCCGTCACCGTCGCTCCACCGGCAAGGAACCTTGCCTGTGGCCGGTCGTTCGATCTTGCGACCGCTCTTGCCGAAGAGGTTTCCATGTCGCTCGCTTCGCCGACGATCCGTCTGCTGATGGCCCTGGCTCTCGCCGCGCCTGTCGCGGCCTGCGACGTGTTCCAGGGCAAGCAGAACGTGGCCGAATACGCCGACGATTCCGCCATCACCAACAGCATCCGCGCCAAGTTCGTGGAGGATCCGATGGTTCATTTCGGCGACGTCGGCGTGACCACGCTGAACGGCAATGTCCGGCTGACCGGGCAGGTCAATTCGGAGCGCGAACGCCAGCAGGCGGCCCGTATCGCCCGCGGCGTGAAGGGCGTGCGCAGCGTCAGCAACGAGATCGCCATCCGCTGAGTTCCGTGGCGGACCGAACAGCTCGACCGTATCCGCTTTCAGGCTGGAGGCGAGAAGCGCACGTTTTGCGATATCTCGCGACCGGGATCTGATCCGGGCACCGGCCCCCGAAAACGCTGCGGCAGTCCGTCGCGTCGGCGGCTCGCCCTGCACGTCATCGGCAGAGTCGGTTGCCGCGGCTGGTCGGAAGCCCGACAATGCGCATAACGGACGGCAAAGTCCGGCAATGCAGGGTGGAAGCGCCACTTGCCAGCGCGAAGAACGATCGAATGTCGGGCCGGTCGCCGCAGCCGGCGAGGGCGACCGGACGGCCGAGCAGCTCGGCGCCGATGAGCATTTCCGAACCCTTCATTCGCCGGCCGATCGCCACTTCCCTGCTGATGCTCGGCGTCTTCGTGTTCGGCATCGCGGCCTATCGACTGTTGCCGGTCGCCTCGCTGCCGAATGTCGACTACCCGACGATCACCGTCTCCGCCGATCTGCCGGGGGCGAGCCCGGAGACGATTGCCTCGGCGGTCGCGACCCCGCTCGAGCAGCAGTTCAGCTCGGTTCCGGGGCTCACGGAGATGACCTCGCTGTCGGGCGTCGGGACGACGACGATCACCCTGCAGTTCGATCTCGCGACCGACATCAACGGCGCCGCGCAGGACGTGCAGACCGCGATCAATGCGGCGAGCGGCCTGCTGCCCAAGGATCTGCCGAGCCCCCCGACCTACCGCAAGGTCAACCCGGGCAATTTCCCCATCCTGATCTATGCCGTCCATTCGGATGCCCTGCCCGCCTACAAGGTCGACGAATATGCCTCGACGGTGCTGGCCCAACCGCTGTCCATGGTGCCGGGCGTCGGCGGCGTCTTCATCTTCGGGCAGGAGAAGTACGCGGTGCGCGTCGAGGTCAATCCGATGGCGCTCGCCGTCCGCCATCTCGGGCTCGAGTCGGTGCGCACCGCGCTCTCCAACGCCACCGTCGATCTGCCGAAAGGCGAGATCATCGGCCGGGGACGTGCCGTCAGCATCGACAGCAACGATCAGCTCACAGATGCGGCGCCTTATCGCGATCTGATCATCGCCTATCGGCAGGGCCGGCCGATCTACCTCAAGGACGTCGCCGAGGTCGTCGATTCCGTCGAGAACTCGCAGGTCGGCGCCTGGTACGACAACAGGCCGGCCGAAGGGCTGGCCATCGAACGCGCCCCCGGGGCCAACACCCTCGCGGTCATCCAGCAGGTGAAGGCGCTCATGCCGAGCTTGCAGCAATCGCTGCCGCCTTCGGTCAAGGTCGAGCTGATGTCCGACCGTTCCGAACTGACGCGTGCGGCCATTACCGATGTCCAGTACACGATGCTGTTGACGATCGGCCTCGTCGTCGTCGTCATCTTCGTGTTCCTGCGCAGCCTGTGGGCGACGCTGATCCCGAGCCTCGTCGTGCCGCTGTCGCTGCTCGCCACCTTCGCGGTCATGTACGTGGCGGCCTACACGCTCGACAACATCTCGCTGATGGGCCTGACCATCGCGGTCGGCTTCCTGATCGACGACGCCATCGTCATGATCGAGAACATCGTCCGCCACATCGAGGCGGGCGAGCGGCCGATGCTCGCCGCCCTCAAGGGCGCCGGGGAGATCGGCTTCACCATCGTCTCGATCACCTTCTCGCTGATCGCGGTGTTCATTCCGATCTTTTTCATGGGCGGGATCGTCGGCCGGCTGTTCCACGAGTTCGCCGCAACCGTGGCCCTCGCCGTGTTGGCTTCGGCCTTCTTCTCGCTGACCTTGACGCCGGTCCTGTGCTCGCTGTTCCTCAAGCCGGCCGCCGAACGGCACAAGAACCGGCTCAACGAGGGTGTCGAGCGGGCGTTCGCCACGGTTCTACGCAGCTACGATCGCGGCCTCGACTTCGTCTTCCGCCATCGCTTCGCGACACTCGTCGTAACGCTCCTGCTGGCCGGCGCGACCGGCTATCTCTACGTCGCAATACCCAAGGGCTTCGTGCCGCAACAGGATACCGGGCTGTTCTTCGGCATAGTGGAGACGCGCCAGGACTCGTCGTTCGATCGCACCGTGCAGGCGGCCCGCCAGATTCTCCATATCATCGATCATGATGCGGGAGTGGCCGGCGTCTTCCTGCACGCCGGCTCCTACTCCTACAATCCGGGCGAGAACACCGGGCATATTTTCGGCCAGCTCAAGCCTTATGCTGCACGCGATCCGGCCGAGACCATCCTCCAGCGCATCAAGGACAGGGCGGACTCCGTCATCGGCGCCAAATTGTACATGCAGGTTCCGCAGAACATCCGGATCGGCGCGCGGCTGGCGCGCACCGAATACCAATACACGCTGACCGATACGAATATCGAGGAGCTCAATCACTGGGCGCCGATCCTGGAACGGGCAATGGAGAAGCTGCCCGAGTTGCAGGACGTCGCCTCCGATCAGCAGATCGCCGCGCCGCACATCGATGTCGTGGTCGATCGCCGGCAAGCCGAGCGGCTCGGACTCTCGGCCGCCCTGATCGACCAGACCCTCTACGACGCCTTCGGCCAGCGCCAGGTGGCGACGATCTACGGGGCGACCAGTCAGAGCAAGGTCGTGCTCGAGGTGGCGCCGCAATTCAGCGCCGACCCGACCGTGCTGCAAAAGCTGTTCGTGGCGGCGCCGGATGGCACCGAAGTGCCACTGGCGGCGGTCGCCCACTTCACGTCGCGGGTGGAGCCGCTGACGATCAGCCACCAGGGCGTGTTTCCGGCGGTGACGCTCTCCTTCAATCTCGCTCCCGGCGTGGCGCTCGGCCCGGCGGTGACGGCCGTCGACCGGATGGCCGCCCGGCTCGGCGCGCCGGCCACCCTGCACGGCTCCTTCGAAGGCACGGCGAAGGCGTTCCAGACCTCGCTCGCTTCGATGCCGCTGCTGCTTGGGGCGGCCATTCTCGTCGTCTACATCGTGCTGGGGATCCTCTACGAGAGCTACATCCACCCGGTCACGATCCTGTCCGCCTTGCCGGCGGCCGGGGTCGGCGCGCTGATCATGCTGTGGGTTTGCCACTACGATCTGTCGGTAATCGCGATCATCGGCATCGTGCTGTTGATCGGCATCGTCAAGAAGAACGCGATCATGATGATCGACTTCGCGCTGTCGGCCCAGCGCGGCGGCAAGAGCCCGCAAGCGGCGATCCGCGCGGCGTGCCTGTTGCGCTTCCGGCCGATCATGATGACGACCTTCGCGGCACTGTTCGGCAGCCTGCCGATCGCCTTCGGCCAGGGCGCCGGCTCCGAATTGCGCCAGCCGATGGGCATCGCCTTCATCGGCGGGCTCCTCGTGTCGCAGTGGCTGACGCTGTTCACGACGCCGGTCATCTATCTCTATCTCGATCGGCTCGCCGCACGGCTCGGCCGAGCCTACCGGCTGCCGCGACTGGCCGAAGCGCTGGGCGAGGTATCCAAGGGAGACTAGCGGCAGACCCTCGCCGAGGCCTATGGCGGGCCGAACAGCTTGGCCATGCCCGCCTTCGGGCTGGAAGCACGAAGCGCGCCTCTTACGATGTCCCACAGCCCTTCATAGGCGATGTACAGGGGGTTGTCGGGCCGTGAGCGCGCATGCACGAGGCCGTAGCGGATCGCAACGTCCGGCCGCTCGGGCTGGTAGGTGCCGAAGAGATGATCCCAGATCATGAGCGTGCCGCCGTAGTTCTTGTCGATGTATTCGGGGTTGCTGGCGTGATGCACCCGGTGCGCCGACGGCGTGTTGACGAACCATTCGACCCAGCGCACGTGCGGCACCAGCTCGGTATGAACGAAGAACTGATAGGCGAGATCGGCCGAGACCATGCCATAGACCCAGACGGGGTCGAAGCCCAGCCAGACGATCGGCAGATAGAACAGGAACAGGCCGGACAGGATCGGTGTCCAGGCGAGGCGAAACGCCGTGGTGGCGAGCATCTTCTCGCTGCTGTGATGCACGCTGTGCGAGGCCCACAGGAAATTGATGCGGTGCGAGCAGCGATGCTCGACATAGAAGCCGAGGTCGACCAGCACGAATAGCAGGACCAGGTTCGGCCAGTCGCCGAACGACACCGGGATGGTGGCGAGCCGGTGCTCGTAGACAAAGGCGGCGAACACGCCCAGGACGATGCCATGGGTGGCTGCCTGGGCGACGATGTGGCCGACGGTCATCACCACCGACACCGAGGCGTTCTTCCAGGGATAGGTGCCATCCCGGCGCATGAGGAAGAAGGCTTCGACAACGACGACGATGGCGAATACGCCGAGCGCGATCATCGTCGGCGCATACCGTCCGGCGTCTCCCGCAATTTGCGTGAAGCTAAGGTAGAACTCCATTGGCCATCCCCCGTGCGGTTCGGACACCGCCGCCAATCGACCCCGCCGACATCATAGCGGAACCGGCGTTTCACGACAGCAGGGCTCGCGCCGGAGGTGTCGGCGCGATATTGCTCACCGGTTGCGACAGTGCGGCCGGGCGACGGCTCGGCTAGCATGGCCCATATCGCCGGCGAACAGGCCGGTCCCCGGACCGACCAGGGGAAACGCGATGAAGCGTCCCGGCCTTGCTCTCGTTCTGTTCACTGTCGCCGTCCTGGCGGGCTGCGCGAATTGCCAGTCCTGCAGGCAGATCCCGGGATGGGATGGTCGCTACGCCAACTACTACAGGGGTCCGACAGGGGAAGGCGGACTTGGCCTGCCGATCACACCGTATGTTCCCCGGTAACGCCCATGAATTCTAGCCCTGCTTGCGCAGATCCTCGAGGAGCCGAGCCATACGAGCCTTTCGTTGCGCGGCGACGACGGCCTGCTCGAGGCTCTCCTGCAGCCGGATCAGCCGCAGGTAAACCGCGGCCCAGAGCGGGACGATGACAAGGCAAGGAGTCGGCAAGACGAGGAGATAAAAGACCAGGATCTGCGACGAGAACGGCCGCACGCACAGGGAAAAGAAACACGACAGAACCGCCGTCGAGACGATTGCGAGCAACGTCATGGTCGCGACCCGCAGGATGCCTTTGGCGATGCGGCGCGTTACCTCATAGGTGAACCAGCCGGCGATCAGACCGGACACGCCGATCTGGAGACCGAGCAGGGTGGCGCGCGAGATCCACCGCAGGCTTTCCAGAAAATACGGGACCGCCTGCAAGGCGACTCCAAGCCAAGGCGCTGCGGCGATGAGCAGAAGCCCGCCCAGCCCCACGCCAAATCCGAATCCGTTCTTGCCTGAAGTCATGGCGACGCGCCGCGCTCAACCGGCTATGACGCCCCATGGCGGCAGAAGCCCGCAAGCGCTCCGATCTACAGCCCGATAAACCTAGAACGGCTGAAGCCGGCGATGGTGTGACCGTTGGCCCCTACTCGATCTAATACATGTGCCCCGCGCTGCCCGATGCCGGTGCATGGCCGCGACCGCCAGTCCTGTCCGAAACGACTACCCTTGTGGAGGAAAGCGCTCGAAGGCAGGCAGTTCGTGCGCGCGCTCCATCCAGCGGATCCGTTCGGCGACCTGGATGTGAGCCTGTGGCGGAACAATGCCGGGATCGTCATAAGTCGCGCTCTGGACATCGATCCTGCCCGGCAGCATTTCCGAATTGACATAGAAGAGCCCGGTGCCGCAGTCGGGGCAGAAATGGCGCCGGCCATGCCCGGAGGATGCGTAGACCCTGGGCGCACCCTTCGTCACCCTGACGGCGCCTAGCGGGTACATCGTCCAGCCGACCATCGGCGCCCCGGCATGGCGCCGGCAGTCCGTGCAGTGACAAAGCGCATGCGTCAGCGCCTCGCCCTCGATCTCGTAGCGGATCGCGCCGCAGTGGCAGCCGCCGGTGATCATGCTCTCCCTCCTCTCTCGCGAGGCATCCGCGCTTCGCGCCTCTCGCGATACTGACTGCGGCCGAGCAGAGAATGCTCGTTTGCCCCGCAAGGCGTCGTCAAGGGCCGCCCATGGCTTGCGTCGCTTTGCGCCTCACGAGGAGCGCCGCCGCCTCCGGACATAGACGAATACGGCGACGGCGATCGCCAGCACGACGAGCCACAGGATCTCGGTCGAACCGTCGCCGTTGTCGGGCGAGAGGCCGAAGAGTCGCTCGATGAAGTCCATCTCGCCCTCCTTGTCGATCAGGCCGTGGCCACGTGCCGGATGCGCGCCTTGACCAGCGCGGCGTTGAGCTCGGCGACGTCGCGCGCGGCGATCGCCTCGAACTTCGCCACCTCGCTGTCGACCCTGGCCATGACCTCGCGCGACACTTCGACGGTCTGGCTGGTCGGCGGCCGGTCGGCGGTGGTCGCCATGGCGACCATGTCGAACAGCGTGTCGTTGAGGCCGGCCGGGTTGCGCAGCACGTCGCGCACCGATTTGCGCTCGGGGTCGACCATCACGCGCTCGATGTCGGAAAGCTTCCGGCCGATCGCCAGGGCCCTGGTCCTGAGGGCGCGCTCGCCCCGGCCGAGACGACCCGCGGTTTCACCGAGCTGACGCTTCACGCTGCGCAGGCGGTTGACGGCCTGCTTGAGCTTCGAGAGCGAGGCCACCAGGGCGCGGTGAAGCTCGAACTGCGCGGCGTACTCGGCGTCGGTGGTCGAAAGGCGCGGGTCCTTGACGACGGTGAAGGTCGCGGAATGGAGGTTGGTTTTGGTCCTGCCCTTGCTGTCGCGGCCGACGGCCAGTTCCACGCGATAGAGGCCGGGGATGGCCGTCGGGCCGGGCGGATTGTCGGGATCGGGGATCAGCGGCCTGGGCCGGGGCGGCGCCAGGCTGTAGTCGAGCCGGGTCGGCCCGGGATATTTCATGTCCCACACGAACCGGTTCAGCCCCGGCTTGGCGGTCGGCCGTCGCGCCGGCGGGATCGATTCGTCGTCGCTCCTATAGTCGATGATCTTGCGGCCTGCCGAATCGCGGAAGGTGAGTGTCACCGGTCCCTGAGCCTTCTCGGCCAGCCAGTACCAGACGATGGCGCCGTTGGGCGGGTTCTCGCCGACGTCGAGATGCTCGCGCACCCGCGTGCCGTCGGGCCGCTCGACCATCACCGTGCTGCCGTCGATGCCGAAGGCGGGACCGTAGGCGATGCCGGTGCGCACATTGGCGCCGGCGCTCCAGTGCAGCTTGGTGCGAATTGCGGTGCGCGGCGCGAAGAGCCGCGTCGACCGGCGACCGTTCACGAGACCGCGCAGCGCCGTCACGTCGTCGAGGATCCAGAACGAGCGGCCGTGCGTTGCGGCCACGAGGTCCGTGTCCTTGAGCTTGAGATCGTAGACCGGCACGACCGGCAGGCCGCCGCCCATGCGTGCCCAGTGCGCGCCATCGTCGAGGCTGAAAAAGATCCCCGTCTCGGTACCGACGTAGAGCAGGCCCCGGGCGACCGGATCGGCGCGCACGACACGCGTGATCTCGCCGGATGGCAGATCGCCCGCGATCGACTTCCAGCTTCGCCCGCCGTCGCCGCTCTTGAAGAGATAGGGCTTGTAGTCGGCGAGCTTGTAGCGCGTGGCGGCGACATAGATCGTGTCGGGATCGTGGGCGGAGAGCTCGACCGTGCCGATATAGGCGAGCTCGGGCATCGCCTTCGGCGTCACGTTCTGCCATGTCTTGCCGGCGTCGCGCGTGACATGGACCAGGCCGTCGTCGGTCGAGGCCCAGATCTCGTCGCGCCGGTGCGGCGATTCCACCACGCAGGCGCAGGTCGCGTGGACCTCGGCGCCGGCGCTCTCGCGCGTGATCGGGCCGCCGGACGCACCCTGGCGCTTGCGCTCGTTCAGGCTGAGGTCGGGCGAGATCCGCTGCCAGCTCATGCCCTCGTCGCGGCTGCGGAACACGCAGTTACCGCCGGCGTAGAGCGTGCCGGGATCGTGCGGCGAGAACACGATCGGGAAGGTCCAGGCGAAGCGGTACTTGAGATCCTCCGGGGCGATGCCGGTCGATTCCTCGGGCCACACGTTGACGAGCTGGATCTGGCGCGTGCGGTGGTCGTAGCGCTGCAGCGCGCCGGCGCCGCCCGGGCTCGAGCCGATGGCGCCGACATAGACGACGTTGTGGTCGCGCGGATCGACGGCGATGAAGCCGCTTTCGCCGGTGCCGGGATAGGAGCAGTCGGCGAGCGTGATGACGCCCCATTCGGACGCGCTCGGCACCGAGATCGACGTGTTGTCCTGCTGGGTGCCGTAGACGCGATAGGGATACTGGTTGTCGATGTCGAGGCGGTAGAACTGCGCCGTCTTCTGGTTGTAGATCGTCGACCACGAGGCGCCGCTGTTGAACGACACGTGGGCGCCCCCGTCGTTGCCCTCGATCATGCGCTGCGGGTCGCGGGGATCGATCCAGAGGTCGTGGTTGTCGCCGTGCCGGGTCGAAACCTCGGCGAAGGTCGTGCCGCCGTCGGTCGACTTCCACATCTGGAGGTTGGTGACGTAGACGGTGTCGGCGTGGCCGGGGTCGGCGAAAACGTGGGTGTAGTACCAGGGCCGGTGCATCAGGTCGCGGTTGGGCGACACCATGGTCCAGCGCATGCCGAAGTCGTCGGAGCGGTAGAGCCCGGTCTTGTCGCCCTCGGCCTCGACCAGCGCCCACACGCGGCCGGCGCGCGCCGGAGAGACCGAGACGCCGATCTTGCCCAGCAGCCCCTCGGGCAGGCCGGGCCGGCGCGAGATCTCCTCCCACGTGTCGCCGCCGTCGGTGCTGCGGAAGAGGCCGCTGCCCGGGCCGCCGCTCGATATGTTCCAGAAGTTGCGCCGCGCCTCCCAGATCGAGGCGAACAGGAGGCGCGGGTTGGCGGGATCCATCGTGAGGTCGATCGCGCCGGCGACGTCGCTGCGGTGGAGGATCCTCTCCCAGTGCGCGCCGCCGTCCCTGGAGCGATAGACGCCGCGCTCGGCGTTGGGGCCGAACACGTCGCCCAGCACCGCCGCATAGACGAGATCGGGATTCTGCGGATGGATGCAGAGGCGGCCGACGAACTTGCTGTTCCCGAGGCCGACATGCCGCCAGGTACGGCCGGCGTCGGTCGATTTGTAGATGCCGTCGCCGTAGGAGACGTCGAGGCGGATCGCGGTCTCGCCGGTGCCGGCATAGATGACGTTGGGGTCCGAAGGCGCCACCGCGATCGACCCGACCGCCGCGCTGCCCATGAAGCCGTCCGACACGCAGCGCCAGAACACGCCGCCGTCCTCGGTCTTCCAGATGCCGCCCGCGCAGGCGCCGAAATAGAAGACCATCCTGTTCATCGGATCACCCGCGACGGCGACGACGCGGCCGCCGCGCGGCGGCCCGATGCAGCGCCACTTCAAGGCGTCCCAGTCCGGTGCGGCCGCCTCGGCGGATTTGCGGCCCGGATTAGAGGGGGCAGGTCTTTTCACGTGCGTATCGGCCCAAACGTTAGGCCGGTTTTGCACGGCAACGCAATCGTTGCAGCGTTTTCTGCTCCGTTTCCTGTGGATGCCGTCGCTTCGCTATCGGTCGATCATCCATGCTGCAACGCCGTCGAGCAGCGCCGCCAGGACCTCCTTGTCGGAACGGCCGCTCCGCGCTGGAACGTGAAACGAGTGATCGGCATCGGGCGCGAGGATCAGCTTGGCGCGCGGGCAGAGCGCGTCGATGGTCCGTTTCAGCAGCGGCAAGTCCGCCAGTGTGTCCCGCGTGCCTTGCAGGAACAACATCGGCAGCGCGATTTCGGCGAGATGCTCGGCGCGACCGGTCGACGGCTTGCCGGCAGGATGGAGCGGAAAGGCGAAGAACACGAGGCCGCGCACGCCCGGCAGCGGCCGGGCGGCCTGGGCTTGCGAGGTCATGCGGCCGCCGAACGAGCGCCCGCCGGCGAACAGGGGAAGCGGGCCAGCGAGTGTCGCGGCTCGCGCACAGGCCGCGCGCACGGCGGCGTGGGCGATGGCGGGTGGATCGGGACGCCGCGATCCGCGCTCCATGTAGGGGAACTGGAAGCGCAGCGTCGCGACAGCGCGCGCGGCGAGGCCGTCGGCCAGCGCCGCCATCGACTTGTGCGTCATGCCCGCGCCGGCGCCGTGGGCCAGCGCCAGGCAGGCACGCGCCCGCGGCGGCCGCAGCCACAGGCCGGAGACGCCCGCGCCTTCGGGCAGCTCGATGGTCACGTCCTTCGCCGTCATGCTAGGCTCGCCGCAAGTTCGGAAATCCGGAGGCCTGCCGTGAACCATAGCATGAGCCTGTCGCAGCGCGCCGACGCGCTGGAAGCGAAGATGGCGCAGGAGCTCGACTACGTCGTCGTCAAGTCGCGCCTGCATGCCCTGGCCGACGGCGAGACCGGCCCGGCGCCGAGCCCGGGCGCGCTCTTGAAGGCAAGACCCGGAGCGCGCCTGCTGATGGGCGACGATCCGCGCCTGCCCGCGATGCCGGAGAAGCCGACCCTGATGGATTTCTTCAAGCTCCGCTTCGGGCCAAGCATGCACCTCCTGCAGAGCGCGCGGCACGCGGTGACGGCCGGCCTGCCGGAGAAGATGGTGCTGGCCTGCCTGCTGCACGACATCGCGGTCGTGGGCTTCATCCGCGGCGACCACGGCTACTGGGGCGCCCAGCTCGTCGAGCCCTATGTCGACGAGGAGGTGGCCTGGGCGATCCGCGCCCACCAGGTGCTGCGCTTCTATGCCGACGAATCGGTGGGCTATGCCTATCCCCAGTCGTACGTCGCCTGGTTCGGCGAGGACTACCGGCCCGATCCCTATGTCGACGCGGAGTACAAACGGCTGCGGAATCACAAATGGTACATGTCGGGCCGGATGATCACCGTGCACGACATCTACTCGTTCGATCCCGATCTCAAGGTGGAGCTGGAGGAGTTCACCGACGTGATCGGCCGCCACTTCCGCCAGCCCGCCGAGGGCCTGGGCTTCGACAACAGCCCTGTCGCCCACATGTGGCGCTCGATCATCCGCCCGTCGAAGTACCTGTAGGTTCCGAATATCCTGTGCCATCCCGAGCGAAAGCGAGGGGTCCTCGGCCAGCGCCGGGAAAGATCTCTCACTGCGGTCGGGATGACACCGGATGTGCGTCGTGCGAGAGATCAGTTGCGTCGAAAAGAACGCTGGACAGCCGCCCCCTATCCGGCGCCCCTGCCCCGCGACCTACCCGGCCGATCGCTCCGACGACATGCGCGAACCGAACGCGCCGGCCTTCGCGAACTTCTCGATCGCGGGCGCCTGCCAGCCGAGCCACTCCGAGAGCACTTCGCCGGTGTGCTCGCCGAGAATCGGCGGCGGCGTCGAGGGCGCCGGCGCTTCGTCGTCGAACCGGATGGGGCGAGCCACGAAACGTAGGTCGCCGGCAACGCGATGCGCGACCGATTGCACCATGCCGCGCGTGACCAACTGTGGCGCCTCGCACACCTCGCCCACCTTCTTGATCGAGCCCGCCGGAATGCCTGCGGCACGGAACGCCGCCAGCCAGGCCTCTCGCGTCCGCGTCGCGAAGATCGGCTGCAAGAGGGCTGCGAGCGCGGCACGGTTCGCGGCCCGCTTGGGCGCGGCATCGAAGTGGCCATCCGCCTCCAGGTCCTTTCGATCGATGACCGAGCAAAAGAGCGTCCAGAATTTGTCGTTCGCCACACCGACGTTGATCCACCCGTCGCTCGCCTCGAATGTCTCGTACGGACTGATGGTGGGATGCACATTGCCACGGCGCTTGGGGTTTTCGCCGGTGGCGAAATACATGCCGGCATTGAACGTCAGAAGGGACGCCATCGCGTCGAGCATCGACACGTCCACCCTGCCGCCCGTTCCCGTCCGTTGTCGCTTCACCAGTGCCGCGAGCACCGCCTGCGATGCATAGAGGCCGGTCACGAGATCGGCGATCGACGTGCCCACCTTCATCGGCGGACCGTCGGGATCGCCCGTGATGTCCATCACGCCCGACTCTCCCTGAATGATCAGGTCGTATCCCGGACGATCGGCGTCCGGGCCGGTCCGTCCGAATCCCGAAATGCTGCACTGGATGAGGCCGCGGTTCTCGCCGCGGAGCGCCTCGTAGCTCAAGCCCCACTTGTCGAGCGTACCGGGCCGGAAGTTGTCGATCACGACATCGGCTACGCTTGCCAGAGCGCGCACGATGTCCCGGCCGGCCGCCGACTTGAGGTCGACCGCGCAGCTGCGCTTGTTGCGATTGACGGACAGGAAGTAGGCGCTCTCGCCCGCGACGAAGGGAGGACCGTAACGGCGACTTTCGTCGCCGTTTCGAGGATCTTCGATCTTGACCACGTCGGCGCCGAGATCACCGAGATGCATGGTGGCGAATGGCCCCGAGACGACCCGGCAGAGATCCAGGACCTTGAGGCCGCTGAGCGCTTCGGCGTCAGACGATCGCATCGGCCAGATCCGCCATCGTCGGCACCAGGATGTCCGGCTGATAGGGTGTTTCGCCGAAGGGACGGCGGCGGCGGTCGATGAAGGCCGTGCGCATACCGGCTGCCTTCGCACCGATGCAGTCGAACGCATGATTGGCAACGAAGAGGATCTGATCCAAGCCGACGCCGCACAGTTCCGCGGCCTTCGTGTAGGTTGCGACATGTGGCTTGAAGGAGTTGGCCTCGGCGACGGAGATGACCTGGTCGAACGGTATCTTGTGATACTGCTTTGCCGTCTCGAGCATGTCGGGATCGCCGTTCGAGAGCACGACCAGCCTGTACCTCGTGCGGAGCCTCGCGAGCGCTTCCGGGACCTCCGGGAACGGCTTCAGCTTCTCGATCTCGCCGACGAGATACCTGACCTCGTCCCTGGTGTACTCGATGCCGGCGCGATCCATCACGTGGGCCACGGCGCGCTGACCGATCTCGCGGTAAGACGTATGCTCCTTGTGGAGCAGCGCGTCGATCATCGAGTTCTCGAAATGGTTGCGTCGCCACCACGTCACGAACGAATTGGGATTGCCCTTCCAGCCCTTCTTCTGGAGGAACGGGGTGGCAATCGCCGTGAGACCGCCCTGCATGTCGACGACGGTGCCGTACTGATCGAACATGCACACTTTCACATCCTTGATCGCGTCGTCGGTCATCGTGCCCATCCCTCGGGTTGTCCTTCAACGGGTGCACACTTATGCGGTCGATCCTCATCTGTTAAATGGATTTATTGTCTATTAATATTCATGAAAGCAATGATTGGGAAGAGCATATCGCTGCGTTCGATCGACCTGAACCTGCTGGTCGCTTTGGATGCCCTGTTGTCGGAGCGGCATGTCACGCGCGCGTCCAGACGTGTGGGACTCAGTCAGCCGGCCATGAGCAATGCGCTGGGCAGATTGCGAAGGATGTTCGGCGACGAGCTTCTCGTTCGCACATCGACCGGCATGATGCCCACGCCGCGCGCCACAGAGCTCGCGGAACCTTTGCAGCAACTTCTGCGCCAGGTCGGACGCGTCCTCGAAAGCGACGCCAGCTTCGACCCGAAGACCTCGAACCGCGCCTTCAACATTCGGATGTCGGATATCCTGGGCTGCCTCATTCTGCCGCCGCTCATGGCGCGCAAACCGGCGACGTCGCAGACGACCTACAACATTCTGCATCTGCCGCCAGCGGATACTGTCGACGCCCTCGAGAGGGACGAGATCGACGTAGCGGTCAGCATGCAGCTCGAGCCTTCCAACGCAATCCGCGCCGAGAAAGTCCTTAGTCCTTAGAGCCTATCCGGAAAGAACTTGAGTCGGAAGAATCTGTTGTGATTCATTGTTCGGCACTCTGTGGTTTGAGACAGGTGCCAGATGTGGACGACAGAGCATCGTCGGGCTCATGAGCGCAAGGCGCTGCGCTACCCCAGCGATTTGACGGATGCGGAATGGGCACTGGTGGCGCCGCTGATTCCCCCCGCCCGCCGTGGCGGGCGGCCGCGCGACGTCAATATGCGGGAAGTGCTGAACGCCGTGTTCTATCTGCTGTCGACCGGTTGCCAGTGGGACGCCTTGCCCAAAGACCTGCCGCCCAAGAGCACGGTGTACGACTATTTTGCGCTCTGGCGCTCGGATCGGACTCTGCTGCGCCTGCATCAGGCCCTGTATGTCCAGGTGCGCGAGGCGGCGGGACGCAAGCCCGAGCCGACAGTAGCAATCCTCGACAGTCAGAGCGCCAAAGCGGCGCAAAAAGGGGGGCCTCGATCGATCCGCAAGGCTACGACGCGGGCAAGAAGGTGACCGGTCGCAAGCGACATATCGTCGTCGATACGCTCGGCCTGTTGCTGAACGTCGTCGTCCATCGCGCCAATGTGCAGGATCGCGACGGCGTCCGCCGGCTGCTGCGCAACGCAAGACGCCGCTTTCCCTCGATCCTCAAACTCTTCGCTGATGCCGGTTATCAAGGGCCACGCGTCGCCCAAGTCGTTGCCGATATCGGCTCCTGGCAGATCGAAATCGTCAAGCGCACCGAGGCGCACAACTTCAGCGTTCTGCCCAAGCGATGGATCGTCGAGCGAACCTTCGCCTGGATCTCTCGCAACCGCAGGCTCGCTCGTGACTTCGAACGCTACGCCTGCACCGTCGTCGCCTTCATTCGCCTTGCCATGATCCGACTCATGCTCAGGCGCTTGACCAGGCCAATACATTGTTCCTGAATCACAACTTCTCGGATCGGCTCTTACCGATCGCATGGTCTGCATCATGCGCGCCGGTCATCCGATCGCCGATCGAGCGCTCACCGTCGAGAACTTCATCGCACAGGAGCACATGAAGCAGTCGATGAGCCCGACCGACATGCGCTTCGTCGACGATGTCCTCGCCGGCATGGGATGCCGGCGGCGAATAGCCTTGAACGTGCCTCACTGGCTCGTGATGCCCGACATCCTCAAGCAAACGAACCTTCTGGCCGTGATGCCCGGCCTCCTGGCTGCGGCTCAGATGGACGACGGTCTGCGGATGCGCGCACTGCCGTTCCGATCAGAACCCTTCGACTGGATGATGTACTGGCATCGTCGATACGATCAGAGCAAAGCGAACTGCTGGCTGCGCGAAGAGCTGCGGCAGGTGTGCGCGAAACTGGCACCCCGGCCGCGTCAGCCCTTGTCGGCGAGGCCGAGGCGATCGCAATCGGTGGCCAGGGCGGCGCCCGCCAGCTCGGGCCGCGGGATATAGAGCGTGCGGGGGTCGACCCTCTCCGTCTTTTGAGCGGGTAAGGCGATCGGATAGCGCGTCTCCTCGGCATGGTCGTGCAAGAGCTTCTCGACATTGTACTGGCGGCCGAACTTCCAGAGGGTTTTTACGAAGTTGACCAGGCCGCGCGCAAGATGGCCTGCGGCGATCGCGGCGCAGCTCCAGAGCGCCTGCCAGCCCATGTGCTTGCGGGCCAGGATCTGCTGGGTCCGCACCAATTCCTCGTAGAACTTGCGCAGCGGCAGCCGCGTGGGCAGCACGGCGTGCTGCACGTCGAACAGCTTGTAGTTGCGGGTCGAGAGGCCGCGCGCGTCGGTCGCCCAGGTCTCGGTCCCGGGATAGGGTGTGTTGACGGTAAGGTGCACGATCTCCGGCACCGAGGCGGACCATTCACGCACCAGGGCGAAGCGGGCCTCGTCCCAGTCGGGATCGGCGATGATGTTCACCGCCCGGAGATGCCGAGCGAGCGCGCGTATTCGAGCGCCTCGAAGCTCTTGCCGAGGCTCACCCGCTTGCGGTGCCGCCGCAGCCCCTCCTCGTCGATCGCCTCGACGCCCAGGAACATGTAGCTGAGGCCGAGCTGCTTCCAGCGCGCGAACACCTCCTTGTTCTTCAGCAGCACGTCGCAGCGCGTCTCGAGATAGTACTTCTTGCGGATATTGCGGCGCTCGACCTCGTCGGCGATCGCCTGGCCGTGCTCGGCGTGGATGAAGGCCACATCGTCGACGATGAAGACGCCAGGCTCGCGCAGCCGCGCCAGGTCCTCGCCGATCACCTCGGCGCCGACCTTGCGGTAGCTACGCCCGTAGAAGGTCCAGGCGCTGCAGAAGGCGCGGTTCCAAGGGCAGCCGCGCGAGAATTCGACCGACGCGCAGGGATCGAGCACGCCGATGAAGTACTTGCGCCGCCGGACCAGCAGGTCGCGCGCCGGCAGCGCTGCGTCGAGCAAGCCGATCAAGCGCGGCGCGGTCCCTCGCCCCCGGTCGTGACCACGCCGGGAAGCGCGCCGAGCGCCCCGCGCGTGGGCCAGGATCTCGCCGGCGGTGAAGCTCGCGGAGTGGCCGCCCACGAAGACGAGCGTGTCGCGCAGCAGATCGCGCGTCAGGCGCGCGAGGTCGACGACCTCGGGAATGTTGGCGAGGTAGTTCAGCGAGAAGCCGACCGCGTCGGGCCGCCAGGTGTCGAGCATCTTCCGGAAATGCCGGTGCCGGAAGACCTGCAGGTCGAGCAGCCGCACCTCGTGGCCGGCCGCGCGGCAGGCCGCCGCCACCCGTTCGAGCCCCAGCGGCTCGAGCCGCAGATAGACCTCGGTGTACATCAAGCCGCTGGGATGAACGAGCAGGACCTTCATCTTGCGCTCCCCATGCCGGTTCAACAGGCCGCATCGGCCGGTCAGTAGTCGTCGCCCGTCGCCCTCTTCACCTCGTCGTAGAGCAGGCGGTGGCCACGCTCGCTGAAATGGATGTCGCCGTGGATGAAGTACTTGCGCACCGCCACGTCGGACGGCTCGCGGAAGAACGGTGCGAAGCCGTCGATGAAGCGGACATGGCGCGCGGCGGCCCACGCGCGCCAGTGCGTCACCTGGATGCTGTCGCGGTCGCCTGCCACGATGTTATCCGGCCACGGATAGACGACCAGCGTCATGCGGCAATGCCAGTCGTGGCACATCGTCACGATCTGGTCGAGGTTGCGGCCCGCGATCTCGAGGCCACGCCGGCCCCACTCGTTCATGAGATCCGGGTCGAACGTCCATCGGGCGCGATCCTGACCGAGAGAGCCGACCGTGGCCAGCGAGGAATGCAGGTAGAGGTCGTAGGTCAGCCGGAAGGTCGCGAAATTGCCCAGCAGAAATTGACCGATATTGTACCAATGGAAGGGCGACGACGTGACCACGCCGTCGGCTCCGACGCGATAGACGTTGGCATCGTCGTAGATGTCGGAGAGATCGAGGAAGACGTAGATCTCGACCGGCTTGATGCCGAGCTCATGAGCGACGGCGCGGATCTTGCGGAAGTAGATCGCCGGGCTGTAGGAGGCGACGCCAAGGTTCCATACCGCCTTGCCCTGCCGTGCGGCGTCGCAGGCCATCAGGCCGGTGAAGCTCTTCTCGTAGCTCGAGCCGATCGGCTCGACGAAGGAATCGCCGATGACGAAGATCGCCGGCCGGTCCTTCTCGGCCTCGCCCGGCGCGCACTTGCCGATCCTGAGGCCATAGCGGTCCGTGTGCCAGGGATAGTCAATGGTGCCCCACACGCGCGTCGAGCTGGCGTTGGGCGCGAGATCATGGTCGTAGGGGGTCCTGATGTAGGCCTGCGTATAGGCCGAGGCCGCGTCCGCCCATTCGCGCTTCCAGCCCGAGAACACGGTCGCGAGCAGGGCGTAGTCGAGGGCCAGCGTTATCGCCAGGATGACCAGCACGCGGCCGGTCGCGCGCAACAGCCACAGGGCCGCCCGCGAGGCCGACCTGCCCAGATCGCCGATCCTGCCGACAACGACGCTCGTCATCTCCGCGGGATATGCTGCGCGAGCCGGTCCTCTCCAATCAACCTCTTTTGCTCGCGAAAGGAGCAGCTACAGCCCGGCCTTGACGAGGCCCTCGCGCAGATGCGCCAGGTCGGCGTTGTCGGCATAGTGCATGGTCGCCAGGAACTTCGGCAGATCCAGTTCCGGATCGAGCTCGCGCACGCGCGCGACATGGGCCGCCGCGGCCGTGCGGTCGCCCAGCCAGCCGTAGCAGGCGGCGACGAAGGCATGCTGCTGGATGTCCATGGTCGACAGATGCATGAAGGCCTCGATCGCCTGCGCATACTGCCGGCCGACGAAGTGCGCACGGCCGAGGTGACTCCAGAAGCGCGCGGGATGATGCGGGTTCAACCGCATCGCCTTGCGGATCCACTCGATCCCCTCCTCGGCATGACCGAGCCAGGTGAACAGCTCGCCCATCTGCACCACGACCAGGTCGTAATTGGGATTGAGCGTCAGCGCCCTGTCCTGGTGGTAGCGTGCGCGATTGAGATCGTCCTGGGCGATGGCGACGGCGGCGAGAATGCGATGCACGTCGGCGTCGTTGTCGTCGAGCGCCAGCGCCTTGCCGAGCTCGAAGGCGACCTCGTTCATGGTCGCCTCCTTGTCCTTGCACCAGCCGTAGGTGAAGGCCTGGCCGAGGATGCAGCCGCGCCAGGCATGGGCGTGCGCATAGTCGGGATCGAGCTGCAGTGCCCGGTCGACGAGCGTCAGCGCCTCGAGGTTGTCCTCGCGCGTGCTGCGATGATGCAGGACCTTGGCCGCCAGCACGCATTCGTAGGCAGCCATGCTCGAAGGCTTCATGCGCGCGAGCTGATCGTGCTGGGCGGCCTCGAGCCGGCCCGGCAGGGTGGCGACGATGGCGGCGGTGATCTCGTCCTGGATGGCGAAGATATCGTCGAGCTTGCGGTCGTAGCGCTCGGCCCAGATGTGCGCGTCGCTCGCCGTGTCGATCAACTGCACCGTGACACGCAGCCGGTCGCCCGCCTTGCGCACGCTGCCTTCGACGAAGTAGCGCGCGCCGAGCTTCTGCGCCACCTCGCGCAGGTTGGCGGCCTGGCCCTTGTAGACGAAGGTGGAGGTGCGCGAGATCACAAACAGCTCGTGCCGCCGGCTGAGCTCGGTCAGGATGTCCTCGGTCAGCCCGTCGACGAAGAATTCCTGCTCGGGATCGCCGCTCATGTTGGTGAACGGCAGCACGGCGACCGTAGGCTTTACCACCGCCTTGGGCACAGCCTGGCCGCCGCCGGCCGCCGGCCTGCCCTCCGGCACGCAGGCCACGATCCGGTAGACCCGCACCGGGCGGCTGATGTTCTTCAGGAGCTTCTCGCCCAGATCCTCGAAGGCGACGTCGAGGCGGCCGTCGACCTGGTCGTGGACGGCGGCCGTGACGCAGATCCCGCCGACCTCGGCGAGCTGCTCCAGCCGGGCGGCGACGTTCACGCCGTCGCCGTAGATGTCACCGTCGTCGAAGATGATGTCGCCGAGATTGATGCCGATGCGGAAGTTGATGCGCCGCTCGTCGGGCACGTCGGTATTGCGCCGGCGCATGCGCTCCTGGATCTCGACGGCGCAGCGGACGGCGTCGGTGACGCTCTGGAACTCGACCAGCATGCCGTCGCCGGTCGTCTTGATGACGTGCCCCTGGTTCTTGGCGACGGCGGGGTCGATCAGCTCGATGCGATGGGTGCGCAGCCGCGCCAGCGTGCCGCGCTCGTCGGCTTCCATGAGCCGGCTGTAGCCGACCATGTCGGCCGCCAGGACCGCTGCCAGCTTGTGCTCCATCGCTTCGACCTCCGGCGCGGGCCGCCGGTCAGGCGGCCTCGCGGCGGCAGAGGCACGATGCCCGGACCGGCACCTCCGCCCGCGCCAGCGCGAGTTCCAGCCGCGACTTGATCAGGGGCGCCTCCACGGTGTCGCCGCGGCGCGTCAGGCACTCGTGGAGGCCGTGCAGGCTCCAGACATTCTCGAAATGCTGGCAGGCACGGCTCAGCTTGCCGTCGAAGCCGAGGTCGGAGCGATAGACCGCTTCCGCCTCCTCCACATGGCCCTGCTCCAGCAACAGCGCGCCGAGCGCATGGCGCGCCGGCTGCATCCAGCCCCACGGCTCGTCGTAGGGCAAAGCGTCGTCGAGCTCGACCGAGCGGCGCAGATGCCGGAAGGCGGCATCGAAGTTGCCGCGGCGATATTCCAGCTCGCCGTTCAGCATCTCCTCGGCGATGCCCAGCAGGTCCTGCACCGTGTTGTTGTGCACGCGCCGGCTGTCGGGCACGCGGGCCTTGGCCTCTAGGAAGGCGGCGCGCGCCTTCTCGGCCTCGGCGATCTCGCCCAGCGTCGAGTGCGCGACGCCCTTGGCATAGAGCATCATCGCCGTCGTCGAGCAGTAGAGCTCGCGATCCTTCGGCAGCTCCTGGGCGATGATCTCCCGCCACTTGCCGAACCGTACCAGCACGTGCTGCTTCATCGGAATGTAGCCCTCGATGAAGTCCGCCATCGGCGGCGAAGGAATGCGCAGCAATTCCTCCGGCGTGGTGTCGATCAGCTCCTGTGCCGCCTGCATCGCGGGCGTGTACTGACCCATGAACATCGCGCCATAGATCGCGAAGTGATGGTTGTGGGTGCGGTAGAGCGCATAGACGTTCATCGGCCCTTCGCGTGCCAGGAACTTGCGGTCGGCGACGATGGCCTTCTGGTTGTAGACCACGACGTCGCGATAGTGCCCGCACAGGACGTCGATATGGGTCGGCATGTGGATCAGGTGCCCGGCATCGGGCACCAGGTCGCGCAACCGGTCGCCAGCCCTGAGCGCCCGTTGCGGGAACGGCGACATCTCCATGAGATGGACATAGAGGTGCAGCAGGCCGGGATGATCCCACGATCCCGGCATGTCCCGGAACGCGCTCTCCAGAACCTCGACCGCTTCCGGGGTGCCGGCATCCGCGGCCGGTCCGCCGGTGGAAAGGTCCCACATCTGCCAGGGCGTCTCGTTCATGATCGCCTCGGTGAACACGCAGCGGACATCGAGGTCGTCGCGGTAGCGCTCGAACACGGAGCGCATGGCCTTGGTGTAGGCCTTGTCCCAGCCGGATTGATCCTCGATCGGCTCGCGCTGCGGATAGCGCGCGGGCAGCGCCTCGATCAGCGCCCGCTCGACCGGCGTCGCGAGATGGGCGCAGGCGAGCGCGCCCTGCATGGCGTCATAGGCGGCGGCGAGCGCCTTGGCCTTGCCGGCCGGATCGTAGAGATGCCAGGGCAGGTTGTAGTTCGGGCCGGCGGCATAGGCGATGCCCCAGTGGGCCATGGCGCAGCCCGGGTCGCGCTCCAGCGCCCGGGCGAAGCACTTGATCGCTTCCTCGTGATTGAAGGCGAAGACCCAGTTCAGGCCGCGATCGAACCAGACCTGCGCCTCGGGCGACTTGGTCGTGACCGGCCGGGCATACGCCCCGAGATCGTAGTAGGTCATGTCTTCCCCCACAGAAGTGGCGGCAACAGGGACACACGACTTGCCGCGTGCAACACCCCAACCCATGACCGCGGCTGACGCCAAGCCGTGTTCGATGCCTTGGCGACTCTAGCCGCCGGCGGCGACGGCCACCAGCCAAGAATGGCTACGTCAGTTTCTCCACGACGCGGCCCAGCCGCTCCAGGGTGCGCAGCACCGTTGCCTGGCCGAGACCCGGCCATTGTACGCGCAGCAGCATGTGATCGGTGCCGGTGCGCTCGCCGTAGCGGGCGATCCGGTCGACCACCTCGGCCTCCGAACCGATGATGAATCGGCTGTCGGCGAACTTGTCGAAGTCGGAGCGGATGCCGTCGGCCGGCACGAAGCCCGAGTCGCCGCCCCAGCTCGCATAGGCCTCGTACTTGAACGAAAGCGGCTCGCGCACCTCGTCGAGCGCCTTCCCGCCAGAGCTGCCCACGTGGCATTCCCGAATGACCGGGAACTCGGCCGCCGGCGCCAGGCCGGCCGCGGCGCGGGTCTCGCGGAACAGCGCGCCCAGCCGGCCCACCTCCTTCTCCGTCACCATGGGCGAGGGCATCCATGCATCGGCGAGCTTCGCCGCGCGCTTCACCGCGGCTTCCACATCGCCCGCCATCCAGATCGGCGGACCGCCCGCTTGCCTGGGCCTCAGGCTGGCGCGCACGCCGGCAAGCGTATGGAACCGGCCGCGATGCTCGACGACATCATCGCGCCAGAGCTTGCGGATCACCTCCACCCCTTCGACGAAGCGCGGCACACGTTCCTTGAAGGGCACGCCGATCGAGTCGAACTCCTCCTTTCGGTAGCCGAGCCCCAGCCCGATGATCGCATTGCCGCCGGTCAGCCAGTCGAGCGTTGCCGTCTCCTCGGCGACCACGACCGGATTGAGGAGCGGCAGCAGCAGGAGGCCCGGCCCCAGCCGCATGCCGTCGGCCTCGGCGGCGAGCCGCGCCAGCAAGGGCATGGCCTGGAACATCTGCAGCGGGCTCGACAGGAAATGCTGGCCGACCATGAGCGAGACCAGCCCGCTCGCCTTGGCCGCCCGCGTCTGCTCGACGAGGTTGGCGAGCTCCGGCCCGAGATCGGCGCCCTCGCGCCACTGCGTCGCCATGTAGAGGCCGAGCTTCATGATGCCTCCTCCTGTGTTTCGCCGTCGGGCGTGCGCGATTCACCCGGGGTGCCTTCCCGGTCAAATGCTGAGTCATCCCGAGCCGAAAGCGAGGGATCTTTCGCAACGCCGACCAAAGATCCCTCGCTGCGCCCGGGATGACACCGAAGTTCGTGGGCATCCGATCCTGCTTCTTATGACTGGCACGTTATGATTGGCACGCACTCCGCTCAGCCTCAGGCACCAGCATAAGGCTGGCCCCAGCGATCCTGATAGACGATCTGCTCCAGCGGCGCGCGCCGGGTCGGGCCGAACTTGCCCATCGGATAGCCGATCGGGAGGATGGCATAGGAATGCACGCCGCGCGGCAGGCCGAGGGCGGCCTCCGCTTCCTTCTCGTAGAGGAGATGCCGGGTGGTGAGCGTCGTGCCGAGGCCGAGCGCCCGCGCCGCCAGGATCATGTTCTGGACGGCCGGATAGACCGATGCGCCGGCGGCGCGGCCGGGATTGGCGCCATCCTCCTGGCAGGCGACGATCCAGACCGGCGCTTCGTGGAAGTGGTCGGTCAGATAGGCCACCGCTTCATGCTGGCGGAGGTAGCGCTCCTTGCTGACGCCGGGCGGCGGCTCGCTCGCGAGGTAGCGCGGGCCGATGGTCTCGTCGAAGGCGCGCTTGTAGAGGACCTGCACCGCCTTCTTGATCTCGGGATCCCTGATCACGAGAAAGCGCCAGCGCTGGAAGTTGCCGCCGTTGGGCGCGCAGGTGCCGGCCTGCAGGATCTTCGCGATCAGCGCGTCGGGCACGGGATCCGGCTTCAGGCGGCGCATCGAGCGGCAGGTCTCCATGATCTCGAACAGGTCGGGCATTGGCTCCTCCATTTTGTTTCGGCAAAGTCACGGGGCGGCGCAACGAAGAGGATGTTCACCCATGGCGCTCTACGAGCTCAGGACCTACACGCTCTACGTCGGCAAGATGGCCGAGGCGGTCAAACTCTACCAGCAGTTCGGCTTCCCGGCCCTGCAAAAGGGCGGTCACGACAAGAACCTGGTCGGCTACTTCCAGGGCGACACGGGAACCATCAACCAGATCGTTCATCTGTGGAAATTCGCCGACGATGCCGGACGCCGCGCGCACTGGGCGGCCGTCTTCGCCAATACCAATTTCACCGAAGGCTTCGCCGCCAAGTTCCGCCCGCTGGTGATGACGCAGGAGGTGAAGCTGCTGCACGCTGCCCCCTGGGGCCCGCACCCGTGAGCTGGGGGCGGACTTGAGGGAAACGGCTCACCGAGACCGAATCACAAAGTAGGTCCGGACCGATCCTTTTCCCTTAAGGTCGACAGCGCCGCGCGGCTCGATCTCATATCGGTCGCCCAACTGCTCGACCACCGTCTCCGAGACCTGGATCCGATTGGGCAACGAACCGCCTTCGAGGCGGTTTGCAACATTCACCGTGTCGCCCCAAATGTCGTAGGCGAAGCGATGCTTGCCGATGACCCCGGCGACCACGGGTCCCGAATGGATGCCGATTCGCATCTCGAGCGACCAGCCAAGCTCGTCGTTCACCTGCTCAAGCTTCGTCAGCATGCCCAACGCCATTTGCACGACGGCTTCACAGTGATCCTCGCGCGGCTGCGGAATGCCGGCCGCCACCACATAGGCATCGCCGATTGTCTTGACCTTCTCGACACCCAGCGCGGCGGCAAGCGCGTCGAACTCGGAAAACAGCCGGTTCAGGTACTGAACGACCTCGGCAGGAGTGGCCGCCGCAGAGCGCGCCGTGAACCCGACGAGGTCGGAAAAGAGCACCGTCGCCTCATCGACACCGTCGGCGATCAGCACCTCGCCCTGCCCCAGACGATCGATGACTGGCTTCGGCAGGATGCTGAGCAAGAGACGCTCGAACCTGGCCGCCTCCTCCTCGAGCCGCGTCAGGTACTGCCGCTCCTGATCGCGCCAGCGCTTCTTGCCAAGGGAAGCGTTGATGCGCGCGCGCAACAGGACAGGATCGAAGGGCTTGGTCAGATAGTCTTCGGCACCGGCTTCTATGCACCGGATGGCGCCTTCGGCTTCGTCGAGGGCAGATATCATGATGACTGGCACCCGCCGCAGCCTCTCGTCGGCCTTCATCCGGACGAGCACCTCCAGGCCGTCGAGATCCGGCATCATCAGGTCGAGAAGGACAAGGTCGAAGTCCTCGCCTGCAAGTGTCTCGAGCGCCTGGCGCCCGCCATCGGCCATGGCGACCCGATAGCCCTCGCGGATCAGCCGTCGAGACAAGACGTCACGATTGGCTTCAATATCGTCGACTACCAAAACATGACCGGCACCCCCGCAGTCGGGCGACCCCCCGGCCGGCAGCAAGACATCCCGAAGAGGATCATGGCCGGCAAGGGGCATCGCCAGAGGTTCTGCATCGGCCGCGGTCCGGCTTCGCGTCGAGGGAAAGCGGATGACGGCATCCAAATGAGACAGCAGTTCGCGCGCGCTCGCGTGCAGCTTTGCAATGTCCGATCGCAGATCGGTGAAGTCCGTGTCGGCGAGACCCTCGATCAGCATCTCGCCATAACCGATGATGGCATTGAGCGGCGTGCGCAGCTCGTGATGCAGGGTATGCTCTTCGTTCGCGGCGTCGGGCTGCGAAGCGGCCCGGCGAGCGTCGTGCCAGGACAGCAACCGCGTGACCCTGTCCACAAGCGTTCGCGCCGCTGCCAAGATCAGCTCGATGTCCCGGACGGGATCATCCAGTGTCCGCCGACGCGCCTCCTCATAGGCGATCTCGGCGTACCCGACGATCGCGTGGACGGGCGCGATCAGCTCCTGTCGAACATGCCAGAGCCAGGCTCTTCGAGCGCGTCGATCGTCTTCCGAGGACGAGTCCGTCACGTCAGGCGGGTCCATTCGCGGCGCCTACGCTTTCCGGGCGTATGTGTGCCGCGCCATGAAATTGTCGAAGGGGTGCTCGGCCACCTGGAACCACAGCTCCTCGTCGCCGAGAAACCGTTTCCATGCGTCGTAGACGTTCTTGAACCCAGCATTCCTGCCAGCGACGTCGTCGTACAGCTCGACTGCGGCCTGGAAGCAGGCCTCGAGCACCGGCCGCGGGAACGGCCTGAGCTGAGTGCCGCCCGCCACCAGGCGCCGCAGCGCCGCCGGGTTCTCGGCATCGTACTTTCCGATCATCCAGTTGGTCATGTCCGAGCAGGCGAGTTCCAGAAGCACCCGGTAGCTTTTGGGCAGCGACTCCCATTGGGCAATGTTGACGTAGACCACCAACTGCGCTTGCCCTTCCCACCAGCCGGGGTAGTAGTAGTACTTGGCTATTCTGTGCAGGCCGAGCTTCTCGTCGTCGTAGGGACCGACCCATTCGGCGGCATCGATGGCGCCCTTTTCGAAGGCCGAGTAGATGCGGCCGCCCGGGAGCGCCTGTGGGACGACGCCCAGCCGGGCCAACGCCTGTCCCGCCAGAACGCTGCCTATGCGGAACTTGAGGCCTTTGAGATCGTCAACGGTTCTGATCTCCTTGTTGAACCATCCGCCCATCTGCGCGCCGGTATTGCCGGCCGGGATCGGATAGACGTCATACTTCCCAAAGAACTCGCGAATGAGCTCACGACCGCCGCCATGCCGCATCCAGGCATTCTGCTGGCGTGCGTTGAATCCGAAGGGCATAGTCGAGTCGAATGTGAAAGTCGGATCCTTGCTGGAGAAGTAGTAGCTCGCGGTATGGCCGAGCTCGACCGTCTTGTTATGCACGGCGTCCAGCACCTCGAAAGCCGGCACGATCTCCCCTGCGGCAAAGACGCGGATCTGGAACTTGTTGTCGGTGGCCTCGGCGATGCGCCGGGCCAGAAACTCGCCGCCGCCATAGATCGTGTCCAGGCTCTTGGGGAAGCTCGACGCGAGGCGCCACCTTATCTCGGGCGCGGATTGTGCAATTGCCGGCGCCGCGATGGCGCCAAGCGCCACGCCGAGTCCGCCGGCTTTCAGGAATGGGCGTCGTCGCATTGATTTCCTCCGTGTCGGGTTACACAGACGCGCGTTCCTTCACTGGCGTGCGTTGGGGAAGAAGCCGATCGATCGCCGCCAACAGGGCCGCCCCGTCGGCGTCACCCTTCTGGACGAATCCCTGCATGTGACTGTTGAGCTGCGCCCGCTCCTCGGCCGTCAAAGTTTTCGCGGTGACCACGACGATCGGGATATCCTGACAACGTGGCTCCGCGCGGACCCGCGCGATGAACTCGAAGCCGTCCATTTCCGGCATCATGATGTCCAGCAGGATGACGTCGGGGCGTGCCTCGGCCAGCCGCTCCAGCCCGGCCAACCCATGTTCGGCTTCGACGACGGTGCAGCAATTCTTCTCCAGGATGCTCCGCATCAGCTCGCGGGTCGGCGCGTCGTCTTCGACGATCAGCACCCGCCGCTCGGCCAATTGCGGGTGGCATCGCCGCAGACTCTGCAGAAGTTGCTCCCGTCCGACGGGCTTCATCAGATAGTCCGAGACGCCCTGCGATATCGCGAGCTCCCGGGTGTCAGTAACCGACACCATGATCACGGGGACGTCGGCGAGCGCCGGATTCTCCTTCATTGCGGCGAGGACCGTCCAACCGTCCATCTGTGGCATCAGCACGTCGAGCGTCACGATGTCGGGTCTTGCGGCGCGGGCAAGCCGCAGCGCTTCCTCGCCGCCGCTCGCCAGGGTGACCGCATAGCCGGCCCGCTGCAGGTATCGCCTCAGAAGATCCCGTGCGCCTGGATCGTCATCGACCACGAGGACAGAGGGCGCGCCGTCGGCGGACAGGCCCTCCACATTCGCGGCCTCTGGGGACGCCTCCGCCGCAGCGGCGTGCGCCAAGGCCGGGAGCCGGGCGGTGAACACCGTGCCCTTGCCCGGCTCGCTCTCGAGCGTGATGTCGCCGCCCAACTGCCGGCAGAAACTTCGGCTGATGGCGAGGCCGAGGCCGGTGCCGCCGTACGCGCGCGTCGTCGATGCATCGGCCTGGGTGAAGGCCTCGAACAACCTCGCCTGCTGTTCGTTCGTCATGCCGATCCCGGTGTCGCTCACGTCGAAGAAAATCCAGTCGGCGTCCGGGCTCGACCCGCGACGGGCCGTCAGAGTGACGACGCCGTTCCGTGTGAACTTGCAGGCATTGCTGAGCAGATTCAGCAAAGTCTGCCGGATCTTGGTCAGATCGCTGCGCATTGCGCCGACGGCGTCGGAGCAATCAACTTCCAGCCGGTTGCCATTCTTTGCCGCAAGCGGTGCTATCGTTCCCGAGACCGATTCGATAAGGGGACGGACCTCGAAGTCCTCGAGGTAGAGCGTCATCTTGCCGGCCTCGATCTTGGAGAGATCGAGAATATTGTCGATCAGCGCCAGGAGATGCTTTCCGGCATCCTGGATCTTCTGCAGGTCCGCGGCGTCGGCTTCGCGGCCGCCGTCCTGTGCGTCCTCGAAAAGCATGTCGCTGTAGCCGATGATCGCGTTGAGCGGGGTTCGCAGCTCGTGCGACATGTTCGCGAGAAACTGCGATTTGAGCTGGCTCGCGGCTTCGAGCTCCCGGCCCTTCACCCGGACTTCCTGGAACAGCCGCGCGTTCTCGATGGCGATCACCGACTGCGAAGCGAATGTCTGCAGCAGCGTCACCACGGATTGCGCGAACCGGCCCGGCGAGCGGCGTCGAACAACCAGCGCGCCGACAATCAAGCCGTCACGCAGCAGCGGCACCGCGAGAAGGGCACGCATCCCCGCACCTAGCAACAGGCCGCGCAACCTGTAATCCTGCTCGTTCTCGACATCCGGGATCTCGACCGGCGCGCGCACCGCCGCGCAGCGACCAACCACTGTGTCGCCGATGCGAATCCGCGATTGCCTGAGCGCCTCCACCAGCTCGCGGCTCAGACCGTAGTTCGCCCTCGGCTCGAACACCCCGGCCGCCGGATCGAACTCGTAGATCGTGCCGGCGTCGCCGCGCGACAGGTGCACGGCATGGCTGACGATGGTGGCGAGCACGGTGTCGAGGTCGAGCGAGGAGCCGACCGCCCGCCCGACTTCACCGAGCGCCCGAAGCTCCTCGACCGAGCGCGCGAGCTCGTCGGTGCGCTCCGCCACTCTCCGCTCAAGCTGTGCTGCAGTCTCCGACCGCTCGGCCAGCAGCCGATCCAGCTCGATGGCGTTGCGCCGGAAGACATCGACCGCCTTGCCCATTGCCGCGATCTCGTCCGTCCCGTGGGTGGCGACGGGCGTGTCGGTCTTGCCTCCGGCGATTTCCAGCATCACGCTGCTGAGCTGTGTCAGGCGAGCCGCGACGTTGCGGCCGACATAGAGCCAGACAACGAAAAAGGAGCTTAGCAGGGCGAGCGCTGCCGCGGCGAGAAGGATCGTCTCGGCATAGGTCTTTGCAGATTGCGCGGTATCGCTGGCCGCCGTGATCTCGTCGCGCGACCTGTTGAAGACATGCCTGACCGCCTCCCTCAAACGCACGGACAGATCCTCGCTTTCCGCGATGAGCCGCCTGCTCTCGCCGTACGCAGTCAACTCCCGATGCCGGAGGGCGACGATGCTGCCGTCTCCTGTGACGCCGGCGCGCAGGCGGTCGATCGGTTCCGACAGTGCCGCAGCGACATCCGGTCCGGCGTCCCGGGCGAGCTCGTTCATCGTCGAGATCGACGTCCGCGCGCGTTGCTGAATATCGTCGATTTGGGCGACGTCGGTGGTCTGCGCCGCACGAACGAGGAATGCGAACGCTGTGCCGGCTTCGCGCTGGATTTGCACCAGAGAGGCGAGAGCGGCGACCGCTCGGTCAAGGGCCTGCAGACTGGCATGACGTTCGGGGGCCGCCGTGTCGGGCGCCGCAATCGTCGCCTGCAGCTCCGCGACCCGATTGCGCAAAGCGGCAAGGTCGGGTGCCAGCCGGTCGGCGACCTGCCGGTTCGCGGCGAAGATCTCGTCGGTGAGCTTCTTCTTCTGATCCTCGACAGAAAGGCGCGCCAGCGTGGCCGATCGAATGTCCGACACGTTGTCGCCGAGCTCCTCGAATATGTCCTTGATCTCGTTGAGCATGTCGACGTCGAGGTCCGCGAGCGACAGCACGACAAGCTCGTTCGAGGCGCTCGCCAGCCCGTTCAGTGTCTCGGCCGATCGCGAGTCGACTTCCTGCTCGCTGGTGGCGTTCGGCACCTCTGTGGCGGCGGCGACGATGCTCTCGGTCTGCCGAGACAGTTCGGCGGCCGCCAAAGACGGCGGTACAGCCTTGACCGTGACCTGGTTGAGGGCCCGCTCGACAATGTGAAGACTGTAGAGCCCGACGGCGGCGGCAATGACGACGAACAGGCTGATGACTGCGAACGCCAGAAGAAGGCGACCCCTCAAGCCGAAGGCGACATTGCGCGCGGCTGGGGTCGAACCGTTCATGTTCGGCGCGCCGGACTCGTCGTCATGGTCGTCGGCGTGCCTGCTTCCGGGCCGCCAGCAGGCGCTCGATCTTCTCGATCAGTCGCGGCAACTCGATGGGCTTTGTATCGTAGTCGTCGCATCCGGCTTCCAGCGCCTTGTCGCGGTCGCTGTCCATGGCATGGGCGGTGAGGGCGATGACGGGAATGCCCCGAAGCTCGGCCGACGCCTTGATGCGCCGCGTCGCCTCCCAGCCGTCGATGATCGGCAGGCTCATGTCCATGAGAATGACGTCGGGGCCATCGCTCATTGCCGTGATGACGCCGCGTTCGCCGTCCTCAGCCATGATCACCTCATAGCCTTTGCGAGTCAGGCGCCGAGACAGCATGTCCCGGTTCATCTCGTTGTCCTCGACGATCAGGATTTTGGTCACGGTCTGTTGCCCCGGTCGACGACCGTCTGAACTACCGACTCACCACTCCCCTTCCCCGCGGCCCGGCCCCAAGCAACACTCCGGACACGACAGTGTTGCTCTCGAAAGGCGCGTTTGACCAGCGGAATCCCGCGAAGGGAGCACGATAGCGACGACTTTCGGGCGCGCCATCAGGGCAGCTACCCCCGCAACACAAGGTCATCGTCATATGCGACAGGGACTTTCACGGAAACCCCGGTGTCGGTTCGAGGCCCAGCAGGAGGCGGCCGGCGCTTTGCCATGTTCCTTCCGACAGGAAGGCGTGTTGCAGCACCACCAGGGCGTCCTGCAGCGTGTAGGCGAGGGGATGATCGGTGAAGATCCCGGTCGTCCCGGAGATCGTATAGGCCATCCGGGCGACGTCGGCGCCGACCTTGGCGGCGTTGCTGGCGCCCAGACGCAGCAGCGTTCTCATCTCGAGATCGAGTTCCCCCGCCGGCCTCGAGCGTCTCGTAAGCCTCGTCGGTCGTCTCGTAGAGAAAGGCCCGCGCCGAACGCAACTGCGCCTCGGCTTTCGCCAGCTCGATCTGGACATTGGGCCGGTCAGCCAGAGCGGGCGCGCCGGTGATCGACTTGCGCTTGCCGGCCATGGCGATTACCTCGTCGAGGGCCGCTCGCGCGGCGCCGAGACCCACGACCGCCAGCACCTGCGAGGCGATCACCAGGGCAGGATAGCGAAACAGGGGCGAATCGAGGCTCGAACCGCCGCCGCGAATGAACGTCCAGTCCTCGGGAACGACAACCTTGTCGACCACGATATCGTGACTGCCAACGGCCTCAAGGGAACTGCTTCAGCAAGCCGACGATGTCGGGGCTCAACTGCCGCTGCTTGGCGAACTCCGCGCGCCGCGCTCGCGCTTCCACCAGCACCCGCTCCAGTGCCCGTTTGCGGTCGGGCATGGTCGCCGGCGGCTCGCGCTGGAGTCCGTCGGACATGGCGTCTCCTCTCTCCATCTGCCCGTGAGACTTGCCCTGGTCTATCTCCCCGCCACGGCGGAAGCGACCTATCCTCTCAACACTTTCCCCGCCTTCGCCTCGGTGAGCCTGCCCTGCTCCCAGGTGACCGCGCCGTTGACCAGGGTGTACTCGACGCCTCTCGACGGCATCACGATGCGCTTGGCGCCGCCGGGGAGATCGTAGCGGCGCTCGCCGTGGTTGTTGGAGCCGATGCGCGCGGGATCGAAGATCGCGATATCGGCCGGTGCGCCCTTGGCGAGGCGGCCGCGGTCCTTCAGGCCGAACAGGTCGGCCGGGTCGGAGGTGAGCTTGCGCACGCCCTCCTCCAGCGTGATCGCCTCCTTCTCGCGCACCCACGTGCCGAGCAGGTAGGTCGGGTAGCCCGAGTCGCACAGCATGTCGACATGCGCGCCGCCGTCGCCCAGCGCCATCAGGATCGCCTTGTTGTTCAGGAGCTCGCGCATGCGATCCTCGCGCGTGTTCCACGAGGCCATGGTGAGCTCGCAATCGAGGTTGTCGGCCAGCACCGTGTCGAGGAAGGCATCGACGCCGTCCTTGCCCTGCTCCTGGCCGATCTGGGCGATCGACTTGTCCTCGAGATGCTTCAGCGCCGGGTTGCGCACGGCGTGCACGACAACCCGGCCCCAGTTGCTGAAGCCGGTCGGATTCTTGAGGTCCTCGCGGAACTGGTTGCGGAACGCCGGATCGGCGTAGACGGCCTTCTGCGCCGCCTTCGAGGTGTCGGCGAACACCCGCTTCCAGGAGGGGAAGGCGGCGAAGGAGAAGGGATTGTCCATGTTGACTTCGCGCGTGAGCGGCAGCGGCGAGGTCTGCGGCCGGGCGCCCTTGGCAATCATCGGCGCGGCGAGCCGCAGCGTGTTGCGCACCGCCTCCGGGATGTCGTCGCGGTCGAACAGGGCGATGAAGGTCACCGGCCGGCCGCTCTCGTCGAGCAGGAAGTCCAGCAGCTCGCACTGGTCCTCCTCCAGCACGCCGACCTGGCGCGTGAGCGCGATCTCGATCGCGCCCTTGCCGCGCGCCTTCAGGACGTTGGCATAGGCCTTCAGCTCCTCGCGGCTGGCGTTGCGGCAGGCGAGCGGCTTGCCCTCGAAGCCCATATGCTGGTTGAGCGTCGTCGACGAGAAGCCCAGCGCGCCGACATCGACGGCCTCGGCGATCAGGGCCGCGATCTTCGCCGTCTCCTCCGCGTCGGCCGCCCGCTCCATCGACGCCTCACCCATCACGTAATGACGGAACGGCGTGAGCGGCGCGATGAAGGCGAGATTGAGCGATGGCCGGCGGGCGGCGGCCGCATCCATGAACTGCGGAAAAGTCTCCCAATCCCAGGTGATGCCCTTGTTCAGCACGTCGAACGGAATGCCTTCGACACTCACCAGGTCGCGCATGGCGATCTCGCGCGCCGCGGGCCGGCAGGGCGCGATGCCGACGCCGCAATTGCCCATCACCACGCTGGTGACACCGTGCCAGGACGAGGGCGTCACCGCGCCGTCCCAGCAGATCTGCGCATCGTAATGCGTGTGGGGATCGACGAAGCCCGGCGCCACGACCAGACCGTCGGCATCGATGGTGCGCCTGGCGCCTTCGGTGACCTTGCCGATGTCGGCCACCTTGCCATCGGCGACCGCCACGTCGGCCCGGTACCTCCTGGCGCCGGTACCATCGACCACGATGCCGTTCCTGATCACGAGATCGTAGCTCATCGAGTCCTCCCAGAACCACGAGCCGACGGTACTCCCGACAGACGGCCGCGACACATGCGAAATCCATCGGCGCGCCATGCCGGATCGACAGGCGGTATCCCGCGGCGACGGAGTTCATGTTGAAACGACACTCGAAAACTCATGACAGCCCCAGAAGTCTCTTTGCTGGAGGAATTGACAAGTTTGGAAAACAAACTGACTGTCCAGCGGCAGGAGGGATCCATGGCATCCAGGCAGGCGACGGCGGCCGTGATCGGCGCCGGGGACTTCATCGGCGCTGCGATCGCGCGCAAGTTCGCGGCGGAGGGCTTCATCGTCCATGCCGGCCGGCGCAACGGCGACAAGCTGGCGCCGCTGGTCGCCGACATCGAGAAGGCGGGCGGCAGGATCTCGGCGCGCGGCCTCGACGCCCGCAAGGAAGAGGACATCACGGCCTTCCTGCAGGAAGCGGACCGGACCGCCCCGCTGGAGGTCTGCGTCTTCAACGTCGGCGCCAACGTGAACTTTCCGCTCACCGACACGACCGAGCGCGTGTTCCGCAAGGTGTGGGAGATGGCCTGCTACTCGGGCTTCCTCGCCGGCCGCGAAGCCGCGCGCCTGATGCTGCCGCGCGGCAAGGGCTGCATCTTCTTCACCGGCGCGACGGCGAGCCTGCGCGGCGGCGTCGGTTACGCGGCCTTCGCCTCGGCCAAGGCCGGCCTGCGTGCGGTCGCCCAGGCCGCGGCCCGCGAGCTCGGACCGAAGAACATCCACGTCGCCCATCTCGTGATCGATTCGGGCGTCGACACCGCCTGGGTGCGCGAGCGCCTCAAGGAGCGCGAGGGCGCCGAGGCGCTGGCGAATCTGCCGCCGGACCGATTGATGCGCCCCGAGGCCGTGGCCGACGCGTACTGGATGCTCTACCGGCAGCCGCGCGACGCCTGGAGTTCCGAGCTCGAGATCCGCCCCTTCGGAGAAAAATGGTGAGTCATGCCCAAGGTTGAATTCCTGTTCGATTTCGGCAGCCCCAACGCCTATCTCAGCCACCTCGTCATTCCGGTGATCGAGAAGCGCCAGGGCGTCAGGTTCGACTATGTGCCGGTGCTGCTGGGCGGCATCTTCAAGCTCACCAACAATCGCTCGCCGGCGGAGAGCAATGCCGGCATCAGGAACAAGCCGGAGTACCAGCAGCTCGAAACCGAGCGCTTCATCCGGCAGCATGGCATCACGCGCTACAAGATGAACCCGCACTTCCCGGTGAACACGCTGGCGATCATGCGCGGCGCCGTTGCAGCGAGGAAGCTCGGCATCTTCGAGCGCTACGTCGACGAGATCTACCGGCACATGTGGGCGGAGCCCAAGAAGCTCGACGATCCCGCTGTCCTGCGGGCAGCGCTGATCGAGTCGGACCTTCCGGCCGACCGGCTGTTCGAGCTGGTGCAGACGCAGGAGGTCAAGGACGCGCTGATGGCCGAGACTCAGCGCGCGGTCGAGCGCGGCACCTTCGGATCACCCACTTTCTTCGTCGACGGCGAGATCTATTTCGGCAAGGACCGGCTGCGCGACGTCGAGGAAGCCATCGCGGCGAGTAAGTAGAGGCCGTCGATGCGCTGGAGCCATCTCGAGGAGGAGACCTGCTCGCTGGCCCGCACCGTGTCGGTGATCGGCGATCGCTGGACCCTGCTGATCCTGCGCGATTGCTTCCTGCGCGTGCGGCGCTTCGAGGATTTCCAGGAAAGGCTCGGCATCACGCGGCCGATCCTGGCGAGCCGGCTGCGCAAGCTCGTGAAGCACTTCGTGCTGGCGAAGGTACCCTACCAGGAGAGACCGTTGCGCCACGAGTATCGCCTGACGCAAAAGGGCCGCGACCTCTATCCGATCATCCTCTCGATCGTTCACTGGGGCGACGAGCACATGGCGGGCAAAAGGGGACGGCCGTTGCTTCATCAGCATCTGACTTGCGGCAAGACCTTCGACCCGGTGATGGTGTGCTCGGGCTGCGGTGAGCGGATCGACCCGCGGCAGGTCCATGTCCATCGCGGGCCCGGGGCGGCCGGCAGCCGCAACGTGCCGGCCGGCCTCGCGACCGACGAGAAGAAACAGCCGCGGTTCCAGGGCCGCTGAGGCTGCCCTATAACGACAAGGCACGGAGGGCAGTCAATGAAGACCAGGATCACGGAACTCCTCGGGATCGAGCATCCGATCATCCAGGGCGGCATGCATTTTGTGGGCTTCGCCGAGCTGGCGGCAGCCGTCTCCAACGCCGGCGGGCTCGGCATCATCACCGGGCTCACGCAGCGAACGCCGGAGGCGCTGGCCAGCGAGATCCGCCGTTGCCGTGAGATGACCTCGAAGCCGTTCGGCGTGAACCTCACCTTCCTGCCGGCGGTGACGCCGCCCGACTATCCCGGCTACATCCGCGCCATCGTCGACGGCGGCGTCAAGATTGTCGAGACCGCCGGCAACAACCCGCAGAAGTGGCTGCCGGCGCTGAAAGAAGCCGGCATCAAGGTGATCCACAAATGCACGTCGGTGCGCCATTCGCTGAAAGCCGAGTCGATCGGCTGCGATGCGGTGAGCGTTGACGGCTTCGAATGCGGCGGCCATCCGGGCGAGGACGACGTGCCGAACTTCATCCTCCTGCCGCGCGCCGCCGAGGAGCTCAAGATCCCCTTCGTCGCCTCCGGCGGCATGGCCGACGGCCGTTCGCTGGTCGCCGCCCTGTCACTGGGCGCCGACGGCATGAACATGGGCACGCGCTTCATGGCCACCAGGGAAGCGCCGATTCACGAGCATGTGAAGCAGGCGTTGGTGGCCGCCAGCGAGCTCGACACGCGGCTCGTCATGCGGCCGCTGCGCAACACCGAGCGCGTGCTGAAGAACGCCGCCGTCGAGCGCCTGCTCGAGAAGGAGAAGGCGCTGGGGCCCAAGATCAAGTTCGAGGACATCCTGCCCGAGGTGGCGGGTGTCTATCCGCGCATCATGAAGGACGGCGAGATGGATGCCGGCGCCTGGTCCTGCGGCATGGTGGCAGGGCTTATCCGCGACGTCCCGACGGTCAAGGAATTGATCGACCGCATCATGCGCGAAGCGGACGCCATCATCAATCAGCGGCTTGCCAGCTACGCGCGGAAAGCTGCATGATTCGCAAGAGCCCTCGTTGCGCCTGATCGCAGCGAGGGATTTTTCTGCCGCAAGCGCGCGGCCGCACCGATGGACAAACCGGATTCGTTGCCCTTGAATGCCGGCCAACGAAAGGGCGAGACGCATGAGAATCGGATCGCAGCAACATCGCGATGCCTTCTGTCGACATTTTGTGCAGACCTACACCGACTACGATCCTCACACCCTGCCCTGGCCCGAACTGGACGACGCGGCGCTGCAGCGCCTGAGGGCCGTGCCGTTCTGGGAAGAGGTCTTCTACACCGAACGCCGCGCCGGGGCGATCGTGGCCGCCTTCACGCAGACGGTGACCGATCCTGTCCTGCGCGACGCGCTCGCCCTGCAGGGCGAGGAGGAGACGCGGCACGCCAAGCTGATTCGCGTCATGATCGAGAAGTACGGCCTTGACGCGCCGGAGCGGCCGCTCGAGGACATCAGCGACAACATCGAGCGACGCTTCAAGGATTTCGGCTTCGGCGAATGCCTCGATTCGTTCCTGGGCTTCGGCCTGTTCAAGATCGCCTTCCAGGCCGAGTTCCTGCCGAGGGAGATGCTGAAGATCTTCGAAACCCTGATGTACGAGGAGACGCGCCATATCGTCTTCTTCGTCAACTGGATGGCCTACACCGAGGCACGACGCGGCTGGCTGGCGCGGACCGCGCTGCCCCTCACCAGCCTGCACTACTACCTGCGGGCGCTGGTGCGCATGATGGGGCTCGCCAAGCGCGGCAAGGAACTGAACGACGGCAAGAACTTCGCCGCGACCCAGGTCAGCATGTTCCTGGATGGCTTCAACTTCCGGAAGTTCCTCGAGGATTGCTATTCGGAGAACAGCCGGCGCATGGGAGCCTTCGATCCCGAGCTGCTGCGCCCGAGCTTCCTGCCGCAATTGACCGAAGTGGCGCTGCGCGCGATGCGGCTCTGGAGCGCGCGATCCAAGCTGGAACCCGACCAGGCCCTGTCGCGCTGACTGCAGCGCGTCAGAACCAGAGCTTGCTGTGCGGCGAGCGCGCGAGCAGGGCCGGCCGGAAGAGCAGCGTGACCAGAAGCTCCCAGCCGAGCGAGATCATCAGGAGCCGGCCCATGCTGGCGGTGCCCGGGTGCGTGGATAGCCACAGCGCTCCGAAGGCATTGGCGGTGGTGAGCGCGCTGAAGATCACGGCGCGCATCAGGCTCGACTTCAGCATCGCCGTCTCGCCCGCGCGCCACGCCATCACGAAGTAGATGTTGAAGGCGACACCCACGCCGAACAGCAGCGGCAGGGCGATGATGTTGGTGAAGTTGAGCGGCAGGTCGAGCAACCCGCAGGTGGCGAATGTCAGCAGTCCGCTCAGCAGCACCGGCAGCATGGTGAGCACCACGTCGCGGGTTCGCTGCAGCACCAGCGCCAGCAGCACGACGATGGCCAGGATCGAATAAGCGCCGGCCTGCAGGAAAGCGTCGACGATGGTGTCGCCCGAGGCCCTGGTCGAGATCGGCGCGCCGGTCGCGTCCGGCGCGATGCCCTGGACGGCGGTGGCGAAGCGCCGCAGCGAGTCGTTGTCGTGCCGGCCGTCGCGCGGCAGCACCTGGATGCGGGCGCGCCCGTCCTTTGTCGTCCAGTCCGAGACCAGATCGGCCGGCAAGGTCGCGATCGTCACCGGGCCGGCCTTCAGCTCGGCGCGGATCTGGTCGAGCACGACGTGAAGCGGCGCGACTATCGCGGCGGCAGCCTTGGCGCGGATATCTGCCGGCGCGGCCTCCAGCCGCTCCAGGGCATCGGCCAGCCGGCGCGCCGAGGACGAGGCCGCATCGGCCGCCTGGGGAGCCGAGGCGCGCAGCGCCGCCGCCGTGCTGGCGAGGCTTTGACGCAGCTCCGCCTCCGGAGGAGCAGGCCGCGGCGCTCGCGCCTCGAGCGCCGGCCCGATGGCTTTCGCCGCATTGGCGACAAGCGCCAGCTTCTCGTCCTGTCGGGCCGGAACGAAGCTCTGGAGTGTGACAGTGCGCGACACCTCCGGCAGGCCATCGAGGCGATGGGCGATCGCCTGCGCCTCGCCAAGCGTGGCGGCGAGCACATTGATCGCATAGGGCGTCCAGTCTGGGTCGGCGGCGAGAGCCTTCAGGGTGGTCATCGATTCCACCCTGGGACTCTTGAGGTTCAGCGGATCGAAGTCGAAGCGCACGAACGGCAGCAGCGCCAGCGACACGATGGCGGCAATGAGCGCCGAGCCCAGCACGCCGAGCCGGTGCCGGGTCACGAAGCGATCGACCGGCGCCAGCATGGTGAAGCCGACCTCGGCCATCCGTGCCGGCGGGAATCGCAGCAGCGCAAGCAGCGCGGGCAGCAGCACGATGCTGAGGGCGAACGCCACGCCCATGCCGAGGCCGGCGATTGTTCCGAGCTCGGCCACGCCGACATAGGTGGTGGGCAGAAAGGCGAAGAAGCCGACGCCGATCGCCGCTGCCGACAGCGCGAGCGCCCGGCCGATGCTGGCGCCCGCCTCGGTCAGCGCCGCCTCGCGCGTCGGCTGGACGAGGCGTTCGGCGAGGCTGCGGACGCTGAACTGGATGCTGAAATCGACGCCGAGACCGACGAAGAGCGGGATGAAGGCGACGGAGATGAGATTGAGCCGCCCGGTGGCCATGAGCCCGATGGCAGCCGTGATGACGAGGCCGACGATCGTCGTGACGACGATGGCGAGAACCACGCGCACCGAGCGCACCGCCAGCCAGAGGATGCCCAGCAGCGCCACCAGCATGGCGCCGAGCACGAGGTGCGCGTCCTGGGCGAGCGAGGCGAACTCCTCGTCGGCGAGCGGCACCGGGCCGGTCAGACGGACGGTGACACCGTGCGCCGCATCGAGGCCGAGCGACTGCGCCGTCGTCCTGATCGCGCTGCTTGCCGCGGCGCCGGGTTCCAGCGCCGTATAGTCCATCACCGGCTGGACCAGCACGACACGCCGCGTCGCATGCGTTCCGGCCGGAGCACCACCGATCACCGTCTGCCAGGAGAAGAAGGCCGGCCGGCCGGCCAGCACCTTCTCGAAGGCATCGGCGAGAGCGCCCGTCATCGGCTCGATGTCGTGAAGTGTCCCCTGCCCGTGCCTGATGCCCGCGAGCATGTTGGAAAGCGCCGACAGAACGCCGCGCAGGCTGGGATCGGCGGCCACCTGCGCCAGCAACGGCGTGGCGCGCACGAGGCCGTTCGTGGTCGCTCTCACCTGATCGAGCGGCAGCAGCAGCAGGCCCTCCCGCTCGAAGAACGGACCGCCGTCGGGACGCCGCACGGTCCGGAAAAGATCCTGCTTCTCCTGCAACGCGGCCGTCAGGCGCCTCGCCGCATCGTCGGCCAGCTCGGGTGTGGCGCCGTCGATCACCACCATCGTCAGATTGTCGAGCTGGGGGAATGCCGCCTGGAATGCCAGCTCCCTCTGCCGCCACGTCAACTTCGACGAGATCAGCTGCGAGGTGTCGGCGGTCATCGCGAAATTGCCCGCCACATGGAGCAGCGCCGCCAGCGTGAGGCCGAGGGCGCCCAGCAGCACGATCACGGGATGCCGGCTGCTGGCCGCAACGATGCGACCGATCAACGAGGTCCGGGTCGACACGACGCCTCCACAGAAGCCACGCCTCCCGGGCGTCCTTGTTCCCTACGGCGGATGAGGTTATTCGCGAGTGCCGGAAGTAAATCCGCACCTGGCCACCGGCTGTCAAGCCGAGCCGCAGTCCATTCGCGGCTTCCCGTCGACCACGCGACATGTTGACGCCGCGTCGCCGCCCGACACACAGTCCGGACGCGGTTACGCGGCACCCGGCGCCTGCACGTCGAACGACGATTCATCGATCGAGCCTTGCAACTGTGGCAAAGCGGCCTGACGACACCAAATTCCGGTTGCGGCAAGCCCGCTGATGGAGGAGTTGATCTGGATGCGGGTTCTGTTGGCCCAACCTCGAGGGTTTTGCGCGGGCGTCGTGCGGGCGATCGAGATCGTCGAACGGTCGCTCAAGAAGTTCGGCGCGCCCGTCTATGTTCGCCATGAGATCGTGCACAATCGCCATGTCGTGGAGAAGCTCGAACGCATGGGCGCGGTCTTCGTCGAAAGCCTCGACGAGATCCCGGACGGCGCGACCACCATCTTCAGCGCGCACGGCGTCGCACAGTCGATCATCGACGAGGCCAAGGCGCGCGGCCTGCCGGTGCTGGACGCCACCTGCCCCCTGGTCTCCAAGGTCCACCTGCAGGGCAAGCGCTATGTCGCGCGCGGCCGCGCCCTGATCCTGATCGGCCATGCCGGCCATCCCGAGGTCGAGGGCACGATGGGCCAGGTCGACGCGCCGGTCCATCTGGTCTCGACGGTCGAGGACGTGGCGCGGCTCGACATTCCCCCTGATGCGCCGGTCGCCTATGTCACGCAGACCACGCTCAGCGTCGACGACACCCGCGGCGTGATCGCCGCCCTGCGCGCGCGGTTCAGCGACCTCGAAGGGCCGGACGTGGCCGACATCTGCTATGCCACCCAGCATCGCCAGTCGGCGGTGCGGGAGCTGTGCGAGCTGGTCGACCTCCTGCTGGTGGTGGGCAGCCGCAACAGCTCCAACTCGAACCGGCTGCGCGAGATCGCGGTCGAGAAGGGCCTGCCGAGCTACCTGATCGCCGACGGCGGCGAGCTGGATCCGGCCTGGCTCGCCGGGGTGAAGACCATCGGGCTGACGGCGGGCGCATCGGCCCCGGAAGAGCTCGTCCTCGACGTGATCGAGGCCCTGCGTCGCCATGGCGACGTCGCGGTGGAACAGATGACCGGCGTGCACGAGGACATCGAGTTCCGGCTGCCCAACGAACTCAGGGCGACGTCGCCGGCTGGATAGTAGAGGAGCGCGTTTTGGGAATTCCCTTGTTTCAGGCGGCCCGCATCGGGACCTACATCCTTCGCCAGCATCTGGCGCGGCGGGAACGCTATCCCCTGGTATTGATGCTGGAGCCGTTGTTCCGCTGCAACCTCGCCTGCGCCGGCTGCGGCAAGATCGACTATCCTGACGAGATCCTGGACCAGCGCCTGTCCTACGACGACTGCATGACGGCGATCGACGAATGCGGCGCGCCCGTCGTCTCGATCGCCGGCGGCGAACCGCTCCTGCATCGCGAGATGCCGCGGATCGTCAAGGGCTTCCTGGCCAAGCGGAAGTTCGTGATCCTGTGCACCAACGCCCTGTTGCTGGCCAAGAAGATCGACGACTACGAGCCGCATCCCTCCTTCACCTGGTCGATCCATCTCGACGGCAACCGGGCCATGCACGACAAGTCGGTCTGCCTGCGCGGCACCTACGACAAGGCGGTCGAAGCCATCAAGCTCGCGAAGGCCAAGGGCTTCCGCGTCAGCATCAACTGCACGCTGTTCAACGACGCCGATCCGGCCGAGGTCGCGGCCTTCTTCGACGACATGAAGGCGCTGGAGCTGGACGGCATCACCGTCTCGCCGGGCTATGCCTACGAGCGCGCGCCCGACCAGCAGCACTTCCTCAACCGCACCAGGACCAAGGAGCTGTTCCGCGGAATCCTGTCACGCGGCGACGGCGGCAAGAAGTGGCCGTTCAGCCAATCCATCAACTTCCTGAATTTCCTGGCCGGCAACGAAGCCTATCGCTGCACGCCGTGGGGCAACCCGACGCGCACCGTGTTCGGCTGGCAGAAGCCCTGCTATCTCCTGGGCGAGGGCTACGCCAGGACCTTCCAGGAACTCATGAACGACACCGAGTGGGACAAGTACGGAGTCGGCAACTACGAGAAGTGCGCCGACTGCATGGTGCATTCGGGTTTCGAGGCCTCGGCGGTGAAGGACATGATGCGCCGTCCGTTGAAGTCGCTCACGGTCGCGATGCGCGGTGTGCGCACCGATGGTCCGATGGCGGAGGACATCCCGCTCGACAAGCAGCGCCGCGCCGAATTCGTCTTTTCGAACCACGTCCAGCGCAAGCTAGGCGAAATCCGGGCGGCAAAGGCCCGACCCGAGAAGACGGTGGCCGCGGAGTAACGCCCGGAAAGCGCGTTCCGCCTCCCAGGCGGTTCGGATCAGCGCGGGAATCTGGCCCGGCTCGGCGACAAGCGAGCGCAGGACGGCCGTCACATCCATGCGGCCGTCGGGGCGCATGCCGACGAGCGCGGCGGCCGGAAGCGAACGGTGCGCCGGATCGCAGATCACGCGCGCCGCGGCGAAGGGCAACCGATGGCGTGCCGCGACCCGCGCCGCGACATGCGACTCCATGTCCACCGCGATCGCCCCGGTTGCGCGATGCAGGGCCGCCTTCTCGGCTTTCCCGGTAGTGATCGTATCGACGCCCAGGAACGGGCCATCGACCGCGCCGGGCAGTCGCGCCAGGAGCGCATCCGTCCAGTCGGTATCGGCCGGCAGCACCATGCCCCGGTCGAGAACTGCGCGCGCCACGACCCACTGACCCGGGCGGAGACCGGGCGCCATTCCGCCCGCGATTCCCATGCTGATAATGCCGTTCGCCCAGGCTGCGCGTTCTTCGAGCCTCGCTTCGAGGCGCCGACGATCGCCGCCGCCGGCGACAACCTCGACTTCCGGACCGCTAAGCAGGCGTGCCTCGCGCCGCAGGCCGGTGACCACGAGGATCGTCACATGCCGTACGCCACCCGCCGGTCATTGGCGCGGCGCAGGTTGCGGTAGCGCGCCAGCGCCCAGAGCGGGAAGAACTTGGGATAGCCGTGGTAGCGCAGGTAGAAGACCCGCGGGAAGCCGCCGCCGACATAGGCCTCCTGCTGCCAAAGGCCGCTCTCGTCCTGCGTGCGGCGCAGCCAGGCGATGCCGCGCGTCACCGCCGGATGGTCGACCTCGCCTGCGGCCATCAGGCCGAGCAGCGCCCAGGCCGTCTGCGAGGCGTTGGATGGCGCCGGTTCGTAGCCGCGATAGTCGAGCCGGTAGCTGGTGCAATCCTCGCCCCAGCCGCCATCCTCGTTCTGGATCGAGATCAGCCAGTCTGCCGCCTTGCGCACGCTCGGCCGCGTCGCGTCGAGGCCTGCAGCGTTCAGCGCGCAGAGCGCCGACCAGGTGCCATAGACGTAGTTCACACCCCAGCGGCCGTACCAGCTCCCGTCCGCCATCTGTTCGCGCTCGAGGAAATCGACCGCCGCCCGCATGCGCGGGCTCCCCGGCGCCTCGCCGAGCTGGGCCAGCATGCCGATGCAGCGCGCCGTCACGTCCGATGTCGGCGGATCGAGCAAGGCGCCGTGGTCGGCGAACGGAATGTTGTTGAGATAGTGATCGACATTGTCGGCGTCGAACGCGGCCCAGCCGCCGTTGCCGCTCTGCAGGCCGGCCGTCCATTCGACGGCGCGATCGATCGCGCGATCGAAGGTCGTGCCGGCGCCGAGCTCGCGCCGCGCGCGGTCCATCGCCATCACGACGACAGCGGTGTCGTCGAGATCGGGATAATGGGCGTTGCGATACTGGAAGGCCCAGCCGCCCGGCCGCACCCCGGGCCGTCGCTCCGCCCAGTCGCCCTCGACCTCGAGTTCCTGCAGCGGCGCCAGCCAGTCGAGGCCGCGGCGCGCCGCCGTGTCCGCCTCCACGCCGCCCGCCTCCATCAGGGCATGGGCCGCGAGCGCGGTGTCCCAGACCGGCGAGACGCATGGCTGGCAATAGGCTTCGTGCTCGCGGATCACCAGCAGCTTCTCGATCGAACGCCGTGCCGTCGCGCGGTCCGGATGGTCGGCCGGATAGCCCAGCGCATCGAACATCATGACGCTGTTGGCCATGGCCGGGTAGATCGCGCCGAGACCGTCCTCGCCGTTCAGGCGCTCGGTCACGAAGGCAAGACAGCGCTCGATGGCGCGACGACGCAGCGGCTCGGGCCAAAGCGGCTCCACCGCCGTCAGCGCGACGTCAAGGCCATTGAAGAAGAGCGCCCAGCCGCGATGGCGATGCGTCGGTCCGCGCTTCTTCTTCACCCGCCTTGTCGTGAAGAGCTCGCGGATGCGCACGCCGCGCGGATTGCGCGCCCGGCGTCTGAGCGCGGCCAGCACCAGCAGCGGCACGATCACGGTGCGCGCCCAGTAGGACATGCGCGAGAGATGGATGGGAAACCAGCGCGGCAGGAGGATCAGCTCCACCGGCATGGTGGGCACGCGCCGCCAGGACAGCTCGCCGAACTGCGCCAGGAGGATGCGGGTGAAGACGTTGGCCTCGGCCGCGCCACCATGCGCCAGGATCGCCTCGCGCGCGCGCACCATGTGCGGTGCTGCGGGGTCGTCGCCGATCATCTTCAGGCAGAAGTAGGCTTTGACGGAAGCGCTGATGTCGAATGCGCCACCGTGGAACAGCGGCCAACCGCCATGCTCGCCCTGGATGCGGCGCAGGTAGACGCCGATCTTGCGCTCCAGCCCGAGGTCGTCGGGCTCGCCGAGGTAGTGGCGCAGCAGCACGTACTCGGCGGGAATCGTCGCATCGGCCTCGAGCTCGAAGACCCAGTGCCCGTCGCTCCGCTGCAATTGCCGCAAGGCCGCTGCGGCCCGGACGATATCGCCCTCGAGGCCGGCCGCATCCGTCAGGATGAGGTCGTTCATCGCGAGGCCATGGCGAGCGCCGCCGCCTTCTCACCCGAGCGCAGTGCGCCTTCGATGGTCGCCGGCAATCCGGTCGCGATCCAGTCGCCGGCGAGGAAGGCGTTGGCCCACGCCGTGCGCGACGCCGGACGCCGCGCTTCCTGCGCGGGCGTCGCGGCAAAGGTGGCGCGCTTCTCCTTCACGATGCGGCACGGCGGCGCAGGACCGGACAGATCGTGGACGGCGGCAACGTCACGCCACAGCAGGTCGGTCAGAGTCTGGTTGTCCATGTCGAGAAGACGATCGGCGGCACTGACGGTGACGGAAAGGCGATCGGGAAAGGCGAAGACCCACTCCGCCGTACCGCCGATCACCCCGACCATCAACCGGGCATTGGCAGGGCTTGCCGTTCGAAAATGAGCGTTGACGATGGCGCGGAAATCGTCGGGCACCGTCATCTGCGGCAACAGGGCCTGCGCCGTCCAGGGCGGCACAGCCAGGACAACCTTGTCCAACGGACCGAGCCGTTCCTCGCCGTCGTCGAAAGTCAGCGCGGCAAGTCGGTCGCCGGCGACCGTGACGGCGCGCAACGGCCGACCGAGCCTGATCTCGACACCATCCTCGCGCAGCCGGCCGAGCGCGGGATCGACGAAGGCCGCCGCGATGCTCGGCGTTGCAATGCGCGGCCAGGTCTGCCGGCCGCCTTGCGTCAGCGTCTCGCGGAAGACGGCGCCGGCCAGGTCGGCCGACGCCTCCTCGGGTCGTGTGTTGAGAATGGAGACCAGCAACGGCCGCAGGAGCTTCTCCCAGGCGACGCCGTGGCAGGAGACGACTTCATCGATGCGACGGCCGGGATGCGGCCGTGTCAGGGCAAGCAACGGAAGATAGTCGGCGAGCCGTGTTCCGGGCACGCGCCGACTTGCCGACAGGACCCACCAGGGAACACGGCCGTCGTTGGGGCGAAGCGTCCAGCGCCGGCCACTGCCGCGGTCGAGAAACGGAAACTCGGCACTCAGCGGGCCGGTCAGCCTGTCCTGCGCGCCGATCGCCTTCAGATAACGGCCGACCGCCGGATTGCCCGACAGCACGAGGTGGTTGCCGTTGTCGATCACCATGTCCAGGACGGAGTCGCGATACGAGCGGCAACGGCCGCCCGCCTGCCGGGCGGCTTCTGACAGCACGACCGTCATGCCGCGATCCGCCAGAGCGACGGCCGCCGACAGGCCGGCGAGCCCCGCGCCAATGACGTGGACCCGGGCCGCTGCAGCGGGCCCGGTCATCCCGACACACAGCAGCGCGCGACCAGCGCCAGCAGCCGGAGCTTGCCGATCCGTGCCCGACGACGCGGCGGCGCCCATCCCTCGGCCAGCATGTCCTGCAGCAGCGTCTGATAGACCGCGGCCATCAGGCGAGGGGCGAGCAGTCGGCCGCGGGGACGTGCACGCAGCACACGCTCGGCGCCGGCAAAACGATCCTGCGCCTGTGCCGCCAGCCGTCGACAGGCGGCATCGACGCGGGGATCGCCGATCGCCGCCACGGGGTCATTGGTCTCGATTCCCGCCTCCGCCAGCAGTTCGCGCGGCAGGTAGAGGCGGCCAATGCCCGCGTCCTCGTCGAGATCGCGCAGGATGTTGGTCAGTTGCAACGCGCGGCCGAGTTCGCGCGCCAGCGCGAAGCCCGGCTTGTCGTCCATGCCGAAGATACGGGTCGAAAGCCGTCCCACCGCCGACGCCACGCGCTCGCAATAGAGATCGAGCGTCTCTAGGTCGGGCGCGCGAATGTCGGCCGAGACATCCATGCCCATGCCGTCGATGACGGCGAGAAAGTCGGCTTCCCGAAGCTTGAAGTCGCGCACGGCCGCGGCGAGGAAAGCGGCCTGCCCTGCGGGCTCGCCGGCATAGAGGGCGGCGATGTCCGCGCGCCACCGGTCGAGCGCTTTCGCCCGCTCCGGCCGCGACCGCGTGCCGTCGTCGGCGATATCGTCGACCAGTCGGCAGAAGCCGTAGATCGCGAACATGGCCGTCCGCTCCGCCTTCGGCATGAGAAGCATGGCGGCATAGAAGGAGCTGCCGGAGACGCGGGCCTGGATTTCCGCAAGGTCCGTCTGCGGTTGGGACACCGCCGTCATCCCCGACTGCCGCGCAGATCGGGTTGTCTGCCGCCTGCCATCCGCCAGAGGCGGCGCATTGCGACGCCCAAGCCGCCACGCAGGGCAAGGCCCAGCATCTCGACGGGATGATGATGGACACGCTCCGACAGCGGGTCACGGCGCGCGAGCCTCGTTGCAAGACTCTCCGCCAGGATCTGGATGACCCCCACTTCCAGCCCCAGCCGCCGGTCGGCGATCTGTCCGGCGAAGACCCGCGATTGGTCGAGCAGATCGTCGGCGCGTCGGGCCAGACTCACGATCGCGGCACGCAATGCGGAGGAAGCCTGCTTCTCGCCGAGCGCCTCGACGCCGATGCCGTGCATGGCGAGGACATCGAGCGGAATATAGACGCGGTCGAGATCGCGATAATCCTTGGCGCAGTCCTGCAGGTGATTGATCACCTGCAGTGCGCTGCAGAGCGCATCGTTGGCGGGCCATGTCACGCGCGGTTCGCCATGCAGATCGAGGACGAACCGCCCCACGGGCGCCGCCGAGTAACGGCAATAGTCCATGAGGTCGTCCCAGTCCGCATAGCGCCGCTTGGTCACGTCGCGACGGAAGGCTTCGAGAAGATCGAGCGCATGCTGATCGGTGACGCCATGCGCGCCCAGTGCCGCGCGCAGGCGCTCGCCTTCGGCGCTGACGCCGCTGGCACCACGCAATCCAGCTTCCATCCGATCGAGCTCGGCAAGCTTCTCCGCGGCGGTCGCCGTCGCATGATCGGCCACGTCGTCGGCCGCGCGCGCGAAGCGATAAAAGGCGAGGACCGGCGCGCGCAGGGCAGGCCTGATCAGCCAGGAGGCGACCGGGAAATTCTCGTCCCGATGGCCCTTGCCGGATGCGAACCGGGCGGTGCTCGTCATGTGCCGCCCGTCATCGCCTGTGCCCGGCCCTTCCACATGCCGCCGCGGCCGCGCCAGACCTGGAGCGCGGAGTTGATGGTGAACAGCGCATAGACGAACGCAATCGCGGGCATGGCGAGTCCCCAAAGCGGCGAGACCCGATAGAAACGGAGCATCGGCTGGAGCGCCAGCGCCATCGCAAGCCAGGCGGCGAGCCCCAGCCAGCGGGCCGGGCCCGTCGCGAGGAAAGTGATCGCGGGCGGCGCGAGATAGATCCATCCCATACCGACGACCGTGCCGAGAAGCAGCAGCGGCGAGTAGTCGAGCTGGGCATAGGCGGAGCGCGAGACCATGCGGCCGATCTCGGCGAAGCCGCCGTAAGGGCGCAGGCTCCGGGCGCGTCGCGTGAGTCCGAGCCAGATCGCCCCCTGCCCCTTCAGCCGGCGCGCCAGCGCACAATCGTCGATGATCTCGGACCGGACGGCGGCGATGCCGCCGGCCCGCTCCAGCGCCTCGCGCCGGACGAGCACACAGCCGCCTGCCGCCGCCGCAGTCCGGCGCCGCCGCTGCGCCACCCAGCGGAACGGGTAGAGCATCTGGAAGAAGAAGACGAAGGCCGGGATCAGGAAGCTTTCGGCCCAGCTCCTGCAGAACAGCTCCGCCATCAGCGAGACCAGCACGCGCTGCTCCCGCTCCGCGCGCACGACGAGCGACCGCACATTGTCGGGCGCATGGCCGATATCGGCGTCGGTCAGCAGGATGTAGTCCGGCCTCGCGCCCGACAGCGCGACGTGCTGGACGCCCTGCTGCAACGCCCAGAGCTTGCCCGTCCAGCCCGACGGCAGGGCCGCGCCTGCGAGCACCTCGAGGCGGTCGCGCATATCCAGCGCCTCGGCCGCCCGCGCGGCAGTCTCGGCCGTGCCATCAGTGCTGCCGTCGTCGACCAGGACGATCCGGAACGATCCGGCATAGTCCTGCCGCAACAGGCTTTGCACCGATTGAGCAATCACATCGGCCTCGTTGCGCGCCGGCATCACCGCGACGACGCTCGGCCAGTGTGCGGCCTGGAATCCGCCCTCACCACCGTCGCGCTCGCGCGCCAGCCAGAAGCCCCCGCGGCCGATCAGCAGATAGAGCCAGACCGCCACCGCCAATCCGCCGAGGATCACGGCCGGGGTCATCTCAGGTAACCCGCCTTCCGGAACCAGGCCAGCGCGTCGACCACGCCCTCCATGTAGGAGCGGCTGCGGTAGCCGAGCTCGCGTTGCGCCTTCGCCGAGGTGAAGTACATCTTGTAACGGGACATGTGCAGGCTATCGACGGTCAACAAGGGCTCCCTGCCCGTGAAACGCGCGATGGCCTGCGCGCCGAACGCCAAAGGATAGAGCGGCCGGCGCGGCAGCCTGACCCGGGGCGCGCGCCGGCCGGCGACCTTCGCGACCGCCCCCAGCAGCTCCTGCAGCGACAGGTTCTCGCCGCCCAGGATATAGCGCTCGCCGATCCGGCCGCGCTCGAAGGCAAGCAGGTGGCCGTGGGCGATGTCGTCGACGTGGGCGAAGTTCAGTCCCGTGTCGACGAAAGCCGGGATCCGACCGCGCGCGCCGTCGAGCAGGATGCGGCCGGTCGGGGTCGGCTTGATGTCGCGCGGCCCGATCGGGGTCGTCGGGTTGACGATGACCGCCGGCAGCCCCTGCCGCCGGATCATCTCCTCCACGGCGCGCTCGGCCAGCGTCTTGCTGCGCTTGTAGGCGCCGACCGCCTCGTGCGGCGCGAGCAAGGCCGTCTCGTCGACCGGTGCGGTCGCGCCCGCGATCTTCAGGGTGGCGACGCTGCTCGTATAGACGATGCGCTCCACGCCGGCCGCCAGCGCCTCGCGCATCAGGCCGGTCGTGCCGTCGACATTGACGCGCAGGATGACCGACGGATCGCGTGCCCAGAACCGGTAGTCGGCCGCGACATGGAACAGGTAGCGCACGTCCCGCAACGCCGCCCTCAGCGACTCCCGATCCGTGAGATCGCCGACGACGGTTTCGCAGTCGAGGTCCCGGAAATTGTCACGTGGGCTCGTCGAGCGTACGAGCGCGCGCACCTTCACGCCGCGGCCGATCAGCATCCGCACGACCGACGAGCCGAGAAAGCCCGAGCCGCCCGTGACGAGGACCAGATCTCCCGGCTGCAGCGATGCACTCATCGACGACTCGACCTTTGCCCGGCTCGCGGCTTCAATCCGCCGGCTGCAGTCGGCCGCGCGCCCGCTTCCTTGCCCACGGCCTGGAGACGAACAGTGCGAGCCTGATCAGCAGCGGTACCGTCGTCGGCCGCACGAGCCGGGCATCATACCCCGCGAAGCGGCGATCGTTCTCCTGCAGGCAGAGCTGCATGAGGTCGCGCGCTCCAAACTCGATGGGGCTGAGGGCGCTCGCCCCCTTCACGGTGAAGTTGCTGTTGTCATGCCGCGCACCCTCCTTGGGCCCCATGCCGCGCGCCATCCCGATCCGGTCGCGGGCGATGGCCAGCCAGACGGTCGCGATGCGGGCCTCGAAGAAGGGGCGCCGCCACCACGGCATTTTCGCGCGATGCCAGGCCAGCCAGTTGGCGAAGAGCAGGATGTGGCGGCATTCCTCCTGCATGACCGGCTCGAAGGTCTCGACCAGCTCCGGCGGAAAGAAGCCCGACTGGCGGGCCAGCTCGAACAGGCCGAAAGCGAAGAAGCTGTCGATGCATTCCGAGAAGCCGGTGAACAGATAGAACCATTCGACATCGCCCGGATACTCGTAGGCGGGCTCGGGCGCCAGCGCGATGCCATAGGCCTCGACCAGCTTCGACAGCACCTCCTTGTGGCGGTTCTCCTCCCAGGCATTGAGCATGATCGCCGCCCGCATATCGGCATCGGCGACGGATCGCGCGTAGGCGGCGAAACGCAGCCGCGCCCGGCCTTCGGTATGGACCGCGATATCCCAGATCGGCAACGACGTGAGGCGCTGCAGCTCCTCCGGCCTGAGTTTTGGCCAGGCGATGACCGAAGGCCGGTAGGGATTGAAGGTCTCGCGGAACATCCGGCAGACCTCGCGCTTGTGCTCCTCCGAGCCCGGCCGCAACGCACCGGCATGATTGCTGGCCCAGGAACGGGAGATCCGGTCGACGTCGTCGAGAGTCGATGGTGTCGCGGGCACAGACGGAAAGCCGGGCGGCGAAAAGCCGGAAAACAGCGCTTCGGTCGCAGCAAGTTCATCGCGTTCGATCATCGCCCTCGCAATCCTTCGATCCCACGCCGGCCTTTATACCGGCTGCCGCCATACATAGTCTCTTTGCGGCAGTTTTGCGTCATGGAACGCCACGGACAAGATGCATCGGTGGCCATGTCTCGGTCGCAAATGGTATGCGAAGGCAAACCGAAGAGGACGACCGTGACATTGCCGCTTGAAGGAGTTCGCGTCATCGAGGTGGGCCAGGCGCTGGCGGGCCCCTTGGCCGGGGTGCTGCTCGCCGACATGGGCGCCGACGTGATCAAGGTGGAAAAGCCGGACGGCGGCGATGATGCCCGTATCTGGGGCCCGCCCTACGGGCCGGACGGCGTCACGTCGCTCTATTTCTACGGCCAGAATCGCAACAAACGCTCGGTCACCCTCGACCTCAAGGCGGCCGCCGACGTCGAGGCGCTGCACCGGCTTTGCGAGACCGCCGACATCCTGATCCAGAACCTGCGGCCAGGCGTTGTCGACGAGATCGGCATCGGCCCCGAGGCGATGCTGAAGCGCCATCCGCGGCTCATCTACTGCTCGATCTGGGCCTTCGGCTACCAGGGACCGCTCAGGATGAAGCCGGGCTTCGATCCGCTGCTGCAGGCCTATGGCGGCATGATGAGTGTCACCGGCCGCCCGGACGATCCGCCGACCTTCTGCGGCGCCTCGATCAACGACAAGGCGACCGGCATGTTCTGCACCATCGGCGCGCTGGCGGCGCTCAGGATGCGCGACCGCACCGGCAAGGGTTGCCTGGTCGACACCTCGCTGTTCGACTCGGCGGTGCACTGGGTCGAAGGCCAGCTCAACGGCTATCTGGAGACCGGCGTCCTGCCCAGGCGCCACGGCACCGGCGGCGCCGTGATCGTACCCTACCAGACCTTCGACACTGCCGATCGGCCGCTCTGCCTGGCGCCCGGCAACGATCGGCTGTGGGCGCGCTGCGCCAAAGTGCTCGGCCATCCGGAATGGGCAGCCGACCCGCGCTTCGCGAAAAGCGCCGCGCGCGTGCAGAACAAGGAAACGCTCATTCCGATGATCGCGGCGGCGATGCGCGACCATCCTCGCGCGCATTGGCTGGAGGCCTTCGAAAAGGCGGGCGTGCCGTGCAGCCCGGTGAACGACATCGGCGAACTGGCCGCGACCGAGCAGCTCGCCGCGTCGGACCTGGTGCATCAGCTTCCCGTCCGGCCGGGAGAAACCAGGGCGCCGCGCGTGGTCGGCCTGCCGATCTCCTTCGACCGCCAGCGGCCGCACTCACCGCGGTCTGCGCCCAAGCTCGGCGAGCACAACGACGAGGTGCTGGGTTAGCGGATTGTCGAAGGAGAGCCGGGCCCTGGAGCCCTGGCCTATCCGTTTTCTTGCCATCTAACCCAATGGCATCATCTTCGCAGGCACCGCGGATGGAGCCCGTGAGCCAGCTTACATGTCACGCCCGGAGTCCGCGCAATCAATTTGTGCTCATCTCACTGTGTACAGCACCTTTGCGCAAACGGTTTGGCCTTCGACGCTGGTGATCACCCCACCCTGCGCTGCGCAATGGCGGCCCTGCACATCGCTGCCGCCTGCCAGGAAAATGAACACCCCAATCAGCGCCACCAGCAGCATTGCCAGCAATGCATCGTTCCGCGTGACCCTTCCCACAACCGACTCTCCTCGCTCATGCGATCAATCACATTTCTCCCGCCCCAAGACCGGACCCCAGAAATCCAGTTGCAGTATTAATGCTTGTATTTTGTGATTCGCGCAATGGTTAAGCAACGATCTTGTCCACAACCAGTGATAGAATATCATACGGTCGCGGGCGGCGCGCGACGGGACGCCGAGGCGCCATCCTTGCCGCGCTACGTGAGCGCTTGGCGAGAAGGGGTGGATTGCGAAGGATTTGTGATCGGGCACGGCTTTCAATACGCTGTCGGCCGACGAAGGGTTCTGTTCGTTGGCAGAGAATGGGCGTCGTTGCATCCGGGAAAGGGGGGAGCAGGATCGACAATCGCCCATCGGGATAAGGCTATGGCAAGCATGCAGCGCCGCCTTGTGGCCATCGTTCATGCCGACCTCGCCGACTTCACCCGCATGATGGAAGGCGCGGAAACCCTCACCTTTCAGCATCTCAAGTCGGCGACAAGCGACGTGTGGCGACCCGCGATCGAAGCCGGCGGTGGCCGACTGGTCGGCATCGTCGGCGACGCCATGCTCGCCGAGTTCGGTTCGACGGTGGCGGCCGTCACAGCGGCAATCGACATTCAGGCGCGCATGACGCGGTTCAACGAGACACTCGAAGAGAGCGAGCGCCTGTTGTTCCGCATCGGCGTTCATGTCGGCGAGATCATCGTCGATGAGGACCAGAACATCTTCGGCGACGGCGTGAATCTCGCCGCCCGCATACAGGCGCTTGCCGAGCCTGGAGGCATCGCCGTTTCCCGCACGGTGCGCGACGTCGCCGAACTGCAGATCGATTGCGCCTTCGTCGACGGCGGGGAGCATCACGTCAAAAATGTCAGCCGCCCTGTCCACATCTATCATGTGCGCCGCCAGACGGCCCTTTCCGATCCCACGGCGCCCATCCTGCCTCAAGCCACGTTGCGCTTCGAGGGCGCCGACTTGATCGGCCACAAATACGGCTTCGACCTGGCGCTCGACAAATTGTCGACCCGACCGCAGGGAGCGGTCATCGGCCGCGCAGTCGATCAATGCGAGCTCGTGCTGGCACATAGCACCGTGTCGCGGCGGCACGCGCGCCTGAGCCTTGTCGGGGAAGCGCTGCAGATCGAGGATTTGGGCTCGACCAATGGCACTTCCGTGGATGGCGCGCCTGCCCGCGCAGGCGCGCCGGTGCCGGTTCAGGTCGGTTCCAAACTCAGGATCGGCGAGGTCGAACTTGTGGTTCGCCCCATCGCCTCCCGCTCGACGGAACAGTAGGCCGGGCGGCCGCTGCGGAAATAACTACGGCCGCAGCCCGCGCACGACGAGGGCGTTGAGCCGCCGCGTGAAGGCGGCCGGATCGGCGGGCACCTCGCCGTCGAGGATGTAGGCCTGGTCGAGCAGCAGGCTGGCGATGTCGCCCACCTCCTCCTTACGGTCGGCGATGCGCGCCGCATCGAGCGCCTTCACGAGCTCGTGCCGCATGTTCAGCTCCAGGATCGGCTTCGCTCCGCTGCCGCGATTCTGGCGCGCGAGCAGCCGCTCGAGCTCGCGGTCGCGCCCCTGGGCGCTCGCCACCAGGCAGGCCGCGCTCTCCGTCAGCCGCTGCGAGGCGCGCACCTCGGCGACCTTGTCGCCCAGAGCCTCCTTCGCCGCCTTGACGATCTCGACCTCGTCTGCCGATGGAGCCTTCTCCTCGTCCTTGTTCAGGAGCGGAATGCTGCCGAAATCGACATCGCCCTGGCTCAGGGATTTCAGCGGCTTTCCCTCGAACTCCTGCGGCATCATGGTCCAGAAGGCGTCGATCGGATCGGTGAGCAGCAGCACCTCGATGCCGCGCGCCCGCGCCGCCTCGAGCTTGGGATTGGAGCGCAGACGTTCCGCGCTCTCGCCGGCCAGATAGTAGATCTCGGTCTGGTTGGGCTTGAGATCCGCAACATATTCCTTAAGCGAACGCGGCTTGTCGCCGGCCGTCGAGCTGAAGCGCGCGAGGGCAAGCAGCTGGCTGCGGCGTTCGTGATCCTCGTAAAGCCCTTCCTTCAGGACCGGACCGAAAGCGCTCCAGATCCTGGCGTAGGTCTCGGGTTCCTTTCCGGCCGTGCTCTCGAGCTCGCCGATCACGCGGCTGGCGAGGCCGCTGCGGATCTGTTTCACCTGCGGGTTGTTCTGCAGCATCTCGCGCGAGATGTTGAGCGGCAGGTCCTCGCTGTCGACGACGCCGCGCACGAAGCGCAGATAGGCCGGCAGAAGATCGGCGTCGTCGGTGATATAGACGCGGCGGACATAGAGCTTCACGCGGCCCTTGCGCGCGGGGTCGGCCAGATCGAAGGGCGGCGTCGAGGGCACGAACAGCAGCACGGCGTAGGACTGACGGCCCTCCACCTTGTAGTGCAGCGTGAGCGCCGGTTCGTCGAAGGCCATCGCGATCGAGCGGTAGGCCTGCTTGTAGTCGTCGGCCGTCACCTCCGATTTCGCGCGCTGCCAGAGGGCGCTAGCGGCATTGACCTGCCGGGCGGCATCCTTGTCGTCCACGAGCTCGATTGGAAACAGGATATGGTCGGAATAGGTGCGGATCACCCGTTCGAGCTCGAACGGCTGCAGATAGCGCGCCGCATCCTCCTTGAGGTGCAGCACGATCTCGGTGCCGCGCGGCACGCACTTCGCCTGCTCCTCGTTCGCCGGCGCCACTTCGAAGCCGGCGCCACCCTCGGAGCGCCAGACCCAGGCCTCGGCCGTACCGGCACGGCGGCTCGTCACCTCGATCCGGTCGGCCACCATGAAGGCGGAATAGAAGCCGACGCCGAACTGGCCGATCAGGCCCAACCCGTCCTTGGCTTCCTTCAGCCCCTGCAGGAAAGCTTTGGTGCCCGATCGCGCCAGGGTGCCGAGATTGTCGATCAGCTCCTGGCGGTCCATGCCGATGCCGTTGTCGGTGATCATGAGCGTCTTGGCGGCGGTGTCCGGCCTGATCCGGATGACGAGCTTGTCGTCGCCGGCCAGCAGCTCGGGCCGCGCGATCGCCTCGTAGCGAACCTTGTCGCAGGCGTCGGAGGCGTTCGAGATCAGCTCGCGCAGGAAGACGTCGGTCTCGGAGTAGACCGAGTGGACCATCAGGTTCAGGAGCTCCGCGACCTCCGCCTGGAATTGATGCGTCTGCGTGGTTGTCGTGTCCCCGTTCATTGTGTTTCAAGCCCGTGTGAATTGCCGGCGGTGGATATAAGACCTCCATCGACGGGGGCAAGTGGCCTGTCGCCGCGTCACGACGTGATCGACAAGGGCGGCGCGGGCTGCAACCCTTGGCCAAACGGCTGAAACATCCGAGGACGTCATGGGCGAGAAGACAACCGGCAAGAATCTGCGCATCAACGGCGAGCGCCTGTGGCAGAGCCTGATGGAAATGGCCGGGATCGGCGCCACCGACAAAGGCGGCGTTTGCCGGTTGGCGCTCACCGATCTCGACCGACAGGGCCGCGACCTGTTCGTGCGCTGGTGCAAGGAGGCCGGCTGCACGGTGTCGGTCGACCGCATGGGCAACATTTTCGCCCGCCGGCCGGGACGCGACAATTCCCTGCCGCCCATCGGGACCGGCAGCCATCTCGACAGCCAGCCGACCGGCGGCAAGTTCGACGGTGCCTACGGCGTGCTGGCCGGCCTCGAGGTCATCCGCACGCTGAACGACCTCAACTACGAGACTGCCGCGTCCATCGAGGTCGTGGTCTGGACCAACGAGGAGGGTTCGCGCTTCGCGCCGGCCATGGTGGCGTCGGGCGTGTTCGCCGGCGTCTTCGACGAGGAGTACGGCCTGTCGCGCCAGGATCTCGACGGCAAGACCATGGGAGAGGAGCTGAAGCGCATCGGCTATGCCGGCGACCTGCCGGTCGGCGGCCGCAAGTTCGGCGCCTTCTTCGAGGCGCATATCGAGCAGGGTCCGATCCTCGAGGCGGAGAAGAAGACCATCGGCATCGTGCAGGGCGCGCAGGGCCAGCGCTGGTACGAGGTCACGCTTACTGGCCAGGAGGCGCATGCCGGCCCGACCCCGATGCGCCGCCGCAGGGACGCGCTGCTCGGCGCCGCGCGGATCGTGCACGAGGTGAACCGCATCGGTCTTGCCCATCAGCCCCATGCCTGCGCCACCGTCGGGCTGATGCAGGTGAGCCCCAACTCGCGCAATACGATTCCGGGCAAGGTGTTCTTCACCGTCGACTTTCGCCATCCCGACGACGCGACGCTTTCGAAGATGGACGCCGAGCTGCGCGCGACCGCCGAACGCATGGCGGGCGAGATCGGCCTGCGGCTCCAGCTCGAGCAGATCTGGTATTCACCGCCGATCGCCTTCGACAAGACATGCGTGGCGGCGGTGCAAGCGGGCGCCGACACCCTGGGCTACGGGAACATGCCGATCATCTCGGGGGCGGGTCACGATTCGTGCTACATCGCCCGCGTGGCGCCGACGGCGATGGTGTTCGTGCCCTGCGAGGATGGCATTTCCCACAACGAGGTCGAAAACGCCACGCCGTCCGACATCGCGGCCGGCTGCAACGTCCTGTTGCAGGCGATGCTGAGCCGCGCCAATGCCACCTGACGCGATTGCCGTGGCCGACGCTCACTGTCGGCTGTCAATCCGAGCCTTTGAGGCCGATCCGCTGCTCCCGACCGCCGACGGCGTGCGCGAGCCGCAGAACCGCCGCGTCGTGATCGTGATCCAGTAAGGGCCACGCACAGGAACGAAAAAGCCGCCCGAAAGGGCGGCTCAGGCCGCTGACAAACCCCGTCGATTTTTCAGCGGGGTTTTTTGTTGATGGTGTTGGAATTTGATCGGATCAGGCCGGAACGGGGATAGGCGCCATTGCGAGAGCGATTTTCTTGATGTTCTGGGCAGCGGCAGCCAGCAAGCACTGGCAGGCCACGGCGAGGAGACCACGGAAGCGGGCATAGCGGTGGCCGTGGAGTTGCTTGGCATCAGCGAAGGAGCGTTCGACCGTCTCCTTGCGTCGCTTGTAGATGCGCTTGCCCCAAGGGGTCAGCCGATGAGCGTCGGTGCGCTCGCGAACCTCGGCCCAGACATGACGGGTAATCAGGCGCGTTGCGTTGGCGCTGGACGTACAGGAAGCGAGCAACGGGCAGGCTCTGCAAATGGCCGGATCGCTGGTGTAGTGTCGATATCCGGTGCGATCGGTGGTGGCGTAGGTGAGAAGCTGGCCCTGCGGACACCGATAGCCATCCACCTCTGCCTCATAGTGGAAGGCCTTGTTCGGCATCATGCCGGATCGCGGCGGCGTCGGTCGGCGATAGCCGATCACGCCCAGTACACCGCGCTCCTCCAAGCCCTTGGCAATGCCAGTGGTCGCATAACCGGCATCGAGGCCGACGGCGCCGACATTGAAGTCGAAGCGGCGGCGTTGGCGGTCGAGGCGGCCGAGATACACGATGGAATCATGCACGTTGGCGGGCGTCGCATAGGTGTCAGTGATGATGCCCAGGCGACCATCGACCGTGCGGTGGTCGAGATAGAAGAAGCCCTTCGGCTTGCCGTCACGCACCATGTAGCCGCTCTCCGGATCGGTGCGTGAGACCTTGGTCTCCTTCTCGATCGGCTGGCGCGCTTTGTCCTTCAGCGGCTTCTTGCCGTGCGCGGCACGATCCTCCCCGATCGCTGCATCAAGCGCATCCCAATAGTCCGAACGCGACTTGGCGACCACGGCAACGTCATAGCGGTTCTTGTTGGCGTTGGCCTTCAGGTGCGTCGAGTCGGTGTACAGCACCGTGCCATCGACCAGGCCGTGACGGATCGCCTGCTCCACGATCGCATCGAAGATGTCCTGCGCGACCGACGTGTCGTTGTAGCGCCGGCGTCGGTTCTGCGACAGCGTCGAGGCGTCGAATACCGGATCGGTCAGCTTCAGCCCCAAAAACCAGCGATAGGCGATGTTGACCTCGATCTCGCGCACCAACTGCCGTTCGGAGCGGATCCCGAACAGGTAGCCAATGAACAGGGCCTTGAACATCGCCACCGGATCCAGCGGCGGGCGCCCATTGTCGGGGCAGTAAAGCCCCGCCACACGCTCATGGATAAACGAGAAATCGATCACCGCTTCAATCTTGCGGAGCAGGTGATCCTTCGGAACCAGACCCTCGATCGCCACGAGTTCGAGTTCGATCTGTTGCGGTAGCGCCTTCTTCAGCATACCGCCTTGAATCAAAAACCCCTGGCAAATGCCAGGGGTTTGTCAGCGGTCTGAGGCGGCCGATAGGCCGCCTTTTTTGTCGTCGATCTCGTTCAGCACTGCAACAAGACGGCGGTACCAGCCATCCACCGTAGTGGCCGACACGCGGCCCGATTTCTGATACAATTGCAACCAAGTTGGTCGCGATGATCCTTGTGTGCCGGGTCCGGCTCGCTCAGATTGGATAGGCTTTCAGGAGCGCACGAAATCGTGACGAAAATGCTGCCGGCCCTCGTGGCCGCCGGAACCGCTCTGATCACTACCGCGATGGTGCAGGCGGTGTATGCGCTCTGCTGGTTCGGACGCTATCTGCTCGGCGGCACGGCCCCTGCCTACGACTGGGCCGGCGCCTTCATCACCTCCGGCATCGTCACCACCGTGGTCCTGCTGGCGAGCCTCGTCACCCTGCGTCTCATGGCGGCCCGGCCGTCCGAAGAGATGTCCAGGAACGACCAGCCGGCCGGACCCGATGCCCTGCCCGTGTTCCGCATCGCCGGCAGCCCGGAATAGCATCCCGCCAGCGACGATATCCGCCTTCCGGTCACTCCGCCGCCGACCAGGCGGCCGACCGACGCGCGCCGGCAAGTCGAAACACCAGGAAGCCGACAATCACGAGGTTCAGGAGATTGAAGGCCACGCCGACGCCGAAGGCCGGGGCATAGTAACCGAAGTGGTCGTAGAGGGCGCCGGCGAACCAGCTTCCGAAGGCCATCCCGCTCATCGCGGTGAACAACGTCAGGGGAATACGCCACGAGGCCTCGGCCGCGGGGAAGAGGTCGCGGACCGCCACCGAATAGGACGGGATGATGCCGCTGAAGCCCATCCCGAAGGCCGCGGCGATGGCGAACAGGCCGACTTCGTCCTGGGTCAGCAGGAAGCAGCCGATCGCCACAGCCTGGCAGGCCGACCCGGCCATCACGGTGCGCAAACCGCCGATGCGGTCGGCGAGCGCGCCCCAGGCCTGACGCGCGAGGAAAGCCGCCCCCAGCATCACCGACAGCATGGCAGCGCCGTGGGTTGGCTTGATGCCGATGTCACCGCAGAACGCCACGAGGTGCGAGGACGGCAGCGACATGGGGATGCAGCAGCAGAAGCCGGCGAGGCACAGCAGCGCCTGCAAGAGGTTGGGATGGAGGCTCGCAATGCGGTGCTGGCGGCCGGCCGCTGCCGCTGACCGCGCCGCGCCGACGGCAGGGCGCACGGCAGGAGCAAAGCCCGGCACGGGCCTCAGCATGACGGTGGCAGGCAGGATCAGCGCCAGCACGACGCCGGCATAGGCGAGCATCGCCATCTGCCAGCCGAAGCCGTCGATGGCGCGCTCGAACAGGGTCGGCCAGGCGACGCCCGCCACATACTGGCCCGAAGAGATCAGGGCGATCGCCGCACCGCGCCGTCGCTCGAACCATCGGCTGACATAGACCAGGAGCGGCGGATAGACGCCGCCGTTGCCCAACAGGCCGATCATCAGCCCGTGGCCGACATAGAGCGCCCAAATCGTGCCCGTGGACGAGAGCGCCAGCCCACCGGCGATCATGCAGGCGCCGATCATAACCGTGCGGCGAACGCCGATGCGATCGGCCAGCCAGCCCATCAGGATGCCGCCCGCCCCGGTGCCGACCCAGACCAGCGAGCCTGCGAGCGCCAGCAGGGAACGGTCGGTACCCAGTTCCGCCTGCATCGTCCTCATCCCGACCACGATCAGGAGCGGCGAGCCGTAGGACACGGACAGGATCGCAAGCGTCAGCCATGCCATTCGCCACGAGGCGCGACTGTCGAGGCCGGCTGCGGCCTGAGCGCCCGCGGCGCCGGTCCTCTTCGTCCCCTCGTTCGACATTTCCACCCGTTCCGGCCCGGCTGCGGCGGGCTCCGGATCATTATGCCTTCGGATGGCGAGGGTGCGCAGGCGAATTCACATATATGGCATGCAAATAGCGGCGTTGGCCTGCATCGCCGATCAGCGCAGTCCCCTTTGCGCCCGTGCCGGCTCACGCGGCGGCCACGGCATCAGGGTGGCCTGCCGGCCTTCGTCGCGCAACGCAACGGCATCCGCCTGGCGCTCGATCCACCCGGCTTCTGTTCCCCAGATCAGAGCAGGTTCCAGCTCCCGTACCCCGACCCGCAGGCGCCGGGCGACGACATCGAGCAGCACGCCCGAGCTGGCGTTGCCCGTGAGCGCCTGCAGCTCGACGCAAAGGCGGCGCGCCAGCGCAACGGCATTGGATTCCTCGAGCGACCCGGCAGCGCGAGCAGCACGAGCTGGCGAAGTGGACATCGAACCTCCGGTGCGGCTGACAAGGGGACACGCAGAGAATGTGACGACGGTCGTTGCGTTCCCAGCCCTCGGGAAGTTTTCCGGCCTGTGGCTTGCCGGCAACACCAAGCAGGATGGCGGAGGTCAACCCCAGCGCGCTTGCGCCGCACGCCGATTGGAATCAGTGCTCGCGACCGTGGCCGCACGCGCCGTTTCGTCCTCGACGGTTGGTCGAGATTGTGCGTTGCGCTTCAGAAACAGGCGGAACGATGCTTTGCGCCGCTGCATGGCGAGAAGCCTGAGCGTTTCCACCTCGGCATTGACGCTGCGCCCGAGACTGCGGCTGTCGGTCTCCTTTTCCATACTGTTGTAACTCCGCAACGGGGCGAAAGGTTGCGGATTTGTCACTCGATATCGGGAACCTTCGGCTCCGGCAGTGTCGGCAAAGAAAAGAAAGGCCGTCCCGGTCGTCGATCGGGACGGCCTGACATCACCTGACGTCAGTTGCGCATGTAGCCTTCCAGCTCGTTCTCCGCCCAGGCGATCGTCTTTTCCATGGCTTCGCCGCGGAAGTAACGGACAGCCATCTGGGTCTGCGTCGCCTGGGTGTAGATCCGCTCGCCGATGGAGTGAGGCGCCGGCGCGCCCGCGACCGACAGGATCTGCTGGTGGTACGGATCCGGATAATGGAACAGCGTGCCCTTGGGCGGCTCCTCCTCGGCCCACACCTTGAACTTGGTGAGCTTTTCGAACGAGGGCAGATCGTAGCCTCCGCTGGCTTCGACCATCTTCTCGGCCGATGACGCCTGCGACAGGTGCATCAGCAGGCTCTTGGCCGCGGACACGTTCTTGCTGAAACCCCAGATGCCCCAGAAATAGGGCGTGAAGGGCGCGAAGCGGCCCTTGGGCCCCTTGGCGAAACCGTGCGTCCAGCACTGCTCGGCGACCTTGGGCGCGTCGCGCTTGGCGACCGCCCAGGCGCTCGGCGGGTTCATGATCATCGACGCCTGGCCCGACACCAGGAACTTGTTGTTCGAGGCGTCATCCCAGGCCGGCACGTCGGGCGGCAGGAATGCCATCAGCTTCTTGTAGAAGTCGAGCGCCTCGCGCACCGCATCGCTCTTCACCGTGATGTTGCCCTTGGCGTCGACCAGGTCTGCCCCGAAGCCGTGGAAGATGGCGCCGGCCGAGTCGACATTGTCGGCCGTGGTGCCGAGGCCGATCCCGAACGGATGGCCGCCCTTGTGACAGGCCTCGGCCGCCTTCAGGAAGGTGTCGAACGTCCAGTTGTCGGCCTTGGGCGGCGCCCCTGCGGGATACATCGCCTGCACGTCGAGGCCGGCATATTGCTTCATGTAGTCTATGCGCGAGCACGGGCCCTTGATCTGGCTGCCGACGGTCGCCGGGATGGCGATCCACTTTCCTTTGATGTGCCCGAGGTACTCGACTGTCGCATTGACCTTGCCATTGGTCTTGATCAGCTCGTTCATCACGTCGTCGACCGGCGCGAGCTGGTCGGCGTAGCGCGACGGCAGCCAGGTCGATTGCGCCAGGATGTCGTGGCCCGACCTCGCCTGCGATTCGGCGGCGCCGGTCAGCAGGAGCTTGTTGCCCTGCGAGGTGATGAAGTCGATCTGGACCTCGACCTTCTCCTTCTCGGCCCACTCCTTCACCAGCTTCTCCGTGGCACCGTTCGCGCCCGGCACCCAGTGATCCCAGAAGCCCATTGAGAGCTTGCCCGCCGCGTGGGCGCCGCGCACGAACGGCGCGGCGATCAGGGTAGTCGAGAGCGCGGCCGTGCCGGCCGCAAAACGACGACGACGAATCTTGGTTGAAATCATGTATTCCTCCGCTGACTGGTCTTCAGGCGAGACCTTGGCCGCGACGCTAGGCGTCCGGAGGCCGAGCGGCAACCGGATTCACACGATCGGCAAAATCGGCCGCACCATGTCCGTGGCGGCGGTAGACGAGATTCTCGGCATTGCGGGCGGCCCGATCAGCGTCCCGGCGCGCGGCCTCGACCACGCCATGGTCGGGCGACAGGGCGCAGACCGGGTCGGTGCGCGCGGCGTCCCCGGTCAGCAGAAAGGCCTGGCACCGGCATCCGCCCCAATCGACCGTACGCCGTTCGCAACTTCGGCACGGCTCGGGCATCCAGCCGGTGCCGCGGAACCGGTTGAAGGCTTCGGACCGGTACCAGATGTCGGCGAGGCTCGCCTGCCGCACCGAGGGAAAGTCGAGCCCGGGCAGCATCTCGGCGGCATGGCAGGGCAGCACCCGACCGGCCGGCGAGATGTTCAGGAACCGGCGCCCCCAGCCGCTCATGCAGCTCTTCGGCCGCACGCCATGATAGTCGGGCACGACATAGTCGATCGCCAGCACGCCCTTGAGCTTTTCGCGCGCCGCCTCGACGATCCGGGTCGCCGCGTCGAGCGCGGCGCGGCTCGGCAGGAGCGCCGCCCGATTGGCGAGCGCCCAGCCATAGTACTGCACATGGGCGATCTCCAGCCGGCGCGCGCCCAGCGTCGTCGCGAAATCGATCATCCGGCCGACACTGTCGAGATTCTGCCGGTGGACGACGACATTGACGGTGAGCGGCAGGCCGACGGCACGCACCGCGTGCGCGAACCGGATCTTGCGCTCGTGCGCGCCGGCGAGGCCCGCAATGCGATCTGCCGGGTCGGCCGCGACATCCTGAAAGCTGAGCTGAACGTGCTTGAGCCCGGCCGCCGCGAAGGCCCGCAGCTCGGCTTCGCCGCCCAGCGTGCCCGAGGTGATGAGATTGCCGTAGAGACCGCGGTCGTTCGCCTCGCCGATCAGCGTCGCCAGATCGCGCCGCGCCATGGGCTCGCCGCCGGAGAAATGCACCTGCAGAACGCCCAGCACCGCCGCCTCGCCCAGCACGCGGCGCCATTCCGCCTCGCCGAGCTCGTCGGAGGCGCGCTCCAGCTTCAATGGATTGGAGCAATAAGGGCAATGCAGCGGGCAGCGGTGAGTCAGCTCGGCGAGCAATGCGAGCGGCGGATCGATGCCGGGATCATCGGCCGGCATCGGACGACCCTGTGGCGAGGCAGCCCTTGTCCGCGAGATCCTGCAGCATCGCCGTGACGTCCTTGGCGATCACGTCGCGCGGCGCCCGGGTGTAGCGCGCGGCCAGCGTATCGACGATCGCCGCCACGCCGGCCTTGCCGTCGACGAGCCGCAAGATCTCGACCGCCTGCTCGTCGGGCAGCATCAGCCGTTCCGGGGCCATGATGACCCAGCGCTGCCGCGTGTCGTCGAAGCGAAAGACGATGTGCGGCGCGAAGCGCAGCACCGTCGCCGCGGAAACGACCAGGCGATCGTTGGTCCCGGCCATGGCTCACTCCGGCACGAAGGCGCCGGGCGGGATCATCGCGGGCTCGACGTAGGCGAGGTAAAGCGCGTCGAGCTGCGCCCACAGCACGTCGCACTTGAAGCGCAGCGCCGACAGCACCGCTTCCTGCTCGATCCGGGTGCGGGCCTCGGCCTTGACGTAGCCGAGCGCGAAGTTCACGTCTTGCGGCGCCTGCGTCAGCCGGGGCGTGAAATAGGCCAGGGTCTCCGCGGTGACGAAGGAATAGCCTTCCAGCATGCCGCGCACGCGATCGGCGATGATGCCGGGCGAGAACATCTCGGTGAGCGAGGAGGCGATGCCTTCCAGGATCGGCCGGTCGCGCACGAAGTTGACGTAGGCTTCGACGGCGAAGCGGGTGCCGGGCAGGATGCCCCGGGTCGACTGCACGTACGCGCGATCGAGTCCCACTCCTTCGGCGAGCTTCAGCCAGCGCTCGATGCCGCCGGCGCCCGGTCCGTCGCCGTCATGGTCGATGATGCGTCGCCGCCACTCGCGGCGCAGCTCCGACGTCGGGAGCTTCGAGAGCGCATGGGCGTCCTTGATGGGGATCATGGCCTGATAGTAGTAGCGGTTCAGCGCCCAGGCCTGGACCTGCCCACGCGAGAGCTTGCCGCCATGCAGCAGGCGGTGGAAGGGATGCAGGTGGTGGTAGCGCTCGGCGCCGATCGCGCGCAGCCGTTCCTCGAGCTCGTCCGGCGTGAGCAGACGACCGTCCACCGAATCATCGACACGAACGTTCATGGGCTCACCTCCATGCCGTCGTAGGCCACCTCCCAACCCTCCTTCTCGAGGACGGCGCGCTCGGGCGAGTCGTCCAGCAGGATCGGGTTGGAGTTGTTGATGTGGACCAGGATCCTGCGCCTCACCGGCAGGCCGCGGAAGGCGGCAATGGTGCCGTCGGCGCCGCTCACGCTCATATGGCCCATGCGCTGGCCAGTCTTGGGACCGAGGCCGAGGCGGATCATCTCGTCGTCGTGCCACAGCGTGCCGTCGAACAGGACAACCGATGCACCGGCCAGACGCTGTCTCAGGCCGTCGGTCATCCGTGCGCACCCGGGCACGTAGATCAGCCGGTCGCTGCCGGCGCGGAGTTCCACGCCGACAGTATCGCCCGGCCGGCCGGCGAGCGCCTCCGGCGCGTCGCCTGGTTCGAGGTAGAGCGCGACCTTGCCCGGCACATCGAACAGCTCGGCCGCAATGCCGCTGTCGCTGCCGTCGATGTGGCGAAGCTCGAACGTCTTCTCGAGCGGCACCGCTTCGCGACGCACGCACTCCTCCGCCAGGACGCCGAAAATCGGATTGGCCTTCAGCACATCGATCACGCGCGCCGTGGCGTAGATCGTGAAGGCCTGCCGCTCACGCAGGTGCAGAAGACCGGCGATGGCGTCGACGTCGGCGCCGGTCAGCACCACGCCCTCGATCGGCGACGAACGCAGGCCACGACGAGGATGAAGGAACGGGCGCGCCTCGATCTGCTGGCGCAGATCCGGCGACGCATTGACCAGGAACCAGCGCTCGCCATCGCCGCTGACGGCCAGCGACGCCTGTGTACGGGGCATCGCCTTCCCGTCGCCGGCACGCGCACGACGACAGGCTTCGGTATTCGAGTTCCATTGCGGGAAGCCACCGCCGGCGGCCGCTCCCAGGACGACCGCCCTCATGGCGGTTGCCATCGACTAGCTCGCGGCGGGCGCGCCGCGATTCGAAGCGCGCCTAGAGATCGGCGCAGGCGTAGGAATTGATCTCCATTCCGACGGCAATCTCGACGATGCGCGGGGTCTTCCAAGCCATGGATCCGCTCCCTTGAGATGGACGAGGAATGATGCGGACGATTCAAAAAGGGTGTCAAGGCTTGCTCGCGAGGTAGGCCGCGATCATCTCGATATCCTGGTCTTGCAGAGTCACTGAGACCTCCATCATTGCGCCCATGCCGCGGCCGCGCCGGACGCCGGCGCGGAAATCGTGCAGCGCCTTCACCAGATAGTCCGGCCGCTGCCCGGCCAGCCGCGCGGTTTCCCCCTGGCCAGAGAAATCCTCCTTGTGGCAGCTGTCGCAATGACGCTGCGTGATCATCGCCTTGACCTTGTCGACATCGACCGCCGGCGCGTCCGCCAGGGGCGACGGAGGCGGCAGCGCGGCATAATAGGCGCCAAGGTCGCGGATATTGTCGTCGCTCAGGGTCTTGGCGATCTGCTGCATGACCTCGACCGGACGAACGCCGTCGCGAATGAAGACGAGCTGGTACTGCAGAAAGATATCCGGCTGGCCGGCCAGCGAGGGGGTGTTCACGATCGCCGACACGCCGTTCTGGCCGTGGCAGGACGCGCAGGTCTCGACGATGTCCTTCACCGTCGCCGGCGGCTCGGCCGCCCGCGCCGCCGTCGCCGAAAGCAGAAGACCAGTCGCCATCAGGGCGGCGCGCACCGAACTCGATCTTGCAGACATCGCCCCTCGGCAACCCTTCGCAGGAAAGGCGGAACACCTTCCCCGCCCGATCATTGCCGGGCGGGGAGCAGCTGTCGGGAGGCGCGCTACTTGTGATAGCTGATCTGGTAGATCGCACCTGCCTGATCGTCGGCGACCAGCAGCGAGCCGTCGGGCGCCTGCAGGATATCCGCCGGACGGCCGAGGATCTTCTGGTCGTCGAGCCATGTCCCGGCGAACACGGTCTCCTTGGGATTCTTGCCGTCGGGTCCGACCGAGATGAAGACGATTCGATAGCCGTTCTTCTTGTGCCGGTTCCAGGACCCGTGCTCGGCGATGAAGATGCCGTTCTTGTACTGAGCCGGGAACTGGTTGCCGGTGTAGAACTTCATGCCGAGCGGCGCGACATGAGGGCCGAGCTTCACGACGGGCGGCGTGAACTCGGAGCACTTGTGACCCATGCCGAACTTCGGATCGACCATGTCGCCCTCGTGGCAGTAGGGATAGCCGAAGTGCTGACCGAGCCTGGTGACATGATTGAGCTTGTCGCTCGGCTTGTCGTCGCTGATCCAGTCGCGCGCGTTCTCGCTGAACCAGAGATCGCCGGTGCGCGGATCAACCGCGCCGCCGACGCTGTTGCGGATGCCCAGAGCCACCAGCTCGGCCGTGCCGTTCGCCGGATTGACGCGCCGATACTGCGACACGCTGGTCGGCGGCAGGCAGATGTTACAGGGCGGCCCGAAGGGGATGTAGAACCAGCCCTTGCCGTCGGGAACGAGATACTTCCAGCCGTGCGGCACGTAGGGCGGCATGTCGTCGTAGACGACGGTGGGAGTCGGCGCCTTGTCGAGGTTGGCTTCGGGATTGTCGTATTTGTAGAGCTTGTCGATGTCGATCACGTACAGAGCGTGATCCATGAAGGCGACGCCTGTCGGCATGCGCAGGCCGGTGATGAAGGGCTTGGCGACTCTCTTGCCGTTCACCTCGGTGACGGCCGACACCGTCCCCTTGTCGAACGTCCCGACGAACAAGGTACCCTTGTCGCCCAAGGCCATTTGCCGCGCTTGCGGAACGTTGCTCGCCCAGACGCTGATCTTGAAGCCTTGTGGCAGCTTGATCTTGGCGAGGATCTTCTCGAGCTCGGCCTGCGGCGTCGGCAGCGGCTGGCCGGCGTTCGGAGTCAATCCCTTCTGGTCCTTGGTCTCGTCACCGAGGAACCAGTCGGGCGGCGGATTGAGCCAGAAATTCTTGCTGTTGGACTCGTAGTGCTTCAGGCCGCTCGACTCCGCCGTGGTCTGGGCCCCCGCCGACAGGGCCCCGCAGCCAACGAGGAACGCGACCGCGCCGACAAGGCACACTTTCGACAGAGCTGTCTCTTGCCGTCTCATCTGGGTGTCTCCTCTGTTTTGCTTGCGCAGGAGACGCATCGGTTGAGTGGACGTGTGGGCGTCTACTGCCGAGCGAGGAGGCTATGCCCCTCCCCCAGCCTATTCAAGCCGCGCGGCTTAGAGGGCGGCCGCCGGTTCGGCCTCGGCAATCGTTGTGCGGTGCATCAAGCAACACCGTGTGGCGCCACCGCATGAACTGTGCAACCGCGACCGCGACAGTCTCGCGATGGTAAACTCGCCGCAGGACATCACAAAAGAGCGAGAACCATGGATTTCACCGGCAAGGTTGCTCTGATCACCGGCGGCGGCAACGGCATCGGCCGCGCCACCTCGCTGGGCTTCGCGGGACACGGCGCCACGGTCGTCATCGTGGATCGCGATGGCCCCGCGGCCGAGGCGGTCGCCGGCATCGTCCGGCAGAAGGGTGTCGAGTCGCTCGCCGTCACCGCCGACGTCACCAGGACCGAGGACGTCCGCGCCTATGTGAAGGCCGCGGTCGACCGCTTCGGCCGGATCGACTGCTTCTTCAACAATGCCGGCATCGAAGGCCGGGTGGCACCGACGGCGGAGTACGACGAGGCGGTGTTCGATGCGGTGATCGGCGTCAATGTGAAAGGCGTCTTCCTGGGCCTGCGGCACGTGCTGCCGCAGATGATCCGCCAGAAGAGCGGCGCCATCGTCAACACGGCGTCGGTCGCCGGGCTGGTGGGCACGCCCGGCATGCCCGCCTATGTTGCCTCCAAGCACGCCGTGATCGGGCTCACCAAGACGGCGGCCGGGGAGGTCGCGCGGCAGGGCATCCGCGTGAACGCGGTGTGCCCGGGCCCCGTGGACACGCGCATGATCCACGCCCTCGAGGAGCAGCTCGCACCCGGCGACGCTGCCTCGATCGGCGAACGCTACCAGGCCGCGCAGCCGACCGGCCGCTACACGACGCCGGAGGAGATCGCCAACATGGTCCTCTTCCTGTGCTCGGACCTCGCCGCCAACACGACCGGCGGCCAGTTCGTCGTCGACGGCGGGCGGACGGCGACCGGCGGCGCCGTCACCAATCTCGTTTCGCGCTGAGAGGCCTGCGAGGATCCCTCGGCTTCGCCTCGGGACGACACGGCTCCGCCAAGGACGGGCGTGTCATCCCGAGCGCAGCGAGGGATCTTTGGATTTCGCTCACATCTTCTTCCAGTCGCCCGACTGCTCGAAGGCATAGGCGGCCTTGTAGATGGTCGGCTCGTCCCAATGCTTGCCGACCAGCATCAGCGACACCGGCAGGCCGTCCGACATGCCGCACGGCACCGCCATGGCGGGATGGTGCGTGATGTCGAAGGGCGCGGTGTTGGAGATCATGTTGAGCGCCCGCTCGACATAGAGTTCGCGCGGCGCATCCGGCGTCGGCAGCGGCGTCGCCTTGATCGGCGTGGTCGGCATCATCAGGAGATCGTACTGGCCCAGCGCCTCGTCGTAGGCCGCCGTGAGCAGCCGCGTGAGGTTCATCGCCTTGCCGTAGTAGCGACTGCCGTAGTAGCGGCGAATGTAGGTGCCGAACATGGTGAAGAGCTTGGTGGTCTCCGACATCTCGTTGGCGCGCTGGCGCCAGTTGCGGTGGAAGTCCATCAGGCTGGTGACATAGAGGTCGGGCCGACTGACGCCGTAGCCGTCGCCGTACATCATGGTCTGGGTCAGGCCCTCGGTGCCGATCGGCATCCAGAGCGCACCCGCTGCAAGATGCATGGGGATCGAGACCTCGCCCACCGTCGCGCCCAGCGCCTCGAACTTCTTGACCGTCGCCTTGACCTTGGCATTCACGTCCTTCTCGGCATTGGGCTGGGCGAAGCCTTCGCTCACGAGGCCGATCTTCATGCCCTTGATGTCGCCCTTGAGCGCCTCGGTGTAGCGGTGCGTCTTGACGTTGATCTGACGCGAATCATAGCCGTCCGAGCCCGCCAGCACCTCGAGCAGCAGGGCATTGTCGCTGACATTGGCCGTCATCGGGCCGGTATGGTCGACATAGATCTCGATCGGCATGATGCCGGTGTAAGGCACCAGCCCATGCGTCGGCTTCATGCCGTAGGTGCCGCAGAACGACGACGGCATGCGGATCGAGCCGCCCTGATCGCCTCCCAGCGCCATGTCGACCTCGCCCAGCGCCACCAGCACGGCGCTGCCCGAGGACGAGCCGCCGGCCGAGTAGCCGAGCTTGTGCGGGTTGTGCACCGGGCCGGTCGCGTTGGTGTGGCTGCCGCCGGACAGGCAGAAATTCTCGCAATGTGCCTTGCCGACGATCGTGCCGCCGGCGTCGAGCACGCGCTGCACGACGGTGGCGTCGATATCGGGCACGTATCCCTCGAGCGTGGCCGCGCCGTTCATCATCGGCACGCCGGCCAGCATGATGTTGTCCTTCAGCACCACGGTCTTGCCCTTGAGCTTGCCGCGCGAGGCGCCCTCGACCCTGGTCTTGACGTACCAGGCATTGTGCTTGTTCTCGCTGGCCGGCGGCCGATAGCCCGGCGTGCGCGGATATTTCACGCGCGGCAGGTTGTCGGGCATGGCATCGACCACGTTGTAGGCGGCCACGCTCGGCCGCATGAGGTCGATGAACGACCTCACGTCGGCGTCGCTGAGCGCGAGACCGACCTCGGCCGCTACCTCGCGCAGTTGCTGTTCAGTCGGCACTTGAACGGCCATGGCTTCCTCCTTCTCCTGTCATGGCGCCAGGTGGCGCATCAGTTGCGGATCTCCTTTCACGGTCATGGCGGGCCCTTCGAGGGCGACGTGTCCGCGATCAATGACGTAGGCGTGCTGCGCCAACTCGAGTGCGAGCTCGATATGCTGCTCGACCAGAATCACCGCCATCTCCTTCGAGAGCTGCTTCAGCCGATCGGCGATCTCCTCGATCACGCCGACCCAGACGCCCTCGGTCGGCTCGTCGAGCATCAGGAGCCGCGGTCGGCCCAGCACGGCGCGACCGATCGCGAGCATCTTGCGTTCACCGCCGGACAGGGTGCCCGCGGTCTGCGCCAGCCGCTGCGCCAGCTTGGGGAAGAAGTCGAGGACGTAGTCCATGCCCGACCGGTCGGGCTGGCGCACGCAACCCAGCAGCAGGTTCTCGCGCACCGAGAGCTTGGCGAAGATCGCGTGTTCCTGCGGCACGTAGCCGATGCCCCGCCGCACGCGGCGCTCGGCCGACTCGCCTTCGATCGCCGCGCCGTCGAGACGGATCGCGCCCGCCATCGGCGGCAGCTCGCCGAACAGCGCCTTGAGCAGCGTCGACTTGCCGGCGCCGTTGCGGCCCAGCACCGCGACCGCGCCGCGCGCCGGCACCTTCAGCGAGACGCCGAACAAGGCCTGGCTGTGCCCGTAGCCGGCGCTCAGCCTGTCGACCTCGAGGAGGGCCGCGTCAGACACGGGTCGTGAACACCTGCTGGACCTTGGGCGAGCGCTGAATGGTCTCGACGTCGCCCTGATCCAGCACCTTGCCCTGATCGAGCACGGTCAGGTAGTCGCAGATGTCGCGGATGAAGTGCAGGTCGTGCTCGACGATGACCAGGGCGCAGTGGGCCTTGATCGGCTCGAGGAGCTTGCCGGTCACCTGCCGTTCCTCGGGGCTCATCCCGCCCGTCGGCTCGTCGAGCAGCAGGAGCTTGGGTCTGAGCGCCAGCGCCATCGCGATCTCCAGCCACTGTTGCTGGCCGTGGCTCAGCTCGCCCGCGAGATCGTCGGCGCGGTCGAGCAGGCGGAAGCGCTCGAGCAGGCCGCCCACCTCGTCATCGAGGGCACGCCGCGACGAGGACCGCAGGAGCCGCGGCAGGCTCTCGCCCGATTGGGTCGCGAGCAGGACATTGTCGTAGACCGACAGCTCCGGCAGCACCGCCGTGATCTGGAACTTGAGGCTGAGGCCGGCCCGGGAGCGCTCATAGGGCGTGGCCCGCGTGATGTCGCGGCCGTCGAAGACGATGGCGCCGGAATCGGCGAAATGCGCGCCCGCGATCGCCTTCAGAAGCGTGCTCTTGCCCGAGCCGTTGGGCCCGATCAGGCCGTGGAAGCGGCCGGCTTCGATATCGATGTCGACGCCCTCCAGCGCCCGGAGCGACCGGAAGCTCTTGCAGACGCCGCGGATCTCCAGGAGCGCCATGGCTCTCAACCCGCCCGCCGGCGCCGGCCGTAGGCGCCGATGCGCTCGCGGTCGGACACGAACAGGCCGACGATGCCCCTCGGCTGGAACATCACCACGAGCAGCAGCACCAGGCCGAGCACGACCGGCCATATGTGCCGGATGGCCGCGATGTCGGACAGCGCGTAGGACAGGCCCTCGACCACCGCCGTGCCGAGGATCGGACCGATCAGCGTGCCCGAGCCGCCCAGCAGGCAGTAGACGACGGCGGTGGTCGAGAGGCCCGGCCCCATGTTGCCCGGGCCGATGAAGCCCTGATGGTAGCTGTAGAGCGCGCCGCCCAGACCGGCGACCATGCCGGCGAAGGAGAACAGGAGGGCCTTGAAGAGCTGCACGCGGTAACCGAGGAAGGCCAGCCGCTCCTCGTTCTGGCGCATGCCGGCCAGCACCAGGCCGAGCTGCGACTGCTTGAAGAAGCGCGCGCCGAGATAGACGAGGAGCAGGAGCCCGAGCGCGAGGAAATAGAAGGCGTCGCCCTCCACGAACTCGTAGGCGCCGAGCTTCAGGAGCTTCACCGAGGAGAGGCCATTGCCGGCGCCGACATATTGCCAGCCCGAGACCAGGCGCTCGGCGGCATAGGAGCCGGTGAGCGTGCCGAAGGCGACGAAGATGATGCTGGGCGTCTTGCGGCCGAGCAGCAGGAAGGCCGCGAACAGCCCCGACAGGGCAAGACCGACCAGCATCGCCAGCGGCAGGGTCGCCCACAGCTCGCTGAAGTCGAGGTCGCGCCCGACCAGCGCGATCACATAGCCCGAGACGCCGAAGAACAGCGCCTGGCCGAAGCTCATGATGCCGGCGAGACCCCAGCAGAGATCGAAGCTGATGGCGAGCATCGACAGGATCAGGATGTTGGTCGCCAGAGTCACGAGGTCCGTGCGATCGCCCAGGGCGAGCGGCAAGATCAGCGCGACCGCGAGCGCGCCGATCTCGAGGTACGGCAGCACACGACGGAACGGCCGCGCCCTGGCCGCCGCTCGCCGTTCCTTCGAGGCTTGCGGGGCAACGGTCAAATCGGAGCCCGCCTCGGTCAGCATTCCTTGGGATCGACCATCTTGGCGCTGCTGATGATCTCGTAGCGCGGCTTGCCGGCGTCGACCTTGCACTGCGCGATGTACATGTTCATCTTGCAGTGCATATGGCCTGGCACCACCTCGGCGCCGCCACCGGGACCCTCGTCGATCTTGGCCTTGTCGTAGGCCGCCGACACCGCCTCGCGCTTCAGATCGCCGTTGGTTGCCTTGACCGCGACCTCGTACAGCTTGATTCCGCGATACATGCCGGTCGCCGCCGATCCCGCGGTGAACAGATACTTCGTGTTGGGGAAGCGTTTGGAATACTCCGCCTGGAGCTCCTTGCTGAACGGATCGTCGACCGCCTGGAAATAGTCGAGGCAGCTATAGAGGCCGTCCATCTCCTCGGCCGGCAGATAGTTCAGGAGGTTCTCGTCGAAGTAGACGCAAGCCAGCGCCCCGCCCCGCTTCTGGAAACCCGACTCGTAGAGCTGCTTCATGAACGGCTGCAGGCCCGGCGGGATGACGGTGTTGAACACGCAGTCGACCTTGCCGTCGCGGATCTTGCCGATCGTCGCCGAATATTCGGCCTGATCGAGCGGGTAGTACTCCTCGAACACGACCTCGGCGCCGTTCTCCTCGATCAGCTTGCGTGCGTACTTGTTGAGGAGCTGCGGCCACACATAGTTGGCCGAGGGCATGGCGAAGCGCTTCTTGCCGAGCGTCTTGATCAGATAGGGGATCAGCTTGTCGCACTGCTGCGCCGGTGTCGGTCCGGTGCAGTAGAGGTACTTGGTGCACTCCTTGCCCTCGTAGAGCTGCGGATAGATGTACAGCGTGCGGCCGCGATTCACGATCGGATCCTTGATCGCCTGGCGCATCGCCGAGGTGATGCCGCCCAGCACGACGTTGACCTTGCGTTCCTGGATGAGCTTGCGCACGTTGCCGACGGCGATCTTCGGATCCGACGCGGTGTCCTCGAGATAGAGCTCGATCTGGCGGCCGAGGATGCCGCCGCCCTTGTTGATCCGCTCGACCGTGAATTGCGCGACCTGCCAGTCGGCATTGCCCGACGGCGCGATCGCGCCGGTGATGTCGGTGGCGATGCCCATCCTGATGGCGTCGGCTGCTCGCGCTCCCTTCGGCGCCAGCAACCAGCCGCCGCCGGCGGCGATCCACCCGGCGGCGCCGAGCGCACTTGCCCCCATGAGACGGCGGCGACCGAGGCCCTGCGGCGATGCCTCCTCGCGAGTCGATTTGTCTGTCATGGCTCAGAGCCTCCCTTGAGTGATGAATCCCTGCGGCCGGAACTTCACGATCGCGAGCGCGATCACGAACACCAGCGGATCGGCCAGCACCGGGATCACGATCCACGGCAGTCCCGCCGCCATGCCGCCGACCGCGGCGGCGCCCAGCACCGGTCCCTCGAAGGTGCCCACGCCGCCCAGCATGACCGACAGGAAGGCCTGCACCAGGAAACGGGTGCCGATGTCGGCGGAGAGCTGGTAGAGCGGCACGATCAGCGCGCCGGCAAGGCCGGCAAGCGCGGCGCCGAAGGCGAAGGTCATGGCATAGAGCTTGCTGGTCGAAATCCCGCAGGCCCGGGCGAGGTTGGGATTCTCGAGCGCCCCGCGGACCTGCAGGCCGAGCGATGTGCGCGCCAGGAAGAGCCATGTGGCGGCGATGATGCAGATCGTCGTGAGCACGATCACGCAGCGCCACACCGAAAAATTGAAGCCGAGCAGCGTGAACACGCCGCTCAACGGTTCGTCGATCGACTGGTACTGGCCGCCCAGCAGGGCGCGCACCGTCTCGCGGATGATGAGGCCGATCGCGTAGGTCCCCAGCATGGCGATGATGGGTGCCGCGTAGAAGCGCCGGATCACCAGCCGTTCGAGCACCAGGCCGACCACGGCCAGCACGACCGGCGCGGCGAGGATGCCGGCCCAGCCGGACCATCCGCTGCTCTGGAAGAGGTAGACCGTATAGGCGCCGAGAAGGACGAACTCGCCGTGGGCGAAATTGAAGATGCCCATCATGCTGGCGATGATGCCGAGCCCGAGCACGATCAGCACCATGACCGAGATGAAGGCTAGCAGGTCGAACGCGAGCTTGACTTCGTCGCCCATGACCACCACGCCGGACCGCGAGTTGCTGCCGCCATCGTGGCGGCAGCTCGGAACCGTTCCGAAGCTAAGTACTTAAAACAGAAATATTTTTGTCTTCAACCAAATTCCTGCCGCAGCGTCGGGCCGGTCGGGCACGGCCACGACGGTCAGAATTTCTCCACCAGCCGGAAGTCGAAACCGTCGGCTTCGGCGAAGTAGATCGGCATCTCGACGCGCTGCCGGCGCATGCCGAGCGCGCCACGGCCGGCGCTGTAGACCGAGCCTTCGGCAGCCGCGGAAAGGCTGCGAAGGTCGAGGACGCCGGCGCGCCGAGCGACCGCTTCGAGAAAGTAGAGGCCCTCGTAGTTGGATTGGGTGGTGGACCCGGGCACCGGCGCGAAGTCGCCGAACGCGCTGTGATATGCTGCACGGAAGGCCTCGCCCTGAGCCGTCGGCACGCTTGCGAAATAGCCCGAAGCGGCGAACAGATTGGCGGTGTTGTCGGCGCCGATCCCGAGCAGCACGGTCTCGTCCACGCAGTTCGCCAGCCGCAGGATCCTTGCGCTCAGGCCGCACTCGCCGAAGGCGCGGTTGAAGACGATGCCATCGAGGCCGATCAGGGAGATGAAGACGACGTCGGGCTGGATGGTCCGAATGCGGTCGAGGTAGCGGCTGTGGTCGTGCTCGCCCACGCTCACGAAATCCTCGCCGACGATGCACCCACCCGTGTCGGCGATGTAGCGCTTGACGGCGCGGTGGGAGAGCCACGGCCAGACATAGTCACTGCCGATCAGGTACCAGCGCCGCGCCCGCTTGTGCTCGGCGAGCCAGGCGATCGCCGGCCGCGCCTGTCGGGGCGGCGTCTCCCCGATCGCAAGCACACCGGGCGTGCGCTCGCCGCCCTCGTAGATCGGCGTATAGACATAGGGAAGATGGCCCTTGAAGGTCCGCCGCAACGACACCCGCGCCGCGCTCATGTGGCAGCCGACGACCACGTCCGCATCGTCGCAGGCGACCAGATCCTCGGCCGCCCTCGTCAGCTCGTCCGGTGGCCGGCCGGCATCGTGAATCACCAACTCGATCTCGCGGCCGAGGATGCCGCCGCGCTTGTTGATCTCGCCGGCGGCGAGGATGGCGCTGTTGACCGAGGGCGGCCCCCAGATACCGGCCGATCCGGTCAGGCTCGTGAAGTGCGCGATGCGCAGCTTTTGCCGGTCCCGGCGGCGAAACTCGCCCGGCAGGCCGGCCCCCACCGCGTGCAGCGGGCCGGGCGCCCGCGCCGACCCCAGGAGGGAAACCGGGCCTTCCCCTAGCATCGGGCCCTGCCACCGGCTGTGTCCACAGGAACGCCTCCCATAGCGACCTCCGCCCGCTCATCCTGCATCCGCTGCCGGACGGACGGAACCACCCTTGCCGCGACACATCTTCCGGGCGGAGAAAGTTGAATTTTCAACCGTTGAAGTACATATAGGCCGCAATATGCGTCATTGCGCGTGCCCCCTCCAGAGTCTCGGGATCTGATCGTGTCCGATTCGCCTTCCGCCGATGCCCCCATCACCGACCACCTCGCCTATCTGCTCGCCCAGGCGAACCGCGAGATCAACCGCCAGCTCGAAGCACGACTGCGTGCCGAAGGCGTGCCCGTCGAGCAATGGCGCATCCTGAAAGTGCTGTCGGACGGCAACGGGCGATCGATGGGCGATCTTGCCGAGGCGGCCCTGCTGAACCATCCCACGCTCACCAAGACGATCGACCGCATGGTGGCCGATTCGCTGGTGTACAGGATCTCCGATCCCGGCGACCGGCGGAAGGTGCTGATCTACTGTTCCGACCGTGGCAAGGCCCTGACCCGGCGACTTGCCCGTCTGGCGGTTGGCCAGGAGGCGTTCATCGCCGAGAATTACGGCGGCAAGGCCATGGCGCAGCTCAAGCGGCTGCTCGAGACCCTGATCGACCGCGCCGGCTGACCGGGCCCCGGAGCGGTCGGGGCTCAACATGGTCACTGGCCGGGGGCGCGGGCTCCACCCATCTTGGGGCGGCTGCCGACTTTTCCCGTGCGCCCTAAAGTCCGGCAGCCGCGCCGGCGATGCTTCTGCTAGTGTCGCCGGCGCATCCTAACTCCTCCCTGGCACAAGCGGCAGAGCATGCCTGCGCATATCTCGCGGCCAAAGCCGACAGGCGATTGCGTCGCCGACGCGGCCTCGCCCTTTTGTGATAGCGTGCCGCCGCCGACGGCTTTCGACCGCCACGCAGACGAGGAGGCGCGATCTTGGCTACCCGCACCGAGGTCCTTCTGTGGACCGATTCTCCCGCCGCCTATGTCGATGCCGTCGCCGCCGCCGGCCTCGCCGACCAGGTGAAGATCGAGACCCTGCCGCGCAAGGAGAAGCCCTCCGCCGACCAATTGGCCCGGACAGAGGCGTTGATCGCCGCCGGGGTGCCGCCTGGCTTGCTGTCGGCAATGCCGAAGTTGCGCTGGGCGCAGTCGATGACGGCAGGCGTCGAGGGCTGGCTCGCCCTGCCCGATCTGCCGGCCGGCCTCACGCTCACCTGCGCCCGCGGCACGCATCGCGAGTCGATGCCGGAGAATATCCTGGGCGCACTGTTCCATGTCGCCAAGCCCTACGCCGCCGCGGTCGAGAACCAGAAGCGCGGCCAATGGGTTCATACCGTGGCGCAACCGCTCACCGGCAAGACCTTGGGCATCCTGGGGCTCGGCGCGATCGGCCAGGAAGTCGCCCGCCTTGCCGACGCGCTCGGCATGCGGGTGATCGGCACGAAGCGCCGGCCGACAACCGTGCCGCACGTCGCCGAAGTGCTGCCGGCAGAGCGGACGCCGGACGTGCTGGCGCAGTCGGATTTCCTGTTGCTGCTGCTGCCCGCCACAACGGAAACCGACAACTTCGTCAACGCCGAGCGGCTGAACCGGATGAAGCCGACCGCGTGGCTGCTGAATTTCGGCCGCGGCCATCTCGTCAAAGACGACGATCTGATCGCTGCCGTGAAGGCCAAGAGGATCGCGGGCGCCGTGCTCGACGTCTTCCGCCAGGAGCCCTTGCCGGCCGATCATCCCTTCTGGAAGACGGAGGGAATCATCGTGCTGCCGCATATCGGCGGACCGCACCCGCAGCGGGATCGCTTCGTCGCCCGGCTGTTCGTCGACAATCTCGGACGTTTCGTGCGCGGCGAGCCGCTGCTGGAAGTCGTCGATCGCCATGCGGGATACTGACGATGCTGCGCCTTCCCTATCACAACCGATACGCCTATTCGCCGATCGTCGACCGGCCCGACTATTCGTGGCCGGGCGGCAAGCGGCTCGCCGTCTATCTCGGGCTGAACATCGAGCACTTCGCCTTCGGCGCCGGCGAGGGCCATCTGCTGACGGTCGCCGGCACGCCGCCCGATCCGCGCACCTTCGCCTGGCGCGACTATGGCAACCGCGTCGGCGTGTGGCGCTGCCTGGAGCTGTTCGACGAATTGAACCTGCCGGCCGCGCATCTCATCAACACCTCGGTGTTCGACTATGCGCCCAGGGTCGTCGACGCGCTCAAGGCACGCGGCGACGAGTTCATCGGCCATGGGCGGACCAATGCCGAGCGCCACGGCCATTTGTGGGAGGCCGACGAACGCCGATTCCTGGAGGAAGTACGCGATGCCATCGAGAAGGCTTCGGGCAAGCGGCCGCGCGGCTGGATGGCGCCGTGGATGGCTTCGACCCATCACACACCGGATCTCCTGAAGGAGACCGGCTTCGACTTCCTGATGGACTGGCCGGCCGACGACCAGCCACTCTGGATGCGGACGCGCTCGGGCCCGTTGATGAGCGTGCCCTATCCGCTCGAGATCAACGACAGCCCGCAGATCCTCGTGCGGCATCATTCGCCGGAGGAGTTCCGCGACTTCGTCATCGGCCAGTTCGAGGAGTTGCTGCGCCAGTCGGCGCGCCAGCCTCTGGTTTGCGGGATCGCGCTGCACACGATGATCGTGGGCCAGCCCTACCGGCTGCGTTGCCTGCGCGAGGCGCTGCAGCACATCGTGAACCATCCGCAGAAGGATCAGGTCTGGTTCACCCGGCCCTCCGACATCTACGACCACTGCGCCTCGCTGCCGAAGGGAACCATGGTTCCGCCGCCTTCGTGAGAGCGAGACAAGCCGTTTAGGACTTCTTCTTGCGGCTGGCGGTCTTCCTCTTCCGGCTCGCCGTCTTGCGCTTGGGGACCTTCTTTCCCTTCTTCCGCGCCTCGGAAAGACCGATGGCAATGGCCTGCTTGCGGCTCTTCACCTTGCCGCCTTTGCCGCCCCTGCCGCGCTTCAGGGTTCCCTTCTTGCGCCGGGTCATCGCGCGTTTCACGTCCTTGCCCGCGCTGCGTGAATATCGAGCCATGTTCAGTCCCCTTTAGCGCCAGAAGATCGCCAGCAGGATGATGACCGGCAACGGAATGCCGAGCAGCCAAAGCAGAATTCCACGACCAAAGCCCATGGCAGCCTCCGGGTTGTCACCGCCATAACGCGAGGACCGGGCGGACGTTGCACGCGGCGCGCACGTCCAATGCGCTGGGTCAGCGCCGCAACGCGCCCATCGCTACCAGGACGACCGTAGCGTCGAGTGCCGAGCCTTCGAGCTCGGTACGCACGATTGCACATGCCTGGTCGAACGATGCGCAACCTGCAAGATCGATGAGATGGCTGCCGGTCAGCAAGACGATCTCCGGCGGCCGTTCGGCCGCTTTCCAAAGCCGCTCCATCGCATCCACGACCAGCTCGACGGTCGATGTCTGCACGCGGGCATCGCTGCGTTGCAGGCGGACCGCGCCTTCGAGATCGACGACACGCACGGGATGTCGATCTGCGAGCGCCGCCTGAATCACCCGCATGCGATCGGTCGATGCAGTGACACAGGTGGCCTCCGGCGGCATGCCCAGCGAGGCCGCCGCGATCGCCCGCGCCTGGTCCTCCGTGACCGCCGAACGCGCAGCCGAGTCCATCTCGACGGCGCCGACCGCCGTGGCGCGCACGTGCCGGGTATGAGGATCGATTTCGATGGTCACCTCGACAGTCTGGGGAGCGGCTCCCATCCGCACCACGGCATCGAAAGCCTCCCGGCGGATGGCCCTCAGGTCGTCCGGCCCGGGATCGGGAATCAGCCGCTCCACCATCTCGCGCACCAGCGCGAGCGCCACGCCGATCGAGGAGATCACCTCGGCATCCCTGGAGATGAGGTATGGCAGGCCCATGCGCTCCGCCAGGAAGGGAACGAGCGCGCCGGCCCCGCCGCCTTCGCCGACGAGCACCGCCTGATCGCGATCGAGGTCGTATTCAGCGACGAGCTGCTCGACGATCGGCGCCGCCTTGTCGGCGGCGCGTCGCAGGATGTGGCGCGCCGTATCCTCGATCGAGGTGCCGAGCATGTCCGCAAGCGGCGCCATTGCGGCACGCGCCGCTTGCGGATCGCCGTACGCATGCATGCCGGGCTTTGCATAGCCCAGGATATTGGCGGCACAGGTCACGGTAAGCGCATGGAGATCGCCGCTGGCGGAGCGGATGGCGACATAGTCGGCAGGATCGTCGCCTTTCGGCCGAATGTGCGCGACGGCCGCGCCGGCAAAGCGATCGGCATCGGCGAAGGCGGCATAGCGCAAGCCGGCAATATGCGCGCTGCGCGGGCCGATCTCGCCGAGCTTCCCGTCCCTCGCCCGCACCATGCTGCCGCCGCCCATCCCGACCACGCGCACGTCGAGTGAGCTGAGATGAGTCTCGTGCCCGCCGATGCGGGCGTACCTGACGGTTGGCCTGCCGTTGCGAATGACGCCGATGTTGGTGCTGGTCCCGCCGACCTCGAAGTAGATCCCGTCCGAGATCCGAAGATGCATCAGGGCGCCGGCGACGCTGGCGGCGGGTCCGGACAGCATGGTCATAGCCGGCCGGCGGCGCATCTCGCGAATGTCCATGACGCCGCCGTCGCCGCGCATGATCATCAGCGGCGCCTCGATGCCGGCCTCGCGCACGCTCGCCTCTGTCATCGCCGCGGTGTCGAGCATCCTGGGCAGGATGCTCGCGTTGACGACGGCGGTGCGGGTGCGCGCCGCGAGCCCGTAGAGCTTCGACATCTCGTGCCCGCACGTCACCGGAAGCCCCTGCGCTGCCGCCGCGCGGCGCACCAGCTCCTCGCCCGCATTGTCGTCCACGGCGAAGGCGCTGGTGGCGACGACGACGCCGGCGCCTTCGCCGCGCAGCGCCGTCACGGCCGCCCGCGCCGTGCGCTCGTCGAGCTTCTCCGCGGCAATGAAGCGATGGCCCGGCTTCAGCACATGGCCGGGCGCGAGCTCGATCGCACCGATCCGGCTCTGCTCGCGCGCCAGCTCGGCGGCAGGGCCGCCGGCCATGCCGATCACCCCCACCGGCGCGACATCGCCCTCCAGCAGCGCATTGGTCGCCTGGGTCGTGCTGTGGGCGATGAAGACCACGTCCTTCGGATCGACCCCGGACCGGTCGAGCACGGCATGGAAAACGTCGACGACGCCCTTCGCCACGCCGCGCTTGTCGCCATGCGTGGTCGGCACGGCGCAGCGGCCGACGATCGCGAGCGTCGCATTGTCGATCAGGACTGCCTTGGTGAAGGTGCCGCCGACATCGATGCCGATTCGATACGCTTTCTTCAACGCACGGCTTCTATGGGCGGAAGTGCGCCTCGCCGGTGCCGCGGTAGAGGATCTGCACCTGCCGGCCGACGATGGCGGCATGGGCCGCCAGCGCTTCCGGCGCGCAGTCGACGCGGGGCCGCGGCTCGGTCTCGAAGTTGTTGTAGAGATCCCGCCCGCGGACCAGCGTGGCGCTGTCCTTCGCGCCCACCGCCTGCTTCACATAGGTCGGAATGTAGCGGATGGCAAAGCCGATGCGCCGGTCGTCCGACTGGTTCGGCGCCGATCCGTGGGCGAGCAGGACGTGGTGCAGCGACGCCTGGCCCGGCTCGAGCGGGACGGCCACGCCCTTCGACTCGTCGACCTCGACCGCGATCTCCTGGCCACGACTCAGGAGGTTGTCCTCGTCGAACGTGTCGCGATGCGCGAGCTGGCCGCGATGGGAGCCGGGCATGAATTTCATGCAGCCGTTGAGGAGATTGGCCGGCGTGAAGGCGACCCACACCGTCATCACGTCGGGCGAGCTCAGCCCCCAGTAGGTCGCGTCCTGGTGCCAGGAGACGAACCCGCGGTCGGACGGCTCCTTGATGAAGAAGCTCGTGCTCCAGCACAGCAGGTCGGGCCCCAGCACGTCCTCGACCACATCCAGGATGCGCGGATGGCGGATCAGGTCGTTCAGCCAGGTGAGATAGAGATGCGCCTTGTGCCGGCGGTCACCCTGGATCGGGCCTCCGGTGCGCGCTTCGTGCTCCTCGAGGCGATCCCGCAGGGCGCGGGTCTCGGACGCCGACAGCACGTCGACCGGGAAGTAGTAGCCGTCGCGCCTGTAGCTCGCGACCGCATCCTCCGACAGAAACTTGGGCATCGATGGTCCGTTCGTTGGCAGGTGGTCGCGATGGTCCGGCGAAGCAGCAGGGCGGTCAAGGCATTGCCGTCACCGCCAAATCACGATGCGATGCCTGCGCCGCCCATTCTACAAGTCGATGAGGGCGATGCCGAGCGCCGGCCTTTTCCGACGCCGCAGATGCGCGGGCGTCTCGACGATGGTCACTTCGAGCGTCGGCCGCACGATGCCCTCGAGGAAATGGCCGCCGCGGACCGAGCCATCCTGCAGGCCGAGCACGGCATGCATGTGCAGGCTCGCCTTGCCGTCGTCGCCGACAGCGATGTCGCCCAGAAGGCTCAAGCCCTCGCACTGCTCGTCGACGACGACCGGCCGATATTCCTTCTTCTGGACGTCGAACCAGCCGACCGTCGCTCGCTCGAAAGCGCCGAGCGCCGTCAGCGATGCGGCCTTCAACGAGGCGCGGGTCGCGAATTCGGCAATCTCGCCGAACGCTTCCGCGCCGCTGTCGAGCACGAGGACGAAGGTCCGTTCGCCGGCGTTTTGCCAGACCAGTTTCGACTTCATGACCCGCTCCCGGCAAAGTTGACCCGATTGGCAACGGCCGGCGGCGCGGTCCCGTTGCCAGGCAGAGGCCTTGAACAAAGTGCAAAGCGCCTGCATGTTCATGGTTGCCATCCATGAGCGCCCGCCAGCCCGCCGCGATCATCATCGCTATCGTTGCCTGCCTCGCCGGCTGCGCCACACCGGGCAGCATCGGGGGCACGGACTACGCGCCGGAGTACGACTACAGCGAGTTCTATGCCGTCGCCAACGGCAAGACTTTCCGCGTCGAGGTCTCGGGCAATCCGTTTCCGGCCCTGTCGCAGGAAGAGGTGGAGCGCCGTCTCCTGCCGGTCATGCAGGCTAACAAGCCGCAGCCCGATCTCACCTTCACCTACGCCAAGCCCGCGGAGGAGCCGCGCCCCGACTATCGGCTGATGATGGTCTTCAATCCCGCCAACGACCTGACTGCCGCGCGCGTCTGCGCCGGCCAGATCCGCCACAAGCCGCGGCCGACACGGCCCTTCGATCTTTTCGCCGTCTATTGCCGCAACGACCTCGCCCTGTCGCAGAGCACCGCCTGGACGCCGGCAACGGGCCCGGAAGATCCGCGCGTGGGCCAGCTCCTCGGCCATCTCTTCAACGTCCTGTTCAACCCGTTCGAGCGCCCGCAGCCGCCGCCTTTCCCCTTCATCATCCTTCGGAAATAGCATGCCAGCGGCATGACGATGGCGCGGCCGAACAGGCCGTAAGCGGACGAGCGAAGCCCGCCGGGCCAGGATGCCCGGCGGGCTCTTTGCGCCGACGCAGCTACCGGACCATCACCTGGCCGGACGGCTCCAGGACAACGGCGACCTCGATACCGTTCTTCACGGCGCGACCTCTCCAGGTCCCGTCGGTATGGTGGCTGAGGCCTTTCACGTTGGTGAAGCCCGCCGCCTCGATCTGGGCGCGGGCGCCGGCCATGCCGGCCGTCGCATTTGGCGAGTCCAGAGCGCCCGGACGGGCCGTGCCCGTGGTCGACGGCGGAAGGGCTCCGCTCCCCGTTCCTGGATAGGATGTACCCGGCGGGGCATTGGTCGCCCCTGGCTCCATCGGAGCATTCTGCGCATGGGCAGCGGCCGAAAGGCCGAGGATCGCGACCGCTGCGATCAGGGTCGATTTCATCGTCATCATTTTCTCCTCTCAGCGATGCATCTCCTTGGAATGACGGTCACGGGGCCCGAGTTGCGGGTCGGCCGAGACGGCTTGTCCCGAAAAATTGGACCGCAGAACGCAACCTTTCGAGGCGGCATCTCGGGGCGCCGTGACCGAAGCATCGATTGCAACCGCGCCGCCGCACGGCACGTTCGCTCTGCATGGTTGTCGGAGGAAAGCAGATGCCGACGAAGAAGCCGCCGCACGACAAGAACGCGTCGGCGGGCCGCTACAGCGGCAGCGATCAGCAGGATGTTCCGGACTATGGCCATGCCGGCCACAAGCAGGGCCGCGCCGGCAAGGCCCATCCGGAACAGGCGCGCAGGCCGTGGCAAGGCCGACCGCAGGACCGCGAGGGACAGTACGGCTATCGCCGCGACCAGGGTGCGCATGGCCGGAAGGTCGACGGCGAATCGGCGACGTCGGAAGCGAAATACGAAGGCCGGTCCGCCGGACCGCAACGGCAGGACGCCGACCGGTGGGCCGACGTGCGCCCGGTATGGAAGGGATGGAAAGGCCGATAAAGCGCGAGGATCGCCGCGACCCGCAGAGCCTCCTCAGTCGGCCGCCTTCGTCGCCTCCTGTCGTGCGAGCCACTCCTTCATGGCTTCCTCCATGGTCATGAAGACGGCGCCGCCCGCCGCCAGCTTCTTGATCAGTCGCTCCAGCATCATCATGCGGTGGCCGCGGCCGATCACATGCGGATGGAAGGTGTAGGTGAGTATGCCGAACTCCGGGTTGACCTCGGTCATGTAGGTGAAGTCGTCGACGAAATTCTCCAGTACGCCACCCGCGTTCATCAGGCCGGCCTGGATGGAGCCGTTGGGATTGCGCATGTACTCGAAGTGTGGATAGTCGTCGAGCGACCAGCTTATCGGCATCTCGACCAGGCGCGTCGCGCGCCCGCGCACGAACGGCTGCTTCAGCTCGACCACGTCGCCCTGGCGCGCGAAATAGCAGTCGTAGTCGTGGCCCATCAACGAGCTGTCGTATTGGATGCCGTGCTTCAACAGAAGCTCGATCGAGTGGGGTGAGAGATCCCAGGCGGGGGAGCGGTAGCCGCGCGCGAACCGGCCGCTGACGCGCCTGATCGACTCGTTGCCGCGCACGATCTCCTCTTCCTCCTCCTCGCGCGACAGCGCCACCGGCAGGCGGTGCGTCCAGCCGTGATGGGCAAGCTCGTGGCCCGCTTCGACATAGGGCATCACCGCATGAGGCGAGCTGTCGATCGTGTGTCCCGGCGTGAAAAAGGTCGCCTTGATGCCGTACTTCGCGAGGAGAGCGACCAGCCGCGGGATGACCACGATGTCGTATTCGCCACGCGATACCGCCGTCGGCGTCGTTTGTCCCCGGGCGATGAACCCCGACAGATGATCGTGGTCGAACGTCAGACAGACGATGTGACGGGCCATGGGACGCTCCCTCGAAGTTGTGCAACCATATCCAACCGACGACGGCCGGTCATCCGGGGAGGTTTGTCGATGTTGGTGCTTCATCATGCCTGGCGTTCGAGCGCATCGCGCCGCGTCCGCCTTTGCCTGGCGGAAAAAGGTCTCGCCTACGAGAGCCACGTCGTCGACATGGAGAAGCTGGAGCACCATTCGCCGGCCTATCTGAAGATCAATCCCAACGGCGTCGTGCCGGCGCTGATCCTGGATGACGGCCGCGCCCTCCACGAAAGCGGCACGATCTGCGAATATCTGGACGAGGTCCATCCGGATCCACCCTTGCGCCCGTCGGATCCTTATCAACGCGCCGTCATGCGCAACTGGATCCGCCATGTCGACGGGCTGATCGGCAACCTCATCGTCTTCAACTGGGTCCATTCGCTGGCCAAGGTGGCCGCTCAATGGTCCGACGAGGAGCTGGCCGAAAGGCTCAAAAAAGTGCCGAGCAAGGAACGCCAGGAAGCCTGGTATCGCGCCGCCCGCAAGCCCTACACCGAGGAGGAGCGCGCCGAGGCGCGGCGCAAGCTCGTGCTGCTGCTCGACAGGATGGAGGAGATGATCGGGCAAGGCCGCTGGCTGGTTGGCGACGCCTACTCGATCGCCGATATCGCCGTGGTCCCCTTCGTGAAGCGCATCGACGAGGAGATCGCGCCTGACGAGATGCAGGCCTCCCGCCACCCTCGCGTGGCGGCATGGTGGGCGGCGGTCCAGGCGCGGCCGGCATTCACCGACGCCCGGATCGGCCCGTTCACGCCGGCTTGAGCAGGAAGGGCTTGGCCTGGGCGTCGTAGTCGGGATAGCCCAGCGTCGTGCGCAGCTCGGCCGGCGGCAGCGCCAGCTTCGTTTCCGATTCTCCCGCCGCGATGGCCGCAAGGCCTGCCTTCATGCCGGCCACGGCCGGCGACAGCATCCCGGTCGGGAAGGTGCCGATCTTGAAGCCGAGCGCCGCCGCCTCCTTCTGCGACGGCGTCGCCCGCGGCGCGCCCGGCGACAGGACGACGAAGGACGGCCTGCCTTTCGCGGCCGCCACGGCGCGCTTGATCTCGCCCTCGTCGGCAGGCGAATCGAGGAACAGGATGTCGGCGCCCTCCTCGACATACATCTCGATGCGCGCCACCGCCTCGTCGATGCCTTGCGTCGGCCGGCAGTCGGTGCGCGCCAGCACGAGGATGCCGGACTCCTTCGCCGCCGCGACGGCGGCACGGATCTTCATGCGCGCCTCCTCGCGCGGCAGGCAAGGCTTGCCCGCCGCCGTGAGCGCGCGCGGCGTGATCTTGTCCTCGATCAGCACGGCGGCCGCCCCGGCGCGGCCATAGGCGCGCACCGTGCGCTGCACGTTCATCGCGTTGCCATAACCGTGATCGCCGTCGGCCAGCACCAGCAGGTCGGGTGCCGCGCCATGCACCATGTTGAACGAGTCGAACATCTCGCCGAACGAGATCAGGTCGAGATCGGGTCCGCCCAGCCGGCTCGCCGCCACGCAGGAACCGGAGAGGAAGGCCGTCTTGAACCCCGCACTCACCGCAAGCCTGGCGCTGAGCCCGTCCCAGACCGCCGGCATCGCGACGAAGCCCGGCTGGGCGAGAAGAGCACGCAATCGGTCGGCAGCCGTCATGTCGGTATCCTCGGAGATTTCCGCCGGACGATAGGCCGCCGTCGCGCAAAAGGCCAAGCACTTGACCGCTCCCGCGCCTCTCCGCATCGTCTGTCAAAATAGAAGCGATCGGGAGGGCGACACCCAATGACAGGCAGCGCGGCGAGGCTCGATTGGACGCCGTCGGCGAACCTTCCCCGGACGCACACGTCCTTTGCGGGCGTGAGCTATGAGGAGATGGTCGGTCGCGCGCGCGATCTCGCGCCCAAGATCGCGGCCCGCGCCGAGGCCTGCGAGAAGCTGCGCCGGATGCCCGACGAGACCGAGCGCGAGCTTCACGCCACCGGCCTGTTCCGCATCGCCCAGCCCGCCCGCGTCGGCGGCGCCGAGCTCGATGTCGGCATCTTCGTCGATGTCTGCGCCGCGGTCGCCCGCGTGTGCCCCTCGACGGCGTGGAACATCGGCAATCTCGCCAGCCATCACTGGATGCTGGGCTACTTCCCACCCGAGACGCAGGCCGAGCTGTGGGACGTGTCGACCGATGTCCTGATCGCGACGTCGCTGGTCTTTCCGGCCGGGCGCGGCCGCAAGGTGGAGGGCGGCTACGAGATCTCGGGCCGCTGGCCGCTGTCGTCGGGCGTCGACAACTCCGACTGGAATCTGCTCGCCTTCATGGTGCGCGAACGCGATGACGGACCGCCGGTCGACCAGCGTCTGGCCCTGATCCATCGCTCGCAGTACGAGATCGTCGACACCTGGCATGCGGCGGGGCTGTGCGGTACCGGCTCGAAGGATGTCGCGATCGAGAGCCTGTTCGTGCCCGAGCGCCGGACGATCACGGCCTGGGCGATGAACGGCAAGCCGCACCCCGGATCGTCGGTGAACGACACGCCGCTCTTCCGCTTGCCGCTGCTGGCGCTCGGTCCCTACGTCCTGTCGGGGGTCATGCTGGGCTGCGCCGAGGGCGCCTACGAGACGACGGTGGGAGCGGCGCGCAAGCGCAATGCGACGATGACCGGCCTTCCGGTCGCCGCCAGCCAGCCGATCCAGATCAAGGTCGCCGAAGCGGCAGCCCGCATCGACGCCGCGAAACTCCTGATGCAAGACGCTTGCCGCCATGCCATGGCCATGGCGCGGGCGGGACGCGAACCCGTCCACGAGGACAAGGTGCGCTATCGGCGCGACGCCTTCTTCTCGGTGCGGCTCTGCCTCGAGGCCGTCGACATCCTGATGGGCATCGCCGGCTCCGGAGGCCTCTACCTCAGCAGCAACATGCAGCGCCTGTTCCGCGATGCGCACGCGGCCAACGCCCACGTGATGTTCTCGCCCGACGTGCAGGGCAGCCTGTTCGGCCAGCACGCGCTCGGCCTTGCCGGGCCGCCACCGCTTCTCTGACCGCCGTTGTCACGCGTGCTTTCGGAAGGCTAGGATCGAGGCAACCATAAAGGGAGGGAACGACATGCTGATCGAGCGTCGCAGGTTTGGGAAGCTGGCTGCGGCCGGCGCGGTTGCGGGCGTCGCCGGCGCCGCCCGCGCCGACACCAAGCCGTTCACCATCGGCTTCGGCATGGCGCTGACGGGCAGCCTCGCCCCCAACGGCAAGTCCGCGCTGCTCGGCATGCAGATCTGGGAGGAGGATATCAACGCCCGCGGCGGCCTGCTCGGCCGGCCGGTGAAGCTCGTCTACTACGACGACGCATCCACCCCTTCCAATGTTCCCGGCCTCTACACCAAGCTTCTCGACGTCGACAAGGTCGACATCGTCACCAGCGGCTACGCCACCAACATGATCGCGCCGGCCATGCCGGTCGTGATGCAGCATCAGCGGACGTTCTTCGCGCTGCTGGGACTGGCGGTGAACTCGGAGTTCCACTATCCACGCTACTTCTCGATCACGCCGACCGGCGGTCCCAACCCGAAGCGGGCTTTCTCCGATGCCTTCTTCGCCGTCGCCATGGAGCAGAATCCCAAGCCGCGGACGCTCGCCATCACCGGCGCCGACGCCGAATTTCCGCGCAACGCGCTCGACGGCGTGCGGGCCACGGCCAAGGAACTCAAGCTCAAGATCGTCTACGACAAGACCTACCCGCCGAATACCGCCGACTACACGCCGGTGGTGCGCGCCGTCGCCGCCACCAATCCGGACATCTACTTCTCGGCCTCCTATCCGGCCGACACGGTGGGCATCATCCGGGCCGCCCACGAGGTCGGCTTCAAGCCCAAGATGTTCGGCGGCGGCATGGTCGGTCTGCAGGCGACCGCCATCAAGACGCAGCTCGGCCCGCTTCTGAACGGCATCATCACCTACGATTTCTGGCTGCCTTGGGCGGGCTTCGCGACCGACGAGGGACGCGCACTCATCAAGAAATATCAGACGAGATCGGCTGCCGCCGGCGTCGACCTTCTCGGCTACTACATGCCGCCGTTCGGCTACGCCATGCTGCAGGTCGTCGAACAGACGGTCAAAGCGACCGGCGGCACGGATGACGACAAGCTCGCCGAGTACGCCCGCAAGACCACTTTCAAGACGGTTGCGGGCGACATCAAATTCAACCCCGACGGCGAGTGGGCCGAATCGCAGGTCATGGCGGTGCAGTTCCAGGGCGTCTCCGGCAACGGTGTCGACCAGTTCCGCGAGCCCAAGACCGAAGTGATCCTGTGGCCGAAGAAGTACGCCACGGGCAAGATCGTCTATCCCTACGACCCGTCGAAATAGACGGCTGCCCCCACGCCTCGTGGGGCCGCCTTTGTCTTTGCCCTACGGGTAGCCGACTGCCCTGCGGCCAATTTGCCGCCGCAACGCCTCGCCTCCGGTCTTCGTTAATGACTGACCGGAAGGTAATTTACAGGGATGACGCGGCAACTTTCCCGACCCGTACCCCAACGACGGCGGCGCAAGGCGGCGCGGCCGGGCGAAATCGCGGCGGCGGCGCTCGCCTGCTTCGCCGAGCGCGGTTTTGCCGCCACGCGCCTCGAGGAGGTCGCCCGAAGAGCCGGCGTCACCAAGGGAACGCTCTATCTCTACTTTCCCAACAAGGAGGAGCTGTTCAAGGCGGTGGTGCGCCAGGCGATCGTGCCCAACCTTGTGAGCGGCGAAGCCCTGATCGCGCGGACGGACGCCGCGGCGCCAGCGGTCCTGGAGGAGCTTCTCGTCAACTGGTCGAAGGTGATGGCCACCTCCGCCAGCGCCATCCCCAAGATCGTGCTGGCCGAGGCGGGCAACTTCCCGGACATGGCGCGGTTCTATCTCGAGGAGGTCGTTCACCGCGGCCTCCGCCTGTTTGCCCGCGTGCTGCAGACCGGCATCGAACGCGGCGAATTCCGGCCGATGGATATCGAAAGCACGACCCGTTGCATCGTGGCGCCGCTGATCCTCGGCATGCTCTGGCGGCACTCGTTCGAGCAGCACGAAGAGCGTCCGCTGGACGTGGCCGCGCTGCGCAATGCGCTCCTGCAACTCCTGTCGCAGGGCCTCGCGCCCGGCGACCGTCGCGCCTTTTGAGGAAATCGGCAAATGCCCCCCTATGAGTCCGATTCGCCGGAGCGGCCGCCCGCTTCCGACGCCACCGCCCTCGCCGAGCCGCCGCTTCCAAGGCTGAAGCGATCTCGGCGCCGCCGGTTGCCCGTGCTGCTGCTGGCCGTCGCCATCGCTGCGGCCGTGGTGGGCGCCTTCGCATGGTGGCTCGAGGCGCGCCAATGGGAGTCGACGGACGATGCCTTCATCGATGTCCATATGGTGCATGTCGCACCGCAGGTCGCCGGCCGCGTGGCGCGCGTGCTGGTCGACGACAATCAGCGCGTGAAGCCGGGCGATGTCCTGGTCGAGATCGATCCCGCCGACTTCCAGGCGAGCCTCGACCAGGCGCTCGCCAGCCAGGCGAATGCCGCCGCGGATCTCGCCCGGGCCAAGGCGCAGCAGGAAGTCGACGGGGCCAATGCCGAACAGTCGCTCGCCCAGATCGGGGTTGCCGAGGCCAATGCGAAGGTCGCCGAGATCCAACTCAAGCGCGACCGCGCGCAAGCGGCGGCAAAGGCGATCTCCAGCCAGCAGCTCGACAACTCGATCGCCAATGCGCAGAGCTCGGCGGCCAGCCTGGTTGCGGCGCAGAAGAAGCATGCCTCCGACGAGGCGCTGCTTGCGGTCGCGGCCAGCCAGGTCGCCGCCGCCAAGGCAAGCCTGGAAGGGGCGACGGCCCAGGTGGCGCAGGCGCGCCTCAATCTCTCCTACACCAGGATCGTCGCCCCCGAGGCCGGTCGCATCGCGCACAAGAACGTGGCACCGGGCGACTATGTGCAGACTGGACAGAACCTCATGGCGCTGGTGCCGCTGAAGGTCTGGATCACCGCCAACTTCAAGGAGACGCAGCTCGACCTGATGCGCGTCGGGCAGCCGGTGGAGATCCAGGTGGACGCCTATCCCGATCAGGTCTTCAAAGGTCACGTGGACAGCTTCCAGCCGGGCAGCGGCGCCGCCTTCAGCCTGCTGCCGCCGGAGAACGCGACCGGCAACTACGTCAAGGTCGTGCAGCGCGTGCCGGTCAAGATCGTGTTCGATGATCCGCCCGACCTGCCGCGGCCGCTCGGTCCCGGCATGTCCGTCGTGCCCAGCGTCAAGGTGAGGTAGGCGCGATGGCGGACCAGACCGCCGCGGCGGCGCAAGATCCACCAAGGGCGCGCTCCTGGATCATCGCGCCTGTCGTCGGGCTGGCCGCCTTCATGGAAGTCCTCGACATTTCGATCGCCAACGTCGCCCTGCAGCACATTGCCGGCAACCTGTCGGCGAGCCAGGACCAGTCGACCTGGGTCCTGACTTCCTATCTCGCCGCCAACGCCATCGTCCTGCCGATGAGCGGCTGGCTCGCCTCCACCATCGGGCGCAGGCGCTACTTCCTGGGCTGCATCATCGGCTTCAGCATCACCTCGCTGTTTTGCGGTCTGGCCCCCAACCTCGAGCTCCTGATCCTGGCGCGGGCGCTGCAGGGCGCGACCGGCGGCGGGCTGCAACCCAATGCCCAGGCGATCCTGGCCGATGCCTTTCCACCGCACAAACGCGGACAGGCGTTCGCCGCCTTCGGGGTCGCCGTCATCGTGGCGCCCGTAATCGGGCCGACCGTGGGCGGCTGGATCACGGACAGCTTCTCCTGGCGCTGGGTATTCCTGTTGAACGTGCCGGTGGGCGTGATCGTGTCGCTGCTCGCCGCGCGGGTGGTCTTCGATCCGCCGGAACGGACGGCGGCCCGCAAGGCGCAGCTCGCCCGCGGGCTGCGCTTCGACTATGCCGGCTTCGCGCTCCTAGTCGTCGGCATGTGCTCGCTCCAGGTCGTGCTCGACAAGGGGCAGCAGAACGACTGGTGGGCGTCCTCCCTCATTCTCTATCTCAGCCTGGCCGCCGCCGTCAGCCTCGTCACCTTCGTCGTCTGGGAGCTCCGCCGTCCGGATCCGGTCGTCGACCTGCGCCTGCTCGCGACGCCTAACTTCGCCATCGGCAACCTCCTGATGTTCATGCTGGGCTTCATCCTGAACAGCAGCACGGTCCTGTTGCCCCAGTTCGTGCAGGCCCTGATGGGCTATACCGCCACCGACGCCGGCCTGGTTCTCTCGCCCGGCGGACTGGCCGCGATGCTGATGATGCCGGTCATCGGCAACCTTGTGGCGCGGGTGGACGCTCGCTGGCTGATCGCCTTCGGCCTCACGGTCTGCTCGTTCGGCCTGTTCCACATGACGCGCTTCTATCTCGACGTCGACTACGACACCTTCGCCTGGGCGCGCATCTACCAGTCGATCGGGCTGGCTTTCCTCTTCATCCCGATCAACACGGTCGCCTATATCGGCGTGCCGCCGCAGAAGAACAACGACGCCTCGGCGATCATCAACATGATGCGCAATCTCGGCGGCAGCTTCGGCATCTCGCTCGCCACCACCCTGCTCGCGCGGCGCCAGCAATACCACCAGAGCGTCCTGATCGAGCATGTCGGGCCCTACAGCAGCCAGTACAGCGAAACCATCCATCGGATGCAGCAGATGTTTCAGGTGCAATCGGGCAGCGCCGTCGATGCGCTCCACCGGGCGCAGGCCCTGCTCTATGCCACAGTACAGAAGCAGGCGGCGCTGCTGTCCTATATCGACACCTTCTGGATCCTGGCCGCGGGGTTCATGGCGCTGGTGCCGCTCATCTTCCTGCTGCGCAAGCCGAAGGTCGGCGCCGGTGCGCCGCCGGTCCATTGACACGGAGGTCGAGCTACGCCCCGAGGTAGAACTCGCGGATCAGCTCGTTGTTGTTCAGTGCCTCCGCCGACTCGCCTTCGAAGGCGATGCGGCCGTGGACGATCACGTAGCCGCGGTCGGCGATGCGCACGGCCTGGGTGAAATTCTGCTCGGCCATCAGCACGGTGAGATTGAAGCCTTCCTTCAGCTCCTTGATCTTGTCGATGGTGCGGCGCACCAGCAGCGGCGCCAGCCCCACCGACGGTTCGTCGATCAGCAGGATCCGCGGCGACGACATCAGCGCGCGCGCCAGCGCCAGCATCTGCTGCTCGCCGCCGCTCATGCTGCCGGCAAGCTGGCGCGCCCGCTCCTTCAGCCGGGGAAACGTCTCGAAGCAGAAGTCGAGGTTGCGCGCGATGGCCGAGCGCGCGGTCGGCCGGTAGGCGCCCAGCAGCAGGTTCTCGGTCACCGTCTGCTTGGGGAACAGGCGCCGCCCTTCGGGCACGAAGGCGATGCCGAGGTCGACGATCTCCTCGGTCGATCGGCCGACCAGTTCGTGCGCCGTCCCGTCGATCGTCGCCGTGATCCGCCCGGCCGACGGCCGCACGATGCCCATGATCGACTTCATGAGCGTCGACTTGCCATTGCCGTTGGTGCCGAGCAGCGCCACCGTCTCGCCGCCGCCGACGCTCAGCGACACGTCCTCCAGCACGCGGACGGCGCCGTAGCCTGCGTCGACATTGGCGAGGGCGAGGCTATTCGCCAAGGTAGGCCTTCACGACTTCGGCGTCGCGCACGACATCGGTCGGCGGACCGTCGGCGATCTTGCGTCCCGCGACCAGCACGGCGAGCCGCTGCGAGAACTGCATGACGGCCCGCATGATGTGCTCGATCATGATCACCGTCACGCCCTGGCCGTTCAGCCGCAGCAGCAGCGCGATGATGTCGTCGACCTCGGCATGCGACAGGCCGGCCATGACCTCGTCGGCGAACAGGAGCTTGGGCTCGGACGCCATGGCGCGCGCGAGCTCGAGCTTGCGCATCTCGATCTGGGTGAGATCGCGCGGCAGGCGATGCGCCTTGTCGGCAAGCCCCACCTCCGCCAGCAGCTCGCGGCATCGCATGTCGATCGCCGGGCCGGCAATGCCGCCGGTGCCGCGTGCGTTCGCGGCATAGAGGATGGGAATGCGCAGGTTCTCGGCGAGCGACAGGGTGGCAAACGGCCGCGGCAACTGGAAGCTGCGGGCAAGCCCGCCACGCGTGCGCTCATGCGCCGTCGTTCCCTCCATCGCCCGGCCGGCGAAGCGCACGCTGCCGAGGTCGTGCCGCAGCGTCCCGCAGATGCAGTTCACCAGCGTCGACTTGCCCGAGCCGTTGGGACCGATCAAGCCAACCCGCTCTCCCTCCTGCACGTCGAGGTCGATTCCCTGCAGGGCCGTGAAGCCGCCGAAGCGCTTGCCGAGGCCCGCAACCTGCAGGAGCGGCGTCATCGCCGTCTCCGGAACAGGCCGACGATGCCTTCGGGGGCGATGATCACGAACATCACCAGCAGCACGCCGGCCACCAGCACGTTCACCGCCGAGGAGATGGTCACCCTTATATATTCCTGCAGCCCACCCACCAGGATCGCGCCCACGACCGGTCCCATCCAGCTCGACGTCCCGCCGATCAGCGGCATTGCGATGGCATTGACGGCGTAGTTCAGGCTGAAGCCGGAGGCGGGGTCGAGATAGGTCACGTAAAAGGGCAGCGGCGCGCCGGCCATGCCCATGAAGCCGCCGGAGAGCGCGGTCGCGATCAGCTTGAGCCGAAGCGTCGGCACGCCCGAGGCTTCCGCCGCCGTCTCGTCGTCGCGGATCGCTGCGAAGCCGTAGCCCAGCGCCGAATGCTCGATGGCGCGCGCCGTCGCCAGCACAACCACGCACAGCGCGAGCATGAGCAGGAACAGATACTGGATGTAGTCGCCGCCGATCAGCGGCGCGACCCGCGGCCGCAACACGTAGGCGCCGCGCGCGCCGCCGACAAAGTCCCAGTTGGTCATCAGGGTCTGGACGACGACCGCGAGCGCGAGCGTTGCGATGGAGAAGAAGACGCCGCGCAGGCGCAGCGTCAGGTAGCCGGTTCCGAGGCCGACCAGCCCAGCCACGATCCCGCCCACCAGCATCATGACCGGCAGCGGCAGGTGCGGTACCAGCTTGTAGAGCACCACGCTCGAATAGGCGCCGAGCGCGAAGAAAGCCGTGATGCCGAAATTCACGTAGCCGGTGTAGCCGCCCAGTATGTTCCAGGCCGTGCCGAGCACGATGTACTGCACGACGACATAGGCAGCGAAGAACGCGTAGCTGACATTCAGCCAGCGCCCGCCGGCGAACAAGGCGGCGCCGATGCAGACGAGCGCCAGCACGAAGGGCACGCTGCCTACCCTGGGGGCAGCGACCGCAGCCCTATCGGCCAAGGATACCACTGGGCCGCACCGCGAGCGTCACGAGGAGCACGCCGAAGGACACCGCCGGGGCCCAGGACGGCCCGAAGAAGGTCGCGGTAAGGCTTTCGACCACGCCGAGCGTCACCGCCGCGATCACCATGCCGGAAAAGCTGCCGAGCCCGCCCAGCACGCAGATCGCGAATACGCGGCCGATATATTCGCGGCCGATCGAGGGCTCGACCGGCTGGATGATGATCAGGATCGCGCCGGCGATCGCCGCCGTCGCGAAGGAGAGGCCGAACGCGACGCGTTTGATGCGGGTGGGATTGGCCGCCATCAGACGCAGCGCGAGCTGATCCTGCGCCACCGCCTCGATCGCCCGTCCGAGGAAGGTGCGCGACAGGAAGAGCTGCAGGCCCACGACCATGACCATCGACACGAGGAACGGAACCAGCAGGCGCAACGGCAGCTCGATCCAGCCGATATGCAGGCTCGGCCCGATATAGCGTGCCTGCACCAGCCGGTAATCGACGCCGAAGATCAGCACCAGCGCCACCTCGGCGATGAACAGCAGACCGAAGAAGAACGAGAGCCCGCCCAGCGACTGATCCTGCCGCCGCTCGAAGGCGGCGTAGTAGACCTGATAGACGACGGCGCCGAGCGCGTAGAACGCCGGCAGGGCGATCACTGCCGCCAGGATCGGGTCCATGCCCAGCGCCGTGTTCGCGAGATAGGCGACATAGGAACCCAGCAGGATGAAGCCGGGATGCGCGATATTCACGATATCGAGCATGCCGAACGAGATCGCGACGCCGATCGAGACGGCGGCGTAGAAGCCTCCCAGCAACAACCCGGAAATCACGGCGTTCGCAAGCAGGTCGAGCGAAGCATCCATGGACCCGGTCACTCCGCCAGCAATGCAAACCGGCGGCGCGGCCGCTCCGACATCGTTCCCTCCCTCACGCGGCGATTTTCTCGCCTTCTTCCGCACACAGTCTGCGCCAGACAGGGGATCGTTGCCTAGTGCCGATTTGCAGGATCGGTTAGGGTCGCGGCCGACCAACGAAATAGCGGCGATGAGGCTCGGCATGCAGTTCGGACTGTTCGGCGGCGCCAGGACCAAGCGCAGCGTCGGCCTCGAAGACAGCCAGGGCTACGAGAGCTTCATCGAATACGTGGTCGAGGCGGACCGGCTGGGCTTCGCTCAGCTCTTCATGGTCGAGCATCACTTCACGGGACAGGGCCAGGTCTCCGCCTCGATGACCGTGCTGGCCTACCTCGCCGCCCGCACGCGCAAGATCCGCCTGGGCACCGCCGTCGTTGTCCTGCCCTGGCACAATCCGGTGCTGATCGCCGAGCAGGTGGCGACCCTCGATCTTCTGACCGGCGGCCGCGTCGATTTCGGCGTCGGCAAGGGCTATCGCAAGTCGGAGTTCGACGGCTTCTGCATTCCGATGGCGGAAGCGACCGAGCGCTTCGACGAGGCGATGGAGATCATCCGCAAGGCCTGGACGACGGAGGGACGGTTCAGCCATCACGGCAAGCGCTGGCGCTACGACGACATCCTGGTGGAGCCCGAGCCGCTGCAGCGTCCGCATCCGCCACTGTGGCTGGCGGCCGGCTCCCGCGACAGCATCCGCCGCGCCGCACGCGAGGGCTACAACCTGCTGCTCGACCAGCTCGCCCAGGTCGACCAGATCGTCCAGCGCATCGCGATCTTCCGCGAGGAATGCGAACGCGCGGGTCGGACATATGATCCCGCCATGGTGGCAACCGCGCGGCCCCTGCAGATGATCCATCACGAAGGCGAGCGGGCGCAGGCCTACGAGACCCGCAAGCGCGTGCTGGCTACGATCGGTGATCTGGCGCGCGACAAGCTTCCCGAGCGGATCGAGGACGACACCGCGCCGCTGCTCGGCATGCCCGAGGAGGTGATCGCCCGGCTGAGGCAGCTCGAGGCCGGCGGCGCCACCAACATCCTGCTCGTCGACCCCAACGCCTCGGTGACCAACCTGCGCGCCTTCGCGCGCGAGGTCATGCCCGCTTTCCGGTCGACGCGGTCGGCGAGCGCTGCTTGAATCGGACCGGCATCGGGGGAAACGCCAGCGAATGGAAAGCTTCGACTATGTAATCGTGGGCGCGGGGTCAGCCGGCAGCGTGCTCGCCAACCGGCTGAGCGAGGACGGAAAGGCGAGTGTCTGCGTGCTCGAGGCCGGTCCGCGCGACTGGCATCCCTTCATCCATATCCCGGCCGGCTTCATGTACACGCTGGTCGATCCGAAGGTGAATTGGCTCTACACCTCCGAGCCCAGCGAATGGACCGGCGGCCGGCGCATCGCCGCGCCGCGCGGCAAGACGCTCGGCGGCTCGAGCTCGATCAACGGCCACATCTACAATCGCGGCCAGCGGCTCGACTTCGACGGCTGGGCGCAGCGCGGCAACCACGGCTGGGGCTACGCCGACGTGCTGCCCTACTTCCGGCGCACCGAGCGGCGCATCGCGCACGAGATCGACGACACGTTCCGTGGCAGCGACGGCCACCTGCCGATCACCGATCTCGACTGGCGCGATCCCCTGTGCGAGGCCTTCATCGAGGGTGCGGTCGAGATGGGCATCCCGCGCAACCTCGATTACAACGGCACGCAACAGGCCGGCGTGAGCTACGTCCAGCGCATCATCCGCAACGGCCGCCGCATCAGCGCTGCCCGCGGCTACCTCCATCCCGCGATGAAGCGGCCCAACCTCACCGTGCGCACCCACGCCCATGCGACCGCCATCGTGCTGGAAGGCAAGAAAGCGGTCGGCGTGCGCTATCGCAAGGGCGGGCGAAACGGACCGCACGTCGAGGTCCGCGCCCGCCGCGAGGTGATCCTGAGCGGCGGTGCGGTCAATTCGCCGCAGCTCCTGCAGCTTTCCGGTATCGGACCGGCGCCGCTGCTGCAATCGCTCGGCATTCCCGTGCAGCATGACCTGGCCGGCGTGGGCGAGAATCTGCGCGATCACTATGCTCCGCGTTTCGTCGCCCGTGTGAAGAACGCCGAGAGCATCAACGAGAAGTCGCACGGGCTGAAGCTTGCCCGCGAGATCATGAAGTATGCGCTTACGCGCAAGGGTATCCTCGCCCTCAATCCGACGCTGATCTACGTCTTCTGGAAGTCCGACGAGCGCCTCGACAACTACGACCTGCAGCTCACCTTCACGCCGGCAAGCTACAAGGAAGGCGTGCAATCGAGGCTCGACGACTTTCCCGGCATGACGATCGCGTCATGGCAGCAGCGGCCGGACAGCACCGGCCATGTCCGCGCAAAGTCAGCCGATCCGTTCGATCATCCGGTCATCCAGCCCAACTACCTCGCCGTCGAGAGCGACCGGCGGGTGCTGCTCGCCGGCATGAAGCTGGCGCGCCGGCTGCTCGCCTCCCGGCCGCTCAGCAAGTATTACGATCGTGAGGAGTTTCCCGGACCCCAGGCGCAATCCGACGCCGACCTGCTGGCTGCCGCCAAGCAGCGAGGCACGACGACATTCCATCTGATGGGCACCTGCCGTATGGCGCCCCATACCGACCCGACCGCCGTGGTCGACGACCAGCTCCGGCTGCGCGGCATCGAGGGACTGCGCGTGGTCGATGCGTCGATCATGCCGACGATGCCGTCGGCGAATCTCAACGCTTCCGTCCTGATGATCGCCGAAAAAGCAGCAGATATGATTCGTGGACGTCCTGCGCTCGAACCGGCACTGCTCAAGGACTGAATCGAAAGACGCACACGGTGCGCAACGATGATGCAACAGAGCCCTTCGAACAAGGCAGGTGAAGCGTCAATTTCGCCGTTGGCATGATGGGTGCCGAGGCGAATATTAGCCGCGTGGGCGTTCTTTAATTTTTGATCCGGGCCTCGAGCCATGACTGCACCCGTCAGCCTCTCGAATTTTCTCACCGTCGCGGCCGCCATCGTCTGCCTCTGGACGATCGGCTCGCAATCGTCGGGGGGCGTCGTGAAGCTGTGGCGGCTTGCAGTGCCGCCATGCCTTGCCGCCGTCGTCGCGCTCGTGCTGCTGGCCGGCATCTTCAACGCCACCGTCGCGCACGACGTCGAGTGGGCGGTCGCCGCGGTCCTTGGCGGCGTCATCGGACGCACGCGTGGCTGGCTGATGACGGTGGCGTCGGACCAGAGGTGGGGCCTCGTCCGCGTGCCGCGCACGGTCGACGGGCTGATCGTCGGCTTCGGGCTGGTCGTGCTGGCGATGATCGACTTCGCCAGTGCCCTCCTGGAGGACGCGGTGGTCGATGCCCAACACGTCGCCGCCGGCGCTGCGTTCTGCGCCGGTTACCTCGGTCTTCGCGCCCTGGGCATGACCATGCGCGCCGTGCGCACGCCGCACGTCGAGCTCTACGACACCGAGTCGGCGCGTTAGCGTGTAGACTCCGCCACGGCGGCAATCACGATCAGCGCTCGAACACGAGATCGCCGGCGTACTGCCGAGCTTCCCAGTGGTGGCGCTCGAGCTCGGGATCGAGATGCTCCTCAGCCGGCCAGCCCATGTCGAGATAAGCCACCAGCGTCCATCCTTCCGGCACGTCGAGCGCCCGCGTCACCGTCTCAGGATCGAGGATCGACACCCAGCCCACGCCGAGCCCCTCGGCACGCGCGGCGAGCCACAGCGTCTGCACGGCAGCCACCACGGAATAGCGCAGCGTCTCGGGCATGGTCTGGCGACCAAGACCGGCGCCCTTGGCCGTCGACTCGTCGGCGAAGACGGCAAGATGGACGGGCGCCTCCTTCAGGCCGGCAAGCTTCAGACTGTCATAGGTCGCGCGCTGCGCGCCGTCGTAGCCTTCGAGAGCTCGGGCGTTGGCGGCCGCAAAGCTTTCCCACACGAACTGCCGGCGCTGCGCCGACCTCACCTTCACGAACCGCCAGGGCTGGCTGAAGCCGACCGACGGCGCATGGGTGGCGAGTTCGATCAGATCGTCGATCAACCTTTCCGGCACGGGATCGCGGCGGAAGCGGCGCACGTCGCGCCGCCAGAGCACGAGATCGCGCAACGTCGTGCGGAAGGTCGCATCGAACGGCAGGTGTCCCGGCGGCGCCGGCTTGATCGTGCTCATGGCGACCCCGTGCTGAGAAAGTGGAAGAAGGTACCGCTCACCGAGCCGCGGCGCGCGCCCGCCTCGGCCACCGGCATTCCATAGGCATCCCGGCAGTCGACCAGAGGCTCGTCGCCCGCCGCGATGGTGGAGGCATAGTGGAACTCGTGGCCCAGCACCTCGGTTCCCCGCCGGCCGAGCGCGCAGTCGCTTCGCAGCCGGGCCTGGCGGTAGCCGAGATGCAGGCGACGGTCGGCGAACGACGTCTCGAGCCGAAGCAGGCCCGCCATGGCATGCCGATCACCGGCGGCATCGACGATCCCCTGCCCCAGCACCATGTAGCCGCCGCATTCGCCATGGATCGGCACGGCGCGCGCGGCCAGATCGTGCAAGCCGTTCCGGAATCGCCGTGCCTCGGCAAGCGCACCGGCATGCAGCTCGGGATAGCCGCCGGGCAGCCAGACTGCATCGCTGTCGGCCGCCGGCGCCTCGTCGGCGAGCGGCGAGAAGGACCGGATCTCCGCCCCGGCCGAGCGCCATTGCTCGAGAAGGTGCGGATAGATGAAGGAGAAGGCGCGGTCGGAGGCCAGCGCAATGCGCTGGCCGGGCGGCGCGATGGGCATCGGGCTCGTGGCGGGCGGCAGCGCCTTGCGGGCGCTCCGCTCGATGGCCGAGATGTCGACCGAGGCCGAAACCGCGTCGGCCAGGGCGTCGAGGCGGTCCTCGAGATCGGCCGTCTCGGCCGCCTGCACGAGACCGAGATGCCGCGCGGGCAGAGCCAGCCCGGCGTCGTCACCCAGCATGCCGAACAGCGCAAGCCTCGTCCGCGCCAGGGCCGGCTCGATCAAGGCAAGATGGCGTGCGCCGGCGACGCGATTGAGGATGACGCCCGCGACCGCCACGTCCTTGCGATAGGCCGCGCAGCCGGCCGCGATCGCGGCCGCGGTCTCGGTCTGGCCCTTCACGTCGAGCACCAGCACGACCGGCCATCCCAGCAGGGCCGCGAGATCGGCCGTGGCGCCGCGGCCCGCGACGCCGTCGAACAGGCCCATCACGCCCTCGGCGATGGCGATGTCCGCGGGATGGCGCGCAACGAGGTCGGCCACCCGTGCCGGCGTCATCGCCCAGGTATCGAGGTTGAAGCTCGGTCGGCCTGCCGCGACGGCATGGAATGCAGGATCGATATAGTCGGGGCCGCACTTGAACGGCTGCACGGCGCGTCCGCGTCGGCCGAGCGCCCGCATCAGGCCCAGGGTCACGGTCGTCTTGCCCGAACCGGAGCGCACGCCCGCAACGACCAGGCCGGGCGTCATTGCCAGCCGGCGAGACGGGGCAGGAGCTGCCGTCGCAGGCCGACCACGCTGCCGATCACCAGGATGGCCGGCGAGCCGATGCCGTTCCTGCGGGCGTCGTCCAGCAGGGCGCCGAGTGTGCTCTCCACCACCCGCTCACTGTCGGTCGTCGCCGACTGAAGCAGCGCCGCCGGCGTCTCCTTCGCCAGGCCGCCCTGCTGAAGCGCCGCCACGATGTCCGGCAGTTGGCTCATCGGCATGTAGAGAATGATCGGCTGGCCGAGCCTTGCCAGCGCCGCCCAGTCGGTCGTCGAGCTGCCGTCAGCGCGATGGCCGGCAGCCAGCACGACGGCATGGTTGGTCTCGCGCGTCGTTGCCGGAATGCCGGCGAGCGCGGTCGCGGCCAAGCCTGCCGTGATACCCGGAATGACACGAAAGCGAATGCCCGCGGCCGTCAGGGCCAAGGCCTCGTCCCAGCCACGGCCGAACACGAAGGGATCGCCGCCCTTCAGCCGCAGCACACGGCGACCGAGCCTGGCGCGCTCGATCAGGATCTCGTTGATGTCGCGCTGGTTCGGCGAAGGCCGGCCACCGCGCTTGCCCGCGGAAATCAACTCGGCCTCGGCGCGCTTCAGGGCAAGCGCCCGTGGATCGACCAGCGCGTCGTGGACGATATCGTCCGCCGTGGCGAGCGCATGCAGGGCAAGCAAAGTCAGCAGCCTCGGATCGCCGGGACCGGCACCCGCCAGCCATACCTCGCCCGGCAAGAAGTCGGGCATGGGAGGAAAGCCCGGCAGGCTCATGCGCCCCTGCCGCGGAACCGTCGCTGATAGGCCGCGTCATAGAGCGCGCTGTCGCGGAAATCCTGCGCCGACAGGACCTTGCCGACCAGGATCAGCGCTGTGCGCTCCATCGGGCTTTTGGCGACTTCGGGCGCGATCGTGCCGAGCGTGCCGCTCACGATGCGCTCGTCCGGCCAGCTTGCACGGTAGACCACCGCCACCGGGCAATCGGTGCCGTAGAACGGCAGCAGGTCGGCCACGACCTTGTCGAGCACATGGATGGAAAGATGAATCGCGAGCGTCGCTCCGGTGGCGGCGAAGGCCCTGAGGTCCTCGCCGGCCGGCATGGCCGAGGCGCGCCCCGAGGTGCGGGTCAGCACGACTGTCTGCGCGAGCCCGGGCAGGGTGAGCTCGCGGCCCAGCGCAGCGGCGGCGGCGGCGAACGACGGCACGCCCGGCGTCACCGTATGGGGGATGCCCTCGGCCGCGAGCCGCCGAACCTGCTCGCCGAGCGCGCTCCACACCGAGAGATCGCCCGAATGCAGCCGCGCCACGTCCTGGCGTGCATCGTTGGCCCGCCGGCACTCGGCGACGATCTCGTCGAGCGACAGGGGTGCGGTATCGACGATGCGGGCGCCGGCTGGACAATGCTCGAGCAGCGCTTTCGGCACGAGCGAGCCGGCGTAGAGGCAGACCGGGCAGCGGCCGATCAGGTCGCGGCCGCGAACCGTGATGAGGTCGGGCGCGCCCGGCCCGGCGCCGATGAAATGGACCGTCATCGGCCGTCTCCGATGGCGATCGCGCAGGTCGCGCACGCCGTTGCCACGCGTGTGCCGAGAAGACGCGCGTTCCGGCCGGCGACCACCAGGGCCGATGCTTCGGCGATCGAGGGCACGCCCTTGGTCTCCAGCACCAGCTTCGAGGGCGTGAGCACCCGGCCCGCCACGCGGTCGAGTTCGTCGAGCGTGCAGGCGCGCAGGGGCACCGAGATTCGCCGGGCGGCTTCGACGAAGGCAGGATCCGCTGCCTTCGCCGACTCGGTCGCAAAGGCACTGAGTCGCGCAGCGGGCAGTTCGAACATATCGAGCGCCATGCGCACCACCTGCTCGATCTCGTCGGCCGAAACGCCGCTGCGACCGCCGACACCGGCCACGATCATGGCTTGCTCACGCGCCATTGGACGACCGGCGCGGCGGGGCGCCAGAGGAAAGCCTTGCCCCCGCCCGCCCCGCCTGCGCGTGCCACTTCGAGACGTACCAGCTCGCCGCCGTGGCGCCCGAAGAGCTCGATCAGCCGCGCCTCGGTCGCGAGCGAGACGGCATTGGCCACCAATCGTCCGCCGGGCCTCAGCGCTCCCCATGCCGCATCGAAAACGCGAACATCGGAGAGACCACCGCCGATGAACACCGCATCCGGACTCGACAAGTCGGCCAGTGCCTCCGGCGCGCGGCCCTGCACGATCCTGAGGTCCGGCGTGCCGAGCGTCGCCGCATTCCGGGCAGCGCGTGCCGCCCGCGCCGCGTCAGCCTCGATGCCGATTGCTCGCATGGACGGATGGCGCAGCAGCCATTCAATGGCAATCGAGCCGGCGCCAAGGCCGACATCCCACAGAAGCTCGCCCTGGCGCGGCGCCAGGGCCGACAGCGTGATTGCGCGCACCTCGCGCTTGGTGAGCTGACCATCGTGCTCGAACAGCGCGTCGTCGAGACCGGGAGACAACGGAATGGTCACCGCGTCGGGCGAAGCGGACACTTCGAGCGCGACGGTGTTGAGGGCCGCGATGTCGCCGAGATCGAACGATTCTGCTTTCGTGTCACGCACCCGCTCCTTCGGTCCGCCGAGATGCTCGAGAACGGTCAGCGTCGAGCCGCCCATGCCGCGCCTGGCGAGGAACTGCGCAAGCCTGGCCGGCGTGGTGCCGTCCCATGACAAGGCAAGGATCCGCGCGCCGGGCTGCAGGCAGCGCACGATCCCTTCCAGGGCACGGCCGTGCAGGCTGGCGAGCGAGACCTCCTGCTGCGACCATCCGAGCCGGCTCGCCGCCAGGCTGAAGGCCGACGGCTGCGGCAGGCAGACCATCTCGCCCGGCTGCAGAACGCGCATCAGCATGTCGCCGACGCCGTAGTGGAACGGATCGCCGCTCGCCAGGACCGCCACCGGCCTTCCACGATGGTTCTCGATCTCCGGCAACGCCATGCCGATGGGACTCGGCCAAGGGAGCCGACGGCCCTGGATCAGGCTGTCGGCCAGCGCGAGGTGGCGTTTGCCGCCCACCACCAGCTCGGCCCCGGAGACGAGCCGCTGCGCCACCGGCGACAGGCCCGCGACGCCATCCTCGCCGATGCCGATGATGGACAGCCATGGTCTCGGCGGGCAGGTTGCGCGCTCAGCGGCCATGGCCACAGCTCTTCGCATCCTGATCCTGGGCGGCACGACGGAAGCGTCCGCTCTCGCGCGCCTGCTGGCCGGCGATGCGCGGTTCGAGGCGACCCTGTCGCTGGCCGGCCGCACCTCGACGCCGAAGCCCCAGCCGATCGCCACACGCATCGGCGGCTTCGGCGGGGTCGACGGGCTCGTGCATTTTCTCCGCGGGCAGGCCATCGAGGCCGTGATCGACGCCACGCATCCCTATGCCGACCAGATGTCGGCCCATGCCGTTGCCGCCTGCTCGCGCGCTGGCGTGACCCTCGCATCGTTGGTGCGCACGCCCTGGACGCGGCACGCCGGCGACCGCTGGCAGGCCGTTTCGACGGCGACCGCGGCTGCCCTGGCTCTGGGATCCAGGCCGAGCCGGGTGTTCCTGGGCCTCGGCCGCCAGGAACTCGCGGCGTTCGCCGCCGCGCCGCAGCACCACTATCTCGCCCGCGTGATCGAGCCGCCCAGTCCGGCAGGCTTGCCGCCCGATCTGCGAATCCTGCAGGCACGCGGGCCGTTCGACCGGGATGCCGAGGAGCGCCTGCTGAAGAACGAACGGATCGAGATTCTCGTCTCCAAGAATGCCGGCGGCACGGCGACCTATGCCAAGATCGAGGCCGCCCGCGCCCTCGGCCTGCCCGTGATCATGATCGAGCGCCCGCACAAGCCCCGCGGCCATATCGTTGGAAGTGCCGCCGAGGCGGTCGCGTGGCTGGAGCGGCATTTTCATGACGCCGCTTCGCGCTCGCTGCGCGGCGTATAGATCCAGCGACCGACGCAGCGCGTCGTGCTGGCGCCCACGATAACCAGCGTGCGCATGTCGGCAACCGATGCATTGGCTTCCGCGAGATCCGAGGCGATGACCTTCGCTTCGCTCGTGCCTGCCGCGCGCACGAACAGCACCGGTGTCGTTGCCGCCTTCAAGGTGCGCAACAGCGCGAAGGCCTGCCCAAGCTGATGCGGCCGCGCCCGGGAGGCCGGATTGTAGAGAGCGATCACGAAATCGGCCTCGGCCGCCGCCTTCAGCCGTCGCTCGATGGTCGCCCACGATTTCAGGTTGTCGGACAGCGAGATTGCACAGAAATCGCCGCCGAGCGGGGCGCCGACCTCCGCCGCCGCCGCCAGCATCGCCGTCACCCCCGGCTCGACGCGGATGTCGAGCGACCGCCATGCCTGATCACCAGCCTCGACCGCCTCGAAGATCGCGGCCGCCATGGCGAACACGCCGGGGTCGCCACCCGACACGACCGCGACATCTCGGCCGGACGCGGCGAGCATCAAGGCATGACGCGCGCGTTCGAGCTCGACGCGATTGTCCGAGGCGTGCCGGCGCTGACCGTGCCGCGCCGGCACGCGGTCGAGATAAGCTGCGTAGCCGACGAGATCGGTCGCCCTGGCAAGCGCCGACCCGGCCGCCGGCGTCATCAGCTCCGGCTTGCCGGGCCCTGTGCCGACGATGACCAGCGAGCCCGTCACAGCCGCCGCCCCTCGCCGGGAATCAGCACCATCGCGAAATAGGCACCTTGGGCTTCGCGGCATTGGGCGAGCGGCACGACGCGCTCGTCATGCATGGTGCCGCGCTCGACATAGACCGCGCGCTGCAGGAGCCCGGCCGCCCCGACGGCACGCCGCACTTTGTCGAGATGACGGCCCACCTTCATGATAACCGCGGCATCGGTGCTGCGCAGCCGATCTACGAGCTGCGCCTCGTCAAGCGTCCCCGGCAGGACCGCAAGCGTATCGTTGCCCCAGGTGATCGGCAGGTTGGCGCGGGTCCAGCAGCCCGACATGCCCGTGACGCCCGGCACCACCTCGATCGGGAACTCGGGCGAGAGGCGACGCCACATGTGCATGAACGAGCCATAGAAGAAGGGATCGCCTTCGGCCAGCAGCCCGACCGACTTGCCCTCGCTCAACAGCGCCGCGAGCGCGGCGGCCGTCTCGCAATAGAAGCGGCCGATCTTTTCCCGGTACTCCGGATGCTCGGCCGGGATTTCATCGGTCACTGGATATTCGCATCGCAGTTCCGGCCGGCCGGCCGCGAGCAGGGGCGAGGCGATCCGACGCGCATTGCCCTCCAGGCCACGCTTGGCGAAGAACGCCACGACATCGACCGAGCGCACCAGGCCCGCGGCCCGCAGCGTGAGGTAGCGGACATCGCCCGGCCCGACGCCGATGCCGTAGAGCGTGCCGCCCCGGGCCGTGCCGGCAAGGCTCTCGAGGCTCGTCATTCGACGTCGCTCGCGAGCGCGTTGAGCGCGGCGGCGGCCATGGCGCTGCCGCCCTTGCGACCCCTCACGATCAGGAAGGGCACACGGCGGTCCGCCGCCAGCATCTCCTTCGATTCCCGGGCGCCGACGAATCCCACCGGCAGGCCGATCACGGCGGCGGGCGGCGGCACGCCTTCGTCGAGCATCTCGAGCAGGCGGAAGAGCGCCGTCGGTGCGTTGCCGATCGTGACCACGGCGCCACCCAGCCTGTCGCGCCACAGCTCCATCGCCGCCGCGCTGCGCGTGTTGCCGATCTTGCGCGCAAGCTCGGGAACGGCAGGATCGTCGAGCGTGCAGACCACATCGTTGGCCGCCGGCAGGCGGGCCCGGGTGACGCCGTTGGCGACCATCTTCGAATCGCAGAGGATCGGCGCGCCGCCCATCAGCGCCCAGCGTGCGTTGTCGGCAAAGGTCGGCGACATGACGATCTCGCGTGCGATCTCGACCATGCCGCAGGCATGGATGAGGCGCACGGCGACGCGCTCCTCGGCCGGCGCGAAGCGCGCCAGATCCGCTTCGGCGCGGATGATGGCGAAGGACCGCCGATAAATCTCGGCGCCGTCGCGAATATAGGGTCGCTCAGCCACGCAGCACCGTCGCCAGCTCGCCGGGCTCGACGGTGCGCTGCGCCCTGTCGCGGGCCGTTCCATTGCGCACAATCCCGTAGCGACCGTCGCCGCCCACCAGCACCAGGTCGGCCGGCGCCGAGCGCGCGCATCCCTTGGCGCACCCGGAGACGTGAAGAGTGCCGGCAAATCCCCACGCCGCGAGCCGCCGTGCGTCACGGCGCGCATCGACGCTCGCCGCGCGGCAGGCTGGACTTCCGGGGCAGGCATCGATGCGCAGCAGGGGATCCTCGCCATCCTCGATCAGGCCAAGCGCACTTGCGCCCTCGATCTCGGCATCGAGATAGACGGCGCGCCACGGCGACAGGCGCAGTTCCGAGGCGCCGGCCTTGGCGGCAAGGGCGACGAGCCCCTGCAGCTGGCCGGCTTCGAGCCGGCCGAAGGGCGCGGCGATTCCAAAGGCATCGCCGATCCGGCCCAACCTCTGCCGACCAGGAACCGGAACGGAATCCATCCCGGCAAGCGATGGCATCGGCCGGCCGTCGAGACAGGTCCGAGACGCCGCAAGCAGGCACGAGACGATCTGGTCGCGACTGGCAAGGCCCAGCCATCGGCCGGCGACACGCAGGGCCACGCCCTCCGGCAGAAGGCAGAGGGCGACATCCGCCCGTTCGCCGATGATGGACAGCGGTCCGGGTGCGTCGACCAGCCAGCCGAACTTGGCCGGCAGTCCGGCGGCGAGCCGGCGGTCGGCCGAAAGGGCCTCGGTCAACGCGGCTGCGATGGCGCGCCCTTCGGCACCGGCCAATGGTCCGACCATGATGTTGCGCGCCGCCTCGATCTCGGCGTCGGGGTCGAGCAGGCCGAGCTGGCCGAGGGCACGATGAAGCTCCGGCAGCGACTGCGCCGCGACACCGCGAAGCTGCAGATTGGCGCGCCGCGTGAGGTCGATATGCCCGTTGCCCAGGCGCTCCGCGATCGCCGCGAGGCCGCCGGCCTGGGCGAGCGTCAGCGCGCTGGCCCAGGGTTTCACCCGCACGAGGAGCCCGTCGCCGCTTTCCATCGGCCGCAGCGCCCCCGGGCACCATCCTTTGATCTCGATGGTCGCGGCCAGGCTCACGATCTGCTCCCCGGCACGCGCTTGAGCTCTTCCTCGACGGAATTGCGGCGCGTCACCCACAAGCCACGTGCGAGGGCGTCCTTCAGGCGGAGCGCGATGGCGGCCGTGGCCGCCGGATTCCTGTCGAGCATGGCCGTCAGGACATTCTCGTCGGCGATCAGGGCTACATGCGTTGCGTCGAACAGATGCGCCGGCACCGCCCGCGCGGTCGCCGCGAAGGCATAGAGCGCATCGACGCCCTGCGCGATCTCGGCGACGCCGCGATGGCCATGCGCCAGCATGCCGGCGATCCAGCGCGGATTGGTGAGCCGGCCACGCACCACGCGGGCGATCTCCTCGGCAAGCCGTCGCGCCTTCGGTGCTTCCGGACGACTCGTATCGAGGTGGTAGAGCTCCGGCGCATTGTCGAGCAGCGCCGCCGCCGCCGCGAAACCTCCGGCGAAGTCGGCGACGCCGTCGCCATCGAGGAGGTCGCGCTCGCGATCGTCCTGCGGATGAACGAGAAGGTCAGCGGCGGCCACGCGACCACGAAAATCGTCGCCTGCCTCGCGCATCGACCGGGGCCCGCCATAGGCATGGGTAACGGCCGAAAGGTAGGCCGTCCCCAGCTCCTCGCGTGTCTGCCAGTTGCCGTCGAGCGCGAGGTCGCCTGCGCGTGCGCCATAGTCGCCGGGCGCCGCGCCGAACACGCGGGCGAGATCGGCTCCGTTGCGCCGCGCCTCGGCCAGCGGATTGTCCGCTGCCTCCTCGTCCAGCGCGGCGACGCGCTGGACCGCCATGTCGAACAGCGCGATCTGCGTCTCGAAGATGTCGCGGAACAGCCCCGAGATGCGCAGCGTGACGTCGATGCGCGGGCGGTCGAGGGCGGCCAGCGGCATCACCTCGATGCCGATCACACGGCTCGAGTTCCTGTCCCAAGTCGGACGCACGCCGAGATAGGCCAGCGCCTGGGCGAGATCGTCACCGCCGGTGCGCAGCGAGGCCGAGGCCCAGAGATCGATCATCAGTGCGCGCGGATAGTCGCCATGATCCTGCAGGTAGCGACGCACGACCTCGTCGGCCGCACGCATGCCGATGGCGGCGGCCGTCCGTGTCGGGATCGCGCGCGGATCGATCGAGGTGAGGTTGCGGCCGGTCGGCAGGACGTCGGCGCGGCCGCGGGTCGGCGCGCCCGCCGGCCCCGGCGCCACGCGGCGGCCATCGAGCGCCGCCAGCAGGCCGCGTCGCTCCGTTGCGGCACAGTCCTGCAACATTGCTTCGGGCACCTTGATCGCTTGCGACAATGCGGCGGCCGCTTCCGCATCGGGCGCCCGTCCGAAGATGTGCAGGCCGTCGCGGATGCTGAGCTCCTTGATGTCGCAAAGCTGCGCGTCGAGCTTGGCGATGGCGGCCCGCGCCGGCTCGCCGCGCACCAGGCCACAATCGGCCGCGAGGCCGTTACTCCAGGCGCGCTCCACGATCTCCTCCTCGAGATGGCGCAGGCGCCGGCGATCGAGGCCGTCGGCCGCCGCATATTCCTCGATGATGCCTTCCATCTCGGCCAGTGCGCCGTGCAGGCCGGCCGTGCCGAGTGGCGGTGTGAGATGGCCGATGGTGACGGCCGCCAGGCGGCGCTTGGCCTGCACCGCCTCGCCGGGATTGTTGACGATGAAGGGATAGATCACCGGCATCGGCCCCAGCACGGCTTCCGGCCAGCATTCCCCCGAAAGCGCCAGCGCCTTGCCCGGCAGCCATTCGAGCGTGCCGTGCGTGCCGAGATGCACAAGGGCATCGATGTTCCCGATCTCGCGCAGCCAGGCGTAGAGCGCAATATAGGCGTGGCTCGGCGGGCAGCCGGTGTCGTGATATCCCGACTTGCGATCGCCCGCGCTGCCGCGATCCGGCTGCAGCAGAACCAGCACCTCGCCGCAGCGCAGGACAGGCAGCCGGAAGTCCTCTGCCGGCTCGCCCCAGGCCTCGCGCAGTGCCGTCCGCAGACTTTCCGGCAAGGTCGCGAGCCACCTCGTGTAGAAGCCGAGCGAGATCTCGATGTGCTGCGATGGAGCGCGCAGAAACGCGGCGACGCCGCCAGCCGGAAGGCACGTTCCGTATCCTTCCTGCTCCAGGAGTCGCAAGATCTCGTCGGCACTGGCCGCGGTATCGAGGCCGACCGCGTAGCCGGTTCGTCCGCCGCGCGCCGGATAGTCCGACAATACGAGCGCGACCCTGCGCTCGCCACGCGGCATGCGTTGCAGCCTTGTCCAGGCAGCCGCGAGCCGGGCGACATAGTCGATGCGGTCCGGTTCGGGCGCGTGCCGGATCGCGGCGAATTCGAGACGCGGATCGATGGGTGCCTCGGCCTTGAAGGAGACCGCACGCGTCAAAAGCCGGCCGTCGAGCTCGGGCAGCACCACGTTCATCGCAAGATCGGCCGGCGAGAGTCCACGTCCCGATTCGCGCCACGCCGCCCTGGCGCTGCCCGACAGCACGACCTGCAGCACCGGCACGTCGGCGGCGTCGAGCACGGTCGTGTCGTCCTCGCGCAATGCCGAGAAGGCCGTCGTGTTGAGGATGACCGCCGGTCGCCGCGTCTCGATCAGCCGCGCCAGCTCGGCTTCGATGGCTCGGTCCTTGAGGCTGCCGACAGCGATCGCAAGCGGCGCAAGACCCTGGCGATCGAGCGCCTCCATCAACGCCGTGACCGGCGCCATGTCGCCCGCCAGCAGATTCGCCCGATAGAAGACGATCAGCGCTGCCGGGCGATCGTCCTCCCTGTTGCCGAGAACGGTGATCGGCCCGACCGGCACCGGCGGCGACCAGTCCATGTCGCGGCCCAGCATCGATCCGACGCAGCGCAGAGCCTGCCGCAGATTGTCGGGACCGCCCTCGCGGAAAAAGCGATCGAGCACCGCAAGCCTGTCGGCAGGCAAGGTCGACATCGACGCGAGCCGCGGATCGGCCCGATCGTCACCGGGCAGCGCCGCGAGCAAGATACCGTTTTCGCGCGCGGCGTCGGCGACATGCTCCAGCCCGTAGCGCCAGTAGTCGAGCCCACCCAGGCAGCGCACAATCACCGCGCGCGCTCTGGCCACGACCTTCTCGACATAGAGATCGACCGACATGGGATGACACAGCCGCTTGAGATTCGCCAGCCGAAGGGTCGGGAGCGACTCCGGCTCCTGCTGCCACGCTGCGGCCAAGGCGGAGAGATCGCTGTCGGAAAAGGACAGCACGACGACTTCGGCCGGCGACTGGCCGAGATCGATTGCGACGTCGGCTTCGTCGAGGGTCGCAAGCTGTGTCGCGAGGACGTGCATGCCTTGTTTCCCGTCAGCCTGCGACCAGCGCCTCGATCGCCGCCCTGTCGAGACCCCGCTCGCCGATCACGACGAGGCGTCCCTGCCGTGCTTCCCCGGCAGCCCAGCGGCGGTCGAACTGATGCTGGAACCGGGCGCCCACACCCTGCACCAGAAGCCGCATCGGCTTGCCGTCGATGTCGACGAACCCCTTCACCCGCAGGATGTCGTGCGCCATCGCCACCTTCCTCAGGCGCTCGATCAGGACCTGTGGTCCGTCGAACGAGGGCAGGTCGATGATGAAGGTGTCGAAGTCGTCATGGTCGTGCTCGCCCTCGGCGTCATGATGCGACGGGCGGCGGGCGAGATCGGCTTCAGCACCGGCTCCAAGACCCAGCAGCACGGCGACCGGCACCCGGCCGTTCTCGGCCTCGACGACCTTCACCGCCCGCGGCAGCGTCTTGCCGATTTCGCCGACGACGGCCTGACGCTGTTCGACGGACATCAGGTCGGCCTTGTTCAGAATCACGAGGTCGGCGCAGAGAAGCTGGTCCTCGAACACTTCCTCGAGCGGATTGTCGTGATCGAGCGATCGGTCGTTGGCGCGTTGCCGGGCGATGGCGTCGGGGTCGTCGGCGAAGCGGCCCGCCGCGACGGCCGCCCCGTCCACCACCGTCACGACGCCGTCGACGGTGACGCGCGAGGCGATCTCCGGCCAGTTGAAGGCCTTGACCAGCGGCTTGGGAAGAGCGAGACCCGACGTCTCGATCACGATGTGATCGGGCGGCGAGGGACGGTCGAGCAGGCCTTTCAGGGCCGGCACGAAGTCGTCGGCGACGGTGCAGCAGAGGCAGCCGTTCGCGAGCTCGACGATCGCATCCTCCGGGCAGCTCTCGACGCCGCAGCTCTTCAGGATCTCGCCATCGATGCCGACGTCGCCGAACTCGTTGACGATCACCGCCAGCCGCCGGCCGTGGGCATTCTCCAGAACATGGCGCACGAGCGTGGTCTTCCCGGCCCCGAGAAAGCCCGTGACGATGGTGCACGGCACCTTGGCGAACGAGGTCATTGTTCTACGGACTCCGGATGAGGAACAGGCGAAACACGGGCAACGGGACCGCAGACGAACACCGTGACGCCAGGCACGCTCATGGAGCCGGCTTCGCGTCGAGGCATGGCGTCAAGGCGCCGGCCGGCGCGCGAGCCTCGGCCACAGCAGGCCGACCGTGACTCCGATGAGCAACCAGAGGGACGCCTGGACCGCCAGCGACAGCGCCGCGAACCGGGCTGCGATTTCGGGCGGCACGCTGCTCTCGAGGTCGTGCGGCCGCGGCGCGCCGATGAGGTGAGGCGTCAGCAGCACGGCCAGCGCCACGACACGCAGGAAAGCCCTGTCCGTCTTGAGGAACATCCAGATGGCGACCGCCGTGGCGCAGGCCGTCCCGACCCACCAGACCTGCCGGGCGACGAGATCTCCGGCGGCACTTCCGGGCAATTCCGGCGCCAGACCGGCGGCAGGGGCAAGCCCGAAGGCGACGAAGCCGGCGGCGGCCCACGCCAGGGCACGGCGTTCGTCGATCTGCTCGCCGACCGCAGCCATCGCCGCGACCAGCAGGAGGGCGAAGCCGACGGCGGTCACGACGGTCGCGAGCGATGTGTAAAAAAGACGCGGAAGCCCGTCGGCAGGCTTCCAGCCTTCGTCATGCCCCCCGTGCGCATGAGCGCCGTGCCCCGTCTCGAAGACTTCCGCGGCGACGATCAGCGGTGTCGTCGTCACCTGCTGAAGGGCGGCGACCAGCAGCCCCGCCACGAGGCCGGCGAGAAGGCCCACCGACAAAATCCTTGCAAGCACTCCGGCAGCCTCAATGGCAGGGGAAGCTCAAGCTGTGCCGCGCGTCGTGTGCCGCGTTGTGGAGCAGTTGGGGCTGGGCGAAGCCGGCAAGGAACACCAACACCGTGCCCAGCACAGCAGCGACCAGGGCCGCCCTGAGGGTTTCCTGTCGTTCGGTCGATCCGGCTACCGGTATGGACGTGCTTGCCATGTCATCCTCCTCGACCGCCCCTCCGGCGATCCGAATGCAGAAAGCGACGGCAGGTATCCTGGCTCTCGGATCTTCGCCGCAGGCCACCTTCCCGGTTTCCCAGTGGTATGCAGGCCTTTGGCTAGCCGATGACAGTTGCGGGGGCAGCCGCGGATTGGGGCGTCGACGCCCTTCACCACGTTCCCTTTTGATCCCCGTGGGGAACCGTCGCCCCGCTTGATAAGGGCCGGCCGGCTTGCTGACAAGGGCTTTGCCGTCCATTTTGGCCGCATGACGACGGCAAACGACGAAGAGACGCGGCACAAGGCCAAAATGGCTCACCGCAAGGCGGTCCAGGATGCCGAGGTGGCCGGCAAGACGATCGAAAAGGGCCTGTTGATCGTGCATACCGGCAAGGGCAAGGGCAAGTCGACGGCGGCATTCGGCCTGATGCTGCGCGCGCTTGGCCGCGGCTTCCGCTGCGGCGTGGTGCAGTTCGGCAAGGGGATGTGGCAGTCGGGCGAGCGCACCGCGATCGAGCGGTTCGGCGATCAGGTGGAATGGCATACTCTGGGCGAGGGCTTCACCTGGGAGACACAGGACCGCGCCCGCGACATCGACGCGGCAAAACGGGCATGGGCCGCGGCGCGGAAGCTGATGGCCGATCCGTCGATCCGGCTGATCGTGCTCGACGAGCTCAATATCACGCTGCGATACGACCATCTCGACGTGAAGGAGGTCGTGGCGGCGCTGCAGGCCCGGCGCACCGATCAGCACATCGTCGTCACGGGCCGCAATGCCAAGCCTGAGCTGGTCGAGGCCGCCGATCTCGTGACCGAGATGGCGCCGGTGAAGCATCATTTCGCCGCTGGCGTGAAGGCGCAGGAGGGCATCGAGTTCTGATGGCGGCGCGCGCCCTCATGATCCAGGGCACGGGCTCGGATGTGGGCAAGTCGCTGATTGTGACCGGCCTCGCGCGCGCTTTCACGCGGCGCGGGCTTCGCGTCCGGCCCTTCAAGCCGCAGAACATGTCGAACAACGCCGCGGTGACGGCCGATGGCGGCGAGATCGGCCGCGCCCAGGCACTGCAGGCCCGCGCCGCGCGGGTAGCGGCAACGGTCCATATGAACCCGGTCCTGCTGAAACCCCAAAGCGAGACCGGAGCGCAGGTCGTGGTGCAGGGCAAGGTCGCGGGTGCCACCAAAGCGCGCGACTATCAGGCGATGAAGCCAAGGCTTCTGTGCGCCGTCCTCGACAGCTTCGGCAGACTCGCCCTCGAGGCCGATCTCGTGCTGGTGGAAGGCGCCGGCTCGTCGTCGGAAGTGAACCTGCGCACCGGCGACATCGCCAACATGGGTTTCGCGCGCGCGGCGGACGTACCCGTCGTGTTGGTGGGCGACATCGACCGCGGCGGCGTGATCGCCAGCCTGGTCGGCACGAAGGCCGTGATCGATCCCGCCGATGCGGCGACGGTCGTGGGCTTCATCGTCAACCGCTTCCGCGGCGATCCCTCGCTGTTCGGCGACGGCCTCGAGGTCATCGCCGCGAAGACGGGCTGGCCGGCGCTGGGCCTCGTGCCCCATTTCGACGCCGCGCACCGCCTGCCGGCCGAGGATGCGCTGGGCCTGCCGACGGCGCCTCGCGGCCAGGGCCTGAAGATCGCAGTCCTTGCCTATCCGCGCATCGCCAATTTCGACGACTTCGATCCGCTCCGACTGGAGCCGTCGGTGAACCTCGTCTTCGTGCGGCCGGGCGAGGCGCTTCCGGGCGACGCCGCACTCGTCATCCTGCCGGGCTCCAAGGCGACGATCGCCGATCTCGCAGCGCTCCGGAACAGCGGCTGGGACATCGATATCGAAGCGCATGTCCGACGCGGCGGTCATGTGCTGGGGATTTGCGGCGGCTATCAGATGCTGGGCCGCAGCGTCGCCGATCCGCACGGCATCGAAGGTCCGCCCGACACGGCGGCGGGACTGGGCCTCTTGCCGGTCGACACCGTGCTGGAAGGCGGCAAGGTGCTGGTCGAGGTCGCCGGCGAGACGGCTGCCGGCAGCGTGCCGTTCAAGGGGTACGAAATGCATGTCGGCCGCACCACCGGTGCCGTCCGGCCATTGCTGCGACTCGACAACGGGCACGATCAGGGAGCCGTGAGCGCCGATGGCCGCATCGCCGGCTGCTACATCCACGGCCTGCTGACCGACGACCGCCAGCGCCGCTACTGGCTGCAGCGCCTGGGCGGCATGGCGTCGCCCTTCGACTACGAAGCCGACCTCGAGGCGACGCTCGATCTGCTGGCCGAACATGTCGAGGCGCACATCGATTGCGACCGCCTGCTGGCGCTCGCGCGCATCCCGCACCTCACATCGTCAGGATAAGCGCGAGCAGCACGAGCAGCAGCACCGCCATCTGGAGGCCGCACGCCGTTCGATAGAGCGAAAGCGCGCTGCGGATATCGCGCGCCGTGGCGATGGTCCTGCCGCGTCCCAGCCAGGGACCGTCGACCCGCTCGCCGTCGTAGCTGCGCGGCCCCATCAGCCGCACGCCGAGAGCGCCCGCCATGGCCGCTTCCGGCCAACCGGCATTGGGCGAATCGTGCCGCCCCGCGTCTTGCCACGCCGCCATGCACGCCTGCCGCGCCGAGAGGCCCGGCCGCAGCAGCGCCGCCAGGGCCAGCCAGAGCGCGGCGAGCCGCGAGGCCGGCAGGTTCACGAGATCGTCGGCGCGCGCCGCGGCCCAGCCGAAATGAAGATGGCGTGGCGTCTTGTGGCCGATCATGCTGTCGGCGGTGTTGATCGCCTTGTAGGCCAGCGCACCTGGCAGGCCAGCGACGGCCATCCACAAAAGCGGCGCGACCACGCCGTCGGAAAAGCTCTCGGCCAGGCTTTCGATGGCGGCACGGCTTATGCCCGCCTCGTCGAGATCTTTGGTATCGCGCCCGACGATCATCGCCACCGCCGCGCGGGCCGCCGCCAGTCCCTTGCCCTCGAGCGCTTCGGCCACCGCCGCGACGTGCGAATCGAGGCTGCGCTGCGCCAGCAACGTGCTCGCCAGCACGGCCAGGACGACGAACGCCACGATCGCCGGCAACACGAGATGGAGGAGTGCGGAAATCAGAAGCCCCGTCAGCAGGCTGCCCGCCACCAGCAGCAGAAGCAGCGCCACGCCCTGCAGGCGTTGCTGGAGATCGGAGTCGCCGGCCGAATTCCACGTCCGGTCGCCCCATGTTATGACCCGCGCGATCCAGGTCACCGGGTGGCGGATTGCGCGGAACAGGCGGTCGGGATAGCCGACAGCCGCCTCGATCGCGGCGGCAAGAAGGGCGAGGCCGACGAACATGATCCTGTGCCTATCATGGCGGTTGCCAACGTGAAACAAGACGCAAAAGTCGTGCACGGGGGCGACCTCGACCTGGCCCGCCGCCGCTTTCCGCAGGCGCCCGAGCCGTGGCTCGACCTCTCGACCGGCATCAATCCCACCGCCTATCCCGTCGAAGCCGTCGCCGCCGAGGCATGGTCGCGCCTGCCGGGCCGGGCCGACGAGCAGGCGCTCCGCATTGCGGCGGCGCGGCGCTTCGAGGTCCACAATCCTGCGACCATCGTCGCGGCGCCGGGCACGCAGGCGTTGATCCAGCTTCTGCCGCGACTCGTGCCGCAGGCCCGGGTCGCGATCGTCGGGCCTACCTACGAGGAGCATGAGGTTTGCTGGCGGCGACACGGCCACGACGTGACGGTCGTGAGCGACCTCGCCTGCGCCAACGGCCATGACGTCGCGATCGTCGTCAATCCCGACAATCCCACCGGCCGGCTGCTGCCTGTGGCCGAGCTCGCGACGCGGCACGCGATGCTCGTCGTTGACGAAGCCTTCGTCGACTTCCTGCCCGCCGCTGCCAGCCTTGCGCGCGACCTGCCGTCGAACGCGGTCGTGCTGCGCTCCTTCGGCAAGACCTATGGACTCGCGGGCCTGCGGCTGGGCTTTGCCATCGCCCGACCCGACCTCGCCGACCGGCTGCGCACGGAATTCGGACCCTGGCCCGTCTCTGGCCCGGCGCTCGCGATCGGCCGCGCCGCGCTCGCCGACGATGCCTGGTTCCGCGCGACGACGGCAAGGTTGAAGGAGGACAGCTCGCGGCTCGATGCCATGCTTGCGAAGGCGGGATTTACGTTACTCGGCGGCACGCCGCTTTTCCGCCTGGCGCGGCATCCGCACGCAGCCGGTATCGTCGAGCGATTAGGACAGCAGGGCATTCATGTCCGGGCCTTCGCTCACGAGCCGCACTGGCTGCGCTTCGGCCTGCCGGGAAGCGATATGGCGTTTCGCCGACTCGCCGCCGCCCTTGGCATTTGAGTCGGGTACCGCGCTGCGACCGGTGCCAGCACCAACGCGCAAATTTTTATATGAGCTTATACTGCCTCTGAAAAAAAGCCGAGTGCAGTCCGCCATTGGGCGGTCTCGCGGCGATATGTTGTGTGATTTGCGCGTTGTCCGAACTGTTTCCAGCGACCATCAGCATGACAAGATTTGCCGGGATGGTCTTAATTGTCTCCCGTTCCAACAGTTCATCGAGAATGGCTTCTGGCTCACCCTCGGGAACAGCAACCCAATACCTCAAAGCTTTGAGCATGCTTCGCGTTTGGGAGTCATGTGCCCTGTAATCGCCGGCAACATAGTGCGTACCCAGAGTTTCGATCCGGGCTATGCAGATTGGTTCTCCGGCGGCATCCGGATCCTCTGCACTATGGTCGGTATGCAGACCATGCGGTTCGGGCACTGTAAATTTGCCATACGCATAGTGCTCTTTGCGATACCGCGCAGAAGGGATCAGGACGCCCATCATCTCATCGACATCGTCATTGAAGAGGCGCACGTAGGCCGCCATCGTGTCGGGAGTACCGGCGACAAACTTTTCTACGAACCAGGCGTCGTTGACATAGACGGTGTTGACACCGTTGAACTGCTTCGCGTGTTCGTAGATCGCTTTCCTTGCTTCCTCACGGAAGCGGGCAATAGGCATGGGCAAGTGAGTATGCACTTCGCGGTCATTGAAATCTTCGTGCATGCGCTCAACGAGGGACCAATGGTCAGAAGAGAACTGCACTGGCTCCAAAATCTTTAGCCTGGGCTGCAGCGCCACCCATGCCTGATGAAGAGATGCCATGACCTTTCTGTCGGACATTTCTGCGTCATCCTGAGCGCAGCAGCACGGTATGCTCGGGCGAAAAGGAGAGCGTCACGGGGGCGCCCTCGTCCAGGAGATTGGTCGGCGGGCGGCGGACGATCAGACGGCCGCAGGCGCATTCGACGATGTACTGCACGAAGTCGCCATGGAACATGCGCTGGCGCACGGTTCCCGCGAGCTGATTGTCCCCGGGCCGGGCGACGAGATCGATATAGGCGGTGCGTACGGCCACCTCGCCCGAGTCGCCGCGGGCCGTGGTGGCGCCGTTGACGCGCAGCGTGGCTCCCCCTTCGGCTTCGAAGACGTCCGATCCCGTCAGCCGGCCCTTCAGGATGTTGGCCGAGCCCACGAAGTCGGCGACGAAACGGCTCATCGGCCGATTGTAGATGTCCTCGGGAGTGCCGATCTGCTCGATCGAGCCGACATTCATCACGATCACCCGGTCGGAGATGGCGAGCGCCTCCTCCTGGTCGTGCGTGACATAGACCGAGGTGATGTCGAGCCGGCGCTGCAGATCGCGCAGCTCCACACGCATCTCGGCGCGCAGCTTGGCGTCGAGGTTGGAAAGCGGTTCGTCGAACAGCACCACGTTGGGCGAGAAGGCGATTGCGCGGGCGAGCGCCACGCGCTGCTGCTGGCCGCCGGACAGCTTCGAGGCGGCGCGGTCGGCGAGATGCCGCATCTGCACGAGGCCCAGCGCACGGTCGACGTTGGCCGCAATGTCGGCCTTGCTCTGCTTGCGCACCTTGAGGCCGTAGGCGACGTTGTCGAACACACTCATGTGCGGCCATACGGCGTAGGACTGGAACACCATGGATACGCCGCGCTGCTCGGCCGGCACGTTCTTGCGCGCCGTCGCGTCGAACATCGGCTGGCCATCGATGCGAATGCTGCCGCTGGCAGGTTGCTCGAGACCGGCGATCGCGCGCAACGTCGTGGTCTTGCCGCAGCCCGAGGGGCCGAGCAGCGTCAGATGCTCGCCGCGGCCCACGGTGAAGCTGACGCCGTTCACCGCCGTCATGTCGCCGTAGCGAATGACGAGGTCCTCGAGTTCGATCCGGATCACGCCAGTTCCTTCGTCATGCCGCGGGTGAGGCGGAAGAGGATGATGAGAGCCACGATCACGCTCGCCGTCTGAATGAGAGCCATCGCCGCCGTGAGCTCGGTGCCGCTCGAGGCGAAGGCCGACACGATCGACGGCGCGATCACCTTGGCGTTGGGGCCCATCAGGAACACCGAAACGCCGAGCTCGCGCACGCAGGCCATGAAGATCAGCAGCCACGCGGCGAGAATGCCGGGCCGCAGCAGCGGCAGCGTCACGCTGCGCATCTGATAGCCCCAGCTCGCGCCGCAGACGCGGGCGCATTCCTCGAGGCTCCTGTCGATCTGCAGCACGACGCCGGCGAGCGTACGCACGCCGAGCGGCAGCATGACCGTGAAGTAGCCAAGCGCCAGCAGCCACAGCGTGCCGTAGATCGGGATCGGGATGTTGAGCCAGGCCCAGAGCAGCGCTAGCCCGAACACCATGCGCGGCACGGCCTGCGGGAACATCACCAGATACTCAATGGCGCCGCGGCCCCTGAGCTGCGAGCGGTAGATCGTCCAGACGATCAGCGCCATCACCATCACGCCCACCGTCGCGACGCCGAGGCCGAGCGTCAGGCTGTTGAACAGCGCCGTGCGCACCGGGCCGAGGCCCAGCGCCATACGATAGTTGGCCAGCGTGAACTCGGCCTGACTCAGGATGACGGTCGCGAAGCGCTGCAGCGAGGTCAGGATCAGCGCCCCGATCGGCAGCACGACGGCAAGAAAGATATAGAGCAGGCACACGCCCAGCAGCAGCCAGGAGAGCCGCCCCATGTCCATGGTGCGCGGGCGGAACGCCTTGCCGGTGATGGTGGCGAAGCTGCCGCGCCTCACCATCCAGCGATAGAAGGTGAGCATCCCGAACATGACGACGAACAGCGCCAGCCCCATCGCCGCGGCCCGCCCGTAGTCGGGCGGATAGGAGAGCGTGGACTCCCAGATCGAGGTGGTGATGACGTAGATGCGGGCGGGAATGCCGATCACCAGCGCGGCCGCGAACGAGCCCAGCATCTCGGCGAAGACGAACAGCGTGGCGCCGAGCACGCCGGGCATGACCAGCGGCAAGGTCACGGTGAGCGCCGTGCGCAGCTTGCTCGCCCCCATCACACGCGCCGACTCCTCGAGCGCCGGGTCCATCGACTTCATCGAGGCGGAGATCATGACGAACGCCACCGTTCCCTCGAACAGGGCCATGATCCAAGCGATGCCGAACTTCGAATAGACGTCGACGATGTCGCCGCCGCCCCCGACATAGTGCCAGAGCTGGTTGAAGAAGCCGCTCGTGGGCGCGGCCAGCACGGCCCAGGCGAGCGCGCCGACCAGCGGCGTCATGTAGTAGGGCAGCTCCAGCAGCCGCTCGAGGCTGTCGCGGCCCGGCACGTTGGTGCGCGTCAGGATCCAGGCGAGGGTGAAGCCGATCAGGATCGCCATCACCGTCGCCATCACCGCGATGCTCACGGTATTGGTGAGGATGTAGAGGTCCTCGTCGAACATCTCGATATAGTTCGAGATGCCGTATTCCTCCGGCGGGAAGGCGAGTGCGTCGCCGACGTTCAGCGACTCCTCGACCAGGAACACCAGCGGCAGGAGGATGAGCAGGGCCACCGCCAGCACGACGGCGCCGGTGACGACGGGCTGCCAGTTGCGGGCGGGACGACCGGCCGCTTGGGCGACGCCTGAGTCGGTGATCGCCGTCAAAGGCGGCTCAGTGACGGGCGCCGACGATGCGATTCCACTGCTTCGCGAAGGACGGGCGATCCTTCTCGAACGCCGTCCAGTCGGCCGGCACCAGGAGCTTCATCTCCTTGAGCGGAACGCCGCCAGCCGGCGGGGGCACGTCGTCGCGCGGCGAGTGCAGCAGCAGCGCTTCCGACAGCGCCTTCTGCCCGACCGGCGAAAGGAACCAGTCCATGAAGAGCTGCGCGGCGTTGGGATGCGGCCCGTCGGCCACGATGCCGTAGGTCTCCGGGACGGTCGGCACGCCGGTTGCCGGGAAGACGAAGTCGAGCGGTGCTCCCTTGGCCTTGAACTCGAGATAACCCGAATACTGCGCGCCCATGATGACCTTGTCCTGGCCGTCGACCAGACGGCCGTACTGCTGGACGTAGGAGTCGAAGGCGCGCGGCTTCTGCTCGGCGAACTTCTTGAAGTAGTCGTCGCCCAGGATCGGCTTCAGCGTGTACCAGACGCCGTGCTGCAGACCCGAGTTCGAGACCTTGACGCTGATCCCGTCCTTCCACTTGGGATCAAGCAGGTCCTCCCACTTCTTGGGCGCTTCGGCCGTCGGCACGACCTTGGGATTGGTGGCGAGGCCCGCCATGATCACCGAGCCCCAGGTCCAGTAGCCTTCCGGCGTGCTCTTGTACTCCTTCTTGAAGGCGGCCATCTCGGGCGAGATGTACTGGGTGAATCCATTGCGCTTCTGGAAGTCGAGGATCATACCCATGTCGGAGAGCTGGATCACGTCGACGAGGTAGGACTTGGCCTGGCGCTCGGACAGGAGCTTGGCATAGAGCGCGCCGGCCTGCAGGCGCACATAGTTGGTCTTGATGTTGGGAAAGGCCTTGTTGAAGGAGGCCAGCAGCTTGGCTTGGCCGGCATCCGGATCGGTCGAGTAGAGAACGAAGGCGCCCTCGGCCTCGGCCTTGGCGACGTCGGCGCAGGTCTTGAAACCGTCCATCTGGCGCGGCTTGTCGCAGAGTTTGGCCTGCTGGGCCGACACCGTCCCCGTCCAGGCCAGCGCACAGGCCGCCAGGCTCGCGGCAGCAAGAAGCTTCATCGTCTCCTCCCCGAGTGCTTGTTTTCGGCAGCGGAGCCTAGAGGTCGCCGACAGTCGATTCAATCGCTTCAATCGCTGTGTCGCGACAGCGGCGGTCGTTATCTCTGTTGCAGAGCGATATCCGGCCGATCGGTCGTGATCTGCCGCAAAGGTCGCGCCAGCCAGCCGGCAAGCTCCGTCGCCTCGTTCGGCACCCAGACTCCGAGTCGATCCGGCCCCAGCCGCTGCAGGCAGCGATCGAAACGCTGCGCCAGCAACCCCTTCTCCACGGCAACCATGCAGCCCTCGATGGCCGTCAGACGGTCGAGGGCGAGATCCAGCCCGCCCAGCATCTCGGCCGAACGCCGATCGAGCGAGGCGAGAACGCGCTGCGCCGGTCGCAGCCGCCGCACATTTTCCAGCACCTGCGGCACGAAGCATGTCAGGATGGCTTCGTCGCGCATTCCTCGCCCGTCGAGCAGGGCGATCAGGCGCCGCTCGAGCCCCGCATAGGGCCGGCCGGCCGCGTCGGTCTTGATCTCGATCTGCAGCTCCATGCCCGAGCCGGCGAAGATGTCGAGCACCGACGCAAGCCGCGGCACGCCTTCGCCATTGCCACCGCGCAGCTTCGTCGCCGCGAGCTCGGCGGTCGTGCGATCGGCGACGGCGCCCGTGCCCTCGGTCGTGCGCTCGAGGGTCGGATCGTGGATCACGACCAGCTCGCCGTCGTGCGCCAGATGGACATCGAATTCCACCGCGTCGATCCCGAGCGCCCTGGTGCGCCTGAAGCCCTCGAGGCTGTTCTCCGGCCAGAGGTTGCGCGCGCCGCGATGGCCGACGATCAGCACGCGCTCACTTGCCGGCATCGACCAGCCCCTTCACCAGCCAGCGTTGCAGCGCGATCACGACAATCACCGGCGGCAGCATGACGAGCAATGCCGCGTTCATGGCGACGTTCCAGGCGGGCTCGGTATCGGACTGCGGGATCAGGTCCTTGAGGCCGATGACGGCGGTCGCCATGTTCTTGTCGGTCGTGAACAGCAGCGGCCACAGATACTGGTTCCAGCCGTAGAGGAAGAGAATGATGCCGAGCGCCACGATGTTCGACACCGACAGCGGCAGGAGCACGCTGCGGAAGAAGCGCAGCGGCGAGGCGCCGTCGATGCGCGCGGCCTCCGCCAACTCCTCGGGCACGGTGAGGAAGAACTGGCGGAACAGAAAGGTGGCGGTGGCGGAGGCGACCAAGGGCAGGATCAGCCCGCCGTAACTGTTCATCATGTTCCAGTCGAGCGTGACCTCGATCCCCAGCCAGCGACCAAGGTCGAGCGCGTCGATCAGCCACTGCAGCGGCAGCGCCACGTTGGCCACCGCCTCGTAGGTCGGCAGGATGCGCACCTCGACCGGCAGCATCAGCGACACGAAGATCAGCCAGAAGGCAAGCATGCGCCAGCGGAACCGGAAATAGGCGATGGCGAAGGCCGACAGGAGCGAGACGGCGATCTTGCCGACCGCGATGCCCGCCGCGACGATGAACGAATTCACGAACAGCCGGCCGAGATTGCCCTTCTCCCAGGCCGCCCACGCATTGGCGAAAAATTCCCGTCCGGGCAGCCAGGGCGGTGGCACGGCCAGCACGTCGCCGACCGTGTGCGAGCCGACGACGAAGGCGAAGTAGATCGGCAGGCAGACCAGCAGACCGCCCAGGATCAGGATGCCGTGGCAGGCGATATCGATGCCGCGCGTGCGCTCGACCATGTCACACGTCGTAGTTCACGTTCCGCTCGACGTAGCGGAACTGCAGCACGGTGAGCACGAGGGCGAAGATCATCATCAGCACGGACTGAGCGGCTGACGAGCCGAGATCGATGTGCACGAAGCCGTCGATATAGACCTTGTAGACCAGGATCATGGTGGCCCCGCCCGGTCCGCCATGGGTCACCGCATCGACGATCGCGAAGGTCTCGAAGAAGCCGTAGACGAAGTTCATCACCACCAGGAAAAAGATCGTGGGACCGATCATCGGCAGCGAGATGCGGGCGAAACGCAGCAGCGGCCCCGCGCCGTCGACGGCGGCCGCCTCCAGGAGCGACGGCGGCACGGAGAGCAGAGCTGCGATCAGGAAGATGTAGTCGTAGCAGATGTGCTTCCACGACGCGGCGAAAGTCACCAGCAGGAAGGCGTCGATGCCGTGCCGGTTGGGATCCCAGTCGATCCCCAGTCCATGGAGCACGAACGAGATCGGCCCGACAGCGGTGTTGAAGAGGAAGGCCCAGAGGATCCCGGCGATGACCGGTGCGATGGCATAGGGCAGCAGGATGACACTGCGATAGAAACCGCGCCCGCGCAGCACGCGGTCGGTGGCGAAGGCCAGGACCAGCGCCATGACGATGGTGAGGGCATTCTGCGCCAGCGTGAACCAGAAGGTGACGCCGATCGAGCTGCGGTACTCGGGGCTCTCGATCAGGCGCCGGAAGTTGTCGAGCCAGACGAACTGGACGCTGTTGCCGAACGGATCGGTGAGAACGAAGGATTGCGACAGCGCCCGCAACGCCGGAATGAAGAAGAAGAGCAGCAGCACCAGCAACTGCGGCAGCAGCAGGAGAAGCGGCAGGCGCGCCTCGCGGAAGTGGGCGCGCTTCAGCCCGCGCGTGCCACCCGCCGGCGCCACTCTCCTCCGCCGGGGCGCGGTGACGACCGGCCCCGGCAGCGCAGGTGACAGGCTAGTACTTGCCCGCATTCAGCTTCTCGAACTGCCGCAGCAGCTCGTTGCCGCGGCGTACGGCGTCGTCCAGCCCCTGCTGCGGCGTCTTCTTGTTCGCGAACACCGACTCCATCTCCTCGCGCAGCGCGAAGGTCGCCTGGGTGTAGTTGCCGAAGTGGAAGCCCTGCGAGTTGGGCGTCGGCGTGCCGCGCTCGAGCTGCAGGATGGCGATCTCACGCGTCGGATGATCCTTGTAGTAGCCCTCCGACTTGGCCATTTGATAGGCCGTCTTCGAGATCGGCACGTAGCCGGTCACCTTGTGCCACCAGACCTGCAGGTCGGGCTTGGCCAGGAACTCGAGGAAGGCGGCGACGCCGTCATATTCCTCGGGCTTGTGGCCTTTCATCACCCAGAGCGTCGCGCCGCCGATGCTGCTGTTGCGCGCCGTGAGATCCGCCTCTTGCGGCAGATAGGTGGCGCTCCACTTGATCTCGGCGTTGCGCTCGATGCCGCCATGCGCGGCGGTCGAGGCGAAATAGGTCGCGCACTTGCCGGAGGTGAAAAGCTGCTGCGGGCTCAGGCCCTGGCCCGCGATCTGGATGATGCCGTCATTGACCCACTTCTGCAGGCGGCCGACCTGCTGCACCAGCCGTGTCTTGTTGTACACGAACTCCGTATCCAGCCCGTCGTAGCCGTTGGATTTCGTACCCCATGGCTGGTCGTTCACAGTGCTGTAGTTCTCCATCAGGCTCCAGAAATAATCCCCGGCAAGGGAGGAACCGCACTCGGCGATGCCCTTGCTCTTGATCGCATAGAGCTGCTTCTCGAACTCGGCCCAGGTGTCGGCCGGTGCGGCGAAGCCGGCCTTCTCGAACTGCTCCTTGTTGTAGAACAGGATCGGCGTCGAGGAGTTGAAGGGCATGCTCATCAGCTTGCCCTTGTACTGGTAGTAGCTCGCCACCGGCTTGATGAAGTCGGAGAAATCGACCTGCTTCTTCTTCTCGGTCATCAGATCCTGCACCGGCACGATGGCGCCGGACAGCAGCATGGCCATGAAGCCGCGCTCGTAGATCTGCACGATCTGCGGCGCCTTCTTGGCGCGATAGGCCGCGACCGTGGCGTTGATGACCTCGTCGTAGTTGCCCTTGTGCGTGGCGACAACCGTGTATTTGGTCTGCGAGTCGTTGAAACGCTTGACGATCTCGTCCACGCGCTCGCCCAGCACGCCGCTCATGGCGTGCCAGAACTGGATCTCGATGCGCTGCTGGGCGACCGCGCTCGCGCCGCCGCCGGCGACGGCGCTCGCCGCGAGCAGTCCCGTGAACAACGACCTCTTGGTCAGGTTCATGCTTTTCCTCCCTGCATTGAACGATCAACCGGGGCCGCGTCGCGCGCAGGCCCCCAGAATCCGCCGGCGGCAAACAGATCGGCGACGGCCCGGTCGAGCCAGCCGAGGTCGTGCAGCAGATCGAGCCCGGTGTAACGGCGACGGATCAGCCGCGCCCGCGCGTAATCCGTCGCATGCTTCTCGAGGGGCACGCCGACCGCGCCGGCCCGAGACGGCGCGCCGACCGCGTCGAGCCACTGCCGCACGGTCGCCGCCCGAGGCAATCTCTTGCGCAGGTAGCGGAGTATCTCCGGCCAGTTGTCGCGCAAAGCGCGCAGCCGGCGCTCGACCTGCGCCGGCGACGCCGCTTTCGCCGCCGTCTCGACAGCGGCGTTGGCCGCCATGAAGGAAAGCGGGAACGAAGCCTGCACGTCTGCTCGCAAGGCCGACAGGGAGGGCGCTCGCTCGGCGAGCCGCGCCGGGTTGATCGCCCCGACATCCTGCCACTGCAGCCATTCGTAGGCGGCCAGCATGGAGAGGCAGCCGACGCCGACACAGGCGCCGTGCGAGACCGGCTCGCCGTCGACCGCCACCTCCTCCATCTCCCAGAGATGGGCGAACTGATGGTCGCTGCCGCTGGCCGGCCGCGAGTTGCCATGCGCCTGCATGGCCAGCCCCGACATCACCAGACCGCGCATCAGGCCGCCGAGCGCAGTTCGGTCGCCGGCGCGGATCGCGGCCGGATTGCCGAGCCAATCGTCCAGATGGTCCTGGACCATGGCGAAGGGACCGGCATTCAGGCTCTCCTCGCCCAGAGCGTCGGCCACGATCCAGTCGACGCCCGCGACCAGCTTGCCCGCTAGATCGCCGTAGCCCCACGCCGCCATGATCGCCGGCGCCTCGGCGATCACCTCGAGGTCCGCCACGATGGCGACGGGCGCGGCACAGGCGAGCGTGCGCTTGAAGCCGCCCTCGCGCAGGGCGGCGCCGGACGCCGCGTAGCCGTCCATCGATGCGGCGGTGGGCGCGCAGACATAAGGAGTTTCCGCCTGCCCGGCCGCATGCTTGACGAGATCGTTGATCACGCCCGAGCCGATCGCGATCGGCAGCAGCCTGCCGGCGCGAAGGCGCCGGGCGAGATCGCGCGACTGCTCGGCGCTCGGCTTAACGCGCGGATAGCCGCTCATCACGATCGGCTCGGCCAGGCCGATCCGCGCGGCTTCGAGGATGGCGGCCACGCGCCGGCCCGCGGCCGCCCAGGTGTTGTCATCGGCCACCATCACGTAGGTCTCGGCCGGCGCCGTACGCGTCAGCACGGCCGGCAGCGCCTCGAGGCTACCCGCGGCAATGACGACATCGCGCGTCGTGCCAGCCACGGCGACCGCCTTCCGAAGGTCCGAGTCCAGCCCGTCCATGGCCCGAGGATTATCAACTTTCGCGACATTTGTATAGGATACGATACAAATGTTTTCGGGGTATGACAGGCGCCATGTCGGACGATGACGAGCAGCTCCGGGTGCGCGTGGCCTGGCTCTATTTCATGGAAGGCCTCACGCAGGCCGATATCGCCGGCAAGCTCGGCATCACCCGATTGAGGGCCAACCGCCTGCTGGGGGAGGCACGCGACAGCGGGCTGGTGAACATCCAGGTCAATGCGCGGCTTTCGGGCTGCGTGGCGCTGGAACGCGAGCTGATCGCCGAGACCGGGCTGAAGGACGCCGTGATCGTGCCCACGCCGGCCGACCCCGAGCAAATCTCGGCGGTCCTGGGCAGGGCCACGGCCGACTATCTCGCGCGCCACCTGAACGAAGACCGGGTGCGCGCGCTCGGCATCGGATGGGGCGCCACGCTGCACGAAACCGTACGGCATCTGCATAGCGCCAACCTGCCTGATCTCAGCGTCAACTCCATGATGGGCGGGCTCACCTACGGGTCGGAGCTCAACACCTTCGAGATCGCGAGCGAGTTCGCCCGGCGCATCAACGCGCAGTGCAACTACCTCGCCGCACCGATCTACGCCGGCAGCCCGCGCTCACGCGACACGATCCTGGAACAGGACGTGTTCCGCGATACTTTCCAGCGCCTCTCCTCGATCGACATGGCCCTGATGAGCGTGGGCGATCTCAGTCGCCGCTCGCTGCTGATCCGCTATGGCCTGCCGCGCGACGTGACCGTCGAGTCGCTGCGCGGCGCGGGCGCCGTCGGCGACATCATGGGCACGTTCCTCGATGCACGCGGCCAGCCGGTGCGCCACGCGGTCAACCGGCGCGTGATCGCGATGCCGATCGACCTGCTGCGCAAGGTTTCCACGGCGATCGTGACGTCGGGCGGCCTCAACAAGTCGGCGATCGTGGCGGGCGTGCTGCGCGCCCGCCTCTGCTCCGTGCTGGTGTGCGACGAGGCGACGGCGCGCGCGGCGCTTGGGTTGCTGCGCGGCGGCTGATGTATCTCGGCATCGATATCGGCACGTCGGGCGTCAAGGCCGCCGTGATCGACGAGCAGGACCGGTCCGTGGCCGAGGCGGCGGCGCCGCTCGCTGTCTCACGGCCACGACCGCAGTGGGCCGAGCAGAGGCCGCAGGACTGGTGGCGCGCCGTCGAGCTCACGCTCGATGCGCTGGCTGCGGATTCGCCGGCCGCGATGGCGGCGGTCAAGGCCATCGGCCTGTCGGGGCAGATGCTGGGCGTGACCCTTCTCGACCGGGCAGACCGGCCGCTGCGCCCGGCCCTGCTGTGGAACGACGGCCGCGCCGGCGCCGAATGCCGCGAACTGGAGCGGCGCTTTCACGATTTCACCGAGCGTGTCGGCTGTCGGCCAATGCCGGGCTTCCCCGCCCCCAAGCTTCTGTGGCTCGCGCGCCACGAGCCGGCTGCTCTCGACCGCGCCTGTCGCGTGCTGCTCGCCAAGGACTATGTCCGTCTATGCCTGACCGGCGAGGCCGCCAGCGACCGCGCCGATTCCTCGGCCACGCTGCTGATGGACACGGCCGGAGGCGACTGGGACGACGCTCTCCTTGCCGCGTGCGGCATTGCTCGGACGATGATGCCGCGTCTGGTCGATAGCGCCGAGATCGCCGGTATCGTGCGGGCCGAGCTGGCGGCGCGCTGGCGCCTGCCGGCAGGAACGCCCGTCGCGGGCGGCGGCGGAGACAATATGTGCGCCGGCATCGGCGTCGGCGCCGTCCGGTCGGGCGATGCCTATATCGGACTCGGCACGTCCGGCGTTTATTTCGTCGCCAACGACCGCTTCATCCCGTCGAGATTCGCCGGCATGCATACCCATCGTCATGCCGTGGCCGCTCTCTACTGCCAGCAGGCCGTGGTCCTGAGTGCCGGCGCGTCGCTCGCCTGGGTGGGCGGCCTGTTGCGCGCACCCGATCTTTCGAGCCTGATGGCCGAGGTCGAGGCGGCGGAACTGATCCCCGCCGAGACGCCCGTCTTCACTCCGTACCTGGGCGGCGAACGGACGCCGCACGACGATCCGACCCTGACCGCCACCTTCTCCGGCTTGACTCACGAGACGAGTCCTCTGGCCTTGGTGCAGGCGGTCATGGAGGGCGTGGCCATGGCCTTGGCCGATGGGCACGAGGCGCTGATCGAAAGCGGTGCACGCGTCGGCGAGGTCCGCCTGACCGGAGGCGGCGCCCGCAGCACCCTGTGGGCCCGTCTCGTCGCCGCTGCGCTCGGCATTCCGCTCCGGCTTCAGCCGCACGCGCAAACCGGCCCGGCGCTGGGCGCGGCGCGGCTCGCCCGACAGAGCGTCGGCGGTCCGTTGATCGCCGCCTCCGGCAGCGAAGCGATCATCGTGCCGGTCGAGCCGTCGCTGCGCGAACAGCTCCTGCAGAAGCGCGCGCTTTTCCGCAGACACCTCCACCTTTCGCGCTAAGCTCGGAGCATGAGTCAGGACAATCGCAGCGTGCTCGCCCTCGCCGGCGGGGTGGGGGGCGCCAAGCTCGCGTTCGGCCTCAGTGCCGTTCTGCCGGCCGAGGCGCTGACAGTGGCCGTGAACACGGCAGACGACTTCGAGCATCTCGGCCTCTCGATCTCGCCGGACCTAGATACGGTCATGTACACGCTGGCCGGCGTCGCCAATCCGGAGACAGGCTGGGGCCGACGGGACGAGAGCTGGAACACCATGGCGGCGCTCGAGCAACTGGGCGGCGAGACCTGGTTTCGCCTGGGCGACAAGGATCTCGCCACGCACATCGAGCGCACCCGCCGCCTGCGTGCCGGCGAGACGCTCACGACAGTGACCAGGGACCTCGCCCAGCGTCTCGGCGTCAAGTGCGCCATCGTCCCGATGACCGACAATCCGGTGCGCACCGTCGTCACCAGCGACCGCGGCGACCTCGCCTTCCAGGACTGGTTCGTCCGGCTGCGCTGCGAGCCTGCGGTCGAGCGCGTCCGCTTCACCGGCGCGGACAAGGCGCGCGCCAACCCTGTCCTTCTCGACATGGCCGGCCTGCGCGGCGTGATCTTCTGTCCGTCCAACCCGTTCGTGAGCGTGGCGCCCATTCTCGCGATCCCCGGCGTGCGCACCGCCCTGCAGCGCACGACGACGCCGCGGGTCGCCGTGACGCCGATCGTGCGCGGACAGGCGATCAAGGGCCCGGCCGCCAAGATGCTCGCCGAACTTGGCCACGATGTTTCCGCACTGGGCGTGGCGCGTTACTACAAAGGCCTGATCGACGGCTTTGTCCTCGACCAGACCGATGCGGGCCTGAAGGCCTCCATCGAAGATCTCGGGATCAAGGTGCTTGTCGCCGACACGATGATGCGCACCGACGAGGACAAGCGGCGACTTGCCGTCGCAGCCCTCGAATTCGTGGACGCCCTCGCCCGCACTCTGCAACACTCCTAGCCATGCTTGCCGCTGTCGTTCCGATGAAGTCCCTGCCGCTCGCCAAGGGCCGCCTCGCGCCGGTCCTCGATGCAGCGGGACGGCGTGCGCTGGCGCAGAGGATGCTGGACCATGTGCTCGGCACGCTCCGTCAGGCCGGGCTCCCCTCCATCCGCGTGGCAAGCGGCGCCGGCGACGACAGCGACCTCAATCGAGACGTAACGGAAGCGGCCCGCACGGTGCAGGCCGAAGGCGCGACAGACCTCCTCCTGGTGATGGCCGACCTGCCCTATCTTTCCGTGCCCGACATCGAGGCCCTGATCGAGGCCGGCCGCAAAAGCCCCGTGGTCATCGCCGAGGCCAAGGATGGCGGCACCAACGCGCTTCTGCTGCGGCCGCCGACGGTGCTCGAATTCACCTTCGCCACCCAGCGGCCGAGCGCCAGGCTGCACGTTGAACGCGCACGATCGGTCGGCATCGAGCCCGCCATCGTGCGCCGGCCCGGCCTTTCGCGCGATATCGACACGCCGGCCGATCTGGCCCAGCTTGTCTCCGACCATCCTGTGTACCATGTGTTCCGTCATGTCGCCTGAAGTCGAAAGAATTCTTGCCGAAGCGGCCGATTTGCCGGGCCTGATGAAGAAGGCGGCGGCGATCCGCGATGCCGCCTTCGGCGAACGCGTGACCTTCTCCAAGAAGGTCTTCATCGCGCTCACGCATCTCTGCCGCGACACCTGTGGCTACTGCACCTTCGTGCATCCGCCGCGTCGCGGCGAGGCGGCATACCTCACGCCCGATCAGGTGCTGGAAATCGCGCGCGCCGGCCAGACGGCGGGCTGTGCCGAGGCGCTCTTCACCCTGGGCGACAAGCCGGAGCTGAAATGGAAGCCCGCAGCCCAGGCGCTCGAAGCGATGGGCCATACGACGACGCTCGACTACCTCGCGGCGATGGCCGAACGGGTCTTCAAGGAGACCGGCCTGTTGCCCCATCTCAATCCCGGGCTGATGACGGCGGCCGACCTCGCCCGGTTGCGGCGCGTTTCGGTCTCGATGGGCATCATGCTGGAGACGACGGCGGCTCGGCTCGGCGAGCGCGGCGGCCCGCATTACGGCGCGCCGGACAAGGAGCCGGCGGCGCGTCTGGCCACGATCGGGGCCGCCGGCAAGGCGAAGGTTCCCTTCACCTCGGGCATCCTGATCGGCATCGGCGAGACGCGCGCCGAGCGGATCGAGGCGCTGCTGGCGCTGCGCGACCTGCATCGCGCCCACGGTCATCTGCAGGAAGTCATCATCCAGAACTTCCGCGCCAAGCCCGACACGCGCATGGCGAAGGCGCCCGAGCCGTCGTTCGAGGAACTTTTGTGGACCGTCGCGGTGGCGCGCCTGATTTTCGGCGACATGCTTTCGGTCCAGGCGCCACCCAATCTGCAGGAGCCGGGCTACGGCCGGCTGATCGAGGCGGGCATCGACGACTGGGGCGGCGTGTCGCCGGTGACACCCGATCACGTCAATCCCGAGCGGCCCTGGCCTGCGCTGGAAGCGCTGGCCGTGGAAAGCGCGAAGTACGGCAAAGTGCTGACCGAGCGGCTCGCCGTCTACCCGCGCTACGTGCACGACAAGGCCTGGATCGATCCCGCATTGCGTCCGCGCGTGCTGGCGCTGAGCGGCGCGGGCGGGCTCAGGCGCGACAACGACTGGCGGCCGGGCCTCGTCATGGCGCTGCCCAAGGACGATGTCGCGACTCTCGCGCAGCCGGCGGTGCGCCCGAGCGCCAGTCTCGCGCCGATCCTCGACCGGGCGACCCGCGGCGAGGATCTCGGCGAGGACGATATCGAGCGACTGTTCGCGGCGCGCGGGCCAGACTTCGCCGCCGTGACGCAGGCCGCCGACGCGGTGCGCCGCGAGACGGTGGGCGACGCGGTCTCCTACGCCGTCGTACGCAACATCAACTACACCAACATCTGCTACTTCCGCTGCGGCTTCTGCGCCTTCTCCAAGGGCAAGCTCGCCGCCAACCTGCGCGGCTCGCCATACGACCTCACGGTGCAGGAGATCGTACGCCGCGCGGCCGAGGCCTGGGACCGCGGCGCCACCGAAGTCTGCATGCAGGGCGGCATCCATCCCGACTACACCGGCCAGCACTATCTCGATGTGTGTCACGCCGTGCGCGAGCGGATCCCCGGCATGCACGTGCATGCCTTCTCGCCGCTCGAGGTCTGGCACGGCGCCACGACCCTCGGCCGTTCGATCCCGGACTTCCTGGCCGCGCTGCGCGATGCCGGCCTCGGCAGCCTGCCGGGCACGGCGGCCGAGGTGCTGGACGACGAGGTGCGCGACGTCCTCTGCCCCGACAAGGTCTCGACCGATCAGTGGCTCGAGATCATGCGGGCCGCCCACAAGGTGGGGCTGCGCTCGACCGCCACCATCATGTTCGGCCATGTCGACCGGCCGATCCATTGGGCGCGCCATCTGCTGCGCCTGCGCAACCTGCAGAAGGAGACGGGCGGCTTCACCGAACTGGTGCCGCTGCCGTTCGTCGCCGCCGAGGCGCCGATCGCGCTGAAGGGCCAGGCACGCCTGGGGCCGACCTTCCGCGAGGCGGTGCTGATGCATGCCATCGGCCGGCTCGCGCTCCATCCGCACGTCAGGAACATCCAGACCTCGTGGGTGAAGATGGGCATCGAGGGCGCCAAGATCTGCCTGCAGGCCGGCGCCAACGATCTGGGCGGCACGCTGATGAACGAGTCGATCACCCGCGCCGCCGGCGCCGAGCACGGCGAGGAGCTGCCGCCGGAGGCGATGGAGCGGCTGATCGCCGATCTCGGTCGCACGGCGCGCGTCCGCACGACGCTCTATGGCGATGCCGACACCGATCGTATCGCGGCCGCGCATGCTGCCGCGCCGCTCGCGCCCGTCACGCTGGAAGTCGCGACCCGCTGGACCGGCCCGGCGACCGAAGGCGACAAGCGCCGCGTGCTGCCCAAGCCGCGGCAAGCGGCCACCGCGCGCTGAGTCCTTTTGGGACTGCGGGCTGCCAGCCCGCCCATGAGCGAGCCGGAGGCTCGCGGTCCCAAAGAAGGCTATCCGAATTTCTTGCGGAGCCGCGGCAGCACGTCCTTTGCATAGAGCGCCAGGAAGCGCGCCTGGTCGGGGCCCGGCGCGTGGAACACCAGATGGTTGAAGCCGAGCTGGAGGTAGGGGGCGATACGCTCGACGTGCTCGTCGGGATCGGTCGAGACGATCCAGCGACTAGCGATGCGATCGATCGGCAGGGCGTCGGCGAGACGCGCCATCTCGGTCGGATTGTGCACCGAGGTCTTCTCCTCGGCCGAGAGCGCCAGCGCCGACCAGAAGCGCGTGTCCTCCCTGGCGCGCGCGAGATCGGTATCGAATGACACCTTCATCTCGATCATGTAGTCGACGGAGCCCGGCGCCTTGCCGGCCGCCTTCATGCCCTCGACCACCCCGGGAATGAGCTTGTCGCGATAGAGCTCGGCGCCCTTGCCGCTGGTGCAGATGAAGCCGTCGCCGCTGCGGCCGGCGTATTTGGCGACCTGCGGGCCGCCCGCAGCGACGTAGATCGGGATGAGCTCGGCCGGCCGGTCGTAGATCGTGGCGTCGCGGGTCTTGTAGTATTCGCCTTCGAAGGTGACGTGCTCCTCGCTCCACAGCTTGCGCATCAGCACGATCGATTCGCGCAGCCGCGCGTACCGTTCCTTGAACTCGGGCCAGGGCTGGCCGGTCGCCGGCACCTCGTTCAGCGATTCGCCCGTGCCCACGCCCAGGATCACGCGGCCGGGGAAGAGGCAGCCCAGGGTGGCGAAGGATTGCGCCACGATCGAGGGATGGTAGCGATAGGTCGGTGTGAGCACGCTGGTGCCCATCGCGATGCGGCCGGTGCGGGCGCCCAGCGCCCCCATCCAGGTGACGGAGTGCGGCGCATGGCCGCCCTCGTGCCGCCAGGGCTGGAAATGGTCGCTGATGAACACCGAGTCGAAGCCCTGCCGCTCGGCCTCGCAGGCGAAGTCGAGCAGCTCCTTCGGCGCGAATTGTTCGGCGGACGCCTTGTAGCCTAGCCTGAGCATGGATCGGCCCCTTTGATCGAAGACGGGGAAAAGGCTTATCACTACCCGCCTCTCTCCTGCGATGGAGTTTTTCGATTAACGCCCGACGCCTCGAACTGATCGCGCCCGCCGGCCTGCCCCGCATAAGACGGGACGACGATCTCGCCTCGTTGATCGCGCCTTTTGGTCTCCAGAACCACGATGTCGTGGTCCTGGCGCAGAAGATCGTTTCCAAGGCCGAAGGGCGACTGTTCCGCCTCTCGGACGTCATCCCCTCCGAAAAGGCGGTCGAGCTGGGCCGGCAGGTCGACAAGGATCCGCGGCTGGTCGAATTGATCCTGCGGGAATCGACCGAAATCGTACGGGCGGTGCGCGGCGTGCTGATCGTGCAGCATCGGCTGGGCTTCGTGATGGCCAATGCCGGCGTCGACGCTTCGAATGTCGACGATCCCGAGCAGGTGCTGTTGCTGCCCGCCGATCCCGACGGCTCGGCCCGCCGGCTGCGCGCGCGGCTGAAGGAGCTCGTCGGCGTCGAGGTGGGCGTGATCATCAACGATTCCTGGGGCCGCGCCTGGCGCATGGGCACGGTCGGCGCGGCGATCGGGGCCGCCGGCCTGCCCGGCCTGATCGACATGCGCGGCCAACCCGACATGAACGGCCGCCTCCTGCGCGTCACCGAGATCGGCCACGCCGACGAGATCGCGGCGGCGGCATCGCTTCTGATGGGTCAGGCCGCCGAGCGCCGGCCGGTCGTCATCCTGCGCGGCCTCGGCCCGCCCGCCCGCGACGGCAACGCGGCCGAGCTCGTGCGGCCGAGGCAGATGGATCTGTTCCGATGACAGCGTTCGTTGATGTCATCCCGAGCGTAGCGAGGGATCTTTAGCAAGCCGAAAGATCCCTCACTTCGTTCGGGATGACACTGCTCTGGCTGTCACTCCACCTTCACCAGCTCGGCGACGGCGACCTTGCGGTTCTTCACCGTCTGCAGCACGACGTAGTGGCCCATCGAGTTGTGGTCGTCGAAGCCCACGACCTTGCCCATGAGGTTGTCGATCTTGACCTTGCGCATGGCCTCCATGACCTTCTGGCCGTCGGTGCTGTTCGCATCCTTGATCGCCTGCGCGATGATGCGGATCGACTGGTAGCCGGCCCAGGTTTGCAGGTAGGGCTCGGACTTGTGCTTGGCCTCGATCTTTTCGACGAAAGCCTTGTTCTGCGGATCGTCGATCGTCGAATTGTAGACCCAGGCGCTGATCGAGCCTTCCATGCCGCCGGCCTCGATGATGGGCTGGTTGCGCCCGCCCAGCTCGACGCGGCCGGTATAGGGGATATGGACGCCGAGCTGCATCGCCTGGCGCAGGAAGTTGATCGAGTCGCCGCCGATCTGGAAGGTGGCGATGGCATCGGGATGGAGTTGCTGCAGGCGCGTCAGCAGGCTGGTGAAGTCCGGCGTGTTCTGCGGCGGATAGTCGGTCGACAGGATCTTCAGTCCGGCCTTGCCGGCCACCGCCTTGAAGGCGTCGGCCCCGCCGCGGCCGAAGTCGGTGTCCTCGGCCACGATCGACACCGTCTTGAACATCTTCTTCTGGCCGAGATACTGACCCAGGGCGTCCATCATGGCGCTGTCGGACGGGCTGATGCGAAAGGAATATTCGTTGCGGCCCGGCCCCGCATGCTCGGTGATCTGCGGGTTCGAGGCGATGCCGGTGATCATCGGGATCCTGGCATCGGCGATGATCTTCATCGTGGCGAGATGGACCGAGCTGCAATGAGCGCCCTCGATCGCCACGACCTTGGCCTCGACGAGCTTGTTGGCGACGTTCACCCCTTCCGACGGGTTGCACTTGTTGTCGAGCACCATCAGCTCGACCTTGCGGCCGCCGAGCAGGCCGCCGGCGGCGTTGATCTCGTCGACGGCCAGATCGACGCCCCACATCTCCCATTCCGACGCGACCGCCGCCGGGCCCGTCTTGGGCGTCGAGACGCCGATCACGATCGGCTGTGCCAGCGCGGGCACGGCCCCGAGCAGGCAGGCGGCAGCGGCCGCCAACCAGGTCTTCATCTTCATCATGCTCCTCCTCACACGCTCCCTGTTGTTCCATTTGTTGGCATGCTGGCCGGCATGCCCAGCAGCCGCGAGATGCGCAGCGCCGCCGCCGTCACCAGCGGCTCGACGCTTGCAAGCGTCAGGCCCGAATCGAGATACTTCGGAAAGGCAACGCTCAGCGCCGCGACGACGGCGCCGGTCCGGTCGCGGATCGGTGCGCCGACCGAGAGCACGCCGGGAATGTTCTCCTCGTTCACCAAAGCAAAGCCTTGCCGTCGCACCTTCGGGAGCAGGGCGACGAGCGCCGCGGGATCGGTGATGGTGTGCGGGGTGATGGCGGCGAGCCTTCGCGTGCCTACGACCTTGCGTGCCTCGTTGTCGCTCAGCGACGCCAGAAGGACCTTGCCCGCGCCGGTGCTGTGCAGGGGCATCTCGCTGCCGGGACTGACCCTGATCGCGACCGGGCCGTCGGCCTGCACGGCCAGCAGATAGATCGCGCGGCCGCCGCGCAGCACCGAGAGAAAGCCGTTCAGGTGATGGTCGTGCGCCAGCCGCTCCAGCTCGCGCCGGGCGGCGACGACATAATCGAAAGCCCCTTCGCCCGTCACGCCCAGCGCCAGCGTGCGATGGCCGAGGCGATAGCGCGACGTGTCGTCGTTCTTCTCGATGTAGCCGCGCGTCGCCAGCGAGCTCACGAGGCGCTGCACCACGGTGGGACTGAGCCCCAGGCGGCGCGCGAGCTCGCGCACGCCGAGCTCACCGCCTTCGGCCGCGATGGTTTCCAGCACGTCGAGCCCGCGCTCGAGCGACTGCGAGCGCGCACTCGGCCGGGGCTCGGCTCGCGCCGGCTGCGGCCGCGGCGCCACGATCACCCGTCGCCCGGCGATCCTGGGTGCGCTCATGGCATGTGTGCCGAATATCGGTACATCGTTTCGATAGTTGCAGCGTCACAGAATTCTTGATTATCTGTCAACCGCCTGGTCCAGGAATTGCACAGTCGCGACGACAATGACCATCGACGCCGGCTATCTCCTTCAGCTCACGCTGAACGGCCTCGCGCTGGGACTCCTCTATGCGCTGATCGCCGTCGGCCTGTCGCTGATCTTCGGCGTCATGGAGATCATCAACTTCGCGCATGGCGAGCTCCTGATGCTGGGCGCCTTCGCCATGACCTTCGCACTCCCGGTGGTGGGCCTGCTCTACTGGCCCGCTCTCGCCGCCGCCATCCTTGTCGCCATGCTGGCCGGCCTGCTGATCTACGAGATCCTGCTGGCGCGGCTCAGGCCGGACGAGTTCGAGCGCAGCATCCTGATCACGCTCGGTCTCTCGATCGTCCTGATCCACACGGTGCAGTATTTCTTCACCGCGACGCCACGCATGGTCGACACGCAGTACGGCTTCTCCGGCATCGCGATCGGCAGCATCCGGCTCACCTGGACCCGCGTGATCGGCGCCGCGGCCGCGGTGGTCGCCTTCGCGGGCCTCTACCTCACCTTGCGCTTCACCCAGTTCGGCCGTGCCATGCGCGCCATCGCACAGAACCGCGAGGCGGCCCTGATGGTCGGCATCCGGCCGCGCGTCGTCGCGCGCAACGCGATGATCCTCGCCACCGGGCTCTGCGGCCTCGCCGGCGCGGCCCTGGCGCCGATCCAGCTCGTCACACCCTACATGGGCCAGTTCCTGATCTTCAAGGCGTTCGCGCTGGTGATCATCGGCGGGCTGGGCAACATTCCCGGCGCCGTCGCGGCCGCCGTCGCGCTGGGCTTCGTCGAGAGCTGGATCGGCGGCTTCTTCAGCGCCGCCTGGCAGGAAGGTGCGGTCTTCGTGCTCATGATCGCCGTGCTGATGCTGCGGCCGGACGGCCTGTTCAAGCGCGGAGGCATGCGCGTCGGATGAAGCTTGCCGCCGCTCTGGTCGCGGCGCTCGTGCTCGCCGCGCTGCCGTTCATCACCTCGTCCAACTACATCATTGGCGTGGGTATCTCGGCCCTGGTCTTCACCGTCGCCGCCGCGGCGCTCAATCTCGTCTACGGCTTTGCCGGCCTGCTGTCGTTCGCCCAGCTCGGCTTCTGGGGTATCGGCGGCTATGCCGCGGCGCTCACGGTCGTGACCTTTGGCGGCTCGTTCTGGCAGGGCGTGCTGTGGGCGGCGCTGCTGAACGGCGCGATCGCGCTCCTCGTGGGATACCCGATGCTGCGCACCAACCGGCATGCGTTCGTGATCTCGACGCTGACCTTCGCGCTGCTCGTCACGCTGGTCGCACGCGACTGGGTGAGCCTGACGCGCGGGCCGCTCGGCATTCCCAACCTGCCGCCGCCGCATGCCCTCGGCCGGCGCTTCGATACACCGGCGAAATTCTATTGGCTGGTCTGGGTCTTCGCGGTGACGACGGTAGCGTTCCTCTATGCGCTGTGCAGCTCGCGCATCGGCCGCACGCTCGTTGCGATCAAGCAGAACGAGCCGCTGGTGCGCGCGCAGGGCATCGCCCCCATGCCCTACAAGCTCACCGCCTTCGCGCTCAGCGCGGCCATCACCGGAGCGGCCGGCGGCGTGTACTGCTTCCACCTCCGGATCATCGATCCGACGTTCCTCGATTTCTACTACATGCAGACCTTCCTGATCATCGTGATCATCGGCGGAAGCGGCAGCTTCTGGGGCGTGATCGCCGCCGGCATCGCGCTTTCCGCCCTGCCGGAGGTGCTGCGCTTCTCCGAAGATCTGCGCATGATCATCTACGGCGTGATTCTGGTGGTCGCCATGTTCGTGATGCCGGCAGGCGTCGCGGGCTGGCTGCGCGAGCGCAAGCTCGCCGCCGTGCGTGAGGCCCTGCGATGAGTGCGATCCTGAAACTCGCCGGGCTGCGCAAATCCTATGCCGGCGTCCATGCGCTCGACGGCGTGTCGTTCGAGGTCGAGGCTGGCAGCATCACCGGCCTGATCGGCCCAAACGGCTCGGGCAAGAGCACGGCGATCGATTGCATCTCCGGCTTCCAGAAGCTCGACGGCGGCAGCGTGACGCTCGCCGGCACCGACATCACCGGCCGCCCGGCGCATCTGATCGCGCGCGCGGGCCTGATGCGAACGTTCCAGACGGTGCGAGTCTACGAGCGTCTGTCGCTCGCCGACAATCTCGCCATTGCCGCGCAGCAGTTCGATCCGGCCACCTGGATCGACGAGTTCCTGCGCACGCCGCGCTACCGGCGGGCGGTCGAAAGGTCGGAGCAGCGCGCCCGCGAGCTGGTCGGGCTGATCGGCCTCGAGCGCTACTACGAGGCCGAGGCGGGCATTCTTTCCTATGGCCAGAAGAAGCTGGTGGCGCTGGCCGCCGCTCTGATGCCGCACCCCAGGATCGTGGTTCTCGACGAGCCGGTGGCGGGCGTCAACCCGAGCCGCATCCGCGAGATCGAGGTGGCGCTGCAGCAGCTCAACCGGGCCGGCGAGACCTTCCTGATCGTCGAGCACAATGTCGAGTTCATCACCAACCTCTGCCACCGCGTGATCGTGCTCGAGCAGGGCCGCAAGCTGACCGAAGGCACTGCCGCCGAGATCCATACCGATCCGCGCGTGCTCGAAGCCTATCTCGGCATGACGCCGGAAATGGCCGAGGCGGAAATGCGGGGCGCGGCATGAGCGCGACCGCACTCGACCTCGTCTCGGTGACGGCGGGTTACGGCGACAACCCCATCGTGCGGGATTTCTCGGCACGGCTGCGGCCCGGCTCCATCACCACCCTGATCGGCGGCAACGGCGCCGGCAAGTCCACCCTCCTGCGGGCGATCTACGGGACCAACCGCCTGTTCTCCGGCAGGATCGTCTTCAGGGACGAGACGATCGAGCGCCTGCCGCCCTGGGAACGGCTTCGGCGCGGCATCGGCTTCGTGCCGCAAGGCCGCTGCAATTTCCCGGCGATGAGCGTGGCCGAGAACCTCAAGATGGGCTGCTACACCCTGCCTGCCGCTCGACACGAGGCGGCGATCGGCCGGGTGACGGCTTTGTTTCCGCTCTTGCGCGAGAAATGGCGTATCGAGGCGGGCAACATGTCGGGCGGCGAGCAGCAGATCCTCGAGATGGCGATGGTGCTGCTGCTCGAGCCGAGCCTCCTCCTGCTCGACGAACCATCCCTCGGCCTGTCCCCCAGGATGCAGGGCGACGTGTTCGCTACCGTCCAGCGGATCGCCGCGATCGGTGTCACCGTCCTGATCGTGGAGCAGAATGTGCGCGGGGCGCTCTTGATCTCGGACCGCGCCCTGGTGATGGAACAGGGCCGCAAATTCATGGAGGGGCCAGCCACCGAGGTGCGGACCGACCCCCGGATCCGCCAGGCCTATCTCGGCGGCAACATCCAGCAGACGGCGGCGTAGAGTCGAGGAAGGTAGTGCGAAATGGACAAGGCAAGACTGGCGGTCGATATCGGCGGCACGTTCACCGATCTCGCGCTCGAGGCGAACGGCAAGCGCATCAGCGTGAAGGTGCTCACCACGCCGCGGGCGCCGGAGGAAGGCGTGCTCACGGGCATCGCCGAAATCCTGAAGCAGTCGGGCGTAAAGCCGGCCGATCTCGGCCTCATCATCCACGGCACGACTCTCGCCACCAACGCCATCATCGAGCGCAAGGGCGCCAGGACGGCGCTCATCGTCACCGAAGGCTTCCGCGACTCGATCGAGATGGCCTTCGAGCACCGCTTCGAGCAGTACGACATCTTCATGCAGAAGCCGCCGCCGCTGGTGGCGCGCGACCTGCGTTTCGGCGTCCCCGAGCGGCTCGATGGCCGCGGCAACGTCCTGATCCCGCTCGATGAGGACGCCGTGCGCGCGCTCGCGCCCAGGCTCGAGGCACAGAGGATCGAGGCGGTCGCGATCGGCTACATGCACGCCTATCTCGACGGCAAGCACGAGCGGCGCACGCGCGACATCCTGGGCGCGCTGATGCCCGGCCTCTCGATCACGCTGTCGAGCGAGGTGTCGCCCGAGATCCGCGAGTACGAGCGCTGGTCGACCGCCGCCGCCAACGCCTACGTCCAGCCGGTGATGGACCGCTATCTCGGCCGCCTCGACAGGGCGCTGCGCGAGCGCGGTTTCGCCTGCCCGCTCTTCATGATGACCTCGGGCGGCGGCCTCACCGCGCTCGAGACCGCGCGCCGGTTTCCGATCCGGCTGGTCGAATCGGGACCGGCGGGCGGCGCCATCCTGGCCGCGGCGCTGGCCCGGCAGTGCGGCCTCGACAAGGTGCTGTCGTTCGACATGGGCGGCACGACGGCCAAGATCTGCCTGATCGACGACGGCGAGCCGCAGCATTCGCGTACCTTCGAGGTGGCACGCCAGTACCGCTTCCTGAAGGGCAGCGGCCTGCCGCTGCGCATCCCGGTGATCGAGATGGTCGAGATCGGCGCGGGCGGCGGCTCGATCGCCCATGTCGATTCGCTCTCGCGCATCAATGTCGGCCCGGAAAGCGCCGGTGCCGAGCCGGGCCCGGCGAGCTACGGCCGCGGCGGCACGGAGCCCACCGTGACCGATGCCGACGTGGTGCTGGGCCGCATCGACCCGGGCTATTTCGCCGGCGGCACGATCAAGCTCCTGCCGGACGAGGCGGGCAAGGCGGTCGACAAGGCGGTGGGGACGCCCCTCGACCTCAAGCGCCTCGATGCGGCGTTCGGCGTCAGCGAGATCGTCGAGGAGAACATGGCCAACGCCGCGCGCGTGCACGCCGTCGAGCGCGGCAAGGAACTGCAGGCGCGCACCATGATCGCCTTCGGCGGCGCCGCCCCCATCCACGCGGCCCGGCTGGCCGAGAAGCTCGGCATCGACCGCGTGCTGGTGCCCGAGGGCGCCGGCGTCGGTTCGGCGGTCGGCTTCCTGATGGCGCCGGTGGCCTACGAGGTCGTGCGCAGCCGTTACGTGCAGCTCGACGAGGACAAGTTCGACCCCGCCTTCGTGAACCGGCTGTTCGCCGAGATGCACGCCGAGGCCGAGGCCGTCGTGAAGGCGGGCGCACCGCAGGCCAAACTGGTCGCCACGCGCACCGCCGACATGCGCTATCGCGGCCAGGGCCACGAGATCACGGTCGACCTGCCAACCGGCAAATTCACCGCCGCCTCGCGCGAGGCGCTGATCAAGCTCTACGAGGAAGGCTATGCCGCCACTTTCGGCCGGACCATTCCGGGCCTCACCGTCGAGATCATGAACTGGACGCTGCGCCTTGCCGCGGAACAGCCCCCGGTGGCCAAATGCCCGCCGCAGCCCGCCGACAAGCCGGCCAAGGCGCGCGGCCGCCGGCCGGTCTACGATCCGGCCGATCAGGACATGAAGGAAATGCCGGTCTATCATCGCACCGACCTTTCGATCGGCAGCTATGTGCCCGGCCCGGCGGTGATCGCCGAGGACGAGACGACCACGATTGTTCCGAAGAGCTTCGCCGCGCGCCTCAGCCCGATCGGCGCCATCCTCCTGGAGAAGGTGTGACCATGAACATCAACGACCCTCTCTCGCCCATCCGCCTGCAGCTCATGTGGGACCGTCTGATCGCGGTCGTCGAGGAGCAGGCGCTGGCGCTGATCCGCACCGGCTTCTCGACCTCCACGCGCGAGGCGGGTGACCTGTCCGCCGGCGTGTTCGACCTCAAGGGCGCGATGCTTGCCCAGGCCGTGACCGGCACGCCGGGCCATATCAACTCCATGGCGCGCGCGGTGCGACATTTCCTCGACAAGTTCCCGGCAAAGACCATGAAGGAAGGCGATATCTTCCTCACCAACGACCCGTGGAAGGGCACGGGCCACCTTCACGACTTCACCTTCGTCACGCCGACCTTCCGGCGCGGCAGGATGGTGGCGCTATTCGCCTCGACCTGCCACGTGGTCGATATCGGCGGCCGGGGCATGACGACCGATGCGCGCAACGTCCATGAAGAAGGGCTCTACGTGCCGTTGATGCGCTTCGCGCATGCGGGCAAGGTCGACCAGACCCTGATTGACATCGTGACGGCCAACGTGCGCGAGCCGGTGCAGGTGGTGGGCGATCTCTACTCGCTCGCGACCTGCAACGAGATCGGCTGCCGGCGGCTGATCGAGATGATGGACGAGTTCGCGATCGACGATCTCGATCGTCTGGGTGGCCACATCCTGGAGAAATCCCGGCAGGCCTCGCTCGAGGCGATCCGCAAGATCAAGCCCGGCGAATACAAGTTCTCGATGCGCGTCGACGGCTACGACAAGCCGATCGACCTCGTCGCCACCATGAAGATCGGGCCGACCGGCATCGATGTCGACTTCGCCGGCACCTCGGGGGTGTCGGCCTACGGCATCAACGTGCCGGTCTGCTACACCGAGGCCTACTCCTCGTTCGGCGTGAAGTGCATCGTGGCCCCCAAGGTGCCGAACAACGAGGGCTCGCTGTCGGTGATCCGCGTCACGGCGCCGGAGGATTCGATCCTGAATGCGCGCAAGCCCGCGCCGGTTGCCGCCCGCCACGTCACCGGCCAGATGCTGCCGGATGTGATGTTCGGCTGCCTGCACCAGGCACTCGGGGGCCACGTGCCGGCCGAGGGCACATCGTGCCTGTGGAACCTGTTTGCACTGGGCGGTCCCGGCGCCACCGACGGCGATCCGGCCGAGACGGTGCACGCCCAGCCCTTCAGCGTCATGAGCTTCCATGCCGGCGGCACCGGCGCCCGGCCGGGCGCGGACGGCCTGTCCGCCACGGCCTTCCCGAGCGGCGTCCGGAACGTGCCGATCGAGGTCAACGAGGCGGTGTCGCCGGTCATCGTGTGGCGCAAGGAATACCGCCAGGATTCGGGCGGCGCCGGCGAGTTCCGTGGCGGCCTGGGCCAGGTCATGGAAGTGGGCACCCTCGACAAGGCGCCGTTCGCGCTCAGCGCCTACTACGACCGTATCGACCATCCGCCGCGCGGTCGCGACGGTGGCCTCAACGGCGCCTCCGGCCGGGTCAGCCTTTCCTCGGGCCAGGTGCTGCGCGGCAAGGGCCTGCAGACCGTGGCTGCGAAAGAGCGCGTGATCATCGCCATGCCGGGCGGAGGCGGCCTCGGCAATCCGCGCAAGCGGCCGACCGCAGCCGTGGCTTCCGATGTGCGCCAGGGCTTCATCTCGACGGAGTCGGCGCGGCGCGACTATGGCGTCGCGGTGAACGACGACGGGACGGTCGACGAGACAGAGACCGCCAGGCTGCGCGCCGTGGCAGCCGAATAGGAACCAGAACGATGCGCGTGAGTGCCGGCTTGCCGACCGGGATGGAGGGCCTGACCTATCCCATACCCTTCTCCGATCCGGAGAATGTGATCCGGATCGCCCAGGCCGCCGAGAAGTTCGGCTACGACTCGGTGTGGGGCAACGACCACATGACGACGCAGAACTATGTACGCGCCGAGTTCCCCGTGCCGCCCCGCTTCTGGGAACCGCTGGTCACCTATGCCTTCGTGCTCTCCAACACCAGGACCATCAAGGTCGGCACCGGCATCCTGGTGCTGCCCATGCGGCACGACATCGTCGTGGCGGCAAAGCAGATCGCCACCCTCGACCATTTCGGCAAGGGCCGGCTCGAGCTCGGTGTCGGCATCGGCGCCTACCGGGAGGAGTTCAAGGCGCTGCAGCCCGACAGCCGGATGGAGCGCGGCGACATCGTCGACGAAGGCCTGCAGGCGCTCAATCTTCTGTTCAAGGAGCGCGTCGCGAGCTTCGACGGCAGGTTCTACAAGTTCCGCGATGTCGAGCTGTTCCCCAAGCCCTATCAGAAGAAGCTGCCGATCTATGTCGGCGGCAACAACGCCAACAACATCCGCCGCACCGTGCAATGGGCGGACGGCTGGCTGCCGGCCGGCATGCATGTCGATCGGATTCGGGCCGGCGTGAAGACCCTGCGCGAGGAGGCCGAGAAGGCAGGCCGCGACTGGCGCGCCATCGAGGTCTGCCCGCAATTCGTCGTCCATGTCGGCAAGACGCACGAGGCTGCGATCGAAAGCTTCCGCAGGAGTCAGATGAACAAGCACCTGGTATCGCTCGCCAGGTCGACGCTCAGAGGCCAGGGCGCGGCCACGCACGAGGAGATCAACCTGATCGGCACGCCGTCGGAGATCGTCGAGAAGGCGCTGGCCTTCCGCGAGGCCGGCGTCACACACCTGCTCGGCCTCTACTTTGCCGCCAACTCCGTGCCCGAGCTTCTGGACCAGATGCAGATCTTCGCCGAGGAGGTCGCGCCGAAGGTCAAGTAAGCGTCCTCTTCACGAGGGGAATCACCCCCTTCGCGATTGCTTCGAGCTCCTCGACCGCCTGACGCAGGGACATGCCGGGCGGCCGTGGCTGGAAGATGATGTGGTCGACATCGAGGCGCGGTTGCCAGTCGATGATCTTCCTGGCGATGTCGGCCGGGGTGCCCAGAAGCCAGCGTTCCTGCATGAAGTCTTCCGACATGAAATACGGATTGTCGCCGGTGAGCGGCTTGCGCTCGCCCGTCACGCGATCGATGTAGGAGAGGCCGACGCGTTCGGGCGCGTACTGGACACGATAGACATGGTCGATGAAGGGCTGATGCCGCTTCATCGCGTCCGCCGCCGAATCGCCCACCAGGATCTCGCGCATCAATGCCCGCGGCAGCGGACCCGCGTTCTGGCGCGCCACCTCCTCGTCGAACGACCGGAGCTGGCGCACCAGATGCTCCAGCTCGATCAGCGGCGCGACCAGGAAGCCGGCGCGGTGCCGGACGGCACGTGCCCGCGCCTTGGGCGCCGCAGCGCCGATCCAGAGCGGCAGGCGGCCCGGCCTGACCGGCGGCGGTCGCAGCAGGCCATCCTTCACCTTGTAGATGCGGCCGTCATAGTCGAAACGCTCACCCTTCCAGGCGAGGCCGAGGATGTCGAGCGACTCCTCGAAGGCCGACGTCCGCCGGCCATAAGGCCAGCCGAACATTTCGAACTCGGCCGGGCGATAGCCCTGCCCCAGCCCGATCTCGACGCGGCCGCCCGACAGATTGTCGACCACCGACAGGTCCTCGGCCAGGCGCAGCGGATGGCCGCCGAGCGGCGCGAGCGCGACGGCCTGGCCGATCCGGCAATTCGGCGCCGCGACGGCGAGCGCCGCACAGGCCACGACCGGCGACGGGCAATAGCCGTCGGCCTCGCCATGATGTTCGCTGGCCCACACCGAGTGGAAGCCGAGCCGGTCCGCTTCGGCCGCGAGCTCGATGCCCTCTCGATAGGCCTTGTCGTATGGCTCTCCGAGCTCGCGATGCGCCTGGAAGCTGAAGGAGACGCCGAATTGCGGAGCTTTGGTCATGGGCATACCGTCCTCAAACCAGCTTCGGTGTCATCCGGGCGAACGCGAGGGATCTTTCGCAGCGCTTGCCAAAGATTCCTCGCTTCGCTTGGAATGACACGCTCCTGGGGTCGAACAGTTCAACTCACGCAAACGCCTTCCGGATGCGCGCCCAATCGGCGAGGGCATGTTCCTGGCCGGGCACGAGCTGGATCGTGAACTGCGTGAAGCCGGCGCTTCGCAGCCCATCGACGCGCTGCTTGATCTCCGGCGCGGTCGCCGTGAAGGAGGTCGAGCGGATCAAGTCGGCGGTGACGAACTGCTTCTCTGCCGGCTTCACGAACATCAGATGCCCCCGGTGGTTCTCGAGGTAAGGCGCATCCTTGGGCTCGAAGGTGCGGGCGAGTGCGACATAGCCGTCGAGCTCGGGCCTCGTGTTGGGCATCCCGGTGGTGCCGGGCCTCAGCCCCGACAGCACCTCGTCCGCCGCGCGATGGAGCATCACAGCGGCGCGGGGGCCGGCTTGGGCCATGGCCCGTTCGGAGTCGACGGGCTCGCCTTCCTGCAGCACGCAGCCGAGCGCAAAAGCCGTCGCCTGCAGGTCGCCGAGCGCATGTCCGGCCTTCTGCCAAACCGCCCGCATCGCCTCGACCTCGCGCGCGCCATGCTCGACGGACGATACGAAGTCGATCCAGCCGGCCTTGAGCCGGGCCGCGAGCGCGCGCGTGCGCGGGCCGTAGGCCGAAAGGTGGAGCGCGATCGGATCGCGCGTGTCGATAAGGCCGAGCTCGGGATTGAGGAAGCGGATCTTGCGCTTCTGCCCCTCCATCTCGAAGTCGACGATGTCGCCGCGCAGGAGGCCATGGACCTGGGCGATGTAGGCCTCCATGTCCTTGACCTTCATCGCGCCGAAGCCCATGGCGCGGCGCGCCGTGAAGCCGGTGCCGATGCCGAAATCGATGCGGCCGGGCGCGAGCTTGTTCAGCGTGGCGAGCGCGTTGGCGGCGACCGGTGCAATGCGGTTGGAGGGCACGAGCACACCGGTGCCGAGCCGGATGCGCCGCGTGTTCACCGCCGCAGCGCCCATGGCGACGAAGCAGTCCGCGCTCAGCATCTGCGTGTCGTAGAACCAGGCATGGGTGAAGCCCAGCTCCTCGGCCCGCTGCACAACTTTCCACGAGTCCGCCGCGGTGGGCAGCGCGATGCCGAAATCCATTCCGTTTCTCCCGCTCTATGTATCGGCCAGTGCCTGGAGCATACTGTCGCGCGCCGCGAAATCGCCATCGGCATGGACCGGCTGCAGGCAGACATGGGTCGCGCCGGCATCGAAGTGCGCACGCAGCCCTTTCCTGACGGCGGCTGCATCACCCCACAGCACCATGGCGTCGATGAAACGGTCGCTGCCGCCGTTCGCCAGCTCTGCTTCGGTGAACCCGAGTCGCAGCCAGTTGTTGCGGTAGTTGGGTAGCACCAGGTACCGCGCCAGCTCCTTGCGGCCGAGTGCGCGCGCCTTCGGCGGGTCGGTCTCGATCGTGACCTTCTGCTCCACGGCAAGCTGCTTCCCGGGTCCCAGGATCTTCGCGGCTTCCGCCGTATGCTGAGGCGTCACATTGTAGGGTACGGCGCCCTGCGCCTTCTCCGCGCTCAAAGCGAGCATCTTGGGCCCAAGCGCCGCCACCAGCACCGGCGCTTCACGGCCTTCGGGCAGATCCTTGTGAACGCCGTCGAGATAGGCGCGCATGGCGCCGAGCGGCTTGTCGTAGCGATGGCCGCGCAGCCCCTCCACCATCGGGATGTGGCTGACGCCGAGACCGAGCACGAAGCGGCCGCCATAGAGGTCGTTCAGCGACACCATGGCGCGGCGCGCCGTGAAAGGATCGCGCGCGTAGATGTTGGCGATCGAGCTGCCAATCGTGAGCCGGCTGCTCTTGGAGAGAAGATACGCCGCAAGCGACATCGATTCGTAACCGCGCGACTCGGGGTACCACAAGGTGCCGTAGCCGTTCTTCTCCACGGCGTTCACCAGATCGCCGAGCTGTGATCCGTTCAATTTGTCCGTCGAGTACCAGACTCCCAGTCGTCCGAGCTGCATGATTGTGCTCTCCCTGCGTTGCGGGCTTGGCGTGCGACGTTAGCGGACGTATCGTCGGAAATCGATTCCGGGAGGGCTCGCATGGATCTGGGCGTCTGCTATTTCCCCACCGACTACGGGATCGACATGACCGAGCTCGGGCGAGCGCTCGAGGAGCGCGGTTTCAAGTCCCTGTTCGTGCCCGAGCACACGCATATTCCGCTCAGCAGGCGCACGCCCTTTCCCGGCGGGGGCGAATTGCCCAGGCGCTACTCCCATACCCACGATCCGTTCGTGGCTTTGTCCTTCGCGGCCGCGGCCACGAGGAGACTCAAGGTCGGCACCGGCATCCTGCTGGTGCCCCAGCACGAGCCGATCGTAACCGCCAAGGCGATCGCGAGCCTCGACCAGCTCTCGGGTGGACGCTTCGTCTTCGGCATCGGCGGCGGCTGGAACGTCGACGAGATGGAGAATCATGGCGCCACGCATGCCACGCGCTTCAAGATCATGCGCGAGCATGTGCTGGCGATGAAAGCCTTGTGGACGCAGGACGAGGCCTCCTTCCACGGCGAGTTCGTGAAGTTCGATCCCACGTGGTCGTGGCCCAAGCCCCGGCAGAAGCCGTATCCGCCGATCCTGCTGGGCGGCGAGACCGACCACACCCTGCGCCGCATCATCGAGTATTGTGATGGCTGGCTGCCGCGCCCGCGCGGCTTCGATCCGGTCCAGGGCATCGATCGGATGCGCCGCATGGCCTCGGAGAAGAAGCGCGATCCGGCCTCGCTCTCCGTCACCGTTTTCGCCGCGCCGCCGGACGCGGCCGTGCTCGAGAGCTACGCCAAGGCCGGCATCGACGGCGCCTTGCTCGCGATCCCCGACTCAAGCCGCGACGAGATCCTGCGCCAGCTCGATCAGTGGGCGCCGCTTGCCAAGGCGCATGCATGACGGTCGCCGTCGGTCTCGGCCTGATGGAATTTCCCTTCGCCGGGGCCGGCGACTATTGGCGCTGGATCGATCTCTGCGAGCAGGGCGGCGTCGACTCGGTCTGGCAGACCGACCGGCTGGTGAGCCGCCAGCCCATCCTCGAGTGCATGGCGACCATGGCGGCGCTGGCCGGCCGCACGCGACGCCTGCGCTTCGGCATGAATGTCGTCTCGCTCGCGCTGCGCGATCCGGTGTTGCTCGCCAAGCAATGCGCGACGGTCGACCTCCTGTCGGAAGGCCGGCTGCTGCCCGCCTTCGGCATCGGCAGCCCGCTGGGGCCCGAATGGCAGGCTTTGAACATCGATACGCGCACGCGCGGCAGGCGCACAGACGAGGCCTTGGAGATCATCGCCCGTCTGTGGCGCGAGGACAGTGTCGACTTCGCCGGCATGCACTATCGGCTGGCCGGCGCCTCGATCTCGCCCAAGCCGGTGCAGCCCGATCTGCCGATGTGGATCGGCGGCTCGTCGCAAGCGGCCATCCGGCGAACCGCGCGCTACGGCACAGGCTGGCAAGGCGGCGGCGAGACGCCGGCCGACGCCGCCCGCGTCGTGGCCGCGATCAAGACCGCGACTGCCGAGGCCGGCAGATCGATCGACGCCGATCACTACGGTGCGAGCTTTCCGTTCTATTTCGGCGACGCGACCGACAGTGCCGTCACGGGCGCGATGGCGGCCTATACCAAACGCACCGGCCGCGAAGCCGAGCGCTACTTCGCCATCGGCAACGAGACGGCCATCATCGGGCGCATTGCCGACTATGTATCGGGCGGCGTCGAAAAGTTCATTCTGCGACCGGTCGGGGCCAATGGCGAGGAAGTCATCGCCCAGACGCGGCGTCTGATCGACAAGGTCCTGCCGCTCGTTGTCGCTCGATGGCCGAAAACGAAGGTGGCTGCATAGCAAAATGAGGTGTCATCCCGAGCGTAAGCGGGTGATCTTTTGCGATGTCGATCAAAGATCCCTCGATGCGCTCGGGATGACACTGCGAGTTGGGAGGAAAGACCAATGCATCTCGGCGCGGCGATGTTCTTCACCGATTACTCGATGTCTCCCGGCGAACTGGCCAAGGCGCTGGAGGAGCGCGGCTTCGAATCGCTGTGGGCGCCGGAGCATTCGCACATTCCGCTCTCGCGCAAATCGCCGTTTCCGAGCGGCGGCGAGTTGCCCAAGAAATACTACGACGCGATGGATCCGTTCGTGACCCTGACCGCGGCGGCGGCCGCGACGACCAAACTCAAGGTCGGCACCGGCATCTGCCTCGTCGTGCAGCGCGATCCGATCCAGACCGCCAAGCTCGTCGCCTCGATCGACCAGGTTTCGGGGGGTCGCTTCCTGTTCGGCGTCGGCAATGGCTGGAACAGCGACGAGATCGAGAATCACGGCACGGCGTTCAAGAGCCGCCACAAGCTGGCGCGCGAGCGCATCGAGGCAATGAAGGTGATCTGGACCAAGTCGAAGGCCGAGTATCACGGCGAGTTCGTGAACTTCGACCCCATGATGACGTGGCCCAAGCCGGTGCAGAAACCGCACCCGCCGATCCTGGTCGGCGGCGCCTTCCCCTATGCCGCCAAGCGTGCGCTGCGGTACGGCGACGGATGGATGCCACATCGCACGCGGCCCGACTACGCCAACGTCCGCGACTTGCTGCCGAAGTACCGCCAGATGGCGGTGGAGGCCGGGCGCGAACCGGTGCCGGTGACGATCTGGGGCGCGACCGAGGACGAGGATCTCCTGAAGCGTGACCGCGACGCCGGTGTTGTGCGCATCGTGGTGAGTCTCGACTCCGCGAAGGCCGACGCGATCCTGCCGCAACTCGACCGCTGGGCGAAACTTTTGCCGAAGGTCGCCTAGCCCCAGGACCACAGAGCAAATCGTCGACGGTCGCGGCGGTTTGACTTGTCGGAAATCGGTTGCGACCATCCTCGCTCCCGCAAGAGGAGCGCGCATGGCCGGCACGGACTGGACCGACTCCACCATGGAGGCCGCAGGGATAAAGCTCCATGTGGCGCGCGCCGGTCGCGGCCGTCCGCTGATGGTGCTGCACCACGAGACCGGCACGCTCGATCGCCTTCCCTTCTACGATGCGCTCGCTCAGCACTACGACGTTCTGGTGCCGCATCATCCGGGCTACAGCCGCTCGCAGCGACCGGACTGGATGCGCAGCGTTCGCGATGTCGCCGTCCTCTATCGCGGCCTGATGAGCGATCTCAAGCTAGGCAATGTCGCCCTTGTCGGCCTGGGATTCGGAGGCTGGATCTCGGCCGAGATGGCCAGTATGGCGCCCGCCGACCTCTCGCATCTGGTGCTGGTCGGCGCCATGGGCATCAAGCCGCCGGAAGGCGATATCCTCGATCTCGCCGTCACCGGCTATATCGACTATGCGCGCGCGGGCTTCCACGACCAGAAGGCGTTCGATCGGGTGTACGGCGCCGAGCCGTCCACCGACCAGCTCGAGATGTGGGACATCTGCCGCGAGATGAGCTTCCGCATCGCCTGGAAGCCCTACATGTACAGCCAGACACTGCCGCACCTGTTGGGCGCCGTGCGCGTACCGGCGCTGGTGGTCTGGGGGGAGGACGACAGGGTCGTGCCGCTGAGCGCCGGCAAGCGCTATGTCGAGGCCCTGCCGCAGGCGAAGCTGCACGTCGTCGAATCATGCGGCCATTGCATCGACATGGAGAAGCCTGAGGCTCTTGCCGGACTGGTCACCGAATTCATCGGTCGGGAGTGATCGCCATGCACCTGATGTATTTCACCGAACAGCCGATGTCGGCTTATCCCGAGCAGGCCGGTCGCGATTTCGGCGCTACCGCGCTCATGTTCTCCAACAAGCATTTCGATCCGGTGGCGGGCTCCAGGCTCTACAACAACTACATCGAGCAATACATGCTGGCCGAGGAGGTCGGTGTCGACGGCATCATGCTGAACGAGCACCACAACGCACCGTTCTGCATGCAGGCCAAGGCCAACATCTTCGCCGCCATCCTGGCCGGCATGACCAAGAAGGTGAAGATCGTGATGCTGGGCAATCCGCTGCCGCTGGCGGAGAATCCGGTGCGGCTCGCCGAAGAGCTCGCCATGATCGACATGATCTCCAGGGGCCGCCTGGTCTCGGGCTTCGTGCGCGGCGGCGGACAGGAGCAGCTCGCGACCGGCGTCAATCCCGCCTTCAACCGCGAGCGCTTCGAGGAGGCGCACGAGCTGATTGTCAAGGCCTGGACGCAGACGGGTCCATTCCGCTTCGAGGGCACGCACTACCAGCACCGCGTCGTCAATCCCTGGGCGGTGCCGCTGCAGAAGCCCTATCCGCGCGTCTGGATCCCCGGCGTCATCAGCAAGGAGACGATTATCTGGGCGGCGCAGCAGCGCTATCCCTACATTGCGCTCAATACGTCGATCGAGCAGACCAAGAAGATCTGGGAACTCTACGACAGCGTTGCGCTGCAGACGGGCTACGTCGGCGGACCCGAGAATCGCGGCTATCTGATCCAGGTCCATGTCTCGGACAACGAAGAGAAGGCGATCGAGAATGCCAGGCAGTTCCGCTGGATGCAGGGCGAGTTCACCGGCCTTGCACACCCCGTGTGGAGCACGCCGTCGGGCTACGGCTCGCCCAGCAACCGGCGCGCCTTCGTCGAGTTCGCAGCCGGCCGCGCCAAGAACCCGCGCGGCGAGACCAGCTTCGAGCAGCAGATGGCCGATCTGCGCATCATCGCCGGCACACCCACGACCGTCGTCGCCAAGCTGCGTCGCATCCTCGAGGAAACGCGGCCCGGTATCCTGGCGCTGTGGGGCAACGATGGCCGGGTGAGCCAGGAAGACTCCCTTACCTGCATCCGGTTGATGGGCACGGAAGTCTTCCCGGCGCTGCGCGAGATCGCCAGGAGCCTCGACCTCAAGAGCCCGTTCGAGACGAACGCACCGGTACATCTGCGATATTCGACGGACCTCAAGCCCGCCAAGGCGGCGGCCGCGGAATAAGGCGTGAAGTTCACCCTGCATTTCGGGAACAACACCTTTCCCGATCTGGCCGGTGCGGCGCGACTGGCGCGTCTGGCGGAGGCGGCCGGCTTCGACTCGGTGATCGCGGTCGATCACGTTGTCTATCCCGACGCCTACAGCTCGACCTATCCCTACGCGGCCTCCGGCCGGCTGCCGGGGGATCGGACCGTGTCGCTACCCGATCCGCTGATCTGGATGGCGGCGGCCATGGCCGTCACGACGAAGCTGCGCTTCATGACCGGCGTGATTATCCTGCCGCTGCGCCATCCGATGGTGCTGGCCAAGCAGGTGGCGACGCTCGATCACATGAGCGGCGGCCGCATCGAGCTCGGCATCGGCGTCGGCTGGCTCAAGGAGGAGTTCGAGGCGCTGGGCGTGCCGTTCGAGAAGCGCGGCCAGCGCTCGGACGAATACATCGCCGCCATGCGCGCGCTGTGGGCCAGGGACGGCGCGAGTTTCTCGGGCGAGTTCGTGAACTTCCACGAGGTGAGCTCGAACCCCAAACCGGTGCGCGGCAGCGTGCCGATCGTGATCGGCGGTCATTCCGAAGCGGCCGCCAAGCGCGCCGGCCGACTGGGCGACGGGTTCTTTCCGTCGATCGGGTCGCAGGTCGACACCTTCCCGCTGTTCGATCTGGTGCGCCGCACGGCCGAAGGCGCTGGCCGCGATCCGAAGGCGATCGAGATGATGGCAGGCTGTCCCGATGCGCTGCCCAAATCGGGCAAGGATCCCAAGGCCGCGGTCGAGGAGCGCCGCCGCCGCGGCATCGACCGCATCATCCAGCCCGTGCACGCCTTCCTGCCCGATCTCGAAAGCAATCTCGGCCGCTTCGGCGAGACGGTGATCCAGCAATTCGGTGACGTCGCCTGATCGACAATCCGTGTCATACACCGGAGCTTACATCACCGTGTTCGCGAACCATTCGACCTGATCTTCGAACTCGGTCATCGAATCGGCCGGGATCATGAGGGCGCAGGCGTGGTCGACGCCGATCTTGCGCAAGCCCTCGACCTTCTCGCGAATGAGGTCGGGCGAACCCACGAGGTTCGCCGTCACCTGCTGGGAAAGATCGCGGCCGGTGTAGGCAAGCGATTTGCGGTGAGCTACCAGGCCAGAGGCCATGTAGCGCCTCTCCGCCTCCTCTGCCGTCTTGGCGATCGTCACCGAGAATTGCGGGGCGATCTCGATCTCGGCCGGATCTCGCCCCAGCTCCGTTGCCCGCACCTTCAGCGCCTCGATACGCCCGGCGAGCTCGGGCCACGGCCGCCAGCCCGGGAGCCAGCCCGTGCCGACGCGAGCCGCTCGCTCCACCGCTTCCATGTTGTGGCCGCCGATCCAGAGCGCGAAGGGCTCGCGGCTGGGCTTGGGATACATCTCCATGTCGCGCACGGCGTAGTACTTGCCCTCGTGCATCACGCGCCGCTCGCTGAACAGCCGCCGCATCAGCGCGATGCCCTCGTCCATCATCTCGCCGCGCCGCACCCTGGGCGCCAGCCGGGGCGCCCAGGCGGCGAACTCCTCGCGATAGGCGCCGATGCCCAGCGCGAGGATCAGCCGGCCGTTCGAAAGCTGGTCGAGCGTCGCGGCGGTCTTGGCGAGCCAGAACGGATCGCGCATCGGCAGCACGGCAAGCGCGGTGCCGACCTCGAGTGTCGTCGTGGCGGCAGCGCAGAACGACAGCACCGTCAGCAGCTCGTAGAAGTTGGGCGGCGTCTTCGGAAACAACTCCCGCACATAGTGCTGGGTCTGGATGTGGTCGTTGCCCCAGACCGAGTGGTAGCCGAGCGTCTCGCAGACCTTCGCCAGGCGCACGAAATCGCCGGGCGCCACGAAGGGGACCGGATACATCACTCCTTCGAAGCCGGTGGGCAGGCAGATGCTGAATTTCATGCCTATCCCTGCGCTGCGGCCAGGGCAGCCGAGATCGACGCGGCGTCGTCCAGGCCGCCGATGATCACCTCGTCGAGCCCGATAGCGCGATATTGCGCGAGCCTCTCCTTCACCTGCGCAGGCGTGCCACAGGCAGCGTGGCGGCGCACGACGTCGTCGCTCACCAGGCGGTCCACCTCGGTCCAATCTTCCGCGGCATAGGCGGTCGCCAATGCCGCTTGGTCGAGACTCGCGCCTCCCAGACGAATGTTCTCGGCATGATGGGCGCCGCGCAGCACGAAGCCGATCGGCCGACGGATTGGATCGATCCCCTCCTTCTCCGTCGCCCCCAGGCGGGTATAGACGATGCCGAACTTGCGAAACGGCCTGCTCTCCGCCCCGACCGCGGCCTGATCGAGGCAGGCCTTCACGAAGGGCGGCGAGGTCGCCGCCGAGATCAGCACGCCGTCGGTCTCGCGTCCCGCGAGTTGCAGCATGTTCGGCCGCGATGCCGCGACAACGATCGGGATCTCGCACGGCGCGTTGACGAGCCGCCGGCCGCTTACCTTGAAGGCCTTGCCCTCGAAATTGGCCATCTCGCCCGCGAACAACGAACGGCAGACCTTGATCGCCTCCGAGACGGTCATCAACGGCCGCAGCGCATCGACGCCGGCCGCCTTGAGGTCGGCGGGCGCGCCTGAGCCGAGGCAGAGCGTCACGCGGCCCGGATAGGCCTCCGCGAGACTCGCCGCCGCCATGGCGATGTAGACCGGGTGCACCGAGTAGGGGCTCATCGCCATCAACGCGATCCTGATGCGCCTGGTGGCGCCGAGCGCCAGCGCGGCCGTCGTCACCGGATCGCGCAGGAAGAGATGGCAGGCGATCCAGAGAGTCGAGGCGCCGCCCTCTTCCGCGACCCGTGCCTGCTCGGGAATTGCGGTAATCGGCGCGCGGCCGTCCATCGCGATGCCGAAGTCAGCCATGGGCGAATCCATAGCTGTTCTCGAGTGCCGCCAGCAGCTCCGGAAGACCGCCGGTCACGAGTGGCGGCTCGGGCAAGGCAGTTTCGATGGGTCCGGGATCCTTCAGGCCGGCCGCTGTCAGCAGCGCCACGCAGCGTTCTTGAGGCTTGATGGTGCCTATGGCCCGCAAGCGCTCGATGGCCGCAAAGGGCGCGGCAGAGGATGCCTCGGGCCAGATGCCTTCCCTGGCGGCGAGCGTCACGACCCAGCGCCGCATCTCGTCATCGCCGACGGTGACCGCGGCACCCCTGGAGCGGCGCAGCACGTCGAGCGCCTGCACCGTCGCCTGCGCCGCGCCGATCGAGGTGGCGATGGAAGGCGCGTTGCGCGCGACCTCGGGCGGCATCGGATCGCCGCTCGCCAGCGCCGCCGGCAGCGAACCCGAAACCTCGGCCGCGACGAAGCGCGGCGTGCGATCGATCCAGCCCAGCGCCTTCAGCTCCTCGAAGCCCTTCCACATGCCATAGAGCGCGTCGCCGTAGCAGACCGGCAGCACGCACCAGTCGGGCGGCTGCCAGTCGAATGCCTCGGCGATCTCGAAGGCGATGGTCTTGTAGCCTTCCATTCCGTAAGGATTGCTGCCGACCACGGGGCCGAAGAAGGGCGAGGTCGGATACCAGCCGAGCTCGCGCACGCCGAGCGACTGCAGCCGCCAGCGGTCGGCCTTGTCCGCCACCGTCACCACCATGGCGCCGTAGGCCCGCATCTGCAGCAACAGCGGGCCGGCCGAGCCTACGAAAGTGAACACGACGCAGGGGATGCCGGCCTTCGCGGCATAGGCGGCGGCCGCCGCCCCGGCATTGCCCGACGAGCTCGAGGCGATGACCTTCGCGCCGAAACGCCTGGCCATGGTGAGGGCACCCGCCGCCAGCCGGTCCTTGAACGACCAGGTGGGATTGCGCGATTCGTCCTTGATCCAGACATCTCCCAGCCCCAGGCCGGGGGCGGCCAGGAGTGGCGTATTGCCTTCACCCAAGGTCACAGCCTCACTGGCCGTCGCATGCAGAAAGCCGTCCCAGCGCCACATCGAGCGGGCGGAACCGGAGGGAGCGTCCCGCTTCAACCCTTCGCCGGGCCGGCTGTCGTAGGCGACGGTGAGATTGGTCGGCGCCCCCTTGGCCCGGCAGGCCGGGCAATCCTCGGCATAGTGGTCGACAGGGCGGCGGGCGCCGCAACGAATGCAGACAAGCGCACTGGGGACTGGCATTTGCCGGCCAAGTTGGCGGGCCGGGACGACAGCGTCAACCGGGATGCCACGCGCCTCGAGGCTCTCTAAAGTGAAGCCGATGTCGACCTTGCTGATCAGCCATCCATCGTTCCTCGAGCACGATCCGGGCGAGTACCACCCCGAGCGCCCCGACCGGCTGCGGGCCGTCATGGCCGCTTTCGAGGACGAGTCGTTTGCGCTGCTGGAGCGTGCCATGGCGCCGCCAGCGACGCTCGAGCAGCTTCTGCGTGTGCATCCGCAGACCTACGTGGAGACGATACTCGGCGTCCGGCCGGCGGCCGACGAGATCGTCATGATCGATGGCGACACCGCCATGAGCGCCGGCAGCGCCGAGGCGGCCATGCATGCCGCCGGCGCGGTCGTGGCCGGGGTCGATGCCGTGCTGGGCGACAGCAATATCGATACCGCATTCGCCGCGGTGCGACCGCCCGGCCACCATGCCACACCCGAGATCCCGGGCGGCTTCTGCCTGTTCAACAATGTCGCGATCGGCGCGCGCCACGCCCAGGCCCAGTACGGCGTCGAGCGGGTAGCCATCCTCGACTTCGACGTCCATCACGGCCAGGGCACGCAGGCGGTGGTCGAGGCCGACGCCTCCCTCTTCTATGGCTCCTCGCATCAATATCCGCTCTATCCCGGCACCGGCAGCGCGCGCGAGCGCGGGGTCGACGGCAACGTCGTGAACGTGCCGCTGGCGCCCAACAGCGGCGGCCGCGAATTCCGGGCCGGCTGGAGCGACCGCATCCTGCCGCAGCTCGACCGCTTCGCGCCCGAACTCCTGATCGTCTCGGCCGGATTCGACGGCCACCGGCGCGACCCGCTGGCGCATCTGCGCCTGGAGACCGAGGACTTCCGCTGGATCACCGAAGAGCTTCTCGCCATCGCCGATCGGCATGCCCGGGGCCGCGTCGTGTCGGCGCTCGAGGGCGGTTACGATCTCGAGGCGTTGGCCGCATCGGCGGCTGCGCATGTGCGGGCATTGATGCGTGTTTGACCGCGTCGAGGCCGACGGTGCGAGCGATGAAGCAGGCGGGAAGAGCCTGAAACGATCGGCCGCACTGGTGTTGCTGCTCGCGATCATGTTGGCCTCGTCCAGCGCGAGGGCGGCCGGCGGGCCGCACGTGGTGGACGATTCCGAGCCCGAAACGCCGGGCGTCTGCCATTTCGAAACCTGGGTCTCGCCGTCCCTTTCGGGGGGCGGCTATGTCAACGAAAGCCCCGCCTGCACGATGACCAAGATTCCGTGGCTGCAACTGGGTGCGGCCTACCAGCATTTCTGGGGACCGACATTCAACGGCCCGATCTTCGGCCCGGCAGCCAAGATCAATTTCCGGCACGAAGACAGCGGCCTCGGTGTCGGCCTCGGCCTCAACAGCGGCGTGAATCTGCAGACAGGCGAGCTCGCGACGGCATCGACCCTCATGCTCGTGACCGTGCCCATCGACGACAGGGTCAGGTTCAATTTCAACGCGGGCTGGAGCTATGTGAACAGCGATACTCCGAACTCGTTCTTCTACGGCGGTCAGTTCGAGGCCGAGGTCGGCGGCGACATCCTTCTCATGATCGAGGCCTTCGGCCGAGCGGCTAACTCGCCCGGGACCCAGATGGGGCTGCGCTACACGCCGCACGGCGGCCCGTTCGATTTCGATCTCCTGGTCGCCAACTATTTCGGCGCCGTCAATACACAGGTCGTCACCTTCGGCGTGACCATACGCTACTGACGGCCGTTCGACGCTACTCGACGCCGAGGTAGATGCGCTGGACGTCCGGATTGTCCGCCATCGCCCTGGCCGGTCCCGCGAGCACGGTGCGGCCGACCTGCAGCACATAGGCATGGTCGGCCGCCTCGAGCGCGACATCGACCGACTGCTCGGCGAGCAGAATGGTCTGTCCGTCCCGATGGAGGGCGGCAAAGCTGTCGTACATCGAATCCACGATCGCCGGGGCGAGGCCCAGGCTCGGCTCGTCGAGCATCAGGAGCTTCGGCTCGCTCATCAGGGCGCGGCCCACCGCCAGCATCTGCCGCTCTCCGCCGGACATGGTGCCCGCGCGCTGCGCACGCCGCTCGGCGAGACGCGGAAAGGCCGTGTAGACGCGCTCGAGCAGGCGGGGGATGCGCTTGCGGTCGGCCAGCGGCGTGGCGCCCAGCAGCAGGTTGTTCTCGACGCTTTGCAGAGCGAAGAGGCGCCAGCCTTCCGGCGACAGCGCCAATCCTTTGCGCACGATCGCGTAGGCCGGCTGGCCCGCGATATCCTCGCCGTCGAAGGCGATGCTGCCCGAGGATATGCGGGCAATGCCGGCAATGGCATTGAGCGTCGTGGTCTTGCCGGCGCCGTTGGAGCCCAGCAGCGCAACGACCGCACCGCGCGGCACCTCGAGCGACACATCCGCCACGCCGATCAGATCGCCGTAGCGCACCTCGAGACGATCGATCTTCAGCAGCGGCGGCTTCATGGGCCCTCGGCGTGCTTGACCTTGCGCCGGCCGAGATAGGCCTCGATGACGTGCGGGTCGCTCGTCACCTCGCGTGGCGTGCCGCGGGCGATCTCGCGCCCCTGATGGAACACCACGACCCGGCGCGTCAGCGAGGTGATCACCTCCATGATGTGCTCCACGATCACGATCGTGATGCCGCCGGCATGGATGCGGCGCACCAGCTCGATCGCCTCGCGCACCTCGGTCGGGGTGAGGCCGGCCATGGCCTCGTCCAGCAGCAGGGCCTTCGGCTCCGAGGCGAGCGCGCGCGCGATCTCCAGCCGCTTGCGGCCGGGCGTGCCGAGGCTGCGCGCCGGCGCGTCGGCGAGCGGGCCGAGGCCGACGCGATCCAGCACCGCGCGCGCCTTGGCGCGTGCATCCGCCGCGTTGGGATGGCGCAGCAGCGCGCCGATCATGACGTTGTCGAGCACCGTCATCGACTCGAAGGTGAGCGGGACCTGGAAGCTGCGCGCAAGGCCGAGGCGGGCGCGCGACTCGGGCGGTTCACGGGTAACGTCGACGCCCGTGAAATGCACGCTGCCGGATGTCGGTGCCAGATCGCCCGTGAGGCAGTTGAAGAAGGTCGACTTGCCCGCCCCGTTGGGCCCGATCAGCCCGAGGATCTCGCCCTCCTCGACCGTGACCGACGCATTGTCGACCGCCTTGAAGGCGCCGAACAGGCGGGTGATGCCGCGCGCTTCAATCAGCATGGCCGCTCGCGGCGCTCGGCGTGGCGGTCGTCTTCCTTGTTGGCGCACGCGGCCGCCGTTCCAGCAGCGACAGCAGGCCGCTCGGCAGGAAGCGGGCGATGATCACGATGATGGCGCCATAGACGACGAACGTGATGCCGGCGCCCTGGCCGCCCAGCAGGCTGTTCGACAGCTCCTCCAGCGGCACCAGGATCAAGGCCCCGATCAGCGGCCCGAAAAGCTGACCCGCCCCGCCGAGCGCCGCCATGACCACCATCTTGACCGACAGCAGGATGCCGAAGCCCGACTCGGGATCGATGAAGCCGAACATGCAGAGATAGAGCGAGCCCGCCAGCGACGTGAAGGCGGCGCTCAGCATGTAGGCGTAGAGCTTGTAGCGGCCCGCCGAAACGCCGAGCGAGCGCGCCGCACGCTCGCTGTCCTTGATGGCGCGCAGGTAGAAGCCCATGCGCCCCCGCTCGATCCACCAAGTGAGCCCCAGCAATCCCGCCAGGACGGCGAGAAAGATGTAGTAGTAGGGCAAGGCCGAGAGGAAGGAGAGGTCGAACACCGAGCGCGGCATGGCGGGGCCGCCGAGGCCCTGCGCGCCGCCCAGCCAGTTGCTGGTCGAGCTCAGCACCCGTACGAGCTCGCCGACGGCGATCGTCGCCATGCTGAAATAGTGGCCCGAGAGCCGCAGTGTCGGCACGCCGATCACGGCCGCCACGCCGACGCTCAGCAGCATGCCGATCGGCGCTCCAAGGATGGGCGGCAAGGCAAGATGAACGAAGGCGACCACCGCCGAATAGGCACCGATGCCGAAGAACACCGCATGGCCCACCGAGACCTGTCCGGCGTAGCCGCCGACGATGTTCCAGGCCGAGGCGCTGATGGCGGCAAGCAGCACCAGCGCCCCCAGTCGCTGCCAGACCGGCGAGCCGCCCGTCACGATCGGATAGGCGAGCACGACGACAATGGCCGCGAGCTGAAGAAGGCGGCGGGAGGTCATCATGTCTTGCCCATCAGGCCCTGCGGCCGGAACCACAGCACCAGCACGAATACGGCGTAGACGATCACGTCCTTGTAGACCGGACCGATCAGGAAAGCCGAGAGCGACTCCACCACGCCGATCATCAGCCCGGCCACGAGCGCGCCCAGCACGCTGCCGAAGCCGCCGAGCGCCACCGTCACGAAGGCGACGATCGCCAGCGTCTCACCGACGGTCGGCGAGGTGTAGAAGAAGGTGGCGATCAGCGCGCCCGCGATGCCGGTCGCGGCGCCCGCCAGCGCCCAGGCAAGAGCCTGCATGCGTTGCGGCCGGATGCCCATGAGCTGGGCGGCCGTGGCATCCTCCGACACGGCCAGCATGCGACTGCCGACTGCCGTCCGGGTCAGCAGCAGGTGCAACAGCACAGTGACCGCGAATCCGACAACGCCTGCCAGCACGCGCGAGCCGTCGAAGCGGATGCCGCCCAGGACGAACGAATGGCCGACGAGATCGTCCGGCAAGGTCCTGAAGTTGGCGCCGAAGACCCACAAGGCGCCGTAGCGCAGGAACAGGGCCAGGCCGAACGTGCCCAGGATTTGCGCCAGCATCGGGCCACGTGCGATGTGGCGAACCAGCAGGAAATAGGCCAGCACGCCGAGCGTAGCGATCAGGATCGCGGCGATCGGCACCGAGGCCCAGGGGCCGCCGCCCATGGCCGTCCAGACCACCACCGCCGTGTACATGCCCAGCATGACGAACTCGCCATGGGCAAAGTTCACGACGTTCATCATGCCCCAGATGAGGCTGAGGCCCGAGGAGAAGAGCGCGTAGACGGCACCCAGCAGCAGGCCGCTCACCACGACCTGCAGCAGAAGCATTGTCGTCATGCAGGCTGCCCCTGCCGATGGTCCGCTACCAGCCTTTGTAGGGCAGGATCAGCTCGTGCGTCGCCCGCGATTTCGGCCACACAGACACGTACTGGCTGTTGCGCAACTGGGTGACGAGGGTGGACGCCAGGATGTTCTGGCCCTTGTCGTTGAACTTCACGCCGTCGTAGCCGGCAACGAGCTGCTCGGGCTTGATATCGGTGGCCCGGAGCGCCGCCTGGATCTTGGCCGGCGCGGTCGAGCCGGCGCGGTTGATGGCGTCGGCCAGCACGAAGAAGCCCTGCAGGGCGCGCGAGGACACGTCGTCCAGCCCGTCCCCGTTGGTCTTCTTCTTGTACAGCGCATCGCAGATCGCCGGCACGCTGCCGGGCTTGCCCGGGGCGAAGACCGATCGGCTGATCAGCCCTTCCGTCACCGATCCCATGGCCTTCACGAAGGCCGGATCGTTGAAGCCGCCGTCGTCGGCGATCAGGATCGCGGGCTTCCAGTTCTGCTCCTTCATCGTCTTGGCATAGAGGATGGCGTCCGACGTATAGGACACGAAGATCGCGACGTCGGGATTCTTCTCCTTGAGCTGCAGCACCTGCGGCTGCACGTCCGTCGAGTTCGCCGAATAGGCCACTTTCATGCTGACGTTGAGCTTGTCCTTGTCGAAAACGTCGGCGATCACGCTGGCGACCGAGTTGCCGTATTCGGTGTTCTCGTGCACGAGCGCGATGGAATCGACCTTGCGCCCGGCCGCCTGCTGCTCCTTGAGGAAGCTCGAATAGGCCTTGGCGAAGTCGCCGGCGACGGGAGTCACGCGGAAGAACCACTTGAAGCCACGCTCGGTGAGGTTCGCCGCCACCGATTCGGGATTCACGAACGGGATGCCGTAGCGTTCGGCGATGGCGCTGGCGGTGAGCGTGATGCCCGACTGGTAGGCACCGATGACCGCGACGACCTTCTCCTGGCTGATCAGACGCAGGGTCTGGTTCTGGCCGGCGGCCGGCGTGCCCTGGTTGTCGGCGAAGACGACCTCGATCTTGGCGCCCTTCAGGCCGGGCAGGCCGCCGCCCTTCGCCAGCGGCAGGAGCTTGGCCAGCTCGGCATTGCCGTTGTTCACGATGTCGGCGCCAAGCTCGATCGCCATCTTCTCGTAGTTGCCGGCGCTCGCGGAATTGCCGCTCAAGGGATAGACCGCGCCGATCTTGACGGTCTGCTCGTCGGCGGCCGCGCGGCCAGCCAAGCCAAGAGAGGCCACGGCGGCCCCGGCCATCGCTGCACGACGTGTCGTCTTCACCATGGATCCTGCCCCCTGATACCGGCGTTTGCTTCTTATGCGTGGCGAAGATGGCACGGCTGGCTTGGATCAGCAAACCCGGTAGCGCTCTACGGTCGCAGGGTCGATCTCGACCCCGAGCCCCGGTCCCGGCGGCAGCAGAACATGTCCCTCTTTCAACTCGAGCGGCGTCTCGAGAAGCTGGGTGCGCAACGCGTTGTCGCTCATGTCGTATTCGAGCATCTGCGGATGCGGTGGGTGGTCGACATGCGGCGACGCCGGCTGGGCGGCGATGAAGTGGCAGGCCGCCGCAAGCCCTACCGCGCCGCCCCAGACGTGTGGTGCCAATCGCAGGTTCGCCGCCAGCGCAAGTGTGGCGATGCGTTTCGCCTCGGTGATCCCGCCCACGCCGGGAATGGACGGCTGCACGATATCGAGGCAGCGGCCGTCGATCAGCGCCCGGAAGTCGCGAATAGTGTGATGGGCCTCGCCGGCCGCGATCGGAATGGGCGAGCGGGCACGCAGCTCGGCGTAACCCTCGAAATCGCCCGGCGGCAGCGGCTCCTCGATCCAGTGGATGTCGAATGGCGCGATCGCGCGCGCGCATTCGAGCGCTACGTCGACCGTGTAGGCGCCGTTGATATCGACCATCAGGAGCCTGTCGGGCCCCAGCGCCTCCCGCGCCGCCCGCACGCGGCCGACATCGCTCTTGAGGCCGCGGCCGATCTTGATCTTGGCACCGGCATAGGGGTGCGCGGCGGCCTCGGCCAGCATGTGGGAGAGCTGCCGTTCGGGGTCGTCGGAGAAGAAGCCGGTCGAGGCGTAGGCCGGGATACGCGTCGTGCGGCAGCCGCCGATCAGGTCGCACACCCGCACGCCGAAACCGCGCGCGATGGCGTCGAACAGGGCCACGTTGATGCCGGCAAGGCAGGCGGTGAGCTGATTGCCGACGCCGAGATGATACATCGCGTTGCGGATGCGTGCCTCGATGTGCTCGAAGTCGAACACGCTCCTGCCGACGAAGAACGGCTCGATCATGCGGAAATACTCGCGCGTGACGAAGGGATTGCCGAAGGCCTCGCCGACCCCTTTCACGCCGGCATCGGTCTCGACCTCCACGAGGCCGCCCTGGCGGCGAAAGCCGCCGCCGCGCGACATGCCGTACGCCTTCCCCGGGGCGAAGGCATATTCCAGACCGATGAACGAAAGACGCCGGATGGTCGGCATGGCGGCTCCTGTGAAACCCGCGCTATGGTGGGCAAAATTCGAGGCGAGGCAACCATCCATGACGAAGAAGGCATGAGCTACGACGCCCCCTTCGCCGGGCTGAAGGTCGTGGATCTCAGCCAGGGCATCGCCGGCCCCTACTGCGCGATGCTGCTGGCCCAGCACGGCGCCGAGGTCATCAAGGTCGAGAGCCTCGGCGACGGCGACTGGGCGCGCACGCTCGGCGTACGCTACGGTAGCCACACCGCCTTCTCTGTCGTCGGCAATCTCGGCAAGCGCAGCATCGCGGTCGATCTCAAGACCGCGGCCGGCAAGGAGGTGGCGTGGCGCCTCCTGAAAGGAGCCGATGTCTTCCTCGAAGGCTTCCGGCCCGGCGTGATCAAGCGGCTGGGCTTCGACTACGACGCCGTTGCGGCGCGCGAGCCGCGGCTGCTCTATCTCTCGATCTCGGGCTTCGGCCAGACCGGGCCGCTCGCCGAGCGGCCGGCAATGGATCCGGTGCTGCAGGCCTACACCGGATTGATGAACGAGAATCGCGGCGAGGACGGCATTCCCCATCGCGTGCCGGTGATCGTGGTCGACATGTCGACGGCGCTCTATGCCTTCCAGGCGCTGTCGGCGGCGCTCTACGCGCGGCGGGACGAAACGCGGGGGCGATACATCGACATCAGCCTGATGCAGTCGGCCGCCGCCCTCCAATCGATCCGGCTCATGGCCTGCCACCTGGAAGGCGGCACGATGAAACCGGGCGGTGCGCCGGGCGGCGTGTTCCAGATCGCCGACGGCTGGATGTCGATGGTCGCCATCAACGATCGCGACTGGCGCAGCCTGTGCGCCGCGATGGAGATGCCTTCGCTCGCCGATGAGCCGCGCTTCGCCGACTCCACCTCGCGGCTTGCCAATAGCGACGCCCTCTATGCGATCCTGCGGCCGGCCTTCGCCCGCGAGCCGTGGAAAGTCTGGAGCGAGCGGCTGACCCGGGCGCGCCTGATGCACGAGCGATTGAACAGCTATGCCGACTACATCGCCCAGCCGCACGTCAAGGAAACAGGCGCGGTCCATTGGCTGTGCCAGGCCGGATTCGACGCCGCGGTGCCGATGCCCGGACTGCCGGGCCTGGCACCCCTGAAGGACGGCACGCTGCGCGGCACCGCGCCTGTCGCGGGGGAGCACACGCGCGCCATCCTCGCCGGGCATGGCTATGCCGAGGCCGAGATCGAGGCCCTGCTCGCCGAAGGGACGGTCGCCGCCGTCCGGCCCGCATGATCGCCCTGCTCGATCCTTCGCAGTACCGCCAGACGCCATGGAAGAACGGCGGCGGCACGACCATCGACATTGCCGAGGAGAATGGCGTCTGGCGTTTCACCCGCACGCCCATCGCCGAAGCCGGCCCCTTCTCCGACTACACGGGCTTCGAGCGAATGCAGGTGCTGGTGGCGGGCCGCGGCCTGGTGCTCGAGACGCCCGACGGCGAGATCGACGTGCGCATGCCGTTCAGGCCGGTGCGCTTCGCCGGCGAACTGCCCGTCGTCAGCCGTCTCGAGGCGGGGCCGGTCGAGGTGATCAATCTGATCGGTGCACGTCGTGCCGTGACGATCGATCTCGATATTCTCGATGCCGGCGAGCGCGGCGCCGTCGAACCGGGTATCCACATCGCCTATTGCACCGACGGGCCGGCCATCCTCGACACCGACGAGACATTGCACCGGGTCCCGCCCCATCATGCCTTGCGGATCGACGCAGACCAGCCGACGCTGCTCGCCTGCAAGGGTGGCCGGGCGGTCGTCGCGAGCATCATCGTGGGAGTGCGGGCATGAAAGGAGCTCTTCGTCTTTTGCTGAGTGCCGGCCTGTTGCTCGTCGGCGCCTCCGGTGCCTCGGCGGCCGATCTCAAGCTCATGACGACCGGCGCCTTTCGCCCCGTGGTCCAGGACGTCGTGCCCGTCTTCGAGAAGCAGACCGGAAACAAGGTCGCGGTTGTGAGCGACACGGCCGGCGCCCTGATCCGGCGGCTGCGCGCCGGCGAGGCCTTCGATGTGATCGTGCTCACCTCCGACGGTCTCGATGCGCTGGCCGATATCGGGACCGTGACCGGCGATTCGATCACGCCGCTGGCCAGCGTCGGCATCGGCGCCGCCGTGGCCAGGAACGCACCGCAGCCCGACCTCCGGACCGTCGACGCTTTCCGCGAGACCCTTCTGAAGGCGCACCGCATCGCCTACATGGACCCGAGCGTCGGCAGCACCAGTGGCAACGCGCTGGCGCAGATCTTCAAGAAGATCGGCGTCTCTTCCGAGGTCGAGCGCAAGGCCGTGCTGGTGAAGAGCGGTCCGGCCGGCGAGGCGGTGGCTCGCGGCGAGGCCGACATCGCCTTGCAGCAGGCGAGCGAGTTGCGGCTCGTGCCAACGATCCGCTTTGCCGGGCTGCTGCCGGCCGCGATCCAGGTCTACACGACCTATTCCGGCGCGATCGCTGCGGCGACGCATGAAAAAGACGCCGCAAACGCCCTGCTCGACGCCCTTTCCGATCCCGCCCTGGAGCCGGTGCTGAAGCGCCGCGGTCTGGAGGCGCCCTGAGATCAGGCGGTCTTGTGGAGCCGGCCCTATGTCCCTGACGGAGATTTCCGAGGCGCCGCCGCTCGATGTCGAGCGCTGGTTCAACACCGACGATCCGCCGACGCTGGCACGACTGCGCGGCAAGGTGGTGGTGCTGCACGCTTTCCAGATGCTGTGTCCCGGCTGTGTGACTCATGCCCTGCCGCAGGCCAAGCGCCTGCACGAGATCGCGCGGCACCTCGACGGTCTCGTGGTCCTGGGGCTGCACAGCGTGTTCGAGCATCACGCCGCCATGACGCCGGTCGCGCTCGAGGCGTTCCTGCACGAATACCGGATCGCCTTTCCGGTCGCCGTCGATCGGCCTTCCCCGGATGGTCCGATACCGCACACGATGGCCGCCTACGGGCTGCGCGGCACGCCCTCGACGATCATCGTCGACCGCGCCGGACGCATCGCTCGCCATAGCTTCGGCGCCGAGGACGACCTTGTTCTCGGCCTGACGCTGGGCAGCCTCTTGAGAGGCTGACGCACATCTTTCTGCAGGCAATCGTCGGATAGCCTGCACCTCGCGCCTTCTTGATCTCCTGCGGCCGAATGCGCAGGCTATGCAGTGCCACAGGCGGCTCGCCACTCCCTGGGTCCCTCTCACCCCGGATGATGCCATGCCGAATACCAGCCCCTCATCGCCTGATGCGCGCTACAGTCTGGCGGCCCTTCTGGAACCCGCGTCGCTCGCAAAGCTCGGTGCTATCGGCGCGATCGTGCTCGCCCTCATCGTGCTGTTCCTCTGGACCGGCGGCTGGCTCACCTCTGGCCGACTCACGCAGACGCGTCTGATCGACACATTCGAGGACGTGAACGGCCCGCACCCCGGCTTCCGGCGAAATCACGCCAAGGGTGTCTGCCTCGCAGGCACATTCGAGAGCAACGGCGACGGCACTCAGTTCTCCACCGCATCGGCGTTCAAACCGGGCCGCGTGCCGGTGTCGGGGCGCTTCGCGCTGGCAGGCGGCATGCCGATGAGGCCCGACAAGCCGACGGCGGTGCGCAGCATGGCGCTGAGCTTTGCCCTCGCCGACGGCGAGACCTGGCGCACCGCCATGAACGACATCCCCGTTTTTCCGGTCAGGGATCCGCAGGCCTTCTACGGGCAGCTCCTCTCGTCGCGTCGCGATCCAAGGACGGGCAAGCCCGACCCGATCGCCAAGAAGGCGTTTCTCGCCGCTCATCCGGAGACGGCCAGGGCGATGGCGACCATCAGGGCGCATCCCTTCTCTTCGGGCTTCGCCAACGCGACCTACAATGCGCTCAACGCTTTCCTGCTCGTCGATGCGGCCGGCAGGACGACGCCGGTGCGCTGGTCGATGCGGCCGGTGGATGCCTTCGCGCCCGAACCGTCCAATCCGCCGGCCGACAAGAACTACCTGTTCGACGAGCTGATCGCCCGGATCGCCAAAGCGCCGGCGCAGTGGCATTTGATCCTCACCATCGGCCAGCCGGGCGATCCGACCAACGATGCGACGCTTCCCTGGCCGACCGACCGACAGCAGGTCAATGCCGGCACGCTCAGCGTCGATCGCATCGTCGCGGAAGCCGAGAGCAACTGCCGCGACATCAGTTTCGATCCGCTGACCCTTCCGGCGGGCATCGAGCCGTCCGACGATCCGCTGCTGTCCGCACGATCGGCCGCCTACTCGGTCTCCTTCTCGCGCCGCGCCGGTGAGCCGAAGACGCCCAGCGCCGTGCAGGTACCGCAAGGCAGGTGACCATGATCCCGCATTTCCCCGTCCTGTCGCGCGTGCTGCACTGGCTAATGGCAGTGCTGATCCTCGCCATGTTGTTCGTTGGCGTCGCGATGGTCTCCTCGCTGTCGGACTATCATCGGCTGGTGGCGATCCACAAGCCGATCGGCATCCTGATCCTCGTCCTTGCGGCCATCCGGCTGGTGAACAGGCTCGTCAACCCGCCGCCGCCCCTGCCGACCGGAATGCCTGTTTCGCTTCGCGTCGTCGCGGCGGCGTCGCACTGGCTGCTCTACGGCCTGATGTTTGCCCAGCCGATCGTGGGCTGGGCGATGCTGTCGGCGGCGGGCTATCCCGTTGCCCTGATCGGGACATTCCACCTGCCGCCGATCCTGCCGCATGATGCCGCTCTCTATGCGCTGATGCGACCGCTGCACACCGTCCTGGCGTTTGCCCTGTTCGCGACCTTCCTCCTCCATCTCGCCGCCGCGCTCACGCACGCCTTCGTCTTCCGTGACGACGTGTTCAGGAGCATGACGCACTGAGGCGGCGAAGGTCAGCCCTTCGCCAGTTCCTTGACGGAGTCCGTCCAGGCACCGATCGTGTGATCGATGTCGGCCTGGGTGTGGGCGAGGCTCACATAGTATTTCGACTCGCCCTTCATGATGCCGCGAGCCCGCAAGAGCTGGTTGAAGCGGGCGGCGATCGCCTTGTCGCCCTTCAGCGTGTCACGATAGTCGCGCACCGGCTGGTCCGTGAAGACGACGTCGAACAGCGGCGGCTCGCCGATCACGCGCGCCTTGATGTCCGCCTTCCTGAGGAGATCGTCCAGCGCACCCATCAGCTTGCGGCCGGTCTCGAACACGCGCTCGTAGGTGCCGGGACGCTTCAGTACCTGCAAGGTCGCCAAGCCAGCGACCGAGGCCACCGGATTGCCCGACAGCGTGCCCACCTGGAACAGGAAATCCTCGTCGGCAACGGCGAGCTTGTCGAAATGCGCCATGATGTCGGCGCGACCGGCAATGGCCGCCAGCGCAAAGCCGCCGCCCACGATCTTGCCCAGCGTGCAGAGGTCGGGCGTGACGCCGTAATATTCCTGGGCACCGCCATAGGCGAAGCGGAAGCCCGTCACCACCTCATCGAAGATGAGCGGAATGCCGTGCTCCTGCGTGATGCGGCGCAGCGCCTGGAGGAAGCCGGGCGCCGGCGGAATCAGCCGCTGGAACGGCTCGACGATGACGCCGGCAAGCTCGTCGCGATGTTCCTTGATCAGGCTTTCGGTCATCTCGACGTCGTTGAAGGCCGCGATCAACATCTCGTCCTGGACGCTCTTGGGAATGCCCGCCGAATCGGGGATGGCGCGCGGGAAGTTTCCCGGATTCTTGGGCGCCATCGACATCAGGGCGTAGTCGCTCATGCCGTGATAGCCGCCCTCGAATTTCAGGATCTTGTCGCGCTTGCGGAAGGCGCGGGCAGCGCGCATGGCGTAGAGGTCGGCCTCGGTCCCCGAGCAGACGAAGCGCACCTGCTCGGCGCACGGCACGGCCTCGACGATCGCCTCGGCGAGCGCGATGCCATGCCGATTGTTGGCAAAGAAGGTCGTGCCCAGCGGCACCTGCCCCTGCACCGCCGCCGTCACCTCGGGATGGGCATGGCCGATGAACATCGGCCCCGAGCCCAGCAGGAAGTCGACATACTCGCGGCCCGCCTCGTCCCAGATGCGGCCCGCCTTGCCGTCCTTCAGCACCACCTCGGCCGGCAGGTTGCCGAAGCTGCCGCCCGGCAATACCCGCTTCGCGGCGGTCACGAGATCAAGCATGGGGTCGGCGGTCTCGACGGACATGGCGCACTCCTCGGCAAATTGGAGAATGCCAGCTTAGCGCGATTGGCGGCCGAGGCATCGGCAGAAACCCTAGGGACGGCCATGAAATTTCGCGCATTTGCCGTTTGCCCCTCCTGCCCTACAACAAGCCATGTTCCCGAAACCTGTGAAGGCGGCGCTGTTCGACATGGACGGCCTGCTGATCGACACCGAGGCCGTCTATATCGATGCCCTGCAGGCCGCCGCCGCGGCGATGGGGCTCGAGATGCCGCTCGACTTCTGCCATTCCATGATCGGCATCCCCGGCCCGATCTGCGACGGCATGATCCGCGATTTCTACGGTCCCGGCTTCGAGCTGGAGACCTTCTCCGACCATTTCGACGCACACACCGCGCGCGTCTTCGACGCGGGAATGCCGGTCAAGCCGGGCACGGTCGAGTTGCTCGACTTCCTGGTCGCACGCGGCCTGCCGCTCGGCATCGCGACCTCCTCGAGCCAGGCGACCGTTGCCAAGCACCTTGGCCGCGCGGGCCTGATCGACTACTTCAAGGCGATCGCCACGCGCGACGATGTCCCGCGCAGCAAGCCGCATCCCGACGTCTATCTCGAGGCGGCCCGCCGGCTCGGCGTCGCGCCCGAGAACTGCCTTGCCTTCGAGGACTCCAATACCGGCCTTACCGCGGCGCATGCCGCCGGCACGATGGCCATCATGGTGCCCGACATCCTGCAGCCCACCGACGAGGTGCGGGCGAAGTGCCTGCACATCGCGTCCGATCTTCACGCGGTCCTGCACCTGCTGCGGAAAGGGACGCCGGTCGTCGGCGTCAGTGCGGCAGATCCTTGATGTTCACCACCCGGCCGCCGGGTATGACCACGTCGCCGGCCTTGCGATCGGCCGGACAGGGGCCGAGATACTTGAGGTTGGACGTCATGTGCGTGCCCTCGCTGTCGACCTCGACCTTGATCGCCTTGTCGAAGTCGCCGATCGCGGTGCCGGTCGCCGTCTTGCCGTCGCAGGTGCCCTTGAACGAATAGCCGCCGGGGATTTTGTGGAACTCGTGGGTGCAGCCCGGCCTGTTCCTGCCCATGGCCGAATATTGTCTCTCGGTTTCCTCGTCGATGCACATCTGCATCGTCATCGATTTGCCGCCCGACAGCTCAAGCGATTGCTCCCACATGCCCGGCTTGCGATGGGGCGGCTCGACCTGGGCCAGTGCCGGCAAGGCCGCGCCGAGGCCCGCCAGGAACAGAACGGTCATGGTCGATATTGGAGGTTTCATCGAGCTGCTCCCTTTCGTTCCCGTTCCATATCACAGACAGGCCATATGACGGGAGGCGAGGGCTAGAACTTTTCCACCCACGGCCGGACCTCGACCTCCCAGCTCCAGGCACTGCGATGCTGCTGCAGCACGGCCCAGTAGGTCTCGGCGATGGCATCGGGATCGAGCAGGCTGTCGGGCGGATCGGACGGCACGGGCCGCGCCGCGCTTCGGATGCCGCCATCGATCACGAAGTGGGCCACGTGGATTCCCTTCGGCGCCAGCTCGCGCGCCATCGACTGGGCGAGGCCACGCAGCGCGAACTTGCCCATGGCGAAGGTGGCCGAAAGCGGGAATCCCTTGACGCCCGCCGTGGCGCCGGTGAGCAGGATGGCGCCACGCCCCTTCGGGAGCATGCGCCGTGCCGCCTGCTGCGAAACCAGGAAGGCGCCGAATGCGCTGACCTCGATTGCGCGCTTCACATCCTCCGGAGCGAGCTCGACCAGCGGGGCGCGCAGGCGCGCACTGGCGTTGTAGACCACGACATCGGGCGTCTCGCCCTTCGCCTCGACCGCGGCGAAAAGCGCCGCAACATCGGCCGGCTCGGCGGCGTTGCACCTGTGCACGCTTGCGCCGGTCTCCGCCGCCAGGGCCGCGAGCTTGTCGGTCTGGCGGGCGGCCACCGCCACGGTCAGCCCGTGCTTGGCAAACAGGCGTGCCAGCGACGCGCTGAGGCCCGGGCCGGTGCCGACGATCAGGGCGGAACGGTAGCGGGGCTCTTGCATGAGGGACCTCGTTGTTCGGGTGACGGTGCGGGTATAGGGTACACCAGCGGAACGGAAAGGACTTTGCCATGGACAAGACCGCTCCCGCCGCGCGGATCGACGTCATCTCCGATGCGATCTGTCCCTGGTGCTATATCGGCAAGCGCCAGCTCGAAAAGGCGCTCGAGCGCCTGGCGCAGGAGCAGCTCCGCTTCAGCGTGATGTGGCATCCCTATCAGCTCAATCCCGACATGCCGACCGAAGGGGTCGACCGCGCGACCTATCGGGCGGCGAAGTTCGGCGGCGCCGAACGCGCGCAGGCGATCGATCGGCGCATCACCGAAACCGCCGCGACCGTGGGTCTGGAATTCCATCTGGAGAAGCTTACGCGCACACCGAACACGCTGAATGCCCATCGGCTGATCCGCTACGCTGCGCAGCAGGGGGTGCAGGACGGTGTCGTCGAGGCGCTGTTCAAGGGCTATTTCTGCGACGGCGCCGATCTCGGCGATCCCGAGCTGCTGGCCGCGATCGGCGGCGCCGGCGGCCTCGACCCGGATGCCGTGTGGAAGATGCTGGCGAGCGACGAGGGCCGGCGCGAGGTGCTGGCCCACGACCAGATGGCGCGCAATGCCGGTATCCAGGGCGTGCCGAGCTTCGCTCTCCAGGGTCATGTTCTCTTCTCCGGCGCGATTCCGGCCGAGGAGATGGTCGGCACCTTCCGCCAGGCCTGGGACATCCTGAAGAACCGCGCGGCGTAGACCGACCTCTGCGCCCGCGACTACCGCGCCGAGCTTCGTTTGGTGCTCAGCAGGGGCGCGGCAAGTGCCCCCTTCACCGTGGTGACGTAGCGATCGGCACCGTTCTCGAGCATGACCGTGGAGTCGATCGTCTCGTCGGCGAAACTGGCACGGCCGTCGATATTGGCGACGGCACCTTGGCCCTGAATGGCCTGGTTTTCCATGGTCATTCCGCCCGCCCCCAGGCTCACCTGCCCGGAGAGGGGATTCTGCCGGTCGATGAAGCTCTTCAGGATCTGCGCATCGAAGGCGAGGCTGTCACTGAAGATGCCGCCGATGCTGGCCGCAAAGTGCGCGAAGGCGGTCGATCCCTCGACCACGACCGGGTGAAGGTAGCCGCTGACCCTTCCGGTTCCCGTCAAGGCGTTGCGGATCGCCTGTGAGGAGATCCCCGAGCCCGCGATGCGCAGGCCGCTGACATCGACCTTGCCTTCGACCGCGATCGAGAAGCCGGACGAGCTCAGCGTGTTCTTCCCCAGGGTGCCCTGCAGCAGCCGATCGAGCGCAATGCCATGCACGTTGCCCACCAGATCGACGGCGAGCGCCGATCCGGACGCGTCGATCGTGCCGGCGAGGCTGGCCGTGCCGCCGTAGAACATGCCTCCGAGCTTCGAGACCTTGATGATGCCGTTCGCCAGGGCCGCTTCGATATCCGCCCGTTCGACCGTGAGCGAGGTCAAGGTCATTTTGTCGGCCTGCAGGGAAAGCTTCACATCGAAGGCACGAAATGCCGCAAGATTGATCGGCTGGGCCGTCGTTGGGCTCGGCGTCGGATCGGGCGCCCCCTCCACCGGAGTGATATGAGCGACCGACTTGGGATCGATTCCCAGCCAGCGGTCGACCTTCAGCACGCCGGGCACCGTGAGGGTCGCGACCAGGCTCGGGTGACGATCGAGCGTCGTGTCGATCCGGCCATGCAGGCGGCTGCCGCGCGCGCGGACTTCGCCATCGAAACGCGCCTGCCGCGACGTCCCCTTCAGACTCCCCGTGGCACGGATGTAGCCCACACTCGACATCTCCCTGCCGCTCGCCGCCGAGACGAGAGCGCTGGCATCACGGGTATGGAGGAAGAAGCTCGGGAAGTCGTAGGCGAGATCGTCGCCCAATGACAGCGTGCCCGAGAGGCGGCTGTCGGTGCGGAGGAAGTTCATCGCGACATCGCGCAAGGCGACCGCGTCGAACGTGCCAGCGACCGCGCCTGTCGCGGTGAGCGGGCCGATCCTGCCGTTCAGGAATCGCGGCAATCCCGCATAGACGAGCAGCCGGTCGGCGTCCCGGGTCGAGACATCGAATGCAAGGTCGAAGCGCGGCGCCGTACCGAAATCACTCACCACTCCCTTCAAATCGAGCCTTGCGCCGACGGCGTCGGCGATCTTGACTGACGTGAGCTGCAGGCGATTGCCCTGCACCACCGTATCGCCCTCGATGCCTTTCAGGGTCTCGCCACGAAAGACGAGATCGGCGATCTTGAGCTTGAGCCCGACCCTGGGAGCATCGGGCCCCGATGGCCTCGACGTTGGTTCGGCCGACGCGGGCGACGGCAGCTCGCCGGACGCGGGCAGTGCGCCTTTCGGCAGGTAGGCGTCGAGGTTCAGGCGGCCTGCCTCGGCGTGAAGACTCGCCGAGAAGGGGGACTTGAGAAAGAGTGTGCCGCCGGCCGTTCCCGTCGTGTCATCGAGCCTGAACCGGGCCCCGCTCACCTGGAGGCTGCCTGGCGCCGAGACGAGCTTGCCATCCACCGCCAATGCCCGCAGCCGGCCGGGCAGTACGCCCGACAGATCGAAGTCCAGCCAGCTCAGCGTCTGGCGCAGATCGTTGCCGGCAATGCTGAAGCGGCCGCTGCCCGCGTCGACCTCCACCTTCATATCGCCCGGCATAACCGCCGACAGATGCGGCACGATGGCGACGCCCTTCCTGATATTGAGCACCAGGGAAAGATTGCGCACGATGCCGCCACTGTAGCGCGCCTCTCCGATGGTGGCTTCGAGATCGGCATCGAGTGCGGACCATGCCGAAGCGGTCCGGCTTCCCGCCTGCGGCTTTACCATCGACCTGACCGCCGCCGGTGCGAAGTCGATCGGCCGCGACAGGATCGTGAGCCACTTGTCGACATCGAGATGCGAGAGGGCGACCTTTCCAGCGAGTGCCGGCGCCGGCCTGAAGGCGACCGAGAAAGAGCCGGAGGCTTCGTCCCTGCCGGCGCGAGCCTCGAAATTGTCGGCCGCGATCTTCTCGCGGGAAACGACGATGTCGCCCTCGAAAGAAAAACGGCCGGCGCCGGAAGTGTCGAATTGTGGTTTCGTGCCGCCAAGCGCGCTCCAGATCGAACTGACGAAGTCGCTCAGCAACCCGGTCTCCACCGACAGGCGCCCCGTGGCCGTCGCGTCGGGCGCCACCGCGCTCAGGGTGCCGTCGAAATCGAGCTTGCCACTGGATACTTCGAGCGAAACGCGCGCGCGATGACCTTTGGCGTCCGGTGCGTCGACTCCGATATCGAGCTTGAGCGGAATGCCGTTCACGGTGGCGCTGCCGCCGATCCGGAACGGACCGTCGAACGAATGCACCGTCGCGCTGCCATTGACATCCTCGGCCGTGAGCGTCGAGCCGTCGTGCGGGTTCGTGTAGGTCACGCGGCCGCGCACGATCGACAGCCGCCCAATTGCGAGATGCAGGCCGCTGCTTGGCGCTCCCGCTTCCTGCCTGGCCCCGCCGCCTGGCTCGAACTGCCAGTTGGGCCGACCATTGGCGTCGGTCTCGAGCACGATGGTCGGCCGATAGAGCGTGAGCGTGCCGACCTCGAACCGGCCTTGCAGCAGCGCCCACCATGACGGCGTGACCGCGACCCACCGCACATCGATCATCTGCGCGCCTTTGGCGCCGACGGCGTTGGAGAAACGGACCCGGCCCGCGCCGATGCCCGGCACCGGAAAGGCCGACAGCTTCATCGGCCCATCGATCACCAGCTCGCGCCCCGTCGCAGCACGCACGGCCTCGATCAATCCCGGCTTGTACGCCTCGACATCGATCAGAGACGGCAAGGATGCGAGCGCCGTTGCGACCGACGCCAATGTGGCGGCGGCAATCAGGCCGATCTTCCAACGCAGGCGCATGGTCATTGCCCGTCAGCGACGGCCGGAAGTTTCGCCGAACGATCGGCGACGGCGAATACCACGCATCGAAGAGTGGCCTCCATGCTAGCGTTTGCCCGAACGCTGCTCCGCGGCATGCGGCGACACGGCGGAAGGAGACGATGACGATGCGGCCTCTCATTCTCGCGGCCGGCCTGCTGGCCACCCTCGCCTGCGCCGCGGCGCCGGCTCTGGCGCAAAAATCCGGCGGCATCCTCAAGATCTATCATCGCGACAACCCACCCAGCGCCTCGATCCACGAGGAAGCGACCAACTCGACCGTCATTCCCTTCATGTCCGTCTTCAACAATCTGGTGCTTTACGATCAATCCAAGCCGCAGAACAGCCCGGACGATATCGTGCCCGACCTGGCGACCTCCTGGAGCTGGAGCGCCGACGGCAAGGCCTTGACGTTCAAACTTCGCCAAGGGGTGAAATGGCACGACGGCCAGCCGTTCACGGCGAAGGACGTCGTCTGCACCTTCGACCTGCTGACCGGCAAGGGCAAGGACAAGCTGCGCCGCAACCCTCGTCAATCCTGGTACGGCAACGTCGAATCGGTGACGGCCGACGACGATTTCACGGCCACCGTCCATCTACGCCATGCCCAGCCGTCGCTTCCCTCGTTGCTCGCCTCGGGCTATTCGCCGATCTATCCCTGTCACGTTCCCTCGGCGCAGATGCGGACGAAGCCGATCGGCACGGGCCCATTCAAGTTCGTCGAGTTCCGGCAGAACGAGGGCATCAAGCTCGCCCGCAACCCCGACTACTGGAAGAAAGGTCGGCCTTATCTCGATGGCATCGAGTTCAGCATCGTGTCCAACCGGGCGACGGCGATCCTCGGCTTCGTATCGGGCCGCTTCGACATGACCTTCCCCTGGGAAATCACCATGCCGCTGTTGAAGGATGTGAAGAGCCAGGCGCCGGACTCGGTCTGCCAGATCACCTCGATGAACAACAGCACGAACCTCATCGTGAACCGTGACGCACCGCCGTTCGACAACCCGGACCTTCGCCGGGCGCTGTCGCTCGCGATGGACCGCAAGGCATTCGTGGACATCCTGAACCAGGGCCAGGCACAGATCGGCGGCGTCATGCAGCCGCCGACGGACGGCATCTGGGGGCTGCCGCCGGAGATGGTCGCTTCGGTCCCGGGATACGGGCCGGATGTCGACAAGAACCGCAGCCAGGCGCGCGAGCTCATGAAGAAGGCAGGCTATGGACCGGACAAGCATCTCCAGATCAAGGTCTCGACACGCGGCATCTCCCTCTACAAGGATCCGGCCGTGATCCTTGCCGGACAGCTCAAGGAGATCTGGATCGACGCCGAGATCGATATCGTCGAGACCTCGCAATGGTACGCCAAGGTGGCGCGCAAGGCATATTCCGTCGGCCTCAACACCACCGGCAACGGCGTCGACGATCCCGACCAGAACTTCTTCGAGAACTTCTCCTGCAAGTCGACGCGCAACTACACCGGCTACTGCAATCCCGACATCGAGAAGATGATCGAGCAGCAGTCGGCCGAGACGGACAGGGAGAAGCGCCGCAAGCTCGTCTGGGAGATCGACCGCCGCCTCCTGGAGGACAACGCGCGGCCGATGATCATGTGGAACCGCGCCGCCACCTGCACCAGGCCCGATGTGAAGGGCTATGTCGCGCAGGTGAACAGCGTCTACAATGGCTTCCGCTTCGAGGACGTCTGGCTCGACAAGTAGCCGCGGCAGGACAATCTACGACAGCACCGCGATCTTCTTGCGCTCGATCAGCTCGAAGTCGATGTCGGCGCCGAGGCCGGGCTCGTGCGGGACGTGCACCATGCCGTCGCGACCCACGACAATGTCCTTCCGCAGACCGTACTTCTGGGCCGCGTCGGGCAGCAGGACCTCGAAGAAGGTGGTGTTGCGGATCGAGGCGATGACGTGGAGGTTGGCGAGGTTGTTGAGCGAGTTGCCGCCGTGATGGACCTCGAAGCCCATGCGGAACGCCTCGGCGAGATGGGCCGCCTTCACCAGCGTCGTGATGCCGCCCTTCACCGCCACGTCGCCGCGCAGGAAGTCGGTCGCCTGCTGCGTGATCCAGGGCTGATAGGATTCGAGGCCGGTGATGGGATACTCCGTGGCGAGGATCGGGATCGAAAGCTGCCGCTTGAGCTTCACGTAGTTGTAGATGTCCTGGTCGTGCAGCGGATCCTCGTACCATAAGAAGCCCAGCGCCTCGGCGACCCGACCGACGCGCAACGCCGCCGGATAGTCGTAGGCCCAGGTCGAATCGAGCATGATGGTATAGTCGCCGACCGCGCGGCGCACCGCCTCGCACACCTCGATGTCCTTCCGCCACTCGGTCGGCGGATGGATCTTGTAGGCGGCCCAGCCCTCCTCCTTGTGCTTCACCGCCTCCTCGGCGTAGGCCTCGGGCGAAGCGAGCACGGCGGAGCTCGCATAGGCCGGCACCGATTCGCGGAACGTGCCCAGCAGCCGGTGGATCGGCTGGCCCATGGCCTTGCCGAGCAGATCCCACAGGGCGACATCGACGGCGCCGATGCAGCGCACGCCCGCACTGCGCTGGCGTCGCCAGAGCTCGGCGACAATGGCCTCGCGCATGACCGGGTCGCGCCCCATCAGCATCGGCTTCAGATGGGTGATCAGGCCCTGTGCGTCGGTGGTCGCGGAATTGGACGCGGAGCCCAGGAAGGCATGGCCCTCGACGCCATCGTCGGTGCGAAGGCAAAGCAATCCCAGCGCGCTCGATCCGGCGAAGCGGGAGGTCTGGCCATATTGCGTGGCGGGAATGTCGTCCCACGAAAAGAGCGTGAGCGAAACGTCCGTGATCTTCATGCGTCCTCCCAAACCCGCCGTTCGACGCCGCAAGGATCGCTCGCCAGCCGGCATTCGGTGTCGAAGATCATGGTCGGTCTCGCCGCCGTCGAATAGGCGGGCCACGCGGGCAGATCCGCATGTCCCGGCCGGCCTGTCTTCGCGAAGGCGATCCACGCCCGTGCCATGCGTTCGCCCAGCGCCAGTCGTGCCGGATCGTCGCCGGTGAGCGGCGCGTCGGCGAGATTGTTGAACACGAACGGAATCTCGAGGGTGTGGCAGGAGCGCAAGCGGCCGTTCAGCACCGGCGTCTCCCAGGCGAAGAGGTAGACGAACACCTCGGCCGCCTTCTGCGCGAGCTTGCGTTCGGCGATGGCGAGCGAGAGGCTGCGCACGCCGAGATCGCCCACGATCGCGACGCCGATCTCGTCCGCCCTCTTTCCCTGCTGCGCCTTGCGGTAGATCGCGATCACCTCGGACGCGCGCTCTCCCAGATAGGGGGTCATCGCCTCGCCGAGATTGTCGAAGGTCGCTTCCCTGACCCAGGGGAGATGGCCCAGAAACAGCGTCATCTCGTCCTTGTTGGTCCCGATCATCAGCGGCACGTGGGCCGAGATTGTGGGTGCCTCCGGTGCAAAGGGTCCGCCCGGAAAGACCTCGCCGTCGATCACCGGATTGAAACCCAGGCGGCGCCTGTCGGCGAAGGAGGCGCGGCCGACCGTGGCCTGCACGGCATTCTGCGCCTCGAGAATCTTCGACACTGGCAGAGCGTGCAGCTTGGCCGCTTCCGCCGGAGCAAGGCCAAGCTGCTGCAGCACCTGATGTGCGGTCCTGGCGCCGTCCTCGCGATTGGCCATCTGGACGGCGGGGCCGCTCTGGATGATCGCTTTGTGGAAGAGTCCCCTGGCCGACGGCATCGCCATCAGCACGCAGACCTTCGCGCCGCCGCCCGATTCGCCGAAGATCGTCACGTTGGCCGGATCGCCGCCGAACGCCGCGATGTTGTCCCGTACCCATTCGAGCGCGGCGACGATGTCCTGCATGCCCGCCGTCCCGGCACCGGCAAATTGCTCGCCGGCCATGTCTTCCAGATGGAGATAGCCCAGCGCGCCCAGGCGGTGGTTGATCGACACGACCACTACATCGTCGAGCCGGCAGAGGTTGGCGCCGTCGGTCCAGGGCGAGGATCCCGAGCCGGTGATAAAGGCGCCGCCATGGCACCAGAACAGGACCGGCCGCTTCCTGCCTTCCAGGCCCGATGTCCAGATGTTGAGATAGAGACAGTCCTCGCTGATCTTCTGTCGGCCGCCGAGAGTGAAAAGCTTCAGCAGATCGGTCGGCAGGCCGAACACGTTCTCGGCCTGGATCGCCATGTTGCCGTAGGACGTCGTCTCGCGAACGCCGCTCCACGGTGCCGGCTTCTGCGGCGGCTTCCAGCGCAGCGCACCCACCGGCGGCACGGCATAGGGAATGCCCCTGAAGACGCGAACGCCGCGCTCGACCAGGCCGCGGACGCGACCGCTGGCGGTTTCGACGACACAGCCGTCCGTCATGTGCATTTCTCCCTCCGCCCGTTCAGTATAAGCTCCGGCCATGAGCGACAAAGCGAAAGCCGAGCTGGCCCCGACCGGTGTTCTGCGTGCCGGCATCAATCTCTCGAATTTCCTGCTCGTGACGGGCCGCAGCGCCAACGGCGACCCCGAAGGCGTGTCGCCCGACATGGCGCGCGCGATCGCCGACCGCCTCGGCGTGCCGGTGAAATACGTGTCGTTCAAGAGCCCCGGCGAGCTCGCCGATCAGGCGGGCAACAATGTGTGGGACATCGGCAATATCGGCGCCGAGCCGCAGCGTGCCGAGAAGATCGCTTTCACCGCCGCCTACTGCGAGATCGAGGCGACCTACATGGTTCCCAAGGGCTCCCCGATCACGACGATCGCCGACGTCGACCGGAAAGGCGTGCGGATCGCCGTGTCGGCCCGCTCCGCCTATGGCCTGTGGCTCGAGAACAACATCAGGAACGCGACCCTCGTCCAGGTGGCGGGGCTGGATGCGGCCTTCAACAAGTTCGTCGACGACAAGCTCGACGTGCTGGCGGGCTTGCGTCCTGGACTTCTGAAGGACATCGAAAAGCTGCCCGGCGCCAGAATCCTCGACGGCAAGTTCAGCGCCGTGCAACAGGCGGTGGGGACGGCGCGTGTCAATGCGGCCGGCGCGGCGTTCCTGGCCGAGTTCGTCGAGGAGGCGAAGCGGTCGGGCCTCGTGGCGCGGCTGATCGAGAAGCACAAGGTCAAGGGCCTGTCCGTCGCTCCTCCGGCCTGAAGCAACGGCAACCGCGTCCCGACGCACGACGTTCTTCTCCAATGCCAGCTGGTGCCGTATGCGCCGGCCGTCGAAGACCGTCCTCCGTGCAAGGACCGCGTGATGACCGAGGTTCCCGAAAAGCCCGCCAATCCGGTGCCGGTTTCCCCGCCGACACCGGGCAAGACCGATCCGATCCCGCCCGAGATGCCGCCGGTGAGCCCGCCCGGTCCGGAAGTCGAGCCGCCGAGGCAGCCTCATCCGCCGGGCCCGCCCGGACCGGTCGCGAACTACTCCTTCACCGCGCCCGTCAGCGAGGAGACATAGTAGTCGACGAAGAAGGAATAGAAGATCGCGACCGGCAGCGAGCCGAGCAGAGAGCCCGCCATCAGCGCGCCCCACTGATAGACGTCGCCCGACACCAGCTCGGTCAGGATCGCCACCGGCACGGTCTTCTTCTCGCTGCTCTGGATGAAGGCGAGCGCATAGATGAACTCGTTCCAGGAGAGCGTGAAGGAGAAAATGCCGGCCGAGATCAGTCCCGGCACGGCGAGCGGCAGGGTGATCCGGCGCAGGATCTGCAGGCGCGTGGCGCCATCGATCAGCGCGCACTCCTCGAGCTCGTACGGGATGGACTTGAAGTAGCCGATCAGCAGCCAGGTGCAGAACGGCACGAGGAAGGTCGGATAAGTCAGGATCAGGGCGAAAGGCGAGTCGAACAGGCCGAGCTGGTAGACCGTCGTCGCCAGCGGAATGAACAGGATGGTCGGCGGCACGAGGTAGGCGAGGTAGATCGCAAGCCCGACATATTGGCTCCCCGTGAAGCGCAGGCGCTGGATCGCATAGGCGGCGAGCACGCTCGCGAACAGCGACACCACGGTGGCGGCGAGGGCGATGCCCATGGTGGTCATCAGCCAGTGCGGATAGGCGGTCTCGAACAGCAGGTGCCTGATGTGCTCCAGCGTCGGGCTGCCGATCAGGAACGGGTTGTAGTGCTTGTAGTCGTAGAGCTCGCCATCCGGCTTGAAGGCCGTGATGGCCATCCAGTAGAACGGAAACAGCAGGATGATCACGAAGCAGGCGAGCGGCAGGTAGATCGTCACCACCCGCCGCGCGCGGCTATCCCAGGCGAGCTGCTCGGGCGCGGCGCTCGCGACGTTGGTCGAGCCGCCGCCGGCCGGTACGTCAGTCATTGGCCTCTCCCTGCTGCCACTTGCGGCGCGCGAGCGCGAAATAGCTGAACAAGGTGGCGACCACCAGGAAGGGGATCATCGATACCGCGATCGCCGCGCCCTCGCCCAGCTCGCCGCCCGAGATGCCGCGCTGGAAGGCGAGCGTCGCCATGAGATGGGTCGAGTTGATCGGGCCGCCGCGGGTGATGGCGTAGACGAGCTGGAAATCGGTGAAGGTGAAGATGATCGAGAAGGTCATCACGATCGCGAGGATCGGCAGCAGCAGTGGAAAAGTGATGTAGCGGAAGCGCTGCCATGCGGTCGACCCGTCGAGCAGCGCCGCCTCGTAGAGCGAGGGCGAGATGGTCTGCAGGCCGGCCAGCAGCGAGATCGCCACGAACGGGATGCCGCGCCAGATGTTGGCGGCGATCAACGACCAGCGCGCAGGCCAGGTCGTGCTGAGAAAGTCGAAATACTTGTCCCTGAGGTGCAGCACGTCGACCGCGAGGTAGGACAGGATCGAGAATTGCGGATCGTAGATCCACCAGAAGGCGATTGCCGACAGCACGGTCGGCACGATCCAGGGCAGCAGGATAATCGCGCGCAACAGGCTCTTCAGCGGCAGATGGTTGTTGAGCAGCAGGGCGAGCCAGAGGCCCAGCGCGAACTTCCCGAAGGTCGCGACTGCCGTGTAGAAGACACTGTAGAAGACGGCGCTCCAGAACTGCGGGTCCTCGAGCAGGTACTCGAAGTTCTCGAAACCGATCCACTGGCCCGAGCGTCCGATCTTGGTGTCGGTGAAGGCAAGCCAGACGCCGAGTCCCAGCGGATAGGTCAGGAACACCAGCAGGAGCCCGCACGCCGGCAGCAGGCAGGCGACGACCAGGAACGGCTTGCAGTCGAACAGCCGGGCCAGCCAGCTCGGCTGCGGCCGCACCCGGGTCCAGTCGGTGATGGTGGCGACGGTCATCCTTCCTCCGGCGAGGGGACGGCGCGACCCGACAGCCGCGCCGTCCCGACAGGTCAGCGGTAGTAGCGCTTGGCGCGGCGTTCGGCTTCCTTCACGGCCGCCTCGGGCGTCGCCTGGCCCGAGGCGACGGAGGCGAACATCTGCACGAGCACGTAGTCGGCGGCGACGGTGCCGGCCGCCTGCGTGATCGGGCCCTTGTAGCCGGTCCAGAACTGCGCATCCATCGAGTTGCGGTAGACCGCGATCTTGGGATCGCTCGTCCACACCTTGCTCTTGTCGTAGGCCCTGAGCGGATGCGCCCAGTAGCCGAGACAGCCGGTCAGCCATGGGTCGTACTGCTCGGCCTCCATCATGAAGGCGAGGTACGCCTTGGCGGCGTTCTGGAACTTGGAGTGCTTGAACAGCATGGCGTTCAGCACCAGCGCCGACTGCGCCGGCTTGCCGACGATGCCGCTCATCAGCGGCGCATGCTCGGTGTCCTCGGCGATCGGCTTGGTCTTGGCGTCGTTCTTGAGCGAGAAGTAGAGCGACACGCCGTTGGCCGTGAGGAACAGCTCGCCGGCAGAGTAGGCGCGGTTGTTGCTGACATCGTTCCACGAGAGCGTGCCCGACACGAAGTTGGGATAAAGTTCCTTGAGGTAGCGCAGCGCGTTCAGCGTCTCCTTGCTGTTGAGCGCCACCTTGCCATCCTCGTCGACCAGATAGGCGCCGTGCGACCACAGCAGCCACCTGGCGAAGCCATTGGCGTCGCCGACCGCATTGCCGAGCGCGAAGCCGGCCGGCTTGTCGATCTTCTTCAGCGCCTGGCAAAGCTTCAGGAAACCGGCGTGGTCGTTGGGAATGCTGTCGAAGCCGGCTTCCTTGACGGCGGACTTGCGATAGACGACCGGACCGCTCGAGCCGCCCATCGGCAGGCCGATCCAGTTGTTGGTCTTGGCCTTCTTGCCGTACTTCTCGCCGAGGAACATCCAGCCGCCATACTTCTTGCCGAGATACTCGGCGACGTCGCTGAGCTCGGACACCTTGTCGGAATAGATGTGCGGATCCTCGGCCCAGCCCAGAATGACGTCCGGCCCGGCGCCGGTGTTGGCCGACACGGCGGTCTGCTGGCGAATGTCCTCCCAGCCGACGAAATCGACCTTCACCTGGACGCCGGTCGCCTTGGTGAACTTCTCGGTGTTGGCGCGGAAGATGACCTCGTCGGGCTCGACGAAGCGTGCCGGCCGCAGAACGCGCAGGGAGGCGCCGTTCTCGGGCGTGAGCTTCGGCGCGGCGACCTCGGCCTTGGGAATGTCCTGACCCATCGCCTGACGGGCGAGCGCCATCGCCATGGCCGAGGCGCCGAACGCCAGCGCATCGCGCCGCTTGATGATGAACACCATTTTTCTTGTCTCCTCCTACTCTACTTCCTGACTAGAGCCTGCGGCCCGACTGCTGGTCGAACAGGTGGACCAGCGCCGGGTCCGGGCGCACCGGCAGGATCTCGCCCGGCTGTGCCGACACGCGCTCGCGAAAGGCGCCGAGCACGGGCTGTCCGCCGATGCGCATCAGCACCTGCGTCTCCGAGCCGGTCGGCTCGACGACCTGGATGGTGGCGGGAATGCCGCCCCGATCGATGATCAGATGCTCGGGCCGGATGCCGTAGACGGCCGGGCCATCCTTGGGAGCCGCTCCGCTGGCCGGCAACGGCCATGCCGTGCCGTCCTCCATGCGCAAGGCGCCGCCGGCGATCGTGCCCTTCAGCATGTTCATGGCCGGCGACCCGATGAAGCCCGCCACGAACAGGTTGGCAGGCCGGTCATAGAGATCGAGCGGCTTGCCGACCTGCTCGATGTTGCCGCCGTTCATCACCACGATCTTGTCGGCCATGGTCATGGCCTCGATCTGGTCGTGCGTGACATACACGGTCGTGACCTTGAGGCGCTGGTGCAGCTCCTTGATCTCGGCCCGCATCTGCACGCGCAGCTTGGCGTCGAGATTGGAGAGCGGCTCGTCGAACAGGAACACCTGCGGGTTGCGCACGATCGCGCGGCCCATGGCGACGCGCTGGCGCTGGCCGCCCGAGAGCTGCCGCGGATAGCGGCCGAGGAGCTGCTCGAGGCCGAGGATCTTCGCTGCCCGGCCGACTTCCTGCTCCATCACGGCCCGCGGCGCCTTGGCCAGGGTCAGCGAGAACGCCATGTTGTCGAACACGGTCATGTGCGGATAGAGCGCGTAGTTCTGGAACACCATGGCGATGTCGCGATCCTTGGGCGGCACCTGGTTCACCACCTTGCCGCCGATCGCGATCTCGCCGGACGTGATATTTTCCAGACCCGCCAGCATGCGCAGCAGGGTGGACTTGCCACAGCCGGACGGGCCCACCAGAACCACGAACTCGCCGTCCGCGATATCGACGCTGACGCCATGCAGGACTTCGAACGATCCGAACGCCTTGTGCACGTTGCGGATTTCGACCGTCGCCATTAACCCTCCCACTCTACGCGCGACGACAAGCGTCGTCGCGATTACCACTCGACTCTCGAGGCCGCTCCCTTCGCGCGCGGACTATAGCAAAGCCGGGCACGGAGGCGAGCAATCAGTGACGCAACCGTGACCTGGTCACTTCCTCGGATCGCTTGTCGGAAAAAGATCGCGCCTGCATTATGCAGTCGATCGACAAGGAGATACCGCCATGGATTTCACCGTCATCCCGGCGAGCTGGGCGCCTTATCTTCTCAGCATCTTCCGGATTTTCAGCGGCCTTATGTTGCTGGAGCACGGCACGGCCAAGCTTTTCAAGTTTCCTGTCGTGCCGTCAATGGCGCAGATCGATCTGTCGTCGATGCCCGGCATCGCCGGCTTCTTCGAGCTGATCGGCGGTGCGCTCCTTGCGCTTGGCCTCTTCACGCGGCCGGTTGCATTCATCCTGTCCGGAATGACCGCCGTCGCCTATTTCTACGCGCATGCGCCTCGCGGCTTCTTCCCGGTCCTGAACAACGGCGAGCTCGCGATCGTCTACTGCTTCGGCCTGCTTTATATAGCGGCGGCTGGCGGCGGGCCGTGGGCGGTCGATGCCGCGCGCAAGAGGTAGGGACGGACGCCATGGCCCTGCAGCGCGTCGCCCTCGAGATCGGCATGGGCACCGACATCCGCGGCGGCGACTACACCAAGGCCGCCGTGCGGGCGTTGCGCGACGCGCTGTGGCACAACTCGCTCACCGTGGCCCACGCCGTGGGCAAGTCCAGCGACGACATGCAGGTCGAGGTGCTGATCGGCGTGCCGCAACCCGACAAGGTCGACAAGACCGAGGTGCTGAAGGTACTGCCGCACGGCAGCGGCGTGGTGAAGGTCGTCGAAGGCGGTCTCGAGATTGCGAACGAGACCGGATCCGACAAGACAGTGATCGCGCAGGCTGCCGCGATCGTTCGGCTCGATCTTTGAGGTAAGCATGGCCCGCAAGCGCGTGATCCTCGAGCTCGGCACCGGCAACGACCTGCATGGCGGCGACTACACCAAGGCGGCGCTGCGTGCGGTGCAGGACGCGCTGCATCACAGCTCCCTCACCATGATCCGCACCCTCAAGGTCGACGCGAAGAAGCAGATGTTCGTCGAGGTCACGATCGGCGTGCAGCAACCCGACAAGGTCGACCTCGAGAAGGTGCGCGCCTCCCTGCCCTACGGCATCGTGACCGTAAAGGCAGTGAAAGGCGGCCTCGACGTTCCCGACCCCGATGGCAAGGACATCGCCGTCATCGCCAGCGCCGCGGTCGCGGTCCAGCTGGAGCTGCCCTAGCGACGGCTCCTGCCAATGATGACGAGACCCAGACCGACCACGACGGCGACAATGCCGGCAATGGTTGGAATTGGGATGGTCTTTTCCTCTTTCTTGGTAACCTTGAGCGGTCCCGCGTCGAGAACGGTTTTCTGCTCGGTGATGGAGATATTGGCGACAACCAGGCCGGCGATCCCTAGCACGATCAGGATCACGCCGACGAGCACGAGTGGTCTCATGCCGTCGCCAACGTCCGACTTCGGACAAAGTTCCCCGATGTCAGGGCTTCACCAGCAGCTTCACGCCTTGCTCGAGCGCGGCGCGGGCGCGCTCGGCGAGCTGCTGGTCTGTGGCGCTGCTGACCGGATGATCGATGACGGCGAAGGCGTAACCCGGCATCCCCAGCACGCGCCCCATCATTTCGGCGGCGCTGACGAAGCGGGCCGTCATCACCCCGAAGGCGGGAATGTTCTGGCGTTCAGCGGTAACGGCGTCGTGCAGACTGCACGATGAGCAGCTGCCTCAATCGCCTATGCCCGAGATCACGGCGTCCCACTGCCTGATCTCGGCGGCAATGGGCGCGTCGGCCGGAGCGCTGTAGTTCGACTTGGTGCGACACACCACCTTCGCGACGCCGTGCTCGTCGCGCAACAGGCGCTCGAGATGGCGGAAGAAGCCCTTGGTGCCTTCCTTGCCGTTGGAGATCAAGCCCACGGTCTTGCCCGCGAGCGTGTCGAGGCGCGGCGCTGCCTGGCCAAGCGGCGCGGTCTTTTCGGCGGTGGGATCGAGCACACGGAAAGTCATATTGGTCCTCTTCGACTCAAGCCTTGGGCGGTTCGCAATCGATACAGACGCCCATCGGCAAGGTCACGGCATGGCTCTTGTTGCCGAGCCAGGGCGGGATCACGGCGCCGAAGCCGCCGGCCGGCCCTCCGGCGGCGATCACCAGGAGCTGATCCGGCGATTCCATCGCAGGATAGACGCTGTCGCCGCGGTCGCGCACGACGGCGCCCTTGCCGACATCGGCCCATTCGCGACGGTGGATGCGGGCGCGTTCGTGGATGAAGTTCGCGATGTCGGTCTTGCTCCACCCGGCGGCCTGCAGATGCTCGCGTAACTGCTTGGGGATGATCAGCGCGTAGTTGCCGGGATGGATCGAATAGTGCCGCAGGTTGGCACGCATCTCGGCGGCGAAGGTCTCCAGGATCTCCTCGGGCTTCGTCGTCCATTCGTTCATGATCTGGCGCGGCGCACCCGCCGCCATCACCGTGACCGCCGACGCCTCTTTCTCGACGCCACGCTGCTGGTGGAGCGGCAGCCAGGAAGAATCCTCCTCGTCCTCGGCGATGCAGTAGCTGAACTTGCCGGGATGGCCCAGCGTCGAGCGGTCGATGGCGCCCGGCCGCACGTCCATCAGGTTGATGAGGCAGAGGCGAATCGCTCGCCCGATCGCCGCCGTCGCCCGGTCGGAATTGCCGAGCGCATTGAAGCCGCCGCTGGCACCGATCTCGCGGCGGATCGGCCCGTTCAGCACCACCAGCACGGCGCAGCCGCCGGTGCTGGCCGTGGCGCCATGGATCAGGAAGGGCTCCTGCATCATCGCCGTCCAGGCGGTGACGACGACAGGGAAGTGGATGGGCAGACAGCCCGCCATCACCGCGTTGACGGCAAGCTTCTCGGCGGTGATGGCGAGCCCGCGTACCGGCTCGACGCCGACGAGCTGGTCCGGCGGCATCATCGCCCAGTCGAGGCAGGCCTGCACGGCGTCTTCCGTCGGCGGCACGATGGGCAGCCCGTCGGTCCAGCCGTTGCTGTGGTAGAGTTCCTGCACGGCCGAGATGCTGTCGGCCTCGTAAATCCGCGACGCGAGCTGCACGGTCATCCTCCACCGACAAGCATAGGGCCGGCGAGCGCCATGCCAAGATCAACCTGATAGACGGGATTGTTGCCGATCCTGCATCAATCGGCCTTGCGCCACTCGCGGCGCAGCAAGGCGAAGAGGCCAGCGGCCGCCGGCGTGAGCTCCCGTCCGCGCAAGGTGATCAACCCCAGACGGCGCACCAGCTTCGGCTCGACGAGCGGCACGACGCGCACGCCCGGCGGCAGCGGACCGCGCGTCGCCCCTCCGGGCACGACGCCCACGCCGGCGCCCGCCGCCACGAGGGCCAGCAGGGTCGCGATCTGGGTGACGACGACCCGCTGGCGAAGTTGCAGTCCCGCCGTCACAGCCGCCGCGTCGATCGTGCGGCGCGTGCGCGATTCGGTCGGCAGAGCGACGATGGGATGCGCCGCAAGCTCGGCGAGTGCCACGCTGCGCCGGCCGGCAAGCTTGTGGCGGACGGGCACGACCGCATGGAAGGTCTCGCGGCCCAGCGCCGTGCCGACAGCGAAGTCGGGCAGCGCATCGACATAGCCGATACCGAAATCGGCAACGCCGCCACGCACGTCGTCGATGATCGACGCGTAGACACCCTCGCGCACATGGATCTCGATGCCTGGCCGGTCGTCGTGATAGGCGGCGATCAGGCGGGGCAGGACGCCGCCCGCGACCGACATCACGCTCGACACCACCCAGGCCGCGCCGCTCCTGCGCGACCTCGCGCACGCTTTGCACCGTGATGCCGAGATCGTTCAGCATGCGCTCGGCGACGGCAGCGAACTCGCGCCCCGGCGCCGTGATCCGGACGCGCCGCGTGCTGCGGTCGAACAGGCGCACGCCGAGCTGCGCCTCGAGCCGCTTCACCATGCGCGTAAGCGCGGGCTGGGAGAGCCTGAGCCGCGCCGCCGCCGCGACGAAGCTGCCGTACTCCGCCAAGGCGAGCACCGCCTCGAGCTGCCGGGCGCCGATGTCGGGCAGCGATCCGCGCATCAGGCCGCGAGCATGCGCTCGCGATTGCGGTCGCGCAGGATGGGCATCACCCATTTGCCGAAGCGCTCGGCCTCCTCGTCGTGCAGGTAGCCCGAAAGACAGAAGGAGTGACAGCCGAGATCGATGAACTTCTGCAACGTGTCGGCGCACTGCCCGGGGTCGCCGACCACGGCGATGCCCGCCCCCGGCCGCACCTGCGTGATGCCGGTCCAGAGATGCGGCTCGATCGTCTCGCCGATCGCCGCCAGCTCGCGGACCCGCCGGTTCGCCTCCGACGTCGCAAAATGCCGTTTCACGAACGCCTTCTGCGCCTCGGTGGCATGCGCCACCAGCCCATGCGCGAAATCCCAGGCCTCCTTCTCGGTCGGCCGGCAGACGATCTGCAGGCGCATGCCGAAGCCGATCTCCTCCTCGCGACCGTGCTTCGCGGCCATGGTGCGGATCTCGGCCATGTTGGCGCGGATGCGGTCGTAGGTGTCGCCCCAGAAGAGATGCACGTCGGAGTGCTTGGCCGAGATCTCCCAGGCCTGCCGGCTGCCGCCGCCGAGATAGAACTTCGGATGAGGCTGCTGCAGCGGATAGGGCCGGATCTGCGCGCCCTTGAGCTGATGGAACTTGCCCTCGAAGTGCACGGGGCCGCGCGCGGTCCAGAGCGCCTTCAGGATCGAGACCTCCTCGTCCATGATCTCGTAGCGCTCCTGCTTGCCCCAGCGGATGCCCTCGGCCGCATTCTCGGCCTCGCTTTGGCCGGCGATCAGGTTGATGCAGATGCGGCCGCCCGAGAGCTGGTCGAAGGTCGAGATCATCTTCGCGAGCAGCACGGGATTGATATAGGATGGCCGGGCCGCGACCAGCATGCGGATCGATTTCGAGCGGGCCACCATCATCGCGCTCGCGATCCACGCCTCCCAGCAGGCGGTCTGCACCGGCACCAGCATGTACTCGAAGCCGGCCGCCTCGGCCGCCTGCACGACGCGGTCGAACAGCGCGAGCGAGGACGCGACTTGCGCCTCCGCGAGGCCATATGCCGTCGTGTCGCCTGCGGTCGGGAGGAACCAGCCGAATTCGAGACGCCGCATGCCGTTCGCTCCTTGGTCAGGCGAGCCGTTTGCGCAGCCAGATCGCAAAGGCCGTCAAGGCCGGATCGTCGCCGAGCCGCGCCTCGTATTGCAACACGAAGTGACGGCGTGTCGGCCGCACAGCGGGATGGGCGATGACGACCTTGCGGCGCGCGAGATCGGGGCCGAGCAAGGCTTCGATCGCCATGGCGAAGCCGAGCCCCGCCGCCGCCGCCTCGATCGCAAGGCCGATGCTCTCGAAGCTGCTGCCGCCCTGTGCCGGGACATCGTTGAAGCCGGCATGATCGAGCCAGCGCCGCCAATCGTCGGGACGCGGCCGCGCATGCAACAGCGGAACGGCCGCGAAATCGGGCTTGCCCGACTTCAGCCAGCGCGGCGCGCATACCGGGACCGTCGCGATCGGCACCAGGGGATGCGTCACCAGGCCGGCACGCGGCGCGGCATCCGAGACGGCGATGACTGCGTCGTAGCGGCTCGGAAGCATGTCCAACGGGTTGAGGCTGGTGTGCAGGTCGATCGCGAGATCGGGATGCGCCGCCCTGAGCTCGGGCCAAAGCGGCAGCAGGATCCGCGAGGCGAAGAAACCGTAGACACCGACCGAAAGCCGCCTCAGACGGCGCAGCCGCACGCCGCTTGCCGCGTCGGCGATACGGTCGAGGGCATCGCGTGTCGCGGCAGCCAGCGCCTCGCCCGCCGTCGTCAAAACGAGACCGGTCGAGCGCCGCAGGAACAGCGGCTTTTCGAGCCGAGCCTCCAAGGCGCGAACGTGGCGGCTGACGGCGCCCGGCGTCACGCCGAGCTCCTCCGCCGCCCGCGTCACGGACTGATGCCGGGCCGCCGCCTCGAAGGCGCGGACGGCATGCAATGGGGGAAGGCGGCGCCAGGCCATGCCTTGACTATGACTCAACGCCAAAGGCGAACAAGTCGTTTGCAGGGCCTTTGGCGCAATCCTAACCTTGTTTCATGAACCTGCCCATCGCTCCTTCCGTCTTGTCCCTCGCCTCGCGCGAGGCGTCGGCCCGACGCGCCGACACGCTCGCCCCCACCTGCCAGGGACTGAACTACTTCGAGATCGATCACAGCCTGCGGAGCCTTCTGACGCTGCGCATGGAGGCGCCGCTGCTGACCCATCTCGAGCCCCATCTGCGCGAGCTGGGCGAGCTGGGAGGCGGCCGGCTGGGCGAGTTGTCGGACACGGCCGAGCATCATCCGCCGCAGCTCCAGCCGCGCGACCGCCGTGGCCGTGACGAGGAGTGGATCGAATATCACCCTGCCTATCGCGAGATGGAGCGCATCGCCTTCGGTCGGTTCGGCATGCACGCCATGACGCACCGCGCCGGCGTGCTGGGTTGGCCCGCGCCGATGCCGCCGATCGCCAAGTATGTCTTCCACTATCTCTTCGCCCAGGCCGAGTTCGGCCTGCTTTGCCCCGTCAATCTCACCGACAGCTCGTCGGAGCTGGTGCACCGTTTCGGCAGCGAGGAGATCCGCTCCCGTCATCTCGACGCGATGTGGAGCCAGGACATGGACTCCCTGCAGCGCTGCGCGCAGTTCATGACCGAGAAGGCGGGCGGCTCGGATGTCGGTGCAGGCGATCTGAGAGCCGTGCGCGACGGCGAGAACTGGCGGCTGTGGGGCGAGAAGTGGTTCTGCTCCAACGCCGATGCGGAGCTCGCCGTGCTGCTGGCCCGGCCGGATGGCGCACCCGCCGGCGGCCGCGGCCTCGGCCTCTTCCTGATGCCCAAGACGCTGCCCGACGGCACGCGCAATGCCTACCGGATCGTGCGGCTCAAGGACAAGCTCGGCAGCCGCACCATGGCGAGCGGCGAGATCGTGTTCGAGGGCGCCGTCGCCCACCAGCTCGGCGCGCTCGACCAGGGGCTGAAGCAGATGCTGGTCATGGTGAATTCCAGCCGCGTCTCGCACCTCGCTCGCGCCGCCGGCATGATGCGTCGCTGTCTCAACGAGGCGCTGCAGGCCAGCCGCCACCGCAACGCCTTCGGCCGCGCCGTGATCGACCATCCGCTGATGCGCCGTCAGCTCCTGAAGCTCATCGTGCCGACCGAGCAGGCTCTCTCGGCGCTGCTCTACGCGGCCAATGCCCCCGAGCAGGTGCTGCGCATGCTGACACCGATCGCCAAGTACCGCGCCTGCCGCGACAACGTGACGGTGGCGACGGGCGCGATGGAGGCGCGCGGCGGCAATGGCTACATCGAGGACTGGCCCAACGCGCGGCTGGTGCGCGATGCTCATCTCGGGCTGATCTGGGAAGGCACCAGCAACATCAACGCGCTCGATGCCATCCAGCGCGCCGTCGGCAAGGTGCGTGCGCATCTGGCCTTGCGCGAGGACCTGGCGGAGCGCCTCGAAAAGGCTTCCGGCCTGCCCGGCCAGTTCCGCACGCGGCTCGAGGGCGGCATCGCGAATGCCTTCCGGTTCGCCGAGGAGGTGGCGTCCAGACCGGAGAACGAGCGCTTCTGCCGGCTGGCCGCGGGCAAGCTCTATCACGCGGCGACCGCGGCCTTGCTCGCGACCGAGGGCCTGCAGCTCGGTGCCTCGGGCGGCGATGCGCGACGTCTCCTGCTCGCGCGCTTCGTGCTGGAGCATCGCCTGCAGGAAGGTGGGGCCGCGACGATCGAAGCATCTCGCTGGGAAGACGAGGCGATCGATCTCCTGCTGGCCAATGCACCAGTACCGCTTGCCAAGGCGACTGCCGCGCTGGTCGCCTGATCAAGGGAGCGCACGCGCGCTTGCAGTACCGCTGTGTCATTCCGAGCGCAGCGAGGAATTCTTCCGGAGCGCCAAGATCCCTCACTCGCTGCGTTCGGGCGAAAGCTGGCAGCCGTCGATCGATGCAATTGGGGCTGGCGGCGGGCGGTCGAAATCGCCACGATCCGCGATCTCGCGGGGGGAGATCGATGCTTCAGCACGGACGGCGGCCCACAATCGCATCGCGGCACGGCATGGTGGCGGCCGCGCATCCGCTCGCGGCGGCGGCAGGGGCGCGCATTCTCGGTGCCGGCGGCACGGCCTTCGACGCCGCAGTGGCGACGGCCGCCGCCCTGAACGTCGTCGAACCGTACATGTCGGGACTCGCCGGACGCGGTGTCGCCACGTGCTATATCGCCAGCGAACGGCGCGTGCGCTCGCTCGATTTCGTGGCGCCCATCCCGCTCGATTTTCCGGTGGAGCGCTTCAGCCATCGCAACCAGCTCATGCGCGGCGCGCTGCCGGTGGGCGCGCCGGGCAATCTGGCCGGCTGGTGCGAACTGGCGCAGAGCCATGGGCGCAAGAAGCTGCCCGAGCTTTTCGCACCGGCCATCGCGCTGGCACGCGACGGCTTCCAGCTCATCGAGTTCAATCTCGAGGAATTCGCCAAGGCAGCGCCCGAGCTCGCCGTCCACAAGGCGCTCTATCCGGAATGGTCGCGCGTCTACACCGCAGGCCAGGGCAAGGTCGCGCCGGGCTTCATCCTGAAGCAACCCGATCTCGCCCGCACGCTCGAGGCGCTGGCCAATGAAGGTCCGGGACTGCTCTATGGCGGCGCGCTCGGCCGCAAGATCGTGGAGCGGCTGTCGGAGCTCGGCGGCTGCCTCACGATGGAAGACTTCCTCGAGGTGCAGCCTCGCTGGGTCGATCCCATCTCGGTCTCCTACCGCGGCCATGCCGTCAACGTTCCGCCGCCGCCCTGCGAAGGCTTCCAGTATCTCTTGACGTTGCGCATCCTCGAAGGATTCGACCTCGCGAAGATGGCGCTCGGCTCGATGCAGCATCTCGACACCGTTCTGCGCGCCATCCGCCTTGCCGCCGGCGTGCGCATCGCGACCGGCGTGCCGAGCGCGCAGAAGCTTGCCGAGCTCCTGTCCGACGGTGCTGTCGAGGCGCTCCGTGCGCGCGTGCGCGACGGCCGGCCGATCGAAGGTCCGACCGAGCAATGGACGCCGGCGGCCGGCAAGGGCGCCGCCCTCGAGGAAAGCCATACGACCTCGTTCTCGATCGCCGACAGCGAGGGCAATCTCGTCTGCGTGACGCAAAGCCTCGGCAGCGTCTTCGGCTCGGGCGTGGTGGTGCCCGACACCGGCCTCTGCCTCAACAACTTCCTGTACTGGGCCGACGTCAATCCCGAGAGTCCGCATCGCGTGAAGCCGGGCGATGCGCTGCCGATGTGCATGGCGCCCTCGATCCTGACCCGCGACGAGGCACCGGTACTGGCGCTCGGCACGCCGGGCAGCTATGGCATCCTGCAGACCCAGCCGCAGGCCCTGGTGCACTATCTCGATTTCGGCCTGCCGCTGCAGCAGGCGATCGAGGCGCCGCGCGCTCGCCTCACCGACGGCCGGGACGTGCTGATCGAATCGCGGGTCGCCCGCGACGTGCGCGACGCGCTGCGCCGGCGCGGCCACGATGTGAGCAACGGACCCGACTGGACGATGAAGGTCGGCGGCATGCAGGCAGTCGCGGTCGATCCCAAGACCGGCGTCTTCACCGGCGGCTGCGATCCGCGCCGCGACGGCTACTGCGTGCCGGTGTAGATCGCGCTGACACTATTTCCGCGGCCGGGATGGCTCGGAAATCTCCGAGATCGCCGAGCCGACGCTGGCCAGGCCCGCCGCGCGCGGCTCGGTCGCCACGTCGCCCAGGGACACGATGCCCATCAGCGACTTGTCGTGGTCGAGGATGGCCAGCCGCCGGATCTGCTGCGTCTTCATGCGTTCCAGGACTTCCTCCGCCTCCTCGTCGCAGAAGGCATAGACGATATCCTCGGTCATGCAGTCGCGCACCAGGGTGTCGACCGGAGACAGGCCGGCCGCCACCGCGCGCACGACGATGTCGCGGTCGGTGATTGTGCCTACCAGCCGGTTGCCGTCGCAGACCGGCAGGGAACCGACGCCCAGCGCCTCCATGGCCGACGCCGCCTGTTGCAGTGAGGTGTCCGGGGCAGCCGTCTCCACCTCGCGCGTCATGATCTCGGAAACCTGCATGGAGAGGTAATGCAGGTCGCGGCCGTTGGTTGCCCGGCCTTGCAACGCCCTTCCCCGACCGTCGTTGTTCCAGGATGAGCGACAGCCACTTGACCCGGCGGGGCATCCTCGGCACCGGCGTGGCGCTGACAGCGCTGCGACGAACCGGGGCCCTTGCCGACGAGCCAGGCGCTGCGGAATCGCCGCGGGCGTCCCAGGAGTCGGCCATGATCGATGTCGCCATCACGGTCAACGGCGCGCAGCACCGGCTCGGGCTCGACCCGCGCACCTCGCTTCTCGATGCGCTGCGCAACCATCTCGGCCTCACCGCTACGAAGAAAGGCTGCGATCACGGCCAGTGCGGCGCCTGCACGGTCCTGGTCGATGGCGTGCGCCGGAATTCCTGCCTCAATCTCGCGGTGGCCTGCGATGGCCGCGAGATCGTCACCATCGAGGGCCTGGGCAGCGAACAGACGCTGCATCCGATGCAGGCCGCCTTTGTCGCGCATGACGCCTTCCAGTGCGGCTATTGCACGCCCGGGCAGATTTGCTCCGCCGTCGGCATGCTGTCCGAGATCGAGCGAGGCCTGCCATCGGCGGCAACCGCGGATATCGCGGCCGACACGATGCAGGTCGCGGAAAGCGAAATCCGCGAGCGCATGAGCGGCAATATCTGCCGCTGCGCTGCCTACCCCAACATCGTTGCGGCCATCCTCGAAGCTGCCGGGAAGACCACAGGATGAAGGCCTTCAGCTACGAACGGCCGGCCGATACGACCGGCGCGCTCCAGGCGATTGCGCGGCCAGGGGCCAAGTTCCTGGCCGGCGGCACAAATCTTCTCGACCTGATGAAGGTGGAGGTCGAGGCGCCTTCGCATCTGGTGGATGTCTCCCGCTTGCCGCTCGCGCAGTTGGAGGAGACCCCTGACGGCGGGCTTCGGATCGGGGCGACCGTCACCAATTCCGACCTCGCCACCGACCGTCGTGTGCGCGAGCGCTATCCGATGCTGTCGCGGGCACTGCTGAACGGTGCCTCGGGCCAGCTGCGCAACCAGGCGACCACGGCCGGAAATCTGCTGCAGCGGACCCGCTGCTATTACTTCTACGACACGTCGAAGCCGTGCAACAAGCGCAGCCCGGGAAGCGGTTGCTCGGCCTTGCACGGCTATAACCGCATCCATGCCGTCCTGGGGGCAAGCGACGCGTGCATCGCGGTCCATCCGTCCGATATGGCGGTGGCGATGATCGCGCTCGATGCCGAGGTCGAGGTGCGATCGGCCGCCGGCAACGGCAGGACCATCAGGCTGGTCGACTTCCATCGTCTGCCGGGCACGACCCCGCAGGTGGAGACCGCCCTCGAGGCCGGCGAGCTGATCACCGCTGTGCTCCTGCCGCCGGCCCCGTCCGGCGGGCAGGTCTATCGCAAGGTGCGCGACCGGGCGTCCTACGATTTCGCCCTGGTGTCGGTGGCGGCGCTGGTCGATCTCGACGGCGACCGCATCCGCACGGCCCGCATCGCGCTGGGCGGCGTCGCCCACAAGCCGTGGCGTGCGCCCGAAGTCGAACGGCGGCTCGTCGGCAAGCCTGCCACGGCGAGCAGCTTCCAGACCGCGGCCGCCGAGCTCATGACGGGTGCACGCGGCTACGGTCACAACGACTTCAAGATCGACCTCGCCTCGCGCACTGTGGCTGCGGCATTGGTGGAAGCGGCGCAGCAGGCGCAACGCCAGAAAGGCTGACCATGCCCGATTCGATCATCGGCCAACCTATCGACCGTATCGACGGTCCGGCGAAGGTGACCGGCCGGGCGCTGTATGCCGCGGACGTGGCGGCGAGCGCGCCGCCGGCGTACGGGGTGCTGGTCACGAGCACGGTCGGGCGCGGTGAAATCTCCAAGGTCGAGGCGGGCGACGCCGAGAGCGCAGCCGGCGTCCTGCTGGTCATGAGCCACGAGAATGCGCCGCCGCAGGCTCCCTTCAAGTCGGGCGGGCTGGGCGGCCCGCGCCATGCGCGACCGAAGCCGCAGCTCGACGGCACGCGTGTCCACTACTACGGCGAGCCGGTCGCGCTGGTCGTCGCCGAGACCTTCGAGCAGGCGACGGCCGCCGCGCGGCTGGTGCGCATGTCGTACCGGGCCGAGAGCGGGTCGTACGATCTCGCCGACGGCCGCCGACTCGCCTACACGCCCGAGCACATCGTCGTGGGCAAGCCCGACTCGCGGATCGGCGATGTCGACGGGGCGCTTGCGACCAGTCCCGTCACGCTCGATGCCACCTACACGACGCCTTATCAGAGCCACAACCCGATGGAGCTGGTGGCAAGCCTCGCCGAATGGTCGGGCGACAAGGTGACCATCCATTGCGCCACGCAGCTCGTGAACAGCGCCCATCGCTCGATCGCCGCGACCCTCAAGCTGCCGCTCGAGAAGGTCGAGGTCGTGAGCGAGTACGTCGGCGGCGGCTTCGGCGGCAAGCTGCCGATCTATGGTGACGCCATCCTGGCCGCGCTCGCGGCCAAGCGGCTCGGGCGCCCGGTGAAGATCGTGCTGACACGCCAGCAGATGTTCTCCGTTACCACCCACCGCGGGGCGACGATCCAGCGTGTGCGGCTTGCGGCTGCCGAGGACGGAAAGTTGAGCGCGGTCGCGCACGAGGTGTGGGCGCAGTCGGCGCGGCTGGACGAGTTCGCCGAGGCGGCGGCCGCGAGCACCCGGGCGATGTATGCGGCTCCCAATCGGCTGACGACCCATCGCGTCGTTCCGCTCGATCTGCCCGTTTCCGATTCCATGCGGGCGCCGGGCGATGCGGCAGGCCAGCTCGCCCTCGAGCAGGCGATGGACGAGCTGGCAGAAAAGCTTGGTCTCGATCCGATCGAGTTCAGGCTGCGCAACGAGCCGGACCAGGACCCCGAGAAGCACGTGCCCTTCTCCACCCGATCCTTGGTGCTTTGCCTGAAGAAGGGCGCCGAGCAGTTCGGCTGGAGCCGACGCGACAGGCTGCCGGGTCGAACGAAGGACGGCGATTGGTTGATCGGCCTCGGCATGGCCACCGCGATCCGGCCCAACTACCGCGAGCCCGCGCACGCGCGCGTGCGCACGGACGCGCGGCGCCACGTCACCGTCGAGATGGACATGACCGACATCGGCACAGGTTCCTACACGATCCTGGCGCAGGTGGCTGCCGACGTCCTGCAGGTTCCGATCGATGCCGTCAGCGTCCATCTCGGACACAGTACCTACCCACAGACGCCGGGATCGGGGGGATCGTTCGGCGCGGCCAGCAGCACCGCAGCGCTCCGGGCGGCCTGCCTGGCGTTGAAGGAGAAGCTCGATGCCGGGCAAGGTCCGGGCAACCTGCAGGCCGAGGGCCAGTCGGTGCCTGGCGAGGAATACGAGAAGTTCTCGCAGTACAGCTACGGCGCCCATTTCGCGGAGGTCGCGGTCGACATCACGACGGGCGAGGTCCGGCTGCGGCGCATGCTCGGCGTCTTCGATGCCGGCCGCATCCTCAATGCGAAGACCGCCCGTTCCCAGTTGATCGGCGGCATGCTCTGGGGCGTGGGCTCGGCGCTGCACGAGAACGCCGTCGTCGACACCCGGTCCGGCGCCTTCGTGAACCACGACCTCGCGGGCTATCACGTTCCCGTGCATGCCGACGTTCCGGCGGCCGTCGATGCCGTCATGCTGTCCGGCTTCGATGACAAGTCGAGTCCGCTTGGCTGCAAGGGCGTCGGCGAGCTCGGCATTTGCGGCGCCGGCGCCGCCATCGCGAACGCCGTCTACAACGCCTGCGGCGTGCGCGTGCGCGACTATCCGATCACGCCCGACAAGATCCTGAGCGGGCTCCTGCAGGAGAACGTGGCGCGGCGACGCTGAAAGTAGCCTGAAAAAGCGTTTCGGCATTCCTCTTGCACATCGGCGGCCGGCGCGCTGGAATGCGCGCCAATCAAATTGTGCGAAGGGGGAAACGAGTATGCGTCGATTGGTTCGGCTGGCCGCCATTGTATTCGCCGTATTCGGAGTTGCGGCCGCCCAGGCGCAGGACACGCCCCGCCGGGGCGGCACCATCCGCATGACGGCGCCCTATGCCGCAAGCTTCGGCAGCCTCGATCCGCACGCGACGCCGCGGGCCCAGGACGACATCGTCGGCAAGGCCCTTCAGCGCTCGCTATACAGTTGGGATACCGCCAACAACAAGCCGGTGCTCGAGCTCGCCAAGTCGGTCAGCGCCTCGCCGGACGGCCTCACCTACACATACAAGCTGCGCGACGACGCCTACTTCCACAACGGCCGCAAGATGACGGCCGACGACGTCATCTGGTCCTACAACCGCATCATGGACGGCAGCAAGGGCTTCCCAGGCGCGCGCTACGTGCGCATCATCAAGGGGGCCGTCGAGGTCGAGAAGGGTCAGGCCAAGGAGATCTCCGGCCTGAAGAAGATCGACGACTTCACGCTCGAGATGACCCTCACCGAGCGCGTCGAGCCGGGCTACTACTTCTTCGCCGGCACGACCGCGATCCTGCCCAGGGAAGAGGTCGAGAGGGGCAATTACGGCGCCTATCCTGTGGGTCTCGGCCCCTTCAAGTTCAAGGAGCACATTCCGGGCTCCCGAGTCGCCGCCGAGCGTTGGGACAAATTCTACAAGCCCGGCAAGCCCTACGCCGACAAGCTCGAGGTGCTGATCATGGCCGAGGCGGCGGCGCGCGACGTCGCCTTCCGCAACAAGGAGATCGACACCTCGATCCTGGGCCCCGCCCAGTATGTCGCCTATCGCGCCGATCCGGAGCTGTCGAAGGGCATCCTCGAAGTGGCCGAGATGTTCACGCGCGCCATGCAGTTCAACCCGACCTACAAGCCCTTCGCCGACAAGCGCGTGCGACAGGCGATCAACTATGCGATCGACACCAACCTCATCATCAAGCGGCTGGTGAAGGACAAGGCCTATCGCGCGGTGAGCTGGCTGCCGCCCTCCTCCGCCGCCTTCGACAAGACGATGCAGCCCTACCCCTTCGATCCGGCCAAGGCGAAGAAGCTGCTGGCGGACGCGGGCTACCCCAACGGCTTCGAGTTCGAGCTCAGCACCAGCCAGAACGAGAGCTGGGGCCTGCCGATCGTCGAGGCGATCATTCCCTATCTCGACAAGGTCGGCATCAAGCTCAAGCCCAAGCTCGTCGAGGTCACCGTGCTGACCGAGATCGCGATGAAGGGCGAGCACCAGGCCTTCATCGGCTCGAACCTGACGGGACCGGATTCTCTGGCCACCCTGCGCTGCTTCTACTCCAAGACGCCGCGCACGGCATGCAACTACACCTCGTTCAACAATCCCGAGTTCGACAAGCTGCTCGATGCGGCGGGCGAGGCGGCCGACATGGCCAAGCGCAACGACCTCCTGCGCCAGGCCAACAACCTCCTCTACGAGGAAGCGCCCGTCTGGTTCTTCAACTACAACAAGGCGGTGCTGGCCTATCAGCCCTGGATCCACGGCCTGCAGGCGAACCCGACCGAGATCACGCATCAGTATCCCGAGAACATCTGGGTGGATGCCACTTCGCCGGCGAAGTGACGGCGAGGACGAGGAGTCCCGATGCTCCCCATCCTCGCGCGCCGCGTCGCCAACATCGTCCCCACGCTCGCTGCCGTCGTGGCGCTGATCTTCCTGCTGTTCAGCGTCCTGCCCGGCAGCTTCGTGTCGGCCATGAACGAGGACGGCCGCACCGCTATCGATCCGGCGGTGATGGAGCGCATGCGCAAGGAGATGGGCCTGGACGATCCGGTCGCGACGCGGTTCGCCAAGTACGTGACGCATGTCGCGGTCGGTGACCTCGGCACTTCGTTTCGCACCCGCGAGCCGGTGACCAAGCTGATCTCCGCCCGCGTCTGGCCGTCGCTGAAGCTCGTTTTCGCCGCCATGTGCTTCGCCATCGCCGTCGGTGTGCCGCTGGGCTTCCTCGCCGCCCTCAAGCCGGGCAGCGCGATCGACACCGCCTCGATGGTGGGGGCGATCTCCGGCTTGTCGTTGTCGCAGTTCTGGCTGGGGCTGATGCTGATGTACCTCTTCGCGCTTCAGCTCAAATGGTTGCCGAGCTTCGGCTACGGCGACGGCGGGATCCGCCATCTGATCCTGCCGGCCGTGGCGCTCGGCGTCGGTCCGATGGCGCTGCTCGCCCGCACGACGCGGGCCGCCGTGCTCGACGTGCTGAATGCCGATTTCGTGCGCACTGCCCGCAGCAAGGGCATGACCGAGACGCGGGTCGTGGAATGGCATGTTCTGCGCAACGCGCTGGTGCTGGTGATCACCACCATCGGCCTGCAGTTCGGCTCGCTGATGGGCGCCGCGGTCGTGGTCGAGAAGCTGTTCTCGTGGCCCGGCGTCGGCTCGCTGCTGGTCGACTCGGTGTTCCAGCGCGACATCCCCACGGTCCAGGGCTGCATCCTGCTGATCGTGACCTTCTTCCTCGTCATCAACACACTGATCGACCTCGCCTATGTCGCTATCGACCCGCGCATCCGCTACGGCTGACGTCGCCGCGAGGCGCAGATTCAGGCTCAAGGGCGGGCTGTCCCTGTGGATCGGCGGCGCGCTGGTCGGCCTCGCGATCGTGGTGGCGATCACGGCTCCGCTGATCGCGCTCACCGACCCGGTGATGAGCGCCAACCTGATGAACGCCGAGATCCCGCCGGGCCTCGAGTTTCCGTTCGGCACCGACGCGCAGGGCCGCGACATCTACTCCCGCATCGTCTACGGGTCGCGCATCTCGCTCACTGTGGGCGTCGTCAGTCAGATCGTGAACAGCCTGATCGGCGTGTCGCTGGGACTGAGCGCGGGCTACTGGGGCGGCCTGTGGGACGACCTGGTGAGCGGCCTGACCAACCTGATGCTCGCCATCCCCTCGCTGATCTTCGCACTCGCCATCATGGCCATCCTGGGGCCCGGCCTGGTGAGCCTCGTCATCGCGCTCGGCCTCACCAACTGGTCCTACTCCTGCCGGCTCGCGCGCGCCCAGGTGCTGTCGCTCAAAAGCCAGGGCTACGTCCAGGCCGCGCGCATCCTGGGCTATGGCGATCTCCGCATCATGTTCACCCAGCTCCTGCCCAACATGCTGGGGCCCTTGATCGTGATCGCCACGCTGGGCATGGGCGGCGCGATCCTGGCGGAAGCGGCGCTCTCGTTCCTGGGACTCGGCATCCGGCCGCCCTTCCCGAGCTGGGGCAGCATGCTGTCCGAGGCGCGCGACCAGATCACCACGGCGCCCTGGCTGTCGGTCTTCCCCGGCCTTGCGATCTTCTTCACGGTGCTCGGCCTCAATCTCCTGGGCGACGGATTGCGGGACATCCTCGATCCGCAAACCGCGACGCGACGCGCATGACCATGCTGCCGCTCCTCGAGGTCGACGGGCTGCGCATCGCGCTCGCCGGCGACTCCGCGATCCACGACGCGGTCGAGAACGTTTCGTTCGGGATCGGCCGCGGCGAGGCCTTCGGCCTGGTGGGCGAGTCGGGCTGCGGCAAGAGCATCACCGCCCTTGCCGTAATGGGGCTCCTGCGCCGTCCCCTGTCGCTGGCCGGCGGCCGCATCGTGCTCGACGGACAGGAGATCCAGAACGCTTCCGCCGCCGAGTGGCGGCGGCTGCGCGGCAGCCGCATCGCCATGATCTTCCAGGAGCCGATGACGGCGCTCAATCCGCTCTCGCCGGTCGGCAAGCAGATCGCCGAGATGTTCGTGCTGCACAAGGGCGCCTCCTGGAACGAGGCGATGGATCGCGCCGAGGAGGCGTTGCGGCAGGTGCGCGTGCCCTCGCCCGAGCGCCGCATCCGCGATTATCCGCACCAGCTCTCGGGCGGCATGCGCCAGCGCGTGATGATCGCGATCGCCCTTGCCTGCGGCCCGGACCTCCTGATCGCCGACGAGCCCACGACCGCCCTCGACGTCACGGTGCAGGCCGAGATCATCGACCTGATGGCCGAGCTTTGCGCCGCCAAGGGAACGGCGATCCTGATGATCAGCCACGATCTCGGCCTGGTCGCCAACATGTGCCGGCGCGTTGCGGTGATGTATGCCGGCCGCATCGTCGAGAGCCAGGCCGCCGACGCGATCTTCGCCACGCCCCGCCATCCCTATACGCAAGGCCTGGTGGATTCCCTGCCCCGGCTGGGCGAGCGGGCGCAGCGCGGCCGACGGAAGCTGCGCGAGATTTCCGGGGTCGTGCCCTCGATCGCCGCCTACCCCGCCGGCTGCCGCTTCAATCCGCGCTGCGCGGCCGCGACCGAAATCTGCCGCAGCGTCCCGCCCGAGCTGTCGCTGCTGCCGGCCGGCGGCCTGGTGCGGTGCCACCACCATGCCTGATCCGCTGCTCGCTCTTGATGATCTCGCGGTGCACTTCACGGTCGGCAGCGCGCTTGCCGGCGGCATCAAGACCCTCAAGGCCGTCGAGGGCATCGACCTCGAGGTGAAGCCGGGCGAGTGCCTCGGCCTGGTCGGCGAATCGGGCTGCGGCAAGTCCACGCTGGCGCTGGCCATCATGGGGCTGATCGCGCCGACGCGCGGCGGCATCGCGCTCGATGGTCGAGATCTCAAGCAGCGCACGCGGCTCGAGACGGCGCGAACCGTGCAAATGGTCTTCCAGGATCCCTATGCGTCGCTCAATCCGCGCCAGACCGTGCGTCGCACCCTCGCCGACCCGCTGCGCCTGCAGGGCGTGACGGACAGGCGCGAGGTCGACGGACGCGTGATGGACATGCTGGCCAGGGTAGGGCTGCGGCCCGAGCATGCCGATCGCTACCCGCACGAGTTCTCGGGGGGCCAGCGCCAGCGCATCGGCATCGCGCGCGCGCTGATCCTGCGTCCCAAGCTCGTGATCTGCGACGAGCCCGTGTCGGCGCTCGACGTCTCGATCCGCGCGCAGATCATCAACCTGCTGCTGGAGCTCAAGGACGAGATGGGCCTCGCCTACATCATGATCAGCCACGATCTCGGCGTGGTCGAGCATGTGAGCGATCGCGTGGCGGTAATGTATCTCGGCCGCATCGTCGAGCAGGGCGGCTGGCAGGAGATCTTCGAGAATCCGCGCCACCCCTACACGCGCGCGCTGATCGCGGCGATCCCCGATCCGTTCCAGCGCGCCGCGGCCGCCACCGCCCGGGCCAAGGCCAAGGGGGAGATCCCGAGCGCGCTCAATCCTCCACCGGGCTGTCCTTTCCACCCGCGCTGCCCGCTGAAGGTCGACCGGTGCTCGCAGGAGCTGCCGGCGCTTGCCGCTGTCACGCCCGACCACCGCGCGGCCTGCCATTTCCGGGATCGCGCCGCTTAGCGGAGTGCACTCTGGTTTCGTCGCCGATACCGCCTACATTGGAGGCGATGAACTCGCTCGATGTCGACCGCATTGCCGATTGGGTGACCCGCCGCGGCCTGGAAGGCGCCAGCGAAGCCGATCTGCTGCGCGAATTCTGCGAGAAGTGCAACACGGCGGGGTTGCCGATCGGGCGCGCGCTCGTGGTCATCGACACGCTGCATCCGGTGCACGAAGGCACCGTCTTCCGCTGGCGCAATGACGACGTCGAGGAGGAAGCAGCCACGACGTACGGCCGTACGACGGACGGCGCCACAGCCGAGACCTGGCGGCGCAGCCCCTTCTACCATCTGCTGCAGACTGGCAGCGAGGAGCTGCGCCGGCGCATCGGCTTCGGCGAGTCGGCCGACTTTCCCGTCATCGAGGAAATGAAGGCGCTGGGCCATACCGACTACATCGCTTTCGTCTACCGCTTTGCATCCGACGCCACGATCGGCGAGATGGACTGCGTCTATTCCGGATGGTCGACGCGCAACGCCGCGGGCTTTGGCGACGCGGGCATCGCGGCCCTCCGCCGCCTCGCACCGGCCCTGGGGCTTGCCATGAAGAGCGCTGCGCTCGCCAACGTGGCCGACACGCTGGTCGAGGTTTATCTCGGCCGCGACGCCGGACGGCGCGTGATCAAGGGCCGCATCCAGCGCGGCGTCGCCGACCGCATCGATGCCGTGCTGTGGTTCTCCGATCTCCACGATTTCACGTCGATCACCGATACGGCCGCCCCCGACGAGATCATTCCGCTCTTGAACGACTATGCCGATGCGGTGATCACGGCGATCCACGAGGCCGGCGGCGAGGTGCTGAAGCTGATCGGCGACGGCACGCTCGCGATCTTCCGCGCCAAGGATCCAGCCGTGGCTTGTGCCAGCGCACTTCGTGCCGAAGCGGCGATGCGCCGTAACGTGCAGGCGCTGAACGCCAGGCGGGCGATGGAAGCGCGGCCGACCTCGACGGTCTATCTTGGCCTGCATATCGGCGAAGTGTTCTACGGCAATATCGGCAGTGTCGACCGGCTCGATTTCACCGTCGTCGGGCCGGCGGTGAACGAGGCGAGCCGCATCGCGTCGATGTGTCGTTCGGTCGACCGTCCGCTGCTGATCTCCTCCGCGTTCGCCGACGCCCTGCCGGCCGAGAAGCGCAAGAAGCTGGTGTCGGTCGGCCGCTTCGCCCTGCGCGGCGTGGGTCGGGCGCAGGACCTATTCACGCTCGATCCAGCCCTCATCCAGACGCCGCACAACGGAACGTGAAATCGCTTTCCCGACTCGCCAGGAAAAATTCCGCGGCACGACTTGCGCCCATTCCTTCCAGATGCGTACGATGACGCCAACAAATGCCGTCCAGAGAGGCGGTCGTCTTCTGGGAGGAAGAAAACATGGTTCAGACGAAACGTCGGAGTGTCATCAAGCTTGCCGGCAGCGCAGCCGCCGTCGCGTCCACGGGTATGGCCGGAATCCTCGCCTCGGGTCGCACGCCCGCCTATGCCCAGCAGAAAACCGTCCACTGGCTGCGCTGGGTCGACTTCGTGCCGGCATCCGACACGCTCCTGCGCAAGGAACTGATACCGGCGGCCGAGAAGGAACTCGGCATGAAGATCAACCTCGAGACGGTGAACGGCAACGACCTGCAACCGCGCGCCACGGCGGCCATCCAGTCGGGCTCGGGGCCCGACCTGATCATGGCATTCAACAACTACACCTACATCTACGCCAACAGCGTGGTCGACGTGAGCGACATTGCCGAGGAGCTCAGCAAGCGCGAAGGCGGCATCTATAAATACTGCCGTTCCTTCTGCAGCGACGGCAAAATGTTCATGGCCATGCCATGGGCCGTGATCGGCGCCATGGTCGCTTACCGCAAGTCGTGGTTCGAGGAAGCGGGCTTCAACGCCTTTCCCCAGACCTGGCAGGAGTATCACGACGCGGGAAAGAAGCTGAAAGCCAAAGGTCGGCCGATCGGCCAGACGCTCGGCCACACTTTTGGCGATGCGCCGACCTTCACCTATCCCTTCATGTGGTCGTGGGGCGGCAAGGAGGTCGAGGCCGACGGCAAGACCGTCGCCATCAACTCCAAGGAAACGATCGAATCGGTCAAGTTCATGACCGGGTTCTGGAAGGACTGCTGCGACGAGGGTGGGCTGGCCTGGGACGATACCAACAACAACCGCGCCTTCCTGTCGGGCACCATCTCGGCGACTTTGAACGGCGCCTCGATCTACATCGAGACCTTGCGCAAGCCCGACCAGTACCAGACCGAGAAGGGCAAGCCGATGAAGGAAGACATCATGCACTCGCCCCTGCCGAAGGGCCCGGCGGGTCAGTTCGGCATGCACCTGATGCAATCCGACATGCTGATGAAGTATTCCAAGAACCAGGCTGCCGCGAAGGAATTCCTGCGCTGGATCCACGCCGAGAAGAACTACGGCAAGTGGTTCGAGTCGCAGAAGGGCTACTCGACGCCGCCGACGACCAAGTGGGAGTCGAGCCCGGTATGGAACGCCGACCCGGTGCTCGCGCCGTTCAAGGTCGCGGCCCGTCTCGGCCAGGCGCCGGGCTATGCCGGTCCGCCCAACGCCAAGGCCGCCGAGGGCCTGTCGAAGTACATCATCACCGACATGTATGCCAAGGCGGTGCAGGGCATGGCGCCGGAGGAATCGGTGAAATGGGCGGAGGGCGAGCTGAAGAAGATCTACTCGGCCTGAGGCGGACCGCCATCCCGCAACCCAAACCGACGGGTACCGCATGACAGTGACCGCCGTCCCGGGTACGGCAGCAGCCAGACGCCCCGTCCCGCGGCTGCGCAAGCTCGAAGACGAGCGTTGGCTGGCCCTGGTGTTGCTTGCGCCGACGGCGATCCTGCTCGGCCTGTTCATCGCCTATCCTTTCGTCGAGGGCGTGCTGCTGGCGCTGAGCGACGCCCGGGTCGGCGATCCCGGTCATTTCGTGGGCCTGGCGAATTTCGCCAAGCTCTGGAACGACAACATCTTCTGGACGGCGGTCTGGAACACCTTCTGGTACACGGGCGTCACGACGGTGTTCAAGCTCGGGCTGGGGCTGTGGCTCGCGATGCTGCTCAACCGGCATTTCCGCGGCAAAGCCCTGGTGCGGGCCTTCATCCTCCTGCCGTTCATCATTCCGACGGTGCTGTCGACCTTCGCCTGGAAGTGGATGTTCGATCCGACTTTCAGCGTCATCAACTGGACGCTCCACCAGCTCGACTTCATCACCCAGCGCATCAACTGGCTGGGCGATCCCAACCTCGCCATGGCGTCGATCATCGTGGTCAATATCTGGCGCGGCGTGCCGTTCTTCGCCATCAGCCTGCTCGCCGGCCTGCAGACCATCAGCCCCGAGCTGAACGAGGCGGCGGCGATCGACGGGGCGCGGCCGTGGGCGCGCTTCTGGCTGATCACCTGGCCGCTCCTGCTGCCGGTGACCATGGTGGTGATGCTGTTCTCGGTGATCCAGACCTTCGCCGACTTCCAGCTCGTCTATGTCATGACCGGCGGCGGGCCGGCGAACGCCACCCACCTCTTCGCCACCTACGCCTACCAGATCGGCATCGGCACCGGCCTGCTGTCGCAGGGCGCGGCAGTGTCGCTCGCGATGTTCCCGTTCCTGTTCGTGATCGTGGTGATCCAGCTCCTCTACATCCGCCGCGTGGAGGTCCGCTGACATGCAGCGCCGGCAGGGAGGTGCGTGAATGATCGAGGGTGCGCTGTGGCGGCGATGGATTTTCTACAACATCCCGCTGATCCTGTTCGTCTTCGTCCTGCTGTTTCCCTTCTACTGGATGATCGTCACGAGCTTCCGGCCGGACGGTGAGCTCTATCGGCCGTGGAACGCCGTGAACTACATGCCGTTCTGGACCAACCACCCCACGCTCGAGCACTTCCGCTACCTCTTCGAGGAAACCGATTTCGGGCGATGGATGGTGAACACGATGTTCATCGCCGTCACCTCGACGGTGATCTCGCTGTTCTGCGGCGTGCTGGCGGGCTATGCCCTGGCCCGGCTCAACTTCCCCTTCGCCGGCAGCCTCGGCACGATGATCTTCATCACCTATCTCGTGCCGCAGACCCTGCTGTTCATCCCGCTGGCCGAGATCATCCGCAACTTTCACCTCGGCGACACCCCGTGGTCGCTGATCCTCACCTATCCCACCTTCCTGATCCCCTTCTGCACCTGGCTGATGATGGGGTACTTCAAGGCGATCCCGAAGGAGCTCGAGGAGTGCGCCCGCATCGACGGCGCCTCGCGCTGGAAGGCGATGCTCTACATCATCGTCCCGATCGCCGTGCCCGGTATCCTGTCGGCCGGCATCATCGCCTTCACGCTCTCCTGGAACGAGTTCATCTACGCCCTCGTCTTCCTCTCCTCGCCCGAGCAGAAGACGGTGGCGGTGGGCGTCACCTCGGAGCTGATTCGGGGCGACGTGTTCTTCTGGGGCTCGCTGATGGCGGGCGCGCTTCTGGGATCGGTCCCGGTGGCGATCGTCTACTCGTTCTTCGTCGAACACTACGTATCGGGCCTCACCGGCTCGGTGAAGGGTTAGCGTCCATGGCCGAAGTCAGCCTGCACAAGCTCAACAAGCGGTTCGAGGCCTTCCATGCCGTGAAGGACGTCGACCTGCAGATCCGCGACAAGGAGTTCGTCGTGCTGGTCGGGCCTTCAGGCTGCGGCAAGACCACGACGCTGCGCATGATCGCCGGCCTCGAGGCGGTCAGCGACGGCGAGATCCGCATCGACAACACGGTGGTGAACGCAGTGCCGCCGATGGACCGCGACATCGCCATGGTGTTCCAGAACTACGCGCTCTACCCGCACATGAGCGTCGCCTCGAACATGGCGTTCGGGCTCAAGATGCGGAAGTTCCAGAAGGCCGAGATCGAGCAGCGCATCAAGCGCGCCGCCGGGATCCTCGGCATCGAGAAGCTGCTCGATCGCAAGCCGCGCCAGCTCTCGGGCGGCCAGCGCCAGCGCGTGGCGCTCGGCCGGGCCATCGTGCGCGACCCAAAGGTCTTCCTGTTCGACGAGCCGCTCAGCAATCTCGACGCCAAATTGCGCGTGCAAATGCGCGTCGAGCTCAAGAAGCTTCACGAGCGGCTGGGGACGACGGCGATCTACGTCACCCACGACCAGGTCGAGGCCATGACGCTCGGCGACCGCGTCGTCGTGATGAAGGACGGTGTCGTCCAGCAGGTGGGCGAGCCGCTCGAGCTTTACAACACCCCGGCCAACCGCTTCGTGGCGGGCTTCATCGGCTCCCCGGCCATGAACTTCGCCGACGTGACGCTGGTGGAGAGCGGCGGCCAGATCATGGCGGAGGCGCCCGGCCTCAAGATCGCCCTGCCGTCCGACCTCGCGGGGCGCGGCCGCGCACAGGTCGGGCGCAAGGCGACGCTCGGCATCCGGCCCGAGGACATCCACATCGCCGGGCCGGCGGATGCCGTCGGCCACTGCTTCGACGCCGGCGTCGAGGTCGTCGAGCAGCTCGGCTCGGAGATCCTGCTCGATACACGGGTCGGGTCGGCCCTGTTCGCCGCGAGCATCGAGCCCACCGTGCGCGTGCGCCCGCACGACAAGCTCAGGCTCGCGCTCAAGCCCGAGCGCCTGCACCTGTTCGACGCCGACAGCGAAAAGGCGATCTGACACCTACTCCTTCGGGCCGCTCCAGCTTTCGAGCACGTCCCACTTGGCCTTGCGCTGCGCCTCGCGCGATTTCTTGAAGTCGTGGCCGTAGGGCGCGGTGTCGAACGACCCGTAGGTCGGGTTGGCGATCACCAGCCAGTCGCGGCCCCAATGAGCCTTGTCCTCCTCGAACACCTTCTGCCGTTCCGCCTCGCTGCTGCGGTAGCGGTCGTCGAAATCGCCGAGATTGTCGCCGAAGTTCAGCAGGATCCGATAGTCCCTGGCGATGAACGCCCGGCGCGTGCCCTTTCGGCTGCCCCAGTCCGGTCGCTCGTTCTGCATCAGGAAGGTATCGACATTGCCGCTCATGGGGAAGCCCAGCTTCTCCATGTTCTCGCGTGTGTCCTTCTCGGTCACGGCGTCGCGGTTGCTGATATAGAAGACCTTCACGCCCCGCGAGTCGGCATATCGCGTGAACTCCACGGCGCCAGGAATCGCCTTCGAGATCTGCGCCGCGCAGAACTGGTTCCAGGTTTTGGTGCTGAAGGACTGGTCGGCCTTCATCATCCAGACCTCGTAGGGCGAGTTGTCCAGCAGCGTCTCGTCGATATCGAGCACGACCGCAGGCGGCAAATTCGCGTAGTCGCCCTTCTGCTCGACGGGCGCGGCCGTCCAGCTCCTGTCGGCCAATGCCTCGTCGAGGCGGACGCGCGCGAGTGCATAGACCGTGAGCGCATTGCCCTTGTATTCGACCGAGCGCTGGTTCCAGAGCACCGCCAGCAGCAGGTCGTTCGGCGGCGGCTCCTCGGCCCGCGCTGCCGCTCCCGTGATCGCGACGATGGCGATGGCCAGCGCCGTCCCCTTGCGCATGATCATGATTGCACCCCCTCGAGCAGTCGCCGCTTCGTCGCGGCATCGACGAACGATGCCTCGATCGCCGTTCGCACGATCTGGCGCAGCGCCGTGTCCGGCAGGCCCGCCGCCTCGTATTCGGCGGCCAGCGTCGTATGGAAGAATGGCGGATCGTCCGAGTTGAGCGTCACCCGCACGCCGGATGCGATCAATCGATGGAGCGGATGGGCGGCGCGGTCGGGATAGACGCCAAGCGCGATGTTGCTGCCGGGGCAGACCTCGAGCACCGTGCCGCGCCGCGCCAACTCCTCCAGCAAGGCGGGATCCTCGGCGGATCGCACGCCGTGGCCGATACGGCTGACCGGCAAGGCCCGGATCGCCCCCCAGACGCTCTCGGGCCCCAACACTTCTCCGGCATGGACCGTGCAGCCGTACCCCTTCTCGTGCGCCAGCCGGTAGGCCGGCGCGAAGTCGGCCGGGGTGTACTTCGCCTCGTCGCCGCCCATGCCGAAGGCCACCACATAAGGATGCGGCTCGGCGACCATGCGCTCGACCAGCGCAAGGGCGCGCTCCGGGCCAAGGTGGCGGATGCAGACCACGATGATGCGGCCGACGATGCCGCACTCGCGGCTGGCCCGGTCGATGCCGTCGGCCAATGCCGCCAGCCAGTCGGCATAAGCGATGCCCAGCGCCTTCGGCCGCTCGGGCGAGCAGAACATCTCGACATAGACGGCCCCCTGGGCCGCAGCGCCGACGAGATAGGAATAGATCACATCGCCAAAATCGCGTGGCGTCTTTAGCACGCCGCAGACCCGGTCATAGGCGGCCAGGAAGCTCAGGAAATCCCGCCAGACATAGCTGCCGTCCGGACCGAACAGGCCGTCCGGAAGGGCCAGTCCGTTGCGCGCCGCGAGTTCCCGCGCCAGCGCCGGCGTGATGGAACCTTCGAGATGGCAGTGCAGTTCGGCCTTGGGGATCAATTGAAACCTCGCAGCGGATGATCGGGACGCTGAAGCCAGTTGTCGGCATCGTAGACGGCCTGGCCGTCGATCAGGTGCAGCGCATAGGCGTGCCGCGGACGGTCGGAGCGATTGGCGGCGCTGGCATGCGGCAGCAATCCGTGCAGTACCACCAGCGACCCGCGCGGCACTTCCAGCGCGACGGGCTCGGCGTCGGGCCATGGCGTCGCATCGAGCCTGGACGTGATCAGATCCGATCCCACCCGATGGAAGCGTTCGCGCAACGGGCCGCGATGCGCGCCGGCCAGCGCCAGCAGGCAGCCATTGTTTCGGTCGGCGTCGTCGAGCGCCATCCAGAAGCCGGTTACTGTCGAGGGCCTCGTGTAGAGGTAGGTCGCGTCCTGGTGCCAGCCCACTTCCGCCCCGATCCGCGGCTGCTTGAAGAGATACATCGATTGCAGCAGCAGCGGCTGGGTGAGGCCCAGCGCAGCGGCGAGCGCGGCCAGGCATGGCTGGCGCGAAACGCGATCGAATACCGGGTCGAGATCGTGCAAGGCGTGGCCGATCTTGTTCAGGGCGAGCCCGGTCGGCCGGTCCGCCGCCTCCTCCTCGAAAAAGAACCGGATGGCCTCGCCCGACTCCTGAAAATAGCGATCGCGGGCATGGCCCTGGTCGCGGGCGGAGAAGATCGTGCGCGCCGGTCCGGGATCGAAGGCCGCGACCAGCTCGGCAGCACGCGCCTGCAGGGCGTCGCAATCCTGCGACGACACGAACCGTTCGAGCACAAGGAAGCCGTCGCGCTCGTAGGTGGCGAGATCGATATCGCTCACGGAACCACCCGGTCGATCACGACCGGCCTTTCCGGAGGGGACGCATCGTCGATATGGATCGCCTCGCGAACGGCCGCGATCGCCGACTCCGCATCGGCTTCGCTCGCCGCATGGACAGCGCACAGCTCGTCGCCGGCCTGCACGTACGCGCCCACATCGACCACGCCGGTCAAGCCGACGGAGGAATCGATGGCGTCGTCGGCATGGCGGCGACCGCCGCCCAGTGCAACCACGGCAATGCCGATTTGCCGCGCATCCATCCCGACGACATGGCCGCCGCGTTCGGCGCGACAGGGCTTCACGACTGGAGCCTGTGCCAGGTAGCGCTCGGCACGATCGACGAAGTCGCCGGGACCGCCCAAAGCCGCCACCATGCGCGCGAACCTCTCCGCGGCGCTGCCATCGGCCAACGCGGCGTCGGCCCGCGACCGGCCGGCCGCGACACTCGACGCGAGGCCGCCCAGGGCCAGCATTTCTCCCGCCAGCGCCATGACCACCTCATGCAGACGCTGATCGCGCGTTCTGCTGCCTTTGAGATAGGCAACGGCTTCGGCCATTTCGAGCGCGTTGCCGACATTCCGCCCCAGCACCTGGTCCATGTCGGTGACGAGCGCCACGATCGGCAGGCCGGCACGCTCGGCGACGGCGACAAGGCTCCGCGCCAGGTCGCGCGCCATCGGCTCGCTGTCACAAAAGGCGCCCGAGCCGCATTTGACGTCCATCGCCAGGCCGCCGAGACCGGCCGCGATCTTCTTGCTGAGGATCGAGCTCACGAGCAGCGGGATCGATTCCACGCTCCCCGTCACATCCCGTATGCCGTAGAGGCGCCGATCCGCCGGCGCGAGATCGTCGGTCTGGCCGATGATTGCGCAGCCCACCTCGCGCACGACCCTGCGGAAAGTCGCCACGTCCGGCTGTGTCTCGTAGCCGATGATCGAGTCGAACTTGTCGAGCGTGCCGCCGGTATGGCCGAGGGCGCGACCCGAGATCATCGGCACGAAGCCGCCGCAGGCCGCGACGACGGGCGCCAGCATCAGGCTCACCTTGTCGCCGACCCCGCCGCTCGAATGCTTGTCGATCACCGGACCGGGCAGATCGAGATCCGACCAGTCGAGCATGACACCCGATCGGGCGAGCGCCAGGGTGAAGGCCACACGCTCCTCAAGCACCATGTCGCGGAAGAACACCGACATGGCGAAGGCCGCCACCTGGCCTTCGCTGAGGCTGCCATCGGTGATGCCACGCACGATCTCGGCAATCTCCCTGGCCGACAGCACCTTGCCGTCGCGCTTCTTGCGGATGATCTCCTGCGGCAGCATGACTGCTTCAGCCGTAGCTTTCGAGGAAACCGCGCAGCAGCCGGCGGAGCTGCCCGGCGGATGCGTTCGCCACGGTGATGGTCTGGTCGTGGCCGATCGCGCCTGGAACCAGGCCGGCGGCGTAGTTGGTCATCACCGAGACAGCCGCCACTTTGAGGCCGGCATGGCGTGCAAGGATGGTCTCCGGTGCGGTCGACATGCCGACTGCATCCGCGCCCATCGTGACGGCGGCCCGGATCTCGGCCGGCGTCTCGAAGCTCGGTCCGCAGAACCAGATGTAGATGCCGTCGTGGCAGCGGATGCTGGCTGCCTTCGCCGTCGCCAGCAGCCTTTGTGCAAGCATCGGATCGTAGGCATCGACCATGTCGACGAAGCGCCGATCGGCGCCGAGGCCGAACAGCGGATTGACGCCCGTGAAGTTGATGTGGTCGGTGATGACCATCAGCGAGCCTGGCGGCATGTCGAGCCGCAGGCTGCCGGCCGCGTTGGTCTGCAGCAGCGTCTCGCAGCCCAGCTCCGCCATCGCCTCGATGGGCGTCCGCATCTCGTCGGCGCGGCCGAATTCGTAGTAGTGCGCCCGGCCCTGCAGGACGGCGACCGGCGTTGCCCCGACATGGCCGAGCACGAGCCGCCCTTCATGCCCGGCGACGGTCGGCCTCGGGAAGTCCGGCAGCTCGGCATAAGGGATCGCCGCCAGCGCTTTCACCTCCTCGACGAAACTGCCCAGTCCCGAACCCAGCAGGACCGCCACCTTGGGTCTGAAGCCGGGCGCATGGCGCGCGATCGCCTCGATCATGATCGACCGAGATGATGCGGGCCGAACGACATGGGGAACAACTCGCCCACAGTCACGGTGCGGTGCAGGCCATCGGGACCGCAGAGATGGACCTTGACATCGTCGGCCGCGAACTCGCGCAGCTTCTGCCGACAGCCGCCGCAGGGCGAGATGACCTCCGGCCCTGGCCCGATCACCACGCATTCCGTCACGCGCCGCTTGCCTGCCGCGACGAGCGCGGCGATGGCTGACGCCTCGGCGCAAAATCCCTCCGGGTAGGCGGCATTCTCCACGTTGCAGCCGCCATGGAGACCGCCTTCCTCGTCGCGCACGGCGGCGCCGACATGGAATTTCGAATAGGGCGCATAGGCCCGCACCATCATGGTGCGCGCGAGACGGAGCAGATCGTCCATGTCAGCGCTCCTTCTCGTAAGGAATGCCGATCGCCTTGGGCGCCACGGCGCGTCCGACGAAGCCGGCCAGCAGGAACACGGTGAGAAGATAGGGCAAGGCCTGGATGAATTGCACGGGCACTTCGCCCATCCCGGGCACGGTCACGCCTTGCAGGCGGATGGCGACGGCGTCCAGCAGGCCGAAGATGAGACAGGCGCCAAAGGCCGGAAATGGCCGCCATTTGCCGAAGATGATGGCGGCAAGGGCGATGAAACCCTGGCCTGCGGTCATGTCGCGGCTGAAGCCGGCGTTCTGCGCGATCGAAAGATAGGCGCCGGCGAGGCCCGCGAGGAGACCGCACAGCAGCACCGCGCGGTAGCGCAGCCAGGCCACCGAGATGCCGGCGGCGTCCACGGCCAGCGGCATCTCGCCTACGGCCCGCAGCCGGAGCCCGAAGCGGGTGCGCGCGATCAGCCACCAGGTGAGCGGCACGCTCGCCAGCGCTGCATAGACCAGGATGTTGTCGCCGGCGCGGGGAAGGAAGATCGGCATCAGCCGCTGCCCTGGCCGATCGAGCGGAGGCGTCTGGCCGCCCTGATGGAACCAGGCATTGCCGAGCACGACAGTGAGGCCCGCGGCCAGGATGTTGAGGGCCACGCCGCTCACCACCTGATTGCCGCGGTGGGTGATGCAGGCAAAGCCGTGCAGCAGCGCCAGGATCTCCGCAGCGACGACCGCCGCCGCCACCCCGCACCATGCGGACCCGGTCAGCGTCGAGCCGACGGCGGCAAAGAAGGCGGCGATCAGCATCTTGCCCTCGAGACCGACATCGACGATGCCGCTTCGTTCCGAGAAGAGTCCGCCCATGGCGCACAGGATGAGCGGTGTCGCCGTCCTGAGCGTAGCGGCGGCGGCGAGAAAGACAATAGGGGGAAGATCCTCCATGGATCATCCGCGACGCGGCAAGAGGGCAGCGATCCAGGGCCGCGGCAACTGCTCGAGCGCGCCGGAGAACAGGATCACAAGACCCTGGATCACGACCACCATCTCCCGGGTGATCGCCGGCTCGTCGAAGGCAAGCTCCGCGCCGCCCTGCTGCAACGCTCCGAACAGCAGCGCCGCCAGCGCAACGCCAAGCGGATGGTTGCGCCCCATGAGCGCGACCGCGATGCCGGCAAAGCCGTAGCCCGCCGGGAAGTCGAGCACGATGCGATGGTGCACGCCCATCAGCTCGTTGACGCCGACGAATCCGGCGAGCGCGCCGGAGAGGCACATGGCGAGCATGGTCATGCGCCTGAGATCGGTGCCGGCATAGCGCGCGGCCTCAGGATTGTGGCCCATGGCGCGCAGGGCGTAGCCCCAGCGCGTATGCCACAGGAACAGCCAGACGGCGGCGCAGCAGGCGAGCGCGAGGACGATCGAGAGATTGAGGGGAGACCCTGACAGGGCAGGCAACTGGCCGGACGGGCCGAAGCCGCGGCTTTGCGGTGTCATGGAGCCCGGGGCGATCAGCACGTTCACCAGAAGATAGACCATCAGCGCGGACGCCACGAAGTTCAGCATGATGGTCGTGATGACGATGTGGCTGCCCCGCCAGGCCTGCAGCCAGGCGGGAACGGCGGCCCATGCCGCACCGAACAGCGCCGCCGCGGCAATGGCGATGGGCGCCATCAGCCAGCCCGGCAGGTACCGGTCGAAGGCCAGCACCGCGAGCCCGCAACCCAGGCCGCCGATATAGGCTTGCCCTTCGCCGCCGATATTGAACAGGCCGCCGTGGAAGGCGAGCGCTACGGCCAGCCCGGTGAAGACGAAGTTGGTGGCGTAGTAGAGCGTGTAGCCGATCGACTCGGGCGTGCCGACCGCGCCCAGCACCAGCCGGTTCAGCGCATGGAGCGGGTCGATGCCGATCAGACGCACGATGATGCCGACCACGAGGAAGGCGAGCACGATGTTGATCAGCGGCGCGAGCAGAAGCTCGGCCCAGACGGGGAGTGCGGAACGCGACAGCCTCACGCGACCGATCCCGCCATCATGAGCCCGAGACGCCGCTCGTCGGCTCCTTCCGGCTCGACCTCGCCGACGATTCGGCCGGCGAACATGACCAGCACGCGGTCGGCGAGCGTCAGGACCTCGTCGAGCTCCGTCGAGACGACCAGCACGGCACAACCGCGATCGCGCGCCTTGACCAGCTCGCGGTGAATGAACTCGATGGCGCCGATATCGACGCCGCGCGTCGGCTGCCCCACCAGAAGCACCTCGGGCTCGTGCGCCATCTCGCGCGCCAGCACGAGCTTCTGCTGGTTGCCCCCGGAAAGCTGCGATGACCTCAGCCCTGGAAGCCGAGGCCGCACATCGAAGCGCTCCATGAGATCGCGGCAGTAGGCGCCGATCGCCGGTCTGTCGAGAAGGCAGCGCGGGCTGAAGCGCGGCTCGTCCTGATAACCCAGGATCGAGCTCTCGGCCGCCGGGAATGGCGCGACGAGCCCCTGGCGCAACCGGTCTTCCGGGACGTGGGCCAGTCCGATCGCCCGGCGGTCGGCCGGATCGCCGGGATGGCGCGCATCGAACCGGCGGCCGCAAATCGCGAGTGATCCCGCCGTCGGCGCCCGGATGCCCGCCAGCACCTGCAGCAGCTCCGCCTGGCCATTGCCGGACACGCCGGCAATGGCGACGATCTCGCCTGCCCGGAGATCGAGATCGACATCGTCGAGCAACGGCCGGCCGTAGCGGTCGATCAGGCGCAGGCCGTCGGCGTGCAGCATCACCGGGCCGGGATGCGCGGGCGCCTTCTCGATCTGCAGGCGCACCTTGCGGCCGACCATCAGCTCGGCCAGCTCCTGCGGATCGGTACCGGCCGTAGGCCGCTCGGCAACCACCTCGCCCTGCCGCATCACGACGACGCGATCCGTGACCGCCATGACCTCGCGCAGCTTGTGGGTGATCAGCAGCACGGTCACGCCGCGCTGGCGCAACGCCTTGAGAACGACGAACAGACGATCGGTCTCCTGCGGCGTGAGGACGGCGCTCGGCTCGTCGAGGATCAGGATGCGCGCACCGCGCAGCAGGACCTTCAGGATCTCGACCCGCTGCTGCTCGCCAACCGACAGATCGGCGACCCGGGCATCGGGGTCGACCGAAAGCCCGTATTCTCGGGTCAATTGCTCGACCTCGGCCCGCGTCCAGGCGAGGCCGCCCCTCAGCACAAAGCCCCTTTCAGCGCCCAGCACCAGATTCTCGAGCACGGTGAAGCTCTCGATCAGCATGAAGTGCTGATGGACCATGCCGATGCCGTGCGCGATGGCGTCGTGCGGGCTTTCGAGGCGCACCGGCACGCCGTCGATGCGGATCTCGCCGGCATTCGCCTGATGGAGACCGAACAGGATGTTCATCAGCGTCGACTTGCCGGCACCATTCTCGCCGATGATGCCCGTGATCGTGCCGGCTTCGAGGCGAAGCGACACACCGCGCACCGCCTGCACGCTGCCGAACGACTTGTCGATCGCCAGGAACTCTATGGCCGGCGGTGCTGTGGGGGACGGCGCGCGCGTCACTTGCAGGAATTGTCGCTCATGTAGTCGTGAACCACGATCTTCCCCGCGATGATGTCGGCCTTGGCCTGCTCCACCTTTGCCTTCATCTCGGGCGTGATCAGCTTCTCGTTGTACTGGTCCAGGGTCCAGTCGACGCCGCCTTCCTTGAGACCCAGCACCGATACGCCGCCTTGCCACCTCCCCGCCTGCGCCGCCTCGAAGCTGCGATAGGTGGCGAGATCGACCCGCTTGATCATCGAGGTCAGCATGGTGCCGGGATGCAGATGGTCCTGATTCGAATCGACGCCGATCGCGTACTCGCCGCGGTCCTTGGCCGCCTGCAGCACGCCGATGCCCGTGCTGCCGGCGGCGGCATAGACGACATCGACGCCGCGGTCGAACTGGCCCTTGGCGAGTTCGGCGCCACGGCCGGGGTCGTTCCATGCCGCCGGCGTGGTGCCGGTCATGTTGGCGATCAGCTCGGCCTTGGGATTGGCATACTTGATGCCCTGCTCGTAGCCGCACTGGAAGCGGCGGATCAACGGAATGTCCATGCCGCCGACGAAGCCGATCTTGCCGGTCTTCGAGGCCAGCGCTGCCGCGACGCCGACCAGGAACGAGCCCTCGTGCTCCTTGAAGGTGACGGACTGGACATTCGGCAGATCGACCACGCTGTCGATCAGCGTGAAGTGCGTCTTGGGAAATTCCTTCGCGACCTTGCCCAGGGCCACACCCTGGGAGAAGCCCACGGCGACGATGGGATCGTAGCCGCGCTGGGCGAAGCGGCGATGGGCCTGCTCGAACTGCGTCTCGTTGCTGGGCTCGAACTCGGCGACGGCCACCTTCGTCTCGGCCTTGAACTTCTCCGCGCCGGCGCTCACGCCTTCGTTGAAGGATTTGTCGAACTTGCCGCCCGTGCTGTAGACGATCGCGGGCTTGATCGCGTTCTGCGCCCGCGCCACTGGCGCGAGCGCGACGCCGACAAGCAGGATAGCCGCCAGCAGACGGTGCAGGCTCATCGTCGAAAGCTCCCCTGTTTGCGAAAGTTTGAACGGCCCGAACATCGCCGTCCAGCCGGGATCATCGCGGCGGACGTCAGTGGAAACGCGGCATCACTTTCGTCCAGAAGGCCTCGATCGACTTCATCAGCCTGGGATGCGGCACCAGGCTGTTGTAGGTGTAGCAGAATACCCAATCCACCGGCTGCCGCGCCTGCTGGGTCTCCATGGCGCGCAACACCGTGTCGACCGTGCCGACGAAGGCGTAGCCTTGGGCAATCACTTGCTCCGACGTGGGGAATTCGCCGGTCTTGGGATCCTGCATGCCCTTGCGGAAGCCGAACGGCTCGAACCAGGCGCGCCCCGAGAACTGGCCGGAATCGCGCCACAGCGCGATGGCCTCGGCATCGCTGTCGGCGATGATGACGTCGCGCAGCACGCCCACCCCCTGCCCCTTGGGCTTGCCCGAAACCTCGGCGTAGACGCTGTAGAGCTTGTCCTCGTAGACCGGATGCATGGGCGGCAGGATCGGGGTGATGCCCTCGCGGGCGCAGAAGCGGACCGTGTTCTCCGAGCTCGCGAACGGCTGGAAGAGCGGCGGATGCGGCTTCTGCAGCGGCTTCGGGACGACGCCGACGGCCTTGAGGATGCCGCCTTCCACGCCCTTGCCCCACTTCGCGGTGGTATCGAGCGTCCACGGCGTGGGGCCGGCCGGGACCTTCCAGAACTTGCCGTCGAAAGTGAGCATTTCCTCCGTCCAGCACTTCTTGACGATGCGGAAATTCTCCTCGAAGGCCAGCCGGTTGGCGGTATCGATCTCGTCGTGCTGGTTGGGCAGGGCGCCGTGGATGCCGTGTGTCTGCTGCGCCATGACATCGACCCAGCGGCGCTGGTACCCACGCGCGAAGCCCGCACAGGCCCGGCCGCCGGTCATGTGGTCGAGCATGGCGATGTCCTCGGCGACGCGGATCGGATTGGAGGCCGGCAGGACGATGCCGAGCTGGCCCACCCGGATGCGCCTGGTCTGCATCGCGAAGTAGAGATCGAGCAGCACCGGGTTGTTGGAGAGCTCGAACCCTTCGATATGGAAATGATGCTCGGTGAAGCTCACCGAATCGTAGCCCAGGTCGTCGCCGAGGCGGATCTGCTCGGACAGCTCCTTCAGCATGCGCTGGTAGAAGTCGGGACGCATGCCCGCCATGCCGGCTTCGATCTCGGCACGGCTGCCGATACTGGGCAGGTAGAACAGCGAGGCTTTCATCTCTCATTTCCCCTTCGGTGTGGCGGCGATCCCCGGCACATGCGCGAGCAGCGACTTGGTCAGTCCGCCGTCGACCACGAGGGCCTGCCCGGTGATATAACTCGCTGCGGGGCCAAGCAGGTAGGCGACAGCATCGGCGATATCGTCCGGCGTTGCCACGCGACCGAGCGGCACCATCTCCGCTCGCCGCCGCGCGAGCGTTCGATTGCGATAGATCGCGTCTGTCATCGAGGTATGAACGAAGCCCGGGCACACCGAGTTGGCGCGGATGCCGTCGGCAGCCCATTCCATGGCCATCATCTCGGTCAGCATGATCAACGCCGCCTTCGCCGGGCTGTAGGCGCCGGTCGGCAATTGCGGCAGACGTCCGGCCATCGAAGCGATCGTGACGATGGCGCCCTTCGATCTTGCCAGATGCCGATGCGCCGCCCTGCCCAGCAGCCAGTTGGCACGCAGATTGATGTCGAACACGCGATCCCAGGTGGCGATGTCGAGATCGAGCAGCCTGCCGGGAGCCGTGATGCCGGCGTTTCCCACGACCGCATCGATGCCGCGCATGGCTTTGGCCGCGACGGCAATCACGCGTGCCGGCGCGTTCGGCCTCGCCATGTCGGCCTTCAAGGTTCGCACCTCGCAACCCGAGGCGCGCAGCGACCGGGCCAGCGCCTCCAGCTCGTCGAGATAGGCGACATCGCACAAGGTGAAGGCCCTGGCGCCATCGGCCGCAAGCCTGAGCGCGACGGCCCGGCCGATGCCGCGGCTGGCCCCGGTGATCACCACCCGCATCGTTTCGTTTCCTCCTGTCGCTTCAGAAGGAGGGTGGCACGGTTCCGGGTTTGGGGTCGATGGGCAGGAGCTTGTGCAGTCCCATCAGGCTTTCGTAGAGCGAGGCGGCCTGCAGCAGCGCCGCCTCGCCTCGCGGCTTGCCGACGAGTTGCAAACCGACCGGTCGGCTGTATGCGTCGAAGCCACAGGGCACGGCGACGGCGGGACTGCCGGCAACGGTGATGGCCGAATTGACGGTCGATCCCGCCATATAGTTCTCGAGCTTCTTGCCGGCAATGGTGGCAGGCGCGCGCAGATGGACGTCGAAGGCGGCGGTCGGCGCGCCGGGCGTCACCAGCAAATCGTATGTCTGGAAGAATTCGCTCATGCGCCTGAAAAGCGCCGCGCGTTCACGCTCGGCCCAAGCGAGGCGGCTGGCTGTCTGCTCGAGGCCGAGCTCGGTGTTCCAGATGATGTCGGGCTTGATCTTGTCGCGGTATTGCTGGAGCTGCAGCTCGCGGTCGACGACGAACTGCTGGCTGCGCAGCGCCATGAACACCTCGTCCACGGGCCCGAAATCGGGCGACGTTTCCTCGACGATGCAGCCCAGCTCCTCGAAACGCCGGGCCGCCTTGGTGCAGATTTCGCGAATCTCGCGGTCGAGCGCCATCCTTCCGCCGAGATCGGCGGTGAAAGCCACCCGGGTTGGCGCGACGGGACGAGCGACGGCGGCACTGAACGAGACGGCCGGCGCATCGAACGTCATCGGATCGTGTGTACAGAAACCCGCCATCGCATCGAGAAACAGGGCGAGATCGGCAACGGTGCGCGCCATCGGTCCCTGCACCGACTGCGGCGAATAGAGATTGTTCGACGTGCCGCGCGTCACCCGGCCGGGCGATGGCCTGAGACCGACCACCGAGCAATAGGTCCCGGGACGGCGCAACGAGCCGCCATGGTCGGAGCCGTGCGCCAGCCAGACCTCGCCCGTCGCCACCGAAACCGCGCCGCCGCCAGTCGAGCCACCGCAGGTAAGGGCCGTGTTCCAGGGGTTGCGCGTGCGGCCGAACACCTCGTTGAAGGTGCTGCCGCCGGCGCCGAATTCGGGCGTATTGGATTTCGCCATCACGATACCGCCCTTGCGCTCGATGCGCTCCACCAGCGGATGGGATTTCGTCGGCACATGGTCGGCGAAGATCGGCGAGCCGTAGGTGGTGCGCACGCCGGCCACGTCCGTCAGGTCCTTGATCGACACGGGAAGGCCTGCGAGCCAACCCGCTTCGTCCTTCGCTTCACAGGCGTCCGTGCCGGACATGATGCGCCTGGCGTGGATACGAGCGCGATCGAGACAAAGGGTCGGCAACGCGTTGACCGCCGGCTCGACCTCGGCGATGCGCCGCGCCGACGCCTCGACCAGATCAAGCGGCGTCAGCTCGCCCTTCTTCAGCCGCGTCACCGCCTCGACCGCTGTCATTCGGTAAAGATCGTCGCCCATCTCCGCTCCTCGAACGTACGCAACCGTACCCGTCATCGTGGCCACAAACGGTCACAATGGCCAGCGGGCAGAGGTGCAACGATCCCTCACGATGTCGCGTTGACGGCTCAGCAGGCAGCTCATTCCTGCCGCCCTTTCCTGACGAAGGGCATGGCCCGTCCCGTCGCTCCCCCGCGGGACGGGCTTCTTCTCTGAATCCAAAAGAGAACGGCCGGGCAGACCCGGCCGTTCGATTTTGCAAAAAGCGGAGCGCTACTGGATCACGATCTCGACACGGCGGTTCTGCGGCTCGCGCACGCCGTCGCCGGTCGGCACCAGCGGCTGGGTCTCGCCCTTGCCGATCACCGAGATCGCCGTCGCCGGCACGCCGTCACGCACAAGGGCGTCCTTGACCGCATTCGCCCGACGCAGCGACAGCGCCATGTTGTAGCTCGCCGGTCCGGACGTGTCGGTGTGGCCGGTGGCGGTGATGCGGGCGCTGCCCTTGGTCTTGTAGGCGTCGGCCGCCTGCTGGATCGTGCTCAGGGCCTGCTGCGACAGGTTCGAGCGGTCCCAGTCGAAGAACACCATGAAGGATGGCGCACTGGGCTGCGGCGGTGGCGGCGGCGGAGCAACCGCCTCCGGCTGACCGAACTTGTAGCTGACGCCCAGCATCACGCTGAAGTTGTTGTTGTTCCAATTGCCATAGGCCGAGGCCGGATTGGTCGTGCCGTAGTAGCGGCCGTCGAGGTTGACGCGGAAGTTGTTGTCGACGTTCCATCCGAGGCCGATGATGCCCTGGTAGGCAAACACGGTGTTGCTGAGTGAGGTCGTGGCGCCAAAGATATCGACGCCGTCGACGAAGCCGACGCCGGCACCGGCGCCGATATAGGGCGTAACCATCGCGCCCGGCAGGAAGTCGTACAGAGCGTTCACCATGACGCCGACCTGATTGACGTTCCGGCTGGCGTTGAAAGCGCCGAACGTCCCAAGCCCGGTCATGTACGTATCGTTCTGCCGGAAGACGCCTTCGAGCTCGATGCGCGGACCGACGAAGTCATAGCCGATCACCGCACCCGCGGCCCAGCCCGTCGTGGGGTAGCCATTGGCGACACCCATATTGTAGTTGAGCAGCCAGTTCGCTCCCCCTTCCAGGCCGATATACACGCCCGGATAGGTCTGATGCTGCGTAAACCAGTCCGATTGCGCGTTGGCACCCGCCATCGGCAAAGCGATAAGGGCGGCCGCGCCGAGCAGCGTCTTTTTCATGCTGGAACATCCTCGATTGCGAAAGCAGCGTGACGACTGTCCAACGCCATGAAGCCGCCATACGTTGCCCAAAGCCGCCACAGCGGCCGCTTTCACGCCAAAGCTGTGGCGTCAGTGCAACACTTCAGGCTTACGCCAGGGAAGGCGTTCCAAGCCATCCGCGCATTCATTGTATGAAATGTCCGTGACGTCCATAAATATTGTAGCCCGCTCGCGGGGATCGGCGTAGGCTTCGGTCGGTAAGTGAAGGAGGTGCCTATCCGTTCGAGGACCAAGCGCCCCGACGGAACCAAGACCATCGGTGGAATGACCGCCGTGTGCGTTGTGCGCCGCACCTTCCGACTTGCCGCCGATCGCCCCCCGCCTCCGCTTGCGGAGGCGTTCTTGCTTTCGGGTGCCCGGCCTCACTCACCCGCTTCTGACCCCGGAGTATGAATATGGCAAAACGCGCCGCCCGCCGCGCCAAGCTTCATGCCATCGATAACAACCGGATTCACAATCTCGTCTTCGACCATACGCCGGCCAATGATCGGGATCAGAGCTACGTCCGAAAAATCAGGCCACGCAGCGACAATCAGCGGGTTCTGATGGAGGCAATCGAAACCAAGCCTTTGACGATCGCCGTCGGGCCGGCGGGAACCGGCAAGACCTACCTTGCCATCGCCGCCGCCGTGGAGGCACTCGAGGCGGGAACCGTTTCGCGCATCGTCCTTTCCCGCCCGGCGGTCGAAGCCGGGGAAACGCTCGGTTTCCTGCCCGGCGACATGCGCGAGAAGCTCGACCCCTACCTCCGTCCCCTGTGGGATGCCCTGAACGACCGCCTGGGGGCAAAACGCCTGCGCCAGAACCTGGACGACGGCACCATCGAGATCGCCCCGGTCGCCTTCATGCGTGGCCGGACGCTGAACAACAGCTTTGTGCTGATCGACGAGGCGCAAAATTGCACCTATGGCCAGATCAAGATGCTGCTGACGCGACTTGGCTGGCACTCGACGATGGTGATGACGGGCGATCCCGATCAGACGGATCTGCTGCCGGAACTCTCGGGCCTGGGGGCCATCGCCCAGCGCCTCGAGGGGCTTCCGGACGTGGCGGTCGTCCGGTTGGCGGACAAGGATGTGGTTCGCCACCCCCTGGTCGGCAGAATGCTAGCCGTGCTTTGAAACGCCGGAAGTTATCCACATATGGGAATGTAACAAACGATTGGGGAAAAACAGGAACGCAGGCTGCCGCGATCATTCTCGGTGGACAGCACCTATGCCCAATAGCCATTTCATATCAATAAATTAGCTTCGGGGTGGCAGGCCGTTGCCACCCTGACTACATTGAGTCAATACGGTGACGCCGATGTAACGTCGCCTATGCGATCGGCTTTTTCACAGACTTCCCCACACCGTCGTGAGCAACGAGACCGACATCGAACAGCCGCCGAGCGAAGGATCGCTCGCCGACGGCATGCGGATCATCGCCGACCTTGTCCGTACTCTGCCACGCAAGCCGGGAGTCTATCGGATGATCGCCAGCGATGGCGAGGTCCTCTATGTGGGCAAGGCGAGGTCGCTGCGCAGCCGCGTGGCCGCCTATACACAGCCGACGCGGCTGGCCACCCGCCTGATGCGCATGGTGTCGGCGACACGGACCATGGAGTTCGCGGTCACCGACAGCGAGGCCGAGGCGCTGCTCCTCGAGAACAATCTCATCAAGCGCTTCCGGCCGCGCTTCAACGTGCTGCTGCGCGACGACAAGTCCTTCCCCTACATCGTCATCCGCCGCGACACCGAATGGCCGCAGCTTGCGAAGCATCGCGGCACGCGCGAGCCGGACAACGAATATTTCGGTCCCTTCGCCTCGGCGACCGCGGTCAACCGCACCCTCTATGCGCTGCAGCGCGCCTTCCCCCTGCGGTCCTGCTCCGACGGCGTCTTCTCGACCCGCACCCGACCCTGCCTGCAGTACCAGATCAAGCGCTGCACCGCGCCCTGCGTCGGCCGTATCGACAAGCCCGAGTACGACAGGATCGTCGACGAGGTGCGCGACTTCCTGGGCGGTCGCAACCGCGAGGTCCAGCAGGCGCTGTCGCAGCGGATGGAACGGGCCTCGGCCGAGCTCGAATTCGAGCAGGCCGCCGTCCTGCGCGACCGCATCAAGGCGCTGGCCCACATCCAGTCGCACCAGTCGATCAGCCTGCATTCGATCGACGAGGCCGATATTTTCGCCGCCCACGCCGAGGGCGGGCAGGTCTGTGTGCAGGTCTTCTTCCTGCGCGCCGGCCAGAATCTCGGCAACCGGGCCTACTTCCCGAGCCACGGCAAGGAGCTCGACGAGTCGCAGGTGCTGTCGGCCTTCATCGGGCAGTTCTACGAGTCGCGGCCCGCGCCCAGGCTCGTGCTCACGAGCCACGAAGTGGCCGAGGCCGAGCTTCTGGAAAGCGCGCTCGCGCTCTCGGCGGGCCACAAGGTCGAGATCCGCAATCCCCGGCGCGGCGACCAGAAGGATGCCCTCGATCAGGCTGTCACCAATGCGCGAGAGGCGCTGGCGCGCCGCATGGCCGAGCGCGGCACGCAGCGCCAGCTGCTGGAGGGGGTGGCGCGGGTGTTCGGCCTCGACGCGCCGCCCGAGCGCATCGAGGTGTACGACAACAGCCATATACAAGGCGCCGCCGCGATCGGCGCCATGATCGTGGCCGGCCCCGACGGCTTCATCAAAAATGCGTACCGCAAGTTCAACATCCGGACGGAAGGGGCGGCCGGCGACGACTTCGCGATGATGCGCGAGGTGATGAGCCGGCGGTTCGGCCGCGCACTCAGGGAGAATCCCGAACGCGACGAGGAGCATTGGCCGGATCTCGTGCTGATCGACGGCGGCCAGGGTCAGGTCGAGGCGGTCCGTCAGGTGCTGACCGAGCTCGGGCTCGAGGACATCGCCACCGTCGGCATCGCCAAGGGGCCGGATCGAGATGCCGGACGCGAGCGCTTCTTCGTGCCGGGTCGCCCGCCCTTCTCCCTGGAGCCACGCGATCCCGTGCTCTATTTCCTGCAACGCCTGCGCGACGAGGCGCATCGCTTCGCGATCGGCACGCACCGCACGCGGCGGACCGCCGGCATCATGCGCTCGGCCCTCGACGAGGTGCCGGGTATCGGTGCCGGCCGCAAGCGTGCCCTGCTGCACCATTTCGGCAGCGCCCGCGCCGTGGCCGTGGCGACGCTCGAGGACATCAAGGCCGTTCCCGGCATTTCCGATGCCCTCGCCCGCAAGATCCACGACCATTTCCGAGGCGCAGGATGAACCCTTTCTTCTCGCCCCGGGATGACAGGCGGCGGCCGATGGGCTTTATGTTCTTGTGACCATCATGCTCAACACCGCGAACATCCTCACCCTGTCGCGTATCCTCGCGATCCCGCTGGTCGTCGCCTGCCAATGGCTCGACCGGCCGTGGTCGCCCTGGGTGGCGGTGTTCCTGTTTGCCGCCGCGGCGATCACCGACTGGTTCGACGGCTATTTCGCCCGCCGCTATCACCAGATCTCGCGGCTCGGCCGATTTCTCGACCCGATCGCCGACAAGCTGCTGGTGGCTGCCGTTCTCGTCATGCTGGTCCAGGACGGCCCGCTGGGCGGCGTTCACGTGTTCGCCGCTCTGATCATCCTGGCGCGCGAGATCCTCGTCTCCGGCCTGCGCGAGTTCCTGGCCGAGCTGCATGTCGGCTTGCCGGTGAGCCAGCTCGCCAAATGGAAGACGGCCGTTCAGATGACGGCCATCGCCTTCCTGCTCGTGGGGAATGCCGCGGCAAGCTGGGTCACGACCATTGGTCTCTGCCTGATCTGGATCGCTGCCGGCCTGACCCTGGTGACGGGCTACGACTATCTGCGGACCGGACTACGCCACATGGCGGAGGACGCACCGCCGGGCAGCGCCGAATGAAAGTGAGATATTTCGCCTGGATGAAGCGCACGGTCGGCGTCGCCGAGGAGCAGGTCGAGCCGCCGGCCGAGGTGCGCACCGTAGGGGACCTCGTCGCCTGGCTGCGCACGCGCAGCGACGGACATGCCGAGGCACTGGCCGAAGGTGCGGCCTTCGGCGCGGCGGTCGACAAAAGGACCGCGCCGTTCGACGCGCCGCTTGCCGGCGCCACGGAGGTCGCGTTCTTCCCTCCGTTCACGGGAGGATAGGCTCATGGCCGTACGGGTCCAGGAAGCCGACTTCGATGTTGGCGCCGAGATCGAGGCGCTGACCGGGAGCAACAGGCGCATCGGCGGGCTCGCCCTGTTCGTCGGCCTGGTCCGCGACAAGCATGTCCGCGAAGGCCTGCATCGCGAGCCTATCGAGGCGCTCACGCTGGAACACTATCCCGGCATGACCGAGAAGGCGCTGGAGGAGATCGAGGCAGAAGCCCATCGCCGCTGGCCCCTCGAAGCCACGCTGATTGTCCACCGCCACGGGCGACTCGCCGCGGGCGACCGCATCGTCCTCGTCATTGTCGGCTCGCCCCATCGCGAGGCAGCGTTCGAGGCCTGCGAATTCCTGGTCGACTGGCTCAAGACCAAGGCGCCGTTCTGGAAGCTGGAGGAAACGCCGGCCGGCGAGAAATGGGTGGACGCACAGGAGGGCGACGACAAGGCCGCCGCCCGATGGGAGAAGAAGGCCTCCTGAACGCCGCGACCGCCGGGCTCGGTCCGGCATGCATGGCCAGGCCGGAGCTACGCCGGCTATCCTTGGTAGTTCTCCACCGTCTTGGCCGACCGCACTTGCGCGTCGTCCGGATTGCGGCCGAACTCGCGCAAGGCGCGCCTCTGGCGCAGAAGATCCCAGCATCGGTCGAGCTCGACATTGATCGAGCCAAGCCGTTCCTTTTCCTCGTCCGAGATCGTGCCCTTGCCGTAGAGCCGCTTCTCTTCCTCAACCAGGTGCTCGATATGCTTGAGCACGGTCTGATCGGTGACATGCGTCATGACAGCTCTCCGTCGATCAAGTGCCCCCGTCGATCACCCCAAGGCCACCAGGGCGAGATTGGCAAGGCCCCGGCCGCGCAGCCGGTCGGCCGCCATGAGGGACCGCTGCCCGCTGCGGCAACAGAGGACAATGCGTTGCGAGGGCGGAGGTTGCGTGACGATTTCCTCCACATGGTCGACATCGAGCCGTCTTGCGCCGGCGAACGGCGAGACGGGCGCCTCGTCTAAGCCACGCAGGTCGACGACGAGATCGTCCGGACCGACAGCGGAAGGCGCGATGAAGGGCACGGCCGCCTCCGGCTCCGGACTGCCTTCGAAGCCGAAGCCGCCGAAGGCGAGCTTCTTTGCATCGAAGGTCACGACGCGACCGAGCACCGTGGGCTCGAGCTTCAACAGGAGATGCAGCGCCAGATGCGCCTGCAGGGCGCCCAGCACCGCCACGGCCGTACCGAGCACGCCGACCGTCGCGCACGTTCCGCCGTCGATGGACACGTCGGGAAACACGGCGCGATAGCTCGGTCCGCCCCCGCAGAAGGCGCCGGCATAGCCTGTAAGGCCGATCGCCGACGCGCTCACGAGCGGCTTGGCCGCCGCGGCGCAGGCATCGCTCAGGATGTAGGTCACCGCGAAGCTGTCGGCGGCGTCGACGATCACGGCCGCCCGCGCGACCAGTTCCGAAGCGTTCTGCGGCGTGAGACGTTCGACGATCGTCTCGACGGCAAGATCCGGGTTGAACCGGCGCAGGATCGCACCGGCCGCTTCGGCCTTCGCCTTGCCGATGTCAGCCATGCCGTAGAGCGGCTGGCGATGGAGGTTGCTCTCCTCGACCGTGTCGTGGTCGACGATCAGCAGCGTACCGACGCCCGCGCCGGCGAGATATTGCAGCACCGGGCAACCGAGGCCGCCGGCGCCCACGACCAGCACCGAGGCGGCCGCAAGCCGAGCCTGGCCTGCGCTACCGACCTCGTCGAGAACCGTTTGCCGTGCGTACCGGTCCGTCATGCCGGCACGCGCGTGGCGGCGAGCCACGCCTTGGTCTGGCCCATCGGATCGGCATGGTTGACGATGTCGCCCACCACCGCAGCCGAGTCGGCGCCGGCCGCGAGGCAAAGCTTGGCGCGCTCGACCGTCAGGCCGCCGATCGCCACCAGGGGCTTGTTGCCGATCAGCTTCTTCCATTCGCCGATTCGTTCCAGCCCTTGCGGCGCCCACGGCATCTTCTTGAGCAGCGTCGGATAGATCGGGCCGAGCGCCACATAGTCGGGATTGGCCGCGAGCCCCTTCTCCAGCTCGGCGTGATCGTGCGTGCTCACGCCCAGCAGAAGGCCGGCGCGACGGATCGCCTTCACGTCAGCGCCCACCAGATCCTCCTGGCCGAGATGAACCCAGGTGCATTTCTCGTCGATGGCGATCTGCCAATAGTCGTTGACGATGAGGTCGGCGCCATGCGTGGCGCACACTGCCCTGGCCACCCGCACTTGGCGACGCAATTCTTCATCGGGCTGGTCCTTGATGCGGAGCTGGATGAAGCGGGCACCCGCCGGCACCAGCCGCGCTACCCAATCGGCATCGGGAACGACGGGATAGAAGCGGTCGATCATGGTCAATCTCCCAGCGCCGCCCGACCGATGGTGGGCGTCGACGGGACAGCCATGTCGCGCGGCTCCATCGGCTGGGCCCTGAACGCCGTATGGCCGGCCTCGATGGCAAGCGCAAAGGCCCTGGCCATCGCCACGGGATCGCCGGCCTCGGCCACGGCAGTGTTGAGCAGCACGGCGTCGTAGCCGAGCTCCATGGCCGCCGCCGCATGGGACGGCACGCCGAGCCCCGCATCGACCACGAGCGGCACGTCGGGGAAGTGGGCGCGCAAGGCTTTCAGGCCATAGACGTTGTTGAGGCCTCGCGCCGAACCGATCGGCGCGCCCCACGGCATCAGCACGCGGCAGCCCGCTTCGACGAGGCGGTCGGCCACCGCGAGATCCTCGGTCGTATAGGGAAAGACCTCGAAGCCTTCCTCGCCCAGCACGCGCGCCGCCTCGACCAAGCCGAAGACATCGGGCTGCAGCGTGTCCTCGTCGCGGATCACCTCGAGCTTGACCCACGACGTCTCGAAGAGCTCGCGCGCCATGTGCGCGGTCGTGACGGCCTCCTTCACCGTGTGGCAGCCCGCGGTATTGGGCAGCACCCGCACGCCGAGCGAGCGCACCAGCGACCAGAAGCTCTGCCCGGCTCGCTCGGGTCCCGCTTCGCGACGCAGGGAAACGGTCACCACCTCCGCCCTCGACGCCCGGATCGCCTCTGCCAGGATCTTGGGCGAAGGGTAGCGCGCCGTGCCGAGCAGCAGCCGCGATTTCAGTTCGACGCCGTAGAAGGCCATCGGTCAGCCCCCCTGCATGGGCGCCACGACCTCGATCTTGTCGCCGTCGACAAGCCTGGTCGTGGGCCGCAGGCTGGCGGAAACGAAGCGGCCGTTCACCGCCGTCGCGATCTTCCGCCCGCCGTAACCCAGGATATCCAGCGCGCCCGCAAGCGTGCCGGGCTCAACCTCATGCTGGTCGCCGTTCACGTAGATCCGCATCGATGGTCTCCAGGGAAGGAAGCAACTCGGCCGTCCGCTCGGCCACCTCGCGCGCCAACGCGGGCGCCAGCAGGAAGCCATGACGATAAAGGCCATTGGCATAGAGGATCCGGTCTTTCTGCCGCACCGCCGGCAAGTTGTCCGGAAAGGCCGGCCGTACATCGGCGTTGATCTCGAGGATCTCCGCCTCGCCGAACGCCGGATGCAACGCATAGGCGGCGTTCAGGAGATCGACGGCGGAGCGCACCGTCGGGCCGCCGCGCGCCTCGCTTTCGATCATCGTGGCGCCCACCATGAATATGCCCGCGCCGCGCGGCACGACGTAGAGCGGGATGCGCGGATGCAGCATGCGCACCGGCCGAGAGAACTCGAGATCGCGCGACCGGATCACCAGCATTTCGCCGCGCACGCCGCGCAGATCCGAAAGCGCGTCGCCTGCCGCGAGCCCCCGGCAATCGACGATCAGGCCGTGCCGCGATCTTGCGGGCGAAAAGTCGACGCCGAAGCGGATCGGCACGCTGCGGGTGCGCAAGGCATCGGCAAGCGCCGCCAGCGCCCGACGGGGATCGAGATGCCCTTCATCGGGAAAGAACAGCGCGCGGCGGTAGCGGCCGGCGAGATCGGGTTCGAGCTCGGCAAGGCGCTCCCCGTCGACCCACTGGAAATTCCCGGTGCGCCCGGCGAAGCGCGAGAGCTCGCCCATGTCGCGGGCCTGCGCCACGACGAGGCTTCCCTGGCGGACCGTGCCGGCGAAGTGGCGCACCCACCAGTCGATCGACGGCGCTCCACGCAGGGCGACCGCCGGCTCCGTGGTGGCCCGCTCGCACCACGGCGCCAGCATGCCGCCCGCCATCCACGAGCAGCAGCCATCGCCCAGCGCGCGGCCGCGCTCGACCACCTCGACGGCATATCCACTTTCGGAGAGCTCGAGCGCGCAACAAAGTCCTGCGACGCCGGCACCTACGACAATGACGCTCGACTGGCTCAACCGCTGGCTCCCGTTCCTTCGCCGGCATGACCCGGATCAGGTTCAAAGGGTTCAGCCGTTCCGGCTGTCTCAGACCAGCCTCCTCGCGGAGACCGGACACCCCTCGGACATATGGTAAACAGACTGCGGCAAGGCCACCCTGTCAAGCCGTCGCGCTATGCCGCCTTCGCAGATGCCGGCTGCGCGAAATGCCCGGATTCGCCGAAGCCCTCGCAATCCGGCTGGCGCACCAGCTCGGCGTAGTCGGCCATCAAGGTCCCGCTCATGGGCCCGACCTGATAGCGATGTGTATCGATGGCGCCGACCGGCACGATCTCGGCCGCCGTTCCGCACAGGAAGATCTCGGCCGCGTCATCCAGTTCGCATGGCATCACCGCGCGCTCCTCGACCGTCCATCCACGCTTTCGCGCCATGCCGATCACAGCGCGCCGCGTGATGCCGTCGAGGAAGTTCTCCACCTTGGGGGTCACCAGCCTGCCGCCCATCGTCAGGAAGACATTGGCGCCTGTCGACTCGGCGAGCCGTCCCTGCCAGTCGAGCATCAGGGCGTCATCGAAGCCAGCGTTGAGGGCGCGGTCTTTCTCGATGCCGCAGATGATGTAGAGGCCGGCCGCCTTGGCGCCACCCGGCGCGACTTCCGGCGACGGTCGCCGATAGCCGGCCATGGTGACCTTGATGCCGCCCGGCTTCGGCTGCACCGAGAGGCGGCCCTCCTGCGCCCATGGCGCGATGGCGAGATGCACCGTCGTGCCGATTGCCGACACGCCCATCACTTCCGATCCTCGCCAGGCGATCGGCCGGACATAGCCGCTGGCGAGCGCGTTGGCCTTCACCACCGCCCGTGTGGCCTCGTCGATCTGCTCGCGCGTCCACGGCAGATCGTAGTCGAGGAGGCGGGCCGAGTTGATCAGCCGGGCGCTGTGGGCCGCGAGCCGGAACACTCGGCCCTCGTAGACCCGTTCCCCCTCGAACACGGCCGAGCCGTAGTGCAGCGCGTGGGTCAGTACATGCATGTTCGCCGAGCGCCAGGGAACCAGCTCCCCGTCGCACCAGATCCAGCCGTCGCGATCCGCCATTGTTAAGGACATTGCCATTTCTCCGATCAAATGATCCCGAAGCGGTCTTTCAGCCACCCTCGTACGCAATCTTTGACCCAAATATGTCAATACTGCTGACCTAGTCAAGACTGCTGTTTCCAGGCAGCGCCAAGTCCGCTAACGCTTCGGCCCTGACGATCGACGGATGGCCGTGAGTTCGGCGATCAGTGCGCGGTGTCAACGAGAGCTCTGACGCTCTATAGTGCCGCCGCCAACGCAGAAGACATGTCCGTGATGGTGGAAACGAGGCCTCCCGCTAACCCGCTGTTTCTGCGTGACGAAGAGCTGCGACAAGGCATCGAACTCATGTTCTACGCCTATCGCGACTTCACCTTCGAGATCGACCAGCATCTCAAGCGCTACCAGCTGGGCCGCGCGCACCATCGCGCGCTTTATTTCATCGGCCGCCATCCCGGCCAGACCGTGGGGCACCTGCTGTCGATCCTCAAGGTCACCAAGCAGTCGATCAGCCGCGTGCTGAAGGACCTGCTCGAGCAGCAATATGTCGAGCAGAAGAGCGGCCCGCGGGACCGGCGCGAGCGCAGGTTGTGGCTCACCGAAAAAGGCCAGGCACTCGAGCGCGAGCTGACCGAGCGGCAGAGCCAGCGCTTCGCGCGCGCCTATCGCGAGACCGGCGCCGAGGCCGTCGACGGCTTCCGCAAGGTGCTGCTCGGCCTTCTCGATCCCGTCGAGCGCATCGAGATCGACAAGCGCGTGCGAGCGGGCGGCCGCTGACCGGCATGGATGGCACAGCCGACAAGCCCCATATTCTGGTCGTCGATGACGATACGCGCCTGCGCGATCTCCTGAAGTCTTTTCTCTCGCGCAACGCCTTGCGCGTCACGGTGGCCGGCAGCACCGCCGAGGCCCGCGAACGGCTGGCTGTCCTCGATTTCGACTTGATCGTGCTCGATGTCATGATGCCGGGCGAGACGGGCCTCGACTTCGCGGCCGAGCTGCGGCGCACGGATACCGTGCCGATTCTGATGTTGACGGCAAGAGGCGAGCCGAGGGACCGCATCGCCGGCCTCGAGGCGGGCGTCGACGATTATCTCGGCAAGCCCTTCGAGCCGCGCGAGCTCCTCCTGCGGATCCAGAGCGTGCTGCGGCGCGGCCGGCCGACCGAGATCGCCGCCGGCAACGTGACCTTCGGGCCGATGCAGTTCAATCTGGAGCTGGGAGAACTCACGCAGAACGGCAGGCGTATGCCGCTGACCGAGGCCGAGACCGCTCTGCTGCGCGCGCTGAGCGCGCACATGGGCGAGGTTCTGAGCCGCGAAGCGCTGTGCCGAAGCGTCGGCGGCGGAATGAACGAACGCGCGATCGATGTCCAGGTGACGCGGCTGCGCCGCAAGATCGAGCCCGACCCCGGCTTTCCGCGCTACCTTCGCACCGTTCGCGGCCAGGGCTATCGCCTTGTCGATGCTTGAGTCGTTCCCGATGAGACGGATCAGCGATCTGTTCGAGACGATCGCGGTGTGGGCCGATCGCCACTCGCCCCAGACGTTGTTCGCACGCGCGCTGATCATCATCGTGGTGCCGATGCTGCTCCTGCAGGCACTCAGCGCCTGGTGGTTCTACAGCCAGCGCGGTGACAATGTGACGAATCGGCTGGCCTTCCTGCTGGTGCGCGATCTCAGGGCGCTGATCGCGCTGCACCACGACTTCCCCGACGAGGCGCACAGACGCTGGATCATCCACCATGCGCAGGTCGATCTCCTGATGGATGTGAGCTTCCGCCGGGGAATCATCGAGCAGTGGAAGCCGCCCGATCATTACGACATCGTGGGGCGCGAGGTGCAGGGAGCGCTCGACGCCGATCTCAAGCGACCCTATTTCATCGACAACGACGTCGGCGGCGACCAGCTCCTGCTCGAGGTCCAGCTCAACAACGGCGACATCATGACGGTGCGGGTGCCGCACCTTCGCCTCACCTTCGGCTCGAGCTTCGCCTACGTGCTGGCGCAGCTCGGCCTCGCCCTCGTTCTGTTCGGCCTCGCCATCTGGTTCATGCGCCGCGAGCTGGTGCCGATCGAGCATCTCGGGGTCGCCGCCGATGCGCTCGGCAAGGGGCGCGACATTCCCGACTTCGCCTTCTCCGGCGGCACGCGCGAGGTGCGCAACGCCGCCCGCGCCTTCCAGACCATGCGCATCCGGCTGAGCCGCTCCATCCAGCAGCGCACCGAGATGCTGGCGGGCGTCAGTCACGACCTGCGCACGCCGCTCACGCGCATGAAGCTCTCGCTCGCACTCCTGCCCGACTCGCCCGAGACCCGGGAGCTGAACGACGACGTCGCCGATATGGAGCGCATGATCGAGGGCTATCTCGCCTTCGCGCGCGGCGAGGGCGACGAGGAGACGGCGCCGGTCGATCTCGCCGAGATCCTCGAGGAGGTGGTCGCCGGAGCCAGACGCGACAATGCCGATGTCGGACTGAGCTTCGAAGGCGACATGCATGTCGAGCTGCGGCCCTTGGCGATGAAGCGCTGCCTCACCAACCTTCTCTCGAACGCGCTGCGCCACGGCACGCGCGCCGAAATCCAGGCCGTTCGCGGCCGCACCTCGGTCGAGGTCATTGTCGACGACGACGGGCCTGGCATCCCGCCCGACCGCTATGAGGACGTGTTTCGCCCCTTCTACCGCCTCGACGAGTCGCGCAATGTCGATACCGGCGGGGTCGGTCTCGGCCTCACCATCGCGCGCGACGTGGCGCGCAGCCATGGCGGCGACGTGTCGCTGGCCGCCTCGCCGCTCGGCGGCCTGCGCGTGGCGGTGAGAATTCCGCTCTGAGCCCCGACATGCTTGTGACCGGCCGCCCTGTGCTATAGTGCCGGCAACCAGCTTCGAGAAAAAATGTCCAAGACCCAGTCGCTTAGCTTCGCCCGCGTGCCGCATCCGTCGCCGACTCCGGCCGACAAGCGCGCGGAGCTCCTGAAGAATCCGGGCTTCGGCCGCGTCTTCTCCGACCACATGGTGACCATCCGCTACAGCGATTCCCGGGGCTGGCACGATGCCAGGATCGAGCCGCGCGCGCCGATCTCCATGGATCCCGCCGCCGCCGTCCTGCACTACGCCCAGGAGATCTTCGAGGGACTGAAGGCCTACCGCACCGCCGACGGCGGTGCGACGCTGTTCCGCCCCGAGGAGAATGCCCGGCGCTTCCAGCGATCGGCCGAGCGGCTGGCCATGCCCGTGCTGCCGGAGAAGGCCTTTCTCGATGCCTGCGATCTGCTGGTCAGCACCGATCGCGCCTGGATACCGGACGGCGACGGCAGCCTCTATCTGCGCCCGTTCATGTTCGCCACCGAGGTCTTCCTCGGCGTGAAGCCCTCGTCGGACTACCTTTTCATGGTGATCGCCTCGTCGGTCGGCGCCTACTTCAAGACCGACGCGCCAGCGGTGTCGGTCTGGGTCTCGACCGACTACACGCGCGCCGCGCCGGGCGGCACGGGCGTCGCCAAGTGCGGCGGCAACTACGCCGCGAGCCTGCTCGCCCAGGCCGAGGCCACGCGCCACGGCTGCGACCAGGTGGTGTTCCTCGACGCCAAGGAGCAGCGCTGGGTCGAGGAGCTGGGCGGCATGAACGTCTTCTTCATCTTCGACGATGGCTCCCTGTCGACCCCGCCGCTCGGCGGCACGATCCTGCCCGGGATCACCCGTTCCTCGTTGATCACGTTGGCCAAAGACAAGGGTCTCGAGATTCGCGAGGAACGCTATTCGATCGATCAGTGGCGCAGCGATGCCGGCACCGGCCGCCTGCGCGAGGCCTTCGCCTGCGGCACTGCCGCGGTCGTGACGCCGATCGGCACGGTGCGCAGCAAGGACGGCGAATTCAGGATCGGCAACGGCGGCTCGGGCGCCAAGACTGAGGAGTTGAAGGCGACGCTGGTCGGCATCCAGCGCGGCCGCACCCCCGATCCGTACGGCTGGATCCACAAGGTCTTCTAGAAGAGCCTGCCGCCGTTCGGGACCGGCTTGTCCGGCACGATCAGCACCACCGAGCCGCCGTCGTCGGGAAAGCCGAGCGTCAGCACCTGCGACATGAACTTGCCGATCTGGCGCGGCGGGAAATTGACGACCGCCGCGACCTGCCGGCCGACCAGGCTTTCCGGCGAGTAGTGCGTGGTGAGCTGGGCCGAGGATTTCTTGATGCCGATCTCCGGCCCGAAATCGATCTCGAGGACGATCGCGGGCTTGCGTGCGCCGTCGAGCGGACGCGCCGCCCGCACGGTGCCGACGCGGATGTCGACTTTGGCAAAGTCGTCATAGGCGATGGTGGTCATGGCCCGAACCCTACGGACGATCGGCCAAAAGAAAAGGGCCGTCCTGCGCAGGACGGCCCATGCGATCAGCGCGGCTCGCGGACTTACTTCTTCGCGATCGCGGCCTTGACCTCGTCGGCGAGCTCGGTGATGCGCTCGTTGATCACGCCGAAAGCCTCCGTCTGGCCCTTGGCATAGAGGTCGCCGAGCTCCCTGGCATTGGCGAGAGCGGCGTCATAGCTCTTCTTCGCGAAGTCTATCTGCTTGGCGGCCTTCTCCTCCACCGTGGCGGCGGCCAGGACCTCGCTGCCGTGCTTGGAGAGGTCCTCCAGCGCGGTGCGGACCATATCACCCTGGCGCTGGGCGATGGTCTTCAGCGACTCGACGGCCGAGCTGCTGGCGGTGGTGATGGCGGCGAAGGTCTTGCGATTGCTCTCGACGATCGACTCGACGTTGACCACCGGGAACTTGAAGTCGCCGGCGAACTTGCTGAAGTCGAAATCGGTGAAGGGGTTCTTGAAGCTGCCGTTGGTGTACATGGGAAATCTCCTGAGACGACTGGGCTGGGCTGAAAAGTCGGTGTCATGCTGCACTGCACAACGGAGCGAAATCTATGTTTTGCAGCCGCGAAGTCAAGAGGCTTTTGTGCATTGCACAAAATATTCATGGCGCAGGCGTGTCAGGCGCTCGTCTTCGAGAGGAAAACCTATAACTTTCAAATAGTTGTGCCCATCTCTCCGCTGTCTTCAGCCGATGGTCGAGGGCGGCCATGGTCTTCGAGAGATCATTCGTTTCATCGCGGTCGAATACGCGCGATACGGCGTAGTGAATGGCCAGAAGGCCGTTCTGCCGCAGCGCCCCGGCCAAGCCTTCGCTCGGCAGTGCGGCCGCTTCCAGCATGGCCGCCATTGCCCGTCGGAAGGACTGACCGAGCGCCAGGGCAAGCAACGGATCGCGGGTCGTGGCATGCCGGATCTCGCGCAAAGCGTCGCGATGCGGCGCCAGCGCGTCGTAACGGCGCATCATCACGTCGAACAGCCGGTCGCGCGCCGTCTCCTCGGGATCGCGCTCGCGCGGCGTGCCGGCAAGGACTTGCGCATCGGTCCGTGCCATGAAGGCGGCCACCAGCGAAACCTTGTCGGGGAAAAGACGATAGAGCTCGCCCAGGCCGAGCCCGGCCGCCTGCGCAACATCATGCAGGCTCACGCCGGCAAATCCCCGTTCGGCGACGAGAGTGAGAAAAGCGTCGAGCGCGCGGTCCCGGACCTCGCTCATCCGGCCAGTTCCTTCGAGCGGCGCGAGGCCGCTGCCAGCGCCTTGTCGAAGATGGGTTGGAGTCCGTCGGCGGCCATCAGAACCTTCAGAGCTTCAGCGGTCGTTCCGCCGGGGCTGGTGACATTAACGCGCAGTTGCGCCGCCGGTTCGGTCGACCGCCGCAGCAATTCCCCGCTGCCGGCCACCGTCGCGCGTGCGAGCTGCATCGCCATGTCGGGCGCGAGGCCGAGCTTGGCGCCGGCGGCGGCCATCGCCTCGACCAACAGGAAGACGTAGGCCGGCCCGCTGCCCGAGAGCGCCGTCACGGGGTCCATCAGCGCCTCGTCCTCGACCCACAGGGCCTGCCCCACGGCCTCGAGCAGCTCCTGGCATCTTGCCTTCTCGGTCGCCGACACGCCGTCGGCTGCCGCTGCCACGCTGATGCCCTGGCGGACGGCAGCGGGCGTGTTGGGCATGGCGCGCACGACCTTGGCGGTCGTGCCGAGATGGCGGGCGAAATAGCTCAAGGTCTTGCCGGCCGCGATGGACAGGAACACCGCCCCTTCGTCGGCGAACCGCCTGAGGTCGGGGAGCACCGCATCCATCGTTTGCGGCTTCACCGCCAGAACGACGATCCCGGGTGTCTCGCTGACCTCGGCCGTCGAAGCCACCGTCCGCAGCCCGGGCTTGCGAGGCCGCAGGCCTTCGACCGGCTCGGCGACAATCACATCGGCGGGTGCGAGGCCGCGCGCCAGCCAGCCCTCCAGCATGGCGCCGCCCATCTTGCCGCAGCCGACCAACAGGAGCTTGCCCATGTGCGCCTCCCCCCCCCCTTTCGCCTCGTCAGCGCCCCTTGAACCGCGCCGGCCGCTTCTCGCGGAAGGCGGCTGTTCCCTCCTTGCGATCCTCGCTGGTCGCGATCTGCTCGAGCTTGTAGCGCTGCGGCACGAAGATCTCGGCCGGGCCGCGCGGCAGGGTCTGGTTGGCGAAATCACGCAGGGTGCGGATCACCAGCGGAGCCGAGGCCGCGATCACGCTTGCCATCCGCCGCGCCTCCTTGCGCTCCTCGCCGAGCGGCACGACCTTGTTCACGAAGCCGACGTCGTAGGCCCGCCTGGCCGCAATCTCCTCGCCCAGCAGGAGAAGTTCCATCGCCACCTTGTGCGGCATGCGCGAAACGATGCCCGGCATCAGGCCGCCGAAGACGCCCACCTTGGCCTCGGGATACATGAATTTCGTGGTATCGGCTGCGACCATCAGATCGCAGGTCATGACGAGGCAGATGCCGCCACCGATCACCCAGCCCTGGGTAGCCGCGATCACCGGCTTGCTGAGCTTGTGGGAGACGTCGGGAACGGCTTTCCACATGGCGGCAGGCGGATCCTTGAGGTCGGCGCCGACGCAGAAGGCCGGCCCGTCGGCCTGCAGGATGGCAACGTGGTCGCTGCCCGCTTCGAAGGCGCGCCAGGCGTCGTACAGGCCGTCGCACAGTTCCTGCGTGAGCGCGTTGCGCTTCTCGGCGCGCGCCATGGTGATCGTGGTGATACCCTCGCTCGATTCGACCTTCACAAGACTCACGGCGTTCCTCCCGTCCCGGCGGCATCCTTGCGCGGGATGCTATCAGCCGCCCATACTCGCTGCATCAGGAGTCCCATCATGCAGACCCGCAACCCCTTTATCGACGATCTCACGAAGCTCGCCAACGGCGCCATGGGAGCGCTCACCGGCATGAAGGACGAGGTCGAGGCGCGCGTGCGCGACCAGATCGCGAAGGTCCTCGACGGCATGGACATTCCACGGCGCGACGAGTTCGAGGCGGTCAAGGCGATGGCTGCCAAGGCACGCGAGGAGAACGAGGAGCTGAAGAAGCAGATCGCCGACCTGCAGGCGCGGCTGATGAACACGGGGCCATAGCGTATGCGCGTCGGCGTCGAGGTCGGCGGCACGTTTACGGATCTGGTCGCCGTCGAGGGAGGCCGTGTTGTCGTCACCAAGGTGCCCAGCACGCCGCGGTCGCCCGATATCGGTGCCTTTGCGGCGCTGACGGCGTCGGGCATCGACCTCGCCCGCATCGAAGATCTCGGCCATGGCTCGACGGTCGCGACCAATGCGGTGCTGGAGCGCAAAGGCGCATCGGTCGCCTTCGTCGCGACCGCGGGCTTTCGCGACCTGCTGTTCATGCAGCGCCACGACCGGCGCAACATTTACGACCTCTTCTATGCCAAGCCCGCGCCCCCGGTGCGCCGCAAGGATTGCTTCGAGGTGCGCGAGCGCCTGCGTGCCGATGGCTCGGTCGAGACGCCGCTCGACGAAGCGACAGTGCGTGCCGAGCTCATTCCCGCTCTTCGGGCCGGCGGCTATCGCGCCGCCGCGATCTGCCTCTTGAACGCCTACGCCAATGCGCAACACGAGAAGCGGCTTGCGGCACTGATCGCCGACGCGCTGCCGGACGTGCTGGTCACCTGCAGCCACCAGGTGGCCCGCGAGTTCCGCGAGTTCGAACGGGCCTCGACCACCTTGCTTTCGGCCTACGTCCAGCCGGTGGTCGATGGCTACCTGCACCGCTTCGAACACAAGCTCGCCGACGCAGGCTTCAAGGGCCGCTTCACGGTGATGCAGTCGAACGGTGGCCGGCTGCCCGCCGAAGCGATGCGCCAGAGCGCGATCACCGCGCTCTATTCCGGACCGGCGGCAGGCGTGGTCGGCGCCACGCGCCAGGCGGCGCGCTCTGGCTTCAGGGACCTCATCACCTTCGACATGGGCGGCACCTCGACCGATGTCTGCCTGGTGCAGGACGGCCGGCCGTCGCTGGCATCCGAGAGCGAGATCGACGGACTGCCGATCCGCACGCCGGTGCTGGACATCGTGTCGGTCGGCGCAGGCGGCGGCTCGATCGCCTGGGTCGACGACGGCGGCATGCTGCGTGTCGGCCCGCAGAGCGCCGGCGCCGATCCGGGTCCCGCCTGCTACCGACGGGGCGGGGGCGAGCCGACGATCACCGATGCGCACGTGGTCACCGGCACGATCCGGCCGGCGGCCTTTCTCGGCGGCCGCATGAAGCTCGACGCCGAAGCCGCCGCCGAGGTCTTTGCGTCGGTCGCGCACCGATTCGGCCTCGGGGTCGAGCAGGCCGCGGCATCGGCGCTGCAGCTCGCCGACGCCAACATCGTCCGCGCGATCCAGCTCGTCTCGACCGAGCGCGGCCGCGACCCGCGCGACTACGCGCTGGTGCCGTTCGGCGGCGCCGGCCCGTTGCATGCCGCGCGCATCGCCGACGAGCTCGGCATCGCCACCATCGTGGTGCCGCCCAATGCCGGTGTCATCTCCGCCTACGGACTGGTCGCCTCCGACTACACCAAGTTCGATGCCGTGACCCGCAAGATGAAGCTCGACGAGGCGGCGGCTCGCGACGCGGCCAAGATTTTTGCCGAGATGCGCGCGCGGCTTGCCGCCCAGTTCGCCGACATGAAGCTGCCGGGTGAGCTCGTGTACACGCACACGCTCGATATGCGGTTCGTAGGCCAGGCGTTCGAGGTCGGCGTCGAAATTCCCGCCGGCCGGCTGGGCTCACTCGACGCGGCCTATCTCGCCGGGCTGTTCACCGACGCGCATCACCGCACCTTCATGCATGGCGCGACGCTCGAACGGCCGGTCGAGATCGTGACCCTGCGCGTCGGCGCGACGCTGCCCATCGGCACTGCGCCGACGCTCGACCGAGAAGCCGCCGCGGCGCGTCGGCCGGAACGGACCCGCATCTTCCACGGCGAGGCATGGATCGAGTGCACGCGCTACACCGCCGAAGCCCTGGCCCGCGGCCAGCGCCTCGAAGGCCCGGCCGTGATCGAAGGTCACACGGCCACGACCTGGGTGCCAGGCGGCTGGACCGCCACCCTCGATACGGCCGACAATCTTATGCTGCGGAGAGCCTCATGACGGCCACTCTCAATCCCATCGACTATGCCGTAATTAGCCAGGCGCTGATCGCGGGCGCGCGCGAGATGGGGGTAAAGCTGATCCGCTCGGCCTACTCCACCATCCTGCGCGAGGCGCGCGACGGCTCGGCCGGCCTGATGGACCGCTTCGGCAACACGGTGGCGCAGGCCGAGCTCATCCCAATGCAGCTCGGGCCGATCGGCGAGACGTTGCGCGCCTGCTTGAAGCGGCACCCCGTCGAGACGCTGCAGGAAGGCGACTTCCTGATCAATAACGATCCATTCGAGGGCGGCCAGCACATCCCCGACGTCTTCATCTTCACGCCGATCTTCGTTGCGGGCCGGGTCGTGGGCTTCGGGGCGTCGGTCGCACATCATCTCGACCTCGGCGGCGGCGCGCCGGGCCTCAACATCCATGCCAGCGACGTCTATCAGGAGGGCCTGCGCATTCCTCCCAGCCGCTACAGCTTCGAGCGCGACTGGAACGGCGGCTCGTTCGAGCGGCTCGTCACCGCCAATGTGCGCGTGCCCGATCTCACCATCGGCGACTTCAACGCGCAGTTCGCGGCCAACGCCATCGGCGTCCTGCGCGTGAAGCAGCTCTGCGAGCGCTACGGCACGGACAAGGTCGAGGCGGCGATGCAGGAGATGCAGGACTACTCCGAGCGCCGCGTGCGCGCCGCCATCGCCCAGGCGCCCAAGGGTACCTACCATGGCGAGGACGCGATCGACGACGACGGGCTCTCCGACGATCCGCTGCCGGTCAGGGTGAAGGTCACGATCGCCGACGATTCCGTCGAGATGGACTTCGAGGGCACCTGCGCACAGGTGAAGCGCAATCTCAACTGCCCCTACTCGAGCACGCTGTCGGCCGCGCTTTCCTGTGTGAAGTCGGCTGACCAGCCCCGACATTCCCTACAACGAAGGCATGGCGCGGCCGATCCGGATCAAGGTGCCGTATGGCTCGCTGCTGAATCCGCGGCCGCCGGCTCCGGTGCGCGCGCGCATGATCCCGGCCTATCGCGTCTTCAACGCCGTGATGAAGGCGATGGCGCAGGCCCTGCCCGACAGGGTGATCGCCACCGGCTTCGACTGCACCACCGCCTTCTGTCTCTCCCATCTCGGCGAGAAGGGCTACAGCGTCTACCTCGAGATCTTCGGCGGCGGCTATGGCGGCTCGAAGAACGCCGATGGCTGCGATGCCGTCGATTCGCCGCTCAGCAACTGCTCCAATGCGCCGGTCGAATCGCTCGACATCGACTACGACTTCTTCCGCGTCGTCGGCTACGAGCTGGCCGCCGACTCCTTCGGCCTCGGCGCGCGGCGCGGCGGCGCCGGCTTCTGGCGGCGCTGCGAGATCCTGACGGACGACGTGCAGCTCGCGATCTATTCCGACCGCTTCCGCCTCGCCCCCGAGGGCCTGTTCGGCGGCGAGCCGGGCCGGCGCGGCTATTGCCGTGTCTTCCGCGCCGACGGCAGGACCGAGGAGCTGCGCAGCAAGGCAGCCGTCGATCTCGCCAAGGGCGACGTGGTCGAGATGTTCGTGGGCGGCGGCGCCGGCTTCGGCCGCGTCTCCGAGCGCCCCGACTCGCTGATCGAGCGCGATCTTGCCGACGGTCTTCTCACCCGCGATCCGCGCGCGGCGCGCAGGCTCGCGGCGGAATGAGTCGCCCGCCCTCCTAACCGAGGACGCGCGTGGTCGGCACGAACAGGTAGAACGCCACGCCGATCACGATCAGCCAGACCAGCATGATGAAGGTCCAGCCCATATTGTGGCGGATCACCTCGCCTTCGTTGCGCACGAAGCGGCTGGTCGAGACACCGACGCTCGCGGTCTGCGGCGCCACTGGCTTGCCGACCTCGGCGCCGACCGAATTGAGCGACGGCAGCAGAACCGGCGGGAAGCCCAGGATCTTGCCGACGGCGAGCTGGAAGGCGCCGAACATGGCGTTGGTCGAGGTGTTCGAGCCGCTGAGCGCGACGCCAATCCAGCCGAGGATCGGCGCCACGACGATGAACAGCACGCCGATCTTCGAGAAGCCGAAGGCGAGCGACGCCGCCATGCCGGAGTAGTTGAACACATAGGCGAGGCCGAAGATGAAGACGCCGACGAGGCAGGCACCCCACATCTGCTGCCAGGTCCGATGGACGATCTCGCCGAGTTGCGTGCCGTTCACGCGCAACAGCACGGCAATGACGAGCCACGACACCGCGATCGCGGTGCCACCCACCCCGGGTGCCCAGGAGAAGGCCGCCGCCACCGTCTTGCCCGGCTCGAGCGCCGATCCCGCTGCCACGGACGCCTTGAACGGCACGTAGGCCGGGATCCTGGACCACGGCCCGGTCCACAGCACCACGATCACGACAAGGACGATGACCGGCAGCCACGCCTGGACGATCTCGCCACCGCTGAGGCCGTGCGCCTCGCCCGTCGCCCGGTCCTTCGCCTCGCCCGACAAGGGCGCGCCGCCGTAGCCGCGCACCGTCGCCGGCTGCCAGATCTTCAGCAGCGCCAGAAGGCAGACGAAGCAAAGAATCGCGCCCGCCACGTCGGGCAGGTAGGGGCCGAGATAGACCGCGACGGGAAGCTGGCCGGCGATATAGGCCAACGAGCCGACGATGGCGAGCGGCCATGCCTCCCACATGCCCTGGCGACCGCTCACCAGATAGAGCAGAACCCACGGTGGCAGCAGAGCCAGCACGGCGACTATATGGCCGACCGAGCTCGACAGGGCGAGAAGTGGCAGTCCCGTCACCGCGGCCAACCCGATGATCGGCGCTCCCAGAGCGCCGTAGGAGACCGGCGCATTGTTCGCGAGCGCCGCTACCCGCACGGCGTCGAGATCGGGGATACCGAGTGTGATCAGGATCGGCGCGACGAAAGCCCATGGGTAGCCGAAGCCGACCAGCCCTTCGAGCAGCGCGCCGAACGCCCAGGCAAAAAGCATCGTCTGCACACGTACGTCGGCGGTGCCCTGCGCGACCAGCCAGCGGCGGAACTTCTCGAACACCCCGGTGACCACCAGCGTATTGAACAGCATCACGCCCCAGATCGTGATCCAGTCCACGCTCCACACGCCGGTCGCAGAGCCATAGAGATAGGCGAGTGCGCCCTGGCCTGTCGGCATATGCCAGACCAACGCAGCGATAGCGTAGGTCACAATCGAGCCGATGAGCACGGCTATCCAGGCCGACAGCCGTAGAACGGCGAGGAGAAACAACAGCAGCGCCACCGGCACCAGCGCAATCAGCCAGCTGAGGAACAGATTTCCCGTCGGATCGAGGACCTGATTGAACATTGGGCTCTCCCCGCGTGTGGCCTCGTTGCCAGTCGGCTCTGCTGGTTCTCCACTCAACTCGGGACAATTCCGGCAGCGAGCATTGTGCAATTTTGCAGGGTGGGCAACGAATGCCTGTCCACCGGTCCGGGAGATGGCACGAAGCGGCCGGCCGAGCGATTCGATTGGCGAACCCCGACGCATCCGACTTCGGATGCTGGGGATTAAATTTTTGGAATCGCTGACTCTTTTCCGGAATCGAGGCGGATTTCTTATTGCACCCCGACTCGCCCTTGTGGCAGGCTAGTGGTTGTGGGTTGCTGGGTACCCACCACGATATATCGACCAACCGCTTTTCAAGAACGGTCTATGCGAGCCGCAGAGCGGAATGGTTGGGGAGTCGGTCGATGGCGTTATCGCGACACGAGCGGAGCAAGCAAAAGGTCGATCTGAACCCGCTCGAGATGATCGAAAAGCTCGTGTCGGCCAACGAATGGCCCTTCGATCGAACATCCGAGCGCGAGATCGCCGTCGAGGTGGCGGGCCGCTGGTGCGACTACCGCATGTTCTTCAGCTGGCGCGAGGATGTCGAGGCGCTGCACTTCACCTGTGCCTACGACGTCCGCATCCCGGCCGAGCGCCATCCGGAGATCCATGGCCTGCTGGCACTGATCAACGAGAAGATGTGGATGGGCCACTTCGACCTCTGGACCGAGGAGGGGTTGCCGATGTTCCGTCACGCCATCCCCCTGCGCGGCACCGAAGGCCTCAAACCCGAGCAGCTCAACGATCTGGTCGAGGTGGCGATCAGTGAAAGCGAGCGCTTCTACCCCGCCTTCCAGTATGTCGTGTGGGCTGGCAAGACGCCGGCCGACGCATTGACCGCCTCGATCCTCGAGACGGTCGGCGAAGCCTGACCGAAAAGGACCTCCGACGCCCCCTCTCTTAGAACATCAATAACCCGCGTTGGATCGTCCTGAGCGGCGCCGGCCTCCCCCTCGGCCGGCGCCGCGACCATTCTGCGGTGACGCCGGCCGCGTCGGCCCGGCTATAACGGGCGCCCGCATGATCCCCCTGCTCATTCCCTATCCCGACATCGACCCGGTCCTGGTGCAGATCGGCCCGTTTGCCATCCGCTGGTATGCGCTCGCCTACATCGCGGGCCTGATCATCGGCTGGCGCATCATGCGCCGCGTCTGTCAGCAGCCGCCGGCCATCCTGTCGCCGGAGAAGATCGACGACTTCCTCTTGTGGGCGGCGCTGGGCGTCATCCTGGGCGGCCGATTGGGATACGTGCTCTTCTACAAGCCAAGCTACTTTTTCCACGACCCGGTCGCCATCCTGACCCTGTGGGAAGGCGGGATGTCGTTCCATGGCGGACTGCTGGGCGTGGTGACCGCGATCCTGGCCTTCGCCTGGCGCAACCATGTCAATCCCTTCATGCTGTCGGATCTGGTGGCGATCGTGGCGCCGATCGGCCTCTTCTTCGGCCGCATCGCCAACTTCATCAATGGCGAGCTGTGGGGCCGGCCTACCGACGTGCCGTGGGCAATGATCTTCCCGCGCGGCGGACCGATCCCGCGCCATCCGAGCCAGCTCTACCAGGCCTTCTTCGAGGGCGTGCTGCTGTTCCTGCTGATGCTGGCGGTCTGGAAGCTGAGCGATGGCCGGCGGCGGCCGGCGCTGCTCACCGGCGTGTTCTGCATGGGCTACGGCGTGGCGCGGATCGTCGGCGAGATCTTCCGCGAACCCGACTCCTTCCTCGGCTTCCTGTGGGGACCGATCACCATGGGCATGCTGCTGTCCGTGCCGGTCTTCCTGTTCGGGCTGATCCTGGTCGTTCTCGCCGCGAGCCGGCCAGCCCTGCCCCAGCACTGAAGCGAGAGCGTGTGACCAGCGAGCTCGGCCGACGCCTCGCCCGGCGCATCGCCGTCGCCGGGCCAATGTCGGTCGCCGAGTTCATGGCCGAGGCGCTTGGCCATCCGACGCTCGGCTACTATCGCCGCGCCCTGCCGATCGGCGCGGACGGCGACTTCACCACGGCGCCGGAAATCTCGCAGATGTTCGGCGAGCTGCTGGGCGCCTGGCTTGCCGAACGCTGGCAGGCGATGGGGCGGCCATCGCCGGTGCGGCTGGTCGAGCTCGGACCGGGGCGGGGCACGCTGATGGCCGATGCGCTGCGGGCCACGCGCGGCGTTCCAGGCTTCCATGGCGCGCTCGACCTTCGCCTCGTCGAGATCAGCAAGCCGCTGCGCGCCCTGCAGGAGACGGTGCTTTCAGGCTACCGGCCGGCCTGGCACGAGCGTTTCGACGACGTGCCGGAAGGCCCGCTGCTGCTGATCGCCAACGAATTCTTCGACGCCCTCCCGGTGCGCCAGTTCGAGAGGACAGCGCACGGCTGGAACGAACGCATGGTGGGCCTCGCGCCCGACGGCACGACCCTGGCGTTCGCCTTGTCACCGGGCCCATCGCCTTTCGCGCGATTGTTGCCTGCGGCGCTGCGCGACGGCGATTCCCCGCCGGGAACCGTCGCCGAGATCTCCACGGCAGCGATCGATCTGGCAAACCGGATCGCTGCGCGCCTCGTGCAGCAGCGCGGCTGGAGCCTGATCGTCGACTACGGTCGCGATGCACCCGCTGCCGGCGCGACATTCCAGGCCTTGCGCGGGCATAGGCCGGTCGATCCGCTCGAGCGGCCGGGCGAGACCGACCTCACCGCCCATGTCGACTTCGCGGCGCTTGCGGAAACCGCGCGCGCCGGCGGCGCACGGGTCTTCGGCCCCACCGGCCAGGGCACATTCCTCCGTCGTCTCGGCATCGAGCAGCGCGCCGACGCCTTGAAGGGGCGGGCGACGGCCGAGCAGCGAGACGCCATCGACGCGGCACTGGCGCGCTTGATCGCGCCCGGGCAAATGGGCACTTTGTTCCGCGTTCTGGCCATGGGCGACGACAGAAGCCCGGCGCCGGCCGGCTTTTCGGACGAGACATGATCCAGGCCACCATCCAGGCCAAGACGCTGGCCGATCTCGACGGCGTGCAGCACCGCTTCTTCACGCGACGCGGCGGCGTGAGCGCAGGCCTCTATTCCTCGCTCAATTGCGGCTACGGATCGGGCGATGGCCTCGACAATGTGCGCGAGAATCGCCGCCGCGCCGCGGCGGCCTTCGATCTCGCCGAGGCCGATCTTCTCACGCTTCACCAGATCCATTCGTCCGAGGTGCTGACGGTCGGCGCCGAGCGATGGCGCTCGCCCGGCGCGCCGAAGGCCGATGCGCTGGTCACCGACCGGCCCGGTGTGGTGCTGGGCGTGCTCGCCGCCGACTGCGCCCCGGTGTTGCTTGCCGATCCGGCCGCGCGGGTCGTGGGCGCGGCTCATGCCGGCTGGAAGGGCGCCCTGGGTGGCGTGGTCGAAGCGGCGATTTCGGCGATGGAGCGGCTGGGCGCGCGGCGCGAACGGCTGCGCGCGGCGATCGGCCCTTGCATCGGTCGCGACTCCTATGAGGTCGGGCCGGAATTTCCGGTGCCCTTTCTCGCCCAGGACGAGGCCAACGGCGCGTTCTTTCGGCCGGCACCGCGGGCCGGGCATTTCCTGTTCGACCTTGCCGGCTATCTTGCCAAACGGCTCGCGCGCGCCGGCGTGGCGGCCAGCGCGACCGGGCACGACACCCTGGCCGGTGCCGACGATTTCTTCAGCTACCGCCGCAATACCCTGAAGGGCGTGCGCGACTATGGACGCGGCCTGTCGGCCATCGCCCTCGAAGGTTGACTTGCCGTACTTCATCATCCTCGTCGTCTGCTGTCTCCTCGGCCTGATCGCGACATGCGCCTTGTCGTGATCGTGCTGGCCACCCTCGCGCTTTCAGCCTGTGTGCCTACGCCCAAGCCGTTCGCGCACAACGGCGCGGATGATCGAGCCTATGCGCCGAAGGACGACAAGGCCGATGTGGCGATTGCACCACCGACCAATATGCCGACCGTGCTTGGGCAGCGGGTCGCGGCGGCGCTCGCGGTCGAGCTGCAGGCCTACGGCATCGTCGGCACCCTCGCGCCGGGCCGGGCGCCGGCGAGCGTGACGGGAGTGATGAGCACGCACGACGCGCCGCTGGGTCTCGGGCTGGAGATCGATGTCGACTGGTCGCTGACCGGCGCCGACGGCGTCAAGGGGCCGAGCACGACCAAGACGGTGATTCAGCCGAAGGACTATGCCGCGGCCGACGACAAGCTCGCCTCGCGCATCGCCCAGCAGGCCGCTCCTCAAGTCGCAACCCTGATGGGCCGTCCGCCCGACTACGAGGCGCGCTCGCTCGGTCAGGTCGTGGCCGGGCTGAGCGTCCCGCCCGTGCCGCCGCCCGACGCGAACGCCAGCAAGCCGGACGCCGAGACAGCCGTCGCCGCCTCTTCCGCCGCCAAGCCTGCGCCGACTGCCGCGCCGGCGGCGCGGAGGCCGCCGCAGATCAAGGTCATGGTCGGATCGATCACCGGCGCCCCCTCCGACGGCAATCGCCAGCTCTTTTCGGGCATGCGACGGGCGCTGGGCTCGAGTCGCATCGTCGTCATGGACAAGGCCGCGGCCGACGTCTTCACCGTGACCGGTGCGGTCAAGCTGACGCCGATCGACGATCGTTCCGGCCAGCTTTCCGTCACCTGGCGGCTCAAGGATCCGGCCGGCAAGGAGATCGGCAAGGTCGAGCAGGCCAACCCGGTGCCGTTGGCGGCCGCTCGCGGCACGTGGGCGGGGTTCGGCGACATTGTCGCAGCCGCCGCCGTCGAAGGCATCCTGGAGCTGCTCGACAAGGCCCGCGAGCAGCAACACTAGGGCGCACCCGATTGAATCGGCTTGTCAGAGGGGGGCTGGAGACTGCTACTGTCATCGCAGCGGCTCGACTTTTGCAATGACAAGGCCGCGACATGGTGAGGGGGTTGCTATGTTTGAATTGAGGAGGCCGGCTGCGGCGCTGCTTGCGGCCGCGAGCGTCGCCGGCATGTTCGGCGCGGCGACGACGCCTGCGCAGGCGCAGACGATCAAGGCGGTGATGCACTCGGATGTGAAGATTCTCGATCCGATCTGGACCACGGCCTACATCCAGCGCAATTTCGGCTACATGGTCTGGGACACGCTCTTCGCCATGGACGAGAAGTTCGAGGTGAAGCCGCAGATGGTCGACAAGTGGGAGGTCTCCCCCGACAAGCTCACCTGGACCTTCACCCTGCGCGACGGGCTGGTCTGGAGCAACGGCCAGCCGGTCACTTCCGAGGACTGCATCGCCTCGATCAAGCGCTGGGGCGCCAAGGATTCGATGGGCCAGAAGATGATGGCCTCGGTCGCGGGCTTCGAGGCCGTCAACGACAAGACCTTCCGCATGAAGATGAAGGAACCGTACGGGCTCGTGCTCGAGTCGCTCGGCAAGCCGTCGTCGAACGTCCCCTTCATGATGCCCAAGAAGACGGCCGACACCGATCCCAACACCCAGATCAAGGTCGAGGACGTGATCGGCTCGGGCCCGTTCATCTTCAAGGCCGACGAATGGAAGCCGGGAGAGAAGGTGGTGTTCGTCAAGAACCCCAAGTACAAGCCGCGCTCCGAGCCGCCCTCCGGCCTCGCCGGCGGCAAGGTCGCCAAGGTCGACCGCGTCGAGTGGATCGCCATGCCCGACGTGCAGACCCAGGTGGCGGCGATCGAGAACGGCGAGATCGACATGATCGAGTCGCCGGGCCATGACCTGCTGCCGCTCCTCTCCAAGGACAAGAACATCAAGCTGTTCGACAGCAATCCGCTCGGCAACCAGTATACGTTCCGCTTCAACTCGCTCTTCAAGCCGTTCAACGATCCGAAGATCCGCCATGCCGTGATGGTCGCCTTCAACCAGGAGGAATTCCTGAAGGCCACGATCGGCAATCCCAGGTACTACAAGGTCTGCAAGGCGCCGTTCGTCTGCGGCACGCCGCTCGGGACCGACGAGGGCATGAAGGACGTGCTGAACGGCGATACGGCCAAGGCCAAGCAACTGCTGAAGGAGGCGGGTTACGACGGCACGCCGGTCGTGCTGATGCAGTCGACCGACCTGCAGGTGCTGACCAATCTCGCGCCGGTCGCCAAGGCGCAGCTCGAGGCGGCGGGCTTCAAGGTCGACATGCAGGCAATGGACTGGCAGACGCTGGTCGGACGGCGCAACAAGAAGGATCCTCCGGACAAGGGCGGCTGGAACGCCTTCCTGACGTCGTGGGTCGCCGCCGACATCCTCAATCCGGTGATGGCGGGCTTCTTCAATGCCTCGTGCGACAAGGCCATGTTCGGCTGGCCGTGCGATGCGACCATCGAGAAGATGCGCGACGCGTTCGCCCATGAGACCGATCCGGCGAAGCAGAAGCAGATCGCGATCGACCTGCAGAAGTACTGGGTCGACCATCCGACGCACATCAATGTGGGCCAGTGGTACCAGCCGGTGGCGCTGCGCACCAACATCGACGGCATGCTGGTGGCGCCCGTTCCCGTCTTCTGGAACATGACCAAGAAATAGGAAGTCGCGTCGGGCACGCGGGCGCAGCCCCGCGTGCCCATCGACGAGGGCGGGCAGCGTGTCCCGCCTTCCTCGATGGGAGAATAAAGAAACGAGGCTTCCATGAAATCGACGACGATGAAGAGGCGTACGTTCGGCGCTCTGACCACGGGCGCCCTCGTGGCCGCTGCCGGCGCGCCGCAGGCAGCCGACAAGAAGGTCCTGCGCTTCGTGCAGAACGGCAACCTGACCATCCTCGACCCGATCTGGACCACGGCCTACGTCACGCGCAACCACGGCTACTTCATCTACGACACGCTGTTTGCGATGGACGAGCACAACGCCATCAAGCCGCAGATGGTCGACAAGCACGAGGTATCGGCCGACAAGACCCTTTGGACCTTCACCCTGCGCGAAGGGCTCGAATGGCACGACGGCAAGCCGGTCACGTCCGAGGACTGCATCGCCTCGATCAAGCGCTGGGGCGCGCGCGACACCATGGGCCAGAAGCTCATGGACTTCGTCAAGGAGATGACGGCCGTCGACCCCAGGACCTTCACGATGCAGCTCAAGGAACCGTACGGCCTGGTGCTCGATTCGCTCGGCAAGCCGAGCTCGAACGTGCCCTTCATGATGCCCAAGGCGGTGGCCGAGACCGATCCGTTCAAGCAGATCAGCAGCCAGATCGGGTCCGGTCCCTTCATCTACGTCAACGCCGAGTCCAAGCCCGGCGAAAAGCACGTCTACCTCAAGAACCCGAAATACAAACCGCGCAGCGACGCGCCGTCGGGCCTCGCAGGCGGCAAGGTGGTCAAGGTCGACCGGGTCGAGATCATCGAGATGCCCGATCCGCAGCAGCAGGTGAACGCCATCATCGCCGGCGAGATCGATCTGATCGAGCAGCCGCCGCACGACCTGTTGCCCGTCCTCAAGGCCGACAAGGGCGTGACGCCCGTCAACTGGAACCCGCTCGGCCAGCAGTTCATCCTCCGCCTCAATCATGTGCAGCCGCCCTTCAACAACCCCAAGATCCGGCTGGCGGCGCTCCATTGCATGCGCCAGGAGGATTATCTGAAGGCGACCGTCGGCTCGCCCGAGTACTACAAGGTCTGCGGGGCCGCCTTCGTCTGCGGCACGCCCAACGCCTTCGACGCGCCCAACGGCATGCTGGTCAAGCCGGACTTCGAGAAATCCAAGGCTCTCCTCAAGGAGGCCGGATACGACGGCACGCCCGTCGTGCTGATGCAGTCCACCACCCTGCCGGTGCTCACCAACACCGCGCCGGTCACAAAGTCCCTGCTCGAACAAGGCGGCTTCAAGGTCGACATGCAGTCGATGGACTGGCAGACGCTGGTCACGCGCCGCACCAAGAAGGACCCGCCGAGCCAGGGCGGCTGGAACGTCTTCCACACCTTCTCCGTGGCGGCCGACATCCTGAATCCGATCTCCTGCACCTACATGGCGGCCAATGGCGACAAGGCGTGGTTCGGCTGGCCGACCGATCCGACGATGGAGAAGCTGCGCGACTCCTACACCAAGGAGACCGATCCGGCCAAGGCGAAGGAACTGGCGCACGCGGTGCAGAACCGCGCCCTGGAGACCGCGCAGTACGGCTGGATCGGGCAGTGGTACGGACCGGGCGTCGCCCGCAAGAACGTCACCGGCTGGCTCAATGCCCCCGTGCCGGTGATGTGGAACATCAGCAAAGCGTGACGTAAATTCCGCCGTCCCGATCCGGCCAGGGTCGCATCGGGGCGGCGGCCCAAGTGCAGGACACATGATCGACTTCATCGCCCGTCGTCTCGTCTCCATCATCCCCGTGCTGGCGGTGGTGGCGATCTTCGTCTTCCTCATGCTGCGTCTCACGCCGGGCGATCCGGCGGCGGTGATCGCCGGCGACAACGCGACGTCCGACCAGATCGCCCTGATCCGCACCAAGCTCGGCCTCGATCTGCCGATCTGGCAACAGTTCTTCATCTGGCTCGGCGACATCCTGCGCGGCAATTTCGGCGAAAGCTTCTTCTTCAAGAAGACCGTGGTCGACCTGATCGCCCAGCGCCTCCAGCCGACGCTGGCGCTCTCGATCTGCACCCTGATCATCGCGGTCACGACCGCTGTCCCGCTGGGCGTCATCGCCGCCTATCGCAACGGCTCGCTGCTCGACCGTTTCGTCATGGGCTTCTCGGTGCTGGGCTTCTCGCTGCCGACGTTCGTGATCGGCTATTGCCTGATCTACATTTTCGCGATCGATCTCGGCTGGCTGCCGGTGCAGGGCTATACGCGCATCGAGGTCGATTTCTGGGGCTTCGTCGAGCACATCATCCTGCCCAGCATCACCCTCGGCATCATCTACGTCGCGCTGATCGCGCGCATCACGCGCGCCTCGGTGCTGGAGGTGCTGAACGAGGACTATATCCGCACGGCGCGCGCCAAGGGCCTCTCCAACCGCGTCGTGCTGATGCGCCATGCGCTGCGCAACGCCGCGGTGCCCATCCTGACCGTCATCGGCATCGGCATCGCTCTCCTGATCGGCGGTGCGGTGGTGACGGAAACCGTCTATGGCCTTCCGGGGCTCGGCCGCCTCACGGTCGAGGCCGTGCTGAGTCGCGACTTCCCGACCATCCAGGCCGTGATCCTGATGTTCTCCGTCGTCTACGTCGTCATCAACCTGCTGATCGACATCAGCTACACCCTGTTCGATCCGAGGATCCGCTATTGAGCGCGATTATCGAAGAAGCCGTCGATTCGGCCGCCATCGCGTCGGCCTCGGCCAGGCGCAAGCCGCTGTGGTTGCTGGCGATCCGCAATCCTGCGGTGATCTTCGGCGGCGCCATCCTGCTCGTCATGGTCGCGATTGCGATCCTTGCGCCCTATCTCGGCACGATCGACCCGACCCGGATCGATCCCGCGGTGCGCAACAAGAAGCCGGGCACCGAGATCACGATCCGTCTGGACGACGGCTCCACGCTGAAGCGCACGGCCTATATGGGCACCGACACGCTGGGCCGCGACGTCTACAGCCGCGTTCTCTACGGCACGCGGGTCTCGCTGATCGTCGGCATCGCGGTCGCCGTGCTGTCCCTTGCGTTCGGCCTGATCATCGGCATGGTCTCGGGCTACATCCGCTGGCTCGACGGCATCGTCATGCGCATCATGGACGGTCTGATGGCGATTCCCGGCATATTGCTGGCCATCGCTCTCGTCTCGATCTGGCGCGCCGGCCTGATCACGGTGATCTTCGCCATCGTGGTGCCCGAGGTGCCGCGCGTCGTGCGGCTGGTCCGGTCGATCGTGCTGACGGTCCGCGAGGAACCGTACGTCGAGGGCGCGATCTCGGTCGGCACGCCGACCTGGACGCTGATGTTCCGCCACATCCTGCCCAATACGATCGCGCCCCTCATCGTGCAGGGCACCTTCACGGCGGCGGCGGCGATCATCACCGAGGCGATCCTGTCCTTTCTCGGCATCGGCATTCCGCCGGAGACGCCGAGCTGGGGCAACATCATGTCGGAAGGGCGCACCCTCTTCCGCATCTTCCCGCACAACATTCTCTATCCGAGCATTTTCCTCGCGCTCGCCGTGCTCGCCATCAACGTGATGGGCGACGGCCTGCGCGACACGCTCGATCCCAAGATGAGCAAGAAGGTTTGACCGGAGGTCGAACGCCGAGCGAAAGCCGAGGGGTCTTTTCTGGATGTGCAGAGTTCTTGTTGTTGATCGATCGCTCCGCTTGGCGCGATGCGCTTCGGTCGGGATGACGGCGGAGAGGTATTGATGTCCGACAAGAGGCCGGTCCTCGAGGTCAAGAACCTCAGCGTCGCCCTTCCTCCCGGTGGCGACCGCGTCCATGCCGTCGACAAAGTGAGCTTCACGGTCAATCCCGGGGAGATCGTCTGCCTCGTGGGCGAGTCGGGCTCGGGCAAGTCGGTGATCGCCTTCACCATCATGGGCCTGCTGGCCAAGGCGCTGAAGCCGGTTTCTGGAGAGATCCTGCTCGAGGGCGAGAACGTGCTGGCCGCTGGCGAGGAGCGGCTGAGGGAGCTGCGCTGCACGCGCATGTCGATGATCTTCCAGGAGCCGATGACGGCGCTCAACCCGGTCATGACCTGCGGTGAGCAGATCGACGAGGTGCTGCGCACGCACACCAAGCTCGACGCCGCACAGCGCAAGGCCAAGATCATCGGCATCCTGACGCGCGTGAGGCTGCCGGAGCCCGAGCGCATCTACGCTTCCTTCCCGCACCAGCTCTCCGGCGGCCAGCGCCAGCGCATCATGATCGCCATGGCTCTGGTGCTCGATCCCGTGCTGCTGATCGCCGACGAGCCGACCACGGCGCTCGATGTCACGACGCAGGCCGAGATCCTGAAGCTGATTGCCGAGCTGCAGGCGGGACAGGGCACGGGCGTTCTGTTCATCACCCACGATTTCGGCGTCGTCGCGGAGATCGCCCACCGGGTCGCCGTCCTGCGCTGGGGCGAGCTGGTCGAGATGGGGCCGACCGAGCAGATCCTGGCGCGCCCCCAGCAGCCTTACACGCGCATGCTCATCTCGTCGGTGCCCTCGATCCATCCCGCCCATCGCGGCGTGCGGCTGGAGAACGAGACGGTGCTGCGCACCGAGAAGCTCGGCAAGACCTACGCCGGCAAGTCGTTCTTCCAGAAGGCCCGTGTGGTGAAGGCCGCGGTGGACGTCGATCTCGACATCAGGAAGGGTGAGACGCTCGGCATCGTCGGCGAATCCGGCTCGGGCAAGTCGACGGTGGCGCGCTGCATCGCCCGCCTGATCGATCCCAGCGAAGGCAAGGTGTTCCTGGGCAAGACCGAGATCGCGACGATCTCCGCGTCGAGGCTGCGGCCGCATCGCCGGCGGGTGCAGATCGTCTTCCAGGATCCCTATCGCTCGCTCAACCCGCGCATGACGGTGGGCGATTCGATCATCGAGGGACCGATGAACTTCGGCCTCCGGCGCGACGAGGCCCTGGCGAGGGCGCGCAAGCTGATGGAGACCGTCCGGCTCGATCCCAATGCGCTCGATCGCTATCCGCACCAGTTCTCCGGCGGCCAGCGCCAGCGCATCTGCATCGCCCGTGCGCTGGCCATGGAACCCGAGCTGCTGATCGCCGACGAGGCGGTCTCGGCGCTCGACGTTTCGGTGCAGAAGCAGGTGCTGCAGCTCCTGGACGAGATCCGCCAACGGCTGAACCTCGCCGTGCTGTTCATCACCCACGACCTCAGGGTGGCCGCCCAGATCTGCGACTATGTCGCCGTGATGAGCCAGGGCCGGGTGGTCGAATATGGCGCGGCCGAGCAGGTGTTCGGCGCGCCCAGGCACGACTACACCAAGGCCCTGTTCGCCGCCGCTCCCGGCCGCAACTGGGAGTTCGGCAAGTTCGCGGCGGCGTGATAGGCTGCGCCTCACCACAAGGAAAGCATCCGGCGCCGAGCCTCCCCCCGACCCGCGCCGGACAGGGACGATGACATCGAGTCCAGGGAGGCTTCCATGGCCGAGAGCGTCTACAAGGTGGTCGAGCTGGTCGGCACCAGCAGCGAGTCCTGGGAAAAGGCCGCGAAGGCGGCGGTGGAAAGGGCCGGCGAGTCGCTGCGCGACCTGCGCGTCGCCGAGGTCGTCGAGCAGGATATCGTCATGGAGGGCGGCAAGGTCTCGGCTTACCGCACCAAGCTGAAGCTGTCGTTCAAGTACGAGGGCAAGGACTGAGCGGACGGCGGGACGGGTGGCGATGGCCCTTGCGCGGCCTGCCATCCGGTCCAAACTGTCCGCATGACCTCGGCATTCCTCGAAGACGCCTCGTTCAACCAGTCGCCGCCTTTCGGCAACGTCGATCTCTTCCTGAGCGACAGGCCGCTCGCCGAGGCGGCGGCGCGCTGCGGACTCGATCTCGCCGGCCTGTCGGCCTGCGGAAAGGACTACGGCTCGGCGGAGACGCTCGACCTCGGCCGCGTGGCGAACGAGAACCCGCCCAGGCTCAGGACCACCGACGCCAAGGGCAACCGCATCGACTTCGTCGAGTTCCATCCGGCCTACCATGCGTTGATGGCCAAGAGCATCGGCTGGGGTATCCATTGCTCGGCGCACGACGGCAGCGAGCCGGCCGGGCCGATGGCCAGCCGCGCCGTGCGGCTCTACCTCGCGACGCAGGCCGAGAGCGGCCATCTCTGTCCTGTCACCATGACCCATGCCTGCATCGGCGCCCTCGGGGCGGAGCCTGCGGTGCTGGAGAAATGGCGCTCCAGGATCCTGTCCCGTCGCTACGACCCGCGGCCGCTGCCGTGGTGGGAGAAGGACGGCGTGACGCTGGGCATGGGCATGACCGAGCGTCAGGGCGGCACCGACGTGCGCGCCAACATCACCGAGGCCAGGACGGTCGGCGACCATGTCGAGATCAGCGGCCACAAGTGGTTCATGTCGGCGCCGATGTGCGACGCCTTTTTGGTGCTGGCCCAGGGCGAGGCCGGCCTCACCTGTTATCTGATGCCGCGCCACCGGCCCGACGGCGGGCAGAACGGGCTCCGCTTCCAGCGCCTGAAGGACAAGCTCGGCAACAGGTCGAATGCCTCGTCGGAGGTCGAGTTCCACGCAGCCTACGCCGAGCGCGTCGGACCCGAAGGCGCGGGCGTGCGCACCATCATCGAGATGGTGAACCTCACGCGGCTCGATTGCGCCATCGCCTCGGCCGGGCAGATGCGCTTCGGTCTCAGCCAGGCGCTGAACCACATCCGCAACCGCTCGGTGTTCCAGCGGCGGCTGAGCGACCAGCCGGCGATGCGTGCGGTGGCGGCCGACCTCGCGCTCGAGGTCGAAGCGCAGGTGGCTCTGGTGTTCCGCCTCGCTGATGCGGTCGACAAGGACGAGGCGGCCTATACCCGTCTGCTGACGCCGGCCGTGAAGTTCCTGGTCTGCAAGACCACCCCCCAGGTGGTGTACGAATCGCTCGAGTGCCTGGGCGGCAACGGCTACGTCGAGGATCTGCCGATGGCGCGTCTCTATCGCGAGGCGCCGCTGAACGCGATCTGGGAGGGCTCGGGCAACGTGATGGCGCTCGACGTCCTGCGCGCGGCCGGCCGCCAACCGGAGGCGACGATGGAGACGGTTGCCGCGCTGGCGCGCCTCGCCTCGCAGGCCTTCGACGTGCGGCCGCTGGTGTCGGCGCTCGAGCGGACGCTCAAATCTCCCGATGCCGAACGCCGTGCGCGTTTCCTGTGCGAAGGCCTCGCCCGCATCGCGGCTCTGGCCGCGCTCGTTGAGGCGAACTCGCCCTTCGCCTCGCTCTACGGCGAGACGCGGCTCGACGGCACGCGCTTCGCCCAGTTCGGCACGGCCGACCTGGGTGCCTCTGAAACAGCTTTGATGGACAGGGCTTTCGCGGCCTAGCAAGATCGCGGCCCATGAAAAAGATCTTCACGGCGTGCCTCGGCACCGAGACCAACACCTTCGCGTCGATTCCCACCGGACATCAGCTCTTCGAGGAAACCTGCCTCTATCGCAAGGCGAGCTATGGCAAGCAGGTGCCGATGTTCGGCGCGCCGCTCGCCGTCTGGCGAGGCCGTGCCGAAGCCAAGGGATGGCAGGTGGTGGAAAGTCTCTGCGCTTTCGCCCAGCCCGCCGGGAAGATGGTGAAGAAGGTCTATGAGAGCTTCCGCGACGAGATCGTGGCCGATCTCAAGGCCGCGCTTCCGGTCGACGGCGTGCTGCTCTCCATGCACGGGGCCATGGTGGCGGAAGGCTATGACGACTGCGAAAGCGACCTGCTGACCGCGGTGCGCAAGGTGGTCGGCCCCGACATCCCGGTCGGCGTCGAGCTCGATCTCCATTGCAATATCGGCGCGGGCACGCTGCGCGACGCCACGGCACTGGTGCTGTTCAAGGAGTACCCGCACATCGACGTCCCCGAGCGCGCCGACGATCTCTTCACCGTGATCGAGGGCGCGATCGAAGGCCGTACGAAGCCGGTGATGGCCGCGTTCGACTGCCGGATGATCGGCGTGTTCCACACCACGCGCCAGCCGATGCGCGGCTTCGTCGACAAGCTTTCGGCCATGGAAGGCAAGGACGGCGTCCTCTCGCTGTCGATCGCGCACGGCTTTCCCTGGTCGGATGTCAGGGAGATGGGCTCCAAGCTGATCGCCATCACCGACAACGACCGGCCCAAGGCGGAAAAGCTCGCACGCGAGCTCGGCCTGGAATTTTTCGCCATGCGCGACAAGACCCAGCCGCCCTACGTCTCGCTGGACACCGCGATGGCGCGTGTCTCCACCCACAACCTGCCCAAGCCCATGGTGCTGGCCGACGTTTCGGACAATGCGGGCGGCGGCGCCGCCTCCGACTCGACCTTCATCCTGCAGGCCCTGCTCGACCGGAAGATCCAGGATGCCGCGATCGGCATGTTCTGGGATCCGGGCGCGGTAAAGCTCGCCTTCGAGGTCGGCGAGGGCGCGGAGCTCGACATCCGCCTCGGCGGGAAGCTCGGTCCCCAGTCCGGGCCACCGGTCGACGCGCGCGCCAGGGTGCTCAAGGTCGGCACGGACGTCACCATCGAATTCGGCGGGGCGCGCAAGAGCGTGGGCTCGATCGGCGACGCCGCGGCGCTACAGATCGACGGCATCACCGTGATCGTCAATTCCAAGCGCACCCAGTGCCACAGCCGCGACTGCTTCACCAAGCTCGGCGTCGACCCCTCGACGAAGAAGGTCGTGGTGGTGAAGTCGATGCAGCACTTCCATGCCGCCTACGCGCCGATCGCGAGCGAGGTCGTCTACGTCGCCGCACCCGGCGCGCTCGTGCCCGACTGGTCGTTGCTGCCCTACGGGAAGGCCGACAAGACGCAATGGCCGTTCGTGGCCGATCCTCACGCCAACTGACCAGACCTCGATGTCGGGAGGCACTCCATGCGTCGCAGCGAGGACCGGATTCTTACGACCCATGTCGGCAGCCTCCCACGCCATCCGGCGCTCGCCGACCGGCTGATTCGCGAGGAGGCCGGCGAGGCAGTGGATCGGGCGGAGCTGCACCGCCTGGCCGAAAGCGCGGTTCGACATGTCGTCGAACGGCAGGTCGCCTGCGGCGTCGATGTGATCAATGACGGCGAGCAGCCGCGCGTCGGCTTCCAGACTTACGTGGCGCAGCGCATGAAGGGCTTCGGCGGCGAATCGAAGCGCCCGCGGCCGCGCGACTTCACCGACTTTCCCGTCTTCGCCGCGTGGATGGCCGGGCGGCTTCCCCGCCGCAGCAAGGTGTCGAACGCCCCCCAGGCGATCGCCGACGTAGTCTACGACGACCTCGGCGCCGCGCAGCAGGAATGCCGCATGTTTCGCGCGACGCTGGACCGCCTCCCCGCGCCGCCTGTCGACGCCTTCATGACTGCGGCATCGCCGGGGATCATCGCCACGACGCTCCTCAATGCGCACTACGACAGCCACGAAGCTTACGTCTTCGCGCTGGCCCGCCAGATGCGCAAGGAGTACGAGCTGATCGCTCGCGACTTCGTGCTGCAGATCGATGCCCCCGACCTCGCGATGGAACGCACGGTCCTGTTCCACGACAAGACAGTCGCCGAGTTCCTCGCGATCGCCGAGATGCACGTCGCGGCGCTCAACGAGGCTTTGGCGGCCATTCCGCGCGAGCGCATCCGCCTGCATTGCTGCTGGGGCAACTACGAAGGGCCGCACGTTCACGACATCCCGCTCGGGGAGATTCTGCCGGTGCTGTACCAGGCCCGTGTCGGCGCGCTCAGCCTGGAGTTCGCCAATCCCCGGCATCAGCACGAATATGCCGCGCTCAAGAGCAACAGGCCGCCGCCGGAGCTTCTTCTGCTGCCTGGCGTGATCGATTCGACGACCAACTACGTCGAGCATCCGGAAGTGATCGCGAATCGGATCTGCGAGGCGGTTGACGCGGTCGGCGAGCGCAGCCGTGTCATCGCCTCCAGCGACTGCGGTTTCGGCACCTTCGCGGGATCGGAACTGGTCGCCGAGGATGTCGTCTGGGCGAAGCTCAGGAGCTGCCGCGAAGGCGCGGATATCGCAACGCGACGGTTGTGGGGCCGGTCGTAACCTCGCTCGTCATCAATCCGCACGGTTGATGATGCACGATGTCGCCGCGTTGCTGAAACGTGGCTGTCACGCACCAGAACGCAGTGGCATGCGGAACACTTGCGCACTTCGGCGACGACAAGTCTACGTGGCGTAACATCACGTTATTTTCGAATGCGACGGGCAATTCTTCTCGCTCGTCGATCCGCGACGCGCGCCCCACGTCCGGATCTCAGTCCGAGTGGAGGTACCCATCGCATGAGTAAGCGTTCCCTGTTTCAGTGCGCGGCCGCGATCGCCGGATCCGCCATCGCCCTTGGCCTCGCCGCCCCTGCCTTTGCGCAATCACCGAGCGAGAGCATGGCCGAATGTCAAAGGCTCCATGCCCAGTGGTCGAAGTACAACGGCACGTCGGCCTACAGCAAGAACGTCGGCCCCGAGATGGCGCTGGAGGATTGCCGCAAGGGCAACTACGCGGCCGGCATCGCCGAGCTGAAGGACATCCTGCAGCGGGGCGGCATACCGATCCCGCCGTCGCAAACGGCGACCGTTCCCGGCAGGTAATCGCCGCGACGCGAGCACAGAAGAAGGCCGCTCCCATGGAGCGGCCCAGACCGCTGACAAACCCCTGGCATTTGCCAGGGGTTTTTGATTCAAGGCGGTATGCTGAAGAAGGCGCTACCGCAACAGATCGAACTCGAACTCGTGGCGATCGAGGGTCTGGTTCCGAAGGATCACCTGCTCCGCAAGATTGAAGCGGTGATCGATTTCTCGTTTATCCATGAGCGTGTGGCGGGGCTTTACTGCCCCGACAATGGGCGCCCGCCGCTGGATCCGGTGGCGATGTTCAAGGCCCTGTTCATTGGCTACCTGTTCGGGATCCGCTCCGAACGGCAGTTGGTGCGCGAGATCGAGGTCAACATCGCCTATCGCTGGTTTTTGGGGCTGAAGCTGACCGATCCGGTATTCGACGCCTCGACGCTGTCGCAGAACCGACGCCGGCGCTACAACGACACGTCGGTCGCGCAGGACATCTTCGATGCGATCGTGGAGCAGGCGATCCGTCACGGCCTGGTCGATGGCACGGTGCTGTACACCGACTCGACGCACCTGAAGGCCAACGCCAACAAGAACCGCTATGACGTTGCCGTGGTCGCCAAGTCGCGTTCGGACTATTGGGATGCGCTTGATGCAGCGATCGGGGAGGATCGTGCCGCGCACGGCAAGAAGCCGCTGAAGGACAAAGCGCGCCAGCCGATCGAGAAGGAGACCAAGGTCTCACGCACCGATCCGGAGAGCGGCTACATGGTGCGTGACGGCAAGCCGAAGGGCTTCTTCTATCTCGACCACCGCACGGTCGATGGTCGCCTGGGCATCATCACTGACACCTATGCGACGCCCGCCAACGTGCATGATTCCATCGTGTATCTCGGCCGCCTCGACCGCCAACGCCGCCGCTTCGACTTCAATGTCGGCGCCGTCGGCCTCGATGCCGGTTATGCGACCACTGGCATTGCCAAGGGCTTGGAGGAGCGCGGTGTACTGGGCGTGATCGGCTATCGCCGACCGACGCCGCCGCGATCCGGCATGATGCCGAACAAGGCCTTCCACTATGAGGCAGAGGTGGATGGCTATCGGTGTCCGCAGGGCCAGCTTCTCACCTACGCCACCACCGATCGCACCGGATATCGACACTACACCAGCGATCCGGCCATTTGCAGAGCCTGCCCGTTGCTCGCTTCCTGTACGTCCAGCGCCAACGCAACGCGCCTGATTACCCGTCATGTCTGGGCCGAGGTTCGCGAGCGCACCGACGCTCATCGGCTGACCCCTTGGGGCAAGCGCATCTACAAGCGACGCAAGGAGACGGTCGAACGCTCCTTCGCTGATGCCAAGCAACTCCACGGCCACCGCTATGCCCGCTTCCGTGGTCTCCTCGCCGTGGCCTGCCAGTGCTTGCTGGCTGCCGCTGCCCAGAACATCAAGAAAATCGCTCTCGCAATGGCGCCTATCCCCGTTCCGGCCTGATCCGATCAAATTCCAACACCATCAACAAAAAACCCCGCTGAAAAATCGACGGGGTTTGTCAGCGGCCTGAGGCCGCTCCCATGGAGCGGCCTTTTTTGGTCGCAGAGGGGCGCGCGCCAGCCGAGGCTGCGCTATTGCAGCCGTTTACAGCACGCGCAACGGTTGGTATGTTCCGCCGCGTCGCGGCCGGGAATGGCCGTTTTGTCGTTTGTTATCAACGACTTAACGCGAACCTGCCCGGCGTGAGGGACGCGATTCCATGAAGATCCTGACCGGCAACAGCAATCGGCCGCTGGCGGAGGCGATTTCCGCCAAGCTCGCTCTGCCGCTCGTGAAGGCGAACATCAAGCGGTTCTCCGACAACGAGATCTTCGTCGAGATCCTGGAGAATGTGCGCGGCGAGGACGTGTTCGTCATTCAGTCGACCAGCTATCCCGCGAACGACCATCTGATGGAACTCCTGATCACCATCGATGCGCTGCGCCGCAGCTCGGCGCGCCGCATCACCGCGGTGATGCCCTATTACGGCTACGCCCGGCAGGATCGCAAGACCGGCTCGCGCACGCCGATCTCGGCCAAGCTGGTCGCCAACCTGATCACCAACGCCGGCGCCCATCGGGTGTTGACCCTGGATCTCCACGCCGGCCAGATCCAGGGTTTTTTCGACATCCCGCTCGACAACCTCTACGCTGGCCCCGTCTTTTCCAAGGACATCAAGGAGACCCTCGGCAACCGCAGCCTGACCGTGGTATCGCCCGACACCGGGGGCGTGGTGCGGGCGCGGGCGATCGCCAAGCGCATCGAGGCCGATCTCGCCATCATCGACAAGCGCCGCGAGGCCGCAGGCGTCAGCGAGGTGATGAACGTGATCGGCGACGTGAAGAGCCGCGACTGCATCCTGATCGACGACATCGTCGATTCGGCCGGCACGCTCTGCAATGCCGCGGCAGCACTGATGGACCACGGCGCCAAGTCGGTCTGCGCCTACGTCACCCACGGCGTGCTGTCGGGTGGCGCCGTCGCCCGCGTCGCCGCCTCGCCGATCGAGAAGATGGTCATCACCGATTCGATCCAGCCGACCGAGGCGGTGCGCGTGTCATCGAACGTACGGCCGCTCAGCATCGCTTCGCTGATGGCCGAAGCCATGAAGCGCATCTCCGAGGAGACCTCGGTATCGAGCTTGTTCGACTAAGGCCCGTTCGGCAGGAGTACACGGAGATCCGGCGCTCGGCACCCCTGGAGGCCACGCCGCGATGAAGAGAGAGCAACGACAGAACCACAGGAGAAATTGAAATGGCAGAGACGACGAAGGTCGTCGCGAAGAAGCGGGACCGGGCCGGCAAAGGGGGCGCCCGTTCCAGCCGTCGCGAAGGACTGATCCCCGCCGTGATCTACGGCGACAAGCAGGCCCCCCTGATGATCGCGGTCGAGCCCAAGGCGATCGAGCGCGAGATGCACAAGGAGGGCTTCTTCAACCACCGGCTCCAGATCGACGTCGAGGGCACGAATGTCGACGTCCTGCCGCGCGACGTGCAGCTCGATCCGGTGACCGACCGTCCTCTGCATCTCGACTTCCTGCGCATCGGCCCCGATTCGATCATCACCGTGCAGGTGCCCGTCCATTTCAGGAACGAGGCGGCATCGCCCGGCATCAAGCGCGGCGGCGTGCTGAACATCGTCATGCACGAGATCACGGTGCGCACCAAGCCCGACCTGATCCCGGAGTTCTTCGAGGTCGATCTCACCGGCCTGGAGATCGGCCATTCCGTGCACATCTCGTCGCTGAAGGCGCCGGAGGGCGTGCGCATGGTGACGCGCGAGCGGGACGCCACGGTGGCGTCGATCGCCGCGCCCACGGTGGTGCGCGAGGCGGCGGCGCAGGCGGCCGCCGAGGCGGCTGCTCCGGCGGCGGCCGAGGCGACGCCGGCCGCAGGCGCTGCCGCTCCCGCGGCGCCGGCCGCCGGCGCGGCGCCCGCCGCTCCTGCGGCTGCGACGCCGGCCAAGAAGTAAGCGGGGTCGCGGCACCCCGCCCTTCCCATGCTGCTGCTGGTCGGCCTCGGCAATCCCGGGCCGCGCTATGCGGGACACCGGCACAATGTCGGATTCATGGCGGTGGACGAGATCGTCCGCCGCCGTGTCTTCTCGCCCTGGCGCGCGCGCTTCAACGGCGAGATGGCGGAAGGCCATCTCGGCGGCGAGCGTACGCTCGTGCTGAAGCCGATGACCTACATGAACGAATCGAGCAAGGCGGTCGGCGAGGCCGTGCGCTTCCTGAAGGTGCCGCTCGACCGCGTCGTGGTCTTCCACGACGAGCTCGATCTCGCGCCTGGCCGGGTGCGCATGAAGAAGGGCGGCGGGGCCGGCGGCCACAACGGCCTGCGCGACATCGACGCCCATGTCGGCAACGGCTATCGCCGCGTGCGCATCGGCATCGGCCATCCCGGCCACAAGGATCTGGTCCTGCACTGGGTGCTGCGCGACTTCGAGCCCGACGAGCGCGATCCGAAGGAGGGCTGGCTGCCGAAGCTCCTGACGGCGCTCGCCGAGGAATCGGCGTTGCTGGCCGATGGCACGGCCAGAGGCGACGAGAAATACATGAGTCGGGTCGCCAATCTCGCGCCGCCGCCCGGCCTGCCGGCCAGACTGTCCCTCGAAGAGTAAGCCATGGGTTTCAACTGCGGTATCGTCGGCCTGCCCAATGTCGGCAAGTCGACCCTGTTCAATGCGCTGACCGCCACTCAGGCGGCGCAGGCCGCCAACTATCCCTTCTGCACCATCGAGCCCAACGTGGGCCGCGTCGCCGTGCCCGATCCACGACTCGACAAGCTCGCCGCCATCGCGCAGTCGGCGAAGATCGTCAACACGCAACTCGAGTTCGTCGACATCGCCGGACTGGTGAAAGGCGCGAGCAAGGGCGAAGGGCTCGGCAACCAGTTCCTGGCGAACATCCGCGAGGTCGACGCCATCGCCCATGTGCTGCGCTGCTTCGAGGATGGCGACGTGACCCATGTGGCGGGCAGCGTCGATCCGGTGCGCGACGCCGAGATCGTCGAGACCGAGCTGATGCTGGCCGACCTCGACAGCGTCGAGAAACGCCTGCCCAACCTTGAGAAACGCGCCAAGGGCGGCGACAAGGAAGCGGCCGTCGAGGCGCCGGTCGTGAAAAAGGCGCTCGAGGCGCTGCGCGACGGCAAGCCCGCGCGCGCGGCCGAGCTCACCGCCGAGGAACAGCCGGTGTTCGCGCGGCTGCAGCTCATCACCGCCAAGCCGATGATGTACGTGCTGAACGTGGAGGAAGCTTCGGCGGCGACGGGCAACCGGCACAGCGCCAAGGCCGAAGCGTGGGCGAAGGAGCGCGGCATTCCGTCCGTCGTGATCTCAGCGGCCATCGAAGCGGAGGTGGCACAGCTTTCGCCGGAGGACCAGGCCGAGTATCTCGGCCATCTCGGCCTCGAGGAGACCGGCCTCGCGCGCGTGGTGCGCGCGGGCTATGCCCTCCTCGATCTCGTCACCTTCTTCACCGTGGGACCGAAGGAGGCCCGGGCCTGGACGGTGCGCCGTGACGCCCGGGCGTCCGAGGCGGCCGGCGTGATCCATACCGACTTCGAGAAGGGCTTCATCCGCGCCGAGACCATCGCCTACGACGACTACGTGGCGCTGGGCGGCGAAACGGGCGCGCGCGACGCCGGCAAGCTTCGCCTCGAAGGCAAGGACTACGCCGTCAAGGACGGCGACGTCTTCCACTTCCGCTTCAACGTCTGAGCCGCGGCCTCTTTACCTCCGCGGCCGCAGGGTGGAGGGTGCGAAGCCCTTTCGGGCTTCTGCCACAGAGCTTGCACATGACCGTTTCTTTCTCCAACCCCAGGACCATGCCGCGCCGCGCGGGCTACTCGCAGATCTGCGAGGTGACAGCAGGCAAGCTCGTGCTGATCGCGGGCCAGGTGCCGCACGATGTCAACGACAAGCTGGTCGGAGAGGGCGACTTCGCCGCGCAGGTCGAGCAGGTGTTCAGGAATCTCGCGGCCGCTCTCGAGGCGGCAGGCGGCAGCTTCAGGAACCTCGTCAAGATCAACAACTACTGCGTCGCCTCCGTCACCCAGGAGCAACGGACCGCCTTCCAGAAGGTGCGCGACCGCTATGTCGATACGGCCTCGCCGCCGGTCAGCACCTTCATCTTCGTCAGCCGCCTCGCCCAACCGGGCTGGCTGTTCGAGATGGACGCCATGGCCGTGATCGACGGGTAAGTCGACTCAAGGGAGCGCGCAACTCCAGTTGCGCTCATGCGCTGGAAGCCGAAAGAAAATGCGCCACTGGAGTTCGCCACCGGCCAGGGATAGCCTCTCGGGGACGAATCTGCGCACGGCAAAATAGGTGTCACCCCGAGCGAAGCGAGCGAGGGATCCTTTGTCGGCGCCGCGCAAGATCCCTCGCTGCGCTCGGGGTGACACGACACGGGTTGGATGCCTGATGTTTCTTGTTCGTGCCGCGCTCCGATGAAACGTCACGGCAGCACCTTCTTCATCCAGAGCGCCGTCGCCTGCGCCTCCTGGCTGTCGCTTGCTTCGAGCTGCGCAATCACGCGATGGCGGTCCTCGAGGTCGCGATTCTGGCTGAGCTTGGCCTTGGCCTCGATGCGGGAAAGCGGCATGCGGAAAGCGACGATGCCCCTGCTCTGCGCCTCGGCATTGCCGGGCGGCAGGCGGTCCATCGACCAGGCATCGGGACCCTCTCCTTCGTAGGTCGCGACAAGCCTGGCCAGGATGTCGAGGGCGCCCTTCGTGTCGTCGATGATCTCGGGCCTGCCGTAGGCATGGACCGTGAGGTAGTTCCAGGTCGGCACCTTTGGCCCCGGCGTGTACCAGGTCGGCGAGACATAGGCATGCGGCCCCCAGAACATGGCCATCGAGTCGGCCGCGCCTTCAAACAGCTTCCAGTGGCTGTTGGCGCGAGCCATGTGGCCGATCAGGTGTCCGTGTGCACTGCCGTCCTCCTGCCACAGCAGCGCCAGATGGCTGGCGAACGGCGTACCATCGGCACCGGTGGTCACGAGCAGTGCCCAGCTATGGGCCCGCATGATCTCGCGACCCATGGTCTCGGATGCTTCGAACAGCTTGGGAATGTACATGTCTGGCCTTGATGCGCTCGCTCTGCGGGCGGACGGGTTGAACAGCGCCGGATTACCATGTCAGATGCGGCCCGCAACCGGGAGGTTTTCTCATGGGTGAAGATATCCGTCTTAAGTCGGCCGCCGGCGAGATCGGCGCCTACCTCGCCATTCCCAGGGGCACGCCGCGCGGCGGCATCGTGGTCATCCAGGAGATCTTCGGGGTCAACCACCACATCAAGGCGGTGACCGACAAGTTCGCCGCCGACGGTTACATCGCGCTGGCGCCCAGGTTCTTCGACCATATCAAGACCGGCATCGAGCTCGGCTACACGCCCGACACGATCGCCGAAGGCCGCAAGTACGTAACCGAGCTCGGGCTCGACAAGCCGGTGCAGGATGTCGATGCGGCGATCGCCGAGCTGAAGAAGCGCGGCGCGAAGAAAGTCGCGGTCACCGGCTTCTGCTGGGGCGGCACCATCACCTGGCTCTCGGCGACGCGGCTCGCTCCGGACGCCGCCATCGCCTACTACGGCGGCGGTATCTACGGCACCAAGAACGAGAAGCCCAAGGCGCCGACCATGATGCATTTCGGCGACAAGGACATGCACATCCCGATGGAGCATGTGAACGAGATCCGCAAGCTCCACCCCGACGTGCAGGTCTTCGACTATCCCGCCGACCACGGCTTCCACTGCGACGAGCGCGGCTCCTACGATGCAGCCGCCTCCAAGCAGGCTATGGGCCGGACGCTCGAGTTCGTGAAAAAGCACGTGGGGTAGCGAGCAATCTTTCGCGCCGCTGCCCAAAGATCCCTCGCTGCCGCTCGGGATGACACTCTCTCTTCCAGATGCCCAAACATCCCGCAAAGAAATCTTTCACACCGCACGCGCCCGGCCCGCTGAACGGCATCCGCGTCGTCGATCTGTCGCGGCTGGTGGCGGGAAACGTCCTCACGCTGCAGCTCGCCGATTTCGGCGCCGAGGTGATCAAGGTCGAGCCGCCCGAGGGCGACACGCTGCGCTCGTGGCGGGTGAAAGGGGTCGAGACGGCCTGGAAGGTCTATAGCCGCAACAAGAAGAGCATCGCGCTTGACCTGCGCTCGGAGGAAGGGCGCGCGATCGTGCGCCGGCTCGCCGCCTCGGCGGCGATCCTGGTGGAAAGCTTCCGGCCGGGCGTGCTGGAGGACATGGGCCTCGCGCCCGCCGAGCTGCACCGGCTCAATCCGAAGCTGGTGATCGTGCGCATCTCGGGCTGGGGCCAGGACGGCCGCTACCGCCACAAGCCGGGCTTCGGCACACTGATCGAAGGCTACAGCGGCTTCGCCTCGATGAACGGCTTCGCCGACCGCGAGCCGGTGCTGCCGCCGATGTATCTCGCCGACTGCATGGCGGCGCTGAACGGCTACGGCGCGGTGATGGTGGCGCTGCGCGAGGTCGAGGTGAACGGCGGTACGGGACAAGTGCTCGACCTGCCGCTGTTCGATCCCCTGTATTCGATGCTGGGACCGCAGGCCGCCAACTACAAGCTCACGGGCGAAGTGAAGGTGCGCACCGGCAGCCGTTCGACCAACGCCGCGCCACGCAACGTCTACCGGACGAAGGACGGGCGCTGGGTGTGCCTCTCGGCCTCCACGCAGGGGATGGCCGAGCGCGTGCTGGCCAAGATCGGCAAGCCCGAGCTCGTCAAGGATCCGCGCTTCGCCACCAACATCGAGCGCGTCAGGAACGGCGTCGAGCTCGACCGCCTGATCGGCGCTTTCATCGGCGAGCGCGATCTCGCGGAGAACCTTCGCTACTTCGACGAGGCCGGCGTCACGATCGGTCCCGTCTACGACATCGCCCAGATCGTGCAGGACGACTATGTGCTGGAGCGCGAGGCGCTGGTGGAGATCCCCGACGCCGAGATGGGCGGGCTGCCCACACATCCCGTCGTGCCGCGGCTGTCCGGCACGCCGGGCGCGCTGAAATGGGCCGCGCCGGCGATCGGCGAGCACAACGAGATGCTGCTCGAGCCGCTATTGGGCAAAGCGGCGTACACGAAGCTTTGCGCGGCCGGCGTGATCTCGAAGGGAAGGAAGAAGTGACCGCCAACCGCCCCGCCGCGCCCGTCTGGCGCTCGATCCTCTACGTGCCGGGCAACGTGCCGAAGTTCATCGACAGGGCGCACGAGCGCGGCGCGGATTGCGTGCTGGTCGACCTCGAGGACAGCGTGCCGCCGCCGGAAAAGCCCGGCGCGCGGGCGATGCTGGCCGAAACCATGCACAAGGTCGCGCGCGGCGGCGCCGACGTCGCGGTGCGCATCAACCGGCCGCTGCGGCTCGCCATCCCCGATATCGAGGCGGCGGTAAGGCCAGGACTGTCGGCGCTCTTCGTCACCAAGACCGAGAGCGTGCAGCATCTCAGGCTGCTCGACGAGGTCGTGAGCGACCTCGAGCGCGAGCGCGGCATGCCGGTCGGCGGTGTGGGATTCGGCGGCATGATCGAGCATCCACGCGCGCTGGCGCAGGTGAACGACATCGCCGCGCATGCACCGCGCCTCGTGGCGCTGATGCTGGGCGGCGAGGATTTTGCGCTCGAAACCGGCTCGGTTCCCGGCGACGAGACGCTGGAGCTGCCCAAGCGCCTGGTCGCCTTCGCGGCCCAGGCCCATGGCGTGCCCATGATCGGCATTCTGGGGACGGTGGCCGACTATTCCGATCCGGATGCCTATCGCCGAAGCGCCGAGCGGGCACGCCGGTTCGGCTTCTCGGGCGGGACCTGCATCCATCCCGGCCTGGTGGCGGCGCTGAACGCGGCCTTCACGCCGACGGCCGACGATGTGGCCCGCGCCCGCAAGCTGATCGAGGCCGACCGCAGGGCGGCCGCCGAAGGCCGCGGCTCCTTTTCGCTCGGCGGCAAGATGATCGACATCCCGGTCGTCGACCGCGCCCGCAGGCTGATCGCCCGACACGAGGCGATCGAGCGGCGGCAGCGACGGGGCTGAGCTATTTCTTGGGCAGCTTGTCCCTCTCGGCCTGGATCGCCCGGTCGATCACCGTGAACAGATAGGCGTCGGGCGCGAGCGTGCAGCCGCCGCGCACCAGCAGCGCAAGCTGGCCGCCGCGTTCGTCGTTGGGAAGCGACACACCACGATAGCGCGCCGAATGCTCCGCCAGCATGATCGCCAGCCGCTTGCGGGCCTCCGGCTGCATGGCCTGCGCCTCGCGGCAGGTGACATACACCGCCTGCTCGAAGTTGAGCGATGGAACCTGGGCCCGGGCTGCGGGTCCCAAAGCCAGCAGACCGAGAACGCCGACGGTGATTGCCCCTCTCATGGCCGCCCCCTCCCTACTTGTTGTTGTCGATGGCCGTGCCGCCGAGATAGCCCACGGCGCCGCCGATCAGACCGGCGCCGACCACCGTTCCGAAGCTGCCGCCGGTGACGAGGCCGATGCCGGTGCCGATCGCGCTGCCGGCCGCGGCCCCCTTCTCCGCACTTGTCCAGGGGCGGTCGCACGCCGAGAGCAGGCCGGCCACCACGAGCATCACGATCGAGGTTGCTTTGGTCATTCTCCCCTCCGTTGCTGCCGGATCGATGGTAGCCCAAACCGCGGCAGTCACAAACGACTTGCAGCGAGACACGGACAGCGGGGAAACGTGCCCCCAAAAAGGAACGCGCGGCCATCGAGGCCGCGCGTCCTGTCGGACAAATCGATCCGCGCTCAGTGCGCGTCGGCCCAGACCGCGCGCTTCACCGCGTACATGAGGCCGGCCATCGCCAGCAGGAACAGGATCACCCGCACGCCGGTGCGGTTGCGCGCCTCGAGATGCGGCTCGGACGCCCAGGCGAGGAACTCGACCACGTCGGATGCCTCCTGCTGCAGCGTGTTCTTGGTGCCGTCCACGTAGTTCACCCGGCCGTCTTCGAGCGGCGGCGGCATCGCGATGCGATGCCCCGGGAAGTACGTATTGAAATGGTCGTCCTTCTGGACGTTGAACTCCTTGATCTGCTCGGGCGTCAGCTTTTCGTAGGGCACGTAGCCGGTGAGAATGCCATAGACGTAGTTCGGCCCGCCTTCGCGCGCCTTGATGATCACGCTGAGGTCGGGCGGCGCCTTGCCGCCGTTGGCCGCGGCGGCTGCCAGCTCGTTGGGGAACGGCTTCTTGAAATGGTCCGAGGGACGCGCCGGCCGCTCGATCGCCGAGCCGTCGTCGCCGATATCGGGCACCTGGAAGTCGGCGGCGATGCCCTTCACCTGGTTCTCGGTGAGGCCGAGCTCCTCGAGGTTGCGGTAGGCCAGCAGCTCCATCGAATGGCACGCCGAGCAGACTTCCTTGTAGACTTGGAAGCCGCGCTGGGCGGCGGCGCGATCGTAGGTGCCGAACGGGCCCTGGAAGCTCCATTCGTGCTTGGGCAGCGGCGGCGTGCCCTCGGCAGCAGTGGCGATCGTGCCGGCCGAGAAGGCGATGAGCGCGGCCGCGCCCGCCAGGATGAGCTTGTTCGGGGAAAGCTTGATGGACATCGGCTCAGATCGCCTTCTTCTGGAGCACCGCTTCGGCGATGCTGGATGGCAACGGCAGCGGCCGTTCGATCTTGCCCAGAACCGGCAGCAGGACGAGGAAGTGGAAGAAATAGTAGGCCGTGCCGAGGCGCGCCGCCGGCACGTACCAGCCCTCCGGCGGATGGGCGCCGCAGTAGCCCAGCAGGAACGTATCCGCGACCAGCACGAACACGAACCACTTGTAGATCGGCCGGAAGCTGCACGACCGCACGCGCGAGGTGTCGAGCCAGGGCAGCACGAACAGCACGGCGATGGCGCCGAACATGCAGACCACGCCGCCCAGCTTGTCGGGGATCGCGCGCAGGATGGCGTAGAATGGCAGGAAGTACCATTCGGGCACGATCTCGTTGGGCGTCACCAGCGGGTTGGCCGGAATGTAGTTCGCCACGTCGCCCAGCACGTTGGGCATGAAGAACACGAAGATCGCATAGATGATCAGGAAGCAGATGACGCCGAAGCCGTCCTTCATCGTGTAGTAGGGATGGAACGGCACGGTGTCCTGCGGGCCCTTCGGGTCGATGCCCAGCGGGTTGTTCGAGCCGTGCACGTGCAGCGCCACGACGTGCAGCGCCACCACGCCGACGATCACGAACGGCAGCAGGTAGTGCAGCGCGTAGAAGCGGTTGAGCGTCGGGTTGGCGACGGCGAAGCCGCCCCACAGCCAGGTCACGATCGACTCGCCCACCACCGGAATGGCCGAGAACAGGTTGGTGATGACGGTCGCACCCCAGAACGACATCTGCCCCCAGGGCAGGACATAGCCCATGAAGGCGGTGGCCATCATCAGCAGCAGGATGACCACGCCCAGCATCCACAGGAGCTCGCGCGGCGCCTTGTAGGAACCGTAGTAGAGGCCGCGGAAGATGTGGATGTAGACGGCCATGAAGAAGAACGACGCGCCGTTCATGTGCATGTAGCGCATCAACCAGCCCGACGGCACGTCACGCATGATGCGCTCGACGGAGTTGAAGGCCATGTCGGCGTTGGGCGTGTAGTTGGTCGCCAGGATCACGCCGGTCGCGATCATCAGCACCAGCATCACGGTCGCGATCGCGCCGAAATTCCAGAAGTAGTTGAAATTCCGCGGCGTCGGGAAGGTGTGATACTCCTTCTCCAGATAGGAGAAGATCGGCAGGCGGTGATCGATCCAGGCGATCACCTTGTTGTTGAAGACCGGCGGAGCGCCGTGAGACGAGGCCATTGCTGCGAGCTCCAGTGGCGATCGGCGAGGCGATCAGCCGATGCGAACGAGGGTGTCGGACGTGAAGAGATAGTCGGGAACCGCGAGATTCAGGGGTGCGGGGCCTTTGCGGATCCGGCCCGACGTGTCGTACTGCGAGCCGTGGCAGGGGCAGAACCAGCCGTCGTACTCGCCGCGCGGATCACCCTGCTTGGTGCCGAGCGGCACGCAGCCGAGATGGGTGCAGACGCCGACCACGATCAGCCACTCCCGGCGCACCTTCTTGGCGGTGTCGGTCACCCGCGCATCGTCGGTCTCGGGATCGCGCAGTTCGGAGAGCGGCACTGCCTCCGCCTCCTTGATCTCCTTCTCGGTACGGTGGCGGATGAAGACCGGCTTGCCGCGCCAGTTCACCGTGATCGCCTGGCCCACCGGAATCGCCTTCACGTTCACCTCGACGGTGCTGAGCGCCAGCGTGTCGGCCGCGGGATTGAGATTGTTGATGAAGGGCCAGGCCACCGCGATGGCGCCGACGGCGCCCATGGCGCCCGTCGCGACCATCAGGAAGTCGCGCCGTGTCGGATCGACGTGACCGCCGGCCGGGATGCTGCTTGAAGCCATTGCTCGATAGGTCCCCCGAGGAGTTATGGCTTATAGACGAGAAAGCGCCTTTTGTTTCAAGGCTCTGTTGGTCGCAGGTACGAACCATCGTGCGCTGTGACAGCGTGCCGCATGAAAGCCCTTCCGCGTCGCGGACGGCGGTAGAAAGGATGCCATGCGTCTCGCCCTCTACCAGCCGGATATACCCCAGAATCTCGGGGCCTTCATCCGCCTGGCGGCCTGCCTCGCGGTTCCGCTCGAGATCATCGAGCCGTGTGGCTTTCCGCTCGACGACCGGCGCATCCGGCGGGCGGCCATGGACTATTACGGCCTGGCTCGGATCACCCGCCACGCCTCCTGGCACAGCTTCCACCGCGACCGGCCGACCGGCCGGCTGGTGCTGCTGACCACGGCGGGAGCGGAACGCTTCCCCGAGACCGCCTTCCAGCCGGACGATATCCTGCTGCTCGGTCGCGAAAGCGCCGGCGTGCCGCCGGACGTGCACGATGCTGCCGACCTGCGGCTGCGCATTCCCCTGCAGCGCGGCGCGCGGTCGCTGAATGTCGCCCTGGCCGCGACAATGGTATTGAGCGAGGGCCTGCGCCAGACGAAGGGATTTGCCGCTCTCTCATGACCCTGCCTTCACGCCATGCCACAGGGCCGGCCGGTCCCACGCCCCTGCCACCCGACAAGACAATCGCCGAGCGCAAGGATCAGGCGCGCGCCTGGTTCGAGAATTTGCGCGACCGCATCTGTGCCGAGTTCGAGCAGATCGAGACCGAGCTCACGGGAACGCACCGCGAGCTGCCGTCCGGCCGCTTCGCCCGCAAGGAATGGCAGCGCGACCGCGGCCCGAACGGCGAGGATCGGGGCGGCGGCGTCATGTCGATCCTGCGCGGCCGCGTGTTCGAGAAGGTGGGCGTCAACGTCTCGACCGTCCATGGCGAATTCAGTCCCGAGTTCCGCGCCCAGATCCCGGGAGCGGCGGAGGATCCGCGGTTCTTCGCCTCGGGCATCTCGCTGGTGGCCCATATGCGCTCGCCGCGCGTGCCCGCCGTCCATATGAACACGCGCTTCATCGTGACCACGCGCGCCTGGTTCGGCGGCGGCGCGGATCTCACGCCGATGACGGCCAACGAGGCCGACACGCGCGATTTCCATGCCGCGCTGAAGGCCGCCTGCGATGCGCACGACAGCGGCTACTATCCGCGCTTCAAGGACTGGTGCGACGAGTACTTCTACCTGCCGCACCGCGGCGAGCCGCGCGGCGTGGGCGGCATCTTCTACGACTATCTCGACAGCGGCGACTTCGCCCGCGACTTCGCGTTCACGCGCGCCGTCGGCGACGCCTTCCTCGGCGTCTACCCCAGGCTGGTGCGCCGGCACATGAACGAGAGCTGGACCACGGCCGAGCGCGAGCATCAGCTCGTGCGCCGCGGCCGCTATGTCGAGTTCAACCTGCTGCACGACCGCGGCACCAAGTTCGGACTCATGACCGGCGGCAATGTCGAGGCGATCCTGATGTCGATGCCACCCGAAGCGCGCTGGCCCTAGCCATGCGCATGATCGGCCGCCTGCTCGACGGGATGGGGCGGTGGCTTCTCCTGCATGCACCGCTCCTGGGAAGGCTCTACGCGCTCGGCCTCTGCCGCCGGCCGCGCAGTGCGCCGACTGCGGGCTGGTCGTTCGCCGGCGAGTTCTACGTCGAGCGCCAGTGGCTCGCTTTGCGCCGCGGCGCGCTGTGGGAAGGGGCGCTCGAGAAAGGGCTGAAGGTCCCGCTCGTCGTGCCATGGCTGGAAAAGACGCGGATCGAGACGGCGCTCGGCACCGACACCAGCCTTTGCGTCTATGTCGCCGGCTCGTTCGAGCCCAACGAGTTCGCCTTCCTCCGCCGGACGCTGCGCCCCGGCATGACCTTCGTCGATATCGGCGCCAACGAGGGCCTGTTCACCCTGTTCGCCGCGCGCCGCGTCGGAGGCTCCGGCCGCGTGATCGCCGTCGAGCCCAGCGACCGCGAGCGTCGCATCCTCGAGCGCAACATCGCACGCAACAGCCTCGGCAACGTCACCGTCGTGCCGCACGCGCTCGCCGCCGAGCCTGGCACGGCCGAGCTGCTGATCGCGCCCGGGCGGCACGGCCTGCACAACACGCTGGGCAATTTCATCTACGCCTACGAGGGCGAGATCGCCGTCGTGCGCCAGACCGTCGCCGTCGAGACGCTCGACGGCCTGCAGGAGCGCCTGGCGCTCGGCCGCACCGACGTGATCAAGATCGATGTCGAAGGCGCCGAGGTGAAGGTGCTCACCGGCGGCCGGACGCTTCTGTCGAGATCGCGGCCAATCCTGCTCGTCGAGGCCAACGAGGACGCACTCAAATGCCAGGGCACGAGCACCGACGCCTTGCTGAAGCTGCTGCGCGCTCTCGACTACCGCATCCACATCTTCAACGAGCATGGCCTGACCGAGCCATGGACCGAAGGCCGGCCCCTCTCCGCCAACATCGTCGCTATGCCTGACGCTGATTGAGCGCCCCGCCCGCCAGCAACGGGGAAACGAGCAACGCCAGCATCAGCAGTGGATAGGGCGCGCTCCACCAGAAGGCGAAGCGGTCGAGGAAGGCGGCGGGCCCGGTGCCGAAGGTGAGGCGGCCGTAGAGATAATCGACGAAGGCGGTGGACGGCGGCCACAGCAGGGCCGCCAGCAGCGCCGCCTCGAACCAGCGCGGACCGGTGGTGCGACGCGCATGGATGATCGCCATCGAGATCACATAGGGCAGCGGCACCAGCACCTTGTACCATTCGACGGCCCGCACCGAGAGCGCCATCGCGATCCAGGTGTCGCCGATCACGTCGTTCACGATCACCATGGCCGCGATCGCGAGCCACAGCAGCAAGGTCAGCCCCGGCCGGATCATGCGGCGGCGGTCACGATGCTTTCGCGCGACGTTGGAGCTCGGCCAGGCAGGCGGCGCGATCGGCGGCGAAGTCGCCCGCCACCCACCAGTCCTCGACCGCCGAGATCAAGGCGCCGATCCGCGGACCGGGCGCCAGGCCCATCTTCAGCGCATCGCCGCCGCTCACCGGCAGCTCGGGCGGCGTCCAGCTTTGGGCCAGCGCGAGCGCGGCCCGCCAGTCGCCCGGCGCGTCGGCGGCCAGCAGCAGGCGATCGATGTAGAGCCTGTTGCCGAGGCGATAGATGCCCGCCCGCCAGGCGCGCGGGCCGCCCGAGAGATCGAGCGCCGGCTCGCGCGCCAGCATCACGTCCAGCCGGAGCGAATCCTGGGTGGAGAGCCGGAGCCGCTTGCCGATCGCCGTCGCGTCGGCATCGCGCGACAGGATCGCGGCCAGCCGACGCAACCTGTCGGGCGCGGGCTCGCGCGCGATCAGGGCCCTGAGCCTCGTGGTGCCGGCATATTCCGGCAGCCAGCGATCGAGCGCGCCCGCCTCGACCATCGCCTCGAGCGCATCGGCCGGCGCTGGCGCCTCGAGGAGACGCAGCAGCTCCTTGGCGACCCGCTCGGCCGACAGGGCGCCGAGCGTCCCGGCATTGCGCCGGCAGGCATCGAAGCCCGGCCCGTCGAGCGGTGGCCGCCCGTACCAGGCATGGAAGCGGAAGAAGCGCAGGACGCGCAGGCGATCCTCGGCGATGCGCCGGTCGGGATCGCCGATGAAGCGCACGCGGCCCGCGACCAGGTCGGCGCGGCCGTCGAACGGATCGTAAAGCGTGCCGTCGGGATCGGCATAGAGCGCGTTGAAGGTGAAGTCGCGGCGCGCCGCGTCCTCCATCCAGTCGTCGGTGAAGGCGACGACGGCGCGCCGGCCGTCGGTCTCGACGTCGCGCCTGAGCGTGGTGAGCTCGAAGACACGACCGTCGGCGAGCGCCGTCACCGTGCCGTGCTTCACGCCGGTCGGGATCGTCTTGATGCCGGCGGCCTCGAGCGCGGCCATCACCGCCTCCGGCGACCTGTCGACCGCAAGGTCGATGTCGTCGGCCGGCCGTCCCAGCACCGCGTTGCGCACGCAGCCGCCGACGAAGCGGGTCACGATCCCGGCCGTGCCGAGCGCCTCGAACAGGCGTCGCGCCGGGCCGTCATCCATCCAGGTTGCGGGTGGGAGGCGACCGGCTGGCGTCATGATGCAAAGAGGCCGCCATAGCCCTGGCTCTGGGTGAAGAACATCACCAGCATGCCCACGATCACGCAGACGAGACCCGCGATCGCCAGCCAGGTGAGCGGCAGGTCCTGCCATTCCGGCAGGGTGCCGGCGAGCTTGCGCTCCTCCTTGATCTTGACGGCCCAGGCCCAAAGGAAGAAGGCTACGGTCGGCGCCGTCACCAGGACGATCACCAACAAGACGATGCGCATGGCGCTTTCCCTTCGGGCTCAGCCGGCACGAGTCAGGATGAAGTGCAGGTTCTTCAGCATACCGGCGGTCGCCCCCCAGATGTAGCGCTCGCCATAGGGCATGGCGTAGTAGCGTCGCTCGTGGCCGTTGTGCATGCGGCTGCCGATCTTGTGGTTGACCTCGTCGAGGAAGTGCTCGAGCGGCACCTCGAACACGTCCGCCACCTCGCGCGGATCCGCATGGAGGGTGAATCCCGGGCTGACGACACCCACGATGGGCGTGATCTCGTAGCCCGTGCCGGTGCGGTAGGAATCGATGGCGCCGATCACGTCCACGAATTGCCGTGAAAGCCCCACTTCCTCCTCGGTCTCGCGCAATGCCGTCGCCACGGCGTCGGCATCGCCCGCCTGGCGACGGCCGCCGGGAAAGGCGATCTGGCCGGCATGGCTCGGCATGTCGTCGGTGCGCTGGGTCAGGAGCACGGTTATGTCGGGCGCGCGATTGACCAGCGGCACCAGGACCGAGGCCGGCCGCCAGCTCTGGGGAACGGCGGCGATGCCGCTCAGGGAGAGGTCGCTGCCGAGAGGCGCAGGATCGACCGGCAAGCCCGATGCCAGGCGGGCGCTCCGTTGCCGCACCCGGCGCACAATTTCGTCAATCGTCATGCCCTTGTTCCGGCCTCAATTCTGGGCTTCCCTCAGCTTCGATCCCACCGACAACAGGAGCGCCTCGTGGCCCCCGACACATCGACCGCCACCGACGCCGACGCCCAAGCCGCCCTGGCCGATATCGAGCGGCTGGGCGGTCAGTTGCGTGCCGCCCGTGCCGCCATCGGCAAGGTCATTTATGGCCAGCAGGCTGTCATCGATCAAACCCTGGTTGCGCTCCTCTCGGGCGGCCATCTGCTGCTGATCGGCGTCCCGGGCCTCGCCAAGACCAAGCTGGTCGAGACGCTCGGCACCGTGCTGGGCATGGACGCCCGACGCATCCAGTTCACGCCCGACCTGATGCCGGCCGACATCCTGGGCTCGGAAGTGCTGGAGGAAAGCGATGCCGGCCGGCGCTCCTTCCGCTTCATCCAGGGGCCGGTGTTCGCCCAGCTCCTGATGGCCGACGAGATCAACCGCGCGAGCCCGCGCACGCAATCCGCACTGCTGCAGAGCATGCAGGAACGGCACGTCACGGTGGCCGGCAAGCGCTACGATCTGCCGCTGCCCTTCCATGTGCTCGCGACCCAGAATCCCCTGGAGCAGGAAGGCACCTATCCCCTGCCCGAGGCCCAGCTCGACCGCTTCCTGCTGCAGGTCGATGTCGGCTATCCCGACGAGGAGGCCGAGCGCCAGATCATGATCGCCACGACCGGGGCCAACGTGCCGGTGGCGAGCCAGGCGCTGACGCCGGCCGATCTGATGGCGGCCCAGGCGCTGGTCCGCCGCCTGCCGATCGGCCAGAGCGTGGTCGACGCCATCCTGAAGCTGGTGCGCGCTGGCCGCCCGGAGACGACCGACCTCGATGTCGTGCGCCAGCGCGTGGCCTGGGGACCGGGACCGCGCGCCAGCCAGGCCTTCATGCTGGCCTGTCGCGCCCGCGCCATCATCCAGGGCCGCCTCGCGCCGTCGGTCGACGATGTCGCGGCCTTGGCCGGGCCGATCCTGCGCCACCGCATGGCGGTGAACTTCTCCGCACGCGCCGAAGGCATCACGGTCGAATCGGTGATCGGCCAGATGTGCGCGCGTCTCGCCTAGGCATTGCGGCGCCCGACCTGATGGCCCAATCGACATTCAACCGCTCGCTCGAACTTGCCGGCACCCTGCCCGCGCTGATGGTGGCCGCCGATCGCGTGGCGGCGACCGTCATCCAGGGCGTGCATGGGCGCCGCCGGGTGGGCCAGGGCGACGCCTTCTGGCAGTACCGCCAATATCGCGACGGCGACAGCGCGAGCCGCATCGACTGGCGGCAGAGCGCGCGCAGCCGCAGCCTGTTCGTGCGCGAGACCGAGTGGGAAGCCGCCGCCAGCGTGTGGCTGTGGCGCGACGCCTCGCCGTCCATGCACTACGCCTCCCTGCGCAATCTCGAGACCAAGGTCCAGCGCGCCGAGCTGATCGTGCTGGCGCTCGCCAATCTCCTGACCGATGCCAGCGAACGCATCGCGATCCTGGGCGGCGGCATGCGGCCGAGATCCGGCCGGATCGCCGTCAGGCGCATGGCCGAAGCATTTTTCGCCGAGACGCAAAAGGACGCCGCCAAGTCCTCCAGCCTGCCGCCGCTTGTGCCGCTGCCGGCGTACGGGACCGTGGTCCTGGTGTCCGACTGGCTCGATCCCCTCGACCGGATCGAGGCCGTCGTGCGTCATTATGCGAGTGCCGGTGTGCGCGGCCATCTGGTGCAGATCCTCGACCCGGCGGAGGAGGATCTGCCGTTCAACGGTCATGTGAAGTTCGAAGGCCTCGAGGCCGAGGGCCAGCACACCATCCGCCGCGTCGAGACCGTGCGTGGGGCCTACGGCGCCCGCCTTGCGGCCCAGCGCGAGGGACTGCAGCGACTGGCGCGCCCCGCCGACTGGACGGTCCATTTGCATCGCACCGACCGGCCGGCGCAAACAGTGCTCCTCTCCCTCTATCTGGCGATGGCCGACCTGCGTCGCCTGAACGCGGCTTGATGGTTGAGATGATTCTTCGCGTTGCCATCCTTCGAGACGCCGCGCTGCGCGCGGCTCCTCAGGATGAGGCCAAAGTAAGACCTCACCCTGAGGAGCGGTCTACAGGACCGCGTCTCGAAGGATGGGAACACACGCGTGGACCATGCTGAGCCTCGGCGCCTTCGCCTTCGCAGCCCCCGGCATGCTGGCGCTGCTGCTCGTGCTGCCGGTGATCTACTGGCTGCTGCGCATGATCCCGCCGCTGCCGCGGCTGGTGCGCTTTCCGGCGATCCGTCTCCTGATGGGGCTGGAGCCGACCGAGCAGACGCCGATGAAGATGCCGTGGTGGCTTCTGCTGCTGCGGCTCCTGCTCGCCATCGCCCTGATCGTCGCCATGGCAAAGCCCATCCTCAATCCGCAGGCCGATCTTCCCGGCAAGGGACCGCTCCTGCTGGTGATCGACGACGGCTGGGCGTCGGCGCCGGGCTGGACGGCGCGCCTCGCCCACGCCGAGCGTTTGATCGACCGCGCCGAGCGTGGCGGGCGCCCGGTCGTGCTGATGGGCACCGCGCCCGCGCCGGTCGATGCGCCGGCGATGAAGCAGGGCGCCTTGCGACCCGAGGAAGCGCGCACGCTGCTGCGCGCGATGCGGCCCAAGCCCTGGCCGACCGACCGCGCCGCCGCGGTCAATCAGCTCGACCGCATGCAGGTCGATGCCAACGCCTATGCCGTGTGGCTGAGCGACGGCCTCGAGGATGCGGGCGCCGACAAGCTGAGCACCCGGCTGCGCCGGTTCTCCGGCCTCGAGGTGGTGCTGCCCGACCAGGCGACGATGCCGCTGGTGCTGCTGCCGCCCGACGCCGAGGGCCGCGATCTCAAGGTGCACGCGCTGCGGCCGCAGGCCAACGGCCCGCGCAAGGCCGCGGTCCGCGCCGAGGACGAGCAGGGCCGCGTCGTGGCCCGCATCGACCTCGACTTTCCGGCCACGGGCACTCGGGGCGAAGGCGTCCTGGCGGCGCCGGTCGAATTGCGCAACCGCATCGCGCGCCTCGACATCGAAGGCCAGGGCGGCGCGGGCAGCACAGTGCTACTGGACGAGCGCAGCCGTCGCCGGCCGGTCTCGATCCTGGGCGAGCGCGCCGCGGCCAGCGGCCAGCCGTTGCTGCAGGAAGTCTACTTCCTCCAGCGCGCGCTCGAGCCCTATGTGAGCCTGAGCATCGGCGATCGCGAGAAGGTCGTGACGCACAACACCGCGGTCCTGCTGATTCCCGACAGCTCGGCGCCCTCGCCCCACGACCGCGAGGAGATCGCCAAGTGGATCGAGCAGGGCGGCGTGGCCGTGCGCTTCGCCGGCCCCAACCTCGCGGCAGGCGGCGACAATCTCGTGCCTGTGCCGCTTCGCCTGGGCGATCGCTCGCTGGGCGGCGTCATGAGCTGGGGCACGCCGGCGACGCTCGCCGACTTCCCGTCCAACAGCCCGTTCTTCGGCATCCCGATCCCGAAGGACGTGCGCATCTCCCAGCAGGTGCTGGCCGAGCCCACGCCCGACCTCAGCGACAAGACCTGGGCGCGCCTCAGCGACGGCACGCCCCTGGTCACCGCCGAAAAGCGCGGCAAGGGGTATCTCGTGCTGGTACACACGACCGCCAACACCAACTGGAGCAACCTCGCGCTCTCGGGGCTCTTCGTCGACATGCTGCAGCGGCTGGTGCTGCTGTCGCGCGGCATCGCGGGCGACGGCGTCAACAAGGCGCTGAAGCCCTGGCGCACGCTCGACGGCTTCGGCCGGCTCGGCGCGCCGCCCGCCGGCGTGCAGATGCTGCCGGCCGACGCGAACAGAACCTTCAGGCCGAAGCCGACCACGCCGCCCGGTCTTTATGGTGACGAGAACGCCCATGTGGCGTTCAATCTGGGAGACCATGTCGACGTTCCCAAACCGCTGGTGCTGCCCGCGGGAGTCGCGACCGACCGCCTGTCCGAGGGCGGCGAGACCGACCTGTCGCGCTGGTGCCTGCTTGTGGCGACGATCTTGCTGCTGAGCGACTTCCTGATCTCGCTGTGGCTGCGGGGAATGCTGCCGCGCGCCGTCCGGCTGCGCCGTGCAGCGACGGCAGCCGTCCTGATGGCGCTCGTCGGCCTGCTCGCCAGCCCGCCCAATGCGCAGGCGCAGACCACCTCGTCGAGCGAGCGGCAGGTGCAGACCGCCGCGGCCCCGAACGAGGACAAGGCGCCGCCCGCCCTGTCCGAACAGGAAGCCTTGCGCGGTGCGCTGGACGTGCGCCTCGCCTATATCGTCACGGGGAACAAGGACGTCGACGACACCAGCCGCGCCGGCCTCGAAGGGCTGAGCGAGGTGCTGCGCAGCCGCACCTCAGTCGAGCCCGCCGATCCCGTCGGCCTCGATCTCGACCGCGACGAGCCGCGCCTCTTCCCGCTGATCTACTGGCCCATCACCTCGACCCAGCCCAACCTGTCGCCGCGCGCATCGGCCGCCCTGGATCGCTATCTGCGGACCGGCGGCATCGTCTTCGTCGACACCCGCGACCAGCAGATGAGCTTCGACCGGCCGGCCAACGGCAATCCCGACCTGAAGCGGCTGCTGGGCGCGATCGAGCTGCCGCCGCTGGTCGCCATGCCGTCGGACTACGTGCTGACCAAGTCGTTCTATCTCCTGTCCGACATGCCCGGCCGCTGGCAGGGCGGCAAGATCTGGATCGAGGCGGGCAACGGCCGCGTGAACGACGGCGTCGCCACCATCATGATCGGCTCGAACGACTATGCGGGCGCCTGGGCGATCGATCAGCGCGGCCGCGGCCTCCTGCCGGTCTCGCCAGGCGGCGAGACGCAGCGCGAGATGGCGTTCCGCTTCGGCGTGAACCTCGTCATGGTGGCGCTGACCGGCAACTACAAGGATGACGCCGTCCACGTCCAGGACATCATGCAGAGGCTGCGCCGATGAACATGTCGTCGGCCGTCTCCGTCGCCTTCGATCCGCTGCTGTCCTGGACGGTGCTGGCGGTGCTGGGCGGCATCGGCCTGCTGCTGGTGCTGGCCGGCCTGCGCGCCGGCGCGCGCGGCACGCTGTGGCGGCTGGGCGCGGTGGCGGTCGTGCTGGCCGCGCTCTCAAATCCATCGCTGGTGGAGGAGAAGCGCAAGCCGATCGCCGACGTGGTGCAGATCATGGTCGACGACAGCGATTCGATGTCGATCGGCGACCGTCGCCAGCAGGTCCAGGCCGCGCGCGAGATGCTGAAGCGCAAGTTCGGCCAGGAGCAGGGCCTCGAGGTGCGCGAAGCCGTGCTGCCGCCCTCGCATATCCAGCTCGGCAGCGAGCGGCCCGGCGGCACGCGGCTGATCGAGGCGATGCGGTCGGCGTTGGTCGACGTGCCGCCGGAGCGCCTGGCGGGCGTCGTGCTGCTGACCGACGGCCAGGTCCACGACGTGCCGCCCGCGCTGCCGCCCGAGCTGGGCGGCGCGCCGCTGCATGCGCTGATCGCCGGCAAGAAAGGCGAGCGCGACCGGCTGATCACGGTCGAGCAGGCGCCGCGCTTCGGCGTGGTCGGCCACCAGGTGACGGCCAAGTTCAAGGTCGACGATCCCGCCGGCGGCACCGCACCGGTGACGGTGACGGTGGGCGGCGAGGTCGTGCGCCGCATGCAGGTGCCGGTCGGCAAGCCGGTCGAGCTTCCGCTCACCGTCACCAATCCCGGCGAGAACATCGTCGAGCTGGAAACGGCGCCCGGCCCGAGCGAGCTGACGCTCGACAACAACCGCGCCATCTTCACCATCAACGGCGTGCGCGATCGCCTGCGCGTGCTGCTGGTGTCGGGCGAGCCCTATCAGGGCGAGCGGGCGTGGCGCAATCTCCTGAAGAGCGATCCGGCCGTCGATCTGGTGCACTTCACCATCCTGCGCACGCCGCAGAAGGACGACTTCACGCCGGTGCGCGAGCTGTCGCTGATCGTCTTCCCGATGCGCGAGCTGTTCGAGCAGAAGCTGAAGGAATTCGACCTCATCATCTTCGACCGCTACGAGTCGGGGAACCTGATCACGCGCGAGTATTTCCGCAATATCGCCGACTACGTGAAGGAAGGCGGCGCCCTGCTCGTCTCCGTCGGTCCGGTCTTCGCCACCCAGCGCTCGCTCTATCGCTCGCCGCTCGGCGCCATCCTGCCGGCCTCGCCCACCGGCGATGTGCTGGAGCAGGGCTTCAAGCCGAAGGTCACCGATATCGGCCGGCGCCATCCGGTGACGGCCGACCTGCCGCAGGAGGGCGCGCCCGGCAAGGAGCCGCAATGGGGCCGCTGGTTCCGCGTCGTCACCTCCCATGCCGACCGTGGCCATACAATTCTCTCCGGCGCCAACGACCAGCCGTTGGTGGTGCTCGACCGCGTGGGCAAGGGCCGTGTCGCGGAGGTCCTGTCCGACCAGCTCTGGCTCTGGAACCGCGGCATCGACGGCGGCGGGCCGCAGCCCGAGCTGGTGCGCCGCACCGCGCACTGGCTGATGAAGGAACCCGATCTCGAGGAGGAGGCGCTGCGCGCCAAGGCGGTCGGCGGCCATATCGAGATCACGCGCCGCACACTGGCCGCCACCTTCCCCGACGTCACCATGACCGCGCCCGGCACACCGCCCAACGGCGGCGCCCAGCGCAAGCTCAAGCTCACCGAGGTCGAGCCCGGTCTCGGCCGCATCGTGGTCGATGTCGACAAGCCCGGCCTCTATCGCTTCGACGACGGAACGCTGCGCACCGTCGCCGCCGTGGGCAATCCCGATCCGCTGGAATTCTCCGATGTGCGCGCCACCGACCAGAAGCTGAAGCCGCTGGTCGAGGCCTCGAACGGCGCGCTGATCTGGCTCAGCGACCATCCCAACCCCGAGATCCGCTCGGTGCGGCCCGGCCGCGCCGCCGGCGGCACCGACTGGATCGGGTTGCGTCGCAACGAGGGCTACACCGTCACCGGCATCAACCAGACTCCGCTCCTGCCCGGTATCCTCGTCGCCGTCGCCTTCCTGCTGGCGCTCGGCAGTGCCTGGTGGCGCGAGGGACGGTAGCTTCATTTCGGATTTCGGCGAAACATCGTACAGCCGTTTCCCGGCAGGGTTCTCACGGAAGGAGGACGGACCATGGACACGCAGCACCATCTTCAGCCGGACGACAGCGCCGCCATCGAGGCGGCGCGGCGCATCTATCATGCCTGGGACGACGCGCTCGGCCGCAAGGATATCGAGGCGTCCCTCGCCCTCTATGCCGAGGACTGCACGCTTGAAAGCCCGCTGGTCCGCCACCTGCTGGGTTCCGACAGCGGCGTGGTGCAGGGCAAGGCGGACCTGCGCGCCTTCGTCGAGAAGGTCTTCAGGACCCAGCCGCCGCAAAGGAAACGTCATCGCCACGGCTTCTTCACCGATGGTCGCCGGTTGATGTGGGAATATCCCCGCGTCGGCCCGGACGGCGATCAGTTCGATCTGGTCGAGGTCATGGAGCTGAAGGATGGACTCATCCAACACCATCGCGTCTATTGGGGATGGTTCGGCAGCAAGCATCTGCAGGATGGCGGCCATCGCGGCCCGTAGCTCCGCCCCGCGCTTCGACGCGGGAAGGAGGAGAATGCGCGCTTACCAATCCGAAACTTGATCCCATGCGGTCAGGGGGCCATCTCGGGGGCCGAGAGGTATCCCATGATTGAACGCAGGCCCTTCGAGAAACTGGGCAAGTCGAACCACGGCTGGCTCAACGCCAACTTCCATTTCAGCTTCGCGGAGTATCGCGATCCGGCGCGGGTGCACTGGGGCGCGCTGCGCGTGTGGAACAACGACCGCATCGCACCGCAGTCCGGCTTCCCGCCGCACCCCCATCGCGACATGGAGATCGTGACCTATGTCATCCGGGGAGCGATCACCCATCAGGATCATCTGGGCAACCAGGGCCGCACCGAAGCGGGCCAGATCCAGGTGATGAGCGCGGGCAACGGCATCCAGCACGCCGAATACAACATGGAGCAGGCCGAGACCGAGCTGTTCCAGATCTGGATCCTGCCCAACAAGGAAGGCGTGCCGCCGCGCTGGGAGACCGTACAGTTCCCGGCCGAGGCGCGCGACGGCAAGCTGGTGCCGCTGGCCTCCGGCCGCGGCCACGAGGGCGCGATCCCGCTTTATGCCGATGGGACGCTGTTCGCCGGGACACTGAAGGCAGGCCAGTCGATCCGCCAGAAGCTCGACCGCAAGCCCGCCTATCTCGTGCCGGCCAAGGGCAGGATCGAGGTCGTGGGCCGGGACGGCAAGCCTGTCGCCGCAAATGCACGCGACGGCATCGCCGTGGTCGACGAGCCGGAGATCGAGCTCAAGGCGAGCGAGGACGCCGAGATTGTGCTGGTCGAAACGGACAGGCTGAACTGAGCTCGGCTTGCGTTGACGGTCGAGACCGGGCGGGCTTTGATCCGCCCGGTTTTCGTTTGGGAGAAGAGCATGGCCTACAGGGGCTTCGATCTGACCGGCAAGGTGGCGCTGGTGACGGGCGGCAATGGCGGCATCGGCCTCGGCATGGCGGATGCGCTGGCCGAGGCGGGCGCCGATGTCTGCATCTGGGGCACGCGCGTGGAGAAGAACGAGAAGGCCGTGGCCCAGCTCAGGAAGCACGGCCGCAAGGTCCATGCCCAGACCGTCGATGTCGGCGACGAGAAGCAGGTCGAGGCCGCCTTCGCCGAGACGCTGAAGGTGATGGGCCATGTCGACAATTGCGTCGCCAACGCCGGCGTCTCGGGCCGCGGCAAGGGCTCGATCCTCGAGATGGACTACGAGGAATGGCGCCGCGTCCTGCGCGTCAATCTCGACGGCGTTTTCTTCACCTTCCGGACAGCGGCCAAGCACATGGTCGAGCGCGGCAAGGGCGGCTCGCTGGTGGCGATGGCCAGTACGGCGGCGATCGAAGGGGCCGCCCGTTCCAGCCATTACGGCGCCAGCAAGGGTGGCGTCTGCGCCATGGTGCGGGCGCTCGCGGTCGAGCTCGCCCGCTACAACATCACCGTGAACTCGATCCTGCCGGGCTGGATCGAGACCGAGATGACGGCCAACGCCTTCGCCAACCCCAAGTTCTCGGGCAACGTCATGCCGCGCATCCCCGAGCGGCGCTGGGGCGTCGGCGGCGATTTCGGGCCGATCGCGGTCTATCTGGCGAGCGACGCCACGCGATACACGACAGGGCGCGACTTCGTCATCGATGGCGGCTATACCCTGTTCTAGATCTCGAAGCGGCAGGGGAGTGAGGCAATGAACAAATGGGCGAGCGTGGCGGGGCTTTTCCTCGCCTTGGCAACCGCGCCGGTGTGGGCACAGACGACCAAGACGACGGCCACGGTCAAGCCAGTGCCGGCGAACGGCGAGAGCCGCTATGTCGGCTACTACTATCCCAAGCCGACCTCGACCGAGACCTACACCTCGCAGCTCAAGACGATCGAGGGTGCCGGCCGCGCCGAGCGCATCCAGTTCGTGACGGTGGTGTCGCAGGGCACGCTGCAGTCGAACTATCGCGTGCCCTATGCCGTGTTCGCCAAGGGCGACAAGGGCGACCACCTGATCATCGTGGGCCTGCAGTCGGGCGAGCTGAACACGGTCTACCGGATCCGGGCGCTGCTCGCCAACATGACGACCATGTCGCGCACCTCGCCCTTCTTCCAGGAGCATACCGTCGCCGAGGATGCGACCTTCTTCGATCTCCTGAAGCTGCTCGGCTTCCACGACGTCACCGTTACCGACGGCGAGAAGATCACGCACCAGGTGACGATCAAGTAAATTCCAGAATGGTGTCATCCCGAGCGCAGCGAGGGATCTTTCGCAACGCCGACCAAGGGTTCCTCGCTTGCGCTCGGGATTACACAGCAGTGGCCGGAGCGCGAGATCTGTTTCTCGTTCGTGGCACGCTCTTATGAGCTTGCCTCCATCTCGAGCACGACCTTGCCGACGACCTTGCGATCGAGGAGCGCCTGGAAGGCGTCGGCAGCCCGGTCGAGAGGAAAGCGGTGCGAGATGTGCGGGCGCATGACACCGAGGGCGGCGAGCCGCGGCAGCTCTTCCAGGTAGTCCCGTCCCAGCTTGGGCGAGAGGCGTCGGACCGTCTCGCCGGCCCGCACCCCCAGCACCGACAGCCCCTTGATCAGCACATGGTTGGACATGATCCGGCTCGGCCCGCCAGAGGTGAACCCCACCACCAGCAGCCGCGCCCCGTAGGCGGCCGCGCGCATCGATTTCTCCAGCACCTCGCCGCCCACCGGATCGTAGATCACGTCGGCGCCCTTGCCGGCGGTCAGCGCCTTCACCGCGGCCACGAAATCGGCTGTGCGGTAATTCACGACCTCGTCGGCGCCGTGCGCCTTCACGACGGCGAGACGGGCATCGTCGCTGCCGGTCGCGATCACATGCGCGCCGAGATGCTTGCCGAGCTGCACGGCGGCGAGCCCGACGCCGCCCGAGGCCCCGTGCACCAGCAGCACCTCGCCTTCCCCCAGCCGGGCGCGATGGACCAGCGAATGATAGGCGGTCTGCGCGCCGACGCGAAAACCCGCGCCTTCGGCATAGGACCAGCCGTCGGGCAGGCGCAGCAACGGGCTCTTGACCGAAACCTTGACGAACTGGGCAAAGGCGCCGGGCCGCACGCCGAAGATCACGCGGTCGCCCTTGCGCCAGCCCGCGACCTCGGCACCGAGCGCGTGGATCGCGCCCGCGCCTTCGACGCCGGGCGTGAACGGAAGCTCGGGCCTGTGCTGGTAGCTGCCGGCCACCATGAGCACGTCGGGAAAGTTGACGCCCGCGGCACCGACCCTGATCACGACTTCGCCCGGCCCAGGCTCGGGAACCGGGCGCTCCTCGACCTTCAGGACGGACGGAT